>CP070783.1:0-55980 GCA_020346465.1 Deltaproteobacteria bacterium
GCTCCCGGCCCTCGATGTATTCCTCCACCAGGACGGGCTGGTTGTAATCGGCCAGGATCTTGCCGACGCCATGTTCCAACTGGGCCCGGTCTTCGACGACGGCCTCCTTGGTCACTCCCGCACTCGCATCCTCCCAGGCGGGCTTGACGATGAGAGGATAACGGAGTCCCGTCAGCTTGGGAATGGCTTTCTGCTTGATGAGTTTGTACCGGGGCGTCGGGATGCGGAAGGCCTTGAGGATCTGTTTCGTAAGCCCTTTCCGCTGGCAGATGGCAAGCGTCATTGGGGGGGACCCGGTATAAGGAATCTGCAACAGATCGTAGAGGGCGGCGACGCGGTCTTCGTGGAGGGGATTGTCGTTGAAGAATTCCACCAGATTAAAAACAACGTCGGGCCGGGGGGCCGTCAAGCTCCTGAGAAGGCGCTTGAAATCGTCCTTGATGTTGACCGACCGGGCGTCAAATCCCTCCTTTTCGAGTCCCTTGAGCAGGGCGTCGATCTCCTCCCGGACGGTGGCAATCTCCTCCAGGTCCACAATGTCCCCTGTCGGAGAGATGACTTTTCTGGCTCGGACCTTCTTGCGGAGGGCTTCATACTCGTCATCGCCCGAAGAATTGTAGATCACGGCGACCGAGATCCGCTCTGCCTTGCCCATGGATGCCCGTCTCCTTCAAAGGATAAGAAAAACCCGACAGCGGGTTTCTTTTTTCACTGGCCCATCCAGGAGGGTTTTTCCTCCGATCGGCCGTTCTGTATCGGGGGCGTGTCGATCGTCCCGCCACCCCCCCTCCCCACGCGGCGCCGGAGCCGGCAGCCTTTCGCAGTCAGTATACACGCGAGTCGAGGCGAAAGGGGAGGAGGGGAAAAGCCCGGTCCCCGGTAGCCTTCCTGCGGTCCGTAAGTTCTTGGGAACGGCTTGACTGGA
Source organism: Deltaproteobacteria bacterium (assembly GCA_020346465.1). Classification (GTDB taxonomy): domain Bacteria; phylum Desulfobacterota; class Deferrimicrobia; order Deferrimicrobiales; family Deferrimicrobiaceae; genus CSP1-8. The sequence goes on from CP070783.1 coordinate 926, forward strand.
ATATTCGATGGTGGAGGCGGGGGGAGTCGCCCGCGTCGAGCCTCGGCGATCGCGCCATCGGCCTTGGCGGCGCGGCCCCTGGCTTACGCGCTCCTAAAGTCGCGCTTTTCCTCCTGCTCGTCGGCGCCCGTGGCCGGTTCGACTCCCCATGAACGTGTCGTATGTGGAAAAGGAGTTTCGATGGTGGAGGCGGGGGGAGTCGAACCCCCGTCCGAAGACTCTTTACTCCGGGCTACTACGTGCGTTTCCGGTCATTTGATTCTCGTCCCCGGGGACCCCGGCCGGCAGGGTTCCCTTCGGACCATCCCGGTTTGGATTTCGCCCTTCCTCCCCCCGGGAGGGGGATTCGGGCTATCCCGTTAGGGCGACGCCCTTCCGCTTACACGGGCAATCGGCGGTCGGACGTACGCGGCGCGTTAGGCCGCGTAAGCGTAGCTATAGTCGTTGGCGACTATTGGTTCCCGCTTTTAACGAGGTCCGCGGGGCCTCGGCACGCAACCCGGGAGCATCGACGTCCCCGTCGAAACCGTTTCGCCCCCGTCCTTTCAATGTATCATTTTCTGCCGGGTGGAGAAACCCCGTCCGGAGGAGGGGGCTACCCGCGGTCGCCTGACTTCGCCCTGCCCCTCGTGGCGCGCTCGATGTCGCGCTTCGCGTCGCGGGCGGCGATGTCCTCCCGCTTGTCGTACAGTTTCTTGCCGCGGGCCAGCCCGATCGCAAGCTTCACGTGCGGTCCCTTCAGGTAGAGCCGCAGGGGGATGAGGGCGAGCCCCCTTTCCCGGGTCTTCCCGAAGAGGTAGTCGATCTCCTTGCGCTTGAGGAGGAGTTTCCGGGTCCGCAGCGGGTCGATGACGCGCTGGTCGCCGTGGGAATAGGGGGTGACGTGCATGTTCTCGACGAACGCCTCGTTCCCCCGGACCGTCCCGTAGGCGTCCTGGATGTTGACCCGTCCCTGGCGGATCGACTTCACCTCGTGCCCGTGCAGGACCAGCCCGCACTCGAAGTCCTCGAGGATGTGGTACTCGTGCCGGGCCCTCCGGTTGGTGGCGAGCGTCTTCTCCTTCGCGCTCTTTTCCGTCATGGGCGCTCGTGCTCCGGTTCCCCGGCGATGACGGTCAGCCTCACGTCCCCGTCCTCCACCCTCTCCACCATTCGGGAGAAACTCCACCCGCCGGGTCCGCGGCCCGGGTCGCCGATCGCCACGAAGTCGGCCGGGGCGCCGGCGGCGAGCGTCCCGGAGGGAAGGCCGAGAACACGGGCACCGTTCTCCGTGGCCGCCCGGAAGAGGGACCTGCACAGGTCCTCCCCGCTGAGGCCACCCCGGTAGATCCCGGCCGCCGCGCGCATCTCCTCCCACATGCTCAGGGAGGAGACCGATCCCAGGCTGTCGGTCCCGAGCGCGAAGGGGATCCCGGCGTCCACGAAATGCGTCACGTCGGGCGTCCCGTTCTGGTGGGCCGCGTTGCTGCGGGGGCAGAGGACGAACGTCGCGCCTCCCGCCCGCAGGTCGTCGGTGTCCCCCCGGGACAGGTGGACATTATGCACCAGGATCAACCCCTCCCGCAAAATCCCTGCCGATCGCAGATAGGAGGGAATGGAACCCCCGATCCCCCGGAAGGAGGAAACGTCTTTTCCCACCGCGGGGTAGAGCCGGGTCGCCACCTCCCCTCCCCCGGAGGCCAGAAATTCCATCTCGGCAGGGGATTCGGCCAGGTGCAGGGCGAGCGGGAGATCGAGGCGCGCGGCAAGCCGTGCAAGGTCTTGCAGGAGAGCGAACCCGACGGTGTAGAGCGTGTGGGGGGAAATCCCCGGCGCGACCCTGCCCCCGGCCCGGGAGAAGGCGTCGATCCGGGCCACGGCCTCCTCCACGGAGGATACGACGGTCCCGGCGACCTCGGGGTGGAACCCGATCCCCTCCACGAAGACCTTCGCGCGCAAAGGGCAGCGGGCGTATGCGGCGACGTCCGGACCGGCGATCTCGCCGACGCCCGTCGTCCCGTTCGAGACCGCCTCCCGGGAGGCTGCCTCGACGTTGGTCGCGAATTCCCCCGGAGATGCGTTCCGCTTCCATGCGACGACGCGCAGGATCCACTCCACGAAAGGAGGTGGGGAAAGCGCCCGGGCTCCGTCCCGGTCGGCCAGGCGCGGGATGGACAGGTGCGCGTGGGCGTTGACAAGTCCGGGAAGGATGGCAAGGCCAGGGAGGTCCACCCGGTCGAACCGTGCCGGGGCCTCCCTCTCCACGTCGGCAAGGGGTCCGGCCGCGACGACGACGCCGTCCTCCACCGCCAAGGCCCCGGGGGAAAATACCGTCGAAGCGTCCGGGACGAGGCGGGATGCGACGTACACCGTCCCGCGCGGATGTGCGGAGCCGTTCCTTTCCAACCCGGGGACGTTCCTTAACTTTTCATTCATGAGGGCTTCTCCCTTTCCCAGCCCTCCCATCTGTGGAGAAAGTCGGGGAACGTCCCTCTGGCGACATTAAAAAGTTTAAGAACGTCCCCTCTTGGGGAAGTTAGCGGGCTGCGGCGACGCGAGGAGCCTGGCTTTCGGACTCCACCTTCCTCTTCACGGAGGTGATCCGGTTCTTTTCGTCGACGTATACCAGCGTCGGCCGGAAGTCCGCCAGCTCCTTCTCGTCGTACGACGCGTAGTTGGCGATGATGAGCAGGTCCCCCTTGCTCACCTTGCGCGCGGCGGCGCCGTTGACGCAGATCACTCCGGAATCGCGCTCCCCCCGGATGACGTAGGTGGAGAACCGGTTTCCGTTGTCGATGTTGTAGATGTCGACCTGCTCGTACTCGATCAGCCCCGCCGCCTCCATGAGCGTCTCGTCGATCGTGATGCTCCCTTCGTAGTGAAGCACCGCCTCCGTCACCTTCGCCCTGTGGATCTTGCACTTCAGCATGGTACGTATCATGTTGCCTCCCCCCCTTGCAGGGTGATGTTATCGATCAGCCTTGCCGGCCCGACGCGGGCGGCCACCAGGATCGTCATCCGGTCCGAGGGACCCCGGAGAGGACCCAGCGTCTCCGGGTCCCGGGCCTCCGCGTACTCCAGCGTTGCCCGTGTTTCCGCCTCGACCACCGCGCGCGCCGCGGACGCGATCCTCGTCGGGTCCCGTTCCCCTTCCAGAAAGAGGTTCCGTGCCAGGAACAGCCCCCGGGACAGGCATCGCGCCGCTTTGCGGTCCTCCCCCTCGAGGTACTGGTTCCGGGAGCTCATGGCCAGGCCGTCCGCCTCGCGGACGGTCGGCGCCGCGACGATCTCGACGTCGAGATCGAGGTCCCGGACCATCCGCCGGATGACGGCCAGCTGCTGGTAATCCTTCTCCCCGAAGACCGCCACGTGAGGCTTCCCGACGTGGAAAAGCTTCGCCACCACCGTGGCGACCCCCCGGAAAAGGGCCGGGCGCGAGTCGCCGCACAACCCCCGGGAGACCTCCGCCACCTCCACGAACGTCTGGTACCCCTCGGGGTAGACGTCGCGCACCCCCGGGAGATAGACCGCCGCCGCGCCCGCCGCCCGAAGCATCGCGAGATCGCGCTCCTCGTCCCGCGGGTATCTCTCGTAATCCTCCCCGGGCCCGAACTGGGTCGGGTTGACGAAGATGGTGGCGGCCACCCTGTCGCACCCGCGCTCCCGGGCGATCCGCACGAGGCTCACGTGCCCCTCGTGCAGGTACCCCATCGTGGGGACGAGCCCGATCCGTCTGCCGGCCGCGCGCTGCGCGTCGGCCCAGGCCTGCATCTCCCCCGGGCGGCGGAAGATCTCCATCAGAACGAATGCTCCTTCCCCGGGAACTTTCCGCGCCGCACCTCGTCGGCGTACTTCCGGACTGCGTCACGCACCGGCTGCTTCAGCTCCCCGAACCGCTTCACGAACTTCGGCCGGAACTCGTCGAAGAGGCCGAGCAGATCCTGCATCACCAGCACCTGCCCGTCGCACCGGGGCCCCGCGCCGATGCCGATCGTGGGAATCGCGAGCTCTTCGGTGATCTCCCCCGCGAGGTCGGCCGGGATCCCCTCGAGGACCACCGAGAATGCCCCGGCTTCCTGCACCGCCCGTGCGTCGTCCCGCAGCTGCTGGCGCTGGGCCTCCTGCCTCCCCTGCACCCGGTACCCCCCCATCCGGTGGACCGACTGGGGAGTAAGGCCCACGTGCCCCATCACCGGGATGTCGCACCGGGCGATCGCCCGGATGACATTCTCCATGTTGCGTCCCCCCTCGAGCTTGACGGCTTCCGCCCCGGCCTGCAGGAGCCTGCCCGCGTTGCGGATCGCATCGTCCGGTCCCGTCTGGAAGGAGAGGAACGGCATGTCCGCGATCAGGAAGGCCCGCCCCGTGCCCCGGGCCGCCGCGCCCGTGTGCCGCTCCATGTCCTCCATCGTCACGCCCAGGGTGCTCGGGAGGCCGAGCACCACCTGCCCGAGCGAGTCGCCCACGAGGATGGACTCCACGCCGGCATCGTCGAAGATCCGGGCGAACAGGGCATCGTAGGCCGTGATCATCACGATCTTCTCGCCCTTTTCCTTGTAGCGGGCGAAATCGAGGATGGTGACCTTTTCCCCGACCTTTTTCATCCTGTTCTCCCCGTCTTCCGAAAATGAAAACAGCCTTCCGGAACCGTATCCGGAAGGCTGCAGCGAACATTCAGCCTGCGGCGGAGGGACGAAACAGTCCCCTGCCGCTCCCTTACGATCCCGTCTCGGTCCGGCCTTACCTGGATCCCAGCGGTATGTAGTGTTGCGTCCCCCGTTTTACGCTCTTGACTTCCCTTACGAGCTGTTCAAGGTCGCGGGGGCTTTCCACGAAATCGATCTCGCTCGTGTTCACCACCAGGAGCGGAGTCTCGTTATAGTGGAAGAAATATTCATTATAAGCATCACTTAGCATCCGGAGGTAGTCAAGGGAAATGTTCCGCTCGTACTCCACGCCCCGTTTGCGGATCCTCGCCAGGAGCACCTCGGGGCGGGCCTGCAGGTAGATCACCAGGTCCGGCCGGGGAACGGTCGGGACGAGCAGCTTGTAGACCATCTCGTAGAGGGAGATCTCGTCCTCCTCGAGGTTCAGGTAGGCGAAAATCTTGTCTTTCGCCAGCACGTAGTCGGAGACGACCCCCTTTTCGAACAGCTTCCCCTGGGCAAGCTCCCTCTGCTGCCGGTACCGGGAGAGGAGGAAGTACAGCTGGGTCTGGAACGCGTACTTGCGGCGTTCCTCGTAAAACCGCTCGAGGAACGGGTTGTTGGCGACCTCCTCCTGGATGAGGCGGGAGCCGAATTTCTGGGCCAGGAGCTTGGCGAGGGAGGTCTTCCCCACGCCGATCGCCCCTTCGATTCCGATATACCGGGGTGTTTTCTGGGAGGTCATGTCCGGTAGATTCTATGCGCCGTGGCCCGGAAAAGTCCACTATATTTCCTCATCCGTCCCCCGGATGCCGCCCTCCACCGGCAGGGAGGGTGCGGGCAAGCAGAAGGTAGCTCTCCGGCGGGACCGACTCGGCCCTCGCCGACGGGTCGATCCCTGCCCGGGACAGGAGGTCGCACCACGTCTCCATCCCCCCCGGAAGGAACGGAACGGGGGCGTTCCGGAGCTTTTTCCGCCTTCGGGCGAACGCGGCGCGCACGACGGCCCGGAGGTTCCCGAGAAGGGGGTCGGGGAACCCGGACCGAAACCGGATCGAGACGACGGCGGAATCGACTTCGGGGGAAGGCGTGAAGCAGCTTCTCCGGACGATCCGTTCCAGGCGGGCGTCCGCCAGAACCGAGAGGTACACGGTCAGGGTGCCGTACTCCTTCCCCCCGGGGGTCGCGCAGAGCCTCTCCGCCATCTCCTTCTGCAGCATGATCACCGCGCGGGGGAATACTTCCCTTAGCTCCATCAGCCGCAGGACGATCGGCGAAGAGAGGGAGTACGGCAGGTTCCCGACGACGGTGCCTCCGGCGGGAAATCGCCGCCTCCACTCGTCTTCCGGCGTGCGGAGGAAGTCCCCCTCGACCACCTCGACCGCCGATCCCGCGAACCTCCCGCGCAGGTATGCCGCAAGCGTCCGGTCGATCTCCACGGCCACCGTCTTCTCCCCCCCGTCGGCCAGGAAAGCGGTCAGCGCGCCGAGCCCCGGTCCGATCTCGAGATACGGAGGCCCCATCTCCCGGGCCGCCGCTACGATCCGGCGTGCGATGTTCCGGTCGTGAAGGAAGGTTTGGCCCCGCCTCCTGCTGGGGGAAATGCCCAGGTCCGCCAGGAGGCCGCGGGGATGGTCAGCGGGAGAACCGCGAGGAGGCATACGCGTTCAGGTCGGGCCCGGAGGCCCGGCCGGCCGACAGCCGACGCTCCCCCAGGAGCGCCACCATCGCCGCATTGTCCGTGCACAGGGCCCTTGAGGGGAAATACACCGCGATCCCGGCACGGCTCCCCTCCTTCCCGGCAAGGTCGCGCAGGCGGGAATTGGCGGACACGCCCCCGGACAGGACGATGCGGGGAACCCTCTCGCGCCGCGCCGCCTCGAGGGTCTTCCCCACCAGCACGTCGACAACCGCCTCCTGGAACGAGGCGGCAAGATCCTCGACGCGCCCGTCCTTCCCCTCCGGGGTGGACAGAAAGACCCGGAGGGACGTCTTCAGGCCCGAAAACGAGAAATCGGCCGAGCCGGGGGCAAGCCACGCCCGGGGGAAAGCGAACCGGTCGGGGTCGCCCCCCTGCGCGATCCGATCGATCGCCGCCCCTCCGGGGTACCCGAGCCCCAGGAGTTTGGCCGCCTTGTCGAAGGCCTCCCCCGCCGCGTCGTCGAGCGTTCCCCCGAGGTAGGAGACCTCCTCCCACCCCGACACCCGGAACAGGGAGGTGTGCCCGCCGGAGACGAGGAGGGCGAGGAAAGGAAACTCCACGTCCTGCTCCAGGAAGATGGAGAAGATGTGCGCCTCGAGATGGTCGGTTCCGTACAGGGGCCTCCCCCACGAATACGCCAGCGACTTGGCGAAGCACAGCCCCACGAGGAGCGATCCGATGAGGCCGGGGCCCGCCGTGACCGCGATGCCGTCGATCTCCTCGCGGCCCGACCCCGCATCGGACAGCGCCTGCTCGACCACGGGAAGAACGTGGCGGATATGCTCCCGCGAGGCAAGCTCGGGGACGACGCCGCCGTACAGGCTGTGCACGGGGACCTGGGAGGAGATGACGTTGGCCAGGAGTCCCGCCGAGGCGTCGTACACCGCCGCGGCGGTGTCGTCGCACGAACTTTCGATTCCCAGGACGCGCATCCCATTAAGTTACCACAGGCGCTCCCGGGAGCGGCGACCCTGGACGCGAAGCCTCAACCGGCGCCCTTGCAAGGGGGCAACACTCGACCGAGGACCCTGGCTCGCGGGGAATTCCCCTCTGCTGCGCTCGCGACCTTGCGCCCGCTCACTGCCGGTTCCGCTCGTCGGACCAGGAATCCCGCTCCACAGGCCGCTTCGCGGAACCCCCCGCATCGCCCCGGGTCAGAGGATGTTGGCGGCCAGCTCCGCGAGGGGGGAGCGCTCCCCCTTCATCAGCATGACGTGGCCCGCCATCGCCTCCCCCTTGAACTTCTCGACGATGCAGGACAGGCCGTTGCTGGCCGAGTCGACGAAGGGGTTGTCGATCTGGTACGGGTCCCCGGTGAGCACGACCTTGCTGTTCTCCCCCGCCCTGGTGAGGATGGTCTTCACCTCGTGGGGGGAGAGGTTCTGGGCCTCGTCGATGATGATGTACTGGTTCGGGATCGACCGCCCCCGGATGTAGGTCAGCGGCTCGATCTCCAGGATCCCCAGATTGATCAGCTCCTGGTAGCCGCGCATCCCCTGGCGCTTCCGCCTGCTGTACCCGAAGAGGTACTCGACGTTGTCGAAGATCGGCTGCATCCACGGCTTGAGCTTCTCCTCGACATCCCCGGGGAGGAACCCGATGTCCTTCCCCATGGGGAATACCGGGCGGGAGACGAGCAGCCGCTGGTACGCCTCGTCGTCCGACGTCTTCCGCAGGCCGGCGGCGATGGCCAGGAGCGTCTTCCCCGTCCCCGCCTTCCCCGCCAGCGTCACGAGCTTGACCGAATCGTCGAGCAGGATGTCGAGGGCGAAGTGCTGCTCCTTGTTGCGCGGGCGGACGCCCCAGACGTCATCCTTGAACGAGGGGAGAACGCGGATCTTTTTCCGGACGGTGTCGTGCCGCCCGAGGGCGGACTGGGAGGAGGAGTTCTTCAAAACGAGGTATTCGTTGGGGTGCAGCTCCTCCGCGCCCTCCGGGGGATCGCCCTCCCCCGCGGCGTAGAACGCGTCGATCCAGGCCTTTTCGACGTGCACCTCCCGGTAGCCCTGGTAGAGCTCCTCGATGTCCACGCGGTCGCTCTCGAAGTCCTCCGCACGGAGGCCGAGGGCGTCCGCCTTGATCCGCAGGTTGGTGTCCTTGGACACGACCACCACGGGCGCGTCCCCGTTCCGCACCTTCTCGCCCAGCGCCACGGCAAGGATCTGGTTGTCCTCCCGGTTCCCCTGGAGCTCGGCCGGCAGAAGGGCCGCGCCGTCGCCGTCGAACGCCACGCGGAGCATCCCGCCGTTCCCGAGGGAAACCCAGTTCGCCAGGCTTCCCTCCCCCCGCAGCCGGTCGATGAACTTCGACACCGTCCGCGCGTTGCGCCCGAGCATGTTCAGATCCTTCTTGAAGCGGTCCAGCTCCTCGATGACGGTGATGGGAATGATGATCCGGTTGTCGCGAAACTTGAAAATAGCGGAGGGATCGTGCAGCAGGACGTTGGTGTCCAGCACGAAGTTCTTGATCATCCATCCTCCATGGATTCCGCCGGCCCGCTCATTTGAGTTCGGCAAGATTCCGGCGCGCCTTCTCGGCGGCCATCGATTTGGGGTACTTGCCCAGGAGCAGCTCGTAGAGGACCCGGGCGTTCTTCTTGTCGTTCAGCGCCTGGAAGGAAAGGCCCTGCTTGAGCATCGCGTCGGGGGCTTTCTCCCCCTGGGGGTATTTGTCGATCACGTCCTGGAACGAGAGGATGGCGCTTTCGTAATCCTTCTCGACGTAGAAGGTTTCCCCTTTCCAGTAAAAGACGTTCTGCATGAGCCGGTGGTCGGGGTATTTCGCGGCGAAGGCGTTCAGGACCTCCCGCCCCTTTTTCGTGTCGCCGTTCTTGATCAGTCCCAGGGCGTAGTCGTACGTCTCCTCGGGCGTCGACAGCTCGTCGAGCGACGTTTTCGGAGGCGCGACGACGGGCGGCTTCTCCGCCGGGCCTTTCGCCCCCTTCTCCTCGAGCCGGTCGACCTTCGTCCGCAGTTCCTGGATCGCCTCCCCCAGTTCGAGGGTGGCTCCGTTGAGGCGGCTCACCTCCTTCTGCAGCTCCAGCTTCGTCTCGTCGGTCCGTGCCATGACGGCCAGAAGATCCGCCTTGATCCGGTCGTTGTCCGCCGCGAGGTCCGCCATGTTCCTCTGGAGGGAGGGCAGTTCGCCCTGGCCCGCAGCGGCGGGGGAAGCCTCCGCCTTCTTGACGGCGGCGACCTCCCTCTTCAGGGACTCCACATCCTCCTGGATGCGGACGAATGCTCCCTGGTCGGCCACGGCGCAGCCGCCCGCCGCCGCTCCCAGAAGGACAAGACAGGCCAGCCGGACAAGGCGTCCCGGTTTCATCGTCACTCCTACTTCCGCACGAAGTGGGCCCGCCGGTTCTTCGCCCACGCCGCTTCGTCGTGCCCCGGGTCGAGCGGCTTCTCCTCGCCGAAGCTGACCGTGGAAAGCGCGCCGGCCTTGACCCCGAGGGAGACGAGATAGCTCTTGGTGCTTTCTGCGCGCCGCTCGCCCAGCGCGATGTTGTATTCGGCGGTCCCGCGCTCGTCGCAGTGCCCCTCGATGAGGATCGACGCCGCCGGGTTCGCCTTCAGGTAGTCGGCCACCGTCCGGAGAGTGGGCCTGGCATCCTCCCGGATGAACGACTGGTCGAAGTCGAAATGGATGTCTTGGAACTCGGACGGTTTCTCCATGGTCGCCGCGACGCCCGCCTGCGCTTCGGTCATCGCCGTCTGCGTCCCCAAGGTCTCGGAGGTGATCTGTCCGCCGGCCTGGGTCTCCGCGGAGGAAGGCGTCGACATCTCCGCTCCCGGAGCGCCGTCGGTCGATTTCACCATTTCCTTCTTTCCGCATCCCGCCGCGACCGCCAGAAGAACCACCGACAGTGCCACGAGGACCCGTTTCCCCACCAACATGTTTTTCATCTCTTCCTCCTCAGGCAGACGTAAGAGCCGATCATGATTCCCTGGTATCCCGCCGCAAACGGTCACTGCCGGGGGGACCAGGAGGGGGAACCGACGGCCGGCAGCCCCTTGAAGAGCCCCCTCTGCCAGCGTCCATCCACGGAACCGATTTTCAACTCAGAATAGCCATTTTTCCGGAGCGTGTAAACCAAGTAACGGCCGTCGGGGGAGAAGGACGGATCGACGCAGTCGCCGCTTCCCGAGACCGCAAGACGCTGGTCCGACCCGTCGGGGCGGACCGTGTAGATCGAGTACCTTCCTCCCGACAGCGAAGTGAAGGCGATCCGGTCGCCCGCGGGGGACCAGGAGGGGGACGTCGAGTAATTCCCCGCCTGGGAGACGCGCCTCTCGTCGGAGGAGTCGATCTCCTTGACGTAGATCTGGGGCGAACCGCTCCGGTTGGACACGAAGGCGACGCTCTTTCCGTCCGGGGAGACCGACGGGGAGACCTCGATCCCCCACCCGCCGGCGACCTTCTGCACGGCGGAGCCGGTCAGCGACATCCGGTAGATATCGGAGTTCCCCTTGACGCTCAGGGTGGCGTACAGGAAGTCGCCGGAGGGGGAAAACGATCCCGGGGACTTCGAGTTCCCGACCTGCGGCAAGAGCCGTTCCTTCCCGGTGGCGAGGTTGCGCAGGTAGATCTGGGGAACCCCGGTCCGGTACGAGGTGTAGGCAAGTCCCGCCGCGTCCGGAGACCAGCGGGGAAAGAGGTTGAAACTCCGGTTGTCGGTCACCTGCCGCAGTTCCTGTCCGTCGAGCCCGATGATGTAGATCTCCTTCCCCCGCCCCTTCTCCGGCCTCGCCGAGAAGGCGATCTCGGTGTCGAAAATTCCCCGGACACCCGTGAATGCGTAAAGCACCTCGTTGGCGAACTTGTGCGCCATCTTCCGGAATTGGCGCACGGGGCCCGCGTACTTCTTGCCGACCATCATGTTCCCGAGGGTGGCGTCGTAGAGGCGCATCTCCACCGTCATCAGGTCCCCCCGGAACTCCACCTTGCCGATCACCACGGCCTCGGCCCCGATCATCTTCCAGTCGGGAAAGGAGAGCGGCCTCCCCCCGAAGTGCTCCGGCACGATCCGCTCGAGATGGGCCTGCCGCGGGAGGACGTCGAACAGCGAGGTCATCCCCAGATCCCCGCCGATCGCCTCGGGGAACCCCCGGGCCAGGGACGCGTCTCCCGACGCCACGACGAAATCCGGGAGGGCGACCGGCATGAGCTTCCCCCCCGGGGCGTTGATGTCGATGTACAGGAGAGCCCCGGAAACGGAAGGGAGGCAAAGGAACAGAAGGGAGAGGAGCAGAGGCTTCGCGAAACGGATCATGAAGCACCCCCGTCCTCATAGAAGCGGAATCCGATTTCGTAATGGTCCTCTCCTCCGCGCAGCTGCTCGGGAGGGACGGGAAGCGGGCTCGCCTTGTTGATCGCCCGCCGCACGGAATCGTCGAAATAGGGGTTGCCGGACGTTTTCTCCATCCGCACCTGCGACACCCGGCCGTCCTTCTCGATGACGATCCGGAGCTGCACCATGAGGGCCTCTTTCTCTCCCACCGCAAGCGCGGGAACGGTCCAGTTCGACCGGATCTTCTCGTCCAGCTGGCGGAAGTAGGCCAGGTGCTCCGGGGGAACCCGGGCATTCCCGGCGGCGCCGGCCATCCCGCCCGACGCGGGGCGCGCGGCGGACAGGTCGATTTTGCGGCTTGCGCGCTCTCCGATCTGCCGGATCGCGGAGCGGGCCGCCTTTTCCCGCCGGATCGTCCCCACCGCTTCCCCGACCTTCTCCGTGGAAGCCCTCTTCTGGCGCATCTTCCGGATGCTCTCGGCCAGCGCCTTCTCGTCCGGAACCTCCTTCGGCGTGCTCTTCTTTTCCGCCTTCGCCGTCACGGGGGGAGGAGCCGCCGGCTCTTTCGGCGCCTTCTTCTCTTTCGCGGGTGTCTCGGGGGCGGGAGGCGGAGGAGCCGGCTGCTCGTCCACCTTCGCGGTTTCCCGGGGCGGAGGGGCGAACGCCTCGCCTCCGACCAGGTCGACGACGGCAACCTCGAGGAACCGGGGAGGCGAAGTGTGGAGAGCCGCCCAGAGGAGGCCGATTCCAAAGGCGGCGAAATGAAACACCAGCGAAAAGGCGATCATCCTGCGGAACAGCGGCTCCATGGGAGTGTACACCTGGTGGAGGTACATCCGTTTCAGCTTGCCCCCACGCCTGGTCAACGCTCGAGGGGTTCGGTGACCATCCCGAGCTTTTCGATCCCGGCGTTGCGGATCTCTGCGATGACCTTCACGACGAAGCCGTAGGGAACCACGCGGTCGGCGCGGAAATAGACCTGCCGGTCGGTGCGCCGCGCAACGATGGCCTGGAGGGTGCTGCTCAGTTCGTTGAACTTCATCGGCTGCTTCCCGACGAAAATCCTGCTGTTCGCATCCACGGTGACCACGAGGCGCTCCTCGTCCGACCGCAACGCCTTCGCGTTCGCCTGCGGCAGGTTGACGTCCACTCCCTGGGTGAGCATCGGGGCGGTGACCATGAAGATGATGAGGAGCACGAGCATCACGTCGACGAGGGGCGTGACGTTGATCTCCGACATCATCCCCCGGTCTCTCCCGTTCCCGTTGGAGATGGCCATGGGGCTACACCTTGTCCAGATTGCGCTCGAGGAAGTTGACGAACTCGATGGAGAACCCGTCGAGGTTGGTGGCGACCCCCCGCACCCGGTTCAGGAAGAAGTTGTACGCCATGACCGACGGGATGGCGGCTGCCAGCCCCGCGGCCGTGGCGATCAGCGCCTCGGCGATCCCCGGAGCGACCGTGGAGAGCGTGGCGCTGCCCGTCATGGCGATCCCCGAGAAGGCGTTCATGATCCCCCAGACGGTCCCGAACAGCCCGATGAAGGGGGTCGCGCTCCCCGTCGTCGCCAGAAAGGGGAGGTACGTCTCCATGAGGGCGATCTCCTCGTTGACCGCCTTCCTCATCGCCCGCTCCACGTTTTCCAGAGGGATCGCGCCCGCGCGCATGCCCGGCGCCGCGGGGTCGCCGCCGGCCCGGCCCCGCTTGATCCGCATCAGCTCGAGGTACCCGGTCCGGAACACCTCGGTGAGAGGGGTCCGCTCCGATCTCTCGGCCGCGTCATACAGGGCGGAAAGGTTCTTCCCCTCGGCGAACGCCTTGGCGAACGTGGCCTGGTTCTTCTCGATCCCCTTGAAAAGACGGAATTTGAGAAAGATGATGGCCCAGGAGACGACGGAAAACACGATGAGCGTCAGGAGCACGAACTTCACGATCGGCCCCGCAAGCAGGACGTGCTGGAAGACGCGGGTGTCGAACAGGCCGGACTCGGCCGCTACGACGGGGAAGGCGATTCCCGGATGCGACATCGAACGCTGTACCTCCATCCTTATAATATCACTCCTATATAACCCAATCCCTATTGGGGTTCAATCTTCTTGACAACAATTCCTTTCCTCAATACGATACGGAATAATGAAACCCGCAGGGAAAAAATCCCGCAACACCAGGCAGCGCACGGTCATCATGGAGATCCTCCGGAAAAGCGGTTATCACCCGACCGCGGAGGCGATCTACCACGAAGCGAGAAAAGTTCTCCCCAACATAAGCCTCGGAACGGTCTACCGCAACCTCAATTTTCTCCGGGAGCAGGGGCAGGTCCGGGAGATCCGCACGGACTGCGATTCCTCTTCGCGGTTTGAGGGGAAATGCCCCCCCCACGCCCATTTCCACTGCACGAACTGCCAGGCGGTCCTCGACCTTCCGCTCCCGGAGTGCCTCGACGAGGTCCGGTGGGAAGGGACGACCGATATCTCCTCCATACAATCCATGGATCTGCACGTCATCGGCGCCTGCCGGGAGTGCGGTCCGCCGGTCACGGTTTAGACAAGAAGCCCTCCCCCCTGGTTCCCGGTGCCGACTTGGTTCCCGATGCCGACGCCCGGTCGCCGGATGCATCAGGCAGCGCGTTCCGCCCGATAAAAAAAGAACCGCCGGGGAAAGAGATCCCCGGCGGTTTTTTTCCGGTGCGATGGCCGATCGGTCAGGAGAGTTTCCTGCCCCCCTCCGCGGCCCACTTCTCGAGCATGTCCGTGGTGACCGACTTCGGGCGCTCGATGGCGTAGCCCAGGGCACGGTCCCACGTGATGTTGGTCAGGACGCCGAGAGCGCGCCCGATGCCGAAGAGCACGGTGTAGAAGTCGTATTCCACGACGCCGTAATACCACTGGATGACGCCGGACTGGGCGTCGACGTTCGGCCAGGGGTTTTTCGCCTTGCCGTGCTCCATCAGGACCCCCGGGGCGACCTTGTAGATCAGGTTGACCAGCTTGAAGAGCGGATAGTCCGGGAGATGCTTCAGGCAGAACTCCATCTGCGAGACGTACCGCGGGTCGGTCTTGCGCAGGACCGCGTGGCCGTACCCGGGGATGACCTGCCCGCTGTTCAGGGTGTCCCACAGGAACTTCTTGAGCTCCTCCTCGGTGGGGAGCTTGCCGCCCAGCTTGTTGAACACGCCCTGGCACCACCCCAGCACTTCCTGGTTCGCCAGGCCGTGGAGCGGGCCGGCCAGCCCGTTGATCGCAGCGGAATAGGCGTAGTAGGCGTCGGACAGGGCCGAGGCGACCAGGTGGCCGGTGTGGGCCGAGACGTTGCCCGACTCGTGGTCGGAATGGAGGATGAAGTACATCCGGGCCACGTCGTCGTACGGCTTGCCGATGCCCATCATGTGGGCGAAGTTGCCGCCCAGGTCGAGCTTCGGATCCGGGGCGATCGGAGTATCGCTCTTGTACTTGATCCGGTAGATGTACGCGCCGATCGCCGGAAGCTTCGCCATCAGGTTGCAGGCGTCCTCGTACATCGGGTCCCAGTACTCCATCTTCGTCATTCCCTCCGCGTACCGCTTGGCGAAGTTCGACTCCCTCTGCATCGCGAGGATGGCCGCGGAGAACATCGTCATCGGGTGGGTGTCGCGGGGCATGGCCCGGAGGACATCGAAGACATACTGGGGGATCTGGGCACGGCTCTTGAAATCCTCGACGACCGCCAGGGTCTGCTCCATCGTCGGAACGTCGCCGGTCATCAGGAAGTAGAAAAATCCCTCGACGAACGGATACTCGGAGCCCGGCACCTTGGGGAGGGCGGCAAACGTTTCGGGAATGGTCTTCCCCCGGAAACGAATCCCCTCCTCGGGGTCGAGGTAGGAGATGTCGGTCACCAGGGAGCGGATTCCCCGGGCCCCGCCGATGGCCTGGGCGATCGTCACCTGGTCGATGAGGACGCTTCCGAACTCCTTGTTGAGCTTGGCGGTGCGGGGGCGGTGTGCCTGGATCTTCTCGAAGAGTTTTTCTTTCAACGTCATTTTCTCTGCAACCTTTGCCATGCCGTGAATCCCCCTTTCTCGTGATATGAGAGTCCCCTCTTCCGCAAACAGATCGACGGGTGAAGCCGCAACACGGAACGTGCCTCCCCTGACTCCGCTTCTCGAACCGAAGACACCGGACGGCGGAAAACCCCGAAGGATGACAACGCTCACATGGTGGAACCGTGCCGGCCGGGCGTACGGACTGCTGGCGACTGCCAAAAAGCGCCGTTTTGACGCCAAAATCGAAGATTGTATACCGTATACACGCAGAATCAACCCCATAGATAACAGGAAATCTTCCCGCAAGTCAAGACAAAAGGGGGGCCGTTTGACATCGTGGCGTTTCCCTTGTAGTATAGGGCACTTATTTGTTCCCCGGTCCCCGGGGAGGAACCCGCAAGGAAGGGGCAGCATTGAGCCTGTTCGATGAAGCCGTTCTCATCTTCGACGGAGCCTGCGGGACGAATCTGCAGAGCCGTTCCCTGCCACCGTCGGCGTGGGGGAAACACGAGGGGTGCAACGAATACTTAAACCTCTCGGCCCCGGAAGCCATCGCGGAGCTGCACGCGTCGTTTCTGTCGGCCGGGGCGATGGTCCTCGAGACGAACACCTTCGGCGCGAACTCCGTCGTCCTCGCCGAGTTCGGGCTGGAAGACCAGGTGGAGGCGATCAACCGCGCCGCCGTGGAAAACGCCCGGGCCGCCATCGCGGGGCACGGCGGGACCGGGTACGTCGCGGGATCCATCGGGCCGACGACAAAGCTGCCTTCGCTGGGACATATCTCCTTCGGGGAACTGTCCCGTGCGTACACCGGGCAGGTCCGCGCGCTCGTCGAAGCCGGGGTGGATCTCCTCGTGTTCGAGACGTGCCAGGACCTCCTGCAGGTGAAGATCGGACTCGCGAGCTGCTTCGAGGAGCTCGCACGGCTCGGCCGGGAGATTCCCGTCATGGTGTCCCTGACGGTCGAGACCTCGGGCACCATGCTGGTCGGTTCCGACGTGGCGGCGGCGGCGGCAGCCATCGAGCCCTTCCCCGTCTTCTCGCTGGGACTCAACTGCGCCACCGGACCGGAAGGGATGAAGTCCCACCTCCGGTACCTGGGCCGCCACTGGCCGGGGAGGATCTCCTGCATTCCCAATGCGGGCATCCCGCGGGTCGTCGGGGGACAGACGGTCTACCCTCTCTCGCCGGAGCGGTTCGCGGCGGAGCTCGGGGCGTTCGTGGCCGAGGAGGGGGTGAGCATCGTGGGCGGCTGCTGCGGCTCGACCCCGGACCACATCCGCCGCCTCAAGGAGGCCGTGGACTCCGTGCGCCCCGCCCCGCGGGCCCCGCGCTGGAATCCGTCCCTGTCGAGCCTCTACCAGGCCGTGGAGATCCGGCAGGAGATCCCGCCGCTCCTGATCGGGGAGCGGGCGAATGCGAACGGGTCGCGGCTGTTCCGCGAGCGCCTCCTCGCGGACGACTACGACGGGGCGCTTGCGATCGCCCTGCAGCAGCAGGAGGACGGCGCCCATGCCCTGGACCTCTGCACGGCGTACGCCGGCCGGGACGAGAAGGCGGATCTTTCGGCCCTGACCCGCCTGTTCGCCCACTCCGTCCGCGTCCCCACCGTCATCGACTCGACCTCGCCGGACTGCATCGAGGAGGCCCTCCGGATCCACCCGGGGAGATGCCTCATCAACTCCATCAACCTCGAGGACGGCGGGAAGAACCTCGACCGGATCTGCCGGCTGGCGAAACGGTACGGCGCCGCCGTGGTGGCCCTGACCATCAACGAAGCGGGCATGGCGATGACGGCCGGGGAGAAGCTGGCCACGGCGAAAACGATCTACGACCTGGCGGTCCGCGTGCACGGGCTGCGCCCGGGCGACCTGCTGTTCGACATGCTGACCTTCACGATCGGCTCGGGCGACCCGTCCCTGGGGAACGCGGCGGCGGAGACGATCGAGGCCGTCCGGCGGGCAAAGGAGGAGCTGCCGGGCTCCTTCACGCTCCTGGGGGTGAGCAACGTCTCCTTCGGTCTTTCCCCTGCCTCCCGCCGGGTCCTCAACTCGGTGTTCCTCCACGAGGCGGTCGAGGCGGGCCTCGACGCGGCGATCATCGACGCCGCGAAGGTCCTCCCGCTGGCGAAGATCCCCGAGGAGGACCGCCGCGTCTGCCTCGACCTGATCTACGACCGGCGGGCGGAGGGCGCAACGCCGCCGCTGGAGGCGTTCATCGGGCATTTCGCCGAAACGGCGGCGGAGGGGCAGCAACGCCCTGCCGCGGAGAACGGCGCCGTCCCCCCCCCGGAGAGTTCCCTCACCGGCAAGATCGTCGCCGGCGACCGGGAGGGGCTCGAGGACCTCCTGTCGATCCTGCTCTCCCGGCGGCCGGCCGGGGCGGTGATCAACGAGATTCTCGTGCCGGCCATGCGGCACGTGGGGGAGCTGTTCGGGCGCGGGGAGATGCTTCTCCCGTTCGTGCTCAAGTCCGCGGAGGTGATGAAACGGTGCGTCGATCATCTCCAGCCCTTCCTGACGGGAGCCGACCGGGACACCGGCCGCAAGGTCCTTCTGGCGACCGTCGCGGGGGACGTGCACGACATCGGAAAGAACCTGGTCGACATCATCCTCTCCAACAACGGGTACCGCGTGGTCAACCTCGGCATCAAGGTCCCCGCGGAGACGATCATCCGGGAAGCCCGCGAACACAACGTGGACGCGATCGGCCTGAGCGGCCTTCTCGTCAAGTCCGCCATCATCATGAAGGAGAGCATGCCGCAGTACCGGGAGGCGGGGCTGTCCATCCCCATCCTCCTCGGCGGAGC
Source organism: Deltaproteobacteria bacterium (assembly GCA_020346465.1). GTDB lineage: Bacteria > Desulfobacterota > Deferrimicrobia > Deferrimicrobiales > Deferrimicrobiaceae > CSP1-8. Next base: position 19,373 of record CP070783.1, read on the forward strand.
GGCCCTCACGGAGAAATTCGTGGCCGAGGAGTGCGTGACGGGATACGGAGGGAAGGTCGTCTACTGCGCAGACGCCTTCGCGGGGCTTGCGGCGATGCAGGAGCTGGAGGCCGGCACGCTCGAGTCCACCACGTACCGGGAGACGGGGAGGAAGGTGACCGCGCCGGGGCGGAGGGAAGCGAGGATCTCCCGCGGGAAACCCGCTCCCGTCCCCCCCTTCCTCGGACCGCGCCACGTCACGGAGATCGGGACGGAGCTCCTGTTCCCCTACGTCAACGAGCAGGCGCTGTTCCGGGGGCGCTGGGGATACCGGCGGGCGAAGATGGAGGCCGAGGAGTACCGCCGGCTCGTCGAGGGGACGGTGAAGCCGATGTACGAGGAGCTGAAGCGCCGGTGCGTGGAGGAGAGGCTCTCCCGCCCGATGGTCGCCTACGGATATTTCCGGTGCCATTCCGAAGGCGACACCCTCGTCGTGCAGCATGACGGACGGGATTTCCCCTTTTCGTTCCCCCGCCAGAAGAACCCGCCGCACCTGTGCATCGCCGACTACTTCCGGACGGCGGCCGAGGGCGGCGACGTCGTGGGGTTCTTCGTGGCGACGATCGGGGAGCGGTTCGGGCAGGCGACGCGGGAGCTGTTCGAAGCGAACCGGTACCACGACTACCTGATGCTGCACGCGCTGAGCGTCGAGCTCACCGACGCGCTGGCCGAGTACTGGCACGAGGTGATGCGGCAGGAGCTCGGCATCGCGGGACAGAAGCCGTCCGGGCCGGAAGGGTACGTCGTCCAGGAGTACCAGGGGTCCCGGTACGGGTTCGGCTACCCCTCCTGCCCGGACCTTTCGGCCCACAGGCCGGTGTTCGAGCTGCTCCGGCCCGGGAGCATCGGGGTCACGCTCACCGAATCGATGGAAATGGTGCCCGAGCAGACCACCTCGGCCATCGTCGCGCACCATCCCCAGGCGAAGTATTTCGCCGTGTAGACGCACGGAGGAAGGAACTTGTGAAGAAGTACATCTGCAGCAACTGCGGGTACGTGTACGACCCCGCGACGGGCGATCCGATGGGGGATATCCCCCCCCACACGGCCTTCGAGGACCTTCCGGAGAGCTGGGTGTGCCCCATGTGCTACTCGCCCAGGTCGCTCTTCGACGAACTGGAGTAGGCGATGGAACCGATCCTCGACCGGATGAGGAGGTCCCCGATCGTCTTCGACGGCGCCATGGGGACGATGATCTACGAGCGCGGGGTCTTCATCAACACCTGCTTCGACGAGCTCTGCCTGACGAACCCGAAGCTCATCAGCCAGATCCACGGCGAATACATCGAGGCCGGGGCCGAGGTGATCGAGACGAACACCTTCGGGGCCAACCGCATCGCCCTCCGGCCGTACGGGCTTGCCGAGAGGGTCCGGGAGATCAACCGGGAGGCGGTGAGGATCGCCCGGGAGGCCGCGGGGGATTCCGTGTACGTCGCCGGCGCCGTGGGCCCCTGCGTGCGTCCGGACCAGATCATGCCGGACGAGCACGCCGTCGAGGTGGAGGAGGCCTTCGCCGAGCAGATCGGGACGCTGGTCGCGGAAGGGATCGACCTCGTCGTGCTGGAGACGTTCACCCACCTGAAGGAGATCCGGCTGGCCGCCCGGACGGCCCGGAACCTCGGGGCCCCGGTGCTTGCGTCCTTCGCGCTGAACGACCGCGGGGAGACGGCCGTCGGGATGAAGGCGGGCGCCATCGCCCAGGCGCTCGACGCCGACGACAACGTGGACGCCGTCGGGATCAACTGCGGGACCGGCCCCGCCGGCGTCTTCGACGCCCTGCAGTCCGTCCTTCCCCTGGTCACCAAGCCGGTCGTCGTCATGCCCAACGCGGGATTCCCCCGCGACGTCGGGGGGCGCCTGCTCTATCTCACCAGCCCGGAATATTTCACGGAGTACGCCAAGAAGTACATCGAGCTGGGGGTTCGCGGGGTCGGCGGCTGCTGCGGGACCACCCCGGCGCACATCCGCGTGGCCGGGCGGGCGGTCAAGTCGCTCAGCGGCGTGAAGAAGCACGTGGAGGTCCGGCCCCTCACCCAGCAGGGGGTCCTGGTCCAGGTCATCCCCGCCGCGAGGAAGTCGCGGTTCGCCCGCAAGATGCTCGGCGGCGAAAAGGTCACCTCCGTGGAGATCGTCCCCCCGCGCTCCAGCGACCTCTCGGGGATGCTCGCCAAGGTGAGAAAATGCGCCGAGGCGGGGATCGACGCGATCAACATCCCCGACGGGCCGCGGGCCAGCGCCCGCATCTCCCCGATGATCGCCGCCATCACCATCCTCAGGGAGGTCGGCATCGAACCGATCCTCCACTACTGCTGCCGGGACCGCAACCTCATCGGGATGCAGTCGGATCTCCTCGGCGGGTACGCGGCCGGGCTGGCGAACTTCCTCATCATCACGGGGGACCCCCCCAAAGTGGGAGACTACCCCCAGGCCACGGGGGTCTTCGACGTGGACGCGATCGGCCTCACGCAGGTGACGGCCAACCTGAACCGGGGCTTCGACATCGGCGGGAACCCGATCGATCCCCCGACCGGCATCTTCATCGGCGTCGGGGCGAATCCGTGCGCCGTGGACATGGAGAGGGAGATCGAGCGCTACTTCCGCAAGATCGACGCGGGCGCCGAGTACGCCATCACCCAGCCGGTCTTCGACGTGGAGGCCCTGTTCCGCTTCCTGGACCGCGTGGAGACGTATGAGCGGCGCATCCCCGTCATCGCGGGAGTCTGGCCGCTGGTCAGCTTCAAGAACGCGGAGTTCATGAACAACGAGGTGCCCGGCGTGGTCGTCCCCCGGAAGATCCTCGACCGGATGGCCCGCTGCCGCACCAAGGAAGAGGGCCGCCGGGCCGGGGTCGACATCGCAAGGAGGACCATCGAGCGGATCTCCCCCCGCGTGTGCGGGTTCCAGGTGAGCGCACCCCTGGGCAGCGTGGAGACCGCTCTCGCCGTCCTGGGAAGAGGCCGGCTCGAAAAATCTCCCTAGTCGATTGACATCGGCAAAACCCGTCCCTATAACTGATCTATGGCAGACGAAAGCGAACTCAAATTTTCCGAGGACCATCTCTGGGTCCTGGAAATGGGAGATTCCGCCCGCATCGGGCTCTCCGACTACGCCCAGGAACAGCTCGGGGAGATCCTTTCCGTGACGCTGCCCGAGGTCGGGAAGTTCGTCGGGCAGGGGGAGTCGGTGGGCGAGGCCGAATCGCAGAAAACCGTCGTGGAGCTCCTGTCCCCCCTGTCCGGCACCATCCGGGCCGTCAGCGAGAACGTCGTGGAGGATCCCTCCCTGATCAACGTCGACCCGTACGGGAAGGGGTGGCTCGTCGAAGTGGAGATCGCCGAGCCCGAGGAGCTGGAGCAGCTCATGAGCCACGACGAGTACGAGCTGTTCATCGAGGATTGACCCGTCCATAGCCGGAGAGACGTCGGGGACGGGGCATGCTCCGCCCCCGGGGTCCCCGCCCGCGGCCGCCTTCTCCCCGGGCCCCTTTCCCCTCTGCCTTCCGGGAATCCTCCCGGTCACTTCCTCTTCAGGATCCGGTCCAGGGCGTCCTGCGACGACTTCAGGAGCTCCCGGCTCAATTCGACGTTGTGGGTTCCCCGCCCGTTGCTGACGATCCCGTAGTTCGTCTCGGCCCCTTTCAGGAGCTTCTTTTCCGCTTCCACGTTCGTTCCGATCTTTTCGGTGCGATCGAGATACTCCCTCGCCTCCTCGATTCCCACCGCGATGGCGTTCTCCTTGGCGGTGATCTCCTCCTTCCAGCCGAGGAGCATCGTTCCGTACTTTTCGCTGTGGCACTCCTCGCACTTCCCCTTGACGGTGAGGACCGTCTGGGTCCCCTTCTTGAGCTCGTGGCATTCGGTGCACACGATCCCCGCCTCGGCCATCACGTCGGGGCTCGGGGATACGCCGAACGGCTTCACCTTCCCTTCGTACAGGGCCTTGTGGGCCTTGTGGCAATGTCCGCAGTCGATGTCGCGGCTTTCGTGGTGGCACGACATGCACTCGGACTTCGTGACGATCCGCATCTTGTGCTTGTCCGGGGAGTGGCACTTGGTGCACTCGATCCCGACGTCCTCGACGTGCAGCGCGTGGGGGAAGCGCACCTCCATCTCCTGGAAGAAGAGGTCTTTCGGCGGCTGGACGCGCTGGTGGCACAGGGTCATGCAATAGGCGGACGAACTCGCCAGGATGGCGGGGCGGGGAGGCCCCCCGGAGACGCCCGCGGTCTTGTGCGCCGCGGAGACCTGTGCGTACCCTTCCCTCACGATCTTGTAGGCGTACTCGATGTTGTGGGCTCCGCGCCCGGCCTTGAGCAGGTCCAGGTTGGCGCGGGCATCCGCCACCAGCGCACGGGCGTCCGCGATCTTCTTCGATTTCGCGGGGCCCTTCCCGACCGCCGCCTCCCCGGAGGCGACGATCGACCCCATGTCGGCGACGAGGAGGCGAGAGGCGCGGATCCAGTCGTCGAGCATCCGGTCGTAGTTCTTCCCGTGGCAGGCAACGCAGCTTTGCCGCTCGGCCGTCAGCTTCCTCTCGCCGGGGAAGGCGACGCCGGACTCGAGCACCTCCACGGACTTCGTGTGGCACCCGTCACAGGAAACCTGTGCCGAGAACATCCTCGAGGGGGTGTCGGCGACGCCCCGCGCGCCCGCCCCCATGTACATCTCCTTCTGGTAGTTGTGGAGCCTCTGGTGGCAGGAGTCGCACTGGACCTCGAAGGTCTTGACCAGCTCGACCTCCCCGTGCCGGATCTTCTCGTGGCACATGAGGCACTTGATCGCGTTGTAGGTGACGTGCGTCCGGTGCAGCGCGAGCGGGTCGGACTTGCCCTTGAGCCTGCCGACGTGGCAGTCGTAGCAGTGTTTCTCGTCGACCCGGCCGTCCCCCTCCGCCACGCGCAGGTGGCACTGCTTGCACTGCACGCCGATCTTCAGGTAGGAGTCGTGGGAGAAGGTGAACCCGCTGTGGTCCACCGTCTTCTTCGGGGTGCCGTGGCACCCGGGGCACCCGCCCAGGGCCTGCCCCTGGCTGATCCCCTTGAAGTGGCAGAGGAAGCAGACGTTCGTGTCGACCGAGATGTGCTCCCCCTGGACGATCGAGTAATGGCACGTCGTGCAGCGGAGCTGCTCGCCGCGCTTGAGCTTCGTCATGTGCTCCTGATGGTCGAAGAGGATGGCGCCGAGCTTGGCCTTCCCCTGCTCGATCCGTCCCTCGTGGCAGCCCGAGGACAGGCACTGCTTGTCGGGGACATTGGCGTGCGGCCTCGGGTGGTAGAGGCCGGTCCAGTACTTGAGCGTCGTCACGGTGATGAACAGCGGAGAGAAGGAGTGGCACTTGATGCACGAGACGTCCGCGTGCCGGGAGGTCTTCCACTGGTCGTAGAACGGGTCCATGTAATGGCAGACGACGCACGACTTGGGGAAGTAGGCGGCGACGAAGAATGCCCCGTTGAACAGGATCAGGACCCCCAGCGCCACCGCCCCGATCGCCAGGAGCGTTTTCCGGTACCGGACGACGAGGTCCCACCAGGACAGGAACATCTCTTTCATGGGTTGGGCACCTCCGCCGCCTTCTGCTTCGACCTCTTTGCCATGATCTCCTCGTACTCGAGCGGGTGCTCCTCCTTCATCTCATGCTCGGAGATCTGGCCGTGCCACCACATGAGGGTCCCCGGGAACCGGTCGGGGTTGAAGTGGACGTTGTAGAAATGCCAGATGACGATCGCCAGCGTGGCGAGCATCGCCTCGTCGCTGTGCATCTCGTGGGCGACGTCCAGGACGTACTTCGGGAAAAACTTGAGGACGATCTCCTCGCCCCAGAGGAAGACGCCCGAGCCGATCATGATGACGCATCCCCAGTAGACGGCCCAGTAGTCGAACTTCTCGATGTAGCTGAACCGGCCGAACCGGGGCTTCTCCCCCGTCTTCCCCAGGAAGTGGCGGACGTTCTGCACCGCGTCCCGGGCGTCCTTGGGGGTGGGGATCAGGAGGATGAAATCCCGCCGGCCCTGCCGGGAGAACACCGTGTAGAAGAGGTGGTGCACCATGAAGTAGATGAGCATCCCGGCGCCGATCCGGTGGACGATCGTGGCGTTGTGGATCCCCCCCCACATGTTCACGAGGAACCGGGAGAGCACGAACTCCGGGAACTTGATCGGCATCCCGGTGATGACCAGGATGATCACCGAGGTGAACATCACGATGTGCTGGAAGCGGAAGTTCCGGTTGAACCTCTCGAACATCTCCCCTTCCTCGTGGAGCCTCTCCCGCCGTTTCTCCTCGCGGCGCCTCCGCTCCTCCGCCCTGCGTTCCGCGGCCGTGCGGATGCGTCTCTCCCGTTCCACCTCCTCGAGGACGCGGGCGCGCACCTTCTCCCGGATCCTCCCGGCTTCGGCAGGGTCCAGGCCGGCGGTCTCCTCGTCAACCACGGACTCGACCTCCCGTTCCAGGGTATCCTGCTTCGACTCCTTCTTGTCGTTCGCGGACATGCGTTCCTTCCCCCGCTCGTGGTTTCGCCCCCTGCGCATCGACGGCGACGTCTACTTGTCGCCGCGCAATCTTCTGGTCCGCCCGTACATGTCGAGAAAGATGTGCGCGATGAGGGCGAGCATGGTGCCGATCGTGAGGTACTTGAAGAATTGCGCGGTGTAATAGATGATCCCGGATTCCTTGCTGTGGGAGTCGACGTGCATCTTCCCCACGGCGAAATTGGGGTTGGCCCCGGGGTGGCATTTCCCGCACGTCGCGGGAATGTTCTTCGGGTTGACCATGGAGCGCGGGTCCTCCGACGGCCGGATGTCGTGGACGCCGTGGCACGAGGCGCAGTTGGCCACGGTCCGGGAGCCGAAACCGCTCGCCACCCCGTGGAACGAGTTCTGGTAGGTGGTCACCTGCTCCGCCTCGATCCCGTACTTGCTCATGATCGACACGGAGCCGTGGCACGTCGAGCACTGGGCGGCCACGTGGGTCGCGAACACGGTGGACTTGGGGTCCTTGTGGGCGTAGATCTTGTGCTCCCCGTGGCATCCGGTGCACGACGGGGCCTCCGGGATCCCCTGGGACACCGCCACGCCGTGGATCGACGTCTTGTACACCGCGTAGATCTCGATGTGGCACCGCCCGCACGTCTCCGCGACATTCCCGCGGGAGACCGCCGATGTCGGGTCCTTCGTCTTGTGGATGGAGTGGTTCCCGTGGCAATCCTGGCAAAGGGGCGCCTTCGTGTTCCCACCGGCGATCGCGTTGCCGTGGACCGAGCCGAAGTACTCCAGGTACGCGTCGGACTGGGGGGCCCCTTCCGCGTTCCCCTTGTAGTGGCAGTGGGTGCAGGTCACGCGCTGCGGGCGCTGCCGGTGGGGGATCTCGCTCACGTCGAAATGGCAGTCCACGCACGTCTTTTTTTCGTGGACGGACCCCTTCAGGCTGTCCGCCGTCGCAAACAGGTCCCGGATCTTCCCGTCGACGAGGATCTTCCGGAACTCCGGCTTCCCGTGGCAGAGCGTGCACTTTTCCAGCGAGATCCTGGCATCCGCCGGGAACCAGAAACCCTGGGCGATGACCCCCAGGGCGATGAAGATCGCTGCTGCGAGGAACGTCCCCCTCATATCACCCCTTCTCCTTTGAGTTTCTCGTATTCCGCGGGATGCTCCTGCCGGAGCCACTCGGCGTCCACCTTCCCCGTCAGCCACGCCCGGTTCATCGGAAAGACGGACGGGTGCAGGTGGACGATGTACAGATGCCAGAAGAGAAGGATCACGAAGGCGAGCAGGCCCTGGTACCCGTGGACGATGAGGGTCAGGTCGAGCACGACTTTGGGGAGGTACCTCATGGAGAACGTCTCGGCCCAGAGGATGATCCCGGTCACGGAGATGAGGAAGACGCCGGTCGTCGCCCCCCAGTACTGGAACTTCTCCTTGTACCCGTACCTCCCGAAGCGGGGGTATTTGCTGTCCATCCCGAGGTTGAACCGCATCGCCAGGAAAAAGTCGTCGAAATCCCGCCTGGTGAGCCAGACCTCCCGCAACTCCCGTTTCCCCTCGCGGGAACAGAGCATGTAGAAGGCGTGGTAGACGAGCTGGGCCATCAGGAAGACGGCGGCGGACCGGTGGATGATGCCCCGGTAGAGCACCCCGCCCTCGAGGCGGATCACGGCCGCCGCGAGCCAGTTGTCGTGGAACATCAGCGCAAAGCCGGTCACGGCGAGGACGAGGAGGGAAACCATCAGCAGGATGTGCTGCACGCGGAACAGCACCGACATCCGTTCCACGGTCACGGGGCTGCGGGGTTCTTCGCCCATCGGGGTCATCCCTCCGTCTTTCCCGCCTTCGCTTTGCCGCGGCGGTGCCTCCCCAGCAGGTCCATGGCCACGTGCAGGACGAACAGGGTGACGAGCGTGCCGATGAAGATCGTGTAGAAGACGCGGACGGCGAACACGCCCATCGCCTTCTCGGGGCTCACCTCGACGTGGATCATCCCCTTGGCGAAGTTCTCCCCCGCGTTGGGGTGGCACTTGCCGCAGGTCCTGGGCAGGTTCGCCTTGTTGACCGGGGACGCGGGGTCCGAGGCCGGCAGGATGTCGTGGAAGGCATGGCAGGAAGCGCAGTTGGCCGCCTTGGTCATCCCGTATTCCAGGGCGATTCCGTGGAACGAATCCATGTAGCTGGAGAACCGCTTCTTCGGCAAGGCGTACCGGGAAGAGATCGCCTCCTTGTCGTGGCATGCCGAGCAGGTCCGGGGGACGTTTTTCACATAGACCGACGAGGCGGGGTCGGAGATCTTCGTGATCGTGTGCTCCCCGTGGCAGTCGGTGCACACGGGGGACTCCGCGATTCCCGCGCGCATCCCTTTCCCGTGCACGGAGCGCTCGTACTTCTCCAGGATGCCGGAGTGGCACTTGCCGCAGAGCGACGGGATGTGCTGCCGGTGGGTGGCGGACCGGGGCTGGTCCCCCGGGAGAATCAGGTGGTTCCCGTGGCAGTCCGTGCAGACCGCGGAACCGAGGAGGCCGGATTTCCTTGAGGCCATCCCGTGGACGCTCTCCCGGTACGCCGCCATCATCTTCTCGTCGGGCAGGTCGTACCTCTCCTCGATGACCCGGTCTTCGTGGCACTCCAGGCAGACCCCGACGATGTTGAGCCGGAACGTGCGCGCCATCGGGTCCTGCACCTTGCGGATGTCGTGCTTGCCGTGGCAGTCGCCGCACCCCGGCACGTCCGGGTTCCCTTTCGCGCGCACGATCCCGTGGGTGCTCTGGGCGTACGACTTCGCCGCCTCCGTGTGGCATCGTCCGCACGAAACCGGGGACAGCTTGCCGTGCGGCGCCTTGGCGTCCACGTGGCACGCCGTGCACGCGGCCTTCCCGTGGGTCGACGACCGGTACGCCTTCCCGTCGACGAACAGCGACCGGACCGTCCCGTCGGGCATCGTCATTTCGATCGTCTTGTCGCCGTGGCACTCCTGGCAATCCCCGACCGTCGGGCCCGCGTTCCCCGCCGTGGCCATGCCCCCTACCGCGGCCGCCAGGAGTCCGGCCATCACGAACGATCGCAACGGTTTCATTTCTCCTCCGTCAGCAGCGTGCTCGTTCCCGGGATCCCTTCTCCTCCGTGCCGTTCCCGCTCCTCGATCTCCTCGAGTTCGAGCGGGTGCTCGTGCTCCATGTGGTGGCGGGACAGCTTCCCGTCGATCCAGGTAAACGACATGGGAGCGAAGTCCGGGTTGATGATCACGTAGTACAGGTGCCACACGAAGATCGCCAGGGTGGCGAGAATCGCCTCATAATAGTGGACCAGGGTGGCGACGTCCAGTCCCCACATCGGGATCCGCTTCAGGGTCTCGTTCTCGAACCAGAGCATGAACCCCGTGACGACCATGACGATCGTGCCCCACACGAGGGCGAGGTATTCGGCCTTCTCCACGTAGCTGTACCGGCCGAACTTCGGCTTGTGGTCGGAGATCCCGATGTAGTACTGCAGCATCGCCACGACGTCCAGCGCGTCCTGCCAGCGGGGCATCATCCTTGCCAGCTGGTCCCGCCCGCGCTCCGTGAAGATGGCGTAGAACATGTGGTACACGGAGGTCGCCACCATCACGATCGCGGCCGCCCGGTGCCCGTCTCCCCGAAGGGCGACGTTCGTCGCGTCCGACAGGAACGGGATCGACCACTTGAACTTGAGCGCGAACCCCGTGACGACGAGGACGAAGAAGCTCGACAGCGTCAACAGGTGCTGGATCCGCTCGGAGCGGTTCAACCGCTCGTAGCCGGGGTGCGACCACTCCTGTCTCTCCCGGTAGAGGGCCTGCATCTTCCGGAGGTAGTCGGCCCCGTTGTGGAGGACCATCCCCCCGATGACGACGACGATCAGCCAGATGTAGATGTTCTCCACCCAATACTTGACGGTGCCCCCGATCCCGCCCGCGCCGGCGTGGATGTTCCCCTTGGCGAAGTTCTCCGTCGCGCCGGGGTGGCACTGCCCGCAGGTCACCGGCAGGTTTTTCGGGTTCACCGTGGAGCGCGGGTCTGCCGTCGTGAAGATCTCGTGCACGCCGTGGCAGGAGGAGCAGTTCGCCACGGTCCTGTCGCCCAGCCGCTGGGAGAGGCCGTGGAAGCTGTCCCGGTACCCCTTGACCTTGTCGGTCTGGACGCCGTACCGGGCGGCGAGCTTCTCGGCGGCGTGGCACGAGGGGCACGTCTTCTCGGAGATGGCCATGAAGGAGACCGCGGAGCGGGGGTCATCCGCCTGCCGGATCTCGTGCTCCCCGTGGCACTCGGTGCATCCCGGGGCGTCGGGTACGCCGCGGGCCAGCGCCACGCCGTGCACGCTCTCGCGGAAGATCGTGTAGACACCGTAGTGGCATTTCCCGCACGTCTCCGGGATATTCGTCCGGTAGATGGGGGAGAGCGGGTCGAACCGGTCCTTGAGATCGTGGGCGCCGTGGCAGTCGACGCACGAGGCGGATTTGTTCAGCCCCTTCTCCACGATCGCCTTGTTGTGGATGCTCTTCTCGTACATCCTCGCCGCGCCGGGGATGGCGATCCCCCCCTGTTCGATCACCTCCCGGTTCCCGTGGCACCGGGTGCACGTTGCGGCGATATTCCGGAAATAGACGGGGGACGAGGAAAGAGACGACTTGGGGATCGCGTGCGCCCCGTGGCAGTCCGAGCAGCGGGGAGCCTCGATCCCCGCCATCCTCTTGTACCCGACCACGTGCCGGCTCTTGGCGTACACGGCCGCCTCCCCGGAGTGGCAGCCGGAGCAGTCGACCGCCTTGAGCCGCGCCGTGTGCGGCAGGTCCGAGACGTCCGCATGGCAGTCCGTGCAGGAGAGGTCCGCGTGCACCGAAGCCTCATACAGCCCGGCGTCCACATGGAGGCTGATCCCCGGGAAGGGAGAGGCGACCCGGTGGGGCCTTTCCGGCCCCCCAGGGGTCACGTTCGACTCCCTGTCCTCGGCCGACCAGGAGAGGATGTCCCGGTCTCCGTGGCAGTCGAGGCACTCGGAGTTTTCCATGGCCCGCAGCGAAGAGGGGCCAGACGCGAGCAGGAGTGCAACTGCCCCGACGAGACCGACAATGCGGATTCTTCCCCGGTGCAAGGGGAACATGGTCGCTCCCTTCCTTTCCCTGTGAGAATGATTGGGCTGGTTCAATGCGGCATCCCTATTTGCGACCCATTACGATTATTGTCGACTGTATACATAATACATCGCAGGCCAAGAATCAAGACGAATTTTCCTTTCCCGGACGGTTTTTTCACCACTTATGTTGAAAAATTCTGTAGAAAAATTCGACGGTGCGCCCGGGGCAGGGGTAGCAACCCCGGGGCGGAGCATCCTTCCGGCACGTACCGGTGGAACCGGGAATCCCCGCAGGAGATTCCAAGGGGGCGGAAACCGGCTCCGGAGATGGGACCTGTTTTATCCGGTTGAAAACCATCTCTCCTTGGGGGGTTAGAAGAATTTCCTTTTTTTCCCCTCTTTTCCTTGACAGCCCAAACCGGACACCATATCTTGTATCCGTGATAATCCTCGACCACAAGATACGCTATCATTAAAGTAGGATAATACCTGCAGGGGAGCAGCCACGATGGATCTGAACCAGCCGGTTTCCACGCCCACCCTTCCGGGGGGCGACAAGCCGGAGACCCTCCTGGTCCCCGGAACCAGGGATCTTCCGGCCCACCCTCCGGGCAAGTGGACCGACCGGATGAAGGCGAAGTACGGCCCGATGCCGATCTCGGAGAACGCACGCAAGGTTCTCGAGCGCCGGTACCTCAAGACGGGCCCCGGGGGGGAGAGGAGCGAGACCCCCGAGGAGATGCTGGCGCGCGTGGCCTACGACATCGGGATGGCGGAAGGACTGTACTACGGTTCCGTCCCCGAGGTCGTCCTCCGGTGGGCGGAGCGGTTCTACGCCATGATGAGCCGGCTCGACTTCCTGCCCAACTCGCCCACCCTGATGAACGCCGGGCGGGAGCTGCAGCAGCTGTCGGCGTGCTTCGTGCTGCCGGTCGACGACTCGATGGAATCGATCTTCGAGGCGGTCAAGAACACCGCGCTCATCCACAAAAGCGGCGGAGGGACCGGCTTCTCCTTCTCCCGGCTGCGCCCCCGGCACGACGTCGTCAAGTCCACCAAGGGGATCTCCTCGGGGCCCATCTCGTTCATGACGGTGTTCGACGCGGCGACCGAGACGATCAAGCAGGGGGGAACCCGGCGCGGGGCGAACATGGGGATCCTGCGGGTCGACCACCCCGACATCCTCGATTTCATCTCCTGCAAGATGAAGAACGACCGCCTGAACAACTTCAACATCTCCGTGGCCCTCACCGAGGAATTCATGAGGGCGGTGGAGACCGACGGGGAGTACGACCTCGTCAACCCCCACTCCCGCGCGGTCGTCGCGAGCCTCTCCGCCCGCGAGGTGTTCGAGAAGATCGTGGACGCCGCGTGGCGGAACGGGGAGCCGGGAATCATCTTCCTCGACCGGATCAACCGGGACAACCCCACGCCGAAGATCGGCGCCATCGAGAGCACGAACCCGTGCGGCGAGCAGCCGCTTCTCCCCTACGAGAGCTGCAACCTGGGCTCCATCAACCTCGCCGGCATGGTGACGGGCGAGAACGGGGGCATCCAGATCGACTACGAGAGGATGCGCGGGACGGTCCACGACGCGATCCGGTTCCTGGACAACGTGATCGACAGGAACAACTACCCCCTCCCCGAGATCCGGCAGATGACGATGGGGAACCGGAAGGTCGGGCTGGGGGTGATGGGGTTCGCCGACATGCTCATCAAGCTGGGGATCCCCTACGACTCGGACGAGGCCCTGGCCGTCGCCCAGGAGGTGATGAGCTTCATCCAGGAGGAGTCCGTCAACGCCTCGTCGCTCCTCGCGCGCGAGCGGGGCCCCTTCCCGAACTTCCCGGTGAGCGTGTTCGCGGACCGGGGGACGGTCGCCCGGCGCAACGCCACGACGACGACGATCGCCCCGACGGGGACCATCAGCATCATCGCCGGCTGCAGCAGCGGCATCGAGCCCCTCTTCGCCCTGTCCTTCATCCGCAACGTGATGGACAACGACCATCTCGTCGAGGTGCACCCCCTCTTCGAGGCCGAGATGAAGCAGCGCGGCATCTTCTCGGCGGAGCTGATGCGGGAGATCTCCCGGAAGGGGACCCTGCGGCACGTGGAGGGGATCCCGGAGGAGGTGCGCAGGGTCTTCGTGACGGCGCACGACATCTCTCCCGAGGCGCACCTGCGGATGCAGGCCGCCTTCCAGAAGCACGTCGACAACGCCGTCTCCAAGACGGTGAACTTCCCCGCGGAAGCGACCCGGGGGGACATCCGCAAGGTCTACCTCCTCGCCTGCCGCCTGAGCTGCAAGGGAGTCACCGTCTACCGGGACAAGAGCCGGGAGGAGCAGGTGCTCAACATCGGCGAGGTGAACCGGGCGGAAACGGCGCCGGCGCCCGGTCGTCCGGCAGAGGAGGCCGGTTACGTCTCCACCCGCCCCCGGCCCGACACCCTGATCGGGGTCACCAAGGAGATGAAGACCAGCTGCGGGAAGATCTACGTCACGATGAACTGCGACGAGAAGGGGATCTTCGAGGTGTTCAACCAGATGGGAAAAGCGGGCGGGTGCGCCGCATCGCAGTCCGAGGCGATCGGCAGGCTCGTCTCCCTGGCCCTCCGTTCGGGGGTCAAGCCCGACGCGATCGTCAAGCAGCTGAAAGGGATCTCGTGCCACCTTCCGGCGTGGGCCGGAAACGGCGCGAAGATCATGTCGTGCGCGGACGCGGTGGCCAAGGCCGTCGAATGGTACATCGACAACGTCAACCGGATGTTCCCCGCCCACGCGGCATTGGCGGAACCTCTGCCCTCCGACCCCGGGGAGGACCCCTCCCGGCAGGTAAGCTCTCTCGGCAGCGAGGGGTTCGAGGTGGCGCGGGGCGCCTGCCCGGACTGCGGCAGCCAGGTCGAGATGCAGGAGGGGTGCCTCAAGTGCCGTTCGTGCGGCTTCTCGGAGTGCTAGCCGGCGTCGAGGGCTCCCTTCCTTCGGAACCCGGCGGCGCGTCTTGAAGGCCCCGTTCGTCACGTTCGAGGGAATCGAGGGGTCCGGCAAAACCACGCAGGTCGGGCTTCTGTCGGAATACCTCGCCGGGAAAGCGGTCCCCCACATCGTGACCCGGGAGCCGGGCGGGACCCCCCTGGCCGACGAGATCCGGGGACTCCTCCTCGCCCGGCGCGAGGAGCGCGTCTTCCCCGAGACCGAACTTCTCCTCTACGAGGCCGCGCGCGCCCAGCACGTCCGCGCGGTCATCCTTCCCTCCCTCTCCTCGGGAAAAGCCGTCCTGGCCGACCGCTTCAGCGACGCCACCTCCGCCTACCAGGGCTTCTCCCGGGGGATCGACGCCGCCCGGATCGAGGGGCTGAACGCATTCGCCGCCGGAGGCCTCCTCCCGGACCTCACCCTCCTGTTCGACATCGATCCCGAAGACGGGTTCCGCAGGCTCCCCGGCAGGGGGAGGCGGGCGGACCGCATGGAATCCGAGACCATCGAGTTCCACCGGAAAGTCCGCGAGGGGTATCTCCGCCTGCAGGCCGCGAGCCCGGACCGGATCGTGCGGATCGACGGAGCGCCCCCGGCCGGGGAGGTCTTCCGCCGCGTGCAGGCGGTGGTCGCGGCGCGGTTCGGATGGTAGGGGCGTTCGGGGGCGTCCGCGGGCAGGACCGGGCGGTCGCCCTGCTGCTGCGCTACCTCGAGTCCGGCAACGTCCCCGCCGGTCTCCTGTTCTTCGGGGAGGAGGGGATCGGGAAGGAGAAGGCGGCGGTCGCCTTCGTGTCGGCCCTCTTCTGCCGGACCCGCGGGGAGTCCGGCGGGTGCGGGACGTGCCGCGACTGCCGCGTTCTCGCGTCGGGATCCCACCCGAATTTCCTGCGCGTCTCGCCGGAGAACCAGAACATCCTGATCGACGATATCCGGCGTCTCCAGGAAGAGCTGTCGCTCAAGGCGTTCTCGGACCGGCCCCGCGCCGTCGTCATCGCCCCGGCCGACCGGATGACGGTCCAGGCCGCGAACGCGCTCCTCAAGACGCTCGAGGAGCCGCCGCCGGGGACGCACCTCCTGCTCGTCGCGCACCGGATGTCCCGCCTTCCCCCCACGATCGTCTCCCGCTGCCAGAAGGTCTCCTTCTCCCCCCTTGCGCCGGGCCTGGTGGAGGAGATCGTCACCGGCATCCCCGGGGCCGGCGACCGCTACCCCGCAGCGGTCATCCGCGGGGCGGCGGCCCTCTCGGGGGGAAGCCCCGGGAGGGCGCTCGAGGTGCTCGAGGAGGCGGAAGGGGAGCGGGAGAGGTGGGTCCGGCTTCTCTCCTCGCCCGACCCGGCGGCCATCACCTCGGTTGCCGCGTCGTGGAAAGGGGCCGGGGACCTCTCGCGGAAGGTCGCGGCCCCCCTCTCCGTCGTGCGGGATATCTCCCTCTTATCATCCGGCGCGGAACTGGGTATCATAAACGAGGATCTGAAGGATGCGCTCCGCGTCGCCGCCGGCCGGAAGACCCCGGAAGGGTGGGGCCGGGCGTACCGGGCGCTTCTCTCCATGTCCCGCATGCCTCCGCAGGCGCAGAAGCAGCTCATGGTGGAGGCATTTTTGTTCGGATTTCACGGGAAGGGATAGGACCCCATGGATCTGGCCGGAATCCGGTTCCGGAGCCTCTGCAAGATGACCCATTACGACTGCACCGGGACGGCCCTGGGAAAGGGGGACTACGCGGTCGTGATGACCGACCGGGGACCGGTCCTGGGACAGGTCGTCCAGCGGCTCGACGACGTCTCTTCCGCGCCGGAGAGGACGCCGTTTCCGAAGGTGGTCCGCGCCGCCTCGGCCGACGACCTGCGCGCCCACCAGGAGAACGCCAGGCGGGAGACGGAGGCCCACGCCTTCTGCCTCGCCCGGATCGAGGCGAGGAAGCTCCCGATGAAGCTCGTGCGAACCGAGATCCTCCTCGACCGGAGCAAGTCGATCTTCTACTTCACCGCGGACGGGCGGATCGACTTCCGGGAACTGGTCAAGGACCTGGCCCACGAGATGAGGACCCGCATCGAGATGCGCCAGGTCGGCGTGCGCGACGAGGCGAGGATCGTGGGGGGGATCGGCCCCTGCGGGAAGGAGCTCTGCTGCGCCTCCCACCTCTCCGGGTTCGAGCCGATCACCGTGAAGATGGCCAAGGACCAGGGCCTCGCGCTCAACCCCGCGAAACTCTCGGGCGTCTGCGGAAGGCTGATGTGCTGCCTGATCTACGAACACGGGGCGTACGCCCGGGCCAAGGCGGGGGGGACGTGCCCCGCGGACCGGGACGGGCGGATGCCGGACGCCGGGGAAGCGGGGGACCCCTCCTCCCCGCCCGGGGACGGGAACGAGGGGAGCTGAGTGAAGGAGACGTTCTACATCACGACCCCGATCTACTACGTGAACGACGTCCCCCACATCGGGCACGCCTACACGACGATCGCCGCCGACGCGCTCGCCCGGTACCACCGGATGAAGGGGCAGAAGGTCTTCTTCCTCACCGGGACCGACGAGCACGGGGAGAAGGTGCACAAGAGCGCGGTGCAGCAGGGGGTCTCCCCGAAAGAGCTCGCCGACCGCGTGGTCACCCGGTTCCAGGGGCTCACCCCGGCGCTCCACATCACGAACGACGACTTCATCCGGACCTCGGAGCAGCGCCACTACGCCTCCGTCCAGGATCTTTTCCGGAAATCCCTCGCGAAGGGGGACATCTACCTCGGCACGTACGAGGGGTGGTACTGCACGCCCTGCGAGTCGTACTGGACCGACCTCCAGCTGGCCGACGGGAATTGCCCCGAGTGCAGACGCCCGGTGGAGAAGCGGAAGGAGCCCTCGTACTTCTTCCGGCTCTCGGGCTACCAGCGGCCCCTTCTCGACTATTACGAGAAAAACCCGTCGTTCATCCGCCCGGAGAGCCGCCGGAACGAGGTCGTCTCCTTCGTGGCCGGAGGGTTGAACGACCTCTCCCTGTCCCGGACCTCCCTCACCTGGGGGATCCCCGTCCCCGGCGACCCGGCCCACGTGATCTACGTGTGGTACGACGCGCTGACCAACTACATCACCGGCGTGGGGTACCCGGCCGGCGGCGAGCGGTTCGACACCTTCTGGCCCGCCGACGTCCACATCGTCGGGAAGGACATCCTCCGCTTCCACGCCGTCTTCTGGCCCGCGTTCCTCCTGTCCGCCGGCGTGGCCCCTCCCCTGGGCGTCTTCGCCCACGGATGGTGGACCGTCGAGGGGCAGAAGATGAGCAAGTCGCTGGGCAACGTGGTCGACCCGTACGAGATGGTCGCGACCTACGGCCCGGACGCGTTCCGCTACTTCCTCCTCCGGGAGGTCCCCTTCGGGACGGACGGGGACTTCTCCCGGAAGGCGCTGGTGCACCGGATCAACTCGGAGCTGGCCAACGACTTCGGAAACCTGCTGAACCGCTCCCTCGGGATGCTGGGGAAATATTTCTCCGGGACGGTTCCCCCCCAGGCCCGGCCGGGGGACGAGGAGCGGGCCATGAAGGCGAAGGCGGAAGACGTCCTGCGCGCGGTCGACGGGGCGATGGAGGAGCTGGAGCTGCATCGCGCGCTGTCCGCCATCTGGGAGCTGGTCAAGGCCGGCAACAAGTACGTCGACTCGACGGCGCCGTGGACGCTGGCGAAGGATCCGGCCCGGCGGGAGCGGCTGGGAACGGTCCTCTACACCGTCCTCGAGACGGCGAGGATCTGCGTTCTCCTCTCGGCACCGTTCGTCCCGGTGGCGGCGCAGAACATGTGGGAAGCGCTCGGCTGCGAAGGGGCCGTCGCGAAGGCGGTGCTGTCCGCCGCGGGCCGATGGGGAGGTCTTTCCGAGGGCGCCACCCTCGCGCGGTCCGCCGTCGTCTTCCCCCGCATCGAGGAATAAGGCGCCGGATCTCCCCGTCATGTATTTCGATTCCCATGCGCACCTGGATCTCCCCCCCCTTTGCGACGCGGAGGACGACGTCGTTCGCCGCGCCCGCGAGGCGGGGGTGACGCACATCGTCACGATCGGGATCGACCCGGAGAGCGACGAGAGGGCGGTCGAGATCGCCCACCGCCACGGGGGGGTCTACGCGGCCGTCGGTCTGCACCCGCACGACGCCTCCGGCTGCTCGGAGGCGCTGCTCGCGCGTCTCGAGGGCCTCTCGCGGTGCGACAAGGTCGTCGCGATCGGCGAGACGGGGCTCGACTTCTTCCGCGACCGGTCCCCGAGGGACGCCCAGCGGGCCGCCTTCCGGGAGCAGGTGCGTCTGGCCCGGAAGCGGAACCTCCCTGTCGTCGTCCACGACCGGGACGCCCATGAGGAGACGCTCGCCATCCTTTCGGAGGAGAAGGCCTCGGAGGTGGGAGGCATCATCCACTGCTTCTCCGGGGACCTTGCGGTGGCGCGCCGGGCGATCGGGATGAACTTCCTCATCTCCCTCCCCGGGGCGATCACCTACAAGAATGCCGAAACCCAGGTAGAAGCGGTCCGCTCCCTCCCGCTGGAGAAGCTGCTCGTCGAAACCGACAGCCCGTTCCTTGCCCCGGTCCCGCACCGGGGAAGAACGAACGAGCCCTCGTACGTCCCCCTCGTGGCGAAGCGGATCGCCGAGATCAAGGGGTTGTCCGTGGAGGACGTGGCCCGGGTCACCACGATGAACGCAAAACGGCTCTTCCGGATCCCCGTCGACGAGGAGGCCCGCGTCTCGTACCGCATCCGGAACTCCCTGTACCTGAACGTCACCAACCGGTGCACCAACGTCTGCACGTTCTGCGCGAAGCGGGGCGACTTCCACGTCAAGGGGCACTACCTGAAGCTTCCCGGGGAGCCCGGCGTGGAGGAGATGGTTGCGGAGGTCGGCGACCCCACCGTCTACGACGAGGTCGTCTTCTGCGGGTTCGGGGAACCGCTCCTCAGGCTCCGGGAGGTCCGGGAGGTCGCCGCCCTGCTCAAGGCGAAAGGCGCAAGGATCCGGGTCAACACCGACGGGCTGGCGAATCTCGTGCACGGGCGCAACGTCCTGCCGGAGCTCGAGGGGCTGGTGGACGCGCTCTCCGTCTCTCTCAACGCGCCCGACGCGGAAACGTACGCCCGGATCTGCCCCAACCGGTACGGCGAGGCTTCCTTCCCGGCCCTCCTCGACTTTCTCCGGGAGGCGACGAAGGTCGTCCCTTCGGTCACGGCGACCGCCGTGGCCCTCCCCGGCCTGGATACCGGGGCGGTGCGACGCCTGGCGGAGTCGATCGAAGGCGTCACCTTCCGCCTCCGTCCCTACAACGAAGTGGGGTAACGACCCGTCGCGCCTCCCCCGGGAATCCCCGGGGGCCGTCACTGCTGCTCGACGGAAAACCCCTTTCTCCGCAGCAGCTCGACGATCCCCTTCTCCCCCACGAGGTGGCCGGCCCCCACGACGACGAAGAACTCCCCCCCCTCCTTCAGGTACTCCCCGATCTTGGCGGCCATCTTCCCGTTCCTTTGGAAGAAGAGGGCGTCGAACACGGGCATCAGCCCGGGGTGCTCGCGAATGCTCTCCAGGAGGATCTCCTCCATGGTTGCCGCGTCTCCCTCCGCCCACGCGCGGAGGATCCGGTCCGTCTGTTCCCCGACCGTGTCCAGTTCCAGAAGGGTGTACCGGAGAAACAGGTCCTGGTGCTCATCGGAAAAGCCGTCGAGCATGGCGATCACCGAATCGGGGCTCTCGATCTCCCGGATCCGCTTGCCGTCCCCCGCCTTGTCGAGAAAGTAGACGTCGACCCCGTAGTCGTAGTCCAGCCCCAACTTTTTGTATTCGAGCACGGCGATCGTCATCGCGAGGGCCCACGGCTTGAACCGGTTCATCCGCTCCGGAGGAAGGTCCGGGAATCGGCGCCTCAGCAGGTCGACCGTCTCCTTCGAGATGTGATTCTCGATCGTGTCGTCCCCGGGATAGAGCGCCCCCTGCAGCAGCCGCCTCTGCCGCTCTTCCCCCGATCCGTCTCTCACGTTGGCCTCCACGGCCAGGACGTCGGACCGCTCGAAGGCCTCCTCGATCCTGCGGTCCAGGGGGAACATCTCCCTCTTCAGGAGGTGGATGGAACCGAGCAGATGGACGGTGCCCTTCTCCGCCCGGACCGTCCACAGGAAGCTCTTTTTCCCCGGGTCCGCCCCCTCCCGGGCGAAGAGCGGGGAGGCAAGGCACAGCGCCGCCAGGGCGATGGCCAGGAGGAGCGCCGGCCCGCGGACGGTGGCGCCGCCGTCCTTCCCCCCTCCCCTTCCCGGCGGGCCGTTCACCCCTTCTTCTTGCCCGCGTAGAGGTATCTCTCGAACATCCGCTGGTAGTCGGTCCAGGCCGCCCCCTCCCGCAGCTCCTCCATCGACTCGAGGAAGGCGTTGGCCTTCGAGTCCATGTTCTCGACGAAGTGCAGGAGGATCGCCTCGAGCGTCTTGGGCCGCTTCGGGGAGCCGTACGCGAGCTCCCCGTGGTGGGAGAGGATCATGTGCTTGAGGAGCATCGTCTTGTCGGCGGGGAACCCCTCGGTCCGCGCGCACTCCCCGGCTACCCACTCGGCGCCCATGTACAGGTGGCCGAGCAGGCGGCCCTCGTCCGTATAGTCGAACGCCCCGTCGTAGGAGAGCTCCCCCACCTTCCCGATGTCGTGGAGGAGGGCGCCGGCGGTCAGCAGGTCCGCGTCCACCCCCGCGTAATGCCCGGACAGGAACCGGCAGATCACGGCAACCGACACCGTGTGCTCCAGGAGGCCGCCGATGTAGTCGTGGTGCATGGTCTTCCCCCCCGGGGCCTGCCGGAACCGGCGAGCCGTCTCCGTTTCCGGGGGGTCCGGGAAGATCCGTTCGAGCAGCCGGGAGAGGTCCGGGTCCGTGATCCCCCCCACCAGCCCCTGCAGTTCCTTCCAGAGCGGCTCGATCCCCTTCCTCGTCACGGGGAGGAAATCGGCGAGGTCCGCCTCCTCGTCCGCCTTCCGGACATCGTGCACCTTGAGCTGGATGCGCCCCTGGTACTGGATGGCGCTCCCGGCCGCCTCCACGATGTCGTCCCGGTCGAACCGCTTCGCCATCTCCTCGGCGCGGTCCCAGACGCGGCACTCCACCTGGCCCGTCCGGTCGCGCAGGGCGAGGGTGATGTACGGCTTCCCGGAGTTGCTCACGAGCACCGCCTTGTTGCTCACCAGGAAGAGATCCTTGACCTGCTCCCCTTCCTTGATGTCCTTCACGAACTTTGCTTTGGGCATCGCTTATCCCGTCCTTTGTCCGGAGAGTTTCTCCAGGATGCGGAGCGCCGCGCGGATCCCATCGACCGCGGAAGAGACGATCCCGCCCGCGTGCCCCGACCCCTCCCCCACAGGATACAGGCCTTTCACCGTGACCGACTCATAATTCTGCCGCTCGATGCGGACCGGGGAGGAGGTGCGGGACTCGACCGCGTACAAGGTTCCCTCCTGGGTGAGGAACCCGCGCATCGACTCCCCGAACCTCGCCAGGCCGTAACGGATATCCTCCTCCACCCGGGGGGGGAGAATGCCGGCGAGGTTCGCCCGCGCGACCCGGGGGGCCAGCGCCTTTCCCCGCGCGAGGTTGAGGTTCCTCCCCGTGACGAACGCCGACAGGTTCATGGCGGGGACGCCGAAATCCCCGCCCCCTTTCCGGAACGCGCGGGCCTCGAGGGTCTTCTGCAGGGCGAGGCCCGCCAGGACGTCGCCCGTCCCGAAATCCTTCTCCGTGACGGCCGCCACGATCCCGCTGTTGGCGAACCCCGAACTCCTCGCGTGGGCGCTCATCCCGTTCACCGGCAATTCCCCCGGCGCGGACGAGGCGGTCATCACCTCTCCCCCGGGACACATGCAGAAGGAGTAGACGCCGCGCCCGGAGGGGGCGCGCGCCGCCAGACGGTAGTCGGCGGGGGGCAGGGCCGGATTTCCCGCCATCTTCCCGTACTGGATCCTGTCGATCCGCTCCTGGGGGTGCTCCACGCGAAACCCGACGGCGAACGCCTTCGCGGACATCCGGACGCCCCCGGCAAGGAGCATCCGGACCGTGTCCCGCGCGGAGTGCCCGACCGCGAGCACCAGCTCCTCGCAGGGGAGCTCCTCGCCGGTGGACAGCAAAACCGACCGGACGGACCCGCCCCCTTCCCCGATCCCGTCCACCCGCGCGCCGAACCGGACCTCGGCTCCGAGGGATCGAAGCTCCTCCCGCATCCGGATGCAGAATCTCCGGAGGCGGTCCGTTCCCACGTGCGGCTTCGCCTCCCGGGGCAGGTCGGGAAGGCCGGACCATTCCGCGAAGGCGCCGATCACATGCTCGACCAGCGGGTCCCCGATCCTCGTGGTCAGCTTCCCGTCGGAAAACGTCCCCGCCCCGCCCTCCCCGAACGGCACGTTGCTCTCCGGGTCCAGTTCCCCCTTCTTCCAGAAGGCCGCAACCTGCCGGGAACGCTCCTCGACGGGTTGCCCCCTCTCCAGCACGATCGGCGGGGCGCCGTACCGGGCGAGGGTGAGGGCGGCGAACAGCCCGGCCGGGCCGGCCCCCACCACGATCGGCCGCACGGCGGGGGGACGGACGGGGGAGCGGGGGAACGGGTCGGGGGCGGGGAGGTGACGGCGGGCGGAGGCGACCCGGGAGCACACCGCCTCCTCGAGGGCGGGGGAGCGCAGGGAGAGGTCCGCCGCGTAGACGCGCATGACCGCCCCTTTCCGCCTCGCGTCCACCCCGCGACGGGCGACGGAAAAATGCCCCACCTCGTCCGGGGGAATCCCTATAATGAGAAGAACTCTCGAGAGGAGGTCCTCTTCCGGAAACCCCAGGGGAACCCGGATATCGGAGATGCGCAAGGCCAAACGGATCTACCTCCTTCTTCTCCTGCCCCTCGCACTGTTCCCGCTTTCCTGCCGGGGCCTGATCAAGGAAGCGTTCAAGACGCCGAAGGTCCGGCTGATCGACGTGGCGCTGACGTCGAACCCGCTCCACGATCCCCGCAAGCCGTGGGATTTCACCCTAAGCCTCGAGGTGGACAACCCGAACGACTACCCCCTGGAGGTTGCCTACGTCGCCTATTCCGCGATCATCGGGCGGGAAACGGTCGCGCAGGGGGAGCACCGCGAGGAGATCCGCCTCGGGGCGGCGGGCCTGACGGTGGTGAAGGTGCCCTTCTCCATCCTGCCCGCATCCTTCGTGAACGCCTGCCGGGACAGCCTGCTCGGCCGGAAAGTCACCTACGAGTTCAACGGGTCGGTCGGCATGCGGGCCCCGATGGTCGGCGTCGTCCGGATCCCCTTCTCCAAGACCGGGGGCTTCGACCCGGTCGAACTCCTGAGGCGGAAAGGGTTCGGCATCAATTGACCGGGCACGGGGGATCCTCCCCCGCGAGGACCGCCGGGACGGGAAGCCCCCGGGCGACGTCCGCCTGATCACCACCTTCGGCCTGCCGGCCATCCCCGCGCCTCCCCGCATTCTTCGACGCGCCTTCATTATACAGAGACGCCGGTCCGGAGACATCTCTGCGGGCCTTCCGGGGATCCGGCGCCCGGTCCCGGTGCGCGGAGGCGCCGAATGCAAAGCCGATCATCGCGCACCTCCCTATTGATAACGAAGGGGCTGGCATGAAAAAGTTTAAGAACGTCCCCTTTTTGGGGAGAAACCTACTCGTGGCGCAGCGCCTCGATCGGGTCGAGCCGGGAGGCCTTGCGGGCGGGGTAGAACCCGAAGAAGATCCCTACGGCGGCCGAAAACCCGAAGGCAAGGAGGACGGCACCGGGATCGACGATCGTGGACCATCCGGCGAACCGCGAGATGAGCATCGACCCGCCGACCCCCAGGAGGATTCCGACCACCCCGCCGGCGGCCGACAGGGACACCGCCTCGATCAGGAACTGGACCAGGATGTCCCGCTCCCTCGCCCCCACGGCGAGCCGGATCCCGATCTCGCGCGTCCGCTCCGTGACCGACACCAGCATGATGTTCATGATCCCGATCCCGCCGACGAGGAGCGAAACCGAGGCGATCGCCCCCAGCAGCAGGCTCATGACCCGGGTGGACGCCTCCGCGACCGCAAGCATCTCGCTCAGGTTGCGCACGGAGAAGTCGTCCTCCTGGCCGCTTCCGATCCGGTGACGCTGCCGAAGCAGGGAGACCACCTCCCTCTCCGCCTCCTCGATGCTCTCCCGGTCGACGGCCTGGGCGATGATCACCCCGACCGAGCCCGGATGCTCGCTCCCGAACAGTTTGTTCTGGACGGTGGTGATGGGAGCGATGATGATGTCGTCCTGGTCCTGCCCCTGGAGGGACTGGCCCTTCTCCTCGAGCACCCCGATCACGGTGAACGGAACCCGTTTGATGCGGAAGATTGCGCCGACCGGGGATTCCTCGCCGAACAGGTTCCGGATCACCGTCTTGCCGACGACCGCCACCTTGGAGGAGGCGTCCATTTCGTCCGCGGTGAAATACCGTCCCTCCGCGAGCCGGTACTCCCGGATCTCGAAATACTCCGGCGTCACCCCCTGGACGAGGGTGCTCCAGTTCTGGTTCCCGTATACCACGGGAGAGGTGGAGCGCACCGAGGGGGCGGCGAATCGCACTGCGGGGAGTTCCCTCCCGATCGCCTTCGCGTCCGCCATGGTGAGCGTGGGCGCCGATCCGAAGCCGGAGCGAAGGCCTCCCGCGGTGGTGCTCCCCGGGAGGACGAGGAGAAGGTTCGAGCCGATGGAGGAGATCTGGGCGGCGATCCGCTCGTTCGCCCCGGCGCCGATCGCCACCATGACGATCACGGCGGAAACGCCGATGACCATGCCGAGCATGGTCAGGATCGACCGCATCCGGTTCGCGCGCAGCGACCGGTACGCGATCTTCCCTGCGGAATAGAGATTCATCCGTTAGCCGAAGCCCCGTCGCGGCAGCGGCCCCGCCCC
This sequence comes from Deltaproteobacteria bacterium, assembly GCA_020346465.1. Classification (GTDB taxonomy): domain Bacteria; phylum Desulfobacterota; class Deferrimicrobia; order Deferrimicrobiales; family Deferrimicrobiaceae; genus CSP1-8. The sequence goes on from CP070783.1 coordinate 44,874, forward strand.
TCGCCGGGACCGTCGTCCACGATCCTCCCGTCCCGGAACCGGATCACCCGCCTCGCATACCGGGCGACCTCCGGGTCGTGGGTCACGGTCACCACCGTGATTTCCCGTTGCTCGTTGAGCCCGGCGAACACCTCCATGATCTCCTCGCTCGTGGCCGTGTCGAGGTTCCCGGTGGGCTCGTCGGCGAGCAGGAGGGAGGGGGAGTTCACGATCGCCCGGGCGATCGCCACGCGCTGCTGCTGGCCGCCGGACATCTGGCTGGGGAGGTGGCCTCCCCGGTCGACGATCCCCAGGGCCGCAAGCGCGTTCCGCGCCCTCTCCCTCCGCTGCCCGGAGGGGACGGTGTCGTAGATCATCGGGAGCTCCACGTTCTCGAGAGCCGTCATCCGGGGAAGCAGGTTGAACCCCTGGAACACGAAGCCGATCTTCCGGCTGCGGATCGCGGCGAGGGCGTCCCTACCCAGGGCCTCCACTTCCTGTCCGTCGAACCGGTACACGCCGTCCGTCGGCCGGTCCAGGCACCCGAGGATGTTCATCAGGGTCGACTTGCCGGATCCCGACGGCCCCATCACCGCGAGGAACTCCCCCTGCCGGATGGAGAGGGTGACGTCCCGGAGGGCCTCCACGCTCACGGGGCCCAGCCGGTAGGTCTTGGAGAGTCGGATGACCTCGATCACGGGAGCCGCCATGGCCTTTAGAAGAACCTCATTCGCGGACCCTGTCCGCCGGCCGCCCCCTGCTTTTTCCGGACCTCCTCGACCACCAGGAGGTCCCCCTTCTTGAGATCCCCCTCCACCAGCTGGGTGTGCGTTCCGTCGCTGGCCCCGCCCTTGACGGAGATCGGTTTGGTCTTGCCGTCCTTTTCCAGGATGTAGACCCGCTGCCCGCCGGCAACCTTTTTCTCCTCCGGCTTCTTCCCGTCGGAAGGACGGAAGCGAAGGGCGGCGTTCGGGATCTTCAGGACATCCGGCAGGTCCCGCACATGGATCGAGACGTTGGCGGTCATGCCGGGCTTGAGGAGCAGATCCCCGTTGTCGACCTGGACCACGACGTTGTAGGTGACCACGTTCTGCGTCACGATGGGCGCGGAACGCACCTGCACGACCTTGCCGCGGAAGGCCCGTTCGGGGTACGCGTCCACGGTGAACGTCGCCTGCTGGCCCGCCCTCACCTTCCCGATGTCCGCCTCGTCGACGTTGGTGTCGATCTGCATCTTGGTGAGATCCTCCGCGATGGTGAAGAGCGTGGGCGTCTGGAAGCTGGCGGCCACCGTCTGCCCCGCGTCCACGTTCCGGGAGATCACGATCCCGTCGACCGGGGAGCGGATGGTGGCGTACCGCAGGTTCGTTTCCGCCGCGGAGAGCTGCCCTTGCGCCTGGATCACCTGCCCCTCCGCGCTCCGCTTCTGGGCGAGCGCCGTCTCGTAGGCGGTCTCCGCCGAGTCGACGTCGGACTGGGCGACGAACCCGTCCTTGACCAGCTCCCGGTTGCGCCGGGCCGTCCGCTCCGTGTCGATGACGAGGACGCGGGCCCGCTCGGTCGCGGCGCGGGCGTTTTCGAGGTTCCCTTGCGCCTGGAGGACGGAAGCCTCGAACAGGCGGGTGTCGATCTGCGCGATGACCTGCCCCTTCTTCACCGGGGAGTTGTAGTCCACGAAGATCTTCTCCAGCGTCCCGGAGACCTGGCTTCCCACCTGCACCGTGGTGACGGCGTTCAGGTTCCCCGTCGCCAGGACCGTTTCGGCGATATCCCCCCGCTCGACCGGCGCGGTGCGGTAGTTCCTCTTTCCCGCCGAGCCGTCCGTGCCGAGATAATAGTAGGCGACGGCGGCGAGCAGGACGGCGGCAAGGGCGACGATCCCCCGCTTCATCGCAGATCCTTTCGTGTCATCGTCTCGATCTCCCTGTCGCTCACACGGATTCCGTGTCGCTCCAGAAGTTCCCCGGTACTCCGGTAGAACCGGGTGACGGCGCCCTGGTAATCGGCCCGCGCGGCGGTGAGCGCGTCCCGGGCCGCCGCGTAATCCGCCTCCACCTCCAGGATGTTCTTGGTGGTCGCCAGCCCGAGCTTGCCCCGCTTGAGAAACGACGCGAGCCGCGCCTCCCCCAGGACGACGCCTTTTCTCGCCACCTCGATCTGCCGGAACTTCGTCTCCATGTCGCGAATCGCGGAACGGACATCGAGGGCGATCGACTCCTCGAGGTTGCGGATCTGCGCCTCCGCCTGCCGGGCCCGAAGCCTCGCCTCGGCGAGGTCGGCCCGCGCGGAGTCGTTCCCCAGGGGATAGGAGAAGGACAGACCGACGGACCAGAAGGGGACATCCGCCGAGACCAGGTCGTCGATCGCGTCGCCGTAGTTCTTCGACAGCCCCTTGACCCCGGCGCTCCCCGTGGCGGCCAGAGAGGGAAGGGCCAGGTTCCGGGAGATCTTCGCCTGGAATTCGTAGGTTTTCCGCGAGATGCGCGCACCGACAAGATCCGGCCTTTCCCGGAGAGCGACCTCCGTCGCGCCTTCCTCCGACGCCTCGACCCTCCCCTCCGGGAAGGAGGTCTCCGGCGAGAGGATGCCGCGGTCCGGGTACTGGATGAGGACGCGGAGCCTGTCCGCCTGCTCGAGGGCGTTCTTTTGCGTCTCGAGCAGGTCCCGCTCGCGCCCGGCCAGCCCGAACTCGGAGTCCAGAAGCTCGATCGAGGCGAGAACGCCCGCCCGGACCCGCGCTTCGTTCTCCGCGTGGACCTGCCTCGCGACGGCCAGCGAGGCCTCCCGGGTCGCGAGCTCCTCCTGCGCCTTGATCAGGGAGAAATAGGCGTCCCTGGCGCTCGCCGCAACGGCCAGCGCGGCGTCGCGCCACTGCGCCAGGGCCGCCTCTTTTGCGTCCGACGCAACGGTGATCCCCCGTTCGGTGACCTCCCTGCCGAGCCCCGACAGGAGGGGCTGCGACAGGGACAGGGAGAGCTCGGGCCTGGCGAACCGGGAAGCCGGGCCCTCCAGGCTGTCCTCGAAGAAGAGGTTGTTGAAGGCGACGCTCGCCGTGGCCCCGGTACCCAGGAGCTGATTGAGCGAGACGTCCGCGTCGAAAAACCGGCTTTTTACCACGGTGGCAGAGTCCGGAATGAGGCGGTAATCCTCCTCCCGATGGTCGAGAAGTGCGTCGAGCCTCGGATTGTAGATACCCCCGGCGCGGAGGATGCCGGTCTCCGCGATCGCGGGGTTGAACGTCGTAACGCGGAGCCCGAGGTTCCTCTCGATGGCCGTGCGCACCGTCGCATCGAGAGAGATGGGGATCTCCCCTTCCGCGGCGTCTCCTGCGCCCGGGGAGGCGGCAACCAGAACCGCGAGGAGGAAGAACAGGGAAGACCTCCCGCAGGCCTTCATCGGAGGAGCCTCATCTGGCCGTTCCCCGGGGCTTCATCCCCGAGAGGGCGACGGCGGCGATGTGCCTGGCCGTCCGTTCGATCTCCGCCGCGTCGAACCGGACGTCCGGGTGCAGCCTCGCGATGACGGGCCGGGCGTGCCGGTAGAACAGGCATTGCCCGAGGATGCTGAAGACGTGGCGCCGGATCTCCGCGTCGCGGGGGCGGCCCCCCACGATCTCCCGAACGAGGGACTCCAGCGATTCGTGGAGGGGCCGGATCGCCCGGTCGATCACCTTGTCGAGGGCGCCCGTCGGCTCGACGATCTCCCGCGCCATCAGCTTCCCGAACCACGCCGGGCGACCCTCGTCGAGAATGCGCAGGAGGAAAAGGCGGACGAAGCCGAAGAGGCTGCTCTCCGTCGATCCCCCGCGGCCGGCGGCATCGCTGTCGGGGTACTTCTGGCGCGCCTGGCGGTAGGCGAATTCGAGCACGTCGGTGTACAGGTCCTCCTTGCCCTTGAAATAGTAGTTCACCGATGCGACGTTGACGCGGGCCCGGCGGCAGATCTCCCGAACGGTGGCGCGCCGGTATCCCCGCTCGGCGAAGACCTCCCCCGCGGCGTTGAGCAGCCGCTCGCGGGCCTTCTCCGGGAGCAGCCCTCTCTTCGCCTTCGCCGGTGCGATATCCGGAATCCCTGTCTTAAACATATGTTTGAAACAAGTGTATAACACCCGTAAAGGATGTCAAGAATATTGGGGCAACGGGGGGAGGCGGGGCAAGCGCGCGCAGGGAGCCCGGAGGCGACCCCGATCGATGCGGCCCGTTCCCTTTCCCTATGGAAGGGGCTGGCATGAAAAAGTTTAAGAACGTCCCCTTTTGGGGAAGAATTGACAGGGGAAGGGAAAAAGGTATAATTTCATATTTTCTTTCGCCCTTTTGACCAACCTACCCTGCCAGGAGGATGCGACATGGCCGTCAAAGTCGGGATCAACGGGTTCGGACGGATCGGACGTCTTTTCTTCCGCGCGGCATACAAGGACCCAGCGCTTGCCATCGTGGCCGTCAACGACATCACCGACGCGAAAACGCTCGCCCACCTCCTGAAGTACGACTCCGTGCACGGGCGGTTCGGGGAGGAGGTCGAGGCCCGGGACGACGCGCTCGTCGTGGCCGGGAAGCCGGTCAAGGTCTTCGCCGCGAAGGACCCCGCCGAGCTTCCCTGGAAGCAGCTCGGGGTGCAGGTGGTGATCGAGTCGACGGGGAAGTTCACCGACCGGGCGGGGGCGGAAAAGCACCTCAAGGCGGGAGCGGAGCGGGTGCTCATCTCCGCGCCGGCCAAGGACCCCGACGCCACCTTCGTGATGGGGGTGAACGAGAAGACGTTCGACCCGGCCAGGCACCGGATCATCTCCAACGCCTCCTGCACGACCAACTGCCTCGCGCCCGTCGCGAAGGTGCTCCTCGACGCCTTCGGCATCGAGCGGGGGCTCATGACCACGATCCACGCGTACACCAACGACCAGAGGATCCTCGATCTCCCCCACAAGGACCTGCGCAGGGCCCGCGCGGCGGCGCTGTCCATGATCCCGACCACCACCGGGGCGGCGAAAGCGGTGTCGCTCGTGATCCCGGAGCTGAAGGGGAAGCTCGACGGGATGGCGATCCGGGTTCCGACGGCCAACGTGTCCGCGGTGGACCTGACGGTGGAGCTGTCGAAGCCGGCCACCGTGGAACAGGTCAACGCGGCGGTGAAAAAGGCGGCGGAGGGGCCGCTGAAGGGGATTCTCCGGTACGTCGACGAGCCGCTGGTCTCCGTCGACTTCAACCACAGCCCCTACTCCTCGGAGTTCGACGCCCTCTCGACCAAGGTCATCGAGGGGAGGATGGTCAAGGTCCTCGCCTGGTACGACAACGAGTGGGGATACTCCTGCCGCACGGTGGACCTCGCCAAGCACGTGGCGGGGACGGCGTAGGGGATGCGCACCCCGGTCATCGCCGGCAACTGGAAGATGTACAAGACCGCGGACGAGGCCGGCGCTTTCGTCCGCGAGTTCCTTCCGCTGGTACAGGATGCGGACGGCGTGGAGATCGTCCTGGCCCCGCCCTTCCCTTCCCTCGCCGCCGTCGCGGCCCTGACGCGCGGCACCCGGATCGGCGTGGCGTCGCAGAACGTCCACTTCGCCGACGAGGGGGCGTACACGGGGGAGGTCTCCGCCCGGATGGTGCGGGACGCGGGGGCCGCCTACGCCATCGTCGGGCACTCCGAGCGGCGGCACTATTTCGCCGAGACCGACGAGTTCGTGAACCGGAAGGTCCGCGCCGCCCTCGCCGCGGGGCTGGTCCCGATCCTGTGCCTGGGGGAAACGCTGGCCGAGCGCGAGTCGGGCCGCACGATCGAGGTGGTGGAACGGCAGATCCGCGCCGGGCTTGCGGAGGTGCCGGGTTCGGCCGCGGGGAGGATCCTCGTGGCGTACGAGCCCGTCTGGGCCATCGGGACGGGGAAGACGGCGACCCCCGCGCAGGCCCAGGAGGTCCACGCCTTCCTCCGTGGTACACTGAAGCAGATGTGGGGGGAGGAGGCGGCCGGCGCCGTGAGGATCCTCTACGGGGGATCCGTCAAGCCCGAGAACGCCGCCGAGCTCATGGGGCAGGAGGACATCGACGGGGCGCTCGTCGGCGGGGCGAGCCTCTCCGCCCAGTCGTTCGCAAATATCGTGAAGCACCGATAACGGAGGAAACGGAAAACGCAATGTATACGGCGATCGTAATCCTGCACGTCGTGGTGTCCCTGGCTCTCATCCTCATCATTCTTCTCCAGACGGGGAAGGGGGCCGACATCGGGGCCGTCTTCGGAGGCGGCTCCTCCCAGACCCTGTTCGGGTCGAGCGGTCCCACCAGCTTCCTGGGCAAGATGACGGCCGCGGCCGCGGTCATCTTCATGCTCACGTCCCTGTTCCTGGCGTACTTTTCGGGGAGCAGGCCCACGTCCAGCATCATGAAGGGAGACATCCCCGTCCAGACGACGCCGGCGACGGGCGGCCAGCCCGCGTTGCCCCCGCTGCCGCAGGGATCCCCCGCAGGGCCGGGCGGGACGGCTCCGCAGGCCCCCGCCCCGCAGGGGACGCCCGCCGCGCCCGGGAAGTGATCGCGGCTTCCGGACCTCTCTCCCGGGGACCCTGGCTCGCGGAGGGGTCCCCGGGAAGCCGCCTCGCTCCGGGGGGGCTCCAAACGCGGCGCGCGCCGCTCGCCGTTATCCCGCCTTCCGGATCTCCTGCGTCAACTGGTGGGCACGCCTGGCCGGGTCGGGGATCCGGTACCGGGAGCAGAGGGCGAGCACCAGGGAGATCGACGACGGAAGGTCCGCCAGGTGCCCGGGCGACACGAAGACCGGCTTGACGCGCGCCCTCGTCCGGACGGCGGCCCCGACGGTCTCCCCGTCCCGCGTGAGCGGGGCCGTGTCCCCCTTGCGCGGCCCGGGCTCCTCATGCACCCCCACGAGCCGCTTCTTGGCGCACCCGACGCTCGGCACCGAAAGGAGGACCCCCATGTGGGAGGCGATGCCGACCCCCCGGGGGTGGGCGGCCCCGTGGCCGTCGAAGAGCATGACGTCGGGCCTGCGGGAAAGCGCATCCCACGCGGCCAGGACCGCGGGCCCCTCGCGGAAGGCGAGGTAGCCGGGCACGTAGGGGAAACGGACGCGGCAGACGGCCGTCCGCTCCTCGACCACGGACCTCGACGCCAGGTCGAACACGACGATCCCCGCCGCCACCACCTCCTTCGCACCGAGGAACGTGACGTCCGCCGCCCCCACCAGCCGGACGCCGTCCATGCGGAACGGGACGTGGCGGACCAGGGCGCGGATGCGCTCCTGGACCTGCCGGGCCTCCTCCAGCGAGGAGACGGAAAGGGGAAGAGCGTTACGCGGGTCCATCAATGGAAAACCCCCGGCAATTCCTCGCCGGGGGTTTAATGTTCGGGGGATTATTCCCCGCGGGGCGCATGGGCCCGGTCCTTAGATCACCTTGGTGACGTTTGCCGCCTGCGGTCCCTTGGGGCCTTCTGTGATCTCGAATTCGACGCGCTCGCCCTCCTTCAACGACTTGAAGCCTTCCGCCTTGATCGCGCTGAAGTGGACGAATACATCCGGTCCGCCTTCCTGGGCGATGAAGCCATACCCCTTCGCGTCGTTGAACCACTTCACGGTGCCTTGAGCCAATTGCGTGTACCTCCTTCTTGTAATTGCGTGTCAAACCTGAGCAAAATGCCCAAAATTTGAAACAGATGGAACTGTAGCAACCGGCATACCCCCTGTCAAGCAAAGAAACATCCCGAAGCCTCCCCCTTTCCCCGGGTTCCACGGGGCGGAACGGGGACTTCCCCCGCCGCGGACGGGCGGGGTGGTACAATACGAACGTGACCCAGCCCGTCATCGTCAGCGCCTCGCGCCGCACCGACGTGCCCGCCTTCCACGCGGACTGGTTTTCCGCCTGCCTGTCCCGCGGGACGGCCGAGGTCCGCAATCCCTATTCCGGCAGGCCGGCGGCCGTCTCCCTTGCCAGGGAGCGCGTGGCGGCGTTCGTCTTCTGGACCCGGGACCCCCGGCCGTTCTTCCCCGTCCTCTCGCGCATCGAGCGGGAAGGATTCCGTTCCGTGTTCCACGTCACCGTGACGGGGCTTCCCCCGGAGATCGAGCCCTCCGTCCCCCCCTTCGCGGAGGCGGTCGCCGCCTTCCGCAGGCTCTCCGGGGCGGTCGGCCCCCGGCGCGTCCTCTGGAGGTTCGACCCCATCCTCCCGGGGGAAAGCGCATCGGCCCTGGTGGCGCGGTTCGACCGGGTCTCCGCAGCCCTTTCCGGGCTCTCCTCCCGGTGCACCGTGAGCCTCGCCCACCCCTACCGGAAGAGCCTGCGGGCGACCCGCCACCTCCCGGGGATCTGGGAGCCGTCGGATTCCCTGCGGGCCGGCGTGGAAACGATCGCCGCCATCGGGCGGGCGCGGGGGTTCGCGATGCTCTCCTGCTGCGCCCCCCGCCTCGCCGGGTGGGGGATCCCCCCCGGCGCCTGCGTCGACGGCTCGTACCTGCAGCGCCTCTACCCCGGCGCGGAGATCCCCGCCTCCCCTTCCCCGGTGCGCCAGGGGTGCCTCTGCCACGCGTCGCGGGACATCGGATCGTATCGGACCTGCCGGCACGGGTGCCTGTACTGCTATGCCGCGTGACGACCGGCCCGTCCCGACGAGGCGGTACACCGTCCGGGAAGTCCCGGCGTCCCCGGGGAGGATCGACTACGACGGCGTGCTCAACCCGCGGCAGCGGGAGGCGGTCCTCCACGGGGACGGCCCCCTCCTCGTCATCGCGGGGGCCGGGACGGGCAAGACCCGCACGCTCATCTACCGGGTCGCCCGCCTCGTGGAGACCGGCGTTCCGCCCGCCTCCATCCTCCTCCTCACGTTTACGCGGAGAGCCTCGGAGGAGATGCTCCGCCGCGCCTCCCTGCTCCTCGACCGCAGGTGCGACCGGGTGTCCGGCGGCACGTTCCACTCCTTCGCCAACACCGTCCTGCGGCGGTACGCGGGCGCGATCGGGTTCGGCGAGAGCTTCACCATCCTCGACCGGGCCGACTCGGAGGAGCTGGTCGGGCTCCTCCGGCACGAGGTCCACGTCGCCCACAAGACGGTGCGCTTCCCGCGGAAGGAGACCCTCGCGGACCTCTTCAGCCGGGCGGTCAACCGGGGGGAGGACGTCGCGACCGCCGTGGAGAGGGACGCGCCCCACTTCCTGTACTGCCTGGACGACATCCTCCGGATCCACGGGCTTTACGGGAAGGCGAAGCGGGACCGGAACCTGATGGACTACGACGACCTCCTCGTCCACCTGGCCACCCTTCTCCGGGAGCACGGGGGGGTCCGGGAGGCGGTCTCCGGGGCGCACCGGCACATCCTGGTCGACGAGTACCAGGACACGAACCGGATCCAGGCGGAGATCCTCCGGCTCCTGGCGACCGGCCACGACAACGTGATGACGGTGGGCGACGACTCCCAGAGCATCTACTCGTTCCGCGGCGCGCGGTTCCGCAACATCCTCGACTTCCCCTCGGAGTTCCCCGGGACGAAGGTGGTCTACCTGGAGGAGAACTACCGCAGCGTCCAGCCGATCCTGGACGTGACCAACGAGATCATCGCCCGGGCGGCGGAGAAGTTCCCCAAGCGCCTGTTCACGACCCGGGGGGGCGGGGAGAAGCCGTCGCTCCTGTCCGCCCCGAACGAGCGGGTGCAGTCCGCCTTCGTCGCGGACCGGATCCTCGAGCTGCACGAGGAGCACGGCATCCCCCTCCGGGAGATCGCCGTCCTGTTCCGGGCCTCCTACCTCTCCTTCGACCTCGAGCTCGAGCTCGCCAGGAGGCACATCCCGTACCGGAAGTTCGGCGGATTCAAGTTCCTGGAGACCGCGCACGTCAAGGACGTGGTCGCCCATCTGCGGCTGGTCGAAAACCCGCGGGACTCCCTGAGTCTCTCCCGGGCGCTGATGCTCCTTCCGGGCGTGGGGCGAAAGCGCAGCGCGGAAATCGCCCGGCGGGCCTTCGAGGAGGCGTCGCACGGGCCCGTCCTCGCCTCGCTCTCGGGCATGAAGGCGTCGGAATACGCGGGCCGGCTGTCCGGCTGCCTCCGGGAACTCCTGGAGGGCCGTGCCGCGCCCGCGGAGGCGATGGCCCGGGTGCTCGCCTACTACCGCCCGCTCCTGGAGGCGAAGTACGACGACTGGCCGCGGCGCCTCAAGGACCTGGAGCACCTGGAGTCCCTCTGCGCGCGCCACCGCACCCTCTCCTCCTTCCTCTCGGAGGTCACGCTCGAGCCGCCGGAGGCCTCGGTGGGGGGGATCGCGGCCCCCGAAGGGGACGACGACACCCTCACCCTGTCGACGATCCACTCCGCCAAGGGGCTGGAGTGGAAAGCCGTCTTCATCCTCTGGGTGCTGGACGGGAAGCTCCCGCTGTCGCGGGCGGCGGAGGAGGAGGAAGAGATGGAGGAGGAGCGGCGTCTTCTCTATGTCGCGGCGACCCGGGCAAAGGACGCCCTGGTCATGACCTATCCCGTCAACATCTACGAGAGGGCGTCCGGGACGGTGCTGTCCCTGCCGTCCCGGTTCGTGGAGGAGATCCCTCCGGGGGTGCTCCCCCGGTACGCGCTGATCGAATAGCTACGGCTTTTCCCGCTCGTCGAACACCTTCCCGCACCAGCTGCAGTGGGGGGATTCGCGCGGGATCCAGTGGAGGCACCGCTGGCACTGCTTCTCCGGCGGGAGTTTCTTCTCCTCCCTGTCATCTTCGTCCCACAACTCCTCGTCGTACTTCCAGTCGTCCCGCGGCACTCGTCTCCTCCGGTTACAGCCGGCGGCCCGGTCCCGTGGTCCGCCTCTCAGGGAATCATACCATCCGGAACGAAGGGACGTTCCAGGGAAAAATAAGAGGGCGAGCCACGGGGCGTCGCCCCTCCCCGCGAGATTGGTGGATGAACTCCCTCCCCTTTCGGAAAACCCCCCGGACCGCAAGAGGGCGTTTCCTGCCGCCCCACCCACAAAAGAACACCGACCCGCTATATCATCAAATTTAAATATATATAAAACATTTTTTTATTGACAGTGGGTCGATACATTGGTTATATAAATAGCGGTATAAATATCTATTACGATTTGGGGGTCACCATTTTTGCAGAAAGATCGATATTAAAAAAAGTCATTGGAATCCAATGGCTTATAT
>CP070783.1:56080-81453 GCA_020346465.1 Deltaproteobacteria bacterium
GGGTTCGCCAGCGGGCTTTCCACCACCGGGATGCCGAAGGCGGAGCTTCCGTGGGCGTTGCTCTTTTTCAACGTGGGGGTCGAACTGGGGCAGGTCGGGTTCGTCGCGGTCACGCTGCTCCTGTCGCGGGCGTTCCGGGTTCTGGAGGTGCGCTGGCCGGTCTGGGCCGAGCGCGCTCCCGGCTACGCCGTGGGGGTGTGCGGCGCCTACTGGACGGTCCAGCGGACCGTCATGCTGTTCCTGAGTCTTTAGGTCATTTGGGGAAAGGTCCCGGACGTGCAGGATCGGAACGGAAGAAGGAAAAACCGACGGGTGCCGGGCAGGGCCACGGGACCCCTGGTTCTTGCCGCTTTTGCCCTTCTCCTTGTCCCGGCGACGGTCTTCGCCCACCAGGAAACCGGATCCATCACGGGCATCGTCAGCGGCCTGAAGCATCCCGTATCGGGGATGGACCACGTCCTGGCGATGATCTCCGTAGGGCTGTGGGGGGCGCAGCTCGGGGCCCCCGCCGTCTGGGTCCTCCCGGTCGCCTTCCCCATGGTCATGGCCTTCGGGGGGATGCTCGGCCTCATGGGGATCTCGCTGCCGGGCATCGAGATCGGCATCGCCGTCTCGGCGATCGTGCTCGGCGCGATGATCGTAACGGAGAGCCGCCCGCCCCTGTGGATCGCAGCGGTACTGGTGGGGTTCTTCGCGATCTTTCACGGGCACGCGCACGGGACGGAGCTTCCCGCCGGCAGCAGCGGGCTGCTCTACAGCATCGGGTTCGTGGCGGCGACGGGAACGCTCCACGGGGTGGGAATCGCGTTGGGGCTTGTGCACGCTTTTCGCGGCGGGCGCCTGGCGGTCCGGGCGGCCGGAGCGGCCGTGTCGGCCGCGGGGGTCTTCTTTCTCGCGAGGATCTTCGTGTGAGGACCATCGATCGCAGACCGCTCGCCCTGGCCGCCTGTTCGTTTGCCGCGGCCCTGTGCCTTGCGCCGGTGGAGGCGCACGCCCACCTCGTGCAGACCGGCTTCGGGACGTTTTACGACGGCGTGGTCCACCTGTTCCTCACGCCGCCCGACCTGCTGGTCGCGATCGGGCTCGGACTGCTGGCCGGGCTGTGCGGGGCAGCCGCCTCGCGCGGCGTGCTGTTCGCGCTGCCGGCGGCCTGGCTGGCCGGGGAGATGGCCGGGTCGCTCTTCCCGGCATCCCTCACGCTTCCCTGGCTGACGACGGTTTCGTTCGGCGCGGTGGGCGTCCTGGTGGCGGTGAACGCGAACCTGCCGAGGGCGCTGCTCGTGGCCCTTGCGTGCGGGGCGGGACTGCTCCACGGGTTCGTGAACGGCCAGACGATGGTCGCCGCCGGTACCGACCGGCTGGGGATGATCGGGGCTTCCGTTTCCGTCTTCCTTGTCATAACATTGTCTTCTGCCTTGGTGGTGAGCCTGCGCGCGAACTGGACGCGGGTGGCGGTGCGCGTCGCGGGAAGCTGGATCGCGGCGATCGGTCTCCTGATGCTTGGCTGGCTGGTCCGGGGGCAGGGCTGACCCAAACCCGATAAGAAAAGGAGGAGAGAGATGCGTCGGTACGGGATCGTGTTTGCATGTCTGATGGCGCTCCTGTGTTTCGCCGGGACGGCGGTGGCCGAGAAACCGACGGTGCCGGCCAAGAAAGCGATGGAGCAGGCCGGGCAGGAAATCGTGAAGACGGTGGCGGAGGGGTGCAAGAAGGAGATCGAGACGTACTGCAAGAACGTAACTCCCGGCGAGGGGCGCGTCCTGGCGTGCCTGTACGCCCACGAGGACAAGCTCTCGGGGCGCTGCGACTACGCGCTCTACGACGCGGCGGCGCAGCTCGAGAGGGCGATCAATGCCCTGACGTACGTCGCCAACGAGTGCGGCGACGACCTGGACAAGTTCTGCGCGAATATCGAACCGGGACAGGGCCGCCTGGCGGATTGCCTCAAGAAGAACGAGGCGAAGGTGAGCGGCCGCTGCAAGCAGGCCTTCAAGGACGTGGGGACGAGCCTGAAGTAGGGGGTCCCCCGACGGAAATGCGAACATGACCGAAGACCCGACGGAACGACCGGAGGTCCCCCGCCGGAGCCGGGTCGCCGAAACCACGGAGCAGGGCGTTTTCCGGGCTCTTGTCGCCTTTGCCCTGCTCGCGTTTCTCTTCTACCTCCTCTACCGGCTGATGTCCCCGTTCCTGGTCGGCATCGGCTGGGGGATCATCCTCGCGGTCACCACCTTTCCCCTCTACCGGCGGCTTCGCAGAGGTCTCCGGGGCAGGGAGACCGTGTCGGCGGTGGTCATGGTCCTGGCGGTCACGATCCTGCTCGTGGGCCCCGCCGTGGCCTTCGTCGGGCTCCTGGGGAAACAGGCCGTCCAGGCGTACAACGTCATCGAACGGATCGGCCAGGAGGGGGGGGCGGTCCGGTTTCTCCAGGAAAGGCTCGGATCGTACGAGTCGCACCAGGTGATCGGCCCCTGGGTGGCGAAGGGAAGGGCGTATATCGAAAGCGCATCCGTCGACCTGTTGCAGACCGTGGGGCCTGCGATGGAGAAGGTCGTTCCGGCGATCCTGGGACTCTTCACCAGGGCCTCGACGAACTTCTTCGCCTTCCTTCTCGACCTTGTCATCATGCTGCTTTCCTTGGGTGTTTTCTACGTCAAGGGGGAATTCCTCCTGGGAGAGACCCTTTCGCTCCTGCCGCTCAAAACGCAAAAGAAGGAACTTCTGTTCCGCAAGCTGGACCAGGTGATGAAAGCCGTCGTCCACGGGATCCTTCTGACCTGGGCGGCCCAGGGGGTTCTGGGGGGGATCGGATTCTGGGCGGCCGGCCTTCCCTCACCCGTCGTGTTCGGCGTCCTGACGGCATTTTCCGCCATCATCCCGGGAATCGGAACGACCCTCGTCTGGCTCCCCGGCGCCCTCTACCTCCTCCTGGCGGGGAAGACCGCGCACGGCGTGGGGCTCCTGATCTGGGGGGCGGTCGCCGTGTCGAGGATCGACGGCATCCTTCTTCCTCTGCTGATCGGCGGAAAGGTCGAAATCCCGCTTTCCCTGATCCTCGCGGGAGTCGTGGGAGGGTTGTTCGCTTTCGGGCTGATGGGGCTGGTCACCGGCCCCCTGCTCCTGGCGGTGACCCTGTTCTTCCTCGAACTGTACCGGGAGCGGGTCTTGCCCCCCCCCGAAGCTCCGGCCGGGCCGGAAGGCTGACGCAAGGACGGAGATCCTATCATGGGAATATTACCGGTCGAACGGAGGTGGCGGATGCGTGGGAATACCCACATGGTGGCAATCATACTGGTCATCGCCGGCGCCCTGGTGGCGTTCGGCCCGGCCCACGCGAAGGACGAGCCGTTTCCCGTCGACCTGAAGCCCGGCGAAACCTTCGACGTCTGCGGCTCCGGCATCGTCCTCTGCCCGGCGAGAACCCCCATCTGCGACGACCCGAAGATCGCCGCGCCCGTCGACCTCCCCGGCGGGCTGGGATTCAAGGGCGTGGCCCCGGGGACGACGCTCTGCTCCGCGGCCTCCGCCGCCGGCCCCCGCCAGGTCTTCCGCATCACCGTGCACTGACCGGCCGGCCGGGCACAGGCGTGGGAAAACCGGGCGCCCGGCCGGGCTACACTTCCAGGATCCTTTCCGCCTCTTCCCGGTATGCGTTCATCACGTACGGGATGCCGGAAATTCTTTCCGCCTCTTCCGTGAGCGACATGAGGTCGCTTCGGGATAGGGTGGAGATCCGGAAATTCCGGCTGCCCGCCATCAGCTGTTGCAGCCCGACCTCCAGTTTCTTGGTGAAGGTGTAGATCCCCAGGGCGCCCAGGGGGAGGCTCCGTGCCTCGTTCCCGTACTTCTCCACGAGGTCCTCGTAGAGGAGGAAGATCTCCTCGACCGTCTCGCCGAACCGGGCGACGGCATTCGGCAGGGTCTTCTCCTTCAGCCACGCGCCGATGTTCTTCCCCACCATCCCGGGGATCATCAGGGCCCGGCCCATGCAGACCGCCCGGAAGTAGGGGCTCCCCATGGCGAGGACCTTGAAGATCCCGTCCTCGGTGGAGAAGCCGCCGGCCATTGCCAGATCCGGGACCCGGATCCCCCGGCGCCGCAGTTTTTCGCAGAACTCGTACGCAAGGGCCTGCAGGTAGAACGTCGGGATCCCCCACTCGTTCATCATGGGCCACGGGCTCATCCCGGTGCCGCCGGGCGCCCCGTCGATCGTGAGCAGGTCGATCTTCGCCTCGGCCGCGTACCGGATCGCCATGGCGAGCTCCACCATGGAATAGGCGCCGGTCTTCAGGGTGATCCGCCGGAACCCGAGGTCGCGCAGCCGCCGGACCTCGGCGAGGAACGCCTCCCTCGTCACGAACGCGAGACGCGAGTGGCGCTCGAACTCCTTGAGGGCGCCGTCCCGAAACGCCCTCTGGTTCCCGGGATGGGCAGGGTCGGGAAGGACGACGTAGCCCCGGCTCTTCAGCTCCAGCGCCCGGTCCAGCGTGTTGACCTTGATCTCGCCGCCGATGCACTTCGCCCCCTGTCCCCACTTCAGCTCGATGGTGTCGAGTTTGTGCCTTTCCAGCACGTATTCGGCGACTCCCAGCCTTGTCTCCTCCACGTTCAGCTGGACGAGGATCTCCCCGTATCCCTCGTGGTACCTCCTGTACAGTTCCATCCTCCGGTCCATCTCGGGGGATCTCTTGACCTTCCCCGCGGCGGTGAGCTCCAGTCCGGGGTCGACGCCGCAAACGTTCTCTCCGCACACCAGGGTGATCCCGGCGATGGCGGCGCCGGCGGCGAAGTGCTCCCAGTTGCTGCGCGCGATGTCCGTCGAGCCCAGCGCCCCCGTGAAGACCGGGACCCGCATCCGGACCTTCCGGTCCCAGCCGTACTCGGTTTCGGTGCTGGCGTTGGAGAAGATCGCGGTGTCCGGCCCCGGCGCAACCCCCTCGGAAAGTCCCTTTGCCCCGACGGCGTACCCCTGGATGTTGATGTGGGAGTAGTCGACGGGGTAGTTCTTGTCCGCGCCGGCAGTGATCCGGCCGAACGGGCCCGGGTAGAGGACCTCCCGTCCCCGGAAGGAGGAGAGCCAGACCTCGCACCCCCCCCTGCATCCGTCCAGGCAATTGCTGCAGAGTCCCGACATGGGGACCACGCTTCGGAATCGGTTGAAGGTTCTCGTGGCGCTGCTCGCGTTCGGCCTGCGCAGATTCCCCATCGGATTTCCTCCTTTCTCCCCTACGCCTTCCGGCCCGGGGATCGGACGCCGGGGTTTTTCCCCGACCGGAGCCGCTTGAGCAGGCTCCGGCAGGGCAACGTGTTGAGGACGTCGCCCGCGACTGCCCACCCCTTTCTGGCGATCGCCACGCCGTACTCCATATAGTCGAAGTGGGCGGTGATGTGGGCGTCCGTGCTGACGATGAGGGGGATGCCGTACCGTCTCGCCATCCGCACGTGGTGGTCGGAAAGGTCCAGCCTGGCGGGGTAGGCGTTGATCTCCATCGCCACGCCGCATACGGCCGCCTCCCGGAAGATCGCTTCCATGTCGACGTCGTACGGGTCCCTCTCCCCGATGAGGCGGCCCGAGGGGTGGGCGATGACGCTGACGACCGGGTTCCTCATGGCCGACAGGAGCCTGGCCGTGATCTTCTCCCGGGACTGGCGGAATCCCGAGTGGATGGAGGCCACGACGATGTCGAGTTCCCCGAGGAGATCGTCGGGAAGATCCAGGGTCCCGTCCCCGCGGATATCCACTTCGACCCCCCTCAGGACCCGGAATCCCTTCAGGGAGCGGTTCGCCTCGTCGATCTGCGCGATCTGCTCGCGCAGCCTCCGCTCGTCGAGCCCGTGCGCGACCCCCAGCCCCTTCGAGTGATCGGTGACCGCGATGTACTGATATCCTTTCCTTTTCGCCGCCCGGACCAGCACGTCGAGGTCGTGGCCTCCGTCCGACCAGTTCGTGTGGACGTGGAGGTCTCCCCGGATCTCCTCGAGGGTGACCAGACGGGGGAGGGAACCGTCGGCCGCCGCCTCGATCTCCCCGCCGTCCTCGCGCAGCTCCGGAGGGATGAAGGGGAGGCCGAGGGCCTTGTAGATCTCCCCTTCCTGCTTTCCCCCGATCCGTTTCCCGTCGCTTTCCCGGAAAACCCCGTACTCGTTGATCTTGAGCCCCGCCCGCGAGGCCATCTCGCGGAGCCTGATGTTGTGCTCCTTGCTGCCGGTGAAATACTGGAGGGCGGCGCCGAACGACTCCTCCTCCACCACGCGGAGGTCGACCTGGATGCCGTCTCCCGTCAGAAGGGAAGACTTCGTGGTCCCGCGCGCAAGAACCTCCCGGACCATCGGCAGACCGGTGAACGCCGCCATGACCTTCTCCGGCTTGACCGAGGTCGCCACGATGTCGATGTCCTTGACCGTCTCCTTCCACCTCCGGATGCTTCCCGCCACGGCGATCCGGCCCATGGGAGCTTTGGCCCTGAGTGCCCGGACGATCTCTTCGGCGACGGGCATCGCCCTGCCCAGGGGGTGCCGCTCCCTTCCCCTCCGGAGCATGTCGATTCCCTTGCGGATGTTCTCTTCCGTCTTTTTCTGGATCCCCGGCAGCCCCGCGAGCTTCCCCTCCCGGGTGAGCCTCTCGAGCTCCCCGAGGCTCCCCACGCCCGCCTTCTCGTGGAGCATCTTCGCCGTTTTCGGCCCGACCCCCGGGACGCGGAGGATGTCGAGAAGCCCGGCCGGGATCTCCCTCAGCAGCTCCTCGAGCGTGTTGACGCGCCCCGTGTCGAGGAACTCCCGGATCTTCCCGACGAGATCCGGCCCGATCCCGGGGAGGGCCCGGAGCTCGGCGTCGGCCATCCCGGCCGCATCCCGCGCCAGCCCCCCGATGGTAAGCGCTGCCCGCTGATACGCACGGATCCGGAAGGGGTTCTCCCCCTTGAGCTCCAGAAGGGAGGCGATTTCGTTGAAGACGACGGCGATCTGCTGGTTTTTCATCGTCCTTCCCCGGCGATGGTCCTCACACTTCCATTATCCGGAAGATGGCAAGGCGGCGCCAAGCGATTCCGGCGGGGAGCCGGGGGTGAACGCCACTGCCGCGAAGCTCACGGCGGACCGGGTCGGTTCCTCGTGCCATGCGTCGTAGTCCAGGACCGTTCCCCGAACCCCGGGCAGGACGGCGAGCAGGGTCCACAGTGCCGAGAATCCGCAGATCCGGTGCCGGTTCCGCGTGCGCGCCCCCGCCAGAAAGAAGGCGGAGGCGTCCCCCGCCGCGAGGGCGTCCAGGACCTCCCTGTCGTAGGCGCGAAAGGCGGGCTCGAGCTCCCTGCCGGTATGGAGGTCCCCGAACTTCGGTCCGACGTGGGAGAGGTCGACCCCCGCCACCACGAGCTTCCCTTCCGGCGGCTCCGAAAGCCAGGCGGCTACCGCCTCGACGAACGATGCGATGCCCGGCGCCTCGAGGGGGGAGCGGAGCGCCCCGAAGAGGTCTTCCATCTGTCCGCAGAGGACGGGAAGGACCGGGACCTCGGTCATCGGGAAGAGCCGCTGCAGGAACAGGAGCTGGAACTCGAGGGAGTGCTCGTTCCGGTGGACGAAGTCGTCCGGGGCGAGCGCTCCGCCCGCGGCCGCGCGGATCCGCGCTGCCGCCTCCCGGTCCGCCGGGACACGGCCCAGAGGGGTCTTGAACGTCTTGCCGGAGACGCTGTACCGACTCTCCCCGAGGGCGTGCCCGGTCCCGAGAAGAAGGATGGCGGAAGGGGAAAGGCCCCGGATCGCCCGATACGCCGCCGCGTAGGTCCGCTCCGACACCCGGAGGTCGATATGGGGGGCGGCAAGCGCGCAGGGGGGCGCGGGCAGGGGATCGGCCGGAGAGGCCGGATGGGCGAGGATCCGGTCGAGCAGGGCGGAAAGCGTTCCCGGGTCCGCAGGGTAGGAGCTCCCGGCGAGAATCGCCTCCCGCTCCGGGCTTTCCGTGAACTCCCGGACGATCTTCTCCTTCTCCCGGAGGACCGCCTCCGTCTGCAGGACCCCGAGCCGGGAGAGCTCCGCGACGATCCGCTCCGCGTCCGACCGGAAGACGAGAGAGCCGCCGTGCCGGCGCATCATGACGGTCTGCAGGTCGACGATCGTGGAGGACCCGTTGAAGAGCGGAAGGTACGGGGCAACCTCCCCGGAAAGGGCGGCGTTCGGCGGGACGATCCCGAGAGTGTCCCGGACGAGGATCACGTCCCGCCCCTCGAGACGGGCGGTCACCAGGTCGATGTCGGCGCGAAGCGCCGGAAGCGTGTCCATAGGGACCATTGTACTGTCTGTCACGGTCCGGGATGAGGAAAGGGAAGGGAAGCCGCGCCACCGGTCCCGCCCGGTCTCCGGACGGGTGGGGGACGGCACGGCTCCTCCCGGGTTACGCCGCCTTGAGCTCCGACGTGCAGTGGCCGCACTTCTTCGCCTGGATCGGGATCGTCGACAGGCAGTGCGGGCAATCCTTCGTCGTCGGCTCGGCGGGAGGGGCTTCCTCCTGCCTCTTGGCCCGGTTGATGGCCCGGACGACGAAGAAGATCGAGAAGGCGATGATGAGGAAGTTCACGATGGTGTTCACGAACAGCCCGTAGTTGAGCGTGACCGCCCCCGCTTCCTTTGCCGCGTCGATCGTCGCGAAGGGACCGGGGGTGCCGCCTTCCTTGAGCACCAGGAAAAGGTTGGAGAAGTCGACGTTGCCCAGCAGCAGGCCGATCGGCGGCATCAGGACGTCGGCAACCAGCGACTTGATGATCCCCCCGAATGCGGCACCGATGACGATACCCACCGCCATGTCGACCATGTTCCCCTTAACAGCGAACTCCTTGAATTCCTTCAGCATATTGGCCTCCTGTTCGGGTGTGAACTGCCAGGGATCCCGTTTCCCGTCCCCCGGTCCGCCCGATGCGGCGGCACGGAGCGGTCTTGTTCAGAAATTCGCAACCAGCGCCACCCCGAGAATCGTGTCCGTCTTTTTCAGGTTGCCGATCGGACGGTTGTTGTATTGGACCAGATAGCCCACTTTCAGGGAGAGCCAGCTGTTCAGGGCGGCCAGGAGGGCCGTCTCCGCGTTCAGTTTCCAGTCGTCGAACTCGTGGAAATCGGGCAGCCACTCGAGATCCTGGGTGAACCGGTTCTTTTCGTTGAAATGGTACTCGTACTTTCCGTAGAGGCGTCCCCCGAGAAAATCGTTCTCCGTGTCGTCGGTGTACTCCTCCCTGTTGCCGGTGACGCCCGCTTCGCCGAGCAGGAAGTGCTTCGGCCCGGTGACGAACCTGTACCCCCCGCCCGCGCCGATATAGTACCGAGCGTCGAACCCCGCAAACCGGTTCTGGGACCATCCCCCGTAGCCGAAGGAGTAGAGGCGCTCGGTATGGGAGTGGTCGATGCGGATCTCGGTGCCATAGCTTTCCGCGTTCTTCGTCCCGTCGCTCTTTCCGTACAGCGCACCCAGCTTCCACGTTCCCTTCGTGTTCGCGGAGAACGGGACGGTCAGCGTGTTCTTTCCCGCGAGGGTGGTCACCTCGGTGTTTCCGCTGGTGCCCACGTACGTGATCTCCACCTCGTCGTGCCACTTCCGTTCCTCCGCATGGACGGCAGCGCACGCCCCGAGGATGACGAGGACCACTGCGGGAACCGTCCGGGAACCCTTCATCGGATTGTCTCCTTTTGCCGTATTCCCGAAAAACGGTTCGAACCCCGCGTCGGAATCGCGCGGTGCGGTTCGAACGCACCCTTCCGCCACGGTTTTTCCTCATCTTGCGACAATCTTTCCCTCGATTCAACTTCTGCCGGATCGAGTCGGTGCCCGCCGAGGTGCTGGACACGGGTACCGACCGGGCGAAATGAGGTATCCTGTGGGGGGTTCGGAGGGAGGCCTTTTCGTGCTGATCGGGTTCCGCGGGATCGTTCCGACGTGCCATGAGAGCGTGTTCGTGGCGGAAGGGGCGATGGTGATCGGGGACGTGGAGATCGGAGAGGAATCCAGCGTCTGGTTCCACACCGTCATCCGGGGGGACATTCACCGGATCCGGGTCGGGAGACGGACCAACGTGCAGGATCACTGCACCCTGCACGTCACGGCGAGAGACCCGCTGGCTGTGGGAAACGAGGTCACGCTCGGCCACCGGGCCGTGGTGCACGGCTGCACGGTGGAGGACCTCTGCCTCATCGGGATCGGGGCGGTCGTCCTGGACGGGGCGGTCATCGGGAGGGGAAGCGTGGTCGGGGCGGGCGCCGTCGTTCCCCCGGGCACCGTCGTCCCGCCGCACTCCCTCGTCCTGGGCGTCCCGGGGAAAGTAGTGAGAACTCTCGGCCCGGGCGCGGAGGACGGCAACCGGATCACCGCCGCGAACTACGTGGCATTGGCCAGGGCCTACCGGAAATAGGAGGGAGAGCGGCGATGGGACGCATCGAAGAGATCTGGGAGGGAGACCGGCTGATCCAGGACTTCGGGATGACCCTGCTCGAGGCCCGGGAGGGGTATGCGAAGGTGTCGGTGGAGGTGAAGGAGCGGTTCCTGAACGCCCACGGGATCGGGCACGGGGTCCTCCTCTTCGCCGCCGCCGATGCGGCATTCGCCCTCTCGGTCAACGCGGTGGTCGACGCGGTGGGAGTCCAGTGGAGCCTGAACGTCTTCCGCGCGGCGAAGCCGGGCGAGGAGGTGATCGGGGAGTCGAGGATCGTGCACAAGGGCCGGCAGTCGATGGTCTGCGAGCTCACGGTGACCGCCGGGGACGGCAGGACCCTCGCGCGGGGGCAATCCACCGCCCTTCCCGTGGGACGCGGGACGCACGCCGGGTCCGCTCCTCCCCCCGCCGGGAAGGGGAATCCGCGCGCGGCGGGATGAAGGCGGGTCGGGCCGTCCCGCCGGGAACCCTCAGGTCGTCCCCGCCAGGATCTCTTCGCGCTCGCACACCCTGGGCTGCTCGGCGGCGAGATAGTCGCTCGTCCGGATCCGCACGATGTTCCGGTGGGTCCCCGCGGTGAAGGCGATCTCCGCGTTTTCCGTGATTTCGTGGGACACGATGACCGGGATGTCGTACAGGGATCCGAAGATGGGCATCGCCCCGATGTCGCAGTCGGAGAACAGGGGGGCGAACTCCGCCTCGCTCGCGAGTCGGACCTTTTTCGCGCCGAGACAGGCCTGCATGCGCCGGAGGTCCACCCGTTCCGTTGCGGGGACGACGGCCATCCAGATCTTCCCGTCCACGTTGACGATCACCGACTTGGCGAAGGAACGCCCCGGCACGTGCGACGCCTGGGCGACCTGCTGGGCCGTGAACGCCTCGGGGTGCGCCTCCGACGTAAACGGGATCTTGCGGTCCTCGAGGAGCCGGGCCAGGCTCTGGGGGATGCTCATCGGAAACCTCCTGGGGTCAGGAACGGTTCACCGCGACTGGCGCTCTTTGTGTCCGGACGGTTTGCCGAAAGTGTGGACGACCGACGGGTCGGGAATCGCCTTCAGTATACCGCAAGCCTCCGGGGAAGGAAAATTCCCCGGCAGGCCGGCGGGTCAGTGCCCGGAGGGCGGAGGGCTGTTCTGGTGCTCCGGCCGCCGCATCAGGAGGAGAAGCGGCAGCACGCACACCATCATCACGGAGAGGATCCAGAACGCGTCGTTGAACCCCATCGCCGTCGCCTGCCGAACGGCCTGCCCGTAGATCATCTTCATCGAGGTCCCCTCGGCGGCGGTTTCCGGGACGCCCCGACCCGCGAGCATCCCCCGTCCCCACTCCACGGCGGCCGAAAAGTTCCGGTCGTACCAGGTCAGGTGTTCGGTGAGATGGCTCTGGTGGAGCTGGGCCCGCCGGGCGAACATGGTCGTGGAGAACGCCACGCCGAACGACCCCCCCAGGTTCCGGAGCAGGTTGTAGATGGAGGTCGCGTTCCCCATCTGGGGCCTGGGGATGGAGGAGAGGGTGAGGGTCGTCAGCGGGATGAACAGGAGCCCCATCCCGAACCCCAGGTAGATCCGCGGCCACATGAGGGAGGAGAAATCGGAGGTGAGATTGAACCCCGCCATCTGCCGGGTGGAGAAGGCGCACACCAGGATGCCCAGGGCAAGGATGTACTTCGGGTTCCTCTTCACGATGAGTTTCCCGACGACGGGCATGGTGACGAGCGTCGCGATGCCGCCGGGGGAGAGAACGAGTCCCGCGAGCGTCGCCGTGTAGCCCAGCAGGATCTGGGCGTACAGCGGCAGGAGGACGATGCTCCCCAGGAGGTTGAAGAAGGCGACGAACATCACCACGTTGCCGGAGGTGAACGGGATGTTCTTGAACGCGCGCAGGTCGACGATCGGATGCTCGGCGTAGAAGAGCTCGACGATCACGAACGCCGCGAGCGACAGCGCGGAGATCAAGGCGAAGACGAGGATGAAGTCGGAGTGGAACCAGTCCTCGCGCTGCCCCTTGTCCAGCACGATCTGCAGGGCGCCGATCCCCACGGTCAGGAGCGCGATCCCCCAGGCGTCCACCCGGACCTTCTCGGTCCGCCTCATGTAGGGCGGGTCGACGATGAACATCGTGACCATCATGACGGCCAGGATGCCGATGGGGATGTTGACGTAGAAGATCCACCGCCAGGTCAGCGTGTCCGTGATGTAGCCGCCCATCAAGGGACCCGCGATCGGACCGAACATGATGCCGATCCCGAAGAGGGCCATCGCGATCCCGTGCTCCCGGGGAGGGAACGTCTCCAGCAAAATCGCCTGGGAGAGGGGCTGGAGCGCCCCGCCCCCGATCCCCTGGAGGACCCGGAAGAAGACGAGCATCCCCAGGCTGGTGGACGCCCCGCACAAGAGAGACGCCCCGGTGAACAGGGAGATCGAGACGAGGAGGTACCGCTTTCTCCCGAAGGTCCGGGCAAGCCACCCCGTCATCGGGATGATGATCGCGTTGGAGACGAGGTAGGAGGTGAGGACCCAGGAGGCCTCGTCGATCCCCGCGGAGAGGGAGCCGCGGATGTGGTCGAGCGAGACGTTGGCGACGCTGATGTCGATGATCTCGATCAGCGTCGGGAGCATCACGGTGACGGCGACGATCCACTTGCTCCCGCGCATCGCGCCGACCGCGTTGTCGAACCGGTTCCCTCCGTTCATCGGGTTACCGGACGTTCACCGTGGGGATGACCGACATGCCGATCCGCAGCACGTGCTCCGGGTCCTCTCCCCGGTCGATCACGATCTTCACCGGGACCCGCTGCACGACCTTGACGTAGTTCCCCGTGGCGTTTTCGGGGGGGAAGAGGGAAAAGGCGGACCCGGTCCCCGCCATGATGCTTTCCACCTTCCCGTGGAACTTCTTCCCCGCAAACGTGTCGACGCGTATGGTGACCGGATGGCCGGGGCGGATCTTCTCGATCTGGGTCTCCTTGTAGTTCGCCACCACCCACACGTCCGAAAGGTCGGCGACCGCGAGCAGCGGCTGGCCCAGGGAGACGACCTGCCCCACCTCCACCCCTTTCCGGGTCACGTACCCGTCGACCGGGGCGACGACCTCCGCGTATTGCCGGTAGAGCTTCGCCTCCGCGAGGGCGGATTCCCGCTGGCGTACGACGGCGTTCTGCTGCCCCACCCTCGCCTTGCGCTGCGCGAGGGCGGCCTGCCGCTGGGCAAGGATGGCATTCTTCTGGGAGATGAGCGCCTCCTGGGTGGGGATGGCCGCTTCCGCGAGCCGCAGCTCTTCCTTCGCCAGGTCGTGGCGGGCCCTGCTTACCGTACGTTCCGTCTGGGCTTTCTCGAACCGCTCCTTGCTGATCGACTGCCGCTCGTACAGGCTTTCCGCCCGCTCCTCGTCCCGGACGGCCTGGGCGAGCTGCGCCTCGGCGAGGGTCACCCTCGAACGGGCGGCTTCGACGGAAAGACGCGCCTGGGCGAGCTGGGCCTGCGACGCCGCCAGGTCCTGGCGTGCCGCCTGGATGTCCGCCCTCGCGGCGTCGATGTCCGCCCGGGCGGCGGAGAGGTCGGACGCAGCCGCCGAAACGGCGGAGTCGGCGGCGGTCACCCGGACGGCGTAAGGCTCCGGGTCGATCCGGAGAAGCGGATCCCCCTGCTTCACCGGCTGGTTGTCCTCCACGAGCACCGCGATGACCGTCCCCGCGATCCGGGCGGAGACCGGGTGGATCCGGCCCTCGACGTAGGCGTCGTCCGTCACGATGTGCGTCTGGCGGTACCACCAGTAGAACAGCGTGGCTCCTACCGTCAAAAGGGCGGCGGCGACGAACAGCGTCATCGCTTTTCTCCGCCGGGAGTTCTTCACCGGGGCCGGGCCGCTTCCGTTCCTCTCTTCCCCCATCGTTCCTCTCCTTGCTCCTGTTCCTCTTCCTGACCGGTATATTATGCCAGGCCCAGGCGGGTCAATAATTCCCGGGCGTTCCCGTAAAGAATCCTTTCGACGGTCCCTTCGGAAAGCCCGAGCATTCCGACCTGCCCGAGGATCTCCTCCATCGTGCCCATCCCCGCCGGGTGGTCGCTCCCGAAGACGATCCTTCCGGAATTCTCCTCGATCGCCGCCAGGAACTCCTCCATCCCCCAAGGAGGCCGGGAGATCCCGAACGGCAGGGGACCCTCTTTCCAGAGGAACATCCCCGGAACGTTCGTCAGGTCCAGGCAGATGTTGCCGTAGCGGGGAAGGAGGGAGAAGGCGTACGGCAGGTCGGGAAAAAAGGAGTGGGCGAGGAGGAAGGGGAGGCGGGGGTAGGAGCGGAAGAGTCTCTCCCAGCCTTCCTTGTCGGCCGTCCTCCCGTTCCCCTCCTCGAACCCGGTATGGACGAGGAGGGGCAGACCCGCTTCCTCGAGAAGAGCGCAGGCGGGGGCGAGCCGGGGATCCCATGGGGCCATCTTCATCATCACGGGGTGCAGCTTGATCCCCTTGAGGCCATGGGTCTGCAGGGCTTCCTGCACGACGGCGCCCGGGTCCGCGTCGTCCTGGTGCACCGTTCCCAGCGGGATCATCTCCGGGATGTCGCGGGCCAGGGCGGCGTTGAAGCGGTTCAGCTCCCCGGCCTCCCCGGGGGCGAGCGGGAAGACCGCGGAGAGAAACCGTTCCACGCCCGCGGCGCGCAGGTCGGCCACGACCCCGTCGACCGTGATGTCGACGGGCACGGGGTGCCCCGGGATCCCCCGGTGAATCCAGCGCATGAGACCTGCCAGGCGCGGCGGGGGGTACAGGTGGGCGTGGACGTCGATGACCCGCCTCACGCGGTCCTCACCAGGCCGGCTTTCCAGGGGATCGGGAGCAACGCCGCGAGCAGCGCTCCCAGGACCGGCAGAAGATTGATCAGATGGACCGCGGCGGGGACCCCGTACCGGTCGGCCACCACCCCCAGAAGGGTCACGCCGATCCCCCCGGTCCCGATGGCGAACCCCGCGATGGTCCCGGAGGCGGTCGCCATCCTCCGGGGGAACAGCTCCTGGGCCATCACGATGGTCACCGAGAAGGTCGACACGATGGTCGCCCCCACCGCGGCGGCCAGTGCGAAAACAACCCACCCGTGCGCCGAGAGGAACAGGAAGATGAGGGGAACCTGGAGGGCCAGCGAGAAAAAGAGCATCCTGCGGTGTCCGATCCGGTCGGCGATCGGCCCCCCCGCCAGCGTGCCGACCGTGCCCGCCCCCAGGAACAGGAAGAGGAGGGCGGCCACGAATTCCGGGTTGCTCGCCAGCTCCTCCCGGTAGAGGAACGGGAGGAACGCGACGAGCCCGAGCTGCGTCCACGATCGGAACACGACGATCAGGACGATCAGCGAAACGGCATATACGGGCCTCCGGACGCCGTTCTCGACGGGAGAGGGGGGGAGCGCGGCGACGTCGGCGATGCGCTTCCGGATGTGCGGCAGGGCGGGAACGAAGAGGGCCGCGGCCGCGGCCGCGGGGATGAGGAGGGCGGCCGCCCCCGGAAGGCCGTACCGGGAGACGAGGAAAATCGCGGCAGGCGCCCCGACGGCGAACCCGAGGTTCCCCCCGACGGAGAAGAAGGACATCCCCGTCGCGCGCTTCACCGAGGCGATGCACGCGGTGGCCTTGAACCCTTCCGGGTGGAAGGCGGCCGTGCCCAGCCCCATGAACATCACGAAGGCGATGAGCCAGGCGAAGCTCGGCGAGTTCGGGATCAGGGCGATTCCGATGCCGGAGACCAGGCACCCCAGGATCAGGAGGGACGGGAACGGCCTGCGGTCGGTGACATAGCCGAACAGCGGCTGGATCACGGAGGAGGTCAGATGCGCCGCGAGCAGGATCGACCCGGTGACGGTGTAGGAGAGGGAGAAGCAGTCCTTCAGGTACGGCAGGAGAGCGGGAAGGGCACCCTGGGCCAGGTCGATGCACAGGTGGCCGAAGGAGAGGAGAAAGAGAAGCAGGGGGCCATTGTTCATCGGTAGGTCACGTCGGCAATCGACTCTTTCCCCAGGAGAAGCATCACCAGGCGGTCCATTCCCAGGGCCGCCCCGGAACAGGGGGGGAGACCCGCACGGAGGGCATCCAGAAAATCCGGGTCGACCGGCAACCGCACTCCCGTTCGATGCGCGTGGGCCTCGGTCAGTTCCACGAGCCGCTCCTCCTGCTCCCGGGAGTCGGTCAACTCCTCGTACCCGTTCACGAGCTCGATCCCGGCAAGGTACCCTTCAAACCTCTCCGCGATGCCGCCGCTCCCGGTGCGCCTCCGGGCCATTCCCGCGAGCGCGACGGGAAACCCCGTCAGGAAAACGGCCCCCCGCCCGGCAAGTGCAGGCTCGACCACGTCCAGGATGGCCCGGAAGAAGAGGTCTTCCCACGTCTCGGCCGGCCCGGCCCGGATCCCCTTCCCCAGGAGGCCGGTCCGGAGCGCCTCCGCGTCCCCGATCGGGCTTTCGAGAAGCTCCGCGAAGGCCTCGGTCAGCTCCCACCGTTCCCACCGCGAGGGGAGGGGAATCCGCCGCCGGTCCCGCCGGATCTCTTCCTCCCCGTTTGTCCGGCGGGCCAGGTCCCGCAGGAGATCCTCGACGTCCTTCATGACCGCCTCGGCCGGCTCCCCCACCCGGTACCACTCGAGCATCGTGAACTCCGGGTTGTGAAGGGGGGATCCCTCGTGGTCCCGGAAGACCTTGCCGAGGGAGAAGATGTTTCCCGACCCCGCCGCCAGGAGCTTCTTCATCGACAGCTCCGGGGAGGTGTGGAGGTACAGACCGGACGTCCGCCCGGCCGCGTCGGAGATGCTCACCGGGAAGACATGGGGGTCGATGTTCGGGTACGGCTGGGCGATCGGCGGGTCCACCTCGAGAAACCCGCGCTCCCGGAAGAAGGCCCGGGTCCATGCGAGGATGCGGGAACGCCGGTGGAGCGTCTCCCAGGAGAGCTCGCCTCTTGCCAGTCTGCGCCACGTCATGGAATCGGAGCTGCCGTCTCCTGCCCGCGCTGCCCGTAATGGATGATTTCCCTATCCTATGCCAATTCCCTGCCGCTGCGAAAGGGCGCAGGGGGGATGTCCCGGGGACGGTCTCCCTCACGTCTCTTCGACGCTCAGGTATTCCTCCATGCGCGGGCGGTTCACGAGGATCCGTCTCCCTTCCCGGCGGATCAATCCCATCTCCTCGAATTTGTGGAGCTGGATCGTGACGGTCTCCCGGGCCGTCCCGATCAGGTTCGAGAGATCCTCGTGGGTGAGGTGCAGGGGAATCAGGATCCCCCCGGGGGTCTCCGCTCCGAGGTCTCCGGCAAGGTGGAGCAGTTCCCGGGCGAGGCGGTGGTAGGCCCAGGCGTTCAGGAGGTCGGCGAAATCCTGTTCCACGCGGAGGAGCCGCGCGGAAAGCATCCCCAGGAAGTTGCGCAGGAACAAGGGGAGGGAGGAGAAGAGGTCGAGGAGGTCTCTCCGTTTCAGGATGGAGACGGTGACGTCCGTCATCGCGACGGCCGTGAAGGGCCGCCTCGTCTCGTGGATGATGAGCTCCCCGAAGATCTCCCCGGGACGGAGGATGTGCAGGATGGAATCCGTCCCCTTCTCCGAGAGGGACACCAGTTTCACCAGCCCGGTCTTCACGATGCAGAGGGCGTTGGCGGGGTCTCCCTCGTGGAAGATCGCCGCGTCGGGGGAAAACCGCCGCTCGGAGCAGAGATCCAGGATCTTCCGCGCATCCCCTTCGGGAATTCCCCGGAAAAGCTCGTCGGACGTCTGGAAGGGAAGCGGCATGGGCAGGCCCCACGGGTGGTTGGCGGATGGCCGCGCCGGGACACTCCCTATTCTACTCCTTCGGACAAAAAAACGCCCGCCGGTACCGGTCCCTCCCGGGGGGTACCGCGGGCGGTCACCTCCCTGCCTCCCGCCGGGTGGGGAACCCCGCGGCAGGCAACGCAGGCCCTATCGGTTTCTCCAACGCAGGGCGAACAGGATGGCTCCCGTTCAGGCGGCCCGGCGTTCCTCTTCCTCTTCCTCCTCGGGAAGAGCGGGTTCCTTCGTCTCGGGAATGGGCCATCCCGCCCAGGTGAAGACGGCTCCTGCCCTCTCCTCCTCGCTCAGCCAGGCCAGGAACACCCCGGTGACAACGGCGACGAGGATGAGAACTCCGACGACAGCCATGCCGATCGTCATGCCCTCGAGGATGATGCCTTCCATCGTTCTCACCTCCTCTCCACGTTCACTTTATTGAAAAACGGGAACCGGTTCTGTGATAAAGCTCACAAAAGGTCGATCACGCTACCGGGAGAGTGGAAGATGCCGAAACACCTGGTCCTCGTGGGCGGCGGCCACGTCCATCTGACGGCGCTGCTCTGCCTGCGCGATTACCTCCAGGCGGGGCATCGCGCCACCCTCATCGGGCCTGCACCCTACCATTACTATTCGGGGATGGGACCCGGACTGCTCTCCGGGATCTACCGGCCGGCCGAGGTGCGCTTCCACGTCCGGAAGATGGCGGAGGACAGGGGCGCGGCGTTCCTGGAGGACCGCGTGGTCCGGGTGGATCCGGCCCGGCGCACCCTGTCGCTGGCCTCGGGGGGGGAGGTCCGGTACG
Organism: Deltaproteobacteria bacterium; assembly: GCA_020346465.1. GTDB lineage: Bacteria > Desulfobacterota > Deferrimicrobia > Deferrimicrobiales > Deferrimicrobiaceae > CSP1-8. The sequence goes on from CP070783.1 coordinate 75,065, forward strand.
ACGCCGTCTCCTTCAACACGGGCAGCGAGGTGCCGGCGGATCTCCTTGACCCGTCCGCGGGCGACGTCTATCCCGTCAAGCCGATCGAGAACCTTCTCGAGGCGCGGAGAAAGATCCGGGACGCCCCCGGCGGGAAGAGGCTTCGCGCCGTCGTGGTGGGAGGGGGCACCGCGGGCGTCGAGATCGCCGCCAACCTGGGGCGTCTCGGAAGGGAAAGCGGGCGAATCGCCGGGATCACCCTCGTCTCGCGATCGACCATCCTGGAGGATTACCCCGCGAAGGTCAGGGCGATGGCGCTGCGCTCCCTCGACCGGTGGGGGATCCGATGGACCGAGCAGGCGCCTGTGACGTCGGTCGGCCGGGGGGGGGTCCGGCTGGAAAACGGCACGGGTCTCGAGGCGGACATGGTTTTTCTCGCGGTGGGGGTGAGCCCTTCTCCCCTGTTCCGGGATTCGGGCCTTCCCACCGGGGAGGACGGGGGCCTTCTGGTCAACGAATGCCTGCAAAGCGTCCGGCACCCCGAACTGTTCGGCGGGGGGGATTGCGTCTCTCTCGAGGGGACCCCGCTCGCCCGGGTGGGGGTCTACGCCGTCCGCCAGAACCGGATCCTCCATCGGAACCTGCTTGCCTTTCTCGAAGGAAGGCCTCTGGGCAGGTTCGATCCCGGGGGCGCCTATCTCATGATCCTGAACATGGGCGATGGCCGCGGAATTTTCCGCCGGAAGGAATTCGTGTGGGACGGTCCGTTCGCCTTCCGGCTGAAAGATGCCATCGACCGAAGATTCATGAGAAGATTCCAGGTGTCCGGGGAGCGTCGGGAATCTCCCGGCGGGGAGTGAGACCACAAGGGAGGGACCGCCATGGGGCTGTTCGATTTCTTCAAACCCGTCTCCGCGTGGACCGCAGAGGAAGTCCTCGCTTTCCTGAAGGAAAGGGGCGCCGATACGGTCAATCTCGTCGATGTCCGGCAACCGGGAGAGTACGAGGGCGGGCATCTTCCCGGCGCCCGCCTCATCCCGATCGCGGAACTCGGGGATCGCCTCCACGAGCTCGACAGGAACAAGCCGACCATTACGTATTGAAGGTCCGGGGTCCGCAGCCGTGCCGCTGCGGCCACCCTGGAAGAGGCGGGCTTCTCGAGGGTCTGCAGCATGGCGGGAGGGATCAACGCCTGGAACGGCCTCGTTGCGGAAGGAACGTACGATGCGGGGCTTGCGTATTTCTCCCCGGCGTCGGGAGCCGCAGAGCTGATTTCGCTTTCCTGGGCCCTCGAGGAGGGGAACCGCGCATTTTACGAGGGCATCGCTCGGGAGGCGGAGGACGAGGAGGACGCCGCGCTTTTCCGTTCGCTCGTTCTCGCGGAGGAACGGCACAAGGAAACCCTTCGGGGGCTTCACGCCCGGATCGCGGGGGAGGAAGCGGATCTTGCGCCCCCGGAAGGCATCGAGGCCGGCGGGATGATGGAGGGGGGAATTCCGGTCGGCGAAGCGCTGGCCTGGGCCCGGGGAAAGGAGTCGCGGGAGGTCGTCGAACTCGCCGTCGCGATGGAAGCGAACGCCCTGGACCGCTACATCAAGATGGGGAGATCGGTCGGGGACGAACCGTCCAGGAAAGTATTTGAGGCTCTTGCCGCGGAAGAACGGGCCCACCTCGGGAGGATCACCTCCCTGCTGGACCGCCTGCAGGGGAAGGAATGACGGGTGCCGGTTCTACCACCCTTCGGGGGAAGGTACGATCTCGCCCGCCCCGGCGCTTTTCTGCTTCGGCGGTTCGACGGAGGGAACCAGGAAGAGTTTCCCCTTGATCACCACCATTTTCACCCCGGAAAGCGGGCTTCTCCGGTTCTCCTGCCCTCTCCCCCGTTTTTGACCCAAAGCACGCCTGCCCGGCTCCTTCGGGGTTTCCTGCTCTCTCCCGATCTCGGAGGTTGCGAGCCTTGCCGCGACCATCGCAAATCCGATGTCCCAGTCGCCCATGCTTCTTCCCTCCCGGAAACATTCTCCTTCTTGGATGACCAGAGGAAGGGTTCGTTTCCGCTTCGGTCAGGTTACTCTGCGCGTCATGCCCGGGGGGTCGGAATGTGCGGTTTCCCTCTAGGTACCTCCATTGGCGATCGTAGCGAGAAAGCGGACGAGCAGATATCCGCACCCGCCCAGGAGCAACAGAAGAAGATAGACGATTGCGACGTGCGAAGGACGCGGCCCCACGCGAAAGGAGTCGCCGACCTGGAAGCGAGTTGTGAATGAGAACGGGCTCTCCTCCAGGTCCCCCGGTTTGCCCGGGGAGAGGAGGGGCGCTTCGTCGGACGGCAGGGCAAAGCCTTCGTTCTTCCAGGGGATCGTTTCTTCGGGGGATATCGAACCTGCCGGGTCCCGTCTTTCCGGGGCAGGCGAAGGCGGGCGCGGGGGTTCTCCGGAAAGCCCTTTCCTCCCCGGGGATACGGCCGGATCCATCCGGATCTGCCCCGAGATATCGTAAGGTTCGGAAGGGGGATGCTTGGGGGGCACCCCTCGGAAGAGCCCTAGCTGGAACACGTTGTCGGGGACGGGTTCTGCGGAGGCGGGCTCTTCCAGGAGCGCCATGCCGGCCTGCGCTCCCCCCTCCCCCTGCTCCAGGCCTTGCGTGGAGGGAACCGGAGGCGTTATCTCATCCCCGGCAGCGCGATCCGCTTTCCCCGCTGCGGGAAACGGCCTGCGAGGGGGAGTTCGCCGTTTCGTGCGGCCGCCCGGCTCCGGGGTCCCGGATTCGCTCCCCGGGGTCAGGACGACGATCATTCCTCCGCACTTGCGGCAGCGCACCTCCGCTCCCTTGAATCCCTTCAGCATCGATGTCTTGATTCGGTAGCGTGCCCGGCAGCTGCCGCACTCGATCAGCATTGCCACAACCCCCATGAGCGGTCGGTACCTTCCCGATCATTCCGCCGTCGGGTCTTCCCGCTGTCGACCTCCCAATCCGGATGCCTGGTGAAGGAGGAATTTTCAATATACCGTTTTGGCTCACGATTGACAAGGAAGGAAACCGCCCCGGCACGGGTGTCCCCTGACCAGCGTAACTGTCCGGATGGACGACATCAACCTGGAATATGCGGCTCAATGGGAACGATCCCGGACCGCGCAGGAGGGAGTTCTCAACCCAAAGACGGGACCAAGGAAGGGGGCAGTGCCAACCCCGGAAATCCCTTGCAGCAAGATAACTTTTACCATCAAATGAGTCTGATGGCATTTGGAAAAGGAGGAATCCTGAACATGACAGCGCCTTGGATGCCCGTGCGTCTCGCGACAGCACTGTTTTTCGTTGGGGCGATCTTCATCACACCGGTTTTGGCCCAGGAGGACAGCGCGGAACTGGCCAAGAAGCTCTCCAACCCGGTGGCGGCGCTCATCAGCGTGCCGTTCCAGCTCAACTATGACGAGGACATCGGGCCCGCCGAGGACGGCAAGCGCTTCACCCTTAACGTTCAGCCGGTGATACCGTTCGAATTCAACCGGGACTGGAACATCATCTGGCGAAACATCCTGCCCGTCGTGTGGCAGGACGACATCTTCCCCGGTGCCGGCAGGCAGTTCGGCATCGGTGACCTCGTGTCAAGCGTGTTCTTTTCGCCCAAGGTCCCGACGGCCGGCGGCTGGATCTGGGGCGCAGGCCCGGTGTTCCTGTTACCCACCGGTTCCGATGATCGGCTGACCGCCGACAAGTGGGGCGCAGGGCCCACGGGGGTGGTTTTAAAACAGCGAGGCCCGTGGACCTACGGCGCGCTTGTCAACCATATCTGGTCGCTTGCGGGCGACAGTGACCGCGCGGATGTCAGCAATACCTTCCTGCAGCCCTTCCTGGCCTACACCACGCCGACGGCTTGGACCTTTAGCCTCAACACGGAGAGCACGTACGACTGGAAAGACGAACAGTGGTCCGTGCCGATCAACGGGTCCGTCTCGAAGGTAATGAAAGTCGGCAACCAGTTAGTAAGCGTGGGCGGTGGGTTGCGCTACTGGGCGGACAGCCCGGCCAGTGGGCCGGAAGGCCTGGGATTACGGTTCATCTTCACGCTGCTCTTTCCGAAGTGACAATCACCGGATCGACAAACCCGGCGCAAACGGATTCACGCAATTTCTGTCGACGGATCTCTTCTGGCCAGGACCAATTCTTCGTCATGCCAGCCTCTCCCCCGAATCGCTCTCAAAATCTTTCACACATATCGGATCGATTTGAGGGGGGGCGGAATCGGAAAGGTTCCTCTTCGGGAACGGGCTTCCGGCTACCAGATGATCGTGACGGTGAGGGTATCGGAGTAGGGGCCGAGGGAGACGCTTTGCCCCGCCGGGATCCGGCCGTAGATCGTGGTCATGCGGGGTTTGTTCTTCGTGACGTTCTTGAGGAAGACCGTCGAGGTCCCCGCAGTGCTGTCCCCCCAAACGGCCCCGCGGGAGGCATCCGTGAACAGGTTGTACAGGAGCAGGTCCGGAAGGGATGCGTGGCGCATTGCCCGGGGATTGAACGACCCGTTGCCGCTGGGCCCGATCGAGATCACGACGTCTGGGGGCCCCGCCTCGTCGCAGACCACCGTGACGGTCCCGGTGGTGTCGAGGGGGACCGGCGAGAAGTCGTCGTAGGAGCCGAACGACAGGCCGGTGGCGGAGACGTTACACAGGGCCGAGGCGCTGCCCGCCAGGAGCGGGATCAGGAGAACGGCCCCGGCAAGGAGCCGGGCGCTACGGTATCGCTTCACACAGGATCTCCCCCAGATCCACTATTATCTCATCCGACCGGGGGATTTCCAGCCGGAATCTGTACGAGGCTTCCCCGATCGCGACCGTGCCTTCGAACGATCCCGCCGGGACGTTCTCCAGGTAGAGCTCCCCTCCCTTCCCCGTAAAGAAATCGAATTCCCTCCCCTGGCCGGAGATCTTCCCCTCCCCGAATTCCAGCGGCTTCTTCACACCGGCGGATACGGACCAGAGAGAGCCGGTGAAGGCCTGGAACCTCGTCGCCTCGAAGGCGATCACCGACCCGCTCCGGAAGGGGGGGTTCACGTACCGGACCACCTCGGCGAGGGAGTAGTCGAGCGGGACATCCTTGTCGGCGATCGAGACCTGGTTCTCGATGTAGGAACCCAGTTCCGGGACGAAGGCCCTCCCCTTCCGGTCCGTCCGCCCGACCTCCTGGCCGTTCCGGAAGACCCGGACCCCCTTCACCCCGTCGACCGTGACCAGTCCGAAGCTGTCGCGGATCGGCCGGGTGAACCCGAACGTTCCGCCCACGTACCCGATCCCGCCTGCCGCGGTAGCCCTCCAGGTCTGTTCGTTCGAGAGGTCTCCCGAGACTCCCAGATACTCCCCGGTGAGGATCGCGTACCGGGAGTTCCACTGGAGGAAGGAATCGAAGGTGGTCACCGTGTCCTGCGGACGATCCCGCCGCTCGGCCGTCACGCGTGCGCCGAACCCCTCCCCGACCGGGGCGCTCTTCTGGGCCTGAACGCTTACGACCTCCTCGTCCTCCCGCTTCTCGAAGTTCCCGGAGAGGGTGACCTCGTAGAGGGGGTACCAGGTGAAGCCCAGGAAGAATTCGTCGGAAGCGGTCTCCTCCTCGATCCTCCTGTACGAAACGAGAAGGCGGGTCCGGCGGGAGAGGTTCCGGGAGTAGCTCGCCCCCGCCTCCTTCCGTTCGGGACGCTGGTAGCGGTCGGTCGCCGAAGCGTCCAGGGTCAGGGAGCCGAATCGCGGGGTGCTGTAGCCGAGGGAGAGGCCCGCGGCATAACGGTCCGGATCGGCCGTCCCGCCCTGGGCGATGCGGAAATAGTCCTTCGTGAACCCCTTCAGGAAGATCCTCCCGCTGAACCGACGGTCCAGGTACTCATGGCGGAAGACCGCCGCCGCGCCGCCGCCCCCTTCTTCCGCGTAGCTCCCGGAGACCGACAGGGAGGTCACCCCCGCCCGGGGAAAGAGGTACGAGGCGAACAGCCCCCCGTTGACGCCGTCCGGCGTCCCCTCGCCGCGGATCCCCGCGGAGAGCCGGTCGTTCACCCCGTACCGGTGAAAGAGGGAGAAGGCGAGGTCGCCGTAGTCGTTGCTCTCCGTGCCGAAGTTCTCCCGGAGGAAACCGAGGTTGTAGCTGTACTCGTGGAGCCCTTTCCGCAGGAGCAGGTCCGTGAAGTAGAACGGGTACTCGAGCTTCTGCACGTTCCCGAAGGGATCCCGGATCAGGACGGAGACCTCGCGGGCGCCCCCGTAGTAGGAGAGGTTCGACAGCTCGAACTCCCCCGGTCCCACCCGCTCTTTCCGGATCAGGGTCCCGTCGAGGTACACCTCGATCTCGGAGGGATAATTCGCCACGGAAGCGAAGTTGCCCAAGGGGTACCGGTGCAGGTAGGGATCGATCCGGTACACCTTCGA
>CP070783.1:81553-100810 GCA_020346465.1 Deltaproteobacteria bacterium
ACCGTCAACGCCCTGTGCGCCGCCCGGTCCGTGCTCATCCCCCTGCAGTGCGAGTATTACGCCCTCGAGGGGCTGGGGTCCCTCTACCGCACCATCGAAAAGATCCGGGAGTCGCTGAACCCCTCCCTCCGGGTTGAAGGAGTCCTTCTCACCATGTTCGACTCGCGCAACAATTTGTCGCATCAAGTTGCAGCAGAGGCCCGGGAAAACCTTAATTCTCAAGTTTATCAAACAATCATACCTCGCAACGTCCGGCTTTCCGAATCCCCGTCCTTCGGGAAGCCGGCGATCCTCTACGCGGTGAGTTCTCGTGGTGCGGCGTCGTATCTCGAACTCGCCAAAGAGATGGTGAGCCGATGGAGCGTAAGCCCGATCCGCTGAAGAAGAAGGTGCTGGGGAGAGGGCTGTCGGCCCTCCTGCCGGGCCCTGCCGAGCGGGAAACCGACTTCCTGCGCATCCCCGTGAGCGAAATCCGGGCCAGCAACCAGCAGCCCCGGCGCTCCTTTTCGGCAGAAGAATTGAGGGACCTCGTCGAATCCGTCCGGGAGAAGGGGATCCTGCAGCCCGTGATCGTCCGTTCCACGAACGCCGGGTACGAGCTGGTCGTGGGGGAACGGAGGCTGCGCGCCGCCCAGGCCGCGGGGGTGGGGACGATCCCCGCCATCCTCAAGAAGTTCTCCGACCGGGAGTCGCTCGAGGCCGCCCTGGTGGAGAATGTCCAGCGGTCGGACCTGAACGCCATCGAGCTCGCGGAGGCGTACCACCGGCTCGCCGCCGAGTTCTCGCTCTCCCACGAGGAGATCGCGCGGCGCGTGGGAAAGGACCGCGTGACGGTGGCGAACACGGTCCGGCTGCTCAAGCTCCCCGCGGCCGTGAAGCAGGCGGTCGTCGACGGGCGTCTCTCCGCCGGGCATGCCCGGGCGCTCCTGTCGGCGCCCGCCGGACGTCTCCCGGCGATCTTCGAGGCCGCGTTGCGCAAGGGGCTCTCCGTGCGCGAGGTCGAGCGGATGTGCCAGGAGGGGGAGCGAACGGCGCCGGCGCGGAAAGGGAAGCCCCGCGATCCGCACCTCAAGGACCTGGAGGATCGGCTGTCGCGGAAAGGGGGAACCCGGGTGCGCATCCGGGGGACGCCGAAGACGGGGCGGTTCGAGGTCTTCTACTTTTCCGAAGGGGAGTTCGCCCGGATGTGCGACATTCTCTTCGGGGGCAAGTAGGGCTCCCCGGGGAAAAAACAGTTGCATCGGGAACTCTCTGTGCTATATTTCGGCGCAGAAGTCACCGCATTCCAATTATCCGGCAAACGGAGAAACCCCGACAGGAAAGGAGTGTACCGCGATGCGTAAGTATTGGTCCCTGTTTCTGAGCCTGTTGCTTGCCACATCGATCGGTCTCGCCGCGTGCGCAAAGAAGGAGGCACCACCACCTCCTCCTCCCCCGCCTCCCCCGGCGGCCGCGGCTCCGGCGGAAAACGCGGCGATGGCGCCCGCCGAAGAAACGAAGCCGATGGAAGAGGCGAAACCGATGGAAGAGGCGAAGCCGGCCGAGGCTCCCAAGAAGTAACGGGAGCGAAGATCCGGCTGCCGGCGGGACGGAAGCCCGCCGGAAAGGGAAGAATTTCCCGGGAAAGGGAAGGGCACCGCGGCACGAAGCGGTGCCCTTTTTCATTCCGCTTCCCCGCTGCGGGGCCCGTGGGGCGAGTTCCCCACTAACCGCTTGACAGCGGCTTTATTCCCGTGATACCAATTTCCCGTTTAACCTGTTGAAAAGCCTGTCGCTAACCTGCAGGGAATTCCGGGGGAGACGGTTCCATGGAGCTCGTCCTCAAGATATTCGAGACGTTGGACATCACGCTGATCGCCGTCCTGCAGATGGGGCTGGTGGTCGTCCTCACGGTCGTTCTTTCCCTGACGCTCATCCGGCCGGTCCTCGCCACGTTCCAGGAGCGCGAGAACCTTTCCGTCAAGCCGCTGGAGGAGTCGAAGCGGCTCGTCGCCGACGCCGAAGCGAAGACCCGGCAGTTCGACGAGTCCCAGCGGAAGGCGGCCGCCGAGGCCCTCGCCCGGAAGCGCGCGCGGATGGAGGAGACGTCCCGGGCCGAACGGAAAGGGGTCGAGTCCGTCCTGGAGGAGACCAACCGGCAGATCGCGGAGATGAGGGGGCAGATCGCCACGGAGAGGGAGACGGCGGCCCGGGCGCTCCGCGACGAGGTGTCGCGCCTTTCGCGGGAGATCGCCGAGAAGGTCCTCGGAAGGCAGCTCGCGTGAGAACGGCCATTCTTGTTCTCGTCTCCCTGGCATGGTGCGGGGTCGCTGCGGCCGCGGAGGAGGCAGGCGGTCACGCGGGGATTCCGTGGTGGGAGATCTTCAAGCAGGCCGTGAACTTCGGCATCCTGGTGGGGGTGCTCGTCTACTTCCTGAGAACGCCCGTCGGTTCCTTTCTGAAGGAACGCTCCGAACTCCTGAAGAAGTCGATCGACGAGGCGGCCCGGGCGAGGGCATCCGCCGCGGAGAAGCTCGCGGCGATCGAGGCCCGGATGGCCCGCCTCTCCGAGGACGTCGCCGAGATGAACCGGAAGATGGACGCCGAGGCCGACGAGGAGACAAGCCGGATTCGCGAGGCTGCGCGGGGCGAGGTCGAGCGGCTCCACGCCCAGGTGCAGTTCGCAGCCGACCAGGAGGTGAAGAAGGCGAGGGCGGAACTCCGCAGGGAGGCCGCCGAGCTTTCCGCCCGGGCGGCCGAGGAGATCGTGTCCAAGACGATCACCCCGGAGGACCAGGAGAGAATCGTGCGGGAGAACCTCGAGAGGATCCGGGAGATCGTGCGGTGATCGGGGGAAGCCTGGCAAGGCGATATGCGCGCGCCCTGCTCGCCATCGGCCGGGAGGACGGGAACACCCGGAAGATCCTGGAGGAGACGGAGACGTTCGACAAGCTGGTGGCCGACACCCCCTCCCTGCGCGAGATGTTGGAAGCCGCCCAGATCAACCGGAGGGACAAGAAGGCGGCTCTCGAGGCCATCCTCGCTCCCGCCGGGGTCTTGCCCTCGACGAGGAATTTCCTGTCCCTGCTGGTCGACAAGGGAAGGATGCCCATCCTCTCCCCGATCGTGTCGGAGCTGCGCCGGATGATCGAGCAGCTCGAGGGGATCGAGCGTGTCGAGGTCGTGGTGCCGATGCCGCTTTCGGCGGCCCAGCGCGACCAGCTCCGTTCCGTCCTCGAAGACCGGACCGGCAGGAAGGTCGTGCTGGAGGAGAAGGTCGAACCCGGTGTGCTGGGGGGGATGGTCGTCAAGGTCGGCTCCACCGTCTACGACGGGAGCGCCCACACGCAGATCCAGCAGATCCGGCAAAATCTAGAGAAGGGGTGAGCCACGCGCCATGAACATCCGCGCCGAAGAGATCACGGAGATCCTCAAAAACCAGATCAAGGGGTATGAAACCCGCGTCGACGTCGCGGAGACCGGCGTCGTCCTCTCTGTCGGCGACGGCATCGCCCGCGTCCACGGGCTGGAGAAGGCGATGGCGGGGGAGCTTCTCGAGTTTCCCGGGGACGTCCGGGGGATGGTCCTGAACCTCGAAGAGGACAACGTCGGCATCGCGCTCCTGGGGGAGGACCAGCTGATCAAGGAAGGGGACGTCGTCCGGCGGACCGGGCGCATCGTCGAGGTGCCGGTCGGGGACGCGATGGTCGGCCGTGTCGTGAACTCCCTCGGGCAGCCGATCGACGGGCGGGGCCCCATCGACACGAAGGAGTTCCGACGCATCGAGATCAAGGCGCCGGGGATCGTCAAGCGCCAGCCCGTGAAGGAACCGCTCCAGACGGGCCTCAAGGCGATCGACTCGATGATCCCGATCGGCCGCGGGCAGCGGGAGCTCATCATCGGAGACCGCCAGACGGGCAAGACCGCCGTGGCGCTGGACACGATCATCAACCAGAAGGGGACCGGCGTCATCTGCGTCTACGTCGCGATCGGACAGAAGCAGTCGACGGTCGCCCAGGTGGTCGAGAAGCTCCGCCAGTACGGCGCGATGGAATATACGATCATCATCTCCGCGACCGCCTCCGACTCCGCCCCGATCAACTTCATCGCCCCCTATTCCGGGTGCACGATGGGGGAGCACTACCGCGACAGCGGACGCCACGCGCTTTGCATCTACGACGACCTGTCCAAGCACGCGGTCGCCTACCGGCAGCTTTCGCTTCTCCTCCGCCGCCCGCCGGGGCGCGAGGCGTACCCCGGCGACGTGTTCTACCTGCACTCGCGGCTGCTCGAGCGCGCGGCCAAGCTTGCCGACGACGAGGGGGGCGGTTCGCTGACGGCGCTTCCCATCATCGAGACCCAGGCCGGCGACGTCTCCGCCTACATCCCGACGAACGTCATCTCCATCACGGACGGCCAGATCTATCTCGAGGCCGACCTGTTCTATGCCGGCATCCGTCCCGCGGTGAACGTCGGGCTGTCGGTCTCCCGCGTCGGCGGCAACGCGCAGATCAAGGCGATGAAGTCGGTCGCGGGGAGACTCCGCCTGGAGCTGGCACAGTACCGCGAGATGGCCGCGTTCGCCCAGTTCGGGTCGGACCTCGACAAGGCCACCCAGATGCAGCTGGCCCGGGGAGCGCGCCTGGTGGAAATCCTCAAGCAGAACCAGTACGAGCCGCAGCCCGTGGAACAGCAGGTCGTGACGGTCTTCGCGGCGACCAACGGGTTCTGCGACGGCTACGAGGTCTCCTCGCTCACGCGTTACGAGGCGGAGCTCTCCGCCTACATGAGGGACCGTCACGGGGCGCTCCTCGACGCGCTTCGCGAGAAAAAGACGATCGACGACGACCTGAAGACCGGGCTCAACGCGGCCCTCGAGGAGTTCCAGGGCGTCTTCCAGGAATAGCGCGGGAACGCGAACCGAAAGGGTAACGGGGTCCCATGGCGAACCTCCGCGCGATCCGCAAGCGGATCGGCAGCGTAAAAAGCACCCAGCAGATCACCAAGGCGATGAAGATGGTGTCCGCCGCAAAGCTCAAGCGGGCGCAGGATGCCATCGTCGCGGCGCGACCCTACGCAGGGAAGATGCGGGAGGTCGTCCAGGCGGTCGCCGGGCGGGCCGGCCAGGACGCCCACCCGCTCCTTTCGTCCCGGGAGAGGAAGAGGGTCGCCCTGCTGGTGGTCACCTCGGACCGGGGGTTGTGCGGGGGGTTCAACTCGAACCTGCTCCGCGCCGCCAACCGGTTCCTCCGGGAGAACGGGGGGGGGGCCGAGGAGATTGTGCTGTTCGGGGTCGGCCGGAAGGCCCGCGACTTCTTCCGCCGCCGGCAGGTGCCGATGCGAAAGGAGTACCTCAACGTCCTCGGGACGCTGTCCTACGGACATGCCGAGCAGGTGGCGAACGACCTCATCGGGGGATTCCTGGAGGAGGAGTTCGACGAGGTGATCATCGCGTTCAACGAGTTCCGGTCCGCCATCTCGCAGGTCGTCCGGATGGAGAAGCTCTTCCCCGTCGCCTTCGAGCAGGCCGGGGAGAGCGCTGCTGCGGACGGCATCGACTACCTCTACGAGCCTTCGCAGAAGGAGATCCTGGCGACCCTGTTGCCCAAGTATGTGGAGGCGCAGATCTTCCGGGTGCTCCTTGAGTCGGTGGCGGGGGAGCACGGCGCCCGGATGACGGCGATGGATTCGGCCACCAACAACGCGGTGGAGATGATCTCCCGCCTCACGCTGCAGATGAACCGCGCGCGGCAGGCCGCCATCACCAAGGAGCTGATGGAGATCATCGGCGGGGCCGAGGCGCTCAAAGGGTAACCATACGCACGATTGCGAAGGAGGAAAGGGAACCCATGAACAAGGGAAACATCGTCCAGGTGATCGGACCCGTCGTCGACGTCCGGTTCGAGGCCGGCCGGCTGCCGGCGCTCTATAACGCGGTCAAGCTCTCCAACCCGAGCATCAGCGACCAGGAGGGGAATCTCACGGTCGAGGTGGCCCAGCACCTGGGCGACAACGTCGTCCGCTGCGTCGCCATGGACTCCACCGAAGGCCTGGTGCGGGGGATGGACGCGATCGACACGGGCGGCCCGATCACCATTCCCGTCGGCCCCGAGACGCTCGGCCGCATCATGAACGTGATCGGGGATCCCGTCGACGAGATGGGGGAGATCACCACCCGGAAGCGGTATCCGATCCACCGGCATCCCCCCTCCTTCGAGGAGCAGTCGACCAAGGTCGAGATTCTCGAGACCGGCATCAAGGTCGTCGATCTTCTGGCTCCCTACTCCAAGGGGGGGAAGATCGGCCTGTTCGGCGGCGCGGGCGTGGGGAAGACCGTCGTCATCATGGAGCTGATCCACAACATCGCGATCGAGCACGGCGGCTACTCCGTGTTCGGCGGGGTGGGGGAGCGCACGCGCGAGGGGAACGACCTGTGGCTCGAGATGAAGGAGTCCAAGGTCCTCGAGAAGGCCTGCCTGGTGTTCGGGCAGATGAACGAGCCCCCCGGGGCGCGTGCCCGCGTCGGACTGTCGGCGCTGACCGCCGCGGAATATTTCCGCGACGAGGAGGGGCAGGACGTGCTCCTCTTCATCGACAACATCTTCCGGTTCACCCAGGCCGGCTCCGAGGTGTCCGCGCTGCTGGGCCGGATTCCGTCCGCCGTCGGTTATCAGCCGACCCTCTCGACCGACCTCGGGGAACTGCAGGAACGCATCACCTCCACCAAGAGCGGATCGATCACCTCGGTGCAGGCGATCTACGTCCCTGCGGACGACCTGACCGACCCCGCGCCGGCGACGACCTTCTCGCATCTCGACGCGACGACCGTTCTTTCCCGGCAGATCGCGGAGCTCGGCATCTATCCGGCGGTCGACCCCCTCGACTCCACGTCGCGGATCCTCTCGCCGCTGGTCCTGGGAGAGGAGCATTATCAGGTGGCGCGCTCGGTGCAGAAAGTCCTCCAGCGGTACAAGGACCTCCAGGACATCATCGCGATCCTCGGCATGGACGAGCTCTCGGAGGATGACAAGCTGCTCGTTTCCCGCGCCCGCAAGATCCAGCGGTTCCTGTCGCAGCCGTTCTTCGTCGCCGAGCAGTTCACCGGCATCCCGGGCAAGTACGTGCGCCTCGAGGACACGATCAAGTCCTTCCAGGAGATCGTCGAGGGCAAGCACGACGACCTCCCCGAGCAGGCCTTCTACATGGTCGGGACGATCGAGGAAGCGATCGAGAAGGGGAAGAAGCTTCTCGCCACGGTATAGGGGGGAAGAGCGCGATGGCTTCGACGGTCAAGCTGGAACTGGTTACCCCGGAGCGCCTCCTGGTTTCCGAGGAGGTGGACGAGGTCATAGCCCCCGGCTACGAAGGGGAGTTCGGGGTGCTGCCCGAACATACCCAGTTCCTGGCGATCCTTTCCATCGGGGTGCTCCGCTACCGGAAGGGGGACGAGGTGAGGAAGGTGGCGGTGGGCGGCGGGTTCGCGGAGGTGACGGCGGACCGGGTGGTCGTCATGGCGGATGTCGCGGAGAAGGCGGAGGAGATCGACGTCGACCGCGCGCGCCGGGCCTACGATCGGGCCGAGGTCGCCCTCAAGGACCTGTCGATGGACGACGCTTCGTACACCAAGATGTGGGGTGCCCTCCAGAGGGCGATCGTCCGGATGGCCGCCGCCGAATAGCTACCGAAGTCCCGCCTTGACTTTCGGCTTTCCCCCCTCGATCGTGACGCGGAACTCGACCTGCCGGTCCCCGGACCTCCCGGCGATTTCGGCGGCGCGGGACCGCAGCATCTCCCGGAGGGAGTCGAGATCCTTCGTGTCCGTGGAGAGGCCGCACTCCCGCCGGGCGTCCCTGAGCTGCTCGAGCACCCTGTCGAGGTGGTCCGGGGGGACCGGGTCCCCCGCGCGGGCTTTCGTGCGGACGAGATTCCCCCGGGTGTCCCGCGCGAGCCGTCCCTCCTCCATGTCCCGAACCATCCGGATCCAGAGGTTCGTGTAGGAAAAGAATTTGCTCTGCAGGGAGTTGAACCGGAACTGGTCCAGCGTGTTCGGCAGTTTCCGCTGCCCCAGCCGCTTGACCATCCACTCCACGCCCTTGCGCTCGTCCTGGGGCTCGGTCCGTCTGACCCCCTGGAAAAAGAGGTCGTACTGGCGCTTCAGCTCGCCGAGGTCCTTCTCGATCCTGTCCAGGGCATCCTTGATATTCGTCACTTTCGGCGTTCCCTTTTCCCGGGGAAACCGGGTACACTTACCTACGGCAAGACGGTGGGAATTGTACCATTCCGGAGAGAGGGAGGTCCATGGCGGAGATCTCTGCGATCATTCTTGCGGCGGGCCAGGGGAAGAGGATGCGTTCCTCCCTTCCCAAGGTGGCACACGCTGTTTCGGGCAAGCCGATGCTTTGGCACGTCGCGCAGGCCGCCAGGGGGGCCGGAGTCGCCGAGATCGTCTTCGTGCTCGGAAAGGGACGGGAGAAGGTTCTCGGGGTCGTGGAGGAGTTCGGCGGGAAGGTCGCGATCCAGGAGAACCAGCTGGGAACGGGAGACGCCGCCCGCTGCGGACTTTCCGTGCTGTCCTCCCGGGCGAACGAGGTTGTCGTCCTGTGCGGGGACGCCCCGCTCGTGCGCCCCCGGACCATCCGCGGACTCATCGCGGCCAGGCGACGCAGGAAGGCGGCCGCGTCCGTGCTGACCGGGATCCTGCCCGACCCCTCCGGGTACGGCCGGGTGGTGAGGGGCCCGGACGGCACCGTCGCCCGCATCGTCGAGGAGAGGGACGGCGGTCCCGAGATCCGGAAGATCCGGGAGGTGAACTCGGGGACGTACGTCTTCGACCGGAAGTTCCTGCGGAGGAACCTCCCGCGCCTGACGGACGTCAATGTGCAGAGGGAGTTCTACCTGACCGATCTCGTCGTGCAGGCCCTCCAGGAGGGGAAGATCGTCGTCCCCGTCGTCGCCGGCAACCCGGACGAGGTGCGCGGGATCAACTCCCGGAAGGAGCTTGCCGAGGCGACCGAGGTCCTGCGGCGGGCGAAGATCGATGCCCTGATGGACGCCGGGGTGACGTTCCCGGTGCCGGACGGCACCTACATCGAGCCGGAAGTGTCCGTGGGGGCCGACTCGGTGATCGAGCCCGGGGTGGTGCTTCTCGGGAAGACGAGGATCGGGAAGGGGGTCAGGATCCAGGCGGGCTGCGTGGTGGAGAACTGCAGGGTGGACGACGGCGCGCAGCTGAAGCCGTACTCGGTGCTCACCGATTCGCACGTCCGGAAAGGCGCGATCCTTGGGCCGTTCGCCCACTTGCGGCCGGGGGTCGATGTCGGTGAAGACGCCCGCATCGGCAATTTCGTGGAGATGAAGAAAACCCGTTTCGGGAAAGGGTCGAAAGCGAACCACCTCTCCTATATCGGAGACTCGATCGTGGGGAAGAAAGCCAACATCGGCGCGGGGACGATCACCTGCAACTTCGACGGGCTTGCCAAGCACACGACCGTGATCGGCGACGGGGTCTTCGTCGGCAGCGACACGCAGTTCGTCGCCCCGGTCACGATCGGAAAAGGGGCTCTCGTCGGGGCGGGCGCGACCATCACCCGGGATGTCCCGCCTTTCGCCTTGGCCCTGGCCCGGGTGGAGCAGAAAAACATCGCCGACTGGGTGATCCGGAAGATGCCGGATCTGCCCCGGAAGGCGGGGCTCAAGATCCCCCCTCCGAAAAAGAAGGCCTGAACCGTGTGCGGGATCGTGGGATACACAGGTCCCAGGCAGTGCGGGGAGATCCTCCTGGACGGTCTTCGCCGGCTGGAGTACCGGGGGTACGATTCCGCGGGGGTGGCCGTCTGCGACGGGGGGGAGATCGTCATCCGGAAGAGCGAGGGGAAGATCTCGCGCCTGCTGGACCTTGTCGCCCGCGACCCGGTCAACGGAACGTGCGGCGTCGGGCACACCCGGTGGGCGACCCACGGCCGGCCGTCGGACGATAACGCCCACCCCCACAAGACAGGGCGGGTGGCGGTCGTCCACAACGGGATCGTGGAGAACCACCGCACGCTCAAGGAACTCCTGACCGCGAAGGGACGGAATTTCGTCTCGGAGACCGACACCGAGGTGATCGCCCACCTGGTGGACGAGTATGTCTCCGGAGGGCTTCGCCTCGAGGAGGCCGTCCGCAAGACGGTGGCCGCGCTTCACGGGTCGTACGCTTTCCTTTGCCTCTCCGAAACGGAGCCGGGGACGCTGGTGGGGGCCCGGCTCAACTGCCCGATGGTCGTGGGGGTGGGCGAGGGGGAGACCTTTCTCGCCTCGGACCTCCCCCCCCTGCTTTCCTACACCCGCAACGCTCTCTTTCTCGAGGACGGGGAGATCGTCATCGCCGGCCCGGAAGGCCTGAGGCTGACCGATTTCTCCGGGAGCCCGAAGGAGCGCCCGACGGTCTACATCGACTGGTCTCCCGTCATGGCGGAGAAGGGCGGCTACCGCCACTTCATGCTCAAGGAGATCCACGAGCAGCCGCGGGCGATCCTGGACACGCTGGCGGGGCGGGTCCACCCGGAAACCGGCGAGATCTTCTTCGACACGCTTCCGCTCGGGGAGGAGGAGCTGCGCGCCCTCTCGCGGGTGCTCATCGTCGCCTGCGGCACCTCCTGGCACGCCGGCCTGATCGGGAAGTTCCTGATCGAGGGGCTCGCGCGCCTGACGGTGGAGGTCGACCTGGGCTCGGAGTACCGGTACCGGAATCCCGTGGTGGAGAAGGGGACCCTCTGCGTTCCGATCTCCCAGTCCGGCGAGACGGCGGACACGCTGGCGGGCCTGCGGGAGGCCAGGCGCAAGGGGGCGTTCTCGGTGGCGATCTGCAACGTCGTCTCCTCCACGATCGCGCGGGAGTCCAACGGGGTGATCTACACCCACGCAGGCCCGGAGATCGGGGTGGCGTCCACCAAGGCGTTCACGACGCAGCTGGCGGCGCTCTACCTGCTGGCGGTGCATCTCGGGAGGGCCCGGGGGGCAATGACCCCGCAGGAGGCAGGATCCCACCTCCTGGACCTCAGCGATTTGCCGCGCAAGATCGAGGAGGTGCTCAAAAGGGAGGAGGAGATCGCGGGGCTCGCCCGCAAGTACAAGGACTCCCGGGATTTCCTCTACCTGGGGCGCGGGCTCTCCTACCCGATCGCGCTCGAAGGTGCGCTCAAGCTCAAGGAGATCTCCTACATCCACGCGGAAGGGTACCCTGCCGGCGAAATGAAGCACGGGCCGATCGCCCTGATCGACGAGCGGATGCCGGTGCTGGTCCTCTGCTCCAAAGGGGACACGTACGAGAAGACCGTTTCCAACCTCGAGGAGGCGCGCACCCGCGGAGGGCGCGTGATCGCTCTGGGAACCGAAGGGGACACCGACCTTCTCCGGAAGGCGGAGGATGTCTTCTTCCTGCCGCCGTGCGGACCGCTTGCCCTCCCGATCCTCGAGGTGGTCCCGCTGCAGCTTCTGGCCTACCACATGGCGGTGCTCAAAGGCACCGACGTCGACCAGCCTCGAAACCTCGCCAAGAGCGTCACGGTGGAGTAGGCGCCCCCGGCCCGGAATCGCCGCGACCCCGCATTGAACGGGCGATCGGTAACCGCTTGCCCGGGGGGATATCATCCTTTAGTGTGGAGGGATGATGATGCCTGCAGGGAGCCGTTTGCGGACGTTCCTTGTGGCCGCCGCGGGGACGATCCTGCTTGCCGGCTGCGCCACCCTGCCGGAGAACGTGAACCGCCCCGAATCGTTTGCCTACACCGATACGGGGGATACCTTCATCGGCAAAGAATTTGCCGACGAAATAGCGGCGCATCCGGGGAAATCCGGATTTTACCTGCTGGGCGAAGGCCTGGATGCCTTCGTGGCCCGTGCCGTCTTCGCCCACCTCGCCGAACGCAGCATCGACGTGCAGTATTACCTGTACCATGCCGACCTCGTCGGCCGGCTGCTGACCGACCAGCTGCTCAAGGCGGCCGACCGCGGGGTCCGGGTCCGTCTGCTGGTCGACGACATGGATCTTGAAGGCCGGGATTTTAGCATCGCTGCCGCAGACAGCCACCCCAACCTGGAAGTCCGCATCTTCAATCCGTTCAGCCGCAAGACGGGCAGAATCTCCCAGTTCGTGACGCGGATGGGCTCCGTGACCCGCCGGATGCACAACAAGTCGTTCACGGTCGACGGCCAGGTAACGATCCTCGGCGGGCGCAACATCGGCAACGAATACTTCGAGGCCGATCCGGACCTGGAGTTCGCGGACCTGGACGTCATCGCCGTCGGGCCGGCTGCCCGGGAGGTGTCGACCGCCTTCGATCGGTACTGGAACAGCGAACTGGCCTATCCCGTATCGGCCCTTGTCGATACGCCGCCGACCCCGGAACAGGTCGAGGAAAAAAGTCGGCAGTTGCGCGATTTTGTCGCCGGGCAGGCCGATTCTGCCTACCTTCAGGCCTTGCGCAATTCCGACCTGGCCCGAAAGCTCCGGGATGACGAGGTGCAATTCTCCTGGGGAGATGCCGTCGTCGTCTACGACCAGCCGGAAAAGCTTCTCCACGATGCCGGCAAAACGGAACTTCATCTGGCCCCGCAACTCAGGCCGTTCGTGGAGGGGGTCGACAAGGAATTGATCCTCTTCTCCCCCTATTTCGTGCCCGGAAAGGCGGGGACCGCGTTTCTGACGCAGCTGGTCGAACGGGGCGTGCGGGTTCGCATCCTGACCAACTCGCTCGCCTCGAACGACGTGAGCATCGTGCATTCCGGCTATGCAAAATACCGGAAGCCGCTGCTCCGCGGCGGGGTCGAGCTGTACGAGATGAACAAGAGGCTGACCCGGGAGCGACGGAAAGAGAAGAAGGGGACGGGAGGCTCGTCCAAGGCCAGCCTGCACGCCAAATCGTTCGTGTTCGACCGCGAGCAGGTCTTCATCGGCTCCCTGAACCTCGATCCCCGGGCCCTGGTCCACAATACGGAAATCGGCGTCGTGCTCGATTCCCGGGAGATCGCGGAAGAGATGGGGGACTGGTTCGATAAAAACATCGAACGGCTGGCGTTTCGTCTGGAGCTGAAACGGGACGAGGACGGGTCGGAGAGCCTTCTCTGGCACGGCCTCGTCGACGGCCAGCCGCAGACCTTTGCCGTGGAACCCTACACGGGATTCTGGAAACGGTTCGGCACCGGGTTCCTGCGTCTGCTTCCCATCGAGTCGCAATTGTAGGGAGGACGATTCCCCGCGGTCTTTCCCCCTGCGTTCCTTACCGACCGAAGGCGTGAAAGGGTTTCCGGTCCCGGGCGACGAACATGCGGGACAGGAACGGTTCTTCGGAGGGCCGACATGGGTATTCGACGCTTCGTTCCGTGGATCGTCCTTCTCTGTTTGGCCGGAGTGTTTGCCGCGGCCCCTGCGCGCGCGGCATCGGTGTTCCGGGAAGGAGGGAAGGCCATTATCGTGGACCGGAGAGGCGAGCGGTGGGACGTCACGCAGGCGGAATCTCTCGGCTTTCACCCGGAAGGGTTCCAGTACGGGATCGGGAGAGACGCCTTCACCCCGCTTGACGACTCCGGCGTCCGCAAAGAGGGGCGCGATCTCCCCGGGAACCTTCGCGTCATCGGGGTCGCGGAAGGGACCGAGAGACGCGCATACTCCGTCCCCCGCCTGAGCAGACACGAGGTTGCCAACAGCGCGCTGGGAGGGATGGAGATCGCCGTCGCCTATTGACCGCTCGTCGACCTAGCGGCTGTGTACAGCCGCCGGATAGACGGGAAGACGCTGACGCTCGTCCCTTCCGGGTGGACCTACCGGAACACCTTCGTACTGGTCGACCGGGAGACGGACACGCTGTGGTATCCGTACCGGAAGGGGCTGATGGGGATCCAGGGACGGTATTTCAGGCGCTGGCTCCCGAAGCGTTCTTCCGAGGACACGACGTGGGAGAAGTGGCGGGGGAAGAACCCCGGCACGGAAATCCTGGAGTAGCGGCCGGAGCCCGTCTCAGCGGTCCGACGCGACCTTCCGCTCCACAGGTTCCGGTCCCGGCACCCGTGGGGCGGGGACGATCGAGGCCAGCTCGAGCCCGAGTGCGGACCGGACCTTGTCGAAGTCGGCGAGGAGCTGCTTCGGGATCCCCCCCCTGCGCGGAAGGTTTACCCGGAGCGGGTTGACGAACCGGTTCCCTTTCTTCATCCGGAAATCGAGGTGGGGGCCGGTGGCCCGGCCCGTGGCCCCGACGTACCCGATGACATCGCCCTGCGAGACCCGGGCGCCGGGACGGATCCCCTTCCGGATCTTCCGGAGATGGCCGTAGTAGGTGGTGAACCCTTTCGGGTGCCGGAGGATCACGAGGTTGCCGTTGGCCCCCTTGTACCCGGCGAGCTGCACGGTGCCGTCGCCCAGGGCCGATACCGGTGTGCCCGAAGGCGCGACGTAGTCGATGCCCAGGTGGGGCCTGCGGATCTTGAGGATCGGATGTCTCCGGCTGTAGCTGAATCCGGAGCTGATGCGGCGGTAGCTCAGCGGGGCTTTCAGGAAGGAGCGCTGCAGCGATTTCCCTTCCTCGTCGTAGTAGCCGGCCCGCCCGTCTTGCTCCTCGTACCGGAACGCCCGGTGCGTGTTCCCGTCGTTGGTGAACTCGGCGGCAAGGATGTTGCCGTACCGGTGGAAGCGGCCGTCCCGCCAGAGTTCCTCCACGACGATCTTGAAGGTGTCGCCCTTGCGCAGGTCGGTCGTGAAGTCGATGTCCCAGGAGAAGATGTCGGAGAGCCCGTACGCCAGCATGGCCGCCTCCCCGTCGTTGCCCAGGGCGTCGTAGAGGTTGCTCTCGATGACCCCCCCGAGTTTCCTCTCCTTTGTCTCATACGGAAGCGTGATTTTTTCCGCCCGGAACCCGGGATCGGAACGGGTGATGGTGAGCAGTTCGTCGTCGTTGATCTGGTACGTGAGCGAAAGAACGACGTTGTCCGGCCCCAGCTCGATCTTGTACGGTTGTCCCGTGGCGATCTCCCGAAGCCGGTGGACGTCGGCGGTTGCCTCTCCGAGGCGGAACAGTTCATTGAGATCCAGCCCGTTGTTTTTGAAGATGTCGAACATGGTCTCTCCCGGCTTTACCACGCCCTCGATTTTGGGGGAGACGACGGATGTCTGTTCGGAAGGAACGAGGGAAGAATCCACCTGTAAAGGGCGCTGGATGACGTAAAGACTGATCAACAAGAGAGCGATAGACACGGGAAGAAGAGCGAGTACCCGTTTCATCTGACTCCCGGTCATTTTCCCCATCATAAGACATTCTCCCCATTATCCGTGTTCCGTCAACCCATGAATCGCCCGGACCGGGAAAAGAGGGATAAGAGTTTCCGCTGGAGGGACGGGGAGTTTTCCCCTTCCTTCGTGCTTGCAATGCGAATCCGGCGGGCCTATCCTACCTCCCTTGTGGCGACAGATCCTCTCCTGTCCGGTCTCGACGCCGACCAAAGGCGGGCCGTGCTGCACCGGTCCGGGCCGCTCCTCCTGGTGGCCGGCGCGGGCTCGGGGAAGACCCGCGTCATCGTGGCGCGGATTGCCCGGCTCCTCCGGGAAGGCGTTCCCCCCCGGCAGATCCTCGGAATCACCTTCACCAACCGGGCTGCCGACGAAATGCGCGAACGGGTGGCAGCGGCGGCAGACGCCGGGGCGCCGGGCGATCCCCTGCCCCGGCTGGGGACGTTCCACGCGTTTGGCGCGAATCTGCTGCGACGGTTCGGGGGAAGAATCGGCCTCTCCCGCGGGTTCGTCATCTACGACGGGCGGGACCAGCTCGATCTGATCCGGCAGATCCTCAAAGATGCCGATATCGACGAGAAGAAGTTCCCGGCGGTCCGGATGGCAGGACTGATCGAACGGGCCAAGCGGGAGGGAATCCCGATCGAGGCGGCGGCGGTCTCCGCGGGGTGGCCCTTCGTGGACAAGGCCGTCGCGGTGGGGAAAGCGTATGGGGATTCCCTGGCGGCAGCGGGTGCCGTCGATTTCGCGGACCTCATCCGGCTTCCCGTCGCCCTCTTCCGGGAGGCCCCGGACGTCCAGGATGCCGTCCGGGGCGAGATTCGCCACCTGCTCGTGGATGAGTTCCAGGACGTCGACCGGGGGCAGGCCGAGCTGGCGGGAAGGATCGGCCTGGGGGCCGAATCGTACTGCGCCGTGGGGGACGAGGACCAGTCGATCTACGGGTGGCGGGGCGGGTCGGCCGGGCCGATGCTCTCGTTCGAGCAGGACCACCCGGGGGCCACCGTACTGCACCTGGGGACCAACTACCGCTCAAGGGCCTCGATTCTCTTTGCGGCGGAACAGGTGATCGGAAGGAACAGCCAGCGAAGGGAGAAGAGGATCCTCGCCGCGCGCGGCGGGGGAGAGCCCCCCCGGGTGCGGGCCTTCGAGGATGCGGACGCGGAGGCGGGGGGGGTAGCCGGAGTCGTGGCGGAAGAGATCCGACGGGGGACTCTCCCCTCCCGCATTTCCGTGTTCTACCGTGTCAACGCGCAGTCCCGGGCAGTCGAGGACGCGCTGCGGCGGGCGGGGATCCCGTACCTCCTGCGCGGGGCGCTCTCCTTCTACGACCGGGCACCGGTGCGCATCGCGGTTGCCTACCTGCGATGGTTCCTGAATCCCGACGACCCGGTCTCCCTGAAGCGGCTTCTTGCGGCCCCCAGGCGCGGGGTGGGGGAGGCGGCGCTGTCGCGTGCGCGCGCGGAGGCGAAGAAGGCGGACAAGCCGCTCTCCTGGGGGCTTGCGCGGATTTCCGCGGTCGCCTCCCTCCTTTCCTTCCGGGAGAAGTGGAGGGAGGAGCTGCCGGGCAGGCGGGGAGGCGATGCGCTCCGCTCCCTCCTGGCCGGGGCCGGGTACCTGCCCTGGCTCGCCGAGGGGGAGGAGGGCGGGGACAGGGTGCGGGCGGGGGGAGGGAGACTGGAGGACCGGGAGAACGTCGAGGAACTCATCCGCCTGGCGGACTCCGTCCCCGGAAGCGGCGAGGAAGGAGTGCGGGATTTCCTCGAGAGGGTTTCGCTCCAGCCGCCGGAGGAGAGCGGGAACGGGATCGACGCCGTCCACCTGATGACCTTGCACAACGCAAAAGGACTGGAGTTCGACGTCTCGTTCCTCGTCGGGCTCGAGGAGGGCCTCCTCCCCCACACCCGCTCCACGGGCTCGACCGTCGACGTGGAGGAGGAGCGCCGGCTCTTCTATGTCGGCCTGACCCGCGCCCGGGAGAGGGTGGCCCTTTCCTTCGCCCGCCGCCGGGCCCTTTTCGGGGCGTTCCGGGACGCCTCTCCGTCGAGGTTTCTGTCCGAGATTCCCCCCGCGCTGCTCCGTTGGGAAGGGGCGTCCGCCCCCTTGGGGAGGGCACAACGCGGGGAGGCCCGCCCCCCGGGCCCGCGCCCGGAGCGGGATCCTTCCCGGGAGGGGAAGGCGCAGGCGCCTGCCGCCCCCCGGCCGCTGCGCGTTCGTCACCCCGTCTTCGGCGAGGGAAGAATCGAAGCGTCGGAGGGGGAGGGGGACAACCGCAAGATCACCGTTTTCTTTCCCGGGTCCGGGCGGAAGAAGATTCTCGTCCGCCTCGTGAAGATGGAATATATTTCCTGAGATCTTCCCTACGAGCCGATGAAGAGCTCGAACTCCCCTTCCCTTTCCCCGCCGGCCGGGCCGGAGTACGGGAGGGGCGACAGGATCCTTTTTCGTCGGGCCAGGGAAACAAGAAAGGTGAGGGCCCCGGCGACCACCAGGGCGGTGAGGAGATAACTGCTCCGGTGCAATTTCACTTGGATCTCCCGACATGCCGCAGAAAACCGGCGTTTTCTCTGATTGTAAGGGAAATCCCCCCCGCGGCCAAGCGCGATTCGGGGATCCGGACGGCGGGAGCCGGTCCTTGCGCCTTCGGGGAAAAACATGGTAATTGTTGACCTTCAGGGAAAAGATCCGAAACCAGGTCCCCATGGCCGAATCTAAACAGGAGACGAGCATGCCCGCCGAGCGGTTGCTCGATGACAACGTTTTGCTAAAGGAGCTTCGGAAGGGGTCTCCCGAGGCCGTCGAGGCGTTGTTCGACCGGTTCCACGGAAAGATCTACGGCCTCGCGATGTCGATCCTGAAGAACGAGAGCGACGCGGAGGAGGCGACCCAGGACGTATTTCTGACGGTCTTCCAGAAGGCGCACACGTTCAAGGGGAACTCGGCGCTCTACTCCTGGATCTACCGCATCTGCGTGAACGCCTGCCTGATGCGGCTTCGGGGGAAGCGCCGGCAGGAGACGGTATCGATCGAGGAGTTCATGCCGGTCTTCACCGAGGACGGGATGCACACGAATCCGGTGGAGGACTGGAGCAAGGAGGTCGAGCGGAAGATGCTCGACAAGGAGCTGGGCAAAGTCATCAAGAAATTCACGGACGAACTTTCCGAGAAGTACCGGGTGGTCTTCGTCCTGAGCGATGTGGAAGGGATGTCGAACGAGGAAACCGCGCAGATTCTGGGCCTGACGGTCCCCGCAGTGAAATCGCGTCTTCACAGGGCGCGCCTGTTCCTGCGGGAACAGCTCTCCCGGTACCTGCAGGAAGGGAAGACGGCATAACCGCTATGAACTGCAAGGAGCTGGTCTACCTGCTGGGGGAGTATATCGACGGGTCCATGGAGGAGCACCTCCGGAAAGACCTGAAGGCGCACATCGCGATGTGCGACTCCTGCACGAATTTCCTGAATACCTACGACACGACGCGGATCATCTCCCGGCAGGTCCAGCTCTCCGAGATCCCCGAAGAGTTCCGGGAACGGCTGAGGACGTTCGTAATCGCGAAAGCGAAGGAGCGTCACCAGGGGATCGACAAATACCGGCGGATGGCTGCCGAGGAGCAGAGGGGGCAGGTCGAGGAACTCCTCCGGGCGTTTCGGGAAGGACGGCTTTCTTCCTCTCTCTCCCTGCTGTTCGATACGCACCGCGACCGGTGCGAGACGTGCGGCGCGTTCCTTCGCGCCCAGAACGGGGGCACGGTGCCGGAGACGGTCCCTCCGAACATCGAGGAGCACCTCGCCGAATTCCTCGAGGCGATTCCCGCGGGGGAGGAGCCGTTCCGGGCCTGATCCGAAAGGAAGCCCCCCGGTGGACAGGACCCGGCAGGGGCGCCTTTCCTTCTTCCCATCCAGGAATGTGAGAGACCGTATGCGTCTATTTCCGTTCAGCGCGATCGTGGGTCAGGATCTTCTGAAGAAGGGTCTGTTGGTGAACGCGGTGGACCCCACGATCGGGGGTGTGCTGATCC
>CP070783.1:100910-117495 GCA_020346465.1 Deltaproteobacteria bacterium
CTGGTAGCCTGGCGACGAGAAGAGAAGGCAGGCCAGGAGGAGGGCGCCGAACGGCAGGTACCACGGGGGGCTTCTCCCCTCCGGCTCCGGATGCGAAATCAATATGTGGTGCAGGGAACTCATTATGTACCGTGTCTCCCCCAAAATCCTGATCTCTCCTTTACCCGGGGAAAAAGCAATATCGGTACCACCCGGGGAAGAAATTCAAGGCTCCCGTTTTCATTTATGTTTAGATGGAGGGTTTTAAGGCCGGGATTCACCTTGCGCCAACAGAAGGTAAAACTTTTCCCAAAAAAGGAAAAACCCGGGGGTTGGCGTCCCCCGGGAATTCCGATCCGGGCTGTGCTGCAAGCGCTACAGAAGCGGGTTCTTGTGCATCTCCTTCAGGCGCGCCCACCGCCGGTCCACCTCGGCCTGGATCGCCTCGAGCTCCGGCTTGCACTCCGTCTTGAGCAGGTGCCTGGTCTTTCCCATCTGCTTGATCCAGTCGGACACCGGCACCTTCTTCCCCTTCTCCTCCGGGTCGTAGTTGATCGTCGTGATCCCCCGCTCGATCTCGTAGAGGGGGAAGAAGCAGCTGTCCACCGCGGCCTGGATGATCGGGACGGAGATCCGCTCCTCGGTGCGCCAGGCGAGAGGGCACATCGAGATGAGCTTGCCGAACACAAGCCCTTCTTCCGCGTACTTCTGCGCCTTGACCGCCTTCCGGATCATGTCGCGGTGGTTGCTCTCCGCCGCCGTGAAGACGTACGGGATGTTGCACGCAGAGAAGATCTGCGCCGTGTCCTTGTGGTGCGTGGATTTGCCGTGCTGGTACGGCCCGTAGTTCGACGTCGACGTGGAGTGCCCCATCGGCACCGTGAAGGAAAGCTGGGAGCCCGTGTTCTGGTACCCATGGTTGTCGTACTCGATGATGATCATCCGGTGCCCGCGCATCGCCGCCCCGATGGAGGGTCCCATCCCGATGTCGTGGCCGCCGTCGCCGGTCACCATGAGAAAGGTGATCTTCTCCTCCTCCGGGATCTCGCCGCGCTTCTTGCGCTCCTCGAACATCTCGACGACGCCCGAGAGGGTCGCGGCCCCGTTCTGGAAGAGGTTGTGGATGTAGGTGACCTTGTGCGACGTGTAGGGGTACCCCGTCGTCACCACCATCCCGCAGCCGGTGTGGAACAGGACGGTCACGAACCCCTCGATGCCCTTCAGAAACTGGTTGAGGTTGACGAAGATGCCGCAGCCGGGGCAGGCGCCGTGGCCGGGAGAGAGCCGCTTCGGACGTTCCGTGAGCGCCCGGACGTTGATCCCTCTCGCTTCCACTTTCCCCTCCGGGGTGACCTCGACACGGGTAAAACCCGACGATTCCTTCTCGGTGATGGGCGCAAAGGCGACCGCGGGCGTGAACCCTTTTTCCCCGGGGTTCGCCCCGAAGTAGTCGTACGGGACCTGGACCTTCCCCGTCCGCGCGATCTCGAGCGCCTCGCGGAGCATCGCCTCGGCGTCTTCCACGAAGAACTCCTTCCCTCCGATGCCGTAGATCCGCGAAGCGACCATCGTCTCGTTTCCTTTGACGCCCTGGATCGCCGCCTTGACCTCGAGCGCCATCGCGCCTCCGTAGGCGCCGTAGTTGTCCTGCCGGTCGGCCACCACCAGTCCTTTGACCTTGCGCAAGACCTGCCGGACCTCCTCCAGCGGAAAGGGCCGGATGACGTTCGGACGGATCAGGCCTACCTTCTTCCCCTCCTTCCGCAGGGCGTCCACCGCCTCCTTGGCGGTCTCCGCCGCGGAGTTGAGGATGAACAGGGCGGCCTCGGCATCTTCCATCCGGTACAGGTCGAGGAAATCGTACTTCCTGCCGGAGAGCGCCTCGAACTCGGCGAAGACCTTGCGGATGACCGCATGCGACCGGATGATCGCATCGGACTGCTGCTTCTTGTTGTTGATGAGGTCGGGGTCGTTCATGTACGGGCCGATCGTCACCGGCGTTCTCGGGTCGACCGACGTGACCGTCGGGACGAAGGGGCCGAGGAAGTCCTGGACGACCTGCATGTCGGAGAAGATCTCCACGCGGCGCTTCTGGTGGGACGTGAAGAAGCCGTCGAAGGCCACCATCACCGGGAGCCTGACCGACATCTCCTCGCCGATCCGGGGCGCCATGATGTTCATGTCGTAGACCGCCTGGACATCGGAGGCCATCAGGACGATCCAGCCGGTGTTCATCGCCAGCATGATGTCGCTGTGGTCGCCGCGGATGTCGAGCGGGCCCGACACCGACCGGGTGACGATGTTGAACACCATGGGGAACCGCGTGCCCGACTGGACCGGCAGCTGCTCGAAGGCGAACAGGAGGCCGTTCGCCGAGGTGGCGTTGAAGACCCGCCCCCCCGCCGTGGTCGCCCCGAAACAGATCCCCGCCGCCCCGTGCTCGCCGTCTCCCGGGATCATCCGGATGGTGTGCTCCCCTTCCGCCTTCATCGCGTCGAGGGTCTCGGCGATCTCGGTGGAGGGAGTGATGGGGTAGTACCCCATGATGTGGTAGTTGACATGCTTGGCCGCCATCGCCGCGATCTCGTTGCCGCTCTGGACGACCACGTCCTGCGCCGGCCGCGCAACCCTCTTTTTCGCCGTTTCGGGCATCTCCCTCTCCTCCGGTCCTTATTTCCGGGCTTTCAGTTTCACGGTGATCGCTTCCATGTCCTGCTCCGCCTCCTTCGCGGGGACGAGGGCGCCGAACTTGCAGATGTTCGTGCAGCGCAGGCACCCCTTGCAATACTGGTAGTCGATCCCCAGGAGCACCATCCCGTCCTTGCCGGTCTTCGGGTCCTTGCCGCGCTCCCAGACGAAGCAGTAGTCCGGGCAGGTGATGTCGCACTCGCCGCACCGGGTGCATTTTTCGAGAAGGAACAGGGGGATCATCCCCGTCCGGCTCGTGGACAGGTCCTTGAACCGCATGTTCCCCACCTCGTAGATCGTCCCTCCCATCGGCGCGTTCTCGTAGCCGAGCTTGGGCTCTTCGCGCCGGAACGGCGACGCGGGGTACTTCCCGTCGACGGGGATCTCCTCGATCTTCACCTCGTCGCAGCCGCGCTTGAGCGCCTCGAGGTTTCCCTTCATGAGGGCCGGGTACTTCTTCCCGAACGCCTCCCGGACGGCATCCTCGAGGGCCTTCCACTCGAAGAAGCCCGCCGCCCGGGTGATCGCCCCCATCATGACCATGTTGACCCGGGATCCGGTGGCCATCGCGATCTCCATCGCGTCCACCACGCCGATCTTTCCTCCCTCGAGCTTGAGAAAGTCCCTCGCCTCCTTCGGCGTCTTCCGGGTGTTCAGGAGGACGGTCGTCTTGCCGGGGACCGCCCCCGCCGTCACGGGCACCGACTTGGCCAGCGCCTCGTGGAAGATCGCCAGCACGTGCGGCTCCTCGATCGGGCTGTTGATGCGTACCTGCTGGGCGGCCTCGCAGAGCCGGATGTTCGCCTTGACCGGGGTCCCCTTCTTTTCCGACCCGTAGGAGGCGAATCCCGCCCCGTTCAGCCCCATCCCGAGGATGGCGGCCTCGGTCAGGATCTTCCCCGCGACGTTCGCGCCGAGCCCCCCGATGCTCTCCAACCGGATCTCGAAAAACCCGAGGTCGTTTTTCACCGGTATTCCGACTGCGGTCCTGGTCATGATTTTTCCGCTCCTCTTTCCTGGTTTTTCCCTAGCTCTTCCGGGCTGGACCCCCCTCCGGCCGATCGTACAACCGGCCGTGCAGGCCCGCCTTGACGCCCGTCAAGCCGCCCGGGGGAAAATCGGGGAAGATTACATCTCCCTTCGCCCTTTGATCGCCCTGCCCACCGTGATCTCGTCGGTGTATTCGAGATCCGCCCCCACGGGCATCCCGTAGGCGATGCGGGTAACGCGGATGTTCAGTGGCTTGATCGCGCCGGCAAGGTAGGTGGCGGTCGCTTCCCCTTCCGCCGTGAGGTTCGTGGCAAGGACGACTTCTGCGACCCCCCCCCGCGAAAGCCTCCCGAGCAGCTCCCCCACCCGGAGGTCTTCCGGCATCACCCCGTCGATCGGGGATATCGCCCCCCCCAGAACGTGGTACCTCCCCCTGTACTCCCCGCTTTTTTCGATCGGCACCAGGTCCGTGGGGCTTTCCACGACGCACAGCAGATCGCTGCGCCGCGCCGGATCGCTGCAGATCGGGCACGGATCCTCATCCGCGATATTGAAACAGGTGGAACAGCGTATCACAGCTTCCGGGATCGCGGCAATAGCCTCTCCCAGCTCCCGCAGGGATTGCGGAGACATTTTGAGCATGTGGAGGGCGAGGCGCGTCGCCGTCTTCTCTCCCACGCCCGGAAGTTTCGCCAGCAGGGCGATGAGCCTTCGCAGGGAGTTCGGGTACGCCATCCGTCAGAACAGCCCCGGAAGATTCAACCCGCCGGTGATCTTCGCCATCTCGTCGGCCATCATCTTGCGCGATCGGGAGATCGCCTCGTTCACCGCGCCCGCGACAAGGTCCTGCAGCAGCTCGACGTCGTCCGGGGACACGACCTCCTTCTCGATCCTCACCGACACGATCTCCTGCCTTCCGTTCACGACGACGGTCACCATCCCGCCCCCCGCCGACGCCTCCACGGTCTTTCCGGCGAGCTCTTCCTGGACCCGGGCAAGCCGCTCCTGCATCTGCTGCGCCTGCCGGAGCATATCCTGCATCTCCTTCATTCCGCTTCCTCCGCCTCTTCTGTTCCCTCATCGGGTTCCCGTTCCCCGGCGCCCTCCTCCGCGGGGGGCGGCGCCCCCGCGGGGGCGGGCCGGATCTCGAGAATCGTAGCCCCTTCGAACTCCCTGAGGACCTCCGCGATCATCGGGTCCGCGAGCGCCTTCTTGTCCAGGCCGCTCTCCCCGCCCTCCGGGCCGTCAGAAGCCGGGCTTTTTTTTTCCGGCTCGGCCAACAGCCGGATGGGGACCTTCCTCCCCACGACCTCTTCCACCGCCTGCACCAGGACGGGCCACTTGTCCTCCTCCCGGAGCCGGTCCAGCTGCATCTGGTGCGGGCAGGCGATGACCATCTCGTCCCCCTCGAGCCTCCCCCTCATCTGGAGGAGAAGCGCCATGAGAAGAGGCTTTCTTTTCCCCTCCAGGGTGCGCCGGATCTCCCCCCAGACGTCCTCTTTCTCCCTGCGGGCTTCCCCCTTCCTTTTCGCGGCGGCCGGCGGGTCGGGCAGCTCCCCTCCGGCAGATGGCAGGGGCCCGCCCGCCGGGACGCGTTGCGCAACGGTCGTCCGGGCTTTCGGCGCGGGAGCGGCAGGGGCCCCGGCTGCGTCGGCCGGGCTTTTCCCGCGAACCGAAGCCGGCTCCTCCCCCGCAAGCCCCTCGACAGCCAGCAGTCCGGGAGCGTTGACAAGGCGCAGGAGCAACAGTTCGAATCCCAGGCGGGGAAACTCCGTGCCGAGCACATCCTTCTCCGACCGGAAGGCGATATCCAGGAGAAACATCCACTCCTCCCGTGCACGCATCGCGCAAAGCTCCTTCATCCGGGCAAGGGATGACGGGGAGTGGCGTAAGAGGAGGTCGTCCTGCTCCGTGAACCTCCACACGGCGGCGTCCCGCAGGATGTCCACCACCGACAGGAAGAGGAACTTGAGGTCCGCCCCCCGGGACAGAAGCGAGGCGAACTTCCGCATCGCCTCCTCCGCGCCCCCCCCCACGACGGCCTGCACGAGGTCCATCGCCGCCTCCGTGCCCACAAGGCCGAGCATCTCCTCCACGAGGGAGGCCGAGATCCTGCCGTCCCCCAGAACCGCCGCCTGCTCGAGGATCGACTGGCCGTCCCGCATCGACCCGAAGGCGTATTGCGCGACCAGGCGCAGCGCCCCTTCCTCGAACGCGATCGTTTCCGCTACGGCCATTTCCCTGAGGCGCGTGAAGATCTCCTCCTCCGTGAGCATGCGGAAATCGAACCGCTGCACGCGGGACAGGATCGTGTCCGGGATCCGGTTCGGCTCGGTAGTGGCGAAGACGAACACGACGTGGGGGGGTGGCTCCTCCAGGATCTTGAGCAACCCGTTGAAGGCTGCCTTCGACAGCATGTGCACTTCGTCGATGATGTAGATCTTGTACCGGAAGCGCGCCGGCGCGTAGGCTGCGTTTTCCCGAAGCCGGCGGACGTCGTCGATTCCCGTGTTCGACGCCCCGTCGATCTCCTGGACGTCCACGCCGGAGCCGGCGAGGATCTCGACGCACGCGGGACAGGACAGGCAGGGGGAGGGCGTCGGCCCGTCCTTGCAGTTCAGGGCCCGCGCGAAGATCCGGGCGAAGGTCGTCTTCCCGACCCCGCGTGTCCCCGCGAACAGGTAGGCGTGGTGAATCTTCCCCTGGGAGATGGCGTTGGCAAGCGCACGGGTCACATGCCCCTGCCCCACGATCTCGCCGAGGGTCTTCGGGCGCCATTTTCTCGAAAGCGCCTCGTACGCCATATTCCCTCCCGCTCGCGGATCGCACCGGATGCCCGCCGGCGGCCAGGGGAGCCGCCGGCACACGGAGTCGTGCGGCTACCGCTGCTTCCTTCCGGACCTGACGGGGTTCGCCGCCTTCCGTTGCGGCGGGCCTGGCCGCCGGCGCGCACCCGGTGAGGTGCCCGGCATTTCCGTGATAAACAAAACCGTGGCGGCCCGACATCCCTTGTCCGCCGCCGGAACAAGATCCTGGCGGAGGGGGTGGGATTCGAACCCACGTGGCGGCTCGCACCGCCAAGTCGATTTCGAGTCGACCCCGTTACGGCCACTTCGGTACCCCTCCGCGCGTAAGAGAAGTATTATAGGGTGTCGGGGGAGGCTACATCAATGGTTCCTTTCCCCTTTGGGGACGTTCTTAAACTTTTTTATGCCAAGGTCATAGATCACGGGATGGTCGAACCCTTTCCGGGTTAAAAAGTTTAAGAACGTCCCGGGTTTGAGGAGGAACTTTTGCTCGACGGTTGGCGGATCGCCGCACTGGCCCTTTCCACGATCGGGTACATCTTCGCCTTCCTTCTCATCCCGCGCATCATCCTCGAGAGGCGCCAGCCGGGGGCCACGGTCGCCTGGGTGCTCGCCATCGCCCTGCTCCCGGTCATCGGCGTTCCCCTGTACTACCTCGTGGGGGAGCGGCGGATCCGGCGGCACATCCGGGCGAAGATCAGCGTGGTCGGCGCCGTCGAAAGCTCCCTGGAGAACCGGGTCCGACCGGGCGCCCTCCCCTCCCCGGTCGCGGCGGACTGCAGCAGCGTCCTGAGCTCGGCGGGGTCGCCGCCGCCGGTCACCGGAAACCGGGTCTCCATCCTCCACCAGGGGGACGAGGCGTACCAGGCGGTCCTCGGCCTGATCGAGGAGGCGCGGGACCACATCCACGCACAGTTCTTCATCCTCGACGTCGACCCCATCGGAAAGCGTTTCATCCACGCCCTCGCCGCGCGGGCGAAAGCCGGCGTCCGGGTCCGTCTCCTGCTGGACGCACTGGGATCATGGCGCGCGCTGCGGCGTCTCGTCCGTCCGCTGCGGCGTGCGGGCGGGGAGGTGGCCGAGTTTCTTCCCGCGCTCCCTCTCCACCGGAGGTGGTCGGCCCACCTCCGCAACCACCGGAAACTCCTCATCTCCGACGGGAAGACCGCCTTCTGCGGAGGGATGAACATCGGGAAGAGGTACATGGGCCCGAGGGCGGAGCCCTACCAGTGGCGGGATATCGGCGCGGTGATCGGCGGTCCGGCGGTCCGCGATCTCCAGGTGATCTTCCTCGACGACTGGGCGTTCGCCACGGACGAGGCCGGCCCGGCCGGACAGCTGTTCCCTCCCCTGCCTCCTTCCGCGGGCAAGTCCCCGCAGGAAGGCACCCTCCAGGTGGTGACTTCCGGCCCGGACCGCGCCCTCCGCCCGATCTACCAGGGAGTGTTCACGGCCTTCACGTCCGCCCGTCGCAGGATCTGGATCGCCACCCCCTACTTTGTCCCCGACGACGCCATCGGAACCTCTCTGGAGAATGCCGCGCTGCGGGGGATCG
Source organism: Deltaproteobacteria bacterium (assembly GCA_020346465.1). Lineage (GTDB taxonomy): Bacteria > Desulfobacterota > Deferrimicrobia > Deferrimicrobiales > Deferrimicrobiaceae > CSP1-8. Next base: position 108,930 of record CP070783.1, read on the forward strand.
ACGTGCGGCTCATCGTGCCGGAGAAATCGGATATGCGGATGGTGTGGCTTGCGGGGAAATCGTACTTCGACGACCTCATGCTGGCGGGGGTCAAGATCTCCCTCTACCGGCCCACGAACCTCCACTCCAAGGTGCTGATCATCGACGACGACGTCGGCGTCGTGGGGTCGTCGAACGTGGACATCCGGAGCTTCTTCCTGAATTTCGAACTCGGCGTATTCCTTTACGGGAAGAAGGAGATCGGGCTGCTCGCGTCGGCCTTCGAGGAGGACCTTTCCCGCTCCCTGAGCCTCGATCCGGCCACCTTTTCGAGACGCCCCAGAACGATCCGCCTCCTGGAGGACACCTGCCGGATCTTCTCCCCGCTGTTCTGACGGGGCCCATCGGGGGAACCTTGCGTCCGGTCCCCCCTCATTTCTTCCGGCGGGGCCGGAAAAACGCCGTGAGAAGGTCCGCGCTTTCCTTCCCGAGGACCCCGGGGATCACCAGCGCACGATGGTTGAGTCTCTCGTCGGATGCGATCCGGAAGAGGGTGTGCACCGCCCCCGCCCTGGGATCGGCTGCCCCGAAGATGATTTCGGAGACCCGGGCGGCAACGGCGGCCCCCGCGCACATCGGGCAGGGCTCGAGCGTCACCACGAGACGGCACCCCGTGAGACGGTAGTTGGAAAGCTTCTTCGCCGCCTTGCGCAGAGCGAGGATCTCGGCGTGCGCGGTGGGGTCGTTCCCGGAGACCGGCCGGTTGTGCGCGCGGGCGAGGATCTCGCCGGCGGGGCCCACCACGACCGCGCCGACCGGGACCTCTCCCTCTTCCGCCGCCTTCTCCGCCTCGAGGAGCGCGGCCCGCATCCACCGTTCCCGGTCAGTCACGGGGAGAGCCTCGGGGACCGCTTCCCGGTCCCGGCGGGGGGTTCGGGAACAGGAACCGGGTTACCGCTTCCCGCTCGGCGGGGGAAAGCTGCCTGTAGAACGGCCAGTCCATCAGCCGCTCGTTCCGATCGTGCGCGGGAAGGCCCCCCATTTCGGACAGATTGCGCCGCATCGCGTGGCGCTGTTCGGCGGGAAGCTGCCGCATCTGGCGGAAGAACTTCTCGATCGCCCGCCTCTCCTCCGGAGGCGCGTTCCGGTAGGCCTCGCGGCGCTTCCTCAGGGCGCGCCGCTGCTCCTCCGGAAGCTCGCGCCACCTTTTCCTGCGCTCGAGGATCCGTTCCTGCTGCTCCGGAGGGAGTTCCTTCCATCGGTGGTACCGCCGCCGGATCCTTTCGCGCTCTTCCGGCGTCTTGGTGCGCCAGCGCTCGAGCTTCTCCGGCGTCACCTCGCCCGACCTGCCCATGGGCATATCGTCCTTCCATCCGGAACCCTCCTCCCTTTCCCGGGGTGCGGCTCCCCCCCGGTCGGGGCCGCCGTGCCTTGCCGGGGGAACCCATCCGGCGCGCCCCCCCGGGCGCAGATCGGCATCGGACGCAGCGGCCTGCCCTAAGGGGAGAACCGCGACGACCAGGAAGATCGCCAGTGCACCCGTCAGGACCCACCTGGCCCGAAAATCTCGCGACATCAGTCTACCCCCGTTGTCGGGGAGGGGGAGCAAAAAATTCCAACTCCTCGATCTCCGTCTCGTCGAACAGGTCGGGATCCTCCAGTACATCGAGAGAGGCCACGATTTCCCGGTCCTCGGGGGAAAGCTCCCCTCCGATACCCGTTGCCGCCGGCGGGCGCATCGCCGTGGAGGGATGGTCCCGCGGGACCTCCCGGGAGGAAAGGACGAAGAACGCGATCGCGGCGGCGGCGGCCAGGGGAACGACCGACCACCGCACCGAGTACGCGAAGATGCTGCGGCGCTTCGGGAGCAGATCCTCCTTCTCCATCCGGGCGAACAGCTTCTCCCGGAAATCGGGGGGGGCCGCCCCTTCCGCCCTTGCGACGGCAATTCCCAGGTCCCGCATCCGCTTCTCGGCCTGCCGGCACTGCGGGCACCCCCCGAGATGCTCCTCCACCATCCGGGCCTCCTCCGGCCGTGCCTCCCCGTCCACGTACGAGCTGATGATCTCCCTGATCTCCCGACATCCCATCGATCTCACCCCGTCAAACCGGTTAAACCCGTTCCCCCGGGAATGGTTTCACTCCAGAAGCCCGGAGAGTTCCGCGAGAAGCGCCTCCCGGGCCCGAAAGATCCTGCTTTTCACCGCCTGTACCGTAACCCCAAGCACGGTAGCCACTTCCTCGTAAGATAGCCCCTCCCCACGGTTCAGGACAAAGGCGGCGCGGTTCACCTCCGGAAGCTTCTGCAGCGCCTCGAGGAACCTCTCCTGAAGCTGCGCCCCCCAGGCCGCCTGCTCGGGTCCCCATTCCCTCGAATCCGGAAGCGCGATCCCGTCTGCCGCGTCCCGTCCCTCCCCCGCGGGGTCGATCGGCACTTTTTCCCCATCCTCCTTTTCGTCGCGCAGGAAATTGAGCGTCGTGCGCCGGGCGATCGTGTACACCCAGGTGGTGAATCTCGCCGACGGCTGGTAGGTGGGTGCCGCCCGGGCGATCCGCAGGAAAACCTCCTGGGCCGCCTCCTCCGCCCGCGCCTGGTCTCCGGTCATCCGGTAGCAGAAGTGGATCACCCTCCGGTGGTGCCGGGCGAAGAGCTCCTCGAAGGCGTCCCGGCTCCCCCTTTGGTAGAGCGCCATCAGTTCCGCGTCAGTCTTCATCCGGTCCGCGCGTCACCCGGTCCACCGACCCGGGGAATCCGGTTTCCCCCCCCGCCGCCACGCCCGGCGATCAGGCCCCGGCGAAATCTTCGCCTCAGAAAGGCCAGAACCGGGCCTCCTCCCAGTACATCTCCCGAAACTGCTCGTACTGCCGTGCGAGGAGCTTCAGGTGATCCCGCTCCCACGCGATCAGGTCGGCCACGACCTTTTCCGCTTCCGCATCTCCCTTCACCTTCCTCCGGAGGGCGGTGAACTGCTCGATGGCCCTCTTTTCGAGCGTCATTCCGATCGAGAGCGCGGCGGCCTCCCCCTCGGCGTTCTTCCCCCGGGCCACGAACTCGGGGGTGAAGAGAGGGCTCCGGAATTTTTGGATCTCCCTCTTTCCCGCCGCTCTCCGGACGAGCCGGGCAGGTTTCCCCTCCGCCATCCTGCCGATCTGCTCGAGGATGGCCTCGCGGTGGCGCTCCTCTTCCTCCATGAGAAAGGTGAACATCTGGCGCACGCCGTCGAGACGGGCATTCGCCGCCGCCATCCGGTAGAACTCCCTCCCCTCCACCTCGTTCATCAGCGCCTGCTTCCACCCTTCGGCGAGCGGGCCGGACACGGCCTTCCCCGGACCCTTTTTCATCTTCGGCTCCCCCTCTTCTTGCTATATGATGTCTCCATTATGCAGGAACTCACCCGCGACTTGCTCATCAAGATCGGGGAAGACCCCGACCGGGAAGGACTCCGGAAAACCCCCGAGCGGTTCGGCGAGGCGATCCGGTTTCTCACCTCCGGGTACCGCCAGGACCCGCGGGACGTGCTCCAGCGCGCCATCTTCCACGAGACGTACGACGAGATGGTGACGGTCAAGGACCTCGACATGTTCTCCCTCTGCGAGCACCACATCCTTCCCTTCTTCGGGAAGTGCCACGTGGCGTACCTCCCGAGGAAGAACATCGTCGGGCTGTCGAAGATCGCGCGGGTGGTCGAGCTGTACTCCCGCCGGCTGCAGGTGCAGGAGCGTCTGACCCAGGAGATCGCCACGGCCCTCATGGACACGCTCGCGCCCCACGGCGTGGCGGTCGTCATCGAGGCGTTCCACCTCTGCATGATGATGCGCGGCGTGGAGAAGCAGAACTCCAAGGCGGTCACCTCCGCGATGCTCGGCGTCTTCCGGACGCGGCAGTCCACGCGGATGGAGTTCATGGAGCTCATCAAGCCGACCCTGAACATCCTGAGGTAACGCGGCGGGGGGACGGCCATGGCCGAAGAAGTCCGGGAGGGAACGAAGGCCCCGGGGTTCGCACTGCCGGACCCGTCGGGGCAGAAGGTGAAGCTCTCCGATTTCGCCGGGAAGAAGGTGGTCCTGTACTTCTACCCGAAGGACGATACCCCGGGGTGCACGACCGAGGCGTGCGGGTTCCGGGAGGCGCATGACGGGATCACCGCGAAAAATGCGGTTGTCCTGGGTGTTTCGCCGGATCCGGCAAAGAGCCACGAAGCGTTCATCGCGAAGTTCGGCCTCCCCTTCACGCTCCTGTCCGACGGGGACCACAAGGTGGCGGAGACCTACGGGGCATGGGGGGAAAGATCCATGTACGGGAAAAAGACGATGGGGATTCTGCGCTCCACCTTCCTCATCGATGAACGGGGAAAAATTTTCAGGGTGTTTCGCAAGGTGAAACCTGAGGGGCACGCCGAAGAGGTGCTGGCGGCGCTGTGACACCCGGAAGGGGAGCGCCGGGACATTAAAAAGTTTAAGAACGTCCCCGTTTGGGAAAGGAACGCCCTACTTCGCGGCCTCCTGCATGATCTCCGTGACTGCCGTCTCCACCTCTTTCGCAACCCCTTCGAGCGCGGGTTCGTTGAACATCCGGAGCATCATCGTCGGCCGGATCGTCTCGACCACGACCTCGTCGCCCTCCGCGTAGATGGAGACCCGGCAGGGCAGCGCCCCCGAGATCTTGATGTTCTTATCCAACACCGTCTTGGCGTATCCGGGGTTGCAGATCTCGTAGATGTAGAGCTTCCGGTCGAAGGCGAGCCCCTTGGACTGGAGCGTCGCCGTCACGTTGTGGATCCCCTGGACGCCGAACTTTTTCGCGGCCGAGGCATCCTCGAACGCCTGTCTCACCTCGCCGATCGGCTTCCTGCTCCGAAGCGTGATGAACATTGCAAGTCCTCCTCCCCCGGCGCCCGGCCGGGGCGAACCGCCTAGCAGGAGCCTCAACCGCCCCCGCCGACGGAGTACAGGTAGACGAGAAACACCACCGCGATCAGAACGATCGGCCCCCAACCACCCAGCATTATGGCAACCTCCTACCAGGTCTGAATCCGTTTTCCGCCCTCTTGCCCGGCGACCGCCGGGCCGCATGGACTACCTTCAGCTGAACGGCGAGCGGCGGGTGCCGCCCCCGCAGGAAGAACCTCCGGAACCGGAGTCCGATCCGCTCCCGCGGGTGCTGAACAGGGAGATTCCCAGCCGGGACGAGCTTCGGCCGCAGGCCGGGCACGCCTCCTTGGTGTCATCCGAGAGACGCTTGTACGCTTCGAACACCTTCCGGCACGATTCGCACCGGTACTCGTAAAGCGGCATCGACCGATCCTCCTTCCCTACTCTTCCGAAACCCCAAGCTTCTTCAGGATATCCTCCATCAGACACCACTTCGTGATCCCGGACTGGAACAGGTTGAGTCCGACGAAGGCGGTGAACAGAAACCAGTATTTGCTGACGTACAGCCCGAGAAGCAGGCTCGTCAGCACGAACGTCCCCGCGATCACCCGGATCCATCTCTGCACGTTCATCTTTGCATCCTCCTCTGTTTCCCCTGCCGATCATCGAGATTGCATAAAGGATGCCATGCCAGCCCCATCCGTAAGAACAAGGTAGAAAACTGGTTTGTAATGGATTTTCCGCTTTTCCCTGATCGAGGTTCCCCGCGTATGTTTCAAGGGTGAAGCGTGACGCACCGCTTGATGCAACAAAACGACTCAGGTGTTGCGTTTCCGCCCGATCTCCAGCCGCTTCATTTTTCTCCAGAGCGTCGTCCGGTCGATCCCGAGGGCGGCAGCGGCGTCACTCCGGTGCCACCGGTTCGCCTCGAGCGTCCTCAGGATCCGCTCCCTTTCCCCGCCCTCCTTTCCCCAATGGCCGCTCTCCGCCGCAACGCCCGCAGCGACGGTGCCCGCGCCCGGCCGGGGGCCCGGGGGCTGCTCCTCCCTCCGCGGGCGGCAATGCTCCCGCACCTCCTCCGAGAGATCGGGCGCGGAGAGGACCGCGCCGCGCGAGCAGACCGCGCCCCGCTCGAGGACGTTCTCGAGCTCCCGGACGTTCCCCGGCCACGGGTAGTCGATCAGGCACCGCATCGCCTCCGGCGACACCGCGCGCACCCGATCGAGTCCGCGCTTCCGGAGGCGCCGGAGGATATGATCGACGAGCAGGGGGATGTCCTCCTTCCTCTCGCGCAGCGGCGGGACGACGACGGGGATGACGTGGAGCCTGTAGAACAGGTCCTCCCGGAACTGCCCCGCCTTCATCGCGGCCCTCAGGTCCCGGTTGGTCGCGGCGATCACCCGGGCGTCGACGGTCTGGGTCCTGCTGCTCCCCACCCGCTCGAACTCGCGCTCCTGGATCACGCGGAGCAGCTTCACCTGGAGAGCCGGGGAGATGTCGCCGATCTCATCCAGGAAGATCGTCCCCCCGGCCGCGGCCTCGAACCGGCCCACCTTGTCGGCGATCGCCCCGGTGAAGGCCCCCTTGACGTGCCCGAACAGCTCGGACTCCAGCAGCGTCTCCGAAAGCGCGGCGCAGGTGACCTTGACGAACGGCCCGTCCCTCCTCGGAGAGAGGTCATGGATCGCCCGGGCGAAGAGCCCTTTCCCCGTCCCGCTCTCCCCCGTGATGAGCACGGTGGAGTCGGTCTCCCTGACCGTGTCGATCAGCTCGAAGATCTGCCGGATCCCGGGGGTTTTCCCGACGATGTCGCCGTAGGGGAATTTCGATTTTCTCTCCTCGGCGATCCGCTCGATCTCCCAGAAGCTCCGGAAGGAGAGGACAAAGCCGAGCCGCTTCCCGGAGCGGTCCTCCAGGAATGCCCAGCTCGCGCTGATCGGGACGATCCGCCCGTCCGCACGCACCAGGGTCCCCTCCACGTCGCTGCGGGGCCTCCCCCCTTCGGCCAGGTCCCCCATCGGGCAGTCGTGCTGCGCCGGCCCGAAGCTGGCCTTGAGGATCTCCCGGCAGTCCCTCCCCGTCGCCTCGGAGGCGGGGATCCCCACCAGCTGCTCGGCGGCGCGGTTGAACGTGGAGATGCGATGGTCCCGCTCGACAGTGATCACCGCCTCCCAGACGCTGTCGAGGACGGCGGCGAGCTTCTGTTCGCCGGCCAGAGGGGCAGGGGGAGAATCCCCGTGCAACAGATCGTCGCGGGTCATGCCATAAAGTATATCAGAAGCGGCAGGGAGGCCGGATCAGTTCCCCCGTGGTTCCTCCCCCGCGGAACCGGTCGCCACGGGCCCTTCCACCACCCGCTCGAGGGCGGCCAGGGAAAGGTTCAGGTTGTAGAACGCATTGTTGTATTCGTCGCGTGCGCGGGAGAGAAGAAACCGGGCATCGAGCAGGTCGGTGGTGGTCGCCACCCGTTCGCGGAACTGGTTCTCCGTGATGCGGAAATTCTCTTCGGCCTGTTCGATCCCCGTCCGGGCAAGCCCGATGCGGCCCGCGGAGACCCTGTACTCCTCGACGGCCGCCTTCAACTGAAGGAAAAGATTCTCTTCCGTGTCCCGGATCCTCTCCGTGATCGCACGGACCTCGGACTCCTCGGCGAGGATGTCGTTTTTCGTCCGCCACCCCTCGAACAGGTTCCACTTCGCCTCCACCGTCGCCCTCGTGTCGGAATCGAAGAGCGGATCGGGCAGCCCCTCGAACGCGTACGTCTCCCCGAACCGGCTGTGCGACAGCGAAAGGTCGACCGAGGGGTAGTACCTCCCCCGGATGGAGTCCCGGGCGTATTCCCGGGCCGCAAACCGGGCCTGCAGGAACTTGAGCTCGCTCCTGTTCGCAAGCATCGTGCGGGAAAGCGCTTCCTCGTCGAGATCCATCGGCTTATCAAAGGCGATGTCCTCGATCACCGCATCCTCCCCGACCGGCACCCCGATGGCCCTGTCGAGGGCCTTCCGGGCGATCCGGACGTTGGTTTCCCCCTGAAGAAGCTCCTGGCGGTTGGTGGCAAGCGTAACCTCGACCAGGAGAAACTGGTTCTTCGCCGTGAGCCCCGCGCGCCAGAATTTCTCCGCGTCGCGGCTCTGCCGCTCGAGGAGTTCCACCGCCTCCCGGGCCACCTCGAGGGCTTTCCTGGTCCGCAGGACCCGGATGTAGGCCCTCTTGACGTCCAGGACGACGTCGGCCTCGGTCGATTTCTGCTCGTACCGGGAGGCATCCCACGTCGACCGGGCGGATTTGAGCGTGTTGAGGTCCGAGAACCCCCGGAAGAGGTTGTAGCTGATCTCCGCGGTGAACACGGAAGCGTCCTTTGTCAGGGCGAAGTAGGTGGTGTCCGCATTGCTGTAGTCGTATGTCGCATCGATCTCCGGCCAGAAGGGCGCTTTCCTCGAATCCACGCGCGATCTCTGGGCCTCGGTGCGATACCGAAAATCCTGGAGGCGGGGATTGTTGTCGAGGGCCATCTCGATGGCCTCCTCCATCGTCAGCCCGGCCCCCGTCGAGGGAAGGAAGAGGAGTGCCACGACCGCACAGGCGAAACCGATCCGTTTCATTCCCGACCTCTTGAGTTTCCCGCCCCGCTGATCCTCTGCGGGCCGGAAGCCGGTTTCTCCATCCCCACGAAGAACAAAAGGAGCGCCGGGATCACGAACAGGGTGAAAACGGT
>CP070783.1:117595-132970 GCA_020346465.1 Deltaproteobacteria bacterium
GACCTCCTGGAGACGATGCGCGCATCCCCGGGGTGCGTCGGCATCGCCGCCCCGCAGGTCGGAGTGTCCCGCCGGATCGTCGCGGTCGACGTCTCGGGCCACCGGCGCGGCTGCCAGGAGGAGAACCACGGCCTGCTCGTGCTGGTCAACCCGGAGATCCTCGCCATGGGGGGAAAGCAGCTCGTTCGGGAAGGGTGCATGAGCGTGCCGGACTACACCGCGAACGTGCAGCGCGCCCAGTGGGTTCTGGTGGACGCGCTCGACCGGGAGGGGAAGCAGGTCATCCTCGAGGCCATCGGGTTCGAGGCGGTCGCCATCCAGCACGAGGTGGACCACCTGGACGGCTATCTGTTCCTGGACCGGGTCTCCTCCATCAAGACCGACCTCTTCCGGCGGAAGCGCTTCCGCTGAGGCCCGGCCGCATGCGGGGGCCTCCCTCCGCGCGGCGGCCGGCTCGGGATCAGCGGCTCAAGGGGCTGTGTCGGACACGGGGTCCCGTCGGTCGGAATGCGCGTTCCGGTTCCCGGGAATGGCTTCCTGGATCTCCCCCAGGAGATCGAGGGCATTGCCCAGGGAAACGCCCTCGGCGCTTTCCTCGATCACCAGGGACTTGTGCTGTTTGAGGAACTCTCCGATGTCGGGCCGCTTCTCCTCATTCTCCCCGCGGGGTCCGAGCAGTTCCTTTCCCGTCTCGCCTGCGGTCGCCGCCTGACGGGCGGTTTTCCCGGAAACCTCGATCATCGGGACCGCTGTTTCCCTGTTCCCGGACCCGGAGATCTCCACCCACCCCCTGCTGCCGTCGGAGGAGGAAAAGATCGGTACGCGGGAAGTCGTTTCCCCGGCCTGCGCAAGGGCGAAGGACAGGGAGAGGACCGCCGCGATGCATCCCATTCCGAGAGCCGATCTCACGCCCAATTTCCGTCCTCCTGCCGGTACCCGCCGGTCCGGCCGATCCCCGTACGGATTGCAGGAAACAGAAAACGTGCCAGGATCGGATGTCCTCTTTCCTTATTGGAAATGAATGCTTACCCTTCGGATCGAGGATGGGCCCCGTTCGAATCTGTTATTTTTTGCCCGCGATCTTACAGTTTTCCGTTTTTTCCGGCCCTAGAGGCCCTTCCCAGGCCCGACCGGGTCGGGCTGCCAGGGCGTTCCCAGCGGGGCCGGGAAAGGCGTACAATATGTATTCGGGCAGGAGAGCCGGCAACCTCCGACGAACGAAGGGGAGGAAAGGAGAAGCCGCGATGATCAGGGTGAAGACCTTCACGTCCCGGTTAAGAATCTTTCACGCACACAACGAACTTCTCGACCTGGATCAGGCGGTGAACGACTTCGTCGCTTCGTACGGCATCCGGAAGGTGATCTCGGTGAGCGACACGGTAACATCGGGGGAAAGCGGGGAGGCGATCGGCATCATCCGGGTGGTCGCCTACGAGGATCCCGGCGAGAAGGGACGGGAGAAGATTCTCGGGACGATGGAAAAGAGGCTCAAGGACTGGGGGGCAGAGATCGAGAAGATCCGCGGGAAGGCCGACAAGCTGGGATCGGAGTCGCGGGCGAAATACCAGGAACAGGTCCGGGAGCTGCGCGACAAGCAGGAACTGGCCCGGCAGAAGCTGCACGAGGTGAAGAAAGCCGGCGGGGAGGCGTGGGAGGATCTGCTGGCAGGAGCGGATTCCGCCATGAACGACCTGAAGAAAGCCCTGGAGAAGACCGTCTCCAAATGGAAGAAATAATGTCTGCCGCATGTCGGGAAACGATCTTCCGTGCGGGACGGTTCCTGCGGGAGAAGGGGGCGTTCGGCCTGGTGGTTCTGCTCGGGTTGGCGATCTGGACCTTCCCGGCCTGGTCCGCGGATCTGGCCGAAATGGTCGAAAAGGCGAACAAGGGGGAGGCCGAGGCGCAGCTCGGGCTGGCCGAAAAATACCGGAAGGGCGAGGATCTCCCGAAGAACGACGCGGAAGCGGCGAAATGGTATCGCAAAGCCGGGGAGCAGGGTGTGGCGGACGCCCAGGCAACCCTCGGGCAGATGTACCGGAAGGGCGAGGGCGTCCCGAAGAATGACGCCGAGGCGGCGACATGGCTGCGGAAGGCCGGAGAGCAGGGCGTTGCGGAAGCGCAGACCGATCTCGGGTTGATGTACGCCAACGGTCAGGGCGTCCCCCGGAATTACGAAAAGTCCGTCGAGTGGTACCGGATGGCCGCGGAGCAGGGGGACGCGAGAGCCCAGTACGGCCTCGGCATCATGTACCACAACGGGTTCGGCGTGAAGCGCGACGACGGCGAGGCGCAGAGGTTGTTCCGGAAAGCGGCAGAACAGGGGTACTACGGGGGGAGGGCTCCGTAACGTCGCCGCGACGGCTTCGTCCGGCGGAACTGTGCATCACGCCGTTGTCAGGCGGTGACGAGACTCTGCTTGCGGTGGGCCCGAAGATAATTCTCGACGTCCCGCAAATGAAAGAGGAGCGTGTTTTCCAGCCAGACCCCGGGGAGCTCCCGGCTCACCGCCAGGGTCTGGACGTGCAGCCTCGAAAGGCTGAGCATTTTCGCCACCTCGCCGGCGGACAGCAGCTTCGTGTCGTCCTGTTCCCGTTCGCCGTCCCGATGCATGGTTGACCCTCCTCCTAGAAGTCGATCCACAGGTTGTCGGCCTGCACCTGGAGCTGCTCCCCCGGGGAGGAAATGAAGATCTCCCTCGCCGTCCGCAGGAGCCCGACAAGGTTGCTGCCGCGCTCCCCTTTCCGCCTTTCCACGACCGTGCCGATGGGGGTCTTCGTTCGGTTCTCGCGGTCCACACGGTAGACGGTGAGCCTTCTCATGGCCATACCTCCCGGGCGTTCAGTCGGTCTTCGCGTCCAGGGGGCCCTTGAATGCCCCGTTCCTGACCGAATTGCAAAGCAATATCGATGCCAAGGCAAAATGTGCCCCAAGTGCCTATATGGGAAAGCGTTTATATGGGAACCCCCGGTCTTGTGGGGGGAAATGAGGCAAGAAATGTGAGAAAAAGCTTTCCTAATTTCGGACAGGGATTGCCGATGGTCGGGATGGGAGGAGCCGAGAGGGCGTCCGACGGCTTCCTCGCAGGCGGTACACGCGGTACGATGGAATCATGATCCGGGTCACGAAGACGATCGTGCTCGACGAAAGCGAGATCAAGGAGCGGTTCGTTCGCTCCTCGGGCCCCGGCGGGCAGAACATCAACAAGGTGGCGACGGCGGTCCAGCTTCGCTTCGATCTCCGGAACTCCCGTTCCATCCCCGATGAGGTGCGCGAACGGCTGGTCCGGTCGGCGGGCAAGCGGGTGACCGGCGAGGGCGTGCTGATCATCGAGGCCCGCCGCTTCCGCACGCAGGAGCGGAACCGCCAGGACGCCAGGGACCGCCTCGTCGAATGGATCCGCAGGGCTGCCTTGCCCGTCAGGCCCCGGAGGAAAACCGGGCCCCCGCGGAAATCGAACGAGCGCCGGCTGGAGTCGAAGCGTCAGCGAAGCAGGATCAAGCAAGCCCGGAGAGTGGATCCGGAGATCGACCCCTGACTCTCACCCGTCCGGGCCTGCGTTTCCCCCCGCGGGTTCGAAATTGACCTGCTCGCCGATGACATACATGGGTCGTTCATTGGTTTGCTCGTAGATGCGCCCGACGTACTGTCCCAGCATTCCGATCGCGATCAGTTGCACTCCCCCCAGAAACACCACGAGGAGCAATCCGTACACCCAGACGGGCACCGCCTTCCCCGGACCGGCGAGGTTGGCGAGAACGGCGCACAGGAGGAGCAGGGCGCTGGCGAGCGTGCAGAAGCATCCGATCGCCATCGGCAGCTTCAGGGGAAACCGGGAAAAGGAGAGAATGCCGTCGGCCGCGAGGCGTGCCAGTTTCCGGAAGGGATATTTCGTCTCCCCCGCGAATCTTCTCTCCCGCACATACTCGAGTTCGGTTTGCCGGAACCCGACCCAGCTGACCATTCCACGGAGGTAGCGGTTCCTTTCCCTCATCGTTTTCAGTTCCTCCACGACTTTTCTGTCCATCAGCCGGAAGTCGCCGCTGTCCACCGTGATGTCGATGGTCGTCGTTTTCCGGAGGAACCGGTAGAACAGAAAGATCGCGGCATGGCGGAAGATCCCCTCGCCCTTGCGTTTGTTCCGCACGCCGTGGACGACCTGATAGCCTTCCTTCCAGCGGTTCACCATCTCCGGGATGATTTCGGGGGGGTCCTGCAGGTCCGCGTCGATCGTCACGACGACCCGGCCCGAGGCCATGTCCATGCCGGCGGTCAGGGCGATCTGATGTCCGAAGTTCCGCGAGAGGCTGATCAGCTTCACTTTTCTGTCCCGGAGGCAAAGATCCTTTGCGAGCGGCAATGTCCTGTCGCGGCTGCCGTCGTTCACCAGGATCACTTCGTAGTCGTCCCGATAGACGCTCAGGACGGACGTCAGCCGTTCGACCAGTTCGCGGAGGACCGGTTCCTCGTTGTACAGGGGAACGATCACGCTGAGGAATACGGGCATGCGGAATCCTTTCGGCGTTCCCGGACTCTTTCAGTGCCGCGCCGGGAAGGGGTTCGCCGACACGTCGAAGTACCTCTCCCGGAAGAAATCGCGCCCCTTCGGAAGGATGTGCGGGATCGCGTAGAAATCGCGGAGGATCCTCCGGAGCACGACGTCGCGGTACGGTTCGTAGCGGAACCCTTTCCCGAGCAGGAAGTGGAACCGGGCGCCTTGCGCCGGCAGGGTGCGGGGTTCGACCGAGTCGAAAAAAGGCACAAGCTCCCGTACGTCGAGCGCGTTCTTCGAGAACACCAGGATGTTCTTGCCCTCGAGAAGCCGGAAGTCGGTCCACAGGTCGTCCGCCCGCCCGTGGTAGGAACCGGCCCCGAACACGAGGAAGTGCCTCCCCGTGTAGAAGGACAGGCGCGCGGCCTGCGCGTAGGAGGTCGAGGAGAACGTGTACTCCCTCCCGAAGGGCCGGAGCTCCGCCGCTACCTCCGGTCCCTTGAGCAGGAAGACAAGGTCCCCGTAGTACTTGGTTTGCCGGAAGGCCGACAGGGGAAGCGCGAGGAGGACCGCGAGAATGGCGATGTGGGCCGCTGTGAACAAACCCATCCCCCGGATCGCCCCGGCGATCCGCTCCGTTCCCGTTGCGGCGAAGAGGGACAGGTAGAGATACGGGTAGAAGGACACGGCCCAGTGCACCCCGATCGATTTCACGGTCGACAGGGCCGTGAAGATCGCCATCGGAACGAGGAACAGAAAGGCGAACACCTGGAGGGGGCTTCCCCGAAACCGTTCCGCCATCCTCTTTCGTTCCCTGTAGAGGAGATAGAGGACCGGCGGCGTGACGAGGTAAAGCTGTGTGAGCGCGTGAAGGGCGACGTTCCGGAGATCGAACCGCTCCCCGGCGTTCCGGTTCACCAGGTTGAACAGGACGTTCGCCCAGGAGTGGGTATAGTTCCAGTACAGGTTCTGCGCAAGGAACGGTGCGGCGGAGAGGAGCAGGAGCGCGGCCCCCCGGAGGCGCCGGCGATCCTTTCGGGCGGACAGGAAGTACAGGAGGTACGAAGCCCCGAGGAACACGGAGAGGTACTTCGACAGGAAGGAGATGCCGAGGAAGACCCCGGACAGAACGTACCAGAGAGACCGTTCCTCCCGGACCGCCCGGTAGAAGAAGAAGCCGGACAGGAACGAAAAGAGGTACAGCGGGGTGTCCGACGTGTAGGGGACGAAGAGGATGTTCAGGGGGGACACGAGGTACAGGAGGGCGATGGCACCGGCCCGGGCCGCGTCGTGCTCCCTCAGCAGGAGATAGATCCCTGCTCCCACGAGGGTCGAGGAGAGGATCGCCGGCAGCCGGATCACCCATTCCGATTTCCCGAGCAGGAGGAACGGGTACAGGAACCATGCGGCCATCGGCGGGTGGTCCCGGTACCCGAGGGCGGGCTGGATCGCCTGCTGGTAGTAGTACGCCTCGTCGTTCGTCAGCGGGACGGCGAGCGCCAGGGCGATCTTCAGCAGGATGGTCCCGCCCAGGGCCCACAGGAAGAGGCGGCGGTACCCAACCTCGCTGCGCGCATCCGCTGAGGGCGTCACGTCCATGTCTCCTCCCCACCGGTCCGGCGGCACCCCCTACGGTACAACAACGGGGGCCCGTCTGTCATGCGGGTGCCCCGGGGATGCGATTTTGCCCATGCCGTTCGGACGTGGTATTTCTAGGACTTCGAACATTACGGGAAACGGGAGGAAGCAGATGGCCATCGTCTTCGTAACCGTTGCGCCCCTCGGGACGGCGACGACCAGTCTTTCCCGGTACGTGGCCGGCGTGGAGCGGATCCTCCGGGACAGCGGCCTCAAGCACCAGCTCACGGCCATGGGGACGATCGTCGAGGGAGACCTCGACGCGATCCTGCCGGTCCTGAGACGGATGCACGAGGCGCCGTTCGCGGAGGGCGCGGGACGCGTCTCCACGCTGATCAAGATCGACGACCGCCGCGACCGGGCCGCATCCATCGAGGGGAAGGTCCGGTCGGTCACGGAGAAGCTGGGGGAGTAGGGAACCGGTTCTTTTCCCCGGCGGAACGAAAAAAGGACTTGGCCGGAAGATGCCAAGTCCTTGGTTTTTTCATGGTGGCCCCTCCCAGAATTGAACTGGGGACACGAGGATTTTCAGTCCTCTGCTCTACCATCTGAGCTAAAGGGCCACGCTCCGGGACGAATGATTGTAATGACACGGGCCGGATCCTGTCAAGCGCCGGTCCCCGCCTCCTCGTGGACGACGATCGTCCGGCAGACCTTGTCGTGCAGCCCCTGCTTGCGCGGGTCGAAGGCGGCCCACAGGTACCCGAGGTCGAGCGTCAGGTCGCACAGGAGATACCCGAGCCACCGCAGGAACGCCCTGCGGTAGCCGAGGCGGGACCCGTCCTCATTGACCACCCGGATCCGGACCGCCATCTTGCCGAAGGTCTGGCCGAAGGCGCCGTGCAGGAAGACGTAGTAGAAGACGGGGAAGCACAGGAAGAAGACGACCCGGACCGCGTCATCCGGCGAGAGCCATTCGAACCCGATGCCGTCGGGCAGTCCGGTCGGGGCCCACAGGCCCGCGTCCGCCCCCATCCGGTCCAGCAGGATGAACAGCTGGAACGCGGCGAGGATCAGGACGAGGTCGATGAAGCGCGCGACCAGACGGATCCAGAACCCCGCGTAGTGGCGCTCCCCGTCCATCGTGGGCAGGCCCGTCACGAATTCCCGAAATGGTACATCACCATGCTCACCGCGGCGATGGCGGCCGTCTCCACCCGCAGGATCCGGGCCCCCAGGCCGGCGCGGACGAACCCGGCCCGCTCCGCCTCCTTCACCTCGTCCTCCGAGAAGCCCCCCTCGGGACCGATGAGAAGCGCCACGCTTCTCGCCTTGCCCATGTCCGACAGGGCCTTCTTCAGCCCGAACCGCCGCTCTCCCTCGTAGAAGACGACGCGCCCCTCCGCGACGGCGCCGAGGGAGAGCGCATCGGGATAGGAGAGGAGGCCCGGGACCTCCGGCACCCGGGCGGAGCCGCACTGCTTGGCGGCGGCGAGCGCCACCCGCTCCCAGCGCTGCACCCTCCTGCGCACGTCCTGCGGGTCGGGGCGGGGAATCGTCCGGGACGACCGGAACGGCACGACGCGGGAACAGCCGAGCTCGGTCGCCTTTTCGAGGATGAAGTCCATCTTGTCGGCTTTGGGCAGCCCGGTGAGAAGGGTGACGGCGACCTCCGGGGGAGGCTCCGGCGGCCACGATTCCAGCACTTCGGCTCGGAGCGACCGCGAGGTCGCCTCCAGGATCCGCATCCGGTACCGGGTCCCCTCCTCGTCGAACGCGAGGAACGAGTCGCCCGGCCCGAGCCGGAGCGACCGGAGCATGTGTCCGGCCTCGGTTCCGGAGAGAACGGCCGTGTCCCCCTGGACGTTCCCGCGGTTGACGAAAAACGTCGGCATCCTACGCGGGAGCCCCTTCCCGCCGGAGGAGGAGCGCGGTCCACTGGCCCTCCTCCTTCCTCCCCGCGAGCCGGCACCCCACGGCCTCGTACTCCGTCTCCACCCAGTCGCCCTTCTCCGAAAGAATCCCGGAGAGGATAAGCGTTCCCCCCGGCTCCAGCCGGGCGGTGATCTCCTGCTTGAGGTCGATGAGGATCTCCGCGAGGACGTTCGCCAGGATGAGATCGTACCGTCCCTCCACGCACGACAGGGGGGTCGTCGCAGCGTGGAACCGGTCCTCCACGCCGTTGTTCCGGGCGTTCTCCCCGGCGACCTCCACCCCCTTCGGGTCGACGTCGATCCCGAGCGTGAACGACGCGTTGAGGCGGGCCGCGGCGATCCCCAGGATCCCCGTCCCGGTCCCGATGTCCAGCACGCGCCGGGGCGCCGGGACGGCGGCGAAGGCCTCCTCCAGGAGCTGGAGGCACATCTGCGTCGTCTCGTGCGTTCCGGTGCCGAACGCCTGCCCGGGATCGATGGTCAGGACGATCTCCTCCGGGGCCGGCGAGTACGGCTCCCACGACGGCTTGACGGTGATCCGCCTCCCGATCCTCCTGGGCTTGAAGTGCTCCTTCCACTGTTCCGCCCAGCCGAAGTCCGTGATCTCCGCCGCCGAGACGAAAGCCCCCGGTTCCGCGCCGAACGAGCGGGCCAGCACGGGGAGGAAGTCGAGAAAATCCCGTTTCACGGTGTGCAGATCCGCCTCCCAGGGGAAGTAGGCGGTGAGCCGGGTCACCTCCTCGGGGGGCGGGAGGGGGTCGGCCGGGTCCCCGTCCGGGCCGAACAGGCGCTCGTCGTACGCCATCCCCAGCGCGCCGTGCTCCGTGAAGAAGTGGGAGAGGGCATCCACCGCCTCCCGCCGCGTCTCCACGGTGATCGATTTCCAGCGTGTCATCTTCCCCCCTGCCGCCCTTTCCGGACCGGTCGCCGGCCGCGGAAGTCGTCCCAAGGATATGCTAGGATAGCAACCGGATGTTTCGCCACAAGAGAATCATGGACCGGAACAGAAGACAACTTCTCTCGCATGCCGGTTCGATGCGCCCCGAGGCGGTCAGGATGCTAAGGGCGATCACCGGCTTCGCCGAGCTTCCGCTCCGCGAGACCCGCACGTCCGGGCTCCTCTCGGCGTTCCTCGAGGAGAGGGGGTTCCGGGTCCAACGGGGGATCGCGGGGATGGACACCGCGTTCCGGGCGGAAGTCTCCTTCGGCAGGGGAAAGCCGGAGGTGGCGCTCCTGTGCGAGATGGACGCCCTGCCGGGGCTCGGGCACGCCTGCGGGCACAATCTGGGCGGGGTCGCGTCCGCCTGCGCCGCCGCGGCGCTGGCCCGCTTCGGGGCTTCCCGGTTCCGGAAGGGGAGAATCATCGCCCTGGGCACCCCTGCCGAGGAGACGGGGTACGGCAAGGCACGGATGGTCGAGCAGGGGGTCTTCGAGGGGGTCGATGCGGCGATGATGGTCCACGCCTCCTCCCGGCGCCAGGTGGCGAAGGGGTGCCTGGCCCTCCACAAGATCCGGTTCACCTATCTGGGGAAAGCGTCGCACGCGGCGGCGTATCCCGAGCACGGCGTCAACGCGCTCGACGGGGTTCTTCTTCTCTTTCAGGGGGTCGCGGCGCTGCGCCAGCATCTTCCGGACACCGTCCGGGTGCACGGGATCGTCACGGAAGGGGGGAAGGCCCCCAACATCGTCCCGGAGCGGGCCCAGGCGTACTTCTACGTCCGGGGGGAGACCGACGCCGAGATGCGGGAGGCGGTCCGGAAGGTGAAACGGTGCGCCCGCGGCGCGGCGGATGCCGCGGGCTGCCGGCTGCGGGTGGAGGAGGGGCCGTACACCCTCTCCGCGATGAGGATCAACCCGGTGCTCGCAGGTTGCTACCGGCGCTCCCTCGCGTTTCTGGCCCTCGAGGAGAGCGGGGCGCCGACGGACAGAAACCGGGGATCCTCCGACATCGGGAACGTCTCCCAGGTCGTCCCGGCCATCCAGCCGCACGTCCCGATCTCGGCCGGGGAGCGGGTGGAGCTCCACACGCGTTCCTTCGAGGAGGCGACCGTAAGCCCCGCCGGGGTGGAGGGGATGATGGAGGGAATCCGGGCGCTGGCGCTGACCGCGTACGACCTGTTTTCCGACCCCGCGCTCGTCCGGCAGGCGTGGAAGGCCTTTTCTTCCCAAAAAGGGGACGTTCCTTAACTTTCAGAAAAGGGGCCATTGCTTCCCTTTCCGGCGTCCCTGCCCTTCACGCCAGGACGACGATCGTCACCCCTTCTCCCCCCTGCTCCCTCGGCGCCGGAAGGAACCGTTTCGCGTACGGAGAGGTCTTCAGGTGGCGGCGCACCCCTGTCTTGAGCGCCCCCGTCCCGTGCCCGTGGATGAGGAAGGCGCAGGGGGCCTGCGCGAGGCAGAGCCGGTCGAGGAACGCCTCCACCTCGGGGATGGCGTCGTCCACGTACATCCCCCGGAGATCGAGGGTGTTCCCCGGGGTCTGGAGGAAGACGGCGGCCGCGGAGTCGTCCGCGCGGCGCCCGGTATGCGGATGGACGGTTCCGGCGGGACCGCGGTCCGCCGCGAAGACCCGGACCTGCTCCCTCGGAACCCGCGTCTTCATCCCCCCCACCCGGATCTCCACCCCGTTCTCCTCCGGCCCGGCGGGCGCGCTCACCTCCCCTTCCTTGTGGAGAGACGACAGGTAGACCCTCTGCCCGGGGTAGAGGACGGCCCCCGGCTGCAGGGGGGCGGTGCTGCTGATCAGCGCACGCACCACAGGGTCCTCCTCGGCGACCCTCGCCTTCTCCTTCCACTCGCGCAGGACCGCCGACGCCTTCCGGACCGTCTCGACCTTCTTTTCCTTGCGCAGCTCCTCGGTGACCGCCCGCAGCGTCCCCTCCGCCTTCCGGATCTCCTCGCGGATCTTCTGGCGTCCCTTCTCGAGCGCCCTGGACTCCTCCTCCCGCGCGCGGCTCCGCAGGGCGGCGAGCCGTTCCCTTTCCCCGTCCGCTTCGCGCCGCTTCGCGGAAAGCTCCGTGGCCTCCGCCGCGAGCCTCTCCCGTTCCCGTTCCAGGCGCGCGAGCACCTCGTCGAGCTTCTGTTCCTCCCCGGAGAGGTATCGTTTCGCCCGGGAGAGGATCTCCTCGGGGAATCCCAGCGACCGGGCGATCTCCATCGCCATGCTCCTTCCCGGGATTCCGACCCGCAGCCGGTACGTGGGCCGAAGCGCCTCCGGGTCGAACTCCATCGAGCTGTTCTCGAACCGCCGGTCCCCGAACGCGATCACCTTCAGTTCCTCGAAGTGGGTCGTGGCCAGGACGCGGACCTCGCGGTCCGCGAGCGCCTCCAGGAACCCCCGGGCGATCGCCGCCCCTTCCCTCGGGTCGGTGCC
Source organism: Deltaproteobacteria bacterium (assembly GCA_020346465.1). GTDB lineage: Bacteria > Desulfobacterota > Deferrimicrobia > Deferrimicrobiales > Deferrimicrobiaceae > CSP1-8. The sequence goes on from CP070783.1 coordinate 128,970, forward strand.
CGACACGACCTCGTCCAGCAGGACCAGGGAGCCCCGGTCCGCGCCCGCGAGGATCTCGTTCAGCCGCTGCACGTGGGCGGAGTAGGTGGAGAGGTCCTGTTCCACGCTCTGCTCGTCCCCCACGGCGGCGAACACCCTGGGGAAGGTCGAGACCGTCGAGTCGGCGGAGGCGGGGATGGACAGCCCCGCCATCGCCATCAGCGTCAGAAGCCCCAGCGTCTTGAGCGCGACCGTCTTCCCGCCGGCGTTGGGCCCCGTGAGGATCAGGCAGCGGTAGGAGCGCCCGAGCGCAAGATCGTTGGGGACGACCTCTTTCCGGGCCAGGACCATCAGCGGATGGCGCGCCGAGAGCAGGCTCACCTCGCCGGCGGCGTTCACGGTGGGTTCCGCGGCGGATAGCTCCTCCGCGAGGAGACACCGCGCCTGGATGAGATCCAGGCGCGCCAGAATCGATCGGCACAGGAGGAGCTCCCCGGAACGGCGGGCGACTTTCCCGCTGAGCTCCGCCAGGATCCGGGCGATCTCCCTCTCCACCTCGATCTCGGCCATCTTGATCTCGTTGTTCAGGTAGACGAGCTCCTCGGGCTCGAAGAAGACGGTCTGGCCGCTCTGCGACGTGTCGTGGACGATGCCCGGGAAGAGCCCCTTGGCGGCGACCTTGAAGGGGATCACGAGCCGCCCCGAGCGGAGGGTGGCGTACGCCTCCTGGATATGGCGGGCGAACCGCGGCGAGGCGATGATCTCCTCGGCCGTTTTCTGGAGACGGCTCCGCAGCTGCTGGAGTTGACGGCGCAAGGTCCCCAGGGACGGGGAGGCGCGGTCGAGGACGGTCCCGGACCCGTCGATCTTGAAGTCGATCTCGTCGGCCAGGTCCCGCAAGGGGGGAAGCCCCCTGGCATGGTGCGCGAGGCGGGGATACTTCCCGCGCCGGTCCTCGAAGAACCGGCGGGTGCGCTCCCCGGTCCTCGCCGTCTGCCCGACGGGGAGCAGTTCCGCGGGGGAGAGCGTGGCGCCTTTGTCCGCCTTCTCCACCGGCGGGACGATTTCCTTGAGCCCGTCGAGGGGAAGCGGCCCCTCGTTCATCAGCATCCGGCGGCCGTCCCGGTTCTCTTCCAGGGAGATCCGGATGGCGTCGAGGTCCGTCCCCGGCGCAAGGGCGGCGCACTGCTCCCTTCCCGGGTCGGAGGAGGCGTGCAGACAGAGCCGGTCGACGACCTTCCTCCATTCGAGCGCCTCGAGCGTGCTCTCCCACGGCGTTGTCGACAAGTGCGTTTTCCCCCTGAGAAACCAACTGTTCCCCGACCATTATATCGGGAACGTGGTACCATCTCCCGTTGATTTCCCCGCGCGAAAGGAGGCGGCGACCCATGGTCGGAGCGCACCTTGTCCTCTTCTGGCTGTCCCTTGTCGCCTACGGCGCGGAGGCGGGTCTGCAGCTGGGGGGGATCCGGCCGGCGTCCCCCCGCCGCTCGGCGCTTTTCGGCGGTCTTCTATTGCACGCCCTCTTCCTCGGGGTGCGGTGGGTCCTCTCGGGGCACGCGCCGATGGCCGGTCTCTTCGAGTCGCTGACGGTCTTCTCCTTCTGCACGGCCCTGTCGGCGTTTTTCCTCTGCGGGACGGAAGGGACGATGTCCGCCTGGATGCCCCTTTCGGTGCTCGTGGCGCTTCCCCAGGCCGGGGCGGCCCTTCTCGACAAGCGGCTGACGCCCCTCTACCCGGCGCTGGACACGCCGTGGTTCGCGACCCACGTGGGGCTCTCCTTCCTGGGGTACGGGCTCTTCGCCGCCGGGCTCGCCCTGTCCTGGACGTACCTCCGGCACGGGGGGGACGAGGTGTACCGCGCAGCGGGGAGATCGGCCCTCTACGGCTTTTCGGCCTTTTCGGCGGGGATGGTGTGCGGGGGGATCTGGGCGTTCTACGCCTGGGGCTCCTACTGGATCTGGACGCCCAAGGAGATCTGGTCGGTGGTCCTGTGGGTCTACTACGCGGCGCTGACGCACCTCAAGTTCCTCCCGGCGGGGAGAGGGTGGCCGGGCTGGGGGCGGCGGCTGGAGATGCAGGCCACCGCGGCCGGGTATTTCGTGATGCTTGCCACCTTCCTCGGCGTGAGCCTCCTGCTGCGCAGCTCCCACTCTTTCTGAGTCCGACACAGGAAGGATTGCGCCTCTTTGCCGAAGGGAAGTGGGGCGACGCACCCTCGGAGGGGTTCCTCGCTCCGTCGATCGACTTGCAATAACCCGCAAGTTTGCGCTCGCCCTTTCTCCCCGATCAGCTCCGCTCGGAACCTCCTCCTGCGGGTGCGTTGCCGCGCACACCCCCGGCCTGTTGTTTTCCCCGGTGTTCGTCATATGATGGAAAGGTTGCAGACTTTCCGGGAAGACAGGAGTACGGCATGATCGGGGCTGTCTGGCGGTTTCTCACCTCCCTGACGACCTTCGCATGGGTCGGGCTGTTCTTCTGCGCGGCGGGGGCCGCCGGATCCGTGGCGATGGGGCGGTACCCCGAACTCTTCTCCGACATGGACGCCCAGATCCTCGTCGGCTGGTTCGCCCGGAAGGGGTTCGCCGCCCCGGGACCGACGCTGTGGCTCTACGGCCTGCTCCTGGCGACCGCGCTCCTGGCGGTGAACGCGACGTGCTGCACCGTCGATCGGCTCGTCCCGATCTTCCGCGGGAACGTCACGCTTCGCCGGCTTCTCCCCCACGTGGTCCATCTGGCGTTCCTGGGGGTGGTGCTTTCCCATTTGGCGGGCGCCATGTACGGGGACCGGATTCCGGGCCTCGCGGTGCCCGAGGGCGGGTTCGTCCCGGTGGGGGAGACGGGGTGGGTGCTCGAGCTGAACCGTCTCGACGTGGCGATGGCGCCTGAAGGGTACCCGAGGGACTTCTCGGCGGCGGTGACGCTGTACCGGGACGTGACGCCGGTTGCGCGGGGGGTCGTGCGCGCCAACGAGCCGCTGTTCCACGAGGGGTACGGCGTCTATCTCAAAACGTTCGGGCCGACCCCGTGGGGCGCGCCGTACGCCGTGTTCGACGCGAACCGGGACCCCGGGGCCGTCGCGATCCTCGCCTGTTCGGTCCTGTTCACCGTCGCGAACCTTCTGGTCCTCGTCACGGCCGGGGGGGATGATGCGTAGCGTCCGGCCGGCACCTCTCCGGAAGGGCGACGTGATCGCGGTCGTTGCGCCGGGGGGGGCGGTGGACCCCGGGAAGCTCGCCCGGGGGCTCGCCCGCCTCTCTGCCGCGGGGTTCGTTCCCGAGACGGCGGAGGGGCTCCTGCGCAGGGAGGGATACCTGGCCGGCGACGACGGGCACCGGGCGGCACAGATGGAGTGGGCACTCACGCTCCCCGAGGCCCGGGCCGTCATGGCGGCCCGGGGAGGGTACGGGACGACCCGGCTCCTGCCGCTCCTCGACTGGGGAAAGGCCGCGGCCCGTCCCCGGCTCCTGATCGGGTACAGCGACGTCACGGCGGTTCTCGCCTACGTCTCCACCCGGCTGCGGCTTCCCGCCATCCACGGCCCGATGGCGGCGGCGGATCTCGCGGGGCGGCCGGACGGGCGCGCGTTCGACGCCTTCGTCCGGCTCGTGGGCGGGAACGTCAGCCCGAGGGAACCCTGGGGCCTTCCGTGCGAGAGGCTGCGCGGCGGCGCGGCGGAGGGGGTCCTGGCCGGCGGCTGCCTCTCCGTCCTCACCGCGCTCCTTGGGACGCCGCACGAGCCGGACTTCCGGGGGGCTCTTCTGTTCCTGGAGGACGTCCGGGAGCCGTCCTACCGGATCGACCGGATGCTGACGCAGTGGGTCCAGTCCGGCAGGCTGCGCAAGATCGCCGGCATCGTGGCGGCGAGGATCGCCCCGGTGCGCGGCGAGGAGGAGGAGGAGATCCGGAGGGCGTTCGCCTCCGCCGGAAAGGAGCTCTCCGTCCCCGTCTGGTACGGGTTCCCCGCCGGGCACTTCCATCCGAACTATCCCCTGCCGTTCGGCGTGCGGGCGAGGATCGAC
>CP070783.1:133070-147831 GCA_020346465.1 Deltaproteobacteria bacterium
CCGTGTTTTCGTTGATCGTTTCCAGAATCTGATACATATCGTTTTTCCCGTAAACCGCAGACGGAAACTGGGCAAGCGGTCCATTGTCCAATTCCGACCTTTCCACGTCTACGAGCAACGGGATCACTCTTGCCAGATCCAGGGATTTGGAAAGAACGCCCGCCTCAAAATTCAACCATGGTGCTCCGATGTTGCCGGGAACGACACACAATATTCCAAGAGAGGACCGGTTCAGTTCTTGCGAAACGTCATTTCCCCATTTCGTTCCTTTTCTGCTGTCTTCCGGTGATACGTATGTCTCCACGGCCTGAATGACGGACGGAATCCAGTTCCCGAGAACGGATGCGATCGCATGACCCGTCTCATCGGACCAGCTAATGAATATTTTCATCGTTCCCCAGCCGCCTCCGTATCTGCCCTATCGGCATACGATAACTTTAAGTTTAATCGCGAGATCGTGACCGTTGGATGAACGATATCGCTGCAATGCGAAGGGCCGTGAACCGCCCTGATTCCGCGTGACAACAATTCCGGCACGAAGAAACTTATTTATCGCGCGAATATCTAAGGAATATATGACGTTCCAAATCCTATTAAGCAACGACATCACCCTTCTGCTCATCCCCCTTGCTTTCTTCCTGCTGGTGGTCGTCTTGCGCGCTCTCTTCGCGAAAAACCTTCCGATATCAAAGGCATGGCTGACAATCAAGGTGGCGGGATTCGGGATTCTTCTTTCGATCCTCGTGCGATCCCTGACGATTCCCCCGGATATCACCCCTTACATAGAGGAAATCCAGGGGGTGATCCTCTTCTTCTGCATGGGGAACGTCCTGGCTTACCTGCTCGTTGACTCCTATCTCGAATTTCGGATGCAGGGCCAAGTGCCATCGTTCTTGCGGGAACTTATGCTTCTGTCCGTGTACCTTTTCGTCGCGGCGACGGCCCTGCGCGTGATATTCGACATCAACGTGAAGTCGATCCTTACGGGGACGACCTTCCTCGCCGCGGCTCTCGCCATCGCTTTTCAGTCGACACTGGTCAACGTTGTCTCGGGGTTCCACATCCAGGCCGACAAGGGCTTCAAGCGCCGAACCTGGGTCTGGATCAAGGACAAGGACATCGAGGGAGAGATCGTCAATGTGGGCTTTCGGCACACTACGCTCTTAACCACCGCGGAGCACAAGGTCTACATCCCGAACAACTTCCTGATACAGAACATCGTGCATACGATAGGAAACCGGGACGAGAAAGCAACCGGGATCAACCTGAAGGTTCAGCTCCAATACTCGTTTCCGCCGGAGAGGGCGATGACGGTTCTCCTCAATGCCCTCCGAGACGTCCCGGAAATCCTCCCGGAGCCGGCCCCTTCGGTACGGCTCGACTGGTTCATGGAAAGCGGCGTCCAGTACAACCTTCGTTTCTACCTCGAGGATTACGGGATGATCCTCAAGGTCCGCAACGCGATCCTCACGCGGGTTTGGTACGCCGTCACGCGTGAGGGGTTCTCCTTCCCCTTCCCCCACCGGGAGATCATCATGCGCGAGTCGGAGCCGCCGTTCCGTATGAGCGCCCATGGGATCCAGTGGAATCTCCGCCAGACCGAAATCCTGTCCCCCTTGAAAGACGAGGATCTGGATGAACTTGCCAAACGCGTCCACTTGCGCATTTTCGGGCAAGGCGAAACGGTCGTGCGGCAGGGAGAGGAGGGAAATTCGCTCTTCGTGAACTTGTGCGGCGAACTCGAGGTCTCCGTCGACGGCATGAAGGTCGGAATGCTGAGGGGGGGCGAGTTCTTCGGCGAGATGTCGCTTCTCACCGGCGAGAAACGCCGTGCAACGGTCGTGGCTGCAGGCGAGGTCTGGATTATCGAAATCACGAAGGGGGCGCTTGAGCCGATCGTTCGTTCCAACCCGTTTGTCGTGGAGGGCTTGAGCGCTGCCCTCGAGCGTCGTCTCGAGAAGATCAAGGAGGTTCAACTGTTTTCCAAAACCGCCCCCCAAGGCGATGTGCGAAGAGATACGATGCTTGTCAAGATCAAGAACTTCTTCGGCATCCCCTGACGATCCGCACGATCGGATTCGACCGTTTCTTTCAGGCTGTCTAAAGCAGCTTCAGGAATGCCGCCAGCCAGGCCGGGTGCGCCGGCCAGGCGGGCGCAGTCACAAGATTCCCGTCGACGTGAGCTTCGGGCCAATCCTTGGGGACAAACGTTCCTCCCGCGGCCTCGACTTCGGGCCCACATGCCGGGTACGCCGAGCATTCCTTCCCTTTGAGCACGCCTGCCGCAGCAAGAAGTTGCGCCCCATGACAAATTGCCGCTATCGGCTTGCCGGAGGATGCAAAATGACGAACCATCTCCAGAACCCGCTTGTTCAGGCGGAGGTATTCCGGCGCCCGGCCGCCGGGGATGACCAGGGCATCATAGGAGCCTGGCTCGATCTCGGAAAACGTCGCGTTCAGCCGAAAGTTATGACCGACTTTCTCGCTGTATGTCTGGTCACCCTCGAAATCGTGCACCGCCGTCCTTACGGTCTCTCCCGATTTCTTGTCAGGACAGGCTGCGTGCATCGTGTGTCCAACCATCTGAAGCGCTTGAAAGGGAACCATGGCCTCGTAGTCTTCGACGAAATCACCGACAAGCATCAAGATCTTCTTTCCCATAACAGCTCCTCCTCGCTTGCTTGGAGTCAGGGAACGTCTCCCTGCTGTTCTACCGACGGGAAATCAGAATCCGCCGAACCGTCGACATGAGCGGCAGACCACGGCTTGCCGTGGGCTGTTTGCTCGATTCCGGGGGCAGCCCCGTTCATAGGCGACGAGTCTCAGGGGAGGTGACCTCACCGTCGGTGGATTTGTCGAGAAACTCCCGGAAGCGTTTGCTGAACCCGTATTTTCGGTCCTTCCACCAGGCTTGCATGCCAGGGCGATGGAAGAACCAGAGAAGGTTTTCGCGGTGCCCGATCCAAAAGTCTTCGTCGATCATTCCCGACTGGTACTGGAAGAAGACATTCTCGTATCGACGGAACAGGCTGATCCCAAGATAGACAAACTGGGTGAAATCGTCTTCTGACAGTGCTTCCGGGTTCGCCATTCCGATCCGAAAGATCCGGGAAAGGTCTTTATCCCTGCCGACGATGGCAGCCATCTCTGCGAGCGCGGAAGTCGCGAGGTGATAGGTCTGTGATTGCGTGGCTTCCGCGTTTCTCTTGATCTGAATCGACAGGTAAACGGCCGTGAGTGCGACGAAGACCGCGGCGAAGACCCCCGCGATAGCGGACACTGCAACCCAGTCCATCTCGACCTCCCCCGGGGGCTGCCGCGCAGGCTACGCTGCGGGCGCCCGGCAAACAACAGGGCAGCCGTCCGCTTCCGCCGGCAGTCAGGCTTCGCTTCGATCCTGAACGCTCAGCTCAAGCACGATTCGGCCCCAGCCGCCACACTGCACGCCGACATCAAAGCACGCGGCTCGTTTAAACCGCATTGCATTCGGGTCGACCCCGGCGTAGAAGAGCTCGTTCGATGCGAAGACCATCGAGGCTGCCGCGCTGAGCGCGTAGACGCAAACCTTCTTCGGGCAGCGTTTCGTGAGAAGGTTTCCCGCACCATCAAAATAGAACTTGTCCCCGACCTTGTGTTGGCTGTTGCACCCGTGAGACTCCACGACCTTCAGGACGATCGTCTTTCCGAGCAATGCCGGCGCTTTCGAGAGGACATCCTCGTTCCTCGGATTCCCTCGAAACACCTTCATCTCCTCGTCTGTGTACCCGAGATGCGCCTTCATGAATTGCCATTTGGACGCGTCCCATACCTTTTCTCGAATGCTCATGCGTTCCCCCCGATGGTATTTGATACCCCTTTGCCGTGGGTGGAAGAGAGTCGGGAAGCCCAAGGGGATCGGTTGCTGAGGGAACCGGCCCGTCTTCCACGGCCCTCCGGAGCACCGTTTCGTTGAGGGTTTTCCTTTTCCGTCCCCCTGGAAGTCTAACGTAGACATGGCCTGCTCTCAAATCCTTTTCGCACCGGGCACGCATCGCCGATGACCCCGTTTGACAAACGCTTGAAGTCGGGGTAAAAAGACCTTTCGGGCCGGTTACCCCGTTCACCCAACCGTTATCGGCTTCAGGCACCCGGAAACCTACAGGAAACCCTCTTCCCTTCTTTGCCGAGAGGAACAGAAGAAATGGGAATGACCTCTCTCCGATCCGAACGATGAGACTTGTTCCACAGATGTTTTGCCGGCCCGGCTTCCCCGACGAGGAGGTGAGCCGTTTGCGGTGCTCCCTGGAGGAATTTCTCACCCGCGCGGACCTGGGGGAAAGCGCCCTCCTCATCGACGGACCGGGCCCGGGCCTCGCTTCCCACTTTGTGGCCCTGTTCCTTCTCGGCCCGGAGCGGGTTCGCCAATTCCGCTCCATCCATGCCGTGTGCGGCAGCGTGTATGGAATCCTCGCCTTTCTCGCACGGCAAAACGGCATGCTCGCGCTGACACACGAGAAGATCGAAGACATCTATCGGGCAAACCGGGCCATCCATCACCTTTCCGGTTGGGAGCAGTGCTTCCGCCTGGTGCTCCGATTTCTGACAGGGTCGCCGTACATGTTCCCCAATGACCTCCATATAGAGGGTCTGAACTACGTGGTGCGCCCCGAATTTCAGAGCATGAGAGTCTCGGAGATGCCGGAGAACCTGTCGTTCCTGACCTACTGCGTCGAAGACCGCGCAGTGTGCGAGATCCGGCGGGAAAGCCGGTTTGCGGACTGGTCCATGTGCGATGTGGTGCGGTCGATGACGGCTTTGAAGGGAATCTATGCTCCCTTCCGCAAGGAAGGGAAGAGGTACATGGATGCGGTGACGGACCGCCCGCAGTTGCGCGAACTGTTCCGGAACATCAGAAAGCGAAATCGGCACGTGCTTTTCCTGCACATGGACCGGGAAGGGATCCGGGGGAATACGACATACGTGAAGATGCACAGGACGGGGTTCGGCCGAATCCGGGTCATGCTTGATTTTCTTTACTTCCTCGGCGGCGCGGAGAACCGGGATTTTGTCGAGGCGATTCGCGTCGGCCTGTACAGGACCAGCCCGATCTAGGAAACTCCCGGACACGTGGTGGCAGGAAACCCGTACCCCACTGCCCTGCCGGTTTCGTCCAGGATGCGGATATTGAGGACCCCAGGGAAGAACTTGCCCTCGGGGGTGGGCAATCCTCCCTGGATAAGCGCATAATTCAGGGGATGCATCGCGGTACCGTACAGGCCATTCCGGTGACCCTGAGACGCACGGCCCTCTGGTGCGGCGCGGGATTGGCGGCCCTTTTGGTGGCCGCCGCACTCGTCGTGGCATTGGCCGTCTACCGGCCCCAACTGGTCCGCCCATGGGTGGAGCGGGCGCTGACCCCGCGGGGCGGAACGGCTTCCCTGGCAGCCTTGAGACTGTCGCTTGCCCCGCCGGCCCTGGAACTTTCGGATCTTACGATCGCGGGTCCTCCGCACGAGGGCGACCTCTTTCGCCTGGACCACCTGCAATGCGAACTGATCCTTAGCCGCCTCTTCCATGGGGGTCCGTGGCTGCGGCGCGTGGAAGCCAGAGGACTTGTTTTCGAACGGCCGCGGCCCCGGGAGACAAAGGGCCCGCCCGACCTGACGCCGCTCACCCGTTTGTTCGACATCGAGGACCTGTCTCTTGCGGATACCCGGCTGCGCGTCGCCCTGCCCCAGGGCGATCTCACGGCCGACGGGATCCGTTTGAGGCTGGTCCCCGGGGAAGGCGGAATTCGCGCTTTCAACGGAGAGGGGGAGGTGACCTTCCGCCGGAAGGGAAGCACCATCGCCCAAGGGACACTTTCCGCCCGGGGAAATGTCACGCCCGGCCCCGCGATCGAGGTCGGCCTGGAGTTGGCGGCGGCCCGCCTGACGCTGCCGGAGTTCACCGGCGACGTTTCCGGCCAGACCAGGTTGCGGGTGACCCGGAAACGGGTCCGGGCCGAGGAGCTGACCCTGACCCTGACGCAGGGGCGCGTGAGCCTGGGGCCGCAGGGGACTACGCCCCTGGGGCCGATCCGACTGCACGCGGTGGCAAGCTCCACGCTGACGGGAAGGGAACCTCTCCTCGAGGTGCGCGAACTCGACATCGCAGGGCTGCTCCTGGCGCGGGGGCGGCTTGGCGGCTCCACCCTGGAAGAGGTGTCCGGCACCCTGGACGGGGAGGTCCCCCGGGTCGAACGGATTCAGACCGTGCTGGCACCGCTGTTGCCCGGCAGCCTGGCGGGAACGGATCTCACGGGCAGTCTCCCCTACCGGCTCCTCCTCTCCGCCCGAGGGGCGGCACGCGTGCTGTCGCTGGACCTCCTCCCCCGGGATCTGCAGGTTTCCTGGCCGAACGCAGGGCTTCGGTGCCTTTTCGGTGGGGCTTTAAGGGCCACGATCCCGTTGGAGGGATGGAACCCGGGAAGAGCCACCCTGGTGTGGAACCTTTCGGCAGATGCGGGCAACGTGTTCTACGAGGACCGCCCTCTGCCCATGGGGGCATGGGAAATCCGGGGGACCGCCGAGGCGACCGGCGATTCCTTTCGCGTCGGAAGCCTTGACCTCCAATCCGAGTCCCTGGGCCGCCTGACGGGTGAGCTTGCCTTACGCGGAGGGAGCGTAAGCGGCCGCCTGGACGGGGCGGGGCTGCCCGCGGACAACCTTGCAACTCTTGCGCGGGCACTGAGCGGGCGAGAATGGGACAGCTGGTCGCCCACGGGTTCAATCGACGTCGCCGCCCGTCTCGAACCCGCGGCGGGCGGCCCCCGTGTAGCGGCCACGGCCACGCTCGGACAGATCGGCTTCCGTTCGCCCGCCGGCGACGTGCTGGGGCAGAACCTGGCCGGCAAGGTTGTCCTCGAGGCGCTGCTGACCCCACATCCCCGGATGGAAGCCGACGTGATCCTTGGCCTGGGCGAGGCCCTCTGGGGCACGGTGTACGTCGACCTCGCCAAAGCCGCTCTTGACCTCCACGCGGGGGGAACGCGCGTGGGGCCCGATGAGTATCGGGACCTTGCCCTGGAAGGCGGTTTGGCGGGGTTCGGTCGCCTGACCGTAAAGGGGAAGGCGCGCCATGCAAAAGGATTGTGGCGACACCAGGGGCACCTCAAGGTAAGCGATGCGAAGCTTGGCCCCATCTTCCGGACGTTCCTGAGGGACCCGCTGGCAGCAAAGCACCGCGTACTGGCAGGGCTTGCGATGGATGGGACCGCCGAGGTCGACCTGGCTTTTTCCGGCTCCGGGCAAGCGGTCGATCTGGACGGGGCGCTGAAGGTGCGCTCGGGCGACGTCCGCCGGGGGGCGGAGCCGCCGCTCCTTTCCGGGCTTACCATCGACCTCCCGATCGCCTACTCCCTGGGAGCCGAAAATCCGGGCCGGTCCCGACCGTCCGATGCGAAACAGTGGGGCCGGTTGAGCCTCAAGAATCTTCGTCTGGCCGACCAGGAACTGGGGCCTTTGGATATGCCTGCCGTCCTGGTGCCCAACCACCTCTACCTCGGGGGAGCGGTCGATGCCTCCCTGTTCGGGGCCAAACTGTCCCTGCGGCGAATCCAGGTGGACGAACCGCTTTCCCCGGACTTTCGCGTCAACATGGCGGCACAACTGGACGGTCTTGACCTCGCCCGGGCCGCCGGAGAGAGTTCCATGCTGGAGGGACACCTGGGAGGTCTCCTCGATCCCGTCGCCATCGGCCTGAAACGCATGACCGCCGACGGAGAGCTGACCGGCGACCTGTTCGGCGGCCGGCTGGACGTCCGCAACGTAACGATGGAACGGCCCTTCAGCGCGGGCCGGGAAACCGGTGCCGACGTGAACGTGCGCCTGATCGACCTGGAACGGTTTTCCGCTGCTCTGGGCGTCGGCCGCATCCGCGGGCGCCTCTCCGGTTCCGTCGAGGGTTTGCGGGTTGCCTACGGCCAGCCGGTCGCGTTTCATCTCAGGATGGAGTCGGTGCCCACGAAAGGGGTGAGCCAGTCGGTGAGCCTCAAGGCGGTGAACTCCATCTCGCTGGTCAGCACGGGCTCCGCGTTGAGCGGCCTGGGGTCCTCCCTGATGACGACGTTTTTCAAGGAATTCCCCTACGAGAAGATCGGTTTCGCATGCAACCTGAAAAACGACGTCTTCATCGTCCGGGGGCTCGTCCAGGAAGATGGTGTAGAGTATCTGGTGAAGAGGCGTTTTTTCGGAGGGATCAACGTGATCAACGCCAACCCGGACAACCGCATCGGCTTTTCGGACATGGTGGAGCGGGCGAAGCGCGTGACCGGCGAGCGCTCCCGTTGAGACGGACGCATTCGAAAAACCAAGAAAAGGGGGATGGCATGGAACGATCCGCGCACCGTTTTTCTTTCTCCGTATTGGCGGCTCTCGCGATCATCGCTGGATGCGTCACGGTGAACATCTACTTCCCCGCCGCCCAGGTGGAGAAGACGGCCGAGAAGATCGTGGACGAGGTCTACCAGGAAAAGACGGAACCTCCCCGGCAGGAGCCGGCGAAAAAACCGCAGTCGTTGAACGAGCGAGGCATATTCCACAGCATCGCCCGGCTTGCCCTCTTCGGGCCCGCGCAGGCGTTTGCCGAGGAAGCCACGACCGTGAGCAACGCAGCCATCCGCGGATTGAAGGACCAGATCGCCCAGAGGCACCAGGAGCTGCTCCCCTACTATCGGCAAGGCCAGGTGGGGATCGACAGGGACGGCTTCCTGGAGGTCCGGGAGACCGGCGGTCTGGGGTTGCCGCAGGTGGCGTCCCTGAAGAGACTCGTCAACGCAGACAATGCCGCCCGCCGCCAGCTCTACGAAGAGGTGGGGAAAGCCCTCAACCTGAAACCGGATCAGGTGCCCCAGGTCCGGCAGATCTTTGCGAAGCAGTGGCGGGACAAGGCCGAGGCCGGCTGGGCCGTCCAGGCCGACGATGGCAAGTGGAGCCGCAAGTAACATAACACCGCGGAAACTCCCCTCTCAAGACGGGGGGAGGGACGGAAACGGGGGAAAAGAGAACCATTGTGGGGTGTGCGCAAAGGGACCGATTTGACAGAAACCTCCCGGTTTTATAAGATGAATTTGGAACAAGACCCGTTAACCCGCAGACGGTTTCCCAAGACAAGGAGAGAAGACGATGGAACCGAAGATCCTCGTTCCACTTGACGGATCCGCGCTGTCGGAGCGGGCGATCGAACCGGCGGAAAAGATCGCGAAGGGAATCGGCTATGAGGTGGTCCTTTTTCGTGTGATCGATACCCGGTTGGAGACCACCCTGGAAGCCGAGCCGGAGCAGGAGAGACGGGCGGCCTCCGGCATCATCGAAAAAGCGACCACCTACCTGGAAGGGATTGCTTCGCGTATCGAGGGGAAAGGGATCAAGACCAGGATCGAGGTCGGGGTAGGGTATCCGCACACGGCGATTCTCGCCCTGGCCGACAAGGAGGACGTGGAATTCATCATCATGAGCACGCACGGCCGCACGGGGATTTCCCGGGCCCTGATGGGGAGCGTCGCGGAGAAAGTCGTGTACTCGACGAAGCGCCCTGTCATGCTCGTGAAGCCGGAGAAGATTCACGAGACCCGGACCGGTCAAGAGAAAGCGATCCTGAGCGCGCGCTCCTGAAGCCGTTTCCTTCTGCCCGGCCCTTCCATGGGCAGGGACAGACGGTGCCGGCATATGACTGTCGGGGTGGGCGCCGGGGGATGACTTCCCCCGGCGCCTCTGCCGTTCCGGTTGTAACGCGGATTCCAGACCGTTCAGGGCGCTCCCAGGAGCTTTGCCGTCTTCGCCACGTCCCCGGGTTTGACCCAAAGGATCGCTCCGTATCGACCGGAACCGGCGACAGCGGCATGCGAGGCAACGACATTAATCTTGGCCTCGCTGAGTTTCGCCACAACGTCCCAGGCAGCTCCGGGCCGGTCCGGCCCCTGGATGAGGAAGGCAAACTTCCCTCTCCCCGGGGAAACCCCTGCCTTCCGAAGCGCCTTCTTGAACGCGGCCGGATCCCCCGGGATGAAATTCAGCTGGGCGCGGCCTGCACGCGGGAATCCGCTGAAGCCAAGCAGGTTTACCCGGGCTTCCATGAGGGCGACAAAAACCTTCGCCGCCGCACCTGGCTTGTTGGAAACCATCACCTTGTAGTACTCGGCCTTCCTGATCGTGAACTTCATAAGCCCCTCCTGCCGGCATCTGCAAGGGTCCCCGGCCGGCCGTCTCCGGTTTCGGTCCCGTCCGCCCGCTTCCTTTTCTCCCGATGGACAGATTTCCCATCCCTGAGTATGACCTGCCCCCGGGGATCGGTCCAGTTGGTAGTTCCGCTGAAAGACCGATCTAGGCCATAATGGGAAAACGAGGACATTCGGGGGGAGCCATCATGAAGGGATATATAAAGGTCGTGTTCGTAATGTCTGTCGTCTTTTTTGTATTCCTGTATACGAAAACCGCCGCAGCGATTCATACGTTCGTCGTTCCCGCCAAGTCGAACAAGTACCATTATCCGTCATGCCGTTTCGCGCAGAAATTCCGTCCCGGGAACCTGGCAACCTTCCCGTCGGCGAAAGATGCCCTTGCTGCGGGGTACATTCCATGCAAGGTCTGCAAACCGCCGACCAAAGATTGATCATTGATCCGCCGGGGGGGGCTCGGTGAAGTTCCCGGGAAAATGGACTACCGGGACTTCTCCTGCTTCATCGACTTCTTGTCGGGTGATCCGTGCTCTCCATGACCGTGCTTTCGTGGATTCCTTCTTCGCGGACCGGGAGCCTTCTCCCCCTGTGCGCCATGGTCCATGGGATCGACACGAAACCTTTCCATGCAGGCCTCGGAGTCTGCCTTCTTGAATAGTATCTGTCGCCCATCCGGCCGATAGTAGACAATTTGGGAGAGCCGTCCCCTCAACCCCCTGCGTGACCGCCAGAGATAGGCAGCCGCAAGGGGAAGAGATACATACCCGTCGCCTGTCGGGGTTGTTTGACGGCTGCGAATTTCTTGCTCATCCATGTCTTGCCCCCTGCACGCTGATCCGATTATGCCCCGGGAACCCGGGCGCGGCAACCCAGACGCGGGGAGGGGGAAGGAAATGACCCCTTTCTTCAGCCGAAAACATTGTAATATAAACAGTTGTTGATCCGCCGACCTTGGCCCAAGGGGGGAACCAGGAAGATGTCAATGATCCGTGACGATGTCCGAATCCACGATCTTCGCTGCGCCATCGGCAACACTCCGCTCGTCGAGATTCGATCCGTCAATCCCAACCCGCGTGTCCGCATCCTGGGCAAGCTCGAGGGGAACAACCCCGGCGGTTCCGTCAAGGACCGCCCCGCCTTCTTCATGCTCCTGGGGGCCGAGGCGCGGGAGGCGCTGACCAGGGAAAAGACGATCCTCGAGCCGACCTCGGGGAACACCGGCATCGCCCTCGCGATGCTCGGGGCGGCCCGGGGCTACCGGGTCCGGCTCGTCATGCCCGCATGCGTGAGCCTTGAGCGGCGGTCGGTCCTTGCGGCATACGGTGCGGAGCTCGTCCTGTCCCCCGCCAAGGAAGGGACCGACGGCGCGATCCGGCTCGCCCACCGGATCCTCGAAGAGGAACCGGACCGATATTACATGCCGAACCAATATGCCAACGAAGACAACGTCCGGGCCCATCGGGAAACGACGGGACCGGAGATCTTCGCGCAGACCGCCGGCGAGGTCGACTGTTTCGTGGCCGGGATGGGGACGGGAGGGACCCTTATGGGGGTCGCCGGATACCTCCGCGAGAAGAGACCCTCCGTAAAGATCGTCGGCGTGGAGCCCACGCTCGGGCACAAGATCCAGGGACTGAAGAATATGAACGAGGCGATCGTTCCCCCGATCTATCGGGAGGAGAACCTGGACGGAAAGTTCGTCATCGACGACGAGTCGGCCTTCGAGACGGCCCGACGACTGGCGGTCGAAGAGGGGCTCTTCGTGGGGATGTCAAGCGGTGCCGCGGTGGCGGGCGCCATCATGGTGGCGAAGGAACTCTCGAGCGGTACGATCGTTACCCTGCTTCCCGACCGCGGGGACCGCTACTTAAGCACCAACCTGTTCCGATCCACGTGCGCAGACTGCCCCCCGTAACACGATCAGGGGAGGAAGAGGCATGAAAATCAAAATCTGGGGTTGCCGTGGGTCCATCCCCTCGCCGGGATCAACCACCTTGCGATACGGCGGAAACACCACATGCCTTGAGATCAGGACAAGCAGAGGGCAGATTATTATCGTTGACGCCGGCACGGGAGTGCGCAATCTCGGCAGGTTTCTGTCTCAGGAAAATGATCTTGCTCCGATTCGCTTTTTCTTCACTCATTCTCACTGGGACCATCTGTCCGGTTTTCCCTTCTTTCAGCCCGCCTATTCCGGTTTATCCTCTATCACTTTCTGCAGCGGTCCACACGCACAGGATTTCCTGAAAAGTTGCATCACCCGTCAAATGGAAGCACCCTACTTCCCCGTAGACTTCAAACTCCTGAGGGCCAAATTTGATTTTCGCTGCGAACGCCCCCACAGGGAACCCGGCCATTGCCAACTGGACGAACTGGAGGTTTGCCCGGTATTCCTCAGTCACCCCAATGGCGGATACGGGTACAAATTCATCGAACAAGGCAAAACCTTTGTCCTTCTGACCGACAACGAACTGCGTTTCCAACACGAGGGCGGGCTGAACAGGGAGCAATACGTCGATTTCTGCCGGGGAGTGGATTTGCTGTTTCATGACGCCCAATACACGGAAGAGGAATACAAACGCACTTGTGGCTGGGGTCACTCCACCTTTACCGATGCCACGGACTTGGCTATCGAAGCGGGGGTCAAACGTCTCGGCCTCATCCATCACGACCCGAACCGCACCGACGATGATCTGGACCTACAGGTCGAAATCTGCCAGGAACGAATCCGCCTGGCGGGTAGCACAGTAGAATGTCTTGCGATCGCCGAAGGAACGGAAATCGAGCTCTAGCCAAACTCTAACCGATCGATTGACAACAGCAATAATCGATTACGCATTACACCCCGATCGGCACCCTTTTCCTCCCCTTGCCTTACCGGATCTCCCGCACGGTCCCCTCCCCCTGGCGCACTCCTCGTGGGCGAGGCACCCGCCCCGCCGGGGGTAACCCGGCGGGGCGCCATCCCGGGTGTTTCTTTCCACATCGTCAAAGGAGTGTTCTCGTAACCATCCACAAGCCCGCGACGATAATGCACAAACCGATGGCGCGACTCACCCAGTGCCCGGCGGGAACGATTTTCTCGACCAGGACGTACGCCGCGATCGTCGCCACCCAGAGAAGATTCATCACCCCCGACACAAACAACAGCGCCATCAGAAGCCAGCAGCAACCCACGCAGTAGATGCCATGATGAACTCCCATGAAGAAAGCGCCCCTGTTGCCTTCCCGCCATTCGGTCATGAAGAACCCGATCGGAGAGCGGCAGTGGGTCAGACATGCGTGCTTCAGGGGTGTGAACTGGAAAACCCCGGCCCCGATCAGCAGCATCCCGCCGAGAAGAGGGTTGTTGCTCACCATCATCGGGGAAAGGAGGGCGGCGCGATGAAGTCCCCACTGGGCGAAGGTGGCGACGGCACTGAAACCGGTCCAGACCACGAGATACCCGGCAAGAAATGCCCCCGTCGCCATGATGGGATTGCGTCGTTCGTGACGCCGACGGTTTATTCTGGAAAACGTGAGGATCATGGGCGCCGCGGAGGGCGTCATCATCGCCACCATCATCACCGCCCACATGAAGAACATCAGGAGGAATTCGACGGTTCCCCATCCCTGCATCCGGGCCATGCCCATCTCCATCCCCATCGATGCTCCCATGGCCCGGTCGAGATGAATCATGTACCCCCAGGCGATCGCGACAATGCCCGCAAGGCCGGCGATCACGAAGGCCCGGTCCCGCTTCAGTACCTCTTCCGCGTTTCCTGATGCCATCCCTTGTTACCCCTGGTAGGAAAATGGCGAAAAATAGCCGTTTTTCCCCGAGATCTCCCAGTGAAGGCCATAATCCTGATAATTCAGCTTACTGGACTTTGCCACCACCGCTTTGTAGCCCGGAGCGATGCAGAAGGGATGACCGTCGATGGTGACGTCGCCCCCGCCTTGACCCTCGATTGCCTCGATTTCCGCTTCGCCCACATCGGCAATCTTCAAGGTTCGCCGTTTCCCGTCCGCCTTGTATTCGATCGGGACGTGTTTGATCCCCAGCACGTCGCCGACGTGGGAAACCAGCATCCCGGGATGCCCCCCTGCCTGACCGGTGAAGATCCGGGTCAATGCATCTTTCTGTTTCTCCGACGCGGTCCGGTCGAAATACAGGGCTGCCCGCCATTTCACCTCGGCCATATGCCCCGGAGAGTGCACCGCGAGGGCGACATTCAGGTTTCCCAGGTCGACATTCCCATAGTTCCCCTTGTCGATATGCCAGCCCACAAGGACTTTGCATTCCCCCCCGGTCGGAGCGTTCAAGAAAACACAGGAACAAGCCACTTCGCAGTTACATGCCTCACAATAGGTTCCGGTCAAATTCCACGTTTCGGCCATAAACAACCTCCTTTCCCTATGGATTTCCATCATGGATGTGGCGTGCAAAAACAAACACTTGGCTATTAGATGGAGGTTGCAGGAGCTAGGTTTCCCCGGTTGGGACATCTCCGGATTGTCGAGGATGGTCGAAACTATCTGTCCGGTTATCGAAACTTTGACGGGAGGTGACGGCTACGCATCGGC
>CP070783.1:147931-162288 GCA_020346465.1 Deltaproteobacteria bacterium
GATGCCTTCTCCCTGGCTTCGGAAAGTTCGCCGCGCACCTGGTCAAGAACGCCCTCCTTTTCCGTGATCTCCCGCTCTGCCTGTTGCAACCGGTCTGCCAGATCCCGGTTCCCGCTTTCCAGCGCCAGGATCTTGCCCTTCAGATCGTCCTGCTCCGCCCGGAGTTCCTGCTCGGCGGCCGCCTGCTTTTCCGCGTCGGTCTCCTTTGCTCTCGACTCCGCGAGGGAGCTCTCCAATCCCGTCTTTTCCTGAAGAGCAGCCTGCAACTGGTCTTTCAGCGCCTGGTTCTCCTTCCTGACCGCTTCCGATGCCTCGATATCCCCCTTGGACGCCTCGATCGAGGCG
This sequence comes from Deltaproteobacteria bacterium, assembly GCA_020346465.1. Taxonomy (GTDB): domain Bacteria; phylum Desulfobacterota; class Deferrimicrobia; order Deferrimicrobiales; family Deferrimicrobiaceae; genus CSP1-8. Next base: position 148,277 of record CP070783.1, read on the forward strand.
ACCAGATCCTTGTTCTTCTTCTCGATGAGATCTACCTCTTCCTCCAGTTTCTGCAACAGCTGTTTGATATCAACCGGTTCTTTGTCTTTGGTCCCCCAGATCCGGTACCCCCCGAACAGTCCCGCCGCAATGCCCAATACGATGAACGCGAGGATGACCTTCGTGCTCTTCATCTCCCCACCTCCGGGAAACCCGTCGTCAGGTCCGTCGCTCCCGTTACGCCTGATGGGTGTGCACGCCCCGCTGCGGGAACGGGATCCGGCCCCCCCCCGGCATCGAACCGCTTCTTCAGGTTCCCGGTCGTGAGGAAAAAAATCGGTTTTGCCGTGACGGTCCCGAGCCCGAACGCCATGGAAAACTCCTGACCCCTTGCGGCAATCGCGTCCATTCGTTCCCTCCTTTTCCGAAATGCGCGTAATCGTCGTTCGAAGAGTTCCCCGGACGGAAGATCCACCGTGCCGAATTCGGTGCTGTCCTTCCGATGCGTTATCCTAACCTCCCGTTTCGAGATGCAATTGAGGCTATATCCTGATTGGGGGGGGGATGGAAGTTTCCCAGGTTTTCAGGAATGTTCCGCTTCTATTACGGAAGCTTGTTCGTTGAATCCATCGGGAGATTGATGGAATCTGATTGAGGGGAGGTCGGGGAGCGTACGCCACCCGCCGAAGAAGATGAGGATCACTCAGGCTTGGATAGTTTGATCGCCATCCAGTTCGCAGCGGGAATCGCCCTGTTGATCGCGGGGGCGGAGATCCTCGTCAGGGGTGCGTCCCGGCTGGCCGCGGCTCTCGGGATGACCCCCCTCGTGATCGGGATCACCGTCGTCGCGTTCGGAACGAGCGCCCCGGAATTCACTGTCGGCGTCCTGTCCGCCCGGTCCGGCCACGGGGATATCGCACTGGGAAATGTGCTGGGGAGCAACATATTCAACGTCCTGTTCATTCTCGGTCTTTCTGCCCTGATCGTCCCCCACAGAGTGGCCCGGCAGCTTGTCTATTGGGACGTCCCCGTGATGATCGGCGTGTCCGGGTTACTCTACGTTCTGGCCGCGAACGGGAAACTGGGGCGTCTCGAGGCGCTCCTGCTCCTTGCCGGGTGTCTCCTCTACACGGCCTGGTCGATCCGACAGGGACGAAGGGAGGAATCCCCCGTCCCCAAGGACATTCCGGTCCGTTCGAAAGGGGTTGGAAACAAAGGGTACCGGGAGACCCCCGCATTCCACGGACTCCTCGTGCTCGGCGGGCTGGCGTTGCTGGTGCTGGGGGCGCGCTGGCTTGTTTCCGCCTCGGAATCGATCGCCCGGGCGGCGGGGTTGAGCGAGCTGATCATCGGCCTGACGATCGTTGCCGCCGGAACCTCGCTGCCCGAAGTGGCCGCCTCGATCGTCGCGGCGGTCCGGGGGGAGAGGGACATCGCCGTGGGGAACATCGTGGGAAGCAACATCCTGAACATCCTCGGAGTGCTGGGATTGAGCGCAGCGGTCTCTCCCGCCGGGATCCCCGTCACGTCCGCAGCCCTTGCCTTCGACATTCCCGTGATGTTCGCCGTGGCCCTGGTCTGCCTGCCGATCGTATTGACCAGGCACCGGGTCGCCCGCTGGGAGGGGGCGCTCCTTCTCTCGTATTACGCGGCGTATATCCTCTACCTGATGCTGGACGCGAAAGGGCACGACACCTTGCCGCAATACAGTGAAACCATGCTCTGCTTCGTCCTGCCGGTCACGGCGGTTGCCCTTTCCACGGTGGCGGCAAACCAGTTGCGCCGGATCCTCGGGCTCGTTCGAAGGAGCGGTCTATGAGAAAGGTCCGGCACTGCACCGCACCCGGGATCGGGGGCTGCCCATCGAAGTCCCGTTCTATCCCGGCCGGAGAAGCTCCCGCTTGAGCCCGGCGTCCAGCGGTTCCGGACCGAGCCAGATCGCAAAATAGGCTGCGGCGAAATCGGCCCCCTCGATGACGGTGAGGGGTTCGCCGTTGTGCGAAAGCTCCGTTCCCCGGCCCGGGATATACGTGAGGGCGTAGCGGTCGCCCGGACGGACGTCCCGGTAGGCGCGGTCGATCCGGTCGAGGCGCTCCCGCAGGTTCTCCAGCGTCTTCCCGTCCACATTGCGGGCGAGGATCTTCTCCCCTGCCTTCCCGAACTCCCGGGCGGGAATCGACCAGAAGTAGGAGAACTCCATCCGCTTCGGCACATCCTCGAGGACGGCGGATGGCCCCGCCCCTTCGGGCAGGTAGAGCCCCACGACGTACCCGCGGAAGAAGACCTTGTATCGAAGCAGCGCGGCGTTGTGGAGGTGCAGGACAACGCCCTCTCCGGCGTAGGTCTGGGGGAACCCGACGCCTTCGACCACCCTCTTCGTCGTTTCCGCGGAACCGGTCGCCGCACCGGAGGTCGGGAGCGCGGATCCTGCCCCCAGAAGAACCATTGCGAAAATAGCCGGAAGGATCGCTGTTCGGGCCACGGACGCCTCCGTTCCTGATCGTCTCAGGACCATTAGATTCCCAGCGCCCCAAACGGGTTCCGATCCCCGCATTCTCCGGGGGAAACGCTTTGCCTGCGGAATCCCCCCGCTGTTTGGGACATCTATTTCCTGGGTGATATGCTTGATGGAGAATCCCGGCTTAAGGAGCAACGGATGGGCCCGTTCCGCATGACATGGATCGGCTGGGGGATCGTATCCTTGGCCATGCTTTCCCTTTTCCTCTACCAGCGGTCCAGGCACGACGCCGGGATCGTGGACGTGGGCTGGGCGGCGGGGGTCGGGTTCCTTGCCCTGTTCTACGCAATTCTCGGGGAGGGCGATCCGGTGCGACGGACGCTGGTGGCCGCGATGGGGATCGCCTGGGGCGGGCGGCTGGCGTTCTACCTCTTCCGGGACCGGGTTCTCCCGCCGGGGGAGGACGGGAGGTACAAGACGCTGCGCGAGAAGTGGGGCGGGCGGGCCCAGTTGTGGTTCTTCCTGTTCTTCCAGGTTCAGGCCGCCTGGGCCGTACTCTTCTCCCTTCCGTTCCTGGCGGCGGCGGTCAACCCGGTTCCCGCCCTTACGCCTTGGGACGTTCTGGGCATTGCGGTCTTCGCGGCAGCCGTCGGCGGGGAGGCGCTGGCCGACCGCCAGCTCTCCCGGTTCCGGGCCGAACCGGCGAACCGGGGAAAGGTCTGCCGGGAAGGTCTCTGGCGGTACTCCCGGCATCCGAACTACTTCTTCGAGTGGGTCCACTGGTTCGCCTACATACTGCTCGCCGCGGGGTCGCCCCTTTGGCTCCTGACCCTTCTGGGCCCCGCGCTGATGCTCCTGTTCCTCTTCAAGATCACCGGAATCCCGTACACGGAGGCCCAGGCGCTCAAAAGCCGCGGGGAGGCCTACCGCGAGTACCAGCGGACGACGAGTTCCTTCCTCCCCTGGTTTCCCCGGGAGCCCCGGAATTGATCGACGGGATCGCACTCGCGGAACGGGGCCTCTTGCCCGATGCCCTGGTCCGGCTCGGGATCAGGCGCCTGAACCGGAAGCGGCTCGCCGGGGAAGACCGGAGGGGCGTGGAGGAGCAGGGCGCGGCATACGAGGCGTTCCTGGAGCGCCTGCGCACGGGACCGGTCGCCGTGGAGACCCGGGCGGCCAACGTGCAGCATTACGAGGTCCCTCCCCCGTTCTTCGAGCAGGTCCTCGGCAGCCGGATGAAATACAGCTGTGCGCTCTTTCCCCCCGGGGTCCGGACACTGGACGAAGCGGAAGAGGCGATGCTCGCCCTGGCCTGCGAGCGGGCGGAAATCCGGGACGGCATGGACGTCCTCGACCTGGGGTGCGGCTGGGGGTCCCTGTCGCTGTGGATCGCGGAGAAGTACCCCGGGTGCCGGGTGCTGGCCGTTTCCAACTCCGCCCTCCAGAAGAGCTTCATCGATGCCCGGTGCGCATCCCTCGGGATCCGCAACGTCACGGTAAGGACCTCCGACATGAACGTCTTCGACCCGGGCGCCGCGTTCGACCGCGTCGTCTCCATCGAGATGTTCGAGCACATGCGGAACTGGCGGGAGCTGCTCCGCCGGATCGCCGGATGGCTCTCCCCCGGGGGGAGGCTCTTCGTGCACGTCTTCGTCCACCGGTCCTTCCCGTACTTCTTCGGCACCGAAGAGGAGGACGACTGGATGGGGCGGAACTTCTTCACCGGGGGGCTCATGCCCTCGGACGACCTTCTCTTCCGGTTCCAGGACGACCTGACGCTGTTATCCCGCTGGCGCGTCGGGGGGCTGCATTACGCGAAGACGGCGCGGGCGTGGCTCGCCAATCTCGATTCCCGGACCGAGCGGATCCTCCCCGTTCTGGCCGATACCTACGGGGCAGGCACGCAACGGTTGTGGCTTCGGCGTTGGCGGATCTTCTTCCTGGCCTGCGAGGAGTTGTGGGGGTACCGGGGAGGGGAGGAGTGGTTCGTCTCGCACTACCTCTTCGGGCGCCGGGGAGAGTAGAACAGGCGCTTCCGGAGGAGAAACAGGCCGGGGACCGCCGCCGCCCAGAGGACGGCAAGCGCCAGGATTCCCGGCCACCGAGGGTCCGCGAACCGGACGGCTCCCAGGCGTTCCCCGGCCAGGTAGGCGGCAGGGCCGGCGACCGCCCCCAGGAGGGCCGCGAGACCGGGGCGTTCCTCGAGAACCCGCAGGGACACGGAAAGCGTCGTGCCGAAATTCACCCACATCGCGACAAGCCAGGGAGGAGCCAGCGGGGGGGGGAAAGGGGAAACTGCGGGATCGTAGAACCCCGCGGCGATCATCGCCGTCTCCGCGAGGATCCCGGCGACGCCGGACGCGACCAGAAGGGAGGATTCGGCCCTTCGATCCCCGGCGCGGACCAGGTGGAAGGCCGCGAGAGGAAGGACGACGGCAGGCCCCAGCCACGACGATCCTGCGGCGGCCCCCAGCACGGAGGCGAACCAGCCCGCCTGGAACGAAACGATGTTGATCAGAAGGGGGGCCATCGGGGCTTGGCGAAGAGGATCTGTGCGTCCCCGTTGTACCGCTCGGCAAAGGACCCTTCGCAGTAGCAGAGATAGAATTCCCACATCCGGACGAACCGCTCCGGGAAGCCCATCGCGCGGACTTCGGGAAGCCGGGAGAGGAAACGCATTCTCCATTCCCGCAGGGTCCGGGCGTAGTGGGGGGTGATGTCCTCCAGGTGCACGGGCCGCAGGTCGGTCCGGCCCGCGGCGGCGCACAGGGCCGCCACGGAGGGGATGAAGCTTCCCGGGAAGATGTACCGCTTGATGAAGTCCACGCTCCGGATGTGCCGCCGGTAGAGCCGGTCCGGAATCGTGATCGCCTGCAGGAGCATCGCCCCCTCGGGCCGGAGAAGGGATGCGCAGCGGCGGAAGAACTCCTCCAGGTAGTGGTGGCCCACCGCCTCGATCATCTCGATCGATACGATCCGGTCGTACGATCCCCGCACCCGGCGGTAATCCTCGAGGAGCACCTCCACGCGATCGGAGACCCCCGCCTCGCGAACGGTGCGGACGGCGTATTCGTGCTGTTCGCGGGAGATCGTCACCGCCGTGACCCGGCACCCCCTCGTCCGCGCGGCGTGGACGGCGAATCCGCCCCAGCCGCACCCGATCTCGAGCAGGTGATCCCCGGGGCGCGGATCCACCTTGGCCAGTACACGATCGAACTTCGCCACCGAGGCCTCCTCGAGGGAACTGTCGGGGCGCTCGAAAAAGGCGCAGGAGTAGGACATGGTGGGGTCGAGGAACAGTTCGTAGAACCGGTTTCCGAGGTCGTAGTGGTCGGCGATGTTGCGCCGGCTTCCCGTTTCCGTGTTCTTCCGGAGCGCGTGGAGCAGACGCAGGACGGGACGGACAAGGACCGCCGCCCCTCCTTCCATCCCTTCCAGTGCCTGTGCGTTCCGGGCGAGGATCCGGACGACGGAGACCAGGTCGTCGGCCGTCCAGCTTCCGTCCATGTAGGAGGATCCCGCACCGACGCTACCCCAGAACGCCACGTCACGGTAGAAGGAGGGGGACAGGACGGTGATCTGGGCGCGCAGATCGTTCCCTTCGCCGAAGGAACGGGAGGAGCGCCCGTCGACGATCGACAGGGTTCCTTCCCGGATCCGCTCCAGATCCCGGAAGACGAGCGCTCTTGCCACCCTTTCCTGCATGCCCGCTGCCGGTTCCTTCCCGGCGGCGATGGTCCTCGGTTTCGCTGATTCCATTTGAATTGACCCTTCCTTTACATTCCCCTCTTGGAGGGATGAACGAAAAACGGCGCACGTTTCATCCAGAGCCGCATGGCCTGCCAGTGGATCGCACCGGTTATCCGGGCGGTGATCAAAGGGTACCGCAGCAGCGCGGACCGGAGCGTGCCGGCGCGCAGAGGCCGGCGTTCCAGAAAGAGCGTCGCATCGAAGATCCGTTGTCCCTTCTCGAAGTCGATCATGTGGACGGAAAGCGTTTCGCCCGGCTCGCGGAACCGCCAGTCGTAGTCGATCCCCATGTCGAGGAACGGGGAGACGTGGAACGCCTTCGGGAACCGGTACCGCCGCCACGCCGGATGGGATGCCAGGTTCCCACGGTCTCCGAAGACGTAGGCGTGACGCTCTTTCCAGGGGGTGTTCGTGATCTCCGCCGCGATCGCCTCGACCCGTCGGTCCGCCCGGTCGAAACAGTAATAGATGCTGACCGGATTGAAGACGTAGCCGAAGTAGCGCAGGTGGGTCAGGAGCCGGACCGGGCCCTCGGGGCGGAACCCGAGCTGCGCCTCCACGAGGTTGCGCACCGACCGGTCGAGAGGGAGGTCGGGGTCGCCGTGGTAGTCGGCCCTTCGAAACCAGCCGACGGAGGGTCGCCTGGCGGACCAGAGCAGGTAGGGATCGAACAGGCCGGGGAGTTCCGCGAGGTCGAGGTACATCAGGAAGAGCCGGACCCGGAATTCGTTGCGGACGGGGGAGAACCGCCGGTGCAGGACCCATCCTTCGTAGACGGCGCTTCCGCCCGTCACAGGGACGCCCCGAACGACCGCCCCACCTCCACGGCGCTGCGCACCCCGTCCTCATGGAAGCCGTTCCCCCAGTATGCCCCGCAGTACCAGGTCCGGTTCACGCCGCTGATCTCGCCGCGCCGCGCCTGGGCCGCCGCGCCCTGCCGCGTGAAGACCGGATGGTGGGAGACCGCCCGGAGAATGACCTCCTCCGGCCGGATCCCTTCTTCCCTGTTGAGGGTCACGAGGAACTCCTTCGAAGCCTCGAGGGACTGCAGGATGTTCATGTCGTAGGTGACGGAGACCCGTTCCGGGGGGTCCGCGGGGACCAGGGTGTTCCACGCCGACCACGCCGCCCGCTTCCGGGGAAGGAGGGAGACGTCCGTGTGGAGGATACACCGGTTCTCCTGGTACGGGATCCGGGAAAGGATCTCCCGTTCGGCGTCCGAAGGGTCGGCAAGGATCGCGAGGGCCTGGTCGCTGTGGACGGCGAGCACGGCCTGGTCGAACTGTTCCGCGGTCCCTCCCCGGGGCGTCACCTCGACCCGATCCGGGCCCCGGCGCACGGAGGCGACCGGCGTCCCGAGGCGGATCCGCTCCCGGAAGGGGGCGATGAGAGGGGACACATATTCCCGCGACCCGCCCCTGACGACCCGCCAGGCGGGCTGCCCCGTCCTGTCCAGGAACCGGTGATTGGCGAAGAAGCGGGCGAAGAACAGGGCGGGCATCGCAAGCGTTGCGCGCGGGGCGGCCGACCAGATCGCGGAACCCATGGGGAGGATGAACAGATCGGTGAACATCCGGGAATACCCCCCCCGTCCGAGAAACTCCCCGAGGGTGAAACGGTCGTCTCCCGACCGGATCAGATCCGTCATCCCGCGCTTGAACCGGGAGACCTCGAAGATCATTCGCCAGAACGCCGGCCGCAGGAGATTCTTCCGCTGGGCGAAAAGCGTGTTCAGGTTCGAGGGGCAATACTCCACTCCCGATCGTTCGCATCGGGCGCTGAAGCTCATCGTGGACGGTTGCGTGGCTACGGAGAGGATCGAAAGGAGACGGGTAAACAAGGGGTACGTCTCCTCGTTGTATACGATGAAGCCCGTATCGACGGGGAAGACCCTCCCTCCCTCCTCGACGTCGACGGTCCGGGTGTGCCCCCCGGCGTATCCCTGCTCCTCGTAGACGGTCACCTCGTGCATGGTGCTCAGGAGTCGCGCCGCCACCAGGCCGGAGATTCCTGCGCCGACCACGGCGATCCTCATGCGGGGGCCTCTTTCGGGGACCGCACCGATTCCGGAAGGGGCCGCAGGTCCCGGACGATCCCGAGCCAGGAGAGAACGACGAGCCCATAGTAGGTGAGGTCGACCTCCCACCAGAAATGCCCCTGGCGGGCGGAAACGGCGTAGCGGTGGTGGTTGTTGTGCCACCCCTCCCCGAGTGTGACAAGGGCGAGCCAGGCGTTGTTCCGGCTCGTGTCGGCGGTATCGTACCGCTGCGACCCGAACATGTGGCTGAGGGAATTGATGGTCGATGTGGCGTGAAACAGGACCGTGGTCGAAAGGAAAAACCCCCAAACCAGCATCTGGGGGCCGCTTGTCCCGAGATCCGGGGCGAAGCGCGAAAGGAGGGCCCCCGCGGCATACAACCCGGAGGCAAGGAGGATCGGGACGAGGATGTCGAACCGGTCGAGGAAGCGAAGTTCCGGGAACCGGGCGAAGTCCCCGACCAGCTCCGTCCGGGTCGGAAAATTCCGGTTCGAGGTGATCCACCCGATGTGGCTCCACCAGAATCCCTGCCGGACGGGGGAGTGGATGTCCTCGTCCCTGTCGGCGAAGAGATGATGGTGGCGGTGGTGGCCCGCCCACCAGAGCGGGCCCCGTTGCACGGAGGCGCTCCCGAGGACGGCGAAGGCGAAGGTCCAGGCGCGGGAGGCCTTGAAGGCATTGTGGGAGAAATAGCGGTGGTAGAACGCCGTGATCCCGAACATCCGGACGAGGTAGAGAACGATCGCCGTTCCCACGGCCACGGGACTCCAGCCGACCAGGAAGACCCCCAGGCATGCGGCGTGCAGGAACAGGAACGGCAGAACCCTCAGGATGTCGACCTTCCGCTCCGGTTCATCGGCCATCTCCGAGACCCCGGCGTACGAGTCGAACCACCGGACCAGGGACAGGAGAGTGTGCCGAACGGGATGGTCTTTCGATACCGGGCCCATTTGCCGGTATTGTATCCCATCCTTCCCGGGGGATCGATTACGGCTCCCGGGCGAACCGTGCCCGGATCTCCTCGACCCGTCGCCGGTTCGCCCCGAAGTCGTAATATCCTGTCCGCGACGCGGAGCGCACCTCGATCCTGCTGCCGGCCGCGTCCATGAGGAACTCCACGTCGTCCACGAAACCGAACACCGCCGACCGGTATTCGACATGAAGGGTGCCGTCGGTCTCCTCCGTAATGCGGGCTCCCTTCATCCCTTCGATCACCCTGCGGAGCCTTGACCAGGCGGATCCGCCGTCACCGGTGAACAGGATCGGGTCGACCCGCCGTCGTTCGTCCCCCGCCTGGCTGGAGACGCAGTTGGGGGAGCCGGGGCAGGGGGGAAGGATCCCGGGCCTGCCGGATCCCTGCCGTGCGTGCGGGGTCGAACAGGCGAACAGCATCGGCAAAACGATCCCGATCGCGCCGGTCAGCCACCGGGATCTGGAGAACGAACCGAGGGCGCGGAACATGTCCCGTGCCTCCTATTTCCCGAAAAGATCCTTGAAGAATGACTGCATTTCGGCCCAGGACTTCCTGTCCGCATCGGCGTTGTACCCGACCGGCATGTTGAATTTCTTCGCGTACCCGTCCGCATCGGGATTGGTGAAGCTGTGGAGGGCCCCCGGATAGGTGACGATCCGGAAATCCGCCCCGGACGCTTTCATCTCCTGCCGGAACGCCTCGACCTGGTCCGGGGGGACGAACTTGTCGTCGGCGCCGTTCAGGACCAGCACCTTCGCCTTGACCGCCCCCGGTTTTGCCGGGGCATCCGTCGAGAGCCCGCCGTGGAAACTGGCCACCCCGGCCAGGTCCATCCCGTCCCGCGCCATCTGGAGGACGACGCTTCCGCCGAAACAGTACCCGATGGCGCCGATCCGTCCGGGATCGGTGAATGTCTGCCCCTCCAGCACCTTCCTGGCCGCCTGGAACCGTTGCCGCCCGAGATCCATGTTCTTCCGGATCTCCCCGGAGAACTTCCCGGCGGTGTCGGGATGGTCCGCCTGCTTCCCCTCCCCGTACATGTCGACCGCCAGGGCGACGTACCCCAGCCCGGCCAGCATGCGGGCGCGCTTTCTGGCGTATTCGTCATGCCCCCACCACTCGTGCACCACCAGGATGCCCGGCCGCTTGCCCGGGAGACGATCGTCGTAGGCAAGATACCCCTTCATTGTCGTGCCCCCGGAGACGTATTCCACCGGTTTCCCGACGACCTCCCCGTGGGCGGTGGCAGCCATAACCATCAGCAGACCGATGATCCCGATGATCCGTTTCATGTCGTCCTCCTTGTGGATGGATGTCCGGTTTCGCAGGAATGAGATGAACCGATCGGCCGGGAGATTCCCGGGGAAAGGTCTTTCCATGCCGTGCCGAACAGGTCGGTCCGATCGGTCCCGGGGAGAGTCCCCACCGCGGCGTAATCGTGCGGCCCGGGATCCCCTCGACGCAACCGTGACCCGGGCGGGGGGGGGAACGACTAGACGAACCCGGTCAGTTCGATGTCGAAGGTGAGATCCTCCCCTGCGAGCGGGTGGTTCGCGTCGATCGCGACGGAATCCCCCGAGACCTCCGTGATGACGGCCTGGATCACCTGGTCCTCCGGGCCTTTGAGGTTCAGCTTGAGACCCTCCTGCGGGACGAGGTGGGGGGGGAATTCGGAGCTTTCCACGCGGATCACGAGTTCCTCCCTCCGGGGCCCGTAGGCATTGGCAGCCGGAACCTGCAGCTGCTTCGTCTCGCCCACGGACATCCCCACCAGGGCGTCCTCGAAATCCGGGATGAGCGTTCCGCTGCCGAGAGTCACCTCCATGGCTCCCCGGTCCCTCGAGGAGTCGAATACCGTGCCGTCTTTCAGAACTCCCGTGTAGTGAACCTTTACGGTATCTCCTTTGCCGGCCTGTTTCATCGCTGATCCCTCCCCGGTTTTCTGTTCCATCCTTCTGATGAACGGTTTCCCGGGGAGATTCAAAAGATCCCCCTCGGTTGACGAGCAAAGGGGGCGGGCATAAGATGAACGGTATTCCGAGGAAGGTCCGGCCGGTACACACAGCGGAGTCCTGGCATGTCCTGGTTTCAGAGGGCCAAACGGGTCCTTTTCGGCGCTCCCCGCAACATCTTCGATCCGAAAGTCTACCACCAGATCTCCCTGATCGCCTTCTTCGCCTGGGTCGGCCTCGGCGCCGACGGCATCTCCTCCTCGGCCTACGGCCCGGAAGAGGCCTTCCTGGCTCTCGGGGATCACACGGTGCTGGCGATCTTCGTGGCTCTTGCCACGGTGGTCACCATATTCGTGATCTCGGGCAGCTACGCGCAGATCATCGAGGCCTTCCCCTCCGGAGGAGGGGGATATATCGTCGCCTCCAAGCTCCTGGGGGAGAAGGCGGGGGTGTGCTCCGGGTCGGCCCTCGTCATCGACTACGTGCTGACCGTCACCATCTCCGTGGCCGCGGGCATCAACGCGGTCTTCAGCGTGCTTCCCCTGGCCTGGCAGTCCTACCGGTTCGTTTCCATCGCCCTTGTCATTCTCCTTCTGATCTGGCTCAACCTCAGGGGCGTCAAGGAGTCCGTCCTGGCGCTCACCCCCATCTTCGTCGCCTTCCTTCTCACCCATGTTCCCCTGGTCTTCTATGCGATCGTCCGTCACGTGGCGGATCTGCCCGCGCTGGGCACCCGGGTGTCGACGGATCTCTCTTCCGCCGTCTCGGAGATGGGCTGGTTCGGCGTGGCCGCCCTCCTGATGCGCGCCTATTCCATGGGGGCCGGAACGTACACCGGCATCGAGGCGGTCAGCAATTCCATGCAGACGCTTCGGGAGCCCCGGGTGTTCACGGGGAAGAAGGCCATGCTGTACATGGCCGTTTCCCTCTCCTTCATCGCCGGCGGGATCATTCTGGGCTATGTGCTGAACGGGATCCGGCCGGTCGAGGGGAAAACGCTGAACGCCGTCCTCGTCGAAGCGCTCGTCGGGGACCTCGGCGGGGCGAAAACCGGCGGGATCCTCGTCGGGTTCGTCATGGCGACGGAGGCCGTGCTGCTGTTCGTCGCCGCCCAGACGGGGTTCCTCGGGGGTCCCCAGGTCCTCGCGAGCATGGCGGTCGACTCCTACATGCCCCGCCGGTTCGCCCACCTTTCCGACCGGCTGGTGACCAAGTACGGGGTGTACTTCATGGGCGGGATGGCGTTTCTCATGCTGTACATCACCGGCGGCTCCGTGCAATACCTCGTCATCATGTATTCGATCAACGTGTTCATGACGTTCACCATCTCCCAGTTCGGGATGTGCGTGCACTGGTGGAAGGAGAGGCACCGGCAGGGGAGGTGGAAGGGAAAGCTCTGCCTGAACGGGGTGGGGTTCCTGCTCACCTCCTCGATCCTGGCGGCGACGGTCTGGATCAAGTTTCCCGAAGGGGGGTGGATCACCCTTCTCATCACGGGGGTCTTCATCGCCCTTTCCTTCCTGATCCGCCGCCATTACCGCGAGGTCCGGGAACAGACCCGGCGTCTGGACGATCTCCTGACGCACCTTCCCGGGGAGGAAACGGCCCCCTTGCCGGGCCCGTCTCCCCATCGGGATGCGCCGACGGCCGCCATCATGGTCTCCGGCTACAACGGCATGGGGATGCACGTCTTCTTCTCGATCGCGCGGGCCTTCCCGGGCGTGTTCCGCAATTTCATCTTCCTGTCCGCGGGGGTGATCGACTCCAGCCGGTTCAAGGGGGCGGAAGAGGTGGCCAACCTCGGGGCGGACCTGAAGGACCAGCTCCGGCACTACGTGGAATTCGTGAGGAGCCACGGCTCCTATGCCGAGGCGCGCTGCGAAGTGGGCACGGATGTCATCGAGATCATCGGCCGCCTTGCGGAGGAAGTGGCCAGGGACTTCCCCAACGTGACGGTGTTCGCCGGAAAACTTGTCTTCCGGGAGGAAAACTTCATGAGCCGGCTGCTCCACAACCAGACCTCGTTCCTGGTGCAGAAAAAACTGGTCCATCAAGGGCTGCCGATGCTGATCATGCCCATCCGGGCGATGTAAAGCCCCCCTGCGGATATAATGGGGGCACCACGGCCCGGAGTCCCGGAATGAACGCCGCTCTCCAGTCGATCGCCGACGATCTCTTCGGCTACCTCGGGAAAACCTTCCCGGTGTGCTGCGGGAGCGACGAATTCCACTATTTTCCCCAGATCGTCCCCGCGCAAGAGGGCTGGACGGGGTGGGACGACTTCGCTCCGGAAACCGTCGAGGAGGCGGGGAAGCGGCTTTCTTCCGCGGAGAACGCTCTCGACCTTTTCCTGGGCGGAAATAGCGACCCGGATCTCCACGCCGATGCGGAAACCCTCCGGCGGATGGCGAGAACGCTCAGGGAACAGCTGTGCGAAGTCCGTTTCCAGGAAACGCAGCCCACGTTTCACCTGACCGTCATGTGCACCGCCCTTGCGTCCTCCCTGGGGGATCCCGACCGCCGGGCGTGGGGGATCCGGGCAAAGACCGTTCCCCCGTTCCTGGCGCGGGCGACGGACACTCTCGCCGACATGCCGCGACTCTTCCGGGACCAGGGGCTGGCGATGATCCGGGACACCAGGGGGTGGCTGCGGTCCCTCGCGATGCAGGGGAGCGAGGTGGCTCCCGTCCTCTCCGCGACGGAGCGGTTCGAGGATTTCTTGAGGAACGCCCCGACCAGGAGCGATTATCTGCTCCCCTCCGGCATCGCGGAGCGGATCGTGAGGGAGCATATCGGGTGCGGGGTCGGCCTGGACGAGGTCCGCGACGCCATCCTGGAGGAGATCCGCGGGATGGCGAGCGG
>CP070783.1:162388-175186 GCA_020346465.1 Deltaproteobacteria bacterium
GGTGTGAACCGTACCCGGTAAGAAGGGGAATGTTTCTCGTCCCCGAACCCGGTGCCGACGGCTTCCCCGCGCCTGCCCGCTTCCGCTTTTCCCGCCGTTCCCTCCTCCGCGCCCATCGCCCCGGGTCCGGGGCTTCCGCTGCCGTCCTCGCGCCCGGCTCCATCCTTCTGCCGGTTGTAGACGTATGGGGCGGGGACCTCCCTTTCCCTGTACACCGCGACGGCGACGACCCCCATCGCCGAATAATCCCCGAACGCCCCGGCGTACGAGTCGCCCGGGTCCGTGAAGTAGAAGCGGTTGACCGTGTCCCGGGCCGTGCGCCATCCTTCGTAGGTCGCCGACTCGTGCGGCCCCAGGATGTACATCTGCTCGTTTTTCCGGAGGTTCGATCTCTTGCCGGAAAGGATGTTCCGGCCGTCGACGGCCACGACGACGCCGACGCGCCGCCCCGTGTTGTTCCGGATCCGGATCCCGTACTTGTCGCCTTCCAGAGCCTCGACGTACGCCCGGTAGGTGTCGTGGTTGCCGGCCGATCCGACCCGGTAAAGCGGGAGCGCGCCCCGGCCGTCGGAAAGAAGCTCGACGTCCACCGTGGAGGCCGAAGCCGCCGTCGCCAGCGCGAGCCACACGATCAGGGAAGCCGGCAACAGGCGGAACTGCCGCCCCGGGAGGACGGTGACGCACGTTTGTCCCATGGGATTTCTCCTTTCATGGCAAGTAGTTTCCTGGTGGGCGGCCGCCCTCCCTATCCCATGGACAACGTCCGGACCCCTGGGGTTCGGTTTTTTTTCGGGAGAAAAAATTTTGGGTCAGCCGGAACCATATCCGGACTTCGTGCGTCTAAAGGACAAGCACTCATCATTTCCCTCCGATTGGTGAGCCTGGGAGAGGGGGACCACACGTGGCAGGGTGGTCCCCCTTTTTCCGTGGGGGGAATCCCTCGTCAGTCGAGGAAAAGGTCCGGGAGAAGGAATGCGCCCGGCTCGACGGCATACCGCGAAAAATCCATAACCCCTTCTTTCCCAAGGACTTCCTCGTCGATAAAGAAGTTCCCCGTGCAGGTGCGGGCGTCCCGGAGGAGGATCGCGTGCGCGGCATCGGCCACGATCCCCGGCTTCCTGCAGTTTTCCGGTTTGACCAATCCCCCCAGCAGCGCGATCGCCGCCGTGGCGATGACGGTCCGGGGCCACAGGGCGTTGACGGCGATCCCGTCCTCCCGGAACTCCTCGGCCATCCCGAGGACGCACATGCTCATCCCGTATTTCGCCATCGTGTAGGCGCAGTGGTTCCGGAACCATCTCGGGTCCATGGCCAGCGGAGGGCTCAAGGTCAGGATGTGCGGGTTCACCGACTTCCGGAGATAGGGGATCAGCGCCTGGGAGCAGGCGAAGGTCCCGCGCACGTTGACGCCGAACATCAGGTCGAACCGCTTCATCGGGGTTTCGAGCGTGCCGGTGAGACTGATGGCGCTGGCGTTGTTGACGAGGATGTCGATCCCGCCGAACGTCTCCGCGGCCTTCGCCGCCGCGGCGGCGATCTGGTCCTCCCGTCGCACGTCCACCGGAACGGCAAGGGCCCTGCCGCCCGCCGCCTCGACCTCCCCGGCGACCGTGTGGATCGTCCCCGGGAGCTTCGGATGGGGCTCGGCGGTCTTGGCCGCGATGACGATGTTCGCCCCGTCGGCAGCCGCCCGGAGCGCGATCGCCTTGCCGATGCCGCGGCTGGCCCCCGTGATGAAGAGCGTTTTCCTTCGCAGCGTGGACATCGAATCCTCCCCGGCCACCGGGCGGATGCCCCTATTGCTTTTCCGCCCGGGAGATGCGATCGATGATCTCCCGCGCCTTGTCCCTCCCCCCGAGCCCGAACGCCAGTCCCAGGGAGGCAAGGGTGATGAGGAACGCACCGAACAGGAACCTCGTCGCCACGCGAAGCTGCTCGAGCGCCGTCCCCGCGGCGATGATGATGATCAGGTACTGGATCCCCTTCCCGAGGAGGTTCGCCTCCGCGATCTTCGCGGAGACCGCAAACGCGCTGGTAAACCTGCCTGCGAGGACGCCGAGCCAGATCCCCAGCCCGAGGATCAGCAGGGCGAGGAACAGATTGGGGAGAAATCCGACGAGCTCGTCGAGGAGCATCTCGATGGTGGTCAGCCCCAGGGCGTGCGCCGCCGTGCCGGAGAAGGCCAGGATCACGATCCAGAACACGATCGCCCCGACGAGGTCGAAGAGGGGATAGCGGATGTCCCCGACTCCCATGAACCGCAGGTAGGACCCCTTCTGGGCGAACCGGTCCCAGCCGATCGAGTTCAGGATCTTGATGATGAGGAACCGGACCCCCAGCGCGATCGCGATCCCTGCAACGAAGAGGACGATCGCGGCGACAAAGTTGGGGAGGAACTCCCAGACCTTTTCCCACATGGTCTCGAAAGGGCTGAGGAGAGAACGTTCGCGCATGGGACCTCCTTATCTCCCGGTGAGAATCCCGGAGAACCGGGACGATTTCTGCTGCTGGTAGCGCTTCAGAAGAAGGACGGGCACGCAGGCGCTTTTCATCACCTCCTCCGTGACGTCGGGGCCGAACAGCGCGGAGATGCTCCCCGCATGACGGGAGGCCCCCATGAGGAGAAAGTCCGTTTCGCGGACGTGCTCGACGATGCTCTTCGCCCGGTCCTTCGACCGGACCACGATCTTCTCCAGGGACAAGCGGAACGGGAGGTCCTTCGTCACCTCCTCCATCCAGGTGGCGACGCGCTGTTCCTCCCCCTTGGGAGCGGAGTCGGCAACGACCCGGAGAATCGCGACGGGAGACTTGAGCTCCTCGGAAACGGCGGGGGCGATGTTCACGGCCAGCCGGCAGGACGGCGTGTCCTCCACCGCCAGCATCACCCGCTTCACTTCGGTCAGGAACTCCCCGCGGTAGATGGCCACGTTGCACGGGGCGTGCTCCAGGACGTTGAGGAGCACGATCTCCTTGAAATGGTCCATCACCCCCCCCTCCCCATGGGCCATGGCCCCCAGGAGGATGAAGTTGCTCTTCTCCTCACGGGCCGTCTCCAGGATCCCGTAGGAAAGACGGTGGGAGATCTTGATCAGCCGGGTGAACTCCACCTTGTTCTCGTCGGCGATGTTTTCCCCCAGGCGCAGCAGTGTCCTCGCCTCCTGGACGCCTCCCGTATGTTGGCTCAAGGGGACCTTGGGCGGCGCCTCGATCACGGAGACCGCCGTCACCTCCCCCTCGTAGTTTTTCGCCAGCGCGCAGGCGATCCGCATGAGCGGCCGCACCTGCTCCTGCCGGAAGGGGACCACGAGCACCCGGTAATCTTTCCGCGCCATCTCCGCTTCGGCCAGGGCGAGCACGGAAAGGGCCTCCGCCTCGGTCTTGGAGGCGTAGAGCTTGTACACCATGAACCCGAGGAACAGCCAGGCCACCACCGACAACCAGGCCATCGGGCTGTAGACGAACATGTACACGGCGATGAACAGCTGCGTGATGATCCCCAGGGCGGGGACCAGGGGAACCAGGGGCACCCGGAACCCCCGCTTCAAACCCGGGTGGGTCTTGCGCATCCGGATCAGGGTCACGTTCACCTGGAGGAAGACGAGCAGGTACATGATATCCGCCGTGCTCGCCACGTCCTCGATCGGCAGGGAAAGCGCCATGAAGAGGACGATCACCGCCGAGGCGCCGATGGCCAGGTGGGGGGTCCTCTTCGTCTGGTGAATCTTTCCGAGAAAGACCGGGAGGTTGTGATCCCGCGCCATGGCGAGGGCGACGCGGGAGGAGGAGAAGATGGTGGCCAGCAGCGCGCTCAGGGTGGAGAGAAGCCCCCCGACGAGCACGATCACCCCGCCTCCGGGGGCGAACTGCCGCGCCGCCTCGACGACCGCAAGCTCCTTCATGTTCCCGAGGAATTTCCAGGTGGGCATTCCCTCCCCGTGGATGGCGCCGATCGCGACGAAAGCCACCAGGAGATAGATGGGGATGACGATCGCCAGGGCCAGGAAGATCGCCCGGGGGATGCTCCGCGCGGGATCCATCACCTCTTCGCTGCACTGGGCGATCACCTCGTACCCCTGGAAGGCGATGAAGGTAAGCCCCATGGCGCTGAAGACGGACCCGAATCCCAACGGCAGGAAGGGGTCGAAGTTCCCCCTCCATTCCGGCATCCCCCGCATGGCCCAGAGGCCGAACCCGATGAACAGGAGAATGACGATCACCTTGGCGAGCGTGACGATGGTCCCCGCCAGGCCCGCCTCGGAAGCCCCCTTGTAGTTGATGTAGGCCATCACGAGGCACGCGGCCACGGCGAGGGTCTTCTCGAGGGAGAAGTACGGGATGAGGGGAATGTGGAGGCCGAACCCCTCGAGCACGTGTCCGAAATAGGCGCCGAACCCCAGGGCGTAGAGACTGCACGCCACCGAGGAGGCGAACCAGGACATCCACCCGGCCAGGAACCCGTTCGGGTGGGGGAGGGAGCTTTTCACCCACAGGTATCCGCCGCCCGCGGTGTGGAAGCAGGAACCCAGCTCCGCGTACGCCATCGCGGTGAACAGCGTCACCACGGCATTGAGTCCGAAGGCCATGATCAGGCCCGGCCCCGCCACACCCGCGGCGATCCCCGTCAGCACGAAGATCCCCGCGCCGATCATCGCCCCGACGCCGATCATCGCGACGCTGAAGGCGGACATCTCCCGGCTCAACCGGACTTCCTCGGTTCCCCGGCGGACGGCGCCCGTCTCGGGAGGGGTCTTCTTCGTCATCTGCGGAGGAGAGGGGGTGGGAACGGCCGGGGTTCAATACCTGCGGTGCACATGGAAAAACCACCCTGCCAGGGATTTTCTGCATAGTACCAAATGCGGGGCGGAGGGGGTACCCGATTCGGGACCTTCGGCCTTCCGTTTCCGGGGGAAAGGGGATTCATCCCTTGACGTTGGCAAGCAGCGCCACGGGGAGATGGCCGAAGACCGCGTGCAGGGGCAGCGTCTTCTTCCCGCGACCCGGGGGGACGCGCAGCTCCTCCCCCGTGAAGACGTTTCGCCACCTGTCCGGCGCCCCTTCCGGGAGGAGGAGGCCGCTTCTCGCACCCCACACCCTCTGCCCGAGGGGGAACTCCCCCGGGGGGGAAAGCCGGGTGACGAGTCGGGGAACGGCCGCGACGGCCCAGCCGGTTTCGTGTCGCCTCGCGAATGCCAGGACATGCTCCTTGTTCCCTCCGGTTGCCGCAAGAGGCAGGTACGCCCCGGAAAGAAAGAGATCCCGCCGCTCCCGCCGGAAGGTCAGGGCCTTGTACGTGAGGAAGAGCTTGATCCTCCCGTCCTTCCAGGCCGGGACGAGCTCCTCGACGAGGGGGATCATCCCCGCGGCCTCCCTCTTCGCCAGGTCCGCGAGGAGGCGGGTCCGACGAGGGAAGTCCACGGGGCCGCGGTTGTCGGGGTCGACGAGACGCAAATCCCAAAGCTCCGCCCCCTGGTAGAAGTCGGGGATCCCCGGGGAGGCGATCTTGACCAGAAGCTGCGCCAGCCCGTTCAGCGCCCCGAAATGGGCGATCTTGGCCTGGAACGGAAGGAACTCCTGCCGGAACCTTTCGCCGCCGGCATCCTCCAATAGCGCGGTGACGAAGTCGCGCACCGCCCGCTCGTGCTCCGGGTTGGGCTGGATCCACCGGGTGTGCACTTTCGCCTCGCGGACCGCCTTGACCATGTAGTTCCGGATCCGCTCGGGGAAGGAAGGGAGCTCCCCGGAGTCCAGGGGCCAGGCGCCGAGAAGGGTCTGGTACAGCAGGATCTCCTCCCCCGGGTCCGGCACGGGCCTGCCGCCCACCAGCCGCTTCTTTTCCCTGTTCCCTTCGGCCCAGAGGCGAAGGCGCTTCTCCCACTCCTCCGGGATTTCGGAGAGGACGTTGATCCGGGCCCGGACGTCCTCGCTCCGCTTCGTGTCGTGGGTGGTCGTGGCGTTCATCGTGTGCGGCCAGCGGGCGGCGATTCCGGCGGCGCGCTTGTGGAATGCGCTCACGGGGACCCCCGTGCCGGAAGGGTCGCCCCCCACCTCGTTCAGGGAGACGAGCCGGTTGTGGACGTACAGCGCGGTGTCCTCGTACCCCTTCGCCATGATCGGCCCCGTGAACTGCTGCCAGCGCATGAGGAAGCGGAGCCACTCCGCCCTCAGTTCGCCGGCCGGGAATGCCGGCCCCTCCAGGAGGAGAACCCGGCGCAGGAAGTCGAAGACGGGCGCGCTTGCCTCGGTGCCCCGCCGCATCGCCTCCCTCAGCGCTTTGCCGATGTACCGCCGGTCCCGGGCGGAGAGATCGAATCCCCGGACGTAGGTCCGGTAGACGGGAAAGCTCGCGGTCACCTCCACCAGGGCCTGCCGCAGCTCCTTCCGGGGAAGGTCGCGGCCGTACCGGTCCTGCTCCGCCAGTCTTCCCAGGTGCTGCCCCAGGGAGTGCATCTCCCCCGCGAAGAGCGTTTCCATGATCAGCTTCTTCTTCTCGTAGACCATGGTCTCGAAGGGCTGCGTCCCCCCGAGGAACCGGGTGTACGTCCCGTCCAGGGAGCGGGCGCCCGCGGCGCTCACGAAGACGCCGTTCGCGGCGTTCAGGAATTCGTACCCCGTGGTGCCCGACACCGGCCAGTCCGCGGGAAGATCCTCCCCCTTCTCGAGGATCTTCTCCACGAGCACGTAGAAGGGAGAGACCGCCCGTTTCCCCTTCTCCGGCACGAGGCGGTTCCGCAGCCGGGCGAGATACCCCATCGGATCGTAGAGCCCGTCGATGTGGTCGATCCGCAGGCCGGAAACGCTTCCTTCCCTCACCAGGCGCAGCACGAACGCGTGGGAGGCCTCGAAGGCCCCGGGATCCTCCACCCGGACGCTCACGAGATCGCTGATCGCGAAGAACCTCCGGTAGTTGATCTCCTCGTTGGCCAGACGCCAGAAGGAGAGCCAGTAGGGCTGCTCCGCCAGGAGGCGGTCCAGAAAATCGAAGGTCGCCGGGTCGTCCTTCACCCCCCGGAAGATCCGGAGATTCTCGTCGATGTGCGTCCGGAGCTCGGCGCGGTCCTGGTACAGCCGGAAGATCCTCTCCCGGATCGACGCCTCGGCGCGAAGCCGCTCCCCGGCCCTCTCGGGATCGGCCGGCGCCCGCTCCGGCAGGTGTTCGATGTCCGCGATGAGGGTCCACAGCTCCCGGAACGACGGGTGATCCGGCCCGAAATTCCCCTCCAGCACCTCGAGCCGGTGCCCGAGGACCCGCGCGTACGACTTCAGGGCAAGGGGAAGCTTCAGCCCGTGGTAAAGGATGAAGAACCCTCCCTTGTCCAGCCGCAGGGAAAGCTCCTGGTTCTCGAGGACCCTCCCGTACGGGCCACCGAGTACCGGAAGGAGAACCTTCTTCTCCAGGGCCTTCTTCGGGGAGTGCCAGTCGATGTCGAAAAAGGGGGCGAACGGGGAGTCCGCGCCGTTCTCCAGGACATCCATCCACCACCGGTTCTCGCTGCTCGCGGCCATGTGGTTGGGGACGATGTCCAGCAGAAGACCCATCCCCCTCTCCTTGAGCGTCCGGACCAGGGCTTCGAAGTCGCCTTCCGTCCCCAGCTCCGGGTTCAGCCGGGTGGGGTCGGTCACGTCATACCCGTGGGAACTCCCCTTCCGCGCCTTGAGGATCGGCGACGCGTAGAGGTCCGTCACCCCGAGCGCCTCGAGGTACGGGACGAGCGCGCGCGCATGCTCGAACCGGAACCGCCGGTGGAACTGGATCCGGTAGGTGGTCAGGGGGATGTGCCCCGATCCCATCGCTTACCCCTCGGGAAGACGCACGGACAGCTTCGCCCCCAGGGCGGCGAACAGCCGTACCCATTCCCCGGCCTTTTCGTCCCCCTGGCCGGCACGGGACCGGTATTCGGGGAACACGGACAGGAGCATCTCCCAGTAGATATTCTGGGTCTTCCAGAAGATCACCTCGAAGGGGAGAGCGTTCCCCATCTCCACCGCCGCGTCGATATGCGCAAGAAGGCCGGTATCTTCCGGGGTTTCCTGGAACCGGCGCATCATCTTCTCGATCGTCTTCCGGAGGGTGTACCCCAGGCCCGCACCGTCGAGGGTGACTTTTTCCATCTCCGCCTCGTACAGGATCCCCCGGATTTCGGTGATGTCGGGCGTGTCGGCCTCGAAGGAGCGCCGGAGCGCCCCGTTGAGCACCAGCTCCGCCGCGACGTGGAACGACTTCGCCACGGGGTAGCCGATGTCCGTGAGAAACCGGATCAGCGGAGCGTTCTGCATGTGCAGCTGGCGGTAGACGGCGTCGACGTCGGCCATGTTCGCCGCCAGGATCATCTCCAGGATCTTGCGCTGCTCGTCCCGGAAGAGAAGCTTCAGGGAGTAGACCTCCGCTCCGAAGTTCCGGTCCACGGCGCGGATGACCTCGGGGAAATCCGCGCCCTTGAAGACCTCGGTGATCTCCCCCACCAGGGCCTTGTACGCCTCTTCCCCCTGGAACAGGCGGATGCCGCCGCTAACGTTGTGGTCCCCGAAATGGAGCACCCCGAAGGTGACCCGCACCGACTCCTGCGTGATGTTCGAGGTAATCGTCGCCCTGCCCAGCGCGAGCCGCTTCTTCCCGGAAGGCAGCAGCAGGTAATCCTCCCGGTCCACCCGATAGCAGTAGATCTCCGCCTGGTCGGGGTAGCTCTCGAAGAGGGAGCTCACGGCGTAGTGGGCGCCCACCTTGGAAAGATCCACCATGGCGGGCCGGACGAACTTCTCGTAGATGTGTCGGCCGTCCCTGTGCTCGGGAACGTTGCTCTTGGCGGACTCGAGCAGGGAGAGGAAGCGCTCCTCGATCCCCTCCCTGTCGAGTTCCCGGGCCAGCTGGATGGCGCGCCCCGCGTACTGGATCACCTGGGTCGTCTCGAGACCGGAGAGCTCGTCGAAGAACCAGCCGCAGCTCGTGTACATGAGCATCGCGTGGCGCTGGAGCTCGAGGAGCTTGAGCGCCACGCTCTCCTCCTCCCCGGTCAGCTCCCGGGCGGCATGCTTCCCGAAGAACCGCTCCCGGGATTCCTTCGACCGGTCGAGGAGGACCCCGATGTAGTCGTCCCGGGCCCCCCACGGGTCCCGCAGCAGGGACCCTCCCCTTTCCTCGAAGACGGACGAGAGGGCACCCCGCAGCCAGTCCAGCGCTTCCCGCAAGGGGCGCCGCCACTCCTGGTTCCATCCCGGATGACCCCCCGAATTGCAGCCGCAGTTGCTGTTCCACCGCTCGATTCCGTGCGCGCAGCTCCAGGAGGTGTTTTCGTAGATCTCCACCTCGTGCGTCGGCGGATATCTTTCGAGAAATTCCCCGTAGTTGGTGATCCGGGCCAGGCGGTTCGACTCGATGTGGTGGAGGGCGTAGGAGAGCGCCATCTCGCCGTGGACGTGGTGATGCCCGTAGCTCTCCCCGTCGGTGGCGATGTGGACGAACTGGTACCGTCCGCTCCGGGAATCGGTGAACGCCCCGAGAATCCGGTTGGCGAAGACCTCCCCGTTGTTGAGCAGCCCTTCGAACGCCACGGCGCGGGAGACGGGCCCATCGTAGAAGAACACGGCGATCGTCCGTCCCGAGGGAAGCCTGAGCTTGTAGGGGAGCTTGGGGTCGATGCGCCCGCCGGTGACATCCATCCACTCCCGGCTTCCCTTCTTCCGCACCCGGTGCGCCTGGTGCGGCTCGAGGATCGCGTACCGGATCCCCTCATTCGCCATGAGATCGAGGCTTTCGAGGTCGACGGCGGTCTCCGGAAGCCACATCGCCTCGGGTGTCCTCCCGAAACGGCTCTCGAAATCCCGTGCGCCCCAGATCACCTGCGTCCTCTTGTCCCGGCTGTTCGCCAGCGGAAGGATGACATGGTTGTACGCCTGGGCGATCGCGGACCCGTGCCCGGAGAAGATCTCCCGGCTTTCCCGGTCCGCCTCGAGAATCCGCCGGTACAGGTCCGGCTCCCTCTCCTCCATCCAGGAGAGGATCGTCGGCCCGAAGTTGAAGCTGATCTTCGCGTAGTTGTTGACGATGTTCGCGATCTTTCCGGCCTGGTCGATGATGCGGGAGACGGCGTTGGGGGCGTAGCACTCGGCGGTGATCCGCTCGTTCCAGTCATGGTACGGGTAGGCCGAGTCCTGGAGCTCGATCTGCTCGAGCCACGGATTCTCCCGGGGCGGCTGGTAGAAGTGGGAGTGGATGCAGACATATCGTTCCATGGTCGGGAAACCCTCCTAGGATCTGGAAAACAGCGCGAACGATCGGGGGCTCAGGACAAGGGTTGTCTCCCCGTTCGAACGGAAAGTGCCCGGAACCGCGCTTCCGCTTCCTTCCCAGCGCGGATCGGCGGAATCGACGAGTCTGTTCCACTCTCCGTGGGGAACCGGCAGCGAAAGCGTGACCGGCGTTTCCCCGAAGTGGAAGGCCGCCGCGGTCTGGGCAGGTCCACTCCACCGGCGGACGTACAGGACCTTCCCGGCCTCGTAGGCCGTAACCTCCAAGTCCTCCTTGCTCGGGCGGGAAAGGACCGGGTGATTATTCCGCAGAAGGAGAAGCTCCCGGTAGAATTCGAGCAGGGTCCCGTGGCGCCCTTCCCCCCGCAGCCGGTGGTCGATCCGGGAGCGCAGGAACGTCGCCTCGTCCTGCGGGTCGGGGATCTCCCCCACCCACCGGAAGGCGGAAAACTCCTCTTTCCTCCCTCTTCGCACCGCCTCGATGAGGTCCTCGTCCGAATGGCTGATGAAGTACAGGAACGGCGCCGTCTCCCCGTACTCCTCCCCCATGAAGAGAAGAGGGAGAAAGGGAGAGAGGAGAACGACGCCCGCCGCAAGTTTCAACGACTCGAAGGAGACCAGGCTGGCCAGTCTCTCGGCGTGCATCCGGTTCCCCACCTGGTCGTGGTTCTGCGAGAAGACGACCAGCTGCCGGGCGGCTACGTGCCGGCAGGAGTTCCCGTGACGGCGGCCCCGGTACGCCGAATAGTGCCCGGAGTAGACGAATCCTTCGGCATAGGCCCGGGCCAGTTGTTCGAGGGAGCCGAAATCCCGGTAGTAGCCGTCGGTTTCCCCGGTCAGCAGGGTGTGGAGGGCGTGGTGGAAGTCGTCGCTCCACTGCGCGGAAAGGCCGTACCCCCCCTGCTCCCTCGGGGTGATCAGCCGCGCGTCGTTCAGGTCGCTCTCGGGGATCAGGTATACCTTCCGGTCCGTCCTCTCGCCGAACTCCCGGACCGTGTCGGCCAGTTCCGCAAGAAACGGATAGGCGCTGAAGTCCAGGATCCCGTGGACCGCATCCAGCCGGAGGGCGTCAACGCGATACTCGGCAAGCCAGCACAGGGCGTTTTCGAGGAAGTACCGCCGGACCTCGTCGCTGTGGGGACCGTCGAAGTTGATGGCCGACCCCCACGGGGTCCGGTACCGGTCGGTGAAATAGGGGCCGTACTCCCCCAGGTAGTTTCCCTCGGGTCCCAGGTGGTTGTACACCACGTCGAGGACGACCGCCAACCCCTTCCGGTGGCAGGCGTTCACGAGCTTTTTCAGCCCCTCGGGACCCCCGTAGCTGTCCTGCACCGCGAAGGGATAGACCCCGTCGTACCCCCAGTTCCTGCTCCCGGGGAACTGGGCCACGGGCATCAGTTCGACCGCGGTCACGCCCAGGTCCCGTAGGTCGTCCAGGTGGGGGATCACGGCGTCGAACGTCCCCTCCTCCGTAAACGTCCCGACGTGCAGCTCGTAGAATACGTAGGATTCGAGGGGAAGTCCCTTCCATCCCCCGTCCCTCCAGGGAAATGCGTTCCGGTCGACGACCCGGGAGGGGCCGTGGACCCCCTGCGGCTGGAACCGGGACGCGGGGTCGGGCCGTTCCTCCATCCCCCCCAGCCGGAACCGGTAGAGGGAACCGGGCGGAACGTCCTCCACGACCCCCTGATGGTAGCCGCGGTCGTCCCGCGCAAGGGAGACGGTCCTCTCCCGCGGGGACAGAAGGTGAACCTCCACGATCTCCGCCTTCGGTGCGTAGACGAGAAACCGGCATCGGCCGCCCCCGAGGGGGGTCGCGCCGAGGGAAAGCGAAAAGGCCTCGTTCACGGTTGTTCCGCCCCGCTCCGGAAGAACACGGTCGCGAGGGGGGGCACGACGACGGTCAGGGTGTGCAGGCGGCCGTGGGCGGAAATCGGCGCGGCCGTCACGCCGCCGATGTTCCCCTGGCCGCTGCCGCCGTATTCGGGGGCGTCGCTGTTCAGCACCTCCCGCCAGAATCCCCCGCGGGGGACCCCTACCCGGTAGTTGTGCCGGGGGACGGGGGTGAAGTTGCAGACGACGAGCATGATGTCGCCCGTCGACCTCCCCTTCCGCAGGAAGGTCAGAACGCTCTGCTCGGCGTCGTTGCAGTCGACCCACTCGAACCCCGCCGGGTCGAAATCGAGCTCGTGCAGCGCCGGCTCCCTGCGGTAGAGGGCGTTGAGCTCCTCCACCCAGCGGGAGAGGCCCGCGTGGGGGGGATTCTCGAGGAGGTGCCAGTCGAGGCTGTCGTCGTGGTTCCACTCCCTCCACTGGCCGAATTCCCCGCCCATGAAGAGGAGCTTCTTCCCCGGCTGCCCGTACATGTATCCGTAGAGGGCGCGCAGGTTGGCGAACTTCTGCCAGGTATCCCCGGGCATCTTGCCGAGGAGCGACCCTTTCCCGTGGACGACCTCGTCGTGGGAGAGGGGAAGGACGAAGTTCTCCGTGAAGGCGTACACCAGCCGGAAGGAGAGTTTGTTGTGGTGGTATTTCCTGTGCACGGGGTCGTGCCCC
>CP070783.1:175286-187873 GCA_020346465.1 Deltaproteobacteria bacterium
TTACCAGGAGGAATAGCGTTTTATAACCTTCTAACACATTGATACAAAATAGCTAATAAATGGTATTGCTTCTCGACAATAACAATAGACTATCACATTTCTATTTTGTGAAGGCAATTCAGAAAACGGGTATCAATTGGAACGGATCCCTTCGACACCGCCCTGCGCATCCGCAGGGCCCTGTTCGGCGAGAGGATTACTCCATCGGGTAATTGATGATACCCTTTCAACCAGGAAAATCGTGACACTTGATAGAACGACCTGGCCTGGGCCTGACGCGGGGATGTGCGGGGCGCAGGCCCGGTTCCCCGCGGGGGAACGGACCCGATGCGCATCGCCCTGGTGAACACGAACCGGATCGCCCCGCCGGTCGCCCCCATCGGCCTGGACTACGTCGCCGAGGCGCTGGAGGCGTCGGGCCACCGGACGGAAATCCTCGACCTGTGCTGGGAAGAACGGTGGGAGCAGGCCATCGCGTCGTTCCTGCGTGGCGGCGAGATCGGGCTGGTCGGGGTATCGGTCCGCAACACCGACGACTGCTCCTTCGCGACGCGCCAATCGTTCCTCCCGGACGTCGCGGCCATGGTGGCATGCCTCCGGAGACACACGGGGGCCCCGATCGTCCTGGGGGGGGTCGGCTTCTCGATCATGCCGGAGGCGGTCCTTGCGCAATGCGGCGCCGACGCGGGGATCTGGGGCGAGGGGGAATTCCCGCTGGCGGACCTCGCAGGGCGGCTGGAGAGGAACCGTCCCTGGGATGACCTCCCGGCCCTCCTCGTGCCCCGCGGAGGAGCGTGGCGGCGAAACCCCGCCTCCTTCCGATCGCTTGCCGACCTTCCCCCGATGAGCCGTGGGTTCCTGGACAACCGACGCTACTTCCGGGAGGGGGGCCAGGCCGGCATCGAGACCAAGCGCGGCTGCCCGCGCCTTTGCATCTACTGCGCCGATCCCGTCGCGAAGGGGAAACGGGTCCGGCTGAGGCCCCCGGAGGCGGTCGCCGACGAGCTCGCCCGCCTCGTCGCCATGGGGATCGACCACGTCCACACCTGCGACAGCGAGTTCAACATTCCCGAGGACCACGCCGTCGCGGTGTGCCGGGAGATTTCCCGGCGGGGGCTCGGCGGACGCCTCCGGTGGTACGCGTACTGTGCGCCCGTTCCCTTCACGGCGGAGCTGGCGGACCGGATGCGCCGCGCCGGCTGCGCGGGGATCAACTTCGGCGCCGACAGCGGGGACGACGGGATGCTTGCGCGGCTGCGGCGCGCCCACCGTGCGGAGGATCTCCTGCGCACCGTGCGCCTGTGCCGGGACGCGGGCATCACGGTCATGCTCGACCTGCTGATCGGGGCACCCGGGGAGACGCGGGAAAGCATCGCGCGAACCGTCGAGGTGATGAAGGAGGCGGACCCGGACCGCGTCGGCGTCTCCGTGGGCGTCCGGGTCTACCCGGGGACGGAGCTCGCCCGCATGGTCGCGGGCGGGGACGAAAAGACGGGGCTCGCGGGAGGCGACGACCCGTCGCACCCCGTCTTCTTCCTCGACCCGGAGATCGCCCCGTTCGTCTTCCCTCTTCTCGACGAGCTCACGCACGGCGACAGCCGGTTCCTCTTCTTCGACCCCTCCAGGCCCGACAGAAACTACAACTACAACGCCAACCAGGTTCTCGTGGACGCCATCCGCGCCGGGTACCGGGGGGCGTACTGGGACATCCTCCGGAGATGCGTGACACCGGAATCGCCGGGACGGCCGGAATGCGGTCCTTGATCCGTTGGCTTCCGGCCATTCCCGTCCTCCTGGCACTCCTTTCGTGCGCACCGGAGCGGGTTCCGGTCGGGCAGGACGTCACCGGGGAGGTGGAAAGCCGTCTGCGCGTCAAGATCGAGTCCGGCCGGGGGATCTCGCAATTCACCTGTCGCCAGGAAATCCTGTGCGGGTCCTCGGTCATCCCCGTCTTCTATGAACGTCGGGGATTTGCCCCTGCCTGGAGCGGGCGCGAGGGGCGGTTTCCCCTGGCGGACTCCCTCATCGCCGCGATCCGGGAGTCGGACCGGGAGGGACTCCATTCCTACGACTACCACCTGGCGGGCATCGAGCCGCTGCTGGCCGCCAGCAGGAGGAAGCGGGCCGGGGGGGAACCGTACGACCCCGAAATCGGGGCCGATCTCGATCTTCTCCTGACCGACGCCTTCCTCCTCTACGGATCCCACCTGCTGGCGGGGCGCGTGAATCCCGAGACCCTGCATGCCGACTGGATCGCATACAACCCCTCCACGGACCTGGCCGCCCTCCTCGAATCCGCGCTCGGGGGAGACAACGTCGCGGAGACCTTGCGGTCCCTTCGGCCGCACCATCCCGGCTATGCCCGATTGCAGGCCGCCCTTGCGCAATACCGGGAATTGGCCGGCCGCGGGGGGTGGCCCGCCGTTCCTCCCGGGGGAACCCTGCGGAACGGGGACGGGGGCGACCGGGTCGAGCTCCTCCGGAAACGCCTCGCGGCGACCGGAGACCTGGATCTCCCCGCGGCGCAGGAGGAGTCGCCGTTCGACGAGGCACTGGAAGCGGCCGTCCGCCGGTTCCAGCGCAGACACGGTCTCGAGGAGGACGGCATCGTCGGCCGGCAGACCCTCGCCGCCCTGAACGTCCCCGTCGAGAAGCGGGTCGCGCAGATGGAATGGAACATGGAGCGGTGGCGCTGGGTCCCCCGCGACCTGGGCGATCGATACATCCTCGTGAACATCCCGGAGTACAGGCTGCGGATCGTCGACCCCCCCGGGGGCGAGAGGGAAATGCGGATCATCGTCGGAAAGCACTACACCGCGACGCCGGTCTTCAGCGGGGTGCTGAACCATCTGGAGATCAATCCCTACTGGAACATCCCGCACAGCATCGCGGTCGGGGAGGTCTTGCCGAAAATCCGCCAGGACCCCGGCTACCTGGCCAAACAGGGGATCCGGGTCTTCCGGGACTGGAGGGACGGCGCTCCGGAAATCGACCCGGAAACCGTCGATTGGAGCAGGGTGGACGACCGGAGCTTTTCCTTCAAGCTGCGCCAGGAACCGGGCCCCCTGAACCCGCTCGGCCGCCTGAAGTTCCTCTTCCCGAACAAGTTCGCCGTGTACCTTCACGATACCCCCGCCCGGGGACTGTTCCGCAATTTCGCCCGGGACGCAAGCCACGGGTGCATCCGGGTGGAAAAGCCCCTGGAGCTGGCGGCGGCCCTCCTGCGGGACGATGCCCGTTATTCGAAGGAGAATCTCCTGGAAAGGATCGACCGAGGCGTGAGGGAAACGATTCCCCTGCGGCATCCCGTCCCTGTGCACATCCTCTACTGGACGGCGTGGGTGGACAACGGGGGGACGATCCAGTTCCGGGAGGATATCTACGGGCGGGACATCGCTCTGTCGGCCGCCCTGAAGGAGACTCCCCCGGCTCCGCGGGAGTCGTGAACCCGGCAGACCCGCCCGGAAGCTACCAGAACCGTACCCTGCCGACGTCCACGTGCACGAAGTTCGATCCGGGGTAGAACCCCACCCCTCCCCTCTTCAGGTCCAGGGCCGCCTGCCGGAGCGAACCGAGGCCGCAGCCCGGGAGACGGATGTCGACCGCCTTGCCCGCCATGTGAAGGCTGTGCCTGGCTACGTTTCGCGAGCGGGTGCGAAGGGTGGCGTTCGTGGCCGGGGAGCGGTACCCGGAGATGACATGGAACGGCGAGGAGGTGCCGACTCTCCGGGACAGGTCGTGGAGAAGATCGAGCAGGCCGGGATCGACGGGGGCAATCTCCCCCGTCCGATGGTCGCGGAGGATGTGATTGATGTCCCGCAGGGCTTCGGGACGGTACCGCCCCCGGACGCAGTAGGCCGCCTCCAGGGTCTCTTCGGTGTGCGTGTTGTAGAAGGAGAGTCTGCGCACGGGGGGGGAAAAGCGATCCAGGGCAGCGAACGAGGGAACGGGGGATAACCCCGCAACGGCTGCCAAAGCCCCCATCTTGAGAAATTCACGGCGGTCGATCTTCCGGCGGTTCATGACACCCCATGAAACAGATGTCCCCCCCGTCGCTCGGGTCCGCGGCAACGGGGAGGGATTGCAAAGTTCCTGCGCATTATATCGGAAGATCGTCTTGCATATTTCAAAAAAATTCCGCTCCTCCTCAATCGTCGCGCTTGCGCCCTGCCGCGTCAGGGTCTCGGTATCCGTGGCCACGGGGGACCCTCCGCCATCGGGGGTCCTTCCCGCCACGGTGGGCCGGTCCGGCACGGGAACACGGGGGGCGATCCTTGACAGGGCGGAATCCCCTTGGAATATTTGTCTGCAAAGACCGGGGGATCCAGGGCCGGAATGCCGCCGGCAGGAAGGGAGATGGAATGACGACTGCGCTTGTGACCGGGGCAACTTCCGGGGTCGGCAACGCATTTGCGCGGCGCCTTGCAGCCGAGGGGTGCGGGCTTGTCCTCGTCGCCAGGGAGACCGGCCGGCTGGAGGATGCGGCCCGGATCCTGCGTGAGCTGCATGGCGTGGACATCGAGGTTCTCGCCGCGGACCTGAGCGACCGGGACCAGCTGGAGCGGGTGGCCGACCGCCTGCGCGACGAGGCCCGGCCTGTCGACGTTCTGGTGAACAACGCGGGGTTTGCCGTCGGCAAGCCGTTCCTGGCCGCTCCCGTTTGCGAGGAGGAGCGCATGCTCGACGTCATGGTCCGCGCCGTTCTCGTGCTCACCCGCGCCGCCGCGCCCGGCATGGTCGCTCGCGGCCGGGGGAAGGTCATCACGGTGTCCTCGGTCGCCGGCTTTTTTCCCGGAGGCACCTATTCGGCAGCGAAAGCGTGGGCGACGTCGTTCACCGCGTCCCTCGCGGGAGAATTGGCCGGCACCGGTGTCACGGCGACAGCCCTGTGCCCCGGGTACGTGCGGACCGGGTTCCACCGGAGGGCGGGGCTGAACACAGCGCACCTTCCGGCCTGGGCCTGGCTGGACGCCGACCGGGTCGTCGCCGACTGCCTTGCCGACGTCCGCCGCGGGAGAACGGTCAGCGTGCCGAGCCTGCGGTACAAGGCGGCGGTTTCCTTCCTGCGGCACATCCCGCTCTGTTTCGGGAAGGCACTCTCCGCGCGGCGTGCCGCGATGCTGGCGCGGGACGCGGCGCGATGACTGTTTTTCCGGTTCGTGCTCCCGCAGAGCGCCAGGAAACGAAAAAGGGGCGACGGATCTCTCCGCCGCCCCCGGTCGTCTCCCGGTGCCGAAGGGGGGGCTCGCCCCCCGCGGCCTTTATGCGAAGGCGTCCACTATGGCATTGAAGGTTGCGCTGGGACGCATTCCCCTGGACGCCTTTTCCGGATCCGGATCGTAGTAGCCGCCCAGATCCTGGGGTTTCCTTTGGGCCCCGAGCAGCTCCTGGTTGATTGTTGCCTCGTTTTCTCCCAGCTGCTTCGCCAGCTTGGCGAAACGTGCCTGCAGCTCCTTGTCCTTGGTCTGCCCGGCCAACGCCTGCGCCCAGTATAGCGCAAGGTAGAAATGGCTTCCCCGGTTGTCGATCTCTCCCACTTTGCGAGCCGGCGACTTGTTGTTGTCCAGGAACTTGCCGATCGCCTGGTCCAGCGTCTCCGCCAGAACGAGGGCTTTCTCGTTCTGGAAGGTATTCCCCAGATGCTCCAGGGATGCCGCAAACGCCGAGAACTCGCCGAGGGAATCCCATCGCAGGTACCCTTCCTTGACGAACTGCTGGACATGTTTGGGCGCCGAGCCGCCGGCTCCCGTTTCGAACAGTCCACCGCCGTTCAGAAGAGGCACGATGGAGAGCATTTTGGCGCTGGTGCCCACTTCGATGATCGGGAAGAGGTCGGTGAGGTAATCGCGCAATACATTTCCCGTGACGGAGATCGTATCCTTCCCCGACCGGAACCGTTCCAGCGAGAACCGCATCGCTTCCGCCGGAGGCAGGATGTGGATTTCCAGGCCCTTCGTATCGTGTTCCTTCAGATAGGCATTCACCTTTTCGATGATCTGCGCATCGTGTGCCCGGTTTTTATCCAGCCAGAAAACGGCAACGGCTCCGGTCGCCTTCGCCCGCTTGACCGCGAGCTTCACCCAATCGCGGATCGGCGCATCCTTTGTCTGGCACATCCGGAAGATATCCCCTTCTTCCACCTTCTGTTCCAGCAGGGTCGCTCCGGAAGCGTCCACGACCCGGATCGTTCCGTTTCCCGGCGCCTGGAACGTCTTGTCGTGGGAACCGTACTCCTCCGCCTTCTGCGCCATCAACCCCACGTTGGGAATGCTCCCGATGGTCGCGGGATCGAACGCCCCATGGTTCTTGCAGTCCTCGATGATCGTCCGATACGCCGTCGCATAGCACCGGTCGGGAATCATGGCCTTAGTATCGTGAAGCTTCCCGTCCGGACCCCACATCTTCCCCGAGTCCCGGACAACGACGGGCATCGACGCATCGACGATGATATCGCTCGGCACGTGCAGGTTCGTGATGCCCCGATCCGAGTCGACCATCGCGAGCGCCGGGCGATTTTGATACACCGCCTGAATGTCCGCTTCGATTTCCGCTCGTTTCGCATCCGGCAGTTTCTTGATTTTCCCATAAAGATCACCCAGGCCATTGTTTGCATTCACGCCCAACTCTTTCAGCACCGCCGCGTGCTTTTCAAACACGTCCTTGTAGTAGATGGAAACGGCATGACCGAACATGATGGGATCCGATATCTTCATCATCGTGGCTTTCAGGTGCAGCGACAGCAAAACGCCATTCTTTTTCGCATCCTCGATGTGCTCTTCATAGAATTTCCGCAACGCGCGAACGTTCATCACCGATGCATCGATCACTTCCCCTTCCAGCAGGTCCAGCTTCTTTTTCAGGACGGTGACGTTCCCGTCACCGGCAACGAACTCGATGCGCACATCCGTCGCCTTTTTTACCGTGGTGGATTTCTCGCTGCTGTAAAAATCTCCCCCGCTCATGTGGGCCACATGGGATTTCGAATCGACGGTCCACGCGCCCATTTTGTGCGGTTTCTTTTTCGAAAACTGTTTCACCGAGACAGGCGCCCTCCGGTCCGAGTTTCCCTGGCGCAGCACCGGGTTCACGGCGCTTCCGAGAACCTTGGCAAATCTCTCCTGAAGCGCTTTCTCCGCGTCGGTTTTCGGGTCCTCGGGATAGTCCGGGATGTTATAGCCATGGGCCTGCAACTCCTTGATCGCCTCTTGCAGCTGCGGGATGGAAGCGCTGATATTGGGCAGCTTGATGATATTGGCCTCCCGGGTCAGGGCGAGGTCACCCAGTTGCGCAAGATAATCCGGGATTCTCTGGCTCTCGGTCAGGTTCTCCGGAAAGTTCGCGATGATCCTGCCCGCAAGAGAGATATCCCTTGTTTCCACAGCAACTCCGGTTCCCTTTGTAAATGCCTGGACGATCGGAAGAAAGGAGAATGTCGCCAGTGCCGGTGCCTCATCGGTTTTCGTCCAGATGATCTTTGACGTTTTCGTTGTCATGTTCTCTCCTTTTATTTTTCTGTCTGTATCGCCGGAGGCTTCATGAAAGGGTATCTGGGATTGCGATCTTTCCCCGATGGGAGGCGGTCACGTACCGCTGAACCCGACGTCTTCCCCATGGGCATCCCGGGCACCGGGAAGGAACGATCTCTCTCCCCGACCACGGGTCCTGCGTTCTCCGGAACGGATATTCTGTATACAAAGTCGTATACAAAACCTCTTGGAAAGTCAAGCAAAAATCTGCCTTTGGGCCTGTTCCGGGGCGCGACGATGAAGGGGGGGGGACCTGCCCCACCCACGGGGTTCCCGGGGTCGGGAACGCATGGAAAGAGGTTGAGCAGACGGCCCAGGCCGCCTGCGGAAAGGAGGCGGGCCATGAAAAAGGTCGAGTCGAAGGGCCTCGTCAAGACCGGGCCGGCAAGGATGCTTCCCCCCTTCGAGGCCATGGAGAAGTGGATTGGGGATTTCTTCGGCAGGCCGTTCCCCCTGATGGTTCCCCCGTGGTGGTCCGGTCTGAAAATGCCGGAGGTCGAGATCGCGCCATCGATCGACATCTTCGAGGAAGGCGGCGAAGTCGTCGTGAAGGCCGAACTGCCCGGGATGAAAAAGGAAGAGATCGAGGTCAACATGACGGACCAGTCGATCACCATCTCCGGCGAAAAAAAGAAGGAGGAGAAGATCGACAAGAAAGGGTTTTACCGCCTCGAGCGTTCCTACGGCTCCTTCAGCCGTTCCCTCACCCTCCCGTCCGAGGTACGAACGGACGACGTGAAGGCAACGTTCCGGGACGGTGTCCTCGAGATTCGGATCCCGAAGACCGAGGAGGCAACGAAGAAGGGGAAGAGGGTTTCGATCGACTGATCCTGCGCTGATTTCGGCCGCTCAACGCGCCGGGGCACGTACCCGTCGGCATGTTCCGGTGCGAACAAGACGAAAAAGGGGACTCCGGAAATGGCCGGAATCCCCTTTTTTATCAGCCCGTTTCCTTGTCCGGATCGCGGCTCTCCGAGTGCGTTGTCGGAGGGGCCTTCTGCCACCGGCTCAGGGTGATCGACTGGGTCGCCGCGGCGAGGCCGAACGACAAGACGCTGAAAACCAGCGGCAGACCCTTGGTGCCAAGCAGGTCGGCGGTGGACTTGAGCGCCCCCAGCGCGATGACCAGAATGGCCACGTTGCGGATCTCCCGGTTGCGGGCGCGGAAGGCGTAGAGGCCGAGTCCCAGGGCGGCCAGGTTGATGATGATCGACTGGGAGCACGGGAAGGCATCCGCCCCTCCGGCCCTGCCGGCAAGGATATGCCAGGCGATCCCCCGAAGGAGGAAGAAGGAACTGGTCAGGCCGACCAGGAGGGGAACGACGCCGCTTACATCGTGCTTGTCGTAGTTCCCGAACAGGGGGGAGCGGGCGGGCGGGGCGTGGCGGCGGCACCACCGGTAATGCCCCAGGGCGACCGCGGCCAGCAAGGCGGCGGGGACCGCTCCGGCCAGGGGCGCTGCCGTGAGACCGTTGCCCAGAAAATAGGGCACGAGGGACACGACGGCGTAGCCCTGGAGCAGGTAGGAGGTCGCGCGGATTGCGCCGCTGCCCCATCGACCGGAGAGGACCGCCATGCCCAGGGCCGCGATCCCCAGCACGGGAGCGGCCGGCACGGCGCCGAGGGCGGCGGGGAGGGCCAGCACCAGGAGGATGCTCCCGGCGACGACAAAGGAGTTGGTGCCGGGGACTCCCTCGATCTTTCGCATCGCGAGCCAGAAGGCGGCCCCGAAGTGGAGGAGGGCGAACAGGATCGCCACCAGGCTGAGCGCGAGCGCACTTCCGTCGGCCTCGCTCACGACGACCCGGGCGGCCAGGTACAACCCGACGGCGTTGATCGTGGGAAGACAGAAATCGAAGACCGATACCTGCTCGCGGCTCCGGACGATGCCCAGGAAGGCGATCGTCGGGAGAGCGATGCTGACGGCTGTCAGGACCGGCACGAACCACCCGGGGGCCAGGGTCGGCGCCGCCGTGATCTTGCGGGCGGCGACGGCCTCGAGCCGCAACCCCCAAAGATAGAACATGGCCAGGGTGACGAAGAGCACGATCCAGCGGAGCCAGCCGCAGCGGTGCAGGGTCCCCGCGTAATACCCCAGGAAGTTGGCCGTCAGCAGGATCATGAAGAGGTACGGGAAGAACGGATCGGGGTAGTCGATGGCCGCGCCGGCCAGGACCATCCCCAGGGTACCGACCGACACCGGCAGAAACGCCTTGAACTGGCGGCTGATGAACGCCATGCCCGCGCCGGTGGCCATCAGCGTCCAGTAGGCGGGGACGAGGGGCAGCGACTGGAAGCGGGCATGGGTCTCGACCACGATGCTCGACATGAGGATCGCCCCGCAGGCGACGAACACCGGAGCCAGGGAGCTGTCCCGGCGATACTGGTACCAGCCGGCCACCATGAGGGCCGCGGCGTAGCCCATGCCGAGCCCCATGCCGAGGAGCGTGTTGACGATGCCGCTGTCGGTGATGGTCCGCAGGGCCAGGGCAATCACCATCAGGAAGCAGAGAGTGGCCAGGCGGGGAAAGAGAGAGGCCCGGCTCGCCCACTGGATCATCTCTTCGGAGAAGCTGTCGGGCTCCCCGGCGGCAGGCTTGTCCGGCGGCTTCCCGGGTCGCGGCGGAATCGCCTGCGGGACGACCGTCCCGGGGGAAGCCGCGGGGGCGTCAGCCGACGGACCCGCGACGGGGAGCGCCTTGCTTCCCTCGAGAGCGGCGACCCGCCGGGCCAGACTCTCGATCTGCTCGGCCAGACGGTCCACCTTCTCCTCGATCGTCAGGTCTTCACCGCGCATGCATGATCCTCCGTGGGGCTGCCGTGGATGTTTCGTGAAGGCGGGGCGAGATCGTGCATCGATAACACGGTACTAATATCCGTAGCGTTTGCCGGAATGGCAAGCGAATTCTTTGGGCAAGCCAGGAAGGGGCCGGTCGGGCCAGAAAAACGAAAAAAGGGAACCCGGCGTTATTCCGGATTCCCGTTATTTATTCCAATGGTGGGATTCGAACCCCCGCGGGTCGTCCCCACCACCCCCCAGGAAACGATTGACATCCCGCCGGGATCATCGTGGGATAGACATAGGTTCGTTCAAGATCCTGGTCGTTCGTCCGGCCCGCAATCGAACACACCCACCGAAACCTGCGCCTTCGGGAAGGAGACCCTCTTCCCGCAAACGGGAGACCCGACGATGACGACAGCCGAACGACCGACGAAAGGTGGAGAGTTCCTGATCGGAGAGACGCGGGCGGCCGAGGTCTTCACGCCCGAGGATTTCAGCGAGGAGCAGCGACAGCTGGCCGACACGATCGAGCAGTTCGTGGCCCGCGAGGTCCTGCCCAACGCGGAGCGCATCGAGAACCACGACTTTGCCGTGCTGGCGTCTCTCCTGAAGCGGGCGGGCGAGCTGGGACTCATCATGATCGACGTCCCGGAGGAGTACGGGGGATTGGAGCTCGACAAGGCGACGAGCGCCCTCGTGGGAGAGAAAACCTCCGCCTATGGGGGGTTTACCTGTGCCTTCAACGCCAACACGGGAATCGGATTGCTCCCCCTCGTCTACTACGGGACCGAGGCGCAGAAGGAAAAGTACCTCGGCAGGATCCTCACGGGGGACCTGATCACCGCGTATTGCCTCACGGAGCCCGATTCGGGAAGCGACGCCCTCGGCGCAAAGACGTCGGCCGTCCTGTCCCCGGACGGCCGGGAATACGTCCTGAACGGAACGAAGCAGTTCATCACGAACGGGGGGATCGCCGGCCTGTACACCGTGTTCGCGAAGGTCGACCGCGAGCACTTCACCGCCTTCCTCGTGGAAAGGTCGTTTCCGGGAGTGACGGCGGGCCCGGAAGAAAAAAAGCTTGGAATCCGGGGATCGTCGACCACCCAGGTTGTACTCGAAGACGCCCGCGTCCCCGTCGGGAACGTCCTGGGCGAGGTGGGAAAAGGGCACAAGATCGCCTTCAACATCCTCAACATGGGACGCTTCAAGCTTGGTGCGTGCGTCACGGGGACCGCCAAGGCCGCTTTCGCGGAAGGGGCGAGGTACGCGAACGCGAGGAGGCAGTTCGGCGTCCCCATCGCCGCCTTCGGGGCCATCCGGGAGAAGATCGCCGACGGCGTGGCCGACATCTTCCGGACCGAGTCGATCGTGTACCGGGTCGCCGGGCTACTCGACCGACGGCTCGCGGCGATCGAAAAGAATACGCCAGACTACTACGGAGCCTACCGGAAGGGGATCGAGGAGTACGCGGTCGAATGCGCCATCGCCAAGATCTACGGGAGCGAGGCGTTCGGCCGCATCGCCGACGAGGCCCTCCAGATCCACGGCGGATACGGCTATATCCAGGAGTACCCCGTGGAGCGGCACTACCGGGACGCGAGGATCAACCGGATCTGGGAAGGGACGAACGAGATCAACCGGCTCCTCATCTCCGGCACCCTCCTCAAGCGGGCGATGAAGGGGGAGATCGATCTCATGCCCGGGGCGATGAAGGCCGCCGAAACCCTCAAGGGGGGAGTCCCCGCCGCCCCGGAAGGGACAGCCGCCTTCGCCGTGGAGCGGGCCCTGCTGGCGAACCTCAAGACGGTTTTCCTCGCCGCCGCCGGGTCGGCGGTGCGCAGGCACATGGAGAAGCTCCGGGACGAACAGGAGATCCTCATGGCCCTTGCCGACGCAGCAATCGAAATCTTCGCCCTGGAATCCGCCGTCCTGCGGGCCGGGAAGGCCGACGCCGCCTCCCCGGGGAGCCGTGCGGACAGGATGGCCGCGGCCGTCAAGGTGTGTGCCTGCCAGGGAGCGGCGGGGGTGTCCCGGGCAGGAGCACGGGCGGCCGCCTATACCGAAGAGGGGAAACGGCTCTCGGGACTGCTGGAGAACATCGAGCGTCTCTGCCGGTACGATCCATCGGGGCTCCTCCAAGCGAAGAGATCCTTGGCGGCCGCGGCGCTCGAAGACGAGAGATACGTCTTTTAGGGGGGCTCGAACCCCCGCGGGTCGTCCCCACCACCCCCCCGGCGGGATCCTCCCCAAC
The DNA here is from genome assembly GCA_020346465.1 of Deltaproteobacteria bacterium. Classification (GTDB taxonomy): domain Bacteria; phylum Desulfobacterota; class Deferrimicrobia; order Deferrimicrobiales; family Deferrimicrobiaceae; genus CSP1-8. The sequence continues at coordinate 187,846 of CP070783.1, forward strand.
CACCTCCCATGCGCATCCCGGGAAGTCG
>CP070783.1:187973-200114 GCA_020346465.1 Deltaproteobacteria bacterium
AACGTCATCGGGGATATCATCCTCCAATGGTAGTCCGGTTTTTCCCCTCGCCAACAGTTTATTTCTGACCGACGCCGACGCGCCTTCTTTTCCCGGTCCCGGTTTTCATAAATACTCAGGGGATCCGGCAGGGCGCACAAGAATATTGCGGGTCCGGGGGGCAAGAGGAAACGAGCGGAGGTTCGACCTGGTGCTGCAGGCAGCGGGAAGAATGAGGAACATTTCGGAGATCACTCCAAACAGGCGGTGAAGGTCGGTGCCTGCTTCATGGAAACTCCCGTTTTCCTGCGTGCCCCGAACATCCCCCGCCTCTGCGGGGGGCTCCCTCAGACAAGCGGCCTCTCCTCGATGATCTCGAAGAAGGCGACATATCTGGTGGCGTTCGCCGCTCCCTCACCGGACGTTTCCCTCGTTCGCGCCCGGATCGTCTCGAGAAGCTCCCCGGAATCCCGGATCTCCTTGAGCCTCAGGGTAAGCCGAACTCCCTTGTATCCCCCGCCGGGGGCTGCGTACAGGTAGGAGGCGTTCGGATTCCCGAGAACGTTCTGGTAGGTACGCCCCTCGGTCATTCCCCATGCAGCGGTGCCTTCGCCGGTCAGATGGGGAAGTGCGTAAACGGCCGTGTTCACGGTTCCATCACTCCCGGCCGTCGCCATCACACCCAGTCCCCCGGGTTTCAGATGTTCCAAGAATTTCATCTTCCAAGCCCCCCTTCCGGTCGTCGATTCCTCCACCGGACGCCTTTCGGACAAAAAAGCGGGGAGAGGTTTCCCCTCTCCCCCCGATCCCTATTCCATCGACGGTGTTATTTCTTACCGCCGCATCCGCATGTCTTGCACATGGCGTCTCCTCCCGTTCTGTGATTCGTCGTCTTCCTCAATACTGGGATGCTCCGATAGCCAGGAGGATTCGACACTTTCCCGAACAGGAGGCCGGCTTGACAACGATTATCGTCAGAGGGCAAACTTCCCCAGGGGATTGACCACATCGGAGGAGAAACCATGTCACGCAAGGTGATCATTCTCGGGTCCGGGTGCGCCGGCTCCACGGCCGCCATCTACACGGCGCGGGCAAATCTTGCCCCCCTCGTCCTGGAAGGGCACGAGCCCGGCGGACAACTGTCCCTCACGACCGATGTGGAAAACTTTCCCGGGTTTCCGAAAGGCGTCCAGGGGCCGGAACTCGTCGATCTCATGAAGCAGCAGGCGCAGCGTTTCGGGGCGGAATACCGGATGGAGAGGGCAACCGAGGTGATGCTCCGCCATCCGCCGTTCACCGTAAAGACCGAGGAGGGAACCTACCGGGCGGAATCCGTGATCATCGCAACAGGCGCCTCGGCACGGATGCTGGGGCTGGAGTCCGAGAGAAGACTGCTCGGCCGGGGCGTTTCCACGTGCGCGACGTGCGACGGCGCCTTCTTTCGCGACAAAGAGGTATTGGTCGTCGGAGGCGGGGATACCGCGATCGAGGAGGCGAACTTCCTCACGAAATTCGCCAGACGGGTCACCGTCGTGCACCGTCGCGACCAGCTCCGTGCTTCCAAGATCCTGGCCGACCGCGCATCGAGGAACGACAAGATCGAGTTCCTCTGGAACACCGTGATCACGGACATCCTCGATCCCGGAAAACAGGAGGTCTCCGGGGTAACGATCCGGAACACGGTGGACGGAAAGGAGGATACCCGGAAAACCGACGGGGTCTTCGTCGCGATCGGACACGTTCCGAACACCGCGATCTTCGAGGGACAACTGGAACTGAATCAGGGGTATATCGTCGTCCGGAACGGCTCGGGGACCAGCGTCGAGGGTGTCTTTGCCGCAGGCGACGTGCACGACCTCGTCTACCGCCAGGCGGTGACCGCGGCCGGTTCCGGCTGTCGGGCCGCCATCGATGCGGAACGATGGCTCGAAGCCCGCGAGGACGGCTGACGGCCGATTCCCACCCCCCTCTCCCGTCCGACGACGCCGGGCGCGGATCTCCGCCGTTTCGTTCTCACGACTGAGGGGCTCCGCTCAGGTAGAGCGTCTGCGTCGGGTACGCGAAGTCGATCTTCCGCTTCTCGAACTCCTCGTGAATCCCCAGGTTGATCTCCTGCTGGATGTCCATGTATCTGGTGTAGTCGTTGCCCATGACGTAATAGACCACCTCGAAAACGAGACTGAAGTCCCCGTAGGAGAAGAAATGTGCCCGATCGAAGGCGGTGTCCTCGACTCCCCGGATGACGCCGGCAATGACTTCCGGGATCTCCTTCAACTTCCCGAAAGGCGTCTGGTAGGTGACCCCGAGGCGGAACAGAACCCTCCGTCTCTCCATCCTCTTGTAGTTCCGGACCCGGGAATCGGTGAGGTCCTTGTTGGACATGACGATCTGCTCCCCGCCCAGGCTGCCGATGCGCGTCGTCTTCACCCCGAGATGATTGACGACCCCCATGTACTCCCCCACGATGATGAAGTCGCCGATCTCGAAGGGCCTGTCGAACATGATGGTGAAGTAGGCGAAGAGGTCTCCCAGGATGTTCTGCGCCGCCAGCGCGACGGCGATGCCGCCGATCCCGAGACCGGCGATGACCGTGTTGATCCGGAAGCCGAGATTGTCCAGGAGGAGGACCGCAGCGAGCCCCCACACGACGACGCGGATCAGGGTCATGAATCCCTGAAGGGCGCGCTCGCGGGACGACCCTTTCTCCGCGGTCTCTATGTAGCTCCGGATGGAGAACCTCGCCACCGCGATCAGAGCCTGTGCGGACAGGAAGGCAACCAGGACCATCCCGGCCACCCCGATGATCCGGTCCAGAATGCGGGGAAGCGCCAGGGGGTTCACGGCCAGGAAAAACACCCCGTAATAGGCGATCGGGACGAGCATCTTTCGAACGATATCGACGATGAATTCGTCGATATTCCAGTCGGTCGTTTTCGCCCACCGTTTCAGTCGTGCAAGGACGATCCGTTGAAACAGCGTGACAATCACGATCCCCGCGACCAGGACGATCAGGAAAACGAGATAGTCCGCAACCCGGTTCTGGAAGAATTCCCGGTTCAGGAACTCCTGGAACATGTCGACCCCCTCTTCCCGCCCGCGTGACGAAACGTGCGGGCATCCTGTTTTTTCCCCGACGGCAAGGGAATCCTCCCTCTCGGTCCGCCGCCCGGCCGGTCGTTTCGTGAAAAGCGAAACGGATGGATGCCGGGTCGGGGGGGATAAAATTGGACTGGCGGTAATCCCGCCGATTGCTTATCATATTGCGTACTTCTGGTCACCATAACCGGGTTGCCCGTCCCGTCCCGAACCCCGGCCGGGGGGGAGGGGTGTTTCCGGCAAACCCGGAAAAACGGAGGGTGGGAAGAACGTCATGAGCACACTGTCCTATGTGAGAAATTTCTTCTCGGACAAGTATATCGCCTCCATAACCCCGACCTCCGACTTCGGCGTCAGAAAAGTGTGCGGCAAGATCGATTTTTCGCGATGCGGCCTGATCGTGGAATACGGGCCCGGGACCGGGGTTTTCACGAACTACCTTCTGGGAAAGATGGGGCTCGACTCCCTGCTGATCACGATCGAGCGCAACGCCAACTTCGTTGAGGTGCTGCGAAGGAAGATCGGGGACCCGAGGCTGATCGTGGTGAACGGTTGCGCGTCGAATATCCACGATATCCTGGAGGAATTCGGGAAGACCTCCGCCGACTACGTGATTTCCGGGATCCCGTTTTCCTTCCTGCCGGATCACCTGAAAGACCGGATCCTGCGTAACTCCTTCTCCGCCCTTCGCCCGGGGGGTAAGTTTCTGGCCTACCAGACCTTCTACCAGTCCAACAACCACCTGAAATTCCACCTGGAGCGGATATTTCCTTCCGTGCTGGTCGAGTACGAGATGCTCAACCTCCCCCCTTTGCGGATCTACGAAGCCAGGAAATAACGGGAGAGCGTCCGCCTCTCCCGGGTCATACCTCGAATGACCGACCGTCCACCCCCCTGCGGATAGCGAGGATCAGGGTGAGATACTCGCGGAGGTGCCGGCTCAGCAGGAAGTTTTCCCGGACGAATTCGCGGGCAACCGCGCCGATCTCCCTGATGCGTTCCCGGTGATGAAGGAGGTAGCGGATCCGGTGCGCCGCCCCTTCGGGAGTGTTCACGAGGAAACCGGTGTGGTGGTTCACCACCTGAAGGCGGATCCCCCCCGTGTCCCCCCCGATGACCGGCTTCCCTTTCCACATCCCTTCCGTCACCGTCAGGCCGAACCCTTCCCTCGTCGATTTCTGGAGGATGATGTCCGCAAGGCGTTGGAGGGCATTGATCGTCAGGTGCTCGCTCGGGGGAAGATTGAGAACATGGATGTCGGGATCCTCGCCTGCGGCTTCCATAACATCCTCCAGAACCGCATTCCCCTCCGGATCGTCCGTGGCGCTGCCCCCCGCCAGCACGAGCTGGACCGGCAGGACTTTCCGGACCATGCGGTATGCCTGGATCACGCCCACGGGATCCTTGAACCGGTCGAACCGGGAGATCTGAACCAGCAGGGGACGATCGGGGTCGACCCCGAACCGGGCTCTCACCGTTTCCAGCTCGGACGGTTCGAGATCGCGGTTCTTCGGGCTGAGCGGATCAATGCTCGGCGGGACGAGAAACTGGATGTGGGGAAGCGCCTGGGCAAACTCGCACATGGAGAAGATGCTGGCATCGTACTTTTCCAGCATGGTCCTCAGGACCTTCCACACGGGCCGGAAGGGGCGGCTGATGTCGATGTGCCCCCTCCAGATCCATTTCCCTTTCCTCTTGTCGCACAGAGGGAGAAGAAAGGCGGGCTGGGGATCGTGCACAACGACGATCTCCGCGTCCTTCAGGGAGGGCCGCAGCTTCTCCATGTTCTTCTCGTTGACCTCCTGGAAGATCTTCCAGCCCTTGTGCGAGAGGTCCACAGGTCTTCCCTGCAACCCGTTGTGGATATTCTTGGTGACCTCGAAAAATTCCTCCGTCCCCTGGATGACTTCCCACGAGGCATCGAGCCCCACCTCGCGCATGAGGGGGATCATCCATTCGAGGATTTCCGCGACCCCTCCCCCTTCCCTCGTGGAGTTCACATGGACAACCCGGATCCCCCCGAGCTTTTTCCCGAGCCGCCGGAGCTGCGTAATGGCCGTGGGTCCTACGATTTTCTCGTAGTCGGACAGGGGTACGGTCATCGTTTCCGCTCCACCTTCTCCAGTGCGGCGATGATCTCTTCCTTCAGGTTGCTGAGGCTGTGAAAATAGAAGTCGATCGAATCCAGGGCGCGGATATACTTTGCGTTTTTCCTCTCCTCCGCCTTCAGCCACGCGGAGAAGTCGTCCTTCCCGGCCGGCGTGCGCCTCCGGGCCTCCAGAAAATGGTAGTAGACGCTCCCATTCGTCATCTTCCGGATGGCCGGCGCAAGTTCCCTCGCGGAGGCGATGCGGTCCTCCGTGTCGAAGACGATGGTCGTCGCCTCGAGAAAGTAGAATTCGTCCCCCTGGGCGGCGGACGGTATCGCGACCACTTCGCTGAGCCTCTCATCGATGATGTCCAAGGTAACCGCCCGGACCTCCTCGAGGGAACCCATGGAAAAGGGGTCCAGGATGCCCAGCCGCTCCGCGAGGACCCTATCCCCGAGATACCATTTCGCCCAGACGGCAAAATCGTTCCGGTAGTCGGGGTGGTCGAACGCTGGGCGGAGCAGAGGCTCGCAGAAGTGATGGAACAGGGCGTTTTCGCTGCACGCCGCCAGCCGCTCCCGGAGTTCCCGGAGATTGATTGCCGGGGGAAGGCCGCTCATCCGGACGAGGAGGGCGCAATCCTTCACTTTGAACGGGGTCATCCGGATGCGGTCCTCGCGCAGACGTTTTCCCCGCTCCCGGAGAGAGAGGCAAGTCGGCGCACGGCGTTCGCCAGCGACGCGGGTCCGGATACGGCACGCGCGCCGGGGACCCCGGGGCGGTTCCCGACGGCAAGAGCGGTCCCTTTGCGGGAGAGGGCCCAGCGCATGGCGGTGCCGTCGTTTTCGTCGTCCCCCGCATAGACGATCCTCCCGCCCGACGGGTCGAACCGGAGAAAGCGGCAAAGATGGTCAAGCCCGATCGCCTTATCCCAGCCGGGCACGAGCAGGATCTCCAGTACGGCGGGCCCTTCGAAGACGCGAACCTCCTCCTGTCGCCGCACCTTGTCCAGCAGGGGAACAAGTGCCGCACGCTCGTCCGGAGGAACCCGACGGTAATGAACGGCGATGGACCAGCGCTTGTCCTCGATGTCGGCGCCGGGAACGGACGAGATGTTCTCGAGCAGCGGAACGATCCGTGTGCGGGCATTCTCCGCACTCCTCGCGACCTCCCTCCCGGGAACGATCCGATGTCCCCCGGGGAGCCGCCACTCGAGTCCGCTCCCTCCCCCGAGGAACACCCCCCGCAGAGGCAAGCGGGAAGCAAGGTCCTCGAGCGAGCGGCTGGAAAGAACGGCGACCAGATTCCCCGGCGCACGAACGAGTTCGCGGAGAAGCGACCGGCATGCAGGGTGCATCCGGGCTTCGGTGCGGACCGGAACAATGGGGGAAAGGGTTCCGTCGAAATCGAACATCCAGAGACGCCGGTATCCGATCCCTCCCCTCACGACATCCCCTCGAGAAAGGAGGTCCGCTCCAGCTCCTGGAAGATGTTGGCTCCCCACCGGTACACGTCGTTCTTCTCGAGGATGTTGCGCATCCTCTCCATCCGCTGGCGCCGTTCCTCTTCGGGCATCAGGAACGCCGCGTACATGGCATCGGCCATCTGGTCGAGGTCGTACGGGTTGACCTGCAACGCGTCGGCCAGCTCGCGGGACGCCCCGGTGTATTGGGAAAGGAGGAGGATTCCGTCCCCGTCCGTGCGGGCGGAGATGAACTCCTTGGCAACCAGGTTCATCCCGTCGTGCAGCGAGGTCACGAGCAGGACGTTCGCCATCCGGCAGGCGGCGAGCACCGCGTAGTAGTCGTGATGGGCACGCAGGAAGCGCACGGGAATCCACTCCTCCGTCTGGTGCCGCCAGTTGATCTGATCGACGAGCTCGTCAAGCTCCTCGTTCAGTTTCCGGTAGGCCGCCACGGCCGTCCTGCTCGGCGCAGCCAGCTGCAGCATGGTGACTTTCGTTTTTGTATCGGGATACCGGGAAAGCATCAGATCGAACGCCCGGAGACGCTCCACAATTCCCTTCGTGTAATCGATCCGGTCTGCGCCGACGTAGAGCTTCGTGGACAGGATGTCCCCTTCCAGCTCCTTGAGAAAACGGGTTCTGCGTTTCTCGACCTCCGAGGAGGAGATGTCGGTTTCGATCTGCCGGTAATCGACGCTGATGGGGAACGGCCTGACGTAGGTGGGATGCCCTCCCCGGAACACCCGGAAATGCTCATAGTCCACCAGCGATTCGATGGCTCTTCCCACCGTATCCAGGAAATTGTTGCAGTGATACTGGATATGAAACCCGAGGATATCATTCCCCAGAAGGCCGTCGAGAAGCTCCTCCTCCCACGGAAAGATGCGGAACGCTTCCCGGTTGGGCCACGGGATATGCCAGAACTGGATCACCCGGATGTCAGGCCTTTCGTCCTTGATCATCCGGGAGAGGAGGGCGAAGTGATAGTCCTGGATGAAGACGATCGCCGGGTCGGTGCCCGCCTCTTCCAGGACGGCTTCACAGAACCTCCGGTTCACCGCCTTGTAGGCCTCCCAGTCGCTTCGGGAGAAATCGGGCCGCTTGTAGACGATATGGCACAGAGGCCAGAGAGCCGTGTTGGACATCCCCTGGTAATAGCCCTTTTCCTCGGTGCGGCTGACCCACACCCGTTTCAGGATGAACTTCGGGTCGTCGGGGGGCAGGGCGATCCGGCCGCGTTCGTCCACCACGAGCCGGTCGGCGCTTCCCCCCCCGTACGCGATCCATGTGCCGCCGACGGCACGGACGATCGGCTCGAGAGCCGTCACCATCCCGCTCGCGGGTCGGACCACACGGATCCCCTCCTCGATCCGCTCGTGGACATACGGCTCGCGATTGGACACCACGATCACCTTCGCTCCCGCGGAAATCCGGGAGACGACTTCTGCAAGCTCCGAGGATTTCATGGAGGACCCACCGCCAGCCTCTGCCTTTCCTCCGCGATCGACCGGACAATCTCCTTCCTCTCTCTTCCTGTCTTGTCTTGAGGAACCCGGCCGTTGTGCTTAAGGAAACGATCGTTTACTATGATTCCTCACAATACAGGCTATTGGGACCAAAATCAATTCACCTCCGAATACGGTGCCCCGGAATGTCCGGGTGGGAAACAGGAGAAGGAACAACGGACTTTCAACGGTTTTTCGCCCTCTCGTCGCGGTTGCCCGGCAGGTTCCTCATCCCCTTTTCTTCGGCTGGCGGCCGGTCCGGGGAGGGGCTCCCCGGGAGGACGCGGCACTAATGGTAAAACGGATCAACACGGCGATCCTCGCGACCATGGACGTCCCGAGGCGATGGATTTTCCGGACGATGGAGCGGTTCCGCATCGGGCCGCAGCTGTTCACCGTCCTTCTGGCCACCATCATCGGAGTTCTTACCGGCCTGGGAGCGGTTTCCTTCATTCTTCTGATCCGCCTCTTCAAATCGTTCTTTTTCGGTGTTCTCTACTCCGCCATGGCCCCGGCCCCCTTCCTGATCTTCCTGCTCCCGGCGCTGGGCGGCCTGGCGATCGGCCCTCTCATCCATTACTTCCCGAAGGAGGCGAAGGGAGACGGTGTGCCGCACGCGATGGAAACGGTCGCACTCCGCGGCGGGATCATCCAACCCAGGACCGTCGCCCTGCGCACCATCACGGCCGCCATCACGATCGGATCGGGCGGGTCGGTCGGCCGCGAGGCGCCGATCGCCCAGATCGGCGCCGCCGTGGGATCCATGGTCGGCCAGTTTCTCAGGGTCTCCGGCGAACGGATGCGCAATCTCGTGGGATGCGGGGCGGCAGGCGGAATCGCCGCGGTCTTCAACGCGCCGATGGGCGGGGTGTTCTTCGCCCTCGAGGTTCTCCTGGGGGATTTCTCCGCGCAAACCTTTCCCCCGATCGTGATCGCTTCGGTCGCGGCCGTTGCCGTCTCCAGGGCATTTCTCGGGAACGTCCTGATCTTCAGCGTACCGCCTTTCGCTCTGGCCAGCATGCCCCAGATCCTCTTCTGCGCTTTTCTCGGAATCGCATGCGGGGTGATCGCCCAGGCCTTCATCCGGTCCCTGGACGCAACGGAAAAAACGTTCTCATCCTCGAGAATCCCGGTCTGGGCGCGGGCTGCGGTCGGAGGGGGATTGACCGGGATCATCGCCATCAAGTTCCCCCAGGTTCTCGGTACCGACCACACCGCACTGGACCAGGCCCTTCACGGCGCCCTCCCCTGGGTTCTCCTGATGACGGTCGGGTTCCTGAAAATCGTTGCCACCTCCTTTTCCCTGGGATCGGGCGGTTCGGGAGGGGTTCTCGGACCGTCGCTCTTCATCGGCGGCATGATCGGGGGACTTGTCGGCACCGCGGCGAATGCCCTCTTCCCGGGGACAGCGGGTTCCGTGGGGGGATACACCCTCATCGGTATGGCGGCCTTCCTCGCACCCATGGTAGGCGCCCCTCTCACGGCGATCCTGATCCTCTTCGAGATGACGGGGAACTACGAGATCATCCTCCCGCTGCTCATCGCGGTGATCTCCGCGATGCTCGTCTCCGGACAGATCTCCCGGTTCTCCCTGTACACCCACCATCTGCACAAAAAGGGGGTGGACCTGGTGAGGGGCCGCGAGGAGGGAGTTCTCAAGACCATTACCGTCAGGGATGTGATGAGGAAAGAGGTCCTGACGATCCCGTCCTCGGCCTCCTTCCGGCATCTCTCCGCGAGATTCCTGGCGGAACACGTCGACTATTTCTACCTCGTGGATTCGGACGGGGCGTTGAACGGTGTCGTCTCCTTCAGCGACATCCGCCCATATCTCATGGAAGAGGGGCTCGGGGATCTCGTGCGGGTGAAGGACATCGCCTCCTCGAATGTCATATCCCTCACCCCGCAGGAATCCCTCTTCGACGTGCTGATCAAGTTCGGGTATAAAAACGTGGCGGTTCTGCCCGTGATCTCCGACCTCCAGTCGCGAAAGCTGATCGGAATCATCCACAGGAAAGAAGTCCTGGAGGCGTACCAGAGAAGAATCGTCTCCTCGATCCGGAAAGAGTAGACCACCCGGACTCCCCCGAAGAGACCTCCCCCCGCGTGCGTCAGCGGATGGATGGTGTCCCGGATCCCAGGCGGGGGAACACGGTACCGGCCAGCAGGTACAGGAAGGCTCCGGCGGCAACCGTGCCCCGGAATCCGATCCACAACGCACCGACCGAGGCAACCGAAGCCCCCGCCACCGAGAAAAAGCCGTTTACGCCCCATGCATAGGGGATCGCCGCCGAACCCGACCTCGCCATCCGGGACAGCGCCGCGGGAAACGGGATCCCCATCAGGAACGCCGCCGGTGCGAGCGCGGCGAGGAACGCGAGCACCCTCACCCAGTCCTCCGCCGGCAAGAGGAAGGGGACCCCGCGCGAAAGGGCCAGAAATCCTCCCATGGCGAGGATCCCGATTCCGGGAAAGACACACCTCCTCGCTTTCGGGGATTCCCACCTCCCGGAAACCGCGCTTCCGAATCCCGACAGCAGGGCGAACCCCCCGACGGCTGCCGTTGCGGCGCGGATGGGATCCCCGAGAAGGAGGATGCCGAACTTGAGGAACGTGAGCTCGATCAGCATGTAGGCCAGTCCGAGCGCGGAGAAGTAGATCGCCACCGGGAACCCCCCGCTGCTTCCCCCCTGTGGAACGAAGGGAAGTGGCAGCAGGAGGAATACGGCGGAGAGAACAACCGACACGGCGAGGGACAACGCGAGAAACACCACGCCCCATTCCATGAAAGGAACCCACTGTTGCCCGAGAAGACGGCGGAACTTCGGGAGGGAACCCGGCTTGAGGAACCGGTGAAAATACGGGGCGTCGTCGGAGACGGGCCGGAGGTCGAACAGTCCCTCCGCCTGCATCCCCGCCGGCGATCCCGCCAGGGCGCTCTTCACGGACTCCCGGAACGCAACCTCCTCCAGTCCCTCATCGGGTTTCCTGGCCCCCCCTTCCGGCCACACCATCGCAAACCCCGTCTCCCGGCAAAACCGGTTTGCTGCGGCAAGCTCGTCCCCGGTGAACGGGAGGTTCCGCGCGACCACCACGAACGACCCCCACCCCCGGACCACGACGAAACGCTCCGACACAGGCACGCCGCCCGCCTCCTCCAGCTCCGCCCGGATCGTGTACAGGATCTTCAGGCTCTCGCGCGGAGGGGACTTGAGCCACCCGGAAACGGCGAGCACCCCCCTGCGCTTCAGGCGGGCCAGGGCGTCCCGGACCCCCTGGCGGGTAACGAGATAGGTCTCGCCTGTCGCGTGAATCCCGAGGGAGGAAAAGGTCAGGGAGGAGACGTCCGCCAGCTCGATGATGTCGAACTTCTTCCCTCCCCGTGCGAGAAAGTTTCTTCCGCCCTCCCTCCGGATCTCCAGCCGGAGCGAGGGAGGCATCCCCGCGGAGAATTTCGCCAGGTCCTCCTCGACCATTCTCCCGACCTCCGCCGCCTGTTCCACAACCGTGACGGAAGACGCCCCGTTACCCGCCGCCATGAGGATCCCTTCGGTTCCACGAAGCGAGAACTGCGCCACCTCCGGTCGGCTCGTCATCCGGTAGGGAAGCGCTGCCGGAAGAAAGCCGAGATAGTCGGGAAGAGCCCTCCCCCCATTCCGGGGGACGATGCCGCGGAGTTCTCCGTCCTCGAATATGGCTGCCTGCGGAGGGATCTCTCCGTCGAACCGGACGCTGAGACCCGGCGCATGGTGGATGCCCGGAGAGAAGAGCGCCCGGTAATCGCCCGTCACGCCGGACCGGACGGAGAGCACCCTCGCTTCCGGAAGCTTTCGTGCAATCGCGAGCCCCTTGTAGGGGGAGAACGAAATGGCAACGGGTCGGGTCAGAAGAAGCAGCGACGAGAGGATCACGCACACGACCCGTCCTGCGGATATCCGACTCCCCGGGTACGAAAGGACGAACGCGGATGCGATCATCCCCAGTGCGAGGGGAACCCGCAGAAGCG
>CP070783.1:200214-211882 GCA_020346465.1 Deltaproteobacteria bacterium
GCAATCTGCGGGCGCACGGGTTCCCCGAGAGTCCTCTCCACGTCGTCCTTCGGGCGCTCGTCGAACAGCGTGACCCCGGCCCCCTCCCCCAGAAGCAGGAGGGCCGAAGAAAGCCCGGACCTCCCGGCCCCGATCACGAACACCCGTTTTCCCTTGAACGTCTCCATGCTCACCGGATCTTGAGCGTGCTGATGGCCAGCAGCGCCAGGATGATCGAGATGATCCAGAACCGGACGATGATCTTCGGCTCCGCCCACCCTTTCAGCTCGAAGTGATGATGGACCGGCGCCATCCGGAAGATCCGCTTCCGCGTGGTCTTGTAGGAGAAGACCTGGAAGATCACCGAAAGGGCCTCCATCACGAACACCCCCCCCACCAGGACCAGGACGATCTCCTGCTTGACCATCACGGCCACCACGCCGAGGGCGGCCCCGAGGGAGAGCGAGCCGGTGTCCCCCATGAACACCTGGGCGGGGTAGGTGTTGAACCAGAGGAACCCGATGCCCGCCCCCGCCATGGCGCCGCAGAAGATGGTCAGCTCCCCCACCCCCGGGACGTAGGGGATCTGCAGGTAGTTCGCGATCTTGACGTGGCCGGTGAGATACGCGAACAGCATGTAGGTCCCCGCGGCGATGATGGCGGGGCCGATCGCCAGACCGTCGAGGCCGTCGGTCAGGTTCACGGCGTTCGACGCCCCCACGATCACGAGGATGATGAACGGAATGTACAGGATCCCCAGGCTGGGGTTGAGCTTCTTGAAGAAGGGGATGCTCACCTTGTCCTGGATCCCCACGTCCATGTAGATCATCGTCGCCGCCGCCCCCGCGAGGAGGATCTGGCTCGCGAACTTGGCCTTCGCGCTCAGGCCCTTCGAGTTTTTCCGGATGACCTTCCGGTAGTCGTCGCAGAACCCGACGCCGCCGTACCCCACGGTCACGAACAGGGCGATCCACACGTAGGAATTCGTGAGGTTCGCCCAGAGAAGGGTCGGGATCACGACGGCGAGGACGATCAGGAGCCCCCCCATCGTCGGGGTCCCCTCCTTGGCGATGTGCCTTTCCGGCCCGTCCCTGCGGATCGTCTGCCCGATCTGGTGGGACCCGAGCTCGCGGATGAGCCACGGCCCGATGACGAAGCACAGCAGGAGCGCCGTGATGGAGGCGTAGATCGTCCGGAACGTGATGTACCGGAAGACGTTGAAGAACGAATAGTCCACGTGCAGCGGGTAGAGAAGGTGATACAGCATCGGTCTACGCCCACTCCTTTTCCACGGCCTCGGCGATCTCCTCGAGCCGCATCCCACGAGACCCCTTGATCAGGACGACGTCCCCTTCCCGCAGCGCGCCCGCCACCGCCAGGCGCAGCGCATCCCGGTCCTCGGCGTGCACGATCCTGCCCGGGTCCATCCCGCCCGCGCCGGCGCCGCGGGCGATCGACTCCGCCTCGCTCCCGCAGGTGAACAGCAGGTCCGGCTCCGCCCCGGCGACCAGGTGCCCGGTCCGGAAATGCGCGGTGCCGGACGCCTCCCCCAGCTCCAGCATGTCCGCCAGGACCACGACGCATCGCCGCCCGCGCCGGAGGGCCGCCAGGTTCCGCAAGGCCGCCTCCACGGAGGCGGGGTTCGCGTTGTAGGAGTCGTCCAGCAGAAGCCCCCCTCCCCGCAGGGGGACGGGGCGGAACCTCCCGCGGAGGGGGGGCAGGGAGCGGAACCCTTCCTCCATGTCGCCCGGGCGCAAGCCCAGGGCGTACGAGGCCGCGACGGCGGCAAGGGCATTCAGGAGGTTGTGCTCGCCCGTCAGCGGCAGGGAGGAGGAGAACTCCCCGGAGGGGGTCCTGACGGCGATCCGCATCCCCCCGTCGTCCATCGACAGCACCCGCCCCGAGATCTCGTTGAGCCCCACGCCGTAGTGGATCTTCGCGGCCTTGCAGCGCGACGCCTCCCGCATCACCCGCAGGTCCGTCGCGTTCACCACCGCCGTCCCCGATTCGGGGAGGGACCGGTACAGGTCCCCCTTCTCCCGGGCCACCCCTTCGAGGGACTTAAGCCCCTCGAGGTGGGCGGGCGTGATGTTGGTGACGACCCCCACGTCGGGGGCGGCGATCGCCGAAAGACGGGCGATCTCCCCCGGCTGGTTCGTTCCCATCTCCAGCACCGCGACGTCGTGGGCCGCGGAGAGCCCGAGCAGCGCAAGCGGCATCCCGATCAGGTTGTTCCGGTTCCCGGGATTGCCCAGGACATGTCTGCTCCGGGAAAGGAGCGCCGCGAGCATCTCCTTCGTGGACGTCTTCCCGGAGCTGCCCGTGATCCCCACGAGGGGAATGTGGCGGAGCCGCTCCCGGTGCGCCCTGGCCAGGTCCCCCAGCGCCTCGACGGGGTTGCGCACGACGAAGACGGGATGGGCGGCCAGGAGCGCGGGGGGGATCTTCCACACCCCCTCCTCCGACACGATCACCGCCTGCGCCCCCCGGCGGATCGCATCCTCCGCAAAGTCGGCCCCGTCGACCCGCTCCCCGGCAAGGGCGACGAAGAGGCCCCCGGGCGCAATCTCCCGGCTGTCGGTCGTCACGGCGCCGATCGGCTCCTGGGGGGAAATCCCCACCCCTCCCCCCAGCGGATGGAGAATCCCGATCACATCCCCGAGCGTCAGCCTATCCGCCATCGGCCAGGATCGCCCTGACCGTTTCCCTGTCGTCGAATGGCAGGCTCCGGTCCCCGATGAGCTGGACATTCTCGTGTCCTTTCCCGGCCACCGCGACCGTGTCCCCCGGGAGGGCGGTCGCAAGCGCCCGCGCGATGGCCGATGTTCTGTCCGGAATCACCTCGTAATACCCCGCTTCCCACGGGACGGGCCCCTTCGCCTCCAGGAGCCCTTCCGCGGCGACCCCCCGGACGATCTCCGAGAGGATCGCCCCGGGGTCCTCGTTCCGCGGGTTGTCGGAGGTGAGGATCACCACGTCCGAGCGCCGCGCCGCGATCCGCCCCATCTGCGGCCGCTTCGCCCGGTCCCGGTTCCCGCCGCACCCGAAGACGGTGATCAGCCTCGCGCCGCCGAGCTCCCGGAGAGTGGAGAGCAGGCGGTCGAGCCCGTCCGGGGAATGGGCGTAGTCCACGAAGACGTGGATCCCGCGGTCGTTGGGAATCTCCTCCATCCTCCCGGGGACCGCCGGCAGGCCCTCCACCCCCTCGCGGATCGCACCGGGGGGGACGCCGAGCAGAATCGCCCCGCAGACGGCCGCCATGATATTGGACGTGTTGTAGGCCCCGAGGATCCTCGCCCGGAGGTCGATCGGCCCCGCGGGCGTGGAAAGGGCGAGGCGGGTCCCCTCCCACGACATCTCCACCTCCAGGGGGTGCACCGTCCTCTCCCGGGAGAACCCGAAGGTCAGGGCGCCGGGGAACTCCCGCGCGAGCCTCGCCCCGTGCGCGTCGTCCCCGTTGAAGGCCATTCCTGCCCTGGTTCCCGCCGCCGGGAGGAACTCCCGGAAGAAGCGGGCCTTGGCCTGGAAATACGACTCCATGTCCCCGTGGAAGTCGAGGTGGTCGTGCGACAGGTTGGTGAACAGGCCCGCGTCGAACCGCACCCCCTCGATCCTGCCCTGCGCCGTGCTGTGGGACGACACCTCCATCACGACGTGGCTCGCGCCCGCGGACAGCGCGGCCGCCATCACCTCCTGGAGTTCGTGGGGGAAGGGCGTGGTCAGTCCCGTCCGCAGGATCCTCCCGGCCAGCCGGTAATTGACCGACCCGATCACGGCCGTCCGCAGCCCCGCCGCCTCGAGGATCGACTCGAGAAGGTAGGTGACGGTCGTCTTCCCGTTGGTGCCCGTGACCCCGATCACGGTCAGGCCCGCCGACGGGTCGCCGAAGAAGCGGACCGCCACGGCGGGCAGGGCCGCGGACGTCGACCGCACCCGCAGGCAGGGAAGGGGGAGCGGGAGGGGGGAGACCTCCCGCTCGACGAGGGCTGTCGCCGCGCCCGCCCGCGCCGCCTCCTCGAGAAAGGAGTGGCCGTCCGCGTGCTCTCCCCGGATCGCGACGAACAGGTCGCCGGGCCGCGTCTTTCGGGAATCGATCGAGATGCCGCCGATCTCGAGCGACCCGAGAGCGGCCTCCACCGGCGTGATGCCTGCGAGGACCTTCGCCAGTCTCATCGTTCGCCCGGCTCCGCCCCGAAGGTCACGGTGCACGCCGTGCCGGGGACGAGAATCTCGCCGGGGCCGGGGGACTGGGCGCGGGCCAGGCCGGTGCCGACCAGGCGGACCCTCACCGAATACCGGCCCATCAGGTCCACCACCCTCCCCATGCTCAGGCCCGCCAGGTCCGGCATGACCATCGCGCTCTCCGCGGGCCCCATGGCCACGCGGGTCACCCGCACGCCCGCGGCGGCTTTGGTCCCCTCCCGGTCCGCCCCGGCCACCCTCTCCCCGACCGGCTCCGTGGGGGCGAGTCCCAGGTAGTAGGCCGTCTTCACCGCGATCTGGTTGAACGCGGGGGCCGCGACCACGCCGCCGTACACCGCCCCTTTCGGCTCGTCGACGACGACGAGGACGAGGAACTCGGGGTCATGCAGAGGGAGGAACCCGACGAAGGAGGAGATCCGCTTGTCCGGGGAGTACCGGCCGGCCCCCACCTCCACCTTCTGCGCCGTCCCCGTCTTCCCGCCGACGAGGAAGCCCTTGATGCGGGCCTCCGTGCCGGTCCCGTCCTCCTGGACCACCTCCCCGAGGATCTCCCGCATCTGCTCGGACGTCCTGGGGGAGATCGTCCTCCGAAGCTCCTTCGGCTCGCCGCGGTAGACCACCTTCCCCTCCGGGTCGGTGATCTCCTTGACGAGGTACGGCTTCATCATCTTCCCGCCGTTGACCACGGAGGCCATCGCGGAGGCCAGCTGGAGCGGCGTGACGGCGATTCCCTGCCCGAAGGAGACGGTTGCGCGGCGGATCCGCCGGAACTCGTCCCGCGAAGGGACCAGCCCCTGCGATTCCCCCTGAAGCTCCACCCCCGTCTTCGTCCCGAACCCGAATGCGCGGATCATGGCGTGAAACCGCCCGGGGTCCATCTTGTCCATGATCTTGATCATCCCGATGTTGCTCGAGACCTTCATCACCTCGGGGACGGCGAGCCAGCCGTGCTTGTGGGTGTCGTGGATCACGCGGCCGGCGTACCGGTACGTCCCGTTCTCGCAGAAGACCCGGTCGCGGATGCCGACCGCGCCCGTCTCCAGGGCGGAGGCCAGCGTGAACACCTTGAAGGTCGATCCCGGCTCGATGACGTCGGTGATCGTCCGGTTCTTCCTCGCCTCCGGGGGGGCCGAGGAGACGCTGTTCGGGTTGAACGTGGGGAGGGACGCCATCGCGAGGATCTCCCCGGTTTTGGGCTGCAGGACCAGGGCCACCCCTCCGCGGGCCCTGTACCGCTTCACCGCCTCCGTGAGCTCGGTCTGGGCCACGTGCTGGATGTTCCGGTCGATGGTGAGGGTGACGGAGTGCCCCTGCGCGTTGGCCTCGATCGGCGCGTCCGCCGGGACGATGACGCGGCCCCGCGCATCGCGCTCGCCGACGAGGTAGGCGCTCTCCCCCCGCAGGACCTTGTCCAGCGAGAGCTCGACCCCCTCGATCCCGGCGCTGTCCACGTCGGTGAACCCGATGACCGACGCGGCGAGCTCGCGGTTGGGGTAGAAGCGCTTCGGCTCCTCGACCGTGCCGATCCCTTCCGCGCCCCGGCCGCCCTTCCCCTTGGGGAGCGCCTCCCGGACCTCCCGCACGATCTCCTCGGCGATCGTGGAAGGCATCTGCCGCCGGACCCAGAGGAAATGTTTGTCCGACGCGAACGCTTTCCGCAGTTCGGCGAAGGGCCGGGACAGCCGGCGGGAGAGCAGCTTCGCGGCGACGTCCGGCGCCGGGAGCTTGGACGGCTGGACGAAGATCGACTTCGTGGAGAGGCTCACGGCGAACTCGGTCCCGGTCCGGTCGAGGATCACCCCCCGCTCCGGCAGGAGCGGGATCTTCACGCCGTACTGCCTCGCCCCCCTCTCGCGGATCCCCTGGACACCCAGCACCTGGATGTGGAACGCCCGGAAGACAATGAGACAGTAGACGGCCGCCAGCACGCCGAGGACGATGCGGGCGCGGCGGCTCATTTCACCCGGATGATCCTTTCCGTCTTCGGCTCCACCATGCCGAGCTGCCCCCGGGCGATCGCCTCGATGCGCGCGGGGCTGCGGAGCGTCAGGATCTCGGTCTTCAGCAGCGCCTGCTCCTTCTGGAGGAGCTGCTTCTCCTCGAGGGCGACCGAAACGCCGTAGCCGATCCGGTAATACTGCCCCGACATCCAGACGGAGAACAGGGCCAGCACGAGAAACAGGACGGCCAGCCCCAGAAGCCCGCGCCCCTGGGGAACCGAGGGAAACACGGGGGTCTCCCGCCGGATCTCGGTGATCATGCCGAGGCTGTCTCCGATCACGATTCTCCTCATTCCTTCCCTCCTACACGGTTTTCCGGGCCGCGCGCAGTTTCGCGCTGGCGGCCCTCGGGTTTCGTTCGATCTCTTCCTCCTGCGGAACGACCGGCTTGCGCGTGAGCACCTGGAGCACGGCCGCCGTCCGTGACGCCTGCGCCCGGAACGAGAGCTTCACCATCCGGTCCTCCAGCGAATGAAAACTGATCACCGCCACTCTTCCGCCCGGCGCCAGATGCGCCGCGAAGCCGTCGAGAAAGGCGTCCAGCGACTCGAGCTCCCGGTTCACGGCGATCCGCAGCGCCTGGAACACCCGGGTGGCGGGGTGGATCGTCCGCGGCCAGGCCTTCCGGGGGATGGCCGCGCGGACCAGGTCGGCGAGCTGGGCGGTGCGCTCGATCGGCTCCTCCCGCCGCCTTGCCACGAGGGCCCGCGCGATCCGCCGCGAGAATCTCTCCTCCCCGTACCGGAAGAAGAGGTCGGCCAGCTCCCTCTCGGTCGCCCTCCGCAGGATCTCCCGCGCGTCGGCCCCCCCCGCCCCGGGGTCGCGCCGCATGTCCAGGGGGCCGTCCCCGCGGAACGAGAACCCCCGCGAGGGATCGTCCAGCTGCGGGGAGGAGAGCCCCAGGTCGAGCAGCATCCCGTCGAACATCCGCCCGCCCGCCGCTTCCCGCAGCGCCCCGAGGTCGGAGAAGTCGGCGTGGACCAGGCGGACGCGCGGAAACCGGCGGAGGCGCTCCGAGGCCATCGACAGCATCGCGGGGTCGGCGTCGGCGCAGACGAGCAGGCCGGCCGGGCCGATCCTCTCCGCGATCTGCTCCGCGTGGCCTCCCCCGCCGACCGTCCCGTCGAGGAACACCTCTCCGGGGGCGGGGGCCAGCAATCCCAGAATCTCCTGGAAAAGAACGGGGACGTGGCCGTCCGCCACACCCTAGATCCCAAGGGAATCGATCTCCCGCGCCAGCTCGGGATCCTCGAACCCTTCCTTCTCGAACCGGCCGACCTCGACGTCCCATCGCTCCCGGTCCCAGATCTCGAACCGGTTCGGCATCCCGAGGATGACGACGTCCCGGCCGAGCTCCGCGTAGGACCGGAGGGAGGGGGGGATCAGGATCCGTCCCTGCTTGTCGGGCGTGACCTCGACGGCGCCGCCCGCGAAGAAGCGCACGAAGGCGTTCTTTTTCCTGTTGACGCTCGACACCTTGCTGGCGAGCTTTTCCTCGATCCGCTCCCATTCCGCGGAGGGGTAGGCGTAGATGCACCCGGAGTAGTTGGTGATGACGATCGATTCCTGGCCTGCTTCGGTAAGCTGCTCGCGGAAACGGGAAGGGATGTTCACCCTCCCCTTGGGGTCGATGGTATATTCGTACCGTCCGCGGAAGATCATGATGGCCGCCTTACCCACCTTTCCCCACAATTACCCACTAGGCGCCATTGTATAGAACGGCGAAGTCGTGTCAAGCCTTTTTAATGGAAGCGCCGGACCGGGAAAAACAGGCAAAAAACCGTTCTACCAGAATGCAGAGACCCTTTTTGCCTAAGAAAAAGCCTGAGGAGGCCGTAAGCCGGGTTCTGTGCGCGGTCGGAACGCCCCGCGTGCGGCCATTTCTCTAGGACGGGCGTTTCCGCCCGCCTCCAGCGACCTTGACCCGAGGGCCCCGGGCGGGCCGCCCTTCCCCCGCGGTCGCCCGCGGGGTCGCCCTCCTATTCGGTCTTGCTCCGGGTGGGGTTTGCCGTGCCGCGCCGGTCGCCCGGCGCGCGGTGAGCTCTTACCTCACCATTTCACCCTTGCCGCCCGGCCGGACCGGCCGGATGGCGGTGTCTTTTCTGTGGCACTGTCCTCGGGGTCGCCCCCACCGGGGATTACCCGGCACCCTGCCCTGCGGAGCCCGGACTTTCCTCCCGCCCTCCGTCGCGCAAGCGCCGGAGGGCCGGCGGCCGAATGGCCTCCTCAAGCCTTCTGGAAATGAGCGTCGATCGCGCGGTTCGCCAGCCGGTCGGCGGCCTGGTTCTCCTCGCGCTCTACGTGCAGTATACGCGCCCCGGGGAATCTGCGCAAACGCCGGCAGGCCTCGTGGTAGAGCGGCCTCAGGAGATCCGACTTGACGCGATAGGCGCCGTTGAGCTGCCGGACGAGCAGTTCCGAGTCGGACAGGATCGTAAGCGAGGAGGGGGAAAGGTCCGCGGCCTCCGCGAGGGCCAGCAGGAGGGCGCGGTACTCGGCCACGTTGTTGGTGGCCTCCCCGATGTACTCGAACCGCTCGATCGGGCGGTCCTCCCCGGCCACCTCGAGCACCACGCCGATCCCGGCCGGGCCGGGATTCCCCCGGCTCGCGCCGTCGGTCCGGGCCGTGACCGCCTTTCCCTTCATCCGCCGGCCTGCTGCGCCTGGTCCCCCTCGTAGTAGATGATCCGGTTGCAGTTGGGGCAGGAGTGGATCCGGTCCTCGCGCTGGAGGAGATTGAACAGCTGGGGGGAGATGTTCATGTGGCACCCCATGCACGACTGGTTCCGCGCGGCCACGATGGCGATCCCGCCGCGCCGGTCGAAGATCATCTCGAACCGCCGCGCGAGCCCCTTGTCCAGGCTCGCCGCCACCTCCGCCTTCCTCGCCTGGAGCCGGGAGATGTCCTTGTCGAACTTCGCCATCCGGGCCTCGATGTCCACCATGCGCTCGCGGTAGCGGGCGCCCACCTCCCCGACATCGGCCGAGAGCTCCGCGAGGCGCTTCTCCACCTCCTCGTATCGCGCCAGGATCGAGAGGAGCTCCTCCTCGCGGGCGGCGTTGGCCCGCTTCGTCCCCTCGATCTCCTTGAGCATCGCGTAGTACTCCTTGTTCGTCTTGATCGACATCAGCTTCGACTTGGCCCGCTCGACCTTGTCCCGCTCCTCCTCGATCTCCCGCTCCTTCTCCCGCTTCTCCTTCTGGAGCTGCTCGAACTCCAGCTTCGCGGCGAGGAACTTCGTCTCCCTCTCCTCGAACAGGCTCTTGAGGTCGGCCACCTCGAGCGGGACCTTCTGCTTCTCGGCTTCCACCATCCTGGACCGGCTCATGATCTCCTGCAGGTCGAGAAGGACCTTCACATTTGTCATCAACGCTCCCATCCTCCTGTCTGCTTCGGCCCGAAAGGCCGCATTGGCTCCCTCTCCATGACCACGCGGGTCGCGACCCGCCTTCCGAACCGCGCGGCGATCACCCGCCGGAACTCCGGAAGGATCCACCTCTCCCCCGATCCGTGCCCGATGTCCGCCACCACCATGTCGCCGGCGGCCGCCTCGAGCGCCTGGTGGTACTTGATGTCCGCCGTGAGGAACAGGTCGGCCCCCGCGGCCCTCGCCGCCCCCGCGAACTCCGAACCGCTCCCCGCCACCACCGCGATCCTCGCCACACGTCTCCGCCGCGGCCCGGCCACCTTGATCCACGACGGCCGCACGGACCGGCCCACGTCCGCGAGGACCTCCGCGAGGGGGGCCGCGCGCCCCCTGTCCCCCACGACCCCGATCCCGCCTCCGAGCGCCCCGCCCTTGAGCGGGTAGACGTCGATCGCCGGCTCCTCGTAGGGGTGGGCCTCCCGGACGCCCTTCAGCACCCCCTGGAGGAGGCTCCCCGCGACGACCGACTCGAGGCGGACCTCCTCCACCCTCTCCTCCCTCCCGGGTTTCCCCAGGAAGGGCTTCGCCCCCTCCGCGGGGAGGAACGTCCCCGTCCCGACGGCCTGAAACGAGCACCGGGTGTAGGCGCCGATCCTCCCCCCGCCCGCCTCCGAAAGGGCGGCGAGGACGGCGGCGGCGCGGTCGGCGGGGACGAACACCACGACCTTGCACGCGTCGGACGGCTCGCCGGGGATGAGGGGGCGGATCCCTTGGAGGCCGATCCTGCGCGCGAGGGCGTGGGACACCCCTTTCGGGGCAACGTCGGCGTTCGTGTGGGCGGAGATGACCGCCGTCCCCATCCGGACGAGCTCGTGGACGGTGGCGGACGCGGCCTGGTCGGTCCGGATCGACGCGAGGGGGGAGTGGATCACCGGGTGGTGGGTGACGAGAAGGCCGGCCCGGTGGCGCCGGCACGCCGCCACGGCCGCGGGCGTGGCGTCGAGCGCGATCACCACCCGCTCCGCGGGCGCGTCCGGGTCCCCCAGGAGGATCCCCACGTTGTCCCAGTCCGCCCGGTGGGCGAAGGGGAATTCGTCGTCGAGCGCCTGGAAGACGTCGCGCACCGTGACGGCGCGTCCGGCGGGGACGCCCCGGGAACGGCTCACGTCAGCCTCCCCGGAGGGGAAAAGAAAAATGCACCGGCACCCGGTGCATTCTCCCGTTCCGCACTCCGCATGATCGGCCGTTCACGCAGCATGGCTGGTATCTGGTGGGCCCACCTGGCCTCGAACCAGGGACCGACCGGTTATGAGCCGGTGGCTCTGACCAACTGAGCTATGGGCCCGCATTTCCTTGCCCCCATCGGGATGTCCATTCTCCCCGTGGACCGGGGACCTTGTCAATCCGCTTCCCGGCATGTCCGGGGACGACCTCCCTCCCCTACTCGATGAACGTCCGGAGCCTCTTGCTGCGGCTGGGGTGGCGCAGCTTCCGGAGCGCCTTCGCCTCGATCTGGCGGATGCGCTCCCGCGTCACCTCGAAGTCCTGCCCCACCTCCTCCAGCGTGTGGTCCGACTTCTCGCCCACGCCGAACCGCATCCGCAGGACGCGCTCCTCCCTCGGGGTCAGCGTCCCGAGGACCTTCTTCACCTGCTCGGCGAGGTCGATGTTGATCGCGCTGTCCACCGGCGAGGCCGTGTTCTTGTCCTCGATGAAATCCCCGAGATGGCTGTCCTCCTCCTCGCCAATAGGCGTTTCGAGAGAAATGGGCTCCTTGGCAATCTTGAGGACTTTCCGGACCTTCTCGATGGGCATGTCCATCTTGGCGGCGATTTCCTCCGGTACGGGCTCGCGGCCGATCTCCTGGACGAGCTGGCGGGACGTGCGGATGAGCTTGTTGATCGTCTCGATCATGTGCACGGGGATCCTGATGGTCCGGGCCTGGTCGGCGATGGCGCGCGTCACGGCCTGGCGGATCCACCAGGTGGCGTAGGTCGAGAACTTGTAGCCGCGGCGGTACTCGAACTTGTCCACCGCCTTCATCAGGCCGATGTTGCCCTCCTGGATCAGGTCGAGGAACTGCAGGCCCCGGTTGGTGTACTTCTTGGCGATCGACAC
>CP070783.1:211982-222848 GCA_020346465.1 Deltaproteobacteria bacterium
CGCCCCGCCGCCGCAGGACGAGGTGTCCGACGCCTTCGAGGCGCTTTTCCACAGCGACCGGCCCCGGGAGATCTTTCCGGAGGAGCCGGCGCCCCCGGGGGAGAGTCCGGACACCCCGTTTCCGATCGACACGGAAGACGGGGAGGATCTCCTCGTTTTCCGCAAGGGCGGGGAAGACACATTGCGGTCCCTGCACGATGCACCGGACCGTGAGATTCCCGGCGCTCCCCCCCAAGAAGGGGTCGGAGGATGGGAATTCCTCCGGGAACCCGGGGAAGACCTGACCCTCGACCCCGACCTTCCCGGCTTCCTGAGAAAAGAGCAGTCCTCCGGGACACCGGCCGCGCCATTTGACATCTCCGAACACCTCAGGGAAGCCCCCGTCGAGACCCCGGAAGAGGACGCGGCACCGGGGCCCGCGACGACGGACCCCTTCCTGTCCCCTGCGGATCCGTCCCTTTCGCGCGCGGATGTGATCCAGGACGAACTGGCCGATCTGGTCGAAAGCGGTCCCCCCGAAGAGACCCCCGGCCCGGAATCGCCTCCCCCGGACGTGCCTCCCCCGAGGCCCCCGGAGAGGGAAAGCACCGAGGTGGCGCGCCCCCGGCGGTCAGCCCCTTCCGGAAGACCGTCGATTGCCCTCCTGGTGATTCTCTTCGTGTCGCTGGCCGGCGGAGGGGCGTACCTTGCGTTCACGAAAACGGGTCAGGAAACCCTGCGCTCCATCGTCCCCGGCATGGAGGCCCTCTGGCTGGGCGGGAAGGAATCCGTTACCCCCTACCACGTCGGGAACCTGATCGGCTATTACGAAACGGGCGACAAGGCGGGAAAAATGTTCATCATCAAGGGGCTGGCCACCAACCAGGGACGAACGAAGAAAAGCGCCATCCGCATCCGGGCCGAACTGCTCGACGGCGGCAACCAGAGGATCGCCGAGAAGACGGTGTACGCGGGGAACGTCATCACGGGGCTGCGCGCCTCGACGCGGGAGAGGATCGAGGCCGCCATGGGAAACCGCTTCGGAGACAAGTTGAGCAATGTGGACGTGGCGCCGGGGAAATCGATTCCCTTCATGGTGGCGTTCTTCGATCCCCCCGACGGCATCGAGGAATACCGCCTGGAGGCCCTGGACGGAGATTAGAGGCCGGTCGCCGGAACGGATCTCCGGGAGCGGGGCGGCCGCAGGCCGCTACTTTTCCTTGTCCTCCGGCTTCTGCGGGGTGATGTCGACCTCGCCCTTTTCCTTCATCGACTTTCGGAAGTTGCGAATCCCTTCCCCGAGTCCGCTTCCGATCTGCGGAAGCTTCCCCGCCCCGAAGAGGAGGACCACGATCACGAGGATGATCAGGAGTTCCGGCACTCCAAGTCCGAACATGAATCCCTCCCGGCTCGCAGGTGTCTACTGTTTCATCATATCACCGTAACAGGCGGAACTCCTCAATTTTCCCGGATCGTCTCCTCCACCTGCACCCCGAAGTGCCTCCCCGCTCTCTCCTCCGCGAGAAGAACGGAATCCCCCACGGACAGCTTCGCCACGGAGACCGTGCCGGCGGCGGCGTCCACCAGCCGGATCGTCTCCGCGTTCTGCAGGATCACGGAATGGCTTGCGCCTCCGGGCCCTTCCGCCCGGACGAGCAGCAACGGCCTCCGCTCCACTTTCACCCGTCCGACGGCGGCCATCTCCCCCTCCCCGTGCTCGTTCACCAGAAGCACCTCGGAACCGGCGGAAAGCTCCGACAGATAGCCCGTCCTTCCCCCGGGGAGGCGGCAGTAGGAATGCACCGCCCCCGCATTGACGCGGAACGGCCGGGGGGAAACGTACGGGTTCGGGGCGTTTTCCGCGCACACGAGGAACATCCCCGCGCTCGAGTTCCCCACCAGCATCCCGCGGCTTCCTTCGATCAGCGAGCAGGTGTCGACGCATACGCGGTCCCCGATCCCGAGGGAGGTGACTTCGGTCACCCGCGCGGATACGAGCGGCACCCGACCGGCTTCGGTCCTGGCCGCCGACGCCATCTGGCGCATCCTCCGGGGAGAGTCCGCCTCGAGAACGATGCCGTGGACCCCCCGTTCCAGGACTCCCCGGTACAGGGCGACCTCCTCGGGGGTACGGGCCACCGCGAAGATCCTCCTTCGGTGCGCCACGAGGTTCTCGAGAGGGATCACCTCCCTTTCCTCCGGCCGCACCACCCAGATCGTCTCGGGGGACGAGGAAAGGATCGCCGTCTCGTCCTCCTTCCCCCGCATCCGCGTAACGCGAAAATCCCTTCCCTCGCGCAGGTCCCCTTGGGAGCACACCGTCGTCACCCGCCCGAGCTCCCGGACGCTTTCGAAGCAATCGTCGGGCACCCAAAGGGTCTCCACGCCCGATTCGAGCGCCGCGATCGCAACGTCCTTCCCCCAGGGGATGACCCGCGCCCACAAGACCGGACCCGTCACGTCTCTTCCCGCTTCAGGATGCCGGCCGCTTCCCTGACGGATGCCCCGCCGTGGACGATCGCAGCGATGGCCCGGACCATCGCCGCCGGGGACCGGTGCTGGAACACGTTCCGCCCGATGGAGGCGCCGGCGCCGCCTGCCTCCATCGCGCCCTTCACCATCCGGAACACCTCTTCGTCGCTTCCCATCTTCTCGCCTCCCGCGATGACGACCGGGGAAGCGCACCCCTCCACCACCTCCCGGAACGTCCCGGGGCTGCCCGTATAGGGGACCTTCACGATGTCCGCTCCCATCTCCGCCCCCACGCGCGCCGCGTGCCGGACGTACCGGACGTCGTATTCGCTCCGGATCTTCGGGCCCCGGGTGTAGATCATCGCCAGAAGGGGGATCCCCCACCTCTGGCAATCGCTGGAAACCGTCCCGAAATCCCTGAGCATGCGGGCCTCGTCCTCGGCGCCGAGGTTCACGTGGATCGACACCGCGTCGGCCCCGATCTGGATCGCGTCCTCGACGGTGGCGACCAGCACCTTCCGGTTGGAGTCCGGCGACAGGGTCGTGCTGGCCGAGAGGTGGAGGATGAGCCCGAGGTCTTTCCCGTATCCGCGGTGCCCGAACATGGCGGCGCCGCGGTGCACGACGGCGGCGTTCGCGCCCCCTTCGGCGATCAGGTTGGCGGGAGGGGCGATCTGGACGAGTCCCGGGATGGGACCGACGGTCATCCCGTGGTCCAGCGGAACGATGACCGTCCGCCGGGTGTTCCGGTCGATGATCCTCTCCAGCCGGATCTTCTTGCCGATCATCCTCCCGCTCCTCCGCCGGTCGTCCTGCCGTCCCTACCGGTACGCTCCCCGGACCTTGAGGAGCTCGTTGAGATAGGTGGGGCTGTCCGCGTACTTCAGCGCCTCCTCGTACTTCACCTTCCCGGAGGCGACGAACTCCGCGAGGGTCCAGTCGATGCTCACCAGTTCCTCGACGTTCGTCTGCATCATGCCGCGCAGCACGTGGACCTTCCCTTCGCGGATGGCGTTCCGGACGCGGAGAGAGGTGCTCATCTTCTCCCACGCCAGAATGCGACCGCTCCCGGACGCCCTGCGGAGGAGCCGCTGCGAGAAGACCACCTGCATGCAGTCCGCCAGCTGGGCCCGCACCTGGGACTGCTGGACCGGGGGGAAGACGTCGATGATCCGGTCCACGGCGGCCGTGGCGTTGTTGGAGTGCATCGTCGCCAGGACGAGGTGGCCGGTCTCCGCAGCCGACAGGGCGATGGAGAAGCTCTCGTAGTCCCGCAGCTCCCCGATCACGATGACATCGGGGTTCTGCCGGAAGATATGACGGAGTCCGTCGCCGAACGAGATCGTGTCGGTCCCCACCTCCCGCTGGTTCACGTTCGAGTTCTTGTGCCGGTGGGTGTACTCGACGGGATCCTCGATGGTGATGATGTTCGCCTTCCGCTCCTGGTTGATCTTGTCCACGAGGTTCGCCATGGTCGTGGTCTTGCCGTGCCCGTTCGGGCCGGTGATCAGGATGAGCCCCTGCTTCCGCAGCGCGGCCTCATGGAGGAAATCCGGGATGCCCAGCTCGGCGGCGGTGGGAATCTTGTCCGCGACGTGGCGGGCCGTGAACGCGAGGGAGCCGCGCTGGCGGTAGACGTTGCAGCGGAAACGCCCGACCCCGTCGAGGGAGAAGGCGAAATCGAGCTCGAGATTCTCCTGGAAGGACCGCTTCTGCTCCGGCGTGAGGATTTCGTGGACCATCGACTCCACTTCGGCCGGCTTGAGGGCCGGGATGTCCAGCCGCCGCATCTCCCCGTCCACACGGATGGACGGGATGGCCCCGGAGGAGAGGTGGAGGTCCTGACCGTGCCAGGTGACCAGCGCCTTGAGAAGGCTCGTGATGTTGCCCTCCGCCGGGATCTGGCGCGGGAGCTTTTCCCCGCTGAGCTTCATGGTGCTCACCCCGTGCCCGGCGGTCTGGAACTGGTGGAGCGCCTGCTCGAAGTGGGTGGCGGACAGGATCACGGGCTTGACGGGGTGGCCCGACTGGAATTCGACCTCGGACAGGGCGGAAAGGTCGGTCGGGTCGACCATCCCGACCACCAGTCGTTTCCCCTCGAACCCGATCGGGATCAGCCTTCGGGACCGGACGGTCTCCAGCTTGATGAGGCGCTGGATGGAGGGGGGGATCTCCACACGGGTCAGATTGATATGCTGCAGACCCGTCTGTTCCGACAGGGAATTCAGCAGCACCTCCTCGGTCAGGTACCCCATCCGGATGAGGTTCTCCCCGACCGTGCCGCCGAGCTGCCTCTGCCCGCTGAGAGCCGCCTTCAGCTGGTCTTCCGTGATGATCCCGGAAGAAATCAGAATTTCCCCGATTTTCCATTTCTTGGCCATCGTCTATCCCCTCTCTCCCTTCTCCGCGGGAAATGAAGGTACTTCCCAAATCTATCCCAGAGGGGAAAGGGGGGCAACACCATTTTCTCTCCCGAAAACGCCCCCTCGTTCCCCTTCTCACGGAGGGCGGGGAGGGAGCGCCCCGAAGCAGGCAGTCCCGAGGGGGCACCGGGCACACCTTCCCCGGGCCAGGGGGGTGCACACCTTAAGGATCCCGATCCGGGTCAGGGCGAAATCGAACCGGACGGGGTCCCCGGGGCAGACCGCGCGGAACGCCCCGGTGATCTCCTCCGCCATCCTCCCGTCGGCGGTCTTGCGCCCCGTAAGCCCCAGCCATTTCCCCAGCCTCGCCATGTGCGTGTCGACGGGGACGATCAGGTCCCGGGGGCCGAGGACCGTCCAGATCCCGAGGTCCACCCCGTCTCCGCCCCGCACCACCCACCGCAGGAACAGGTTGTGCCGCTTGCACGCGGAGCCCTTGCGCGGGTCGGGGAACAGGAAATCCCTCTCTCTCGGAAGCGCCTCCCCCCACGCATCCCGGAAACGGGCCAGGAAGCAGGCCAGCCGGATGCGCGTGCCGCCGCCCTCTCCCTCCATCGCCCGTCGGAAGGCCGCCTCCAGCGAACCGTGCGCAAGGAGGACCGACCGGACGCTCAGGAGGAACCGGTGGACGCCCCGGCTGGAGATGAACCGGTGGGAAAGCCCGGAGACGCGGGTCGGGGAGACGGGCCGGCGGGCCGTCAGGGAGGCGTGGGGGGAAGGGCCGAGAACCCGGAACAGCCCTTCGAGAAAGGCGAGGATCTGGGCCACGTTGCCGAAGGCGAAGGAGGCCGCGACGAACGCGGCCACCTCGATGTCCTCCCGGGACGCGAACCGGCGGGGGAACCGGACGGGATCGGACGACCAATCGGCGGCCCCGTACGCACGAAGGGATGCGGAGAGCGCCTGGCGGAGTCGTTCCGTCCGGGCTACGGGATCACCTTGTTGAGGGGGTACTCGACGATCCCCGAGGCCCCCGATTGCTTCAGCACGGGAATCAGCTCCCGCACGGTCTTCTCGTCCACGATGACCTCGAGACTGAACCAGTCCGCCTCGCTCAGGGACGATATCGTGGGGGTCTGGAGGGCGGGGAGGACCTTCAGCACCCCGTCGAGATCGGCGCGGCTTACGTTCATCTTGAGCCCCACCTTCTCCTCCGCCCGAAGGGCGCCGGTGAGAAGCATCGCGATGTTTTCGATCTTCTTCCTTTTCCACGGGTCCTTCCAGGCATCCCGGTTGGCGATGAGGACCGTCGTGGACTCGAGGATGGTGTCCACGATCCGCAGGTTGTTGGCCCGCAGGGTGCTCCCCGTCTCGGTCAGCTCCACGATCGCGTCGGCAAGGCGCGGGGCCTTCACCTCCGTCGCGCCCCAGGAGAATTCGACGTTCGCCTCGATCCCCCTCTCCTTGAGGAACCGGCGGGTGTACTGGACGAGCTCGGTGGCCACTCTCTTTCCCTTGAGATCCTGGATGCGCCGGATGGGGGATTCGTTCGGAACGGCCACCACCCACCGGACGGGCCGCAATCCCCCCTTCGCATACTGGAGGGGACAGACTTCCTTCACCCTGGCATTCTGCTCCAGGACCCAGTCCCGGCCGGTCAGCCCGAGGTCCAGGATCCCGTCCTGGACGTACCGGGCCATCTCCTGGGCACGGATCAGGAGCCCGGACAGCTCCTCGTCGTCGATGGAGGGGATGTAGCTCCGGGTGCCCACCGATATGGTGAATCCGGCTTTCCGGAAGAGCTTGATCGTGGAATCCTGCAGGCTCCCCTTCGGGAGGCCGATGGAAAGGACCCTCCCGGCTTTCTCCGTCATGACGCTCCTCTCATGCACTCCATGGTGAAGAGGAATATACTACCCGGGGAGCGGCTTTCTGGCAATCGCTTGTTGATCCCCCGGCGACGGAACCCGCCGCGCGGCACGGCGGCGGCGGAAGGGAACCCCCGTGACCCGCAAGGACGCGCTGATCCTGATGGCGAAGGCTCCCCTCCCGGGGCAGGTCAAGACCAGGCTTTGCCCCCCCTTCACGAAAGGGGAAGCGGCGGCGCTCTACGCATGCCTCCTCGAGGACACGGCGGCGGAAATGGCCCGGCTGAGCCGGGTCCGCCGCTACCTGTTCCACTCCCCCCCCGGAAGCGGGAGACTCTTCCGCGGGGGGCCGTTCTCCGGCTTCGAGCATCTTCCCCAGTCCGGGAGGGATCTGGGCCAGAGGATGGACGCCGCCTTCGAAACCGTCTTCGCGCGGGGCGCAACCCGCGCCGTCCTCGTCGGGGCGGACTGCCCGGCCCTCTCCACGCGGCTCGTGGCCGCCGCCTTCCGGGAACTCGCTTCCTCCGCCGGCGCCGTTTTCGGCCCGACCGACGACGGGGGGTTCTACCTGATCGCGCTCTCCTCCCGCGCCCCCTCCCTGTTCCGGGGCGTGGGCTGGGGGACGGGGTCGGTCCTTTCCGAGGTTACCCTGCGATGCCGGGCGGCAGGCCTCCCCTACTCCCTCCTGCCCTCCCGATTCGACGTCGACACCGCGGACGACGTGGCTTCGCTTTCCCGCTGGGCACGGACCCGTTCCTCCCCGGCCTGCCCCCGGACGCGGCGGTGGCTTACCTCCCGCCGGGGCGGATGAGTCTCCGTCCCATCCCCAGATCGACGATCTCGCTCCGCAGGACGATCTCCCGGATCTCCTTCGCCGGCCTCGACATCTCGAACTTCCCCGTCTCGCCGTGGAGAAGCGCCCCCTCCCCGCGGAACTCCGCCTTCGGGAACACCGTCTTTTTCTCCCTCCGGCCGTCCCGGTAGAGGAACTCCACGACGACCGCGACCGACCTGAGCGAGAGGTCGGGGACGTCCTCCCCGCGGTTGGTCACCGTTCCCCGGAGGACCAGCGCATCCCCCTTCCTCTCCTTCTCCACCTGGATCGGGAGCGAGGGGTTCGGCACCACCTTGACGCGTTGCCCAACCCATTTCTGATACACGACCGCGAGGACGAGAACGGCCAGGAGGATCGGAACCGCCAGCTTGACCCATCTCCCGTACCGCTCCCACAGGACGGATGGCTGGATTCCCGCGACGGATAGGGGACGCGCGCGCTGCGGGCGCTCCCGCGGAGCGACGGTCTGCTGGCAGTGAGGGCAGACGGTCGCGCCCGCAGGGATCTGGATCGTGCAGTGCGGGCAGGCGGTGTGCTCTTCTCCCTTCGGCGCTTGCGGCGGCATGTCGGGCATGTCCTCCTCCGGGGGTCAGGCGTCCCCGCCCCCCCCTCCTTGCAGGAATTCCACAAGAAGCCGTACCGGCACCCCGGTCGGGCCGGGGGCGTACCCCATCTTCTCCTTCTCCATCCAGGCCACCCCGGCGATGTCCATGTGGACCCAGGGGGTGTCCCCTGCGAATTCCTTCAAAAAATATCCTGCCGTGATGGCGCCGCCCTCCGGCCCGCCGATGTTCTTCAGGTCGGCGACGTCGCTCTTGATCTGCTCGCGGTACTCCTCGTGCAGCGGCAGCTCCCACGCCCGCTCCCCGGAGGCCGCCGAGGCGTCCCGCATCCGTCCCAGGACCTCCGCGCCGTTGCCCATCATCCCCATCGTGACGCTTCCCAGCGCCACCACGCATGCGCCGGTCAGCGTGGCGGCGTCGAGGATGACGTCCGGGCGGTACCGTTTCTTCGCGAACGTGATGGCGTCCGCCAGGATCAGCCTCCCCTCGGCGTCGGTGGAGAGCACCTCCACCGTCTTGCCCGACATCATCCGGAGCACGTCGCCGGGCCGGTAGGCGCTCCCCGAGAGCATATTCTCCACGGCGGGGACGACCGCCACGATGTTCCGACGGATCCCGAGGGCGGCCGCGGCGCGAACCGCGGCCAGCATCCCCGCTCCTCCCGCCATGTCGTACTTCATCTTCTCCATCCCCTCCCACTTCTTGAGGGAGATGCCCCCCGTGTCGAACGTCACCCCCTTGCCGACAAGGGCCGTCCAGCGGGCGCCGGGGCGTCCTCCCCGGTACTCGGCGACAATCAGCCGCGGGGAGACCTCGCTCCCCTTTCCGACCGCGAGGAGCCCTCCCATCTTCCATGCCTCGGCTTCCTTCCTTCCGAACACCTTGACGCGGACCTTCCCTCCTCCGAGAGACCGGGCAGCCCGCGCCAGCCCGTCCGGGCGAAGGTCCCCGGGGGGAGCCGCCACGAGATCCCTCCCCCAGTTGATCGCCTCCCCCAGTTTCGCGCCCCGGGAAAGCCCCCTTCGGACCTTCGCCGCCACGCGCCTGTTCCCCTCGACCACCTGGAACCGGGACACCCTCCCCGCCTTCTCCGACTTGTACCTGTCGTATTCGTACCCGGAGAGGACCGCCCCCAGTCCCAGGAATCGCGCCGCATCCTCCGGGTCGAGTCCCCCCGCCCCGGCCCCGTGGAGAACGGATGCCACCGTGGAGAGCTTCTTCTTCTTCGCCATCTGCATCACGGGCAAGGTGGACTGGCGGACATGGTCCAGGGTGAACTTCTCCCTCTTCCCGAGCCCGACCACCAGGACCCGGGGGGCTGCGACCCCTTTCCCGGGACGGAGAAAAAGCGTCTCTCCCCACTTCCCCCGGAAATCGCCGTCGCGGATCGCCGCGGATATGGCCCCCCCGATCGCCTTGTCGACGGCCCCGGTCGCGCCTCCCGGACTCTTGACTCCCTCGAAGAGGTTCACGACGAGCATGTCCGCCCGGTGCTTCCCGATGTCCCCGACCACCAGTTCCGTCTTCATCGACTTCCTCCCCGTTTCCCCTCCCTGCCCTTGAACCTTATTGGGGGAGTGCGAGGGTTGTCAAGGAAACCGTTCGCCGCGGGGACCCGCGGGATCCGGGACCCGCACCAGCCGGGCATTGACAACGGAACCGTCATCTGTTTCCCTTAAGCGAACGCGGGAAAGGAATAGAACGGGGGAATGGAATTCCAAGGGGCAAACGGGAACCCATTCCCGCCGGACATGGAAAAAGACCTGCTTGGAGGCTGACCGTTGAACCGGACGTTTTACCGGAACACGATCCTTCAGGCCATCCTCTTGATGGTCTTTTGGCTGATCATGAGCGGTCATTACGATCTCATGCACGTCTCTTTCGGCATCTTCTCCGTAATTCTCGTGCTGGTCATCAATTATTCCATAAGAAGGCATCTTTTTGCCCTGGGGGAACGTTCGGAAGCGCTGAAACTGAGCATCGCGAGACTCCTCTACTACGTCCCCTGGCTGCTCTGGCAGATCATCGTTGCCAGCCTTCAGGTGGCTTACGTCGTTCTGCACCCGAAATGCCCGATCGATCCTTCCTTGCTGCGTTTCAAGACGAGGCTCGCCAATACAAGCGCGAAAGTGATTCTCGGAAATTCCATTACGCTGACTCCAGGAACCATAACCCTGGATATCGAGCAGGATGAGTTTCTGGTCCACTCCCTGATGGATATTTCGAGCTCGGGCATCATCGACGGAACCTTGCCGGGCGAGGTGGCAAAACTTTACGAAAGAAGGCCGGGGCAGGTCGTCAGGGATGTCAAAGTGATCAAAACCAAAGCGGATGTATCATGAATACCTTCTTTCTCTACTACACCGTTGTATTGACCGTGATCATCTTCCTCCCCCTTTACCGGGTTGTCGAGGGTCCCACGATCTTCGACCGGATGCTCGGCGTCGGGGCGATCGGCACCAAAACGATGGTGCTCATCCTCGCGATCGGTCTTATTTTCAACAGATTGGATATGTTTGTCGATATTACCCTGGCCTATGCCGTTCTCAATTTCATCGGCACCATCGCCATCGCAAAATTTCTGGGAACCGAGAAAGCAGACCAATGATCGGAAACATCCTGGGCACGTCGGCGGTGATCGGAGGCGCGTTCTTTCTGCTGGTCGGCAGTTTGGGACTGATCCGACTCCCGGACTTCTACAGCCGGAACCATGCCACCGGAAAAAGCGACACGCTCGGCATCATGCTCGTGATCTTCGGGATGATGTTGATCGAGGGCGTAACCCT
>CP070783.1:222948-233192 GCA_020346465.1 Deltaproteobacteria bacterium
CGTTCTCGTACTCCTCCCGGTTGTAGGCGATCCCTGCGCCTGTCCCCCCGAGGGTGAAGGAGGGCCGGATGATGGCCGGGTACCCGATTTCCGGGATCACCTGGCGCGCCTCGTCCAGGGACCGGATGTAGCCGGACCGCGGGACGACGAGCCCCAGCGTCTCGATCGCTTTCCGGAACCGGTCCCGGTCCTCGGCTTTCTGGATGGCATCGAAGTTGGCCCCGATGAGCTCCACGGCATACTTCTGAAGGATCCCCATCTCGTGCAGAGATACGGCGATGTTGAGTCCCGTCTGCCCTCCGATCGTGGGAAGAAGGGCATCGGGCCGCTCCCGGGCGATGATCTTCGCCACCATGTCCGGCGTGATCGGCTCGATGTAGGTGCGGTCGGCGAAATCGGTGTCGGTCATGATGGTCGCCGGGTTGCTGTTGACCAGCACCACCGTGTACCCCTCCTCCTTGAGCGCCTTGCACGCCTGGGTCCCGGAGTAGTCGAACTCGCACGCCTGGCCGATGATGATGGGGCCGGAGCCGATGAGCATGATTTTCCGGAGGTCGGTTCGTTTCGGCACTAGATCTCCCGGAGGACCAATTACTGTTCCTCTCCCCCGGTGAGAAGCCGATAAAACCGCGTGAACAGGGAGCGGGAGTCGTGGGGGCCGGGGGAAGCTTCCGGATGGTACTGCACCGAAAAACAGCGTAGAGACGCCACGCTCAAGCCCTCGACCGTTTTGTCGTTCAGGTTGACGTGGGTGATCCTCGCCCGGTCCCCAAGGGACGCGGCGTCCACGGAGAAATTGTGGTTCTGGCTCGTGATTTCCACTTTTCCGGTGGCAAGGTCCATGACCGGCTGGTTGCACCCGTGGTGCCCGTACTTGAGCTTGAACGTCGTTCCTCCGAGGGCGAGACCCATGATCTGATGCCCGAGGCAGATCCCGAATATCGGCACCTTCCCGAGGAGCTCCCGGACGGTGTTCATGGCGTACGGGACGCCTTCGGGATCTCCGGGGCCGTTGGAAAGGAAGACGCCGTCTGGTTTCCGCGCCAGGATCGCGGAGGCGGCAGTCTCCGAGGGAACCAGGGTCACCTCCATCCCGTGGGATACGAGCATCCGCAGGATGTTCTGCTTGATCCCGTAGTCGATTGCGATCACCTTCGGGAAGGCGCCGAACCGGGAGCGGTATTCGGCAGCGGGGAGGTACCCTTTTTCCAGGTCCCAGTCGCCGGTCACCCAGCGGGTTTCCCGGTGCGACGTGACTTCCCGCACGAGGTCGCGACCGACGATCGACGGGAGATCCTTCGCTTTTTGCACGAGGCGTTTTTCATCGTCGTCGACGGAGGAGATGATGCCCATCTGCGAGCCGCCGTCCCGAAGACGTCTCGTCAGGGAACGGGTGTCGATGCCCGAGATCCCGCAGATGTGGTATCGGCGGAGGTATCCGTCGAGGGACTCCACGTACCGCCAGTTCGACGGCAGGTGCCATGCCTCCCGCACGATGAACCCTTCCACCCAGGGGCGGGTGGATTCCACGTCTTCCGGGTTGATCCCGGTGTTCCCGATCTCGGGATAGGTCATGGTCACCATCTGCCCCTTGTAGGATGGGTCCGTGAGCACCTCCTGGTATCCGGTCATGCCGGTGTTGAAGACGACCTCCCCCCCGCTCTCGCCGATGTGCCCGAACGCGGTTCCGTGGTATACGGTTCCGTCGGCCAGCGCGAGGGTCGCTTTCCTCTCAGGCAACGGGAGCGACCCCCTTGAGAAGGGAGTGCGTGATCCGTCCACGGCAGAGGACGGCGACTGCCCGCCCCCTCATCTTCCAGCCGAAGAACGGGGTGTTGCGCGATTTCGACCGGACGTCCGACTCCCCGAATTCCCATTCCGTCTCCGGATCCACGATGGTAATGTCGGCGTCCGCTCCCTTTCGGAGAGATCCTTTCTCCTTGAGCCCGAGGATGCGGGCGGGAGCCGCGCTCATGAGCTCCACGAGCCGGGCCGGCGTCACCTTCCCCCCGGCGAGAAGCGCCATCGACAGGGGAAGCGCGGTCTCAAGGCCGATGATCCCGTTGGACGCCGCGATGAATTCGCACCGCTTCGTGTATTCGTCGTGCGGGGCATGGTCGCTCGCGATGACGTCGATCGTTCCGTCGACGATCCCCTCGAGGATCGCCATCCTGTCCTCCTCCCCCCGGAGCGGAGGGTTCATTTTCGCATGGGTGTTGTAGCCTTCGATCGCGGCATCGGTGAGTGTGAAGTAATGCGGCGCGGTTTCGCCTGTCACGCGGACCCCTGCCCTTTTTCCCATCCGAAGGAGGTCGACCCCCATTTTTGTGCTGACATGCTGGATGTGGATGCGCCCGCCCGTGAGACGCGCGAGGAGAATGTCCCGCGCGATGGCGACCTCCTCGGCCGCGGAAGGGATGGGGGGAATCCCGAGACGGTGGGCGGTCCACCCCTCGTTCGCGGCTCCCCCCTCGGACAGCTCGTGGTCCTCGGCGTGTTCCATGAGAAGAAGATCGAACGCCTTGGCGTACTCGAGGGCACGCCTGAGGATCAGTGCGCTGCGCACCGGCCGCCCGTCGTCCGAGAATGCGACGGCCCCCGCCTCCTGGAGCTCCGCGAAGTCCGTCATCTCCTTCCCTTCCAGCCCGCGCGTGACAGCGGCCACGGGGAATACGTTCGCCGTCCCCTGGGACGCCGCCTTCTCCCGGATGTACCGCGTCACTTCCGGATGGTCGTTCACCGGGTTGGTGTTCGCCATGCAGACGACGGAAGCAAAGCCCCCCGAGGCGGCAGCGGCCGTTCCCGTCCGGATGTCCTCTTTCCACTCGAATCCGGGATCGCGCAGGTGGACGTGCATGTCGATCAGGCCCGGCAGGACCCATTTCCCGGCCGCGTCGATCACCGTGCCGTCAAACATCCCGGGAGCTTCCCCGCCGGGAAGGAAATCCGCCACCTTCCCGTCCGCGACCACGATGCTTCCCGGCCCATCCCTTCCCGACTCGGGATCGATCACGCGTCCTTCTTTAATGAGCAGCATTGTGCCCCCCCGCGAGAAGGTATAGGAGCGCCATTCGGATGGCGACGCCGGACTCCACCTGGTTCAGGATGATCGAATGCGCGCTGTCGGCCAGTTCATCCGACAGTTCCACCCCACGGTTGATCGGACCCGGATGCATGATCACGGCGTCCTTTTTGGCGAGGGAGAAAACTTCGGAGTTCAGCCCGTACTTGTGTGCATACTCCCTCAATGAGGGGAAAAAGGCTCTTTTCTGTCTTTCGAGCTGAATCCTCAGCATCATCACGACATCGGCGTCCCGCACCGCCTCCCGGATGTCGTACGTGATGGTTGCCCCGGATCTCCCCATCTCTCTCGGAACCAGGGAAGCCGGTCCACAAAGCCACAGGTCCGCTCCCATCCGGCCGAAGGAATGCAGATTGGAGCGCACGACCCTGCTGTGCATAATGTCTCCAATTATCGAAATTTTAAGCCCTTTAACCTTATCTTTTACCTTAAGGACGGAGTAGAGGTCCAGAAGCCCCTGCGTCGGGTGCTCGTGGGATCCATCCCCCGCGTTGATGACCGAACACGAGACGTACCGGGAAAGGAAGTGGGCCGATCCGGACGCCGGATGACGGATGACGATGATGTTCGGCTTCATCGAATCGATATTCCTTGCCGTGTCCAGGAGGGTCTCCCCTTTCCCGACGCTCGACACCGCGGAGCTGAAGTTCACCATGTCCGCCGAAAGCCGCTTCCCCGCGATCTCGAAGGAGGTCCGGGTCCGGGTGCTCGCCTCGAAGAACAGGTTGACGACCGTCTTTCCCCGGAGTGCGGGCACCTTCTTGATGTCCCTCGTCAGCACATCCTCCATCGACCGGGCGGTATCGATGACGAACCCGATCTCCTCCGTGCTGAAATCCGCCAGCCCGAGGACGTGTTTCCGTCGCCACTCCATGGCGTCTACTCCCCCTTTCCTGCGGGGATTTCCCGGAGAAAGACGTTCCACCCCTCCATCTCCCCCTCGACGACGACCTCGACGGTCTCGGAGCGCGCCGTGGGGACGTTCCGTCCCACGTAATCGGCACGGATGGGCAGTTCCCGGTGCCCCCGGTCGATCAGGACGGCGAGCTGGATGTTCTTGGGGCGTCCGAAGTCGATGAGCGCGTCCATCGCGGCCCGGATGGTCCTTCCCGTGAACAGGACGTCGTCCACGAGAACGACTTTCTTGTCGTCGATCGAGAAGGGGATCTCCGTTCTCTTGAGCCTTGGCTGGTATCCCGCCCGGGAAAGGTCGTCCCGATAGAGGGTGATGTCCACATACCCGGCCTGCACGTCGACCCCTTCGATCGAGCGGATCTTGCCCTGGATGACCCGGGACAGCGGGACCCCCCCGGAGCAGATCCCGACGAGGGCGATCTCCTCTGCCCCCCGGTTCTTCTCGAGGATCTCGTGGGTCAGACGGGAGAGAACACGGTCCATTCCCTTCCCGTCCAAAATCAGTTTTCTTCCGCTTTTTTTCATCTCTCCTGCCCTCTTCGCTTCCTGTGGCGGTTTATGGCGGACAAAAAAAAACCCCCCCGCTCAAACGGGGAGGTGATATCGACCGACTCTGGTACCCATGCTCATCCTTTGCTAACCTCACGGGGTTAGCTTAAAAGGTATAAAAAAATGATACCGCCTGCGGTCCGCTTCGTCAACAGGAATGGAAACCGCCTAGCGCAGCATATTTCCGATCCGTTCCCACCGGACGAGCTCCGGGTATCGCCAGAGCTGGTACCACCGCAGGTCGATTCCCCAGTCCAGGGAGAAGTAGATGACCATCGCTTTTCCGATGACCGCATCCTCGTCGACGAAGCCCCAGAACCGGGAATCGTAGGATCGGTCCCGGTTGTCTCCCATCACGAAATATTTCCCCGGGGGAACCTTTACCGGCGGCATGTTGTCCCTGCTGCGCACGTACCCGTCGGTCATCTGCCCGTCGGCGAACTGCGTGTACCCCTCCCGGAGAGACTCCCCGTTGAGTATGACCACCTTGTCCCGGATCTCCACCGTGTCTCCCGGGATGGCGACGACGCGCTTGATGAAATCCTTGCTGGGATCCTCGGGAAATACGAACACGATGATGTCTCCGCGCTCCGGCGTGTGATACGCAAGGGTCCGCCCCTTGGTATACGGGATGTGGTACCCGTAGAGAAACTTGTTCACGAAGATGTGATCGCCGACGAGCAGCGTGTTCTCCATCGATCCTGACGGAATCTTGAACGCCTGGATGACGAAGGTTCGCACCAGAAGGGCGATCAGAAGCGCAACGGCGAACGCCTCTACGTACTCGCGCAGCTTCCCTTTTTGCCGCATCTCTTCTCCCGCCACCCCCCCGGGGGAGCCTTCTCCCCGGGCGAAAGAGGCCGACGGTCCGTCCGGACCGGCGCCCCTGTGTTCTCTCCTTCCCATCAGTCCTTTACCTTCAAGATGGAGAGGAAGGCCTCCTGCGGGATCTCCACGGTGCCCACCTGCTTCATCCTCTTCTTCCCCTCTTTCTGTTTCTCCAGCAGCTTTCTCTTTCGGGTGACATCCCCCCCGTAACATTTCGCAATGACGTTCTTGCTGATGGCTCTCACGGATTCCCGCGCGATCACCTTCGAACCGATGGAGGCCTGGATGACCACTTCGAAAAGCTGCCGGGGAATGAGCTTCCGGAGACGCTCGGCCACGTCCCGTCCCTTGTAATATGCCTGGTCACGGTGGACGATGAGAGAGAGCGCGTCGACTTTCTCCCCGTTGATCAGGATGTCGAGTTTCACCAGATCGGACGGGCGGAACTCGAGCAGTTCGTAATCCATGGATGCGTATCCGCGCGAGGCGGTTTTCAGCTTGTCGTAGAAATCGAGGACGATTTCGTTGAGAGGCAATTCGTACTCGAGGATGACGCGGTTCGAAGAGAGGAACTTCATCTGCCTCTGGATCCCCCTCCGCTCTTCGCAGAGCTTGATGACCGCTCCCAGGTGCTCCGACGGCAGATGGATGGTGGCGAGGATGACGGGCTCCTCGATATGGTCGAGCGCGAGGGGCTCGGGAAGCCTTGCCGGGCTGTCCACTTCCACCACGCTTCCGTCCCGCTGGACGGCACGGTACCCTACGGTCGGAGCGGTCGTGATGAGCTCGAGCCCGTATTCCCGCTCCAGGCGCTCCTGGACGATCTCCATGTGAAGAAGGCCGAGGAACCCGCAGCGGAATCCGAACCCGAGAGCGACGGAGGTTTCCGGCTCGGCGGTGAACGAGGAGTCGTTCAGGCGAAGCTTGTCGATTGCGGTGCGCAGCTGTCCGTAATGGTCCGAAAGGACAGGGTACAGTCCCGCGAACACCATCGGACGGATCACCTTGAATCCGGGCAGGGGAACCAGAGCGGGACGCTTCGCGTCGGTGATCGTATCCCCCACCTTCGTTTCCATGACGTCCTTGATGTTGGCGATCACGAACCCGACCTCGCCCGGCCCCAGAAAGTCCACCCCCTTCGGGTGCGGGGAAAAGACGCCGACTTTCTGGATTTCGAACGTCCTTCCGGTGGACAGGAGGGCGATCTTCTGTCCGGGAAGAAGCATCCCGTCGAACATCCGGGCCAGGATGACCACCCCCTGGTAGTTGTCGAACCAGGAATCGATGATCAGCCCCTTTGCGGGGGCGTTCGCGTCCCCGGAGGGGGGAGGAACGCGCCGCACCACGGCCTCGAGGATATCTTCCACCCCGGTCCCCAGCTTGGCGCTGACCGCGAGGAGATCCGCGGTGTCGAGCCCGATCACGTCCTCGATCTCCCGCCGGACGAGCTCCGGCTCCGCGTTGGGAAGATCGATCTTGTTGAGCACCGTGATGATTTCCAGGTTCTGGTCCAGCGCCATGTACACGTTGGCGAGGGTCTGCGCCTCGACGCCCTGGGAGGCGTCCACGACGAGAATCGCCCCTTCGCAGGCGCACAGGCTCCGGGATACTTCATAGGAGAAATCGACGTGTCCGGGGGTGTCGATCAGGTTGAAGACATACTCCCTGCCGTCCTTTCCCCGGTAGTTCATCCGGACGGTCTGCGCCTTGATGGTGATTCCCCGTTCCCGTTCGATATCCATCTTGTCGAGGAACTGGTCCACCCTCTCCCGGCTCGTGAGCGTTCCCGTGACCTCCATCATCCTGTCCGCGAGGGTCGATTTCCCGTGGTCGATGTGGGCAATAATGGAAAAATTGCGGATGTGTTCTGTGCGCATCCTTACCACGAGCCGGAAGATCGGATCTTTTCCCGGAAGAAAGAGAGCGTACGGGCGAGTCCTTCCTCCAAAGAAACTTCAGGATACCACCCGAGTTCCTCCAATGCCAGAAGGTTTTCCAGGCATGACCTCTGCTGCTCCCCCGGCATCGGGGGGCCGTGTATCTCCTCCTGGGAACTTCCCGAGAGGTCGCGTAGGGTGCGGAAAATGGTGTTGACGCTCGTCTCGATCCCGGTGCCGATGTTGATGGAGCGCCCGCCTCCCTTCTCGAGCGCGGCGATGTTCGCCCGGACGACGTCGCCCACGTAGACGTAATCCCGCGTCTGCTCCCCGTCCCCGTTCACGATCGCCGTCTGCCCTTTCAGGAGCCGTTCGCAGAAGATGGCGACGACCCCCGCCTCGCCGTGCGGGTCCTGCCTCGGTCCGTAGACGTTCGAGTACCGCAGGGCGGTGTAGTCCAGCCCGTACTGAACCCGGTAGAAGTTCAGGTAGAGCTCTGCGGCAATCTTCGCCGCTCCGTAAGGGCTCACGGGCCAGGTAGGGTGGTTCTCGTCGGCGGGAAATCTCAGCTGCTCCCCGTACCCTGCCCCTCCCGAGGAGGCGAAGAGGAACTTGCGGACGCCATTCTGCCTGCACGCCTCCAGGAGCCGGATCGTCCCGAGAATATTCACCTGCGCGTCGAACCCCGGGTCCGCAACGGAAGCCCGCACATTGATCTGGGCGGCGTGGTGGTTGACGACCTCGGGGCGAAAGGTCCGGATCGCCTCCACCGCCGTTTCCGAGTCGATGTCGCAGAGGACGAACCGGGCGGCGGCCGGGGCATTGTCCCTCTTCCCCGACGAGAGGTCGTCGATGACGAGAACATCGTGCCCGGCTTCCACGTAGGCGTCGGCGATGTTCGATCCGATGAAGCCTGCCCCCCCTGTCACGAGAATGTTCACGAAACCCTCCTTCTCCGGAGACGGACCGCGCGGGCTGCGGCCCGTTGCGTTTTTCCCTACGCTCTGTCTTTTCCGTCCCTGCCCCCCAGGTAATCGAGGACGGCATCCTGCCACCGCCTCGGGGCGACCCCTGATATATTCCGGTACTTTTCCTTGCTGAGCACGGCGTAGAGCGGGCGGGCGGCGGGGTACACGTCCCGGGGGAGATCCGATGTGGACAGGGGAGACAGGCGCGACTCTCCTTTCCCGCCATGCGCGAGAAGGAACGTCGCGTAATCGAGGAACGTCGTCTCCCCCTCGTTCGCAAAATGAAAAACGCCGCGGGCGTCGGCTTCCAGCAGGCGCCCGACCGCGTCGGCGAGGTCCCGGGTAAACGTCGGGGATCCCTTCTGGTCGGATACCACCCTCAGCTCCTCCCCCCTTTCCGCGCGTTCGAGAATGGAAGAGGCGAAATTCCGTCCGTAGTGCCCGAACAGCCACTGCGTGCGGATGAGGAGAAAATCCGGTGCGACCTCCCTGAGCGCCTCCTCGGCAGCGAGCTTGCTCCTGCCGTAAGCGGACAGCGGTCCGGTCGGGTCATCCTCGACGTAGGGACGATCCGACGTGCCGTCGAACACGTAGTCCGTCCCGAATGTGACGAGGAGGGACCGGTGCTCCCGGCACGCAAGGGCCACGTTCCGCGTGCCGCCGGCGTTCAACGTGAAAGCAGCCTCCTCCTCCCCCTCTGCCCGGTCCACGGCCGTGTAGGCGGCGCAATGGACAACCACATCGGGGGAATAATCCCCGACAGCACGCATGCACTCCCTGAGGCTGGTCACGTCGCATTCCGGCAGGTCCGTGGGCAGGATTTCGTATCTCCCTGTAAAACATAAGGTTATATCCTTCCCGAGCAGGCCGTTTGCCCCGGTGATCAGCATCCTTCCCGTCCGTCCGGTGTGACCCCGTATCCTCATCCGCGTACCGCCCTACATCCCGATCGTCCCGATTCCGCCGAGACTGAAGGTGAGACGGATACTGGTCTGATCGGGCCTTGTCTCTTTTTTTACTTCGATCCCCAGGCCCCAGCATTCGCTTCTCGGGAAAATCGTGAACTTCACCGCCCCGTCGGTCAATTCCTGATTCCTCAGGGAATAGGCGGCCGACGTCTCCAGTTCCAGAGACCGAAAGACGCGGAAGTGGAAAAGACCAAACACGTCTTCCGACAGGTCCCGGGTGGCCCGGTACCCGAGAGCCGCGCGGTTCCGTTCATCCTTTCTCCACTCCCCCGACGCCGAGGCGGTGGTGAACGAACCATTTCCGGAATCGATCAGGGCCTCCCCCGAAACCCTCCAGTGGACCGCCGGCACGACGTAAAACAGCGCGAAGATGTCCGAGGAACGAGCCTCCTTCTCCTTGGGCCGGCC
Source organism: Deltaproteobacteria bacterium (assembly GCA_020346465.1). Lineage (GTDB taxonomy): Bacteria > Desulfobacterota > Deferrimicrobia > Deferrimicrobiales > Deferrimicrobiaceae > CSP1-8. The sequence continues at coordinate 232,544 of CP070783.1, forward strand.
GGCGGCCGCCTCGATCTGGTCCCGGAGGTTCCGCACGTAGGGAGAAAGGGGATCCACGTACGGGGATTGGGTCACGGGTTGTTCCCCCGACTCGATTCCCCAGGTAAGCTCGAGGAATGCGAGCTCCGATAGCCCCCCCTTGCCGACGCGCAGCAGTCGCTGGTAGAGGGAAAGGAGGATTTGCTGCTGCGGCCCGACCCGGTCCCACATGTCATAGACGGGAATATCGCTCTGGTCGACATCCGGCACGAAACGGAAGCCCGCAACGGGGTTGACGATATGGACAAGGCGCCCTTCCCCCGCTCCCGGGAATCCCCGGCGGAGAAGCATTTCCAGGTCTCCTCCCCCATAGGGCACGAAGCGTCCGCTGGAACGCGCAGCGGTCTCGTCCGAGGTGGGCGCCTCCCCCAGAAAATCGAGGGACAGATACGGAGTGAAGACGACCGACGGAAAGAGGGTGAAGGAGCGGGAAAGTCCGGCGTCTCCCCTGCCCCGGACCTCCCGGTCACCGGCGCGGCGGTAAAGATACGTGGCCTGCAGTTCGCCCCCTGCGGTAAGCCCTGTCCTTCCCAGGGGACGGGGGAGAATCGTGCCCGTGTATTCGGGAAGCCTCTGGACGGTATTGTCGTCGGGAGTCCCCTGGAGATCG
>CP070783.1:233292-243379 GCA_020346465.1 Deltaproteobacteria bacterium
TTCGCCTGGAACTTGAGGAAGTTCGGGATGGCGATCGCCGCGAGGATGCCGATGATCGCCACGACGATCATCAGTTCGATCAGCGTGAACCCCTTGTTTCTACGCAAGTTTCCCTTCTCTTTTTGAAAAAGTGACATCATTTGCGGGGTGTTACAGCAGAATTCGTGCCGACTACTCGATCCCGTGCTTCTCGAGGCGATACCGCATGGAACGGAAAGTAATATTGAGGAGTTTCGCGGCTTCGGTCTTGTTCCCTCCCGTCTTCTCCAACGCCTTGAGGAGCATCGATTTTTCGAGCCGGTCCATCTCCGCGTCGAGAGAGACCGCTTCGCCGTCGGCAAGATCCGGGGAGAATGGGGTGACGACCTCCTCCCGGGTGCCCAATTTTGTCACATTTTGGGGAAGGGAGCCCAACGATATGACGTCTTTTGTCTCAATGATCGTCGCCCTTTCGAGGATGTTTTCCAGCTCCCTCACGTTCCCCGGGAAATCGTACGACTGGAGGGCGCGCATCGCCTCCCCGTCGACCCGGGTGATCTGCTTGCCCATCTTGGCTGCGAACTTCGACAGGAAAAACCGGGCGAGGCTCGGGATGTCCTCCCTTCGGTCTCGCAGGGCGGGGACCACGATCTGGATGACGTTGAGCCGGAAGAAGAGATCGTCCCGGAACCGGCCTTCCTTCATCCACTCCTCGAGGTTCTGCTTGGAGGCGCAGAGGATCCGGACGTCCACGGCGATGTCCTCGTTGCCGCCGATCCGCCGGAACGACCTCTCCTGGATCGCGCGCAGCAGCTTGCTCTGCATGCCGTGGGGGAGCTCCCCGACCTCGTCCAGGAACAGGGTCCCCCGGTGGGCCTGCTCGAACAGACCCTTTTTCTGCTGCACCGCCCCCGTGAAGGCGCCGCGCACGTGGCCGAACAGCTCGCTCTCCATCAGCGTTTCGGGGATGGCCGCGCAGTTGATGGGGACGAAGGGGTGGTCCCGCCGCTCGCTGCGGGAATGGAGGGCCGAGGCGACCAGCTCCTTCCCGGTCCCGCTCTCCCCCATGATCATCACGTTCGCGTTGGTGGGCGCCACCCGCTCGATCATCTCGAAGATCCTAAGCATCGGGTCGCAGCGGCCGACGATCCCCTCGTACGACGATTTCTCCAGGACCTCTTCCCGCAGCGCCCTGCTCCGGATGTCGGCGGTCTCCTTGCGGGCGATCGCCTTGCGGATGAAGTCGCGCATCTGGCCGAGGTCGAACGGCTTGGTGATGGTGTCCGCCCCGAGGTTGAGCGCCTCCTTGTCGACGTAGTCGTAGGCGCCGAGCTTCATCGCCTCGACCGCCGACTTGTGCTCGGCGTAGGCGGTCATCACCACCACCTCGGTGGACGGGTTCTTCTGGATCGCCGCGCGGAGGACCTTGAGGCCGTCGTCCTCGCCGGCCATCCGCAGGTCGGTCAGGACGAGGTCGTAGACGTTGCGGCCGATGGACCGCTCGGCCTCTTCCAGGGATGCGGCCGTGTCGACCTCGTACCCCTCCTTTTCGAGGAATATCTCGAGGAACTGCCGCAGGCTCTGCTCGTCGTCGACGACGAGGATGCTTTGCTTCACGTGCCGGCTCCTCCGCGGGAGCGGGGGACGGATCCCATGGTCACCCCGCCTCGGTGAGCGTTTCTTCCGTCTTCTTCCCCTTGCAGCCCTTTCGCAGGCAGACGATCTCCGTCTTCCCGCCCTTCCTCACTTTCTCCGCCATCGCGGGGTACCCGCAGACCGGGCAGGGACCATCCACGGGAAGGCTCCAGGAGGCGAACCGGCAATCGGGATAGCGGGAGCAGCTGTAGAACATCCTCCCCGCCCGGGAAGCCCGCTCCACCATCTCGCCGCCGCCGCACTCGGGGCATCTGACCCCGATCCCGTAAGGGCGGCTGGCGCGGCACTCGGGGTATCCGGAACAGGCGATGTACCGGGATCCCTTCCAGCGGCGGACGATCATCGGCTTTCCGCACTGGTCGCACGCAACGCCCGCCTCCTCGTCGGGGACCAGCTCCACGCCCCCTTCGGGAGTCTCCCGGAAGTTCGCCGTGTTGCGGCACCGGGGGTAGTTCCGGCAGGCCAGGAACTTCCCCGCCCTCCCGAACCGGATGATCATCTCCCCCCCGCATGCCTGGCACGGGATCCCCGTCGCGATGAGCTCGTCCTTGAGCTCGGGCATGGCGTCCTTCGCGCGCTCGAGCTCCTCCGAGAACGGCTGGTAGAAATCGTCGAGCGCCCGGGCCATCTCGACCTCCCCGTCCTCGATCTGGTCGAGCTCCTCCTCCAGCCTGGCGGTGAACGCCACATCCATCACCTTCGGGAAACTCTCCTCGAGGAGGTCCGTGACGATCCGGCCGAGCTCCGTGGGGAAGAACTTCCTCTCCTCCAACCGGACGTACCCGCGGTCGCGGATCGTCTTCACGATCGAGGCGTACGTGGACGGCCGCCCGATCCCCTGCTCCTCCAGCTCCTTGATGAGGGAACTTTCGGAAAACCGGGGGGGTGGCTGGGTGAAGTGCTGCGCGTCCACGAGCTCCCGGAGCGCGAGGCGCTCCCCTTCGGAGAGGTCCGGGAGGACGTTCCCCTCGTCCTTCTCCTCGCCCTTTCCCTCTTCCTGCTCGCCGGGCGACGGGCCGGCGTGCAGGCCGTTCTCCTCCTGGTACAGCTCGAGATACCCGAGGAAGCGGGGGATCGACCCCGATGCCCGGAAGAGATAACCCCCCGCCGGGGGCTGCCCCCCGCCGGACAGGGAGCCGGAGGGCTCGCAGAGGATGTCGATGGTGGTCTGCTCGAACTCGGCCGCCGCCATCTGGGAGGCGACGAAACGGTTCCAGATCATCTCGTACAGCCGGTACTGGTCGCGGCTCAGCACCGGCTTGACCCTGGCCGGCGGATATTCCGGCGACGTCGGGCGAACCGCCTCGTGGGCATCCTGCGCGGACTTCCGGTTCCGGTACGCGTGGGGGGCCGGCGGCAGGTACTTCTCGCCATGGGCTTCCCGGATGTGGTCGCGCACGGCGGCAACCGCTTCGGCCGCCACCCGCACGGAGTCGGTCCGCATGTACGTGATGAGTCCCACGAGCCCCGCGCCGGGGACGTCGACCCCCTCGTAGAGGGACTGGGCGACACTCATCGTCCGCCAGGAGGGCATGCGCAGCTTCCTGGCCCCCTCCTGCTGGAGCTTGGAGGTCGTAAAAGGCGGGGGCGGGGAGCGCCTCCGCATCTTCTTCCGGACCTCGCGGACCAAAAACGGGCCGTTCTCCACCGCCTTCCTGAGGGCAAGAGTCTCCTCCCCCGTCCCGGGCCTCACCTTCTCTCCCCCCGCCTCCACGAGCTTCGCGGTGAACTCGGGGGGAACGCTGCCGGCAAACCGGGCGGTGAGGGACCAGTACTCCTCGGGAACAAAGGAATCGATCGCCTTCTCCCGTTCCCGGATGATCTTGACGGCGACGGACTGGACCCTGCCCGCCGAGAGTCCCCTCCGGACCTTCTTCCAGAGAAGGGGACTCAGGGAGTAGCCCACGATCCGGTCGAGGATCCGCCTGGCCTGCTGGGAGTCGAACTTGTGCCTGTCCAGGGGGCGGGGATCCGCCATCCCCTGTGCGACCCCTTTTTTCGTGATCTCGTGAAAGAGAACCCGCCGGACATCCATGGGAGGGGCCGGCGCTTCCTTCTTCTTCCCTTTTCCCCGTTTCGTGCCGTCGGCCCGGATCGCTTCGGCGATGTGCCAGGCGATCGCCTCCCCTTCCCGGTCCGGGTCGGGGGCGAGATAGACCGTCTTGACCGTGCGGGAGGCGGCCAGAATATCGGAGAGGGCCTTCTTCCGGTCTTTCAGGACGATGTAGGTGGGAACGAAGCCTTTCTCGACGTCCACGCCCAGGCGGCTTTTCGGGAGGTCCTTCACGTGCCCCATGGAAGGCAGGACCTGGTATCCCTTTCCCAGGATCTTCTTGATCGTCCTGGCCTTGGCCGGCGATTCGACGACGATGAGCGACTTGGCCATTCTTCCTCCTCGGGCGGCACCCTACGCACCGTCGCGCGCGGGCCTCCCGGATTTCGACCTTTTATAATAGTCCCCGCTCCTCCTTTCAAGCAAATTCCGCAACTCCATGTCGAGGAGGCGGGGGAGAAGCTCCGCCACGGGGAGTTTCAGGGAGACGGCGATTTCGTTCACATGCCGCTCCGCGGCCAGAAACCGGAGGATGCGGCCGTCGAGGTCCTCTCCCGCTTCCTCTCCGTCCCCGCCACGGCGGGGAACGGGCTGCGCGGTCGCCCAACCGAGGGCCGCGAGAACGTCGGCCGACCCGGCGACCATCGTAGCACCTTCCTGAAGAAGGCGGTTGCTCCCTTCCGTGTGGGGGAATGCGGGACTCCCCGGAACGGCCATGACCTCCCTTCCCTGCTCGAGGGCAAATCGTGCGGTGATCAGTGCCCCGCTCCTCGCCGGAGCCTCCGCCACCACCACCGCCCTCGCCATCCCGCTGATCAGCCGGTTCCTCGCCGGGAACCGCCGGGGCAGGGGGGGCGTCCCGGGGGGGAATTCGGAGACGACCGCCCCCCTCCCCAGGATCCTCTCCCGCAGCCGCCCGGCCTCCGGGGGATACAGGACGTCCACGCCGCAGCCGAGGACGGCGACGGTCTCCCCGCCGGCCGCGAGCGCCCCCTCGTGGGCCGAGGCGTCGATTCCCCGGGCCATCCCGCTCACAATGGTCACTCCGTGGAGCGCAAGGTCGGCCGACAGGCCGCGGGTGAACTCTTTCCCGACGGCCGTGGGCGCCCGGCTCCCGACGACCGCGACCGGCCTGCCCCCGGGCGAAGCGGCCCCCCACCGGTACAGGACCAGGGGCGCATCCGGGATGGATGCCAGCAGGGACGGGTATCCGTCGGAGCCGAGCGTCACGATTTGCGCGCCGATCCGGTCGCACGTCCTGCGCACATCCTCCGCCCTCTCTCCTGCTTCACGGGAGGTGGCCGCCGCCATCCCTTTTCCCAGGAGGGAACGGCCGGGAAGGGGAACGTCGTCCGGCCGGGAAGGAAAGCGTTCCCGGGGCGACGCAAGCCTCGCGAGGTGACGGGCGGTGAATCCTTCCACCAGGGAGAGACGAAGAAGGACGTCGGCGGTCGTCTGCTCGTGCGCCATGTCGTGGGGCCACCTCCAAGGGTCTCCCCACGCCCCATCAAGACGCGTGCCGCGGCTTACACGACCGCGAATCTCACCGGGCCCCGGGTATTTCCTGCCGCGCGAGCGCGCCCGTCGAGATGGTCTGGGTGGACGACGTCACGTACGCGGTGGCCGACCCGGGAAGGACCTTGACGATCACCGCTTTTCCCACGGGGATGCGGACGTCCGCCATCTCCTTGTCCCTGTCCCAGGTCGCATCGCCCCGCCTTTCGTACAGGCGGAAGACGTCGCCGACGGTCACGCCGGCATCCGCCCCCCGGTCCAGATAGACGAAGTCCTCCGACGCGAGAGCCACCTTGGGATACTTCCCCGTGATGAGGAAGGCCTCGGTCCCGCTTCCCCCCTCGCGCAAAACCACCGGGGAGTAGGAGGGGATCTCCTCCCGGATCATGTCCTCGCGGCCCAGGTCCTCGAACGACTTGCGCACGACCGCCGTGATCTTCCCGTCCCTCTTCCCCGTCACCTGGAGGATCCCCGCGAGGTAGCGCACGTATCCGGAAACCGGCCTCGGGGTAGCGGACCGGACCGGTCCGCGAACCTTGTATACGCCAAGGATCTGGCCCTCGGGGATCTCCTTGTCGAGAGAGAGGTAGACCTTGTCCGCCTCCGAAAACGCAACCTTGTCCTGCTCCCCGCCCTGGATCGACCCGATCCCCGTCGGCCGTTCCGGTAAAAACTCGCCGGCGCGCACGAAAGCCTCGGGGGAGATCGAAAGCGTCGGCTTCGCCGGCGGCACTTCCGCGGCCGTGGTCGCGGCGGGCCCTCCCGCGGCGGTCGGCGCCGTCACGGCGGGCTGATCCTGCGGCGCGGCAACGGGTTCCCTGACCTCCCATGCGTACTGACGCGCAGGGGGGGGGAAGACCACGATATCGATCCCGGGGTAGATGTAGTGGGGGTTCGTGAGGAACCGGTTCCGCTCCCAGAGATCCGGCCAGAGCCAGGGAGAGCCGAGGTATTGCGCGGAGAGATCCCAGAGCGTGTCTCCCTTGACGACAGCGTGAACGAGCCCTTCCGGGTATTCCGCCGGATTCGCCGAGACCAGGCTCTCCTGTGCGGAACCCGCGACCGGAAGCAACAGGATCGTGCAAAGGACCGCCAGAACCGAAAGCCTCCCGCTCCATCTCTTCATGTTTCACCTCGCTTGCGCCCTGCCGAAGGGACACAAAATTATATCTCAATTATGCTAAATAGTACTCCTTATGACAAAAATTACATGCCATTTTCATGAGAGTCAAGCGGATTCTTTTCCCGGGCGGCGGCTGCCCCGCCCAGGGGCCACCGCAGGTGAAGGAACACCTCGCGGTTCCCCCTGGGACCCCGCACGCGGCTTTCCGCCTCTCCGACAACGGCAAACCCGGACTCCCGGGCGAACTCCCGGACGGCACGCACGGCCCGCAGCCTCTTTTCCTCGTCGCGGACCACCCCCCCCTTCCCGACCGACCCTTTCCCCGCCTCGAACTGGGGTTTGACCAGCGCCACGACGTCGGCGCCGGGGAGCAGGAAAGCGCGCAGCGGGGGCAGGATATGGCGCAGGGAGATGAAGGAGACGTCCACCGCGGCAAGGGAAACCTTCTGCGGGAGAAGGCCGGGGGAGGCGTGCCGGAAATTCACCCGCTCCCGGAGGACGACTCTCGGGTCCCGGCGGAGCGAGTCGTCGAGGAGGGATTCCCCCACGTCGACCGCGAACACCCGCGCGGCGCCCCGCCGGAGGAGGCAATCCGTGAACCCCCCGGTGGATGCTCCCACGTCGAGCGCGACGGTACCCGCCGGAACGGAAAGCCCCAGGTCGTCGAGCGCCCCGGCGAGCTTCTCTCCGCCCCGCGAGACGAACGGCCGGGGCGACGGGGCGACGGCGATATCGATGCCGGGCCTTGCGGGCGTCCCGCACTTCGTGACGACCTTGCCGGCGAGGAGGACGCGGCCGGCGAGGATGAGACCCTGCGCCTTCGCCCGGGTCTCCGCAAGGCCCCGGGCGACCAGCTCGGCGTCCAGGCGGTTCCCCCCCCCCTTCCTCCCCGGGGAGGCCCGGCCGCCGCGGGACGGGGGATCAGACAATCCTGTCGAGCCGGGCCCGGATGCCGTTGAAGATCGACGGGAGCAGATTCCGCCCCTGGGAACAGAGGCGCGCGGCCTCCGCGATCACCGCATCCTCGGAAAGGCCGTACGCCTCGCGCAGCTCGGCCTGCGACCCGTGCTCCACGAAGGTGTCCCGGACTCCGATCCGCCGGAACGCCTGGGGGTGCACGTCGTGCTCCTCGAGCATTTCGAGGACGGCGCTCCCGAACCCTCCCGCAAGGACGTTCTCCTCGACCGTCAGCACCCGCCCGATGCGCTGGACCAGGGGGACGATGAGCGCGGCGTCCATCGGCTTGACGAAACGGGCGTCCACCACGGCGGCCGAGATGCCCCGCTTCCCGAGCTCCTCGGCGGCGGCCAGGGACGTGGCCACCGTGGAGCCGACGGCGAGGAGGAGGACCTCCTTTCCGACGGCGAGCAACTCCCCCCTTCCCCACGGGACGGGCTCCGGATGGGGGGGGATGTCGACCCCCACGACGGGCCCCCGGGGGTACCGGATGGCGGCGGGCCGCCCGGCCCCGACGGCCGTCCGGAGCATCCGGACCAGCTCCGCCTCGTCCCTCGGCGCCATCAGCGACATGTTCGGGATGTGGCGCAGGTACGCGAGGTCGAACAGCCCCTGGTGCGTCGCCCCGTCCGCGCCGACGATCCCGCTGCGGTCGATGGCGAAGACGACGGGAAGGTTCTGGAGGCAGACGTCGTGGACGATCTGGTCGTACCCGCGCTGCAGGAAGGTGGAGTAGACCGCGACCACGGGGATCTTCCCCTCCCTCGCAAGCCCTGCGGCGAAGGTCACCGCGTGCGCCTCGGCGATTCCGACGTCGAAGAACCTGTCCGGGAAGGCGTCGCGGAATTTCTCCAGGCCCGTCCCGCCGCACATGGCCGCGGTGATCGCCACCACGTCCGGATTCTCCCGGCCGATCCCCAGAATGGCGGACTCGAAGATGTCCGTGTACGTGGGGACGGGGCTATCCTCCGCGCCGTTCCCCGTTGCGGGGTCGAACGGCCCCACGCCGTGGAACCGCTCGGGGTTGGCCTCCGCCGGCGGGTACCCCTTCCCCTTCGAGGTCACCACGTGGACCAGAACGGGACCCTCGAGGTTCTCCAGGTTCTGGAATGTTTTCACGAGGTCATCGAGATTGTGGCCGGAGATGGGGCCGACGTAGGTGAATCCGAGCTCCTCGAAGAGCAGCCCCGGCACGATGAACCCCTTGGTGAGCTCCTCGCCTCTCTTGGCGATCCGGGCGAGCAGCTTCCCGTGGGGCATCGACTTGAGCAGCGTCTCGACGCGCTTCCGGAACGAGGTGTAGAACTTCCCCGTCATCATCCGGTTGAGGTACCCCGAGAGCGCCCCGACGTTCTGGGAGATCGCCCACTCGTTGTCGTTCAGGATAACGATGAGGTCCCGCTTCTGGTGTCCGGCCTGGTTCAGGCCCTCGAAGGAGAGGCCGGAGGAGAGCGACCCGTCGCCGATCACCGCGATGACCTTGTGGGTCTCCCGTTTCAGGTCCCTCGCCACCGCCAGCCCGAGCGCGGCGGAAATCGAAGTGCCGGAGTGCCCCGTCCCGAACGCGTCGCACGGGTTCTCCACGATGCGGGGGAAGCCGGAGATCCCCCCGTAGGTGCGCAGGGAGGGGAAGATCTCCCTCCTCCCCGTGAGGATCTTGTGGGCATAGGCCTGGTGGCCGACGTCCCAGACCACCCGGTCGTGCGGGCTCGAGAAGACGTAGTGGAGCGCGATCGACAGCTCGACGACGCCCAGGCTCGACGCGAGGTGGCCGCCCGTGCGGGCGACGCTGTCGACGATCGTCCTGCGAATCTCCTCGGCCACTTTCGGAAGCTTCTCCCTCGGGATCTTCTTGAGATCCTGCGCGGACTGGATGGTTGACAGCAGACTTTTTTGGGTCACCTCATGATCTCCTCGTGGCCACGATCCGTACGATGTCCCGGAGGGTTTCCGCTTCCCCCCCGAAGGGCGATAGGGCCTGGAGCGCCTCCCCGCGAAGGGATTCCGCGCGCGCGCCGGCCTCCGCCATCCCCCGGGCGGCGGGGTAGGTGAGCTTCCCCCGCGCCCTGTCCTTGGCCACCGCTTTCCCCATCTCCTCGAAGCTCCCCGTCTCGTCCAGGATGTCGTCGGTGATCTGGAACAGAAGCCCCAGCGCCCTCCCGTAGCGGGAAAGGCTTTCCACCTGGCCCCCGCCTCCGCCGCCCAGGATCCCTCCCATCGCGGCCGAGGCGGACAGGAGGGCCGCCGTCTTCCTCAGATCGATCTCCTCGATGGCGGTCACCCCCTCCCCCGCCGGCGGGGAAAGATCCATCATCTGGCCGCCCGCCATCCCGGAAGCGCCCGCGGCGCGGGCCAAAAGCGCCGACGCCCGGACGGCCTTCGCCGGGTCCCTGCCGGCCAGGGGAGACTCCCCCATGACCCGGAACGCCTCGGTCAGGAGCGCGTCTCCCGCCAGGATGGCCGCCGCCTCGCCGAACACCTTGTGGCAGGTGGGACGCCCCCTGCGGTAATCGTCGTCGTCCATCGCCGGGAGATCGTCGTGAATCAGCGAGTAGGTGTGCACGTATTCCACCGAACACGCAAACGGGAGCAGATCCTTCTCCTCCCCGCCCACGGCGGCTCCCGCCGAAAGGAGCACGACCGGGCGGATCCGCTTCCCCCCGGACGTCAGGGCGTACTCCATGGCATCCCGCAGGGGCGCGGGAATGGGGCACACGTCCGGGGAGAGGAACCCGAGCAGGCTCTCCTCGACGAGGGCCCGGAGCCGCGCGAACCCGGCCGTGCCGAGGGCGCCCCCGGTCGCC
>CP070783.1:243479-253126 GCA_020346465.1 Deltaproteobacteria bacterium
GCATCGCGTTGACCAGGCACAGCCCCTCGCGGATCCCGCTCTCCTTCAGGCAGGCGTCGACGTCGCGGGTGATGTTCACGAACTCCATCCGCCTCGGGATGGTGAACCACAACTCCTTCCGGTAGCTGCGCATTCGTTCTCCTCCTTGTTCAGCCGGCGAGGGCCCGGAAGAACCGCGACTGGACCTGCTCCGAGAGCAGGGCCTTCTTCACCGGCGGAAGGGCGATGACGATCCGCGTGATGGCGCGCAGGGCGGCGTGGTCGGGCCGGTCGAAGTCGTCGAAGAGAAGGTTCTGGAACTTCCCCCGCTCGATGGCCATGAGAACCGCCCGCTGCCAGGCGCTCTCCGGGACGAGGATGCGCTGGCGCTTCGGTTCCATCCGGATCGCGCTCCTCGCGCAGGCCGGTTTGCAGACGCCGCACCCCAGGCACGAATCCCCGAAGACGGCCGCTTTTGCATCCGTTTCCTCCCCCCGGACCTCGATGGCGCCGACGGGGCATTTTTTCGCGCACGCCCCGCACCCCGTGCACTTCTCTTCGTCGACCGCGGCAAGAAACGGGGAGGTGACCACGGCGTCGAACATCTTGAACCGGTTGATCGCCGAGAGCATGGCGCAGCAGCAGCCGCAGCAGTGGCAGACGTACGCGGGGCGGCGCTTCACGTTGTCCCCGATGTGGACAAGGCCCGCCTCGCGCGTGGCGGCGAAGATCTCCAGCGCCTCCTCCCGGGAGATCTTCCGCGCGAGCCCGCGGCGCACGAGAAAATCGGCCGCGTCGTTCAGGGTCGTGCACACCTCCATCGGCTGCGCGCAGGCCCTCCCCTCGTGCTCCATGACGTGCCGGCAGTAGCAGAGCGATACCGCCCACGCCTTCGCCTCCCGGACGATCTGCTCCGACCGCTCGTGGTCGAGAATCCGTGTCGCGTCCTCCGGGTCGACGGCTGTCTCGTGCACCAGCGTCCGTCCGGGCCGGACCTTTCCCGCGAGGATGGAACGGGCCAGATCCGGTTGGTCGTGTGCGTACTCGACCATGTACCGGGCAAGTTCCTTCTGGGGGATGTCGTCGCGGACGCGCATGAAGCTGAACTCGAAGAAGCCGAAAAGGGTGGGGGAGAGGATAAACTCCGCCTTCCCCTTGTGCTCGAAGTCCATCACCAGCCCCTTCTCCGCCATCCGCTCCAGGACCGGAAGCAGTGCCTCCGGGCTCTTCCCGGTGCGGCGCGCGATGCCGGCGGCGTCGGTGAACCGGATCGGCATCCGGCAGGCGATCTCCGCCTCCTCTTCCGTGTACAGGCGCTTCAGGATTTCGTAGAGCGCGGGCGCGGGGGGCGCCCCGATCGGGTACCGGTCGAGCCTCTTCTGAAGCCTTCCGTATACGCCCTGTCCGGTCCGTATGTGGCCCATGCAACGCCTCCCTTCCGGTCGGATGCGCCCAGGAGGATCGGGGCGACAGAGAGCATCCCGGCAGATTTTATCGAACGTCACTCGTTATTCGCGATTCCCCTTGCGATCCGTTCCGCGGTCAGCCGGGATTGCAGCACGCAGTCGTTCAGGGCGATCCCCCGGTAGGCGTTGCTGTTCAGGTGGATGCCGGGGTTCGCGGCAAGGCGTTCCTCGATCCGCGAGAGCGCCTTCCCGTGGCCGACGAGGTACTGGGGGATCCCCCGCTCGTGGAAAAAGGTGCGGGAGAGGACCGGTTCGGCCGTCACCCCCATCGTCGCCGAGAGCTCCGAGCGGACGAGTGCGAGAAGCTCGGAAGAAGGCAGGGCCGCGAGCTCCGGGCCGCGCACGCCTCCCACCATCGCCCGGATCAGGGCCTTCCCCTCGGGAGCCCGGTTCGGGAAGACGCTCGAATCCCAGAGCGCCCCCAGGATCTTCCGCCTCTCCCCGCGGGGGATGAGGAATCCGAACCCGTCGAGCGGGTTGCCCAGGGTTCCCTTGTCGTACCCGAGCGCCACCACCGAGATCGGCGAGTAGGGGATGGCGGCAAGGGCCGTTTGCAGCGAGGAGTCCAGGGATCCGAGCATCTCCGCCGCCGCGTAGGCGGGCGTGGCGATCACGGCGACATCCGTGTCGATCTCTCCACGCAGGCCGTTCTCCTCGAGCGAGAGCAGGATCTTCCCCTCTCGGCGGACGACCCGGTCGACCTTGACGCCCAGGTGGAGCCCGCCGGACACGTTCCCGGCGAGGATGTCGGTGAGCGCCTGGACGCCGTGGTCGAACGACATCAGGATTCCCCCCGGCCCCGCCGACATCTCCCGTTTCTCCCCGGCCTTCCTGCGCTCCCGCTGGAGCGAGATCATCCCCTTCACGAGACCGCCGTACTTGCGCTCCAGGTCGTATATAAGAGGAAAGCAGCTGCGCAGCGACATCCGGTCCGGATCGCCGGCGTAGATCCCCGTGACCATCGGATCGATGAGCTTTTCCAGCGCTTCTGCCCCCAGACGACGGCGCGCGAAGTCCCCGAGCGATTCGTCGACCCCCGCGGGCGGACCCGGGGCGATCAGTTCCCCGGCGATGCGGATCTTCCCGCGCAGGGAGAGAAGCCGGGACCGGAAAAACGCCGGGGGGTTTTCGGGAAGCCTGTGCAGCATCCCCCCCGAGAAGATGAACCGCTTCCTGGCCAGATCCGACGAGCGGGCAAGCCGGTTCTCGGCGCCCAATTCCTTCACGAGCTCGAGGGAGTAGGGTTTGTTCGTGAGGAAGCCGTTCGGCCCCCACTCCATGTGGAAGCCGCTCTCGCGGATGGTGCGCATCTTCCCGCCGGGGACCTTCTCGGCCTCGAACAGAACGATCTCCGCCGCTTTTCCGGATTCCAGGAATTCCCGGACGAGGTAGTGGGCCGTGCACAGACCCGAAATCCCCCCCCCGATGATGACGATGCGCTTCACGCCCCCTCCCGTTCCCTTTTCACCGGCCCGCGGCCGACAAAACGATGTCCCGGAGGGCCCGGATGAACGCGGGCGAGTCGTTCAGCGCCGGGACCCGGAGAAACGCGGCGATCCCCGCTTCCCTGGCCGTTTCCCGGAGGCGGATGTCCAGCTCGTGGAGCGTCTCGATGTGATCCGAGACGAAGCTCACAGGAACGACCACCAGCGTTCGGACTCCCTCCCTCCCGAGGCGAATCACCTCTTCCACGGTATCCGGCTTCAGCCATTCCGTCCTGCCCATCCGGCTCTGGTACGAGATCGAGTGGGAGATCCCGGGGAACCGTTCCATCACCGCTGCGACCGTCTTTTCCGTCTCGGCCTGGTAAGGGTCGCCCCCGTCGATGAACGATTTCGGCACCCCGTGGGCGCTGAAGAGGAGGTGGGTTCCTCCGGCGCTTTGCCCCTGGATCGTTTCCTCGATCTGCCCGCAGAGGGCCGCGAGGTACCCGGCGTCGTCGGGAAACGATCTCACCTCCGCCATCGGGAAGTCGGCCCCGGCCCACCGCATCCACCTGCGGAGGTCGGAGAGGCTCGATCCCGTGGTCGCCGCGCAATAGTGCGGGTAGAGGGGGAGGGCGATCCCCCGTGCGACGCCGTCGTCCTTCATCTCCAGGACCGCGTGCTTGGCCAGGGGATGCCAGTAGCGCATCCCCACATAGACCCGGAAGTTGCCCCCCGTCTCCCGGAGCGCCGCCTCGAGCGCGTCGCGCTGCTTCCCGGTAAGCATGGCGAGCGGAGAGCCCCCGCCGATCTCTTCATAATATTTCCGGACTTTCCGGGCGCGCACCCTGGAGACGATCCAGGCGAACAGCGGCTGCGTCAGGGGGGCGAGGGGAAGGCGGATCAGCTCCCGGTCGGAGAGGAGCCGGGCGAGAAACGGCCGAATGGCGGAAAGGGAGTCCGGTCCTCCCATGTTGAGCAGAACAACCCCCGTGAGGGGGGAGGGTGGGGACAGAGGTGCTCCCCCCGGATGGGCGCTCACCCCTTCCTTCCGAGCCGGTGCACCGCCTCCACCATGGCGACCGCGTGTTCGGGGTTGGTCGGCGGAAGGATGCCGTGACCCAGGTTGAAGATGTGGGATGCGGCGGACTGCCCCCGGCGGAGGACGTCCCGCACGCACTCCTCGATCTGTCCCGGGGGGAGGAAGAGCATCGTCGGGTCCATGTTTCCCTGGAGGGCGACGTTTTGCCCCACCTCAGCCGCGGCCCGGTCGAGCGGGATCCGCCAGTCGACCGCGATGACGTCGACGGGGAGGGTCCGGATGGCGGGAAGGAGCATCGCGCAGTCGTTGGCGTAGTGGATGACCGGAACGCCGTCGCGCCGCAGCGACCCCACCACCTCGCGGGTGTACGGAAGCGCGTACGTCTCGTAGTCGCGGGGGGTCAGGATCCCCGCCCAGGTGTCGAATACCTGGATCGCCTGGGCGCCGGCCTCGATCTGGGCGTTGAGGTACGCGACGACCGTCTTTGCGATCTTCCCCATGAGGGCGCGGAAGACGTCCGGGGCCTGGTACATGAGGGTCTTGAGCTTGATGAAGTTGCGGGAGGTGCCTCCCTCCACGATGTAGGAGGCGAGGGTGAAGGGGAGGCCGGAAAACCCGATGAGCGGGACCTTCCCCTCGAACGCCTTGCGGAGGATCCGGATCGCCTCCATCACGAAGGGGACCTTGTCGGCGGGGTCGGGGACGGCCAGGGCGTCGACATCGGCCTGCCCCCGGATCTCCTTCCCGAGGATCGGTCCCTTCCCTTCGTGGAACTCGAGGGGGACTCCCATCGCCTCCACGGGGATGAGGATGTCGGAGAAGAGGATCGCCGCGTCGACGCCGAGCCGCTCGATCGGCTGGATCGTCACCTCCGCCGCCAGTTCCGGTCTCTTGCACATCGTGAGGAACGAGTTCTTCCCCCGGATCTTCTGGTATTCCGGGAGGTATCGTCCCGCCTGGCGCATGATCCAGACGGGCGTCACGTCGACCGGCTCGCGCCGGCATGCTCGTAGGAACCGGTAGTCCGTCATCGTTACCTCACAATATGGGGACGTTCTTAAACTTTTTAATCCGAAATCGTGCATCCGGTACGGAAAGTCTGTGGGCGCCCTAATAGTTCGGGTGAAGCCCCCGGGGGCATTAAAAAGTTTAAGAACGTCCCCGGTTTGAAAAGTTCAGGAACGTCCCTGTTTTGTCAGTTGCTCTTCGGGTTTTTTCCCCGCCTCGACCGCCGCCGCCAGCCGCCGTTTCGTGCGGATGGGGACGTAATCGCAGAACGGCTCCTCCTCGAGATAATCCTCCAGGACGGCGTCGGCCCGGGCGCGGCACCCGCCGCAGACGTTCAGGTATTCGCACTCGCCGCAGCGCCCCTTGTACTTCTCGAACGCCCGGAGCGACTCGAACAGCTCCGAGTGGTACCAGATCTCCTTGAAATGCTGCTTCTTCACGTTCCCCGCCACGACGGGGAAGTATGAGCAGGGCTGGACGTTCCCCTTCGAGTCGATGAAGGCGATCGTCTGCGCGCAGATGCACCCCTTCCCCCCGCCGGTGGAGAAGGAGAGCGTCCTCGGCTCGATCTTGTATCCCTCCTCCTTGGCTTTCTGCATCCGGACCCGGTAGTAGTGGGGGGCGCAGGTGGGCCGAACGAGCATCTCGGCCTCCTCCTTTTCCATCCGGTAATGCCACTCGAGGATCTCCTCGTAATCCTCCTTGCTGATCAGTTCGCTCATGATCTCCTCCCCCCGGCCCGTGGGGACGATCATGAACATGTACCAGGCGTGGGCGCCGATCCTCTTGGCGAGCCGGTACGTGTCCGCGATGTCGTGCTGGTTCCGCTTGGCGAAGGAGGAGTTGACGATGAACTTGATGCCGTTGCGGTTGAACGTCTCGGCCGCCCGCAGGGTGGCCTCGAAGGCCCCCGACTGCTTCCGGAAGTCGTCGTGCACGGCCGCGGTGGAGCCGTCCAGGGACAGGGAGACGATCTTGATCCCGCTCTCCTTCATCCTGCCGCAGACCTCGTCGGTCACCAGCGTCCCGTTGGTGGCGATGCACATCCGCAGCCCCTTGTCGGTCCCGTATTTCGCGATCTCGAAGAGGTCCGGGCGCAGCAGCGGCTCCCCTCCCGACAACACGAGGACCGGGCTGCAGAAGGAGGTGATGTCGTCGATCAGCTTCCGGGCCTCCTCCGTCGTGAAGTCGGTGTCGTGGGACGTCATCGAGGAGGAGGCCCGGCAGTGGATGCAGCTCAGGTTGCAGCGCCCGGTGACCTCCCAGGCGAGCCATTTCGGGATGAATTCTTCCTGTGCCACGAGGCTTCCTTTCGTCGTGTCGTCCTGTCCTGACTATTGTACCCGATGGAGGCCCTTATTGCGCCATTCCGGCATACTTCTGCGCGTTCTCCCGGTCCCCGATCGCCTCGTACGATTTCGACAGGAAGGCTGCCGCCTGCTTGGTCGGGAGAAGATCCATGCTCCGGGACAGCTCCGGGATCGCCCCGCGGTAGTCGGTTTTCTGGTAGCGCAGCGCCCCCAGCAGAAGGTGCGGCTCGAAAAACTCGTCGTCCAGGCGGATCGCCCTCTGAAGGGCGCTTTCCGCGGCGGGGTACTCCTTCCGGATCAGGTGCACGCGGCCGATCGACGAGGGGAACGGCGCCTGGTCCGGCTCCCGGGCGGCGGCGGCCTGGTACTTGGCGAGCGCCTCCCCGTACCGTTTCTCCTTCAGCAGCTTGTCGCCCTCGTCGGCCATGTCGTACGCCTTCTGGACCTCCCGCAGGCGCGCGGTCTTCTGGAGGAAGATCGATTCGTTGAAGGTGTAGTTCGGGTTCCCGGCAATGCCCGCGTACCGCTTGGCGATGTGGGCCCGGGCGTTGTCCATCCTCTCCTTGGAGAACGGGTGGGTGCGGAAGAGCCCCTCCACGAACATCGGGTTCTTCCCCCCTTCGAGTTGCGAATAGAAATATTCCTGGAGCTGCACCGCCCCTTCCGGGTTGTACCCCGCCTTGACCATGTAGTCGATCCCCAGCCAGTCGGCTTCGCGCTCCTGCTCCCGCGAGAAGCCGTTGTTGACGAGCGATGCGGTGATGCCGGACAGCTCCATCACCCCCATGGTGCCGCCCGCGGCGATCGAAACCCCTGCAAGGAGCACGTTGGTCGCCAGCGCCCGCTGGTATCCCGCCAGGGAATGCTTCGCCGTGACATGGCCGGTCTCGTGCCCGAGGACCGCCGCCATCTCCGCCTCGCTTTTCAGGCCCACGAGCAGTCCCCGGTTGATGACGATGAAGCCCCCGGGCAGCGCGAAGGCGTTCGGGACGGAGGAGTTCAGGACCCGGTACCGGTACTCGAGGTTCGGCCGGTGCGACACCCTGGCCAGCCGCATCCCGACCCCCTGGACGTACGCCTCGAGGGCCTTGTCCCGGTAGAAGCCGCCCTGCTGCTGCACGGCGGGCCCGTACGCTTTCGCTCCCAGGGCGATCTCCTCCTCGGGGGTGAAGGAGACGAGTGCAAGCTCGGATTTTCCCGTGACGGGATTGACGGCGCATGCGTACACCGCAAGGGCGATGGCGGTGAATGCGACCAGGGAAAGGGCGACGCTGCGAAGCCCCCGGGTCTCCATTCCGTACCTCCTCGGTCTTTCCGGAAACGACGAGTCAATTATCCCACGCGGTCCGGCACACGGGCAACAGGGGGCACTTCCGGAGGTCGCGCATGCGAACGGCGCCGCGGTTTGTCCGATGGAACCCGCATCGATTCCGGGGTACATTGTATGTAGGAACGATGGAGGACCCCTGGCCGGCGAACGGAACGAGGAGGTCGCCATGGAAAAACACGTGCGACGGATCCTGGTCCTGGCGATGGATATCGGGAACAGCCGGGAGGCGCTGCGCTGCGGTGCGTCCCTGGCGAGAAATTTGGGCGCGGAGCTTTCCGTTCTCCACGTCGTGCACGATCCGTTCGGGGCCAAGGGGTGGAATCTTCCGTTCCTGTCCATCGGCGAGGCATACAAGAACGTCCTCCGGGAGGCAAAGGAAGACCTGGAGAAGCTCATCCGGAAAGAGAACGAGAAAGGGTTGCAGATCCGGGAGATGGTCCGGGAGGGAGAGCCCCTGGGCATGGTCTTCAAGGTATTGAAAGAGAACCAGATTGATCTTCTGGTCGTCCCCGCCCACGAGGAAGGCAGGCTGGAGCACTTTCTTTTCGGCCGCACGACCGAAACCATCATCCGGACGATGCCCTGCTCCGTCCTCCTGGTGAAAACGGAACAGGGTTCCTGACCGCGGATCCCTGTCCCGGCCGGGGAAACGGTTCGATCGTCCGTGGGAGCACCCTCCTCATGGATGCCCCGGAATGGGTGCGGCGGGGTCGTCCTTCGCTGGTTCACCGAACGGAAACCGTCACAAACGGGATCTCGCGGCGTCTCCCGATTTCTCCGGGCACGCGATTGCGTTACAGTACAGGGAACGAAACGTTTGTGCGGGGGGGGGCCGATGGGGCGGAGATCGGTGGGACTGAAGAGGAAAAAACGAATCAAGCGGTCGCATCCTCCCGGGACGCTGCCGGGAACCCTGGTGGCCCACGCGGAGGCCGACGCGTCGCCGGTCCAGATCTTCCTGTTCTCGTACGATGCGCAGCGGTGCGAGGAGCGGGCGGTGCGCCCGGAGGAGATCCCTTCCCTCACCGTTCCGGAAAACGGTGTCCTGTGGCTCGACATCTGGGGGCTGTCGGACCCCGGGATCGTCCAGGCGGTCGGAGACCGGTTCGGATTCCACCCGCTCGCCCTGGAAGACGTCCTGAATATCCCCCAGCGCCCCAAGGTGGACCGGTACGAGAATCACCTGCTCATCGTCCTGCGGGAGGTCCGGTATCCGGAGGAGACCGAACAGGTGAGCCTGTTCCTGTCCGACCGCCTCGTGGTGACGTTCCAGGAGAGGCCGGGGGACCCCTTCGACCCGGTGCGCGACCGGTTGCGGAAAGGCCTGGGCAGGCTCCGGGCGGAGGGGGCGGACTACCTCGTCTATGCACTCTGCGACGCCGTGGTGGACTCCTTCTTCCCGGTCCTGGAGAAGCTGGGCGACGAGGTGGAGGTCCTCGAGGAAACGGTGATCGAAGCTCCGACCCCGCCGACCTTGAGGCAGATCCGCGGGGTGAAACGGCAGCTGCTCGATGTCCGCCGTGCCGTGTGGCCCGCCCGCGACGCCATGAACGAGCTGCTGCGCGAGGATTCCAACCTCATCCGGCCCGGGACCCGGGTCTTTCTGCGGGATTGCTACGACCACACGATCCAGGTGATGGACATGGTGGAAACGTACCGGGAGATGGCGTCCAGCCTGGTCGACGCGTACATCTCCTCCGCATCGAACCGGATGAACGAGATCATGAAGCTGCTGACCGTCATGGCGTCGATCTTCATTCCCCTGACCTTCATCGCGGGGATCTACGGGATGAACTTCGACCACCAGACCTCGCCGTACAACATGCCGGAGCTGTATTCGCGGTACGGGTACCCGGCCGTCCTTTTCCTGATGTTGGCGGTGGGGGGAGGGATGCTCTACTATTTCCGCAGGAAGAAGTGGTTGTGAGGAGACGCCGGGGCCCGGCGCACGGGTCCCCGGCGAGGAGGAGAAGACGATGACCGAACCCGTGTTCGCCCGCCCCAAGGAGAAGGCGGTCTTCGACCCGGACCGTTTTTCCCCGAAGCCCCTGTTCGAGAGCCCGGAGATGAAGGTCATCCAGGCCTCCT
>CP070783.1:253226-262704 GCA_020346465.1 Deltaproteobacteria bacterium
CATCGACGATGATCCGGGACCGCAGCTTTCCGTTGATCTGAACAACCACGAGGATCTCCTCCGCCCGGGCAACATCCTCGTCGAACCGCGGCCAGGACTGGGTCATCACCAGGTCTTTCCTCCCGATCGCCTCCCAGAGTTCTTCGCTCACATGGGGAGCGAAGGGCGAAAGCATCAGAAGGAGGATCTCGATCGCCTCCCGCAGCGCCGGGGCCGTCCCCGGGGATTCCCAGTCCGCATCCTCGACCAGGTAGAGGAAATTGACCATCTCCATGATCGCGGCAAGGGCCGTATTGAAGTGGAACCTCTCTCCCACGTCCCCTGTCACCTTTTTCAGCGTCCGGTGGGTCACCCTCCGCACCCGCCTCGTCCCGGGGGAGTCGTCCCAGGGTCCCCCGGCCCGCGAGACCGCCTCTTTGCGCTGCGCAACCAGCCGGAACACCCTCCCGATGAACCGGAATGCCCCCTCGACCCCCTGTTCGCTCCAGTCGAGGTCCTTTTCGGGGGGAGACGCAAACAGGGAGAACAGCCTCGCGGTATCCGCGCCATACCGTTCGATGAGAACGGATGGCTCCACGACGTTGCGCTTCGACTTCGACATCTTCATCGAGCGCCCGACCGTAACCTTCTCTCCGCACTGCCTGCACCTGCCCTCGGGATCGACCTCCTCCGGATACCGCCATCCGTGTTTCGGGCACTCCATCGTCTGCATGCACACCATTCCCTGGGAGAGGAGCCTGCGGAACGGCTCGTTCCCGGGGGCAAGACCGCGGTCCCGGAGGTACTTGTGGAAAAACCGTGCGTAGATCAGGTGCATGCAGGCATGCTCCACGCCGCCGATATACTGGTCCACGGGCATCCAGTTCCTCATTTTTTCCGGGTCGAGCGGCTCCCTGTCGTTCTTCGGGTCGATGTACCGGAGGAAGTACCAGCTCGACTCGAAGAACGTGTCGAAGGTGTCCGTCTCCCGTCTGGCCGCGCCCCCGCAGGCGGGACAGGGAACCCGGACCCACTCCTCCGCGCCCGCCAGAGGGTTTCCCTTTTCGCGGGTATAGGGAAGGTTTTCGGGAAGGACAACCGGGAGGTCCCGGGCCGGGACGGGGACGACGCCGCATGCCTGGCAGTGGATGACCGGGATGGGGCACCCCCAGTACCGCTGGCGGCTTACCCCCCAGTCTCGCAGGCGGTACTGGACCTTCCCTTTTCCGATCCCTTTCTCCTCGAAGTACGCCGTGATTTTCCGCTTCCCCTCCTCGCTGTGCAGGCCGGTGAACTGCCCGGAATCGACCATGCGTCCCGGTCCCTCGTACGCGGAATCCATCGTCCCGGATGTCAGGGGCTCCCCGTCCGGCTGGATGACGACCACGACGGGGAGACCGTATTTCTTCGCGAACTCGAAATCCCTCTGGTCGTGGGCCGGTACCGCCATCACAGCTCCGGTTCCGTATTCCACCAGGACGAAATTCGCCGCGTAGATGGGGATCCTGCTTCCGGTCACGGGGTTCCGGCAGCTTCCGCCGGTGAAGATCCCCTCCTTTTCCGCCTCCTCGCTGGAGCGGACGATCTTGTCCTGCTGCGCGACCCGCTGGACGAACGCCCCCACCTCGGCCTCCCGCCCCGCCTTCCGTGCGAACTCCATCACGAGCGGGTGCTCGGGCGCCATGCTCATGAACGTCGCCCCGTAGACCGTATCGGGCCTCGTAGTGAACACCGTGATCTTCCCCTCCCCGTCCTCGAGAGGGAAATCGATCTCCGCCCCCTCGCTTCGCCCGATCCAGTTCCGCTGCATCTCGAGAATGTTGTCCGGCCACCCCTCCCGGAGCTCCTCGTGCCCGGAAAGCAGCTCCTCCGCGTACTTGGTGATGCCGAGGAACCACTGGTCGAGTTCGCGCTGGGTGACGGGCACCTGGTCGTGGATGAAGCAGGTCCCGTCCCGGTTCACCTGCTCGTTGGCCAAGACGGTCTGGCACTCGTCGCACCAGTTGAGCTGTGCACGCTTCCGGTATGCGATCCCGTCCTCCAGCATCCAGAGAAAGAACAGCTGCTCCCAGCGGTAATACTCGGGGGAGCAGGTGGAGAACTCGCGGTCCCAGTCGTAGGAGATCCCGAGCTCGCGGAGCTGCTCCCTCATGAAGCCGATGTTCTCCCACGTCCACTGGGCGGGGTGGATGCCGTGCCGGTGCGCGGCGTTTTCCGCAGGCAGACCGAAGGCGTCCCAGCCGATGGGGTGCAGGACCTGGAAGCCCCGCATCCGCTGGAAGCGTGCGATGAGGTCCCCGATCGTGTACACGCGGACGTGCCCCATGTGGATGCGCCCGGACGGGTACGGGAACATCTCGAGGCAGTAGAATTTCGGGGCGGTGATCCGGTCCGGGCATCGGAATACCCCCTCCTCCTCCCACCGCCTCTGCCACTTCGCCTCGATCGTCTTCGGCTGATACCTCACGTTTTCACCTTCTTCTTCCTGATTTCCGATATCTTGTCCAGGATCCCGTTGATGAACGCCCCGGACTCTTCCGACCCGAACCGCTTGCCGAGATCGACCGCCTCATTGATCGCCACGACAAACGGGATGTCGCGCGACCAGTTGATCTCGAACGTTCCCAGGCGAAGGATGTTCCTGTCGACGAGCGTCATCCTCTCGAGACGCCAGTTCTCGGCCGCCAGGCGGATCAGGCCGTCGATTTCCTCCCGGTGCTCCCATACCCCCGTGACCGTCTCCCGGTAATATTCCGCATCCGAGGCAGGACCGGAAACCAATGGAAAAAGGGGGATGGCCTCCTCCGGGCCAACCCCCAGGAAATCCATCATGAACAGCGTTTGAAAGACCTTTTCCCGAGATTTCCGGCGCAATCCCCCGGCCCCTGACTCCCCAGATCGTTACATCTGGCGCAGGAGTTTCGCCATCTCGATCGCGGACAGGGCCGCCTCGAACCCCTTGTTCCCCGACTTGGTCCCCGCCCTCTCGATCGCCTGCTCGACCGTGTCGGTCGTGAGCACCCCGAAGGAGACCGGGATTCCCGAATCGAGCATCACCTGCGCGATCCCTTTCGTCACCTCGGCGCTCAGGTAATCGAAATGAGGGGTTCCTCCGCGGATGAGCGCTCCGAGGGCGATCACCGCGTCGACTTTCCCGGCGGACGCTCGGCGGACCCCCAGCGGCAGCTCGTAGGATCCGGGGACCTTCACGAGGAGGATGTCCTTCTCCTGCACCCCGTGCCGGCGAAGGGCATCCAGCGCTCCCTCCGCAAGGCGGTCCGTGATGAAGCTGTTGAACCGCGAGACCACGATCGCGATTTTCAGGCCCTGCCCCTGGAGGTCGCCCTCGACGGTCCGTACCATCTCCCCTCCCCTATTCCACGCTCAGGATATGCCCCATTTTCTTCTTCTTGGTCTTCAGATACCTGACGTTCGCCTCGTTCGGGAGAACCTCGACGGGGATCCGCTCGACCACCCGCAGGCCGTACCCCTCGAGCCCGATGATCTTCTTCGGATTGTTCGTGAGCAGGCGGATTTCCCGGACCCCCAGGTCCACGAGAATCTGCGCCCCGACCCCGTAGTCTCGCAGGTCGGGCTTGAAGCCAAGCCGCTGGTTCGCCTCGACCGTGTCGAAGCCCCTGTCCTGCAGCCGATATGCGCGGATCTTGTTCTCGAGACCGATTCCCCGGCCTTCCTGTCTCATGTAGAGAAGGATCCCCGTTCCTTCGGTTTCGATCCTCTGCAGCGCGTTGCGGAGCTGCTCGCCGCAGTCACACCGGATCGAGCCGAACACATCGCCCGTCAGGCACTCGGAGTGCACGCGGACGAGCACGGGAACCTCGGGCCGGATCTCCCCCTTGACCATGGCGATGTGGGTGTCGCCGTTCATCGAGTTCCGGTAGGCGTACGCCGTAAACTCCCCCCCCGACCGGACGGGCATCTGGGTCTCCCCCACCTTCAGGACCAGCCTCTCGCGCCGCATGCGGTACTCGACGAGGTCCCGGATGGAGGCGATCTTCAGCCCGTGCTCCTTCGCGAATGTCTGGAGATCCGGCCCGCGGGCCATCGTCCCGTCGTCGTTCATGATCTCGCAGATCACGCCGGCGGGCGTGCACCCGGCGAGACGGGCCAGGTCGACCGACCCCTCGGTCTGCCCGGTCCGCACGAGGACACCACCCTTCCTCGCCACGACGGGGAATACATGCCCCGGCCGGACGAGGTCCTCGGGGCTGGCGTTCGGTGCAATCGCCACACGGATGGTGGTCGCACGATCGTGCGCCGAAATCCCCGTGGTGACGCCTTTCCGGGCCTCGATGGAAACCGTGAAGGCGGTCCCGAACGGAGAGGAGTTGTCCTGCACCATGGGCGGAAGCTGGAGCTGCCTCGCCCGCTCCTCCGTGATGCTGAGACAGACGAGCCCCCGCCCGTGCCGGGCCATGAAATTGATCGCCTCGGGCGTGACGTGGTCGGCCGCGATCGTCAGGTCCCCCTCGTTCTCCCGGTCCTCGTCGTCCACGAGGATGATCATCTTCCCCGCACGAATGTCTTCGAGGGCGTCCTCGATCTTCGAAAGCATCATCCTGACGGCAGCCTTTCTACGCGAATCCGTGTTTTTTGAGGAAATCCAGCGAAATGCCGCTTCCCCGGTCTTCGAGAACCTTTCGGACGTATTTCCCGATGATGTCCGTCTCCACGTTGACCGCTTCTCCCGGGCGCATTCCCCCGAACGTCGTTTGCCCCAGGGAAAGGGGGATCAGGGTGACCTCGAATCCCTCCGGGTGGACGGAACTGACCGTGAGGCTCACCCCGTCCACGGCCACGGCGCCCTTGTAGACAATGTATTTCATTATAGAGGGATCGGTTCGTATATGGAATACCCGGGACTCCCCCGCGTGCCGGACCTCGCGGATCGTCCCGGTGCCGTCGACGTGGCCGTACACCAGGTGGCCGTCCAGGCGGCCGGAAAGGGAAAGGGAACGCTCCAGATTCACCCGCTCCCCCGCCGTGCGCTTCCTAAACGTCGACCGGGATAGCGTTTCCGCGGAAATATCGGCGGAAAACGTTCCCTTCTCCTTCCCGGTCACCGACAGGCACACCCCGGAGACCGAGAGAGAGTCCCCCACCCGGATCTCGCCCAGGGGGAGGGCGGTGGAGACGCGCAGGACGGCGCCCGTGCCCCGGGAAACGATCGAAACCAGGGTGCCGACGTCTTCCACGATGCCGGTAAACATATCCCCTCACCCTTCAGGCACGGGCTCGGCGACCACCACGATGTCGCCTCCCGCCCTCGTAACCGAGGTAATTGCCAGTCGCCTTCCCTCTTGGATGCGGCGGACGGCGAACCCGGCGACCGACCGGACTCCTTCGCCGAGAAGAAGGGGCGCGAGGAACAGGATATACCGGTCCACCGCTCCCGCCTCGACGAGCCACCCGGCTGTCTTTCCTCCCCCCTCAGCGAGGAGGGATGTGATCCCCTCCCTCCCCAGCGCGTCGAGGAACGCCCCCGGTTCGATCCGCCCCTTCCGTGCCGGGAGAAGGAGTACCCGGATCCCGAGGGAGCGAAGCCGGTCCGCCTCCCCCCGGGGAACGCCGCGGGGCGCCGCGACGATCACCTCCCCTCCCGCTTCGAGGAATCGTCCGCTCCGGGCCACCCCGGAAACCCTCGAGGTAAGGATCACCCTTCTCGGGTTCCTTCCTCCCCGTCCACGCACCGTGAGCAGCGGGGCATCCCGCCGGAACGTCTCCCCCCCGACCAGGACGGCATCCGCTTCCGACCGCATCCTGTGGACCATCTTACGCGCAGGCTCTCCGCTGATCCACCGGGATTCCCCGTCGGCCGTTGCGATCTGGCCGTCCAGCGAGACGGCAAGTTTCAGCGTCACGAACGGTCTCCCGGACACCACCCACCGGCAATACGGCCGGTTGAGGGAGCGCGCCTCCTCTTCCATCATTCCGCGGACGACGGTGATTCCGGCCCTTCGCAGGGCACGGAACCCCCTGCCGGCGACTTTCGGGTTCGGGTCCTGCATCGCCGCAGCCACCCGTCGGACCCCGGCCGCGATGATCGCTCCGGTGCAGGGGCCGGTGCGCCCCATGTGGGCGCAGGGCTCCAGCGTCACGTACAGGTCCGCCCCGCGGGAAGCCGCACCCGCGGCGCGGAGGGCCTCCGCTTCCGCATGGGGCATCCCCGCCGCCCGGTGATAGCCCGCTCCCACCACAGTTCCTTTCCGCACCAGGACGGCACCGACGGCCGGGTTGGGCGACGTCCTGCCGGCTCCCCTCCGGGCGAGGCGGAGGGCCAGTCGCATGAACCGGGGGTCGGGAAAGGGCATCCTCTGCGCCTTATTACGGCTTCGACGGACGTTCGGGAGTTTCCGAGATCAGCGTCTTGATCTCCTCCACGAATTGGCTGATGTCCTTGAACTGGCGGTAGACGGAGGCGAACCGCACGTAGGCGACATCGTCCATCTTGAGGAGCTCGGCCATCACCCGCTCCCCGATCTGCACCGAGGAGACCTCCTTCTCGCCCGATGACTGGAACTCCGCCTCCAACCCATCCACGACCTGCTCGATCGCGGCATAGCTCACCGGGCGCTTCTCGCACGCCTTCAGGATCCCCGTGAGGATCTTCTGGCGTTCGAACGGCTCGCGCCGGCCGTCCCGCTTGACCACGAGGGGGAGCTCCTCCTCGACCCGCTCATAGGTGGTGAAACGGCGCCGGCAGGAGAGGCACTCCCGCCGCCTGCGGATCACGTCCCCGTCCCTGCCCGCCCGGGAATCGACCACCCGGTTGTCCGCGTGTCCGCACCGGGGACATCTCAAGGGGCGCTTTCCTCCATGCGCACCAACTCGACTCCCACCTCGGCGATCATCTGTTCGGTCAGAGGGTCGCAGTACCCGTCGAGGTAGACCACGCGCCGGACTCCCGAGTTGATCAGCATCTTCGCGCAGATGATGCAGGGGAGATTCGTGCAGTAGAGGGTGGCGTTCCGGGTGGATACGCCGTGCAGGGCCGCCTGGATGATCGCGTTCTGCTCCGCGTGCAACCCCCGGCAGAGCTCGTGCCTCTCCCCGGAAGGGACATCGAGCTTCTCCCGAAGGCATCCGGTGACCTCGCAATGGGTGACGCCGGAGGGGACCCCGTTGTAGCCGGTGGCCAGCAGCCGCCGGTCCTTCACCAGCACGGCCCCGACCGCCCGACGGAGACAGGAGGATCGCCTGGCTGCCAGCTTCGCCATGTCCATGAAGTAGGTATCCCAGTCCGGGCGGACACGCGAGGCGGTGTTCCCCACGCTACCTTCCCCCGTATGCGGCGATACGCTCCGGGTAGAGGGGGAAGGACTCGCAGAGGTCCCGCACCTCCGCGGCGACCCGTTTCTCGGTCTGCGCGTCCCCCGGAGCGGACAGGACGTCCGCGATGATGTTCCCGATCCTTTCCATCTCCTTTTCCCCCATTCCCCTCGTGGTGATCCCCGGGGTCCCGAAGCGGATGCCGCTGGTGATGAAGGGGCTTCTCGTCTCGAAGGGGATGGTGTTCTTGTTGACGGTGATCATGACCCTGTCGAGGGCCTCCTGGGCATCCTTTCCCGTCAACGGGGTCTCCTTCAGGTCCACGAGCATCAGGTGGTTGTCCGTCCCCCCGGACACCAACCGGAATCCACGCTTCGTGACCGCCGCCGCCAGGGCCTTTGCGTTCCGGACGATCCGGGCCTGGTACTCACGCCACTCGGGGGTCATGGCCTCCTTGAACGCGACGGCCTTCGCGGCGATGACGTGCATCAGCGGCCCCCCCTGGGTCCCGGGGAAGATGGAGGAGTTGAGCTTCTTGGCCATCTCCTCCCGGCACAGGATCAACCCCGCACGCGGCCCCCGGAGCGTCTTGTGCGTGGTGGTGGTCACGAACTCGCAGTGCGGAACGGGGTTGGGGTGCAGGCCCGCGGCGACAAGACCGGCCACGTGGGCGATATCCGCCATCACCATGCAGCCCGCCTCGTCCGCGATCTCCCGGAAGGGGGCGAAGTCGATGATCCGCGGATAGGCGGACGCCCCTACGATGATCAGCTTCGGGCGGTGCGCGAGCGCCAGGTCGCGGACCTGGTCGAAATCGATCGTCTCCGTGTCCGGGCGGACGCCGTAGGAAACGACGCGGAACAGCTTGCCGGAGAAATTGACCGGGCTGCCGTGGGTCAGGTGCCCGCCGTGGGAAAGGTTCATCCCGAGGATCATGTCCCCCGGCTCCATCACGGAGAGGTAGACGGCCATGTTCGCCTGGGACCCCGAATGGGGCTGGACGTTGGCGTGCTCGGCGCCGAAGAGCTTCTTCGCCCTCTCGATCGCCAGTTCCTCCGCCTGGTCGACGAACTCGCACCCCCCGTAGTACCGCTTCCCGGGATACCCTTCCGCGTACTTGTTCGTCAGAACGGAACCCGTCGCCTCGAGCACGGCCTCGCTCACGAAGTTCTCCGAGGGGATCAGCTCGAGCCCGAAGGCCTGGCGTTCGGTCTCCTTGCGGATCACCTCGTAGATCTCGGGGTCGACGGTTTTCAGGAAAGACATCCTAACGCTCCTTTTCCGGGCCTGTCGGCCACACGATTTCCCATACGGCGGACCGCCTTCCACCGCGATGCGCAGCACCCGCCCTCGGACGGTCCTTCGGGGAAGGTCTCACCCGGTGAATTTCCCGAAGAGCAGGCACGAGTTCGTTCCCCCGAAGCCGAACGAGTTGGACAGGGCGTACCGGACCTCCTTGCGACGCGCCGTGTTGGGCACATAATCCAGGTCGCAATCGGGGTCGGGCGTCGTGTAGTTGATCGTCGGGGGAACGGCCCCCTCGGAAATCGACAGGACCGAGAAGACCCCTTCGACGGCGCCGGCGGCGCCGAGGAGGTGACCGGTCATCGACTTCGTGGAGCTCACCATCAGCTTCCCTGCGTGGTCCCCGAACACGGTCTTGATCGCCATCGTTTCGAACATGTCGTTGTACGGCGTGGAGGTCCCGTGGGCGTTGATAATATCGATCTTTTCCGGGTCGATCCGGGCGTCCTCGATCGCGGACCGCATGCATCGCACGGCACCCTCCCCCCCCGGTGCGGGGGCCGTCACGTGGTGCGCGTCGCCGGATGCGCCGTAGCCGCAAAGCTCCGCGTAGATCCTCGCGCCCCGTTTCCTGGCGAACTCCAGCTCCTCGAAGATGAGCATCGCGGCCCCCTCCCCCATGACGAAGCCGTCCCGGCCCTTGTCGAACGGCCTCGACGCCGCCGTGGGGTCGTCGTTGCGCGTGGAGAGGGCCTTCATCGCGCAGAATCCCCCCAGCCCCATGGGTGTGATGGTCGCCTCGGACCCGCCCGCGAGCACCACGTCGCAGACTCCTCGCCGGATCGCCTCGAACCCTTCCCCGATGGCATGGCTGGACGCGGCGCACGCGGTCGACGTCAGGATGTTCGGCCCCTTGGCGCCGTACCGGATCGCGATCTGTCCCGGCGCAAGATTGGAGATGAGC
>CP070783.1:262804-270638 GCA_020346465.1 Deltaproteobacteria bacterium
TACCCCCTGCGTGCGGTCGCCCTCATTCGAAGACTGCTCCAGGAAGGCGCACCGGAAGAGTTCGTCCTGGGGAAATACCGGATGCACGCCTGTGCCTGCGGCGACCTCGGCGTGACGCCGATGCCGTTCATTCCCTACATGGAGGAGCTTCTGGAGGTCTTCCTGCTGGATGCGAAGGCTGCCCGGTCAAGGTCGTCTTCGACGCGATCCGCGCCCTGATGGAACCGCCGGGGGCTTCCCCTTCCCTTTTCTGGCCGCGGCCTCCCTCGCCCAGGCGGTGAGTTCCTCGGCGTCCTCGAGAACCTCCCCCGGAACCTCGAAGTAGTTCTTCAGCACCTGCGTTTCGCTCGGCGCGAAAGGGCCCATCCCGCTCCTTTCGTATTTTCCCCGCGTCCCCCCGTCGGTCTTGAAGTAAAGTCGGCCGTCATACACGATGCCGAAGAAGTCCTCCCCCAGGTAAAGGCCGTATCCGCCGAACATGGCCCGGCAGCGGATGTCCCCCAGGGCGGGGAGCTGGTCGAGCACGAAGTCCCTGAACGAATCCTCTTTTCCCTTTGCGCTCATGGCCGCATACCTCTTGCAAAGCAAAGATATCCCGTTGGATTGCGGGCTGTGAGGGCCGGTTTCAGAGGTGCCGCCCGGAAGAGCATCAGGGTATGTTTTCGGCGCAACTGGTGGCGAATCGCCACCACTTTTCACAAAATACCCCCTCTACGTTCCCTCCAACCATCCGTGACGCGGAGGAAGTCGATTCTCTAAGGCCGCAAATTGCGATATCAAAGCCGGGAAGAGGCGGGCGGCGGAAGCTGATCTATGCTTTTAACGAGCAGGGTGTCGCTAAACCGTCACGAAAGGCGGTCGGGTTTCATCGTGGCAAATCCGAGCCGAAAAAACAGCAGGCAGTGGGGAAAAAAAAGGGGGCTGCGATTTCTCGTAACCCCCTGTTTTTATTGGTAGCGGGGACTGGATTTGAACCAACGAATTTGATGGGTTACGAAACGTTTTGAACCTCTTTGATTCCTCGTGGGCACAATCTGGGCACCCTCTCTGTCCCCCGCCCTTCGACCCTTCCTCATCCCCCTTTCCCTTTGTTGGAATTTGAGGTGTTGTAAAGACCCGACCTTCGGGGGCGGATAACGCATGTCATCTCAGTCATAATCTCTATATCGATGAAGGTGGGGTCTCTAATGCTTTAGTAACCCGTAGATTTCCAACAACAAGTTCATCGATTTCGAGACGTTTAATACTTGAGTGGCCGATCGCGAGTCTTCCAATGGCCATCGCGCCAATGGCGAAGGCTCCAATAGCCATTGCACCGACGGCAAATGCGCCTACTACCGCTCCACTTAACCTCAGTTTCCTTATATGAGTGGACCTTTGACCCAACATTCCTTTCCTATTGTGGTCCCCCACCGTCGTCTCCTTCAGAACTTTCCAATAGGTTTATTGAACAATTCGGTGTCTGCCTAAAGGCTAGCGTATCAGTGGTCGGCTGAAGCGCTTTCGACAACCGCTGGATCTAGCACGTCTCCTTGAACAACCTGTAAGTTCGCATACTTGATATTATCGATCGTACACGGATTGCGGGCAAATGCCACAACGTTATAGCCCTGATCGAGAGCCTGTTTTAGCAGCTCTCGTCCCGTGCCTCCTGTTGATCCGAAACCAAGCAACTTCATCTTACCCTCCTTGCCGTAGGTTCCACTGGCACCGATAATCGCCACCTTAAGAGGCTTCGCAACAATTGTACTCATAGCGTTTGTGACCGTTATTCGGATGATGCGATCCAGGGCGCCGAGTCAACGGCGCGCCGTCTGGAGCGATCACCTGAAGAAAATTGAGAAAGTCTCCGTTGATGATCAGGTGCCACCTCGCACTGTCCCATGGACGCGCGTCCTCGTAGTAAGCGAGGAAACGGGCAAAATCCTGATCGAAGAAGAAATCAACGTTCTTCGAGAATTTCCCGTCCCTGGACCGCGATCTTCACTCAAGTGCAGGTCGCTGAAAATAAAAAGGTTGTAGGCCTCTCCATGACCGATTACCGGCGAACCTTCCCACGAATCTGAAGAGCCAGGGAGCGGACAACAAATCCGGGGAGAACCTTTATCAGGAACACGTAAAACCTGTATCGCAGGCCGGGCACGACGAACAGTTTCCCCCGCGAAAGTCCCCGCAAGGAGGCGGCCACCACATCCTCCGCGGATGCCCACCAGCCGGCGGGAATATGATCCCTGCCGATCCCCGTGGCATCGTGGAATTCCGTCAGGGTATAACCAGGACAGAGCACCTGCACTTTCACAGGCGACCCGAATGCGGCAAGATCGAGGTACAACCCTTCCGTGAAGCTATTCATCCACGCCTTGGTAGCACAGTAAGAAGCGTTGCCTGGACTCTGGGCGAAGGCGGCTACCGAGGAGACGTTCACTACGCTCCCCTTCCCGCGGGTGACCATCCTGGTAAGTGCCGCGTAGCAAAGCCGCACGACACCAAGCACGTGGAGCCGGTGCATCCGGTCCTGTTCTTCGACATCGGCCTTGAAAAATAGACCCCGCGTGCCGAAGCCCGCGTTGTTGACAAGAAAGTCCAGGTCTCCGGCGCGGGCGATCCGCTCCTCCACCTTTCCAAGACCTGCTTCCTCGGTCAGGTCCACCGCCAGGGCTTCCGCCTCCACCCCGTGGGTTCTTGCCAGTTCGTCGGCAAGCTTTGCAAGCCTATCTTGCCTGCGGGCTACCAGGATCAGGTCATAGCCCCGGGCGGCAAGATGCCTGGCATAGGCCTCTCCGATTCCGCTAGATGCGCCCGTCACAAGCGCGGTTCTGCGGGCGCCTCTCGACACCGTGCTCGTCACAAATCACCCCTCCGCACAGGATATCAACCCCCAGGTCAGGAAGGATCGGTCACGGAAACGTCAGTCAGATCATGGAATCCCCGATCCACCCCAGGCGGATGATCTCGATCTCCTCCGGCCGGCTTCGGCCCAGCACGTGCCGGGAACCTGCCAAGGCGATGTGTCGGGGGTTCGGGCTGATCGACCGGTCTTCCCCGAAGTGCGCTCGCCGCTCTGTTTGGCCCCCCATGGCCGGTCCACCGTATATCAGTATAAAAAACCTCCCGAAGTCTGGATGGAACTCCAGGAGTTTGGTTGCCCCATCCCCGGGAATGTGATCGTTTCGGGAGCCGGCTGCCGCAATATAGAGCCCTAAAGAAGTGAGTGTGAAACTCGTGGCGTCAAGGAGCAAGGACGTATGGCCAATGCCCACGATTCCGATAGCGGCCATCAAAAACCCGCAAGCAATAGCAAACCATCTCATATTGGTTCCTTTGGCCGTCTAACCGTTAGCTCCACTTGCGGAGCCTCAGGTACTTCGACGGGCAGCCGTCAGCTCCAGCCTGCGGTTAGGCAGAGAAATATCATCCTCGTTGAATTTATCGTATATAAAGTCCCCATTGTCGCCTTAGGCATTACATTCCTTCAATTGGCTACACAGAGATAGAACATATCTGACCACAAACATAATACTCATGCAGCAAAGGTGTATCCATAAGGGAATGACTCTGGAAAAAAGAACCACCCTGCTTTGATCCACCTCTAAGCGATCCTGCAGGGCAATTGACGGTAATCCCTGCACCCTCATCGCCGTGGCAAGCAGGGATACGAGACAGGCGAGAATGAACAAGGGGCTACA
Organism: Deltaproteobacteria bacterium; assembly: GCA_020346465.1. Classification (GTDB taxonomy): domain Bacteria; phylum Desulfobacterota; class Deferrimicrobia; order Deferrimicrobiales; family Deferrimicrobiaceae; genus CSP1-8. The sequence continues at coordinate 266,491 of CP070783.1, forward strand.
AAGGATTGCCCTCGACGGCCGGTCGGAGGAGGTGGGCAAGAGGGAGCGTTGCGAGGATCACCACAGCCAGGACCGCCAACGTCACCGGAACGCCGGCCGCATCGGAGAGAAGACCGAAGAGCGGCGGCGCCAGCGCGCCCGTGCCGATGCCAATGGTGTAGAAAAGGCCGTAGACACGCGAGCGTCGCTCTGGCCCCACCAACTCGGCGACGGTGCCGTACAGTACGGACGAGGTTCCGTTGAGTGCGATGCCCAGGATGGGCAGGAGGAACAACGCCGGTGTCACGGGGAGGGCCAGGAGCAGCAGAATGCCGAGGACCGTTGCGGTCTCAGTGACGAGGACCGTCCGGATGATGCCCCACCGCTCGGCCAGGAGCCCGCAGACGAACTTTCCCGTGGCCCCGCCGGCAAAGGTCACCCCCAACGCCAGCCACATCAGATCCATACCCGCGCCCTTGCCGAGCAAGAGGAACGGCATGTAGGTGAGAAAGACGGTTCGCGACCCGTTGTCGATGCCGTGGATCGTGGAGAGCAGCGAGAAGCCCCGCGCGTTCCGGATTCCCCACCCGTTGCCAAGACGGTCTGCGTTTGAAGTTGCCAAGGAACCCGGGGGGCTGCCCACCAGTGATGCCAAGAGGAAAAAGATGCCGACCGCGGCGGCCAGGACGACCAGCCCGATGCCCTGTGCAGCCCAGCGCCAACCCGCCCACGCGGTGACAAAGGCCGTACAGGCCGGCCAAGTCACCTTGCCCAGATCCCCCGAGAAGTTGTACGTCCCGATGGCCACGCGGCGACGCCCCGCCTCGTAGGCACGGGAAACCAATGAGGACGATAACGGATGCTGGGTGCTGGAGCCAAGGCCGCCGATCGACAGAAACACGAGGAGCGGAACGAAACCTCCCGCGGTCCCAACGCAGAAAAAACCGACGGCTGTGAGGAAGGTTCCGGCGGCCAGGATGCGCGGTTCGCCCCAGCGGTCCGCCAGATATCCCGCCGGGACCTGGAACAGGGCAAGTGCGCCTGTATAAGCGGCGCGCAGCAGGCCAACCTGTGCGAAGGAGAGGGAGAACTCGCGAGCCCATACGGGGAGAAGAACATACAGGAGATCGGAGCATCCGTCGTGCAGGAAGTGGATGATGCAGCTTGCGGCGAGCGTGGTCCGAGCACGCTGCGGGATCATGATGGCGATTCTTTCAATCGGTTTTTCCACTGTCAAGCCCAAGACGAGTGAAGCTGCCGTTTGCGCAGATTTCCCGGGAGGAGCTGACCTTCATCCCGTTTTGGGCCAACGGGACGAGGGGGTTTTTCGGATTTCAGCGTTAGTAGCGGTTCGGACACAAGATGGATAACTGCCCTCGTGACCAATCGGATTCCTGTTCAAGCAAGATAAGATGCAGGGGCCGACCTTCGGGGGGGATAGGCTCCCCGTAACATCTTTAAGCAATAGATATAATTGGCATCATGGCTATGCGTTGAAGAATTTTGCGAAAATTTACCTCAACAATATGGATGGGTTACAAAGGGCCGTGAACCGCCTTGATTCCTCGTGGGCACAATCTGGGCACAGTTGACCAAAATGTATAGACATACACAACGCCGTCCCCGTTGACCTGCATTGTCAAATTATAACCGTTGATCCTATTCGTACGCTCTGCTACAGGATCAGGAATCGATCCGAAGCTCCCCCCCGGGAATGCCATTGACAACGCTTTGCGGAAAAACAATAATGTTATTAACAGAATACATAAACACGATCTTAAAACCTTTTAGACGGGCGGAACAAAGTGATGGTCCATTCTATGGGCCGGAGATCCCAACGAGTACGGAGGGATACCGGCCTTTTTTTCCAGTCGCGTCTCCTATTCCACACAATGCAGAAATTTTTCCCAGGGCAGCACCTCTCCTGAAGAGGTGCAGAGAGGAAAGAAAAATGAGAAGGTTCATGACTGCTTGCGTGACTGCTTTCGTGTTCGCTCTCGCAGGATGCGGCGGTGGTGGTGGAGGCAGCGATGAAACTTCGCCCGCACTCTACAAGGGCCTGGTGACCCAGGCAATCCTAACATCGGCCAACTCGATGCCCTTTTTCAACATGGTACTCGGCAACTCCCTCACTCTTCCGGAAACAGGCACCGGCGCAAGTCCGGTCGCAATGGCCGTCTCCTCGCTCCGGATGCGTTCCGCGAAGCTTTCTTTGGCGGTTCCGCAGGCCACCCCCGTGAGCGGCACCATCCAGGGCACCGTAAGCGGAACGATGACCTATTCCGGCACGATCGAAGACAATGGAACGGGCACCATCACCTTCGGTTTTGCGAACTTCAACGACGGGGACGGCATCACCTATGACGGCAAGCTCATATTCCAGATCCTCTCGTTCGACATAATCAACCTCGAAATCACCCACGCGACCATGTCCCTGGAGCCTCTGACGATCCAGACACCCACGGAGCATGCCACCGTCGCAGGCACGGTGGAACTGTTCTCCAATTTAGGGGACGTTTCCTCCACCGTCATCTTCGGCGCGGACGGACGCAACGAACACACCGGGGAAACCTTCCGGCTGGAAAACATGGCCTACGAAACGTCCTGCGACGCACCATACACGCCGACCTATTGCACGGAGCGTGTGTCGGGGCGGGTATACCTCGAGGCCGAGGGGTATGTCGACGTGAGCGTCCAGTCGCCGCTCCAGTTCCATCATCCCGGCGAGTTCAACGTCGAAATCCCCGATGCCGGCGGGCCGGTGCTGCTGACCGGCGCAGCACAGACCTCCGAGCGGATCACCCCCCTTTCCATCAGCCAGGTGCGGGTGGAGGTCGACATCGATGCCGACCCGGAGTACGAGCTGTCCACCGTATATCGCTGGGCCGACCTGGTGGGGCTTGTCTTGACCTGGGAGAACATCTACGGGACAGCGACGAACTTCGACGTGGCGCTCTCCGCGAAGGAAACGAGCGACGGCAGCTACGTCGCTGCCGGCTGGAGCAACACCAACACGGCCAATGGGCTGGACATGATGCTCGTCAAGACCGACGCGACCGGGGGCCTTCTCTGGACGAAGTATCTGGGGGACACGAGGGACGATTACGCGCAGTCGGTTCGGGAAACAGCCGACGGAGGCTTCGTGGTCGCAGGATACACGGATAACTCCGTGTCCGCCTATTCGGCCGTCTACAGGCTCGACGCCGGCGGCAACACGGTCTGGAACCGGATTTTCACGAACGACCTGAACAGCCGGGCGTACTCCATCGAGCCGACTGCGGACGGCGGGTTCATCTTGACAGGCTACATCGAGTCCTTGAGCCCTGCCACCGACGTCGTGGGCTTCGGCATGGAGGATCTGTACCTTGTCAAGCTCGATTCGAGCGGGAATGTTTCCTGGGAGAAACGGTTTGGCGGAACGGCCACGGACATCGGCTACTCGGTCATCGAGGTCGAGGGGGGCGGCTTCGTCGTCGCAGGGACGACCGGATCGTTCGACCCGTCCCAGACTCCGGATCTCTACCTGATCCGGGCCGACGCCGATGGAAACCTACTCTGGGAGAAACACTTCGGGGATACCCTGACCCAGCATGGCTACGATCTCCTCGAGGATGCGGATGGGAATTTCGTCGTGTCCGGGGTATCGGCGACGCTTTCCGGGTATGTCTATTCGTTGCACAAGGTCGATGCAACGGGATCGACGGTCTGGAGCACGACGTTCGGCGGAACCACCATGCCCACTACCCCGAATTCGGTCGCAGCGGCTGGCGACGGGGGATATGTCCTTGCCGGATCAGACAGTTTCGACGTCCAGCTCTTCAAGACCGACGCCTCCGGCAACCTGGTCTGGCAGAAGACCTTCAACTGGTCGACATTCCTGACCATGTGCACGGCCTCTTCGGTGGAAAGGACGTCGGACGGTGGATATATCCTCGGCGGATCGGCCTGGCCGAATACCGGAAAAGACTTTTATCTGATCAAGACCGACAAGAACGGCAATCTGTAAGACGGGAAGTTGACATGCCCTTGTGGGTGTCGGTCGGCATCTCTATTTCTTGGCTGACACCCTTTTCTTCCCTTTGCGTATCGCAACCTCCCTGCAGATCCGAAAGTTCGCTTGACCTCCCCCCTTGAATCGGGCCGAGATAAGTTAATGCTTTTCAGACCGA
>CP070783.1:270738-278402 GCA_020346465.1 Deltaproteobacteria bacterium
CTGAAGTCGGTGTCCTTGGTGGTGAAGCTTTCGTAGGCCACGACGGACCCGGGGCCATGCATCCCTTCCCAGGCCTTCTTGAAGAACTCGGCAAGGCCCTTGGGGTAGTCGCTCGCCACGTCGTACAGGACCGCGGCTTTCTTGAATTTGAACTCCTGCGTGATGAAATTGGCCAGCACCGGCCCCTGAAAGGGATCGAGGAAGCAGGCACGGAAAACGTACGGCCGGTCCTTGGTGGTGTCGGGATTGGTGGACCACGGGGTGATCATCGGCGTATTGTAGTTGTTCGCGATCCCGCCCGCCGGGACGGCCTGCTTGGAGGCCTGCGGGCCCACCATGAAGAGCACCCCGTCCTCGGTGATCATCTTGGTGGCGACTTTCACGGCGGATTCCGCCTTGGACTCGTTGTCCTCGATGACGAGCTCGACCGGATACTTCTTCCCCCCCACCGCAAGACCACCGGCGGCTTTCACGTCCTCGAGCCACATCTGGGCCGCGAACTTGCTCCCCTCGCCTACCTTGGGGATGTCGCCCGTGAGCGGGGCGTTGATGCCGATCTTGATCGTCTCTGCCTGAACCCAGCCGGAAGGGATGAACGCCAGAAACCCTGCAAGGACACAAACGCCAACCAGTGACCGTGTTCGCATTGCTTCTTCCTCCTTTTCTCCCGTTGCATCCCGTTGATCCTTGATCCTACGAACGCCTCGCCCGATTTGCTCCCCCTGGTCCTTATATAAAAATGCCGGAAACGGAGGTTCCGGCCCCCACGCCCCACGGTGATCGCAAGCCCGAGGAAGGATAGCATAAAAGATAGGGAGCGGGGGGAGGGGCTGTCAAGGCGAAAAACGGGCGAGGAAAGTGGAGAAGTCCCGGAAACAAAGCAAGGATAGGTGAGCCGTCCAAAAACCTGCGAGATGGAGGGAAGAGGAAATATCGGAGTTCATGGAATGACGTCGAAAAGCGCCATCATGGCATGGTCCTCGTGTTCGAGCACGTGGCAGTGCAACACCGCAGGGGGCCATGGACCAGCCATGGCCCCCGTGAGACACCTTCCGATGCGGGGACGGACGGCTACCGGCGGAACCCGCCGCCTCTGCCGCCTCCGCCATAGCTTCGCCGCGCTCCCCCTCCATCGCGGGGGGCCTGGGGAAGGGCTTCGGATACCTTGAGCGTCCTTCCGTCCATTTCGGCGCTGTTCATCTTGGAGATGGCCTCGGCCGCATCCTGCTTGGTCGAGAACTCGATGAAACCGAACCCTTTGCTCTGGCCGGTGTACCGGTCCGTGATGATGTTCACCGATTCCACCGTGCCGAACCTGGAAAACGTTTCTTTCAGCGAATCCTCCGTTGCGGAAAAGGGAAGATTCCCGACGTACAGTTTCTTGCCCATAAGACCTCCTTCGAAATCGCTAGGGCCGCAAAAGAGGTCATGAGCACGATTCTCGGGATCTCTTTGACTGCGGACGGTTAACTTTCCCTGTACGATACCACAGATCGATGGGGAATCCCGCCGATCCTTCCGCTCCCCCGTCACCGGTGGACGGTGTGCCCTACCGCGCGTGGCGGCGCTCCGCCTCCCGGTTTCCCTGCTTGCCGCCTCCGGAACCGGCGCCCGGCTTCGACTCCCGTCTCGATCGGCCCGGCCGTCCGTCGGAACGGCCGGGGAAGGCGTCCATGCGCCCCGGCCGGAACGACTCGCCGGCACGGGTCATGGAAAGGACGGGCACGACGTGCGCCCGCCGCGGGTCGAGGTCCGTCGGGGGACCGGGATTGCGTCCGGAGCGAAAGGGATGCCCCTCCGCCACCGGGAGGTGTTTGCGGATGAGCCGTTCGATGTCCGCGAGGAAGGGGCGCTCCTCGTGGGAACAGAAGGACAACGCGATGCCGGAGGCCCCTGCCCTGCCCGTGCGGCCGATCCGGTGAACGTAGCTCTCCGGCTCGTTGGGAAGGTCGAAGTTGATCACGTGGGACAGGTCGACGATGTCGATGCCCCGGGCGGCGATGTCGGTCGCCACGAGCACCCTCGTCCGGCCCCGCTTGAAGTTTCCCAGGGCCTTCTCCCGGGCGTTTTGCGACTTGTTGCCGTGGATCGCCTCGGCCCGGACATTGTGGCGTTCGAGCTGCTTGGTGACCTTGTCCGCCCCGTGCTTGGTGCGGGTGAAGACCAGTGCGTTCTTGACGGAACGGTCCCCCAGCAGGTGCTTGAGCAGATCGATCTTTTCCGGCTTCTCCACGAAGTGGACCCGCTGCGCCACGGCTCCGGCCGGTGTCGCCACGGGCGTGACGGCAATCCGTACCGGGTCACGCAGGATGCTGTCGGCGAGCCCCCGGATCTCCCCCGGCATCGTGGCCGAGAAGAACAGGGTCTGCCGCTTCCCGGGCAATTGGCCTATGATCCGCCGGATGTCATGGATGAAGCCCATGTCGAGCATCCGGTCGGCCTCGTCCAGGACGAAGGTCTCGACGGTCTTCAGGTGGACGAGCCCCTGCGACATCAGGTCGAGCAGCCGTCCGGGCGTGGCCACGAGGATGTCGATCCCCTGTTTGAGGGCCTGCGCCTGCGAGTGCTGGCTGACGCCACCGAACACGATGGCGTGACGGAGGCCCGTGTGCCTGCCGTACGCTCCGAAGCTCTCCGCGATCTGGGAGGCCAGTTCCCGCGTAGGCGTCAGCACGAGGACCCGGATCGGCCTCCGCCCGCGCCCCGTCCAGGGCTTCTCCTGCAGGCGGTGAAGGATCGGGAGCGCGAAGGCGGCCGTCTTCCCGGTGCCGGTCTGGGCGCAGCCGAGGAGGTCCTTCCCCTCGAGCACGAAGGGGATCGCCTTCTCCTGGATGGGGGTCGGGGTGGTGTAGTTCTTCTCCGCTACGGCGCGGAGGATTTCGGGGCGGAGCCCGAACGTTTCAAACGATCTTCTTTCCAGCGACGTTCTCTGTTCTGTCATCTTCTCTTCTTCTCCTGACGTTTTTCACCAAGCACAATCGGGGGAGCACGCTGTTCGCCCGTCCGATCTTTCCGCATGGTGAAGTTTCAGGAGAAGCTTCAAACGCCGGCCACGGCGGCATCCCGCTTCTTCGAAAGGTCCCTTGTGGAGAGGATTGTGTCTCGGGGAGTTTCGATCTGACGACAATGTACCACGTCGGTCCCGGATCCGCAAGTGGTCTGTTTGCCATTTCCCGTCTCACGAACCGAGCAGCCGTTCGGGAAGCCACATCACGATTTCCGGGAAGACCGCGAGCAGCAGGATATAGAGCGCCATGATGGCGATGAACGGCATCACCCCCCACATGATTTCCCGAAAATCGATGTCCGGCGCGATTCCGTTGATGACGAACAGGTTCAGGCCGACGGGAGGGGTGATCAGTCCCATCTCCATATTGATGGTCATCACGATGCCGAACCAGATCGGGTCGAACCCATGAGCGAGAATCCCCGGCATGATCACCGGCGTCACCATCAGGATGATCGCCACCGGCGGCAGGAAACAGCCCAGAACGAGCAGCAGGATGTTCACCCAGAAAAGATAGGACCACTTCGACAAGTGCAATCCGACAAGCCACTCCGTCGCGCTTTGGGAGATGTGCAGATAGCTCATCACATAGGTGAACAGGAAGGCCATGGCGATGATCATCATGATCATGCACGACTCCCGCGCGGTGCCCGCGAGAATCCCCTTGATGTCCTTCCACCGGTAGGTCCGGTACACGATCACGACGAGCGCCAACGCCCCGAATGCGCCGACCGCCGCCACTTCGGATGGGGTCGCAAAGCCGCCGTACAGGGCCACCATCACGAGCACGATCAGGGCCAGGAACGGGACCATCCGCGGGAGGGTTTCCAGCCTCTCCTTCCAGGTGAAGTTCTCGTTTTTGAGCATTTCCTTCGCCTGCTCGCCGCCTTGCCCCGCGTGGGCGCGCCGTTTTTCCCGCAGGGAAGCGATCACGACCCATACGGCGAAAAGAAACGCCAATAGGAAGCCGGGGATAACGCCTGCAAGAAACAGTTTCCCGATGGACTGCTCCACGATGATCCCGTAGATGATCAGGGTGACGCTGGGCGGAATGAGGATCCCGAGCGTGCCCCCGGCGGCGATCAGGCCGGAGGCCAGTCCCGCCGAGTACCCGCGCTTACGCATCTCGGGAATGCCCATGCCGCCGATCGCCGCACAGGTGGCCGGACTGGAGCCGCACATGGCGGCGAAGATGGAACAGCCCGCCACGTTGGCGACCCCAAGACCGCCCGGCAGCCGGGCAAACCAGCGGTGCATCGCCTCGTACAAATCCATCGACGCGTTCGTCTTGCCGACCGCGGAACCCATGAGGATGAACAAGGGGATCGCGAGCAGCGTGAAGTTGTTCAGTTCCCCGTACAAGGTTTCCGCAATGATCTGGATATTGGAGGGGGGCATGAAGAGAAACATGAACGTGACGGCGACTCCCCCGAGGGCGAACGCGATCGGGATGCCGCTGAGGAGAAGCAGCAGCGCGGAACCGATATAGAGAACCCCGATCGAGAAAACGTCCATGCTACTCCTTTCGGACGAGGGGAGCCAGCAGATCGTCAATGATCTGGACGAGAAACTGAAGGGTCAGCATGGTCATCCCCAGGGACATGAAGAGATAGGGAATCCAGAGCCTGGGCGCCCAGATGGAGTCGGTCACCCAACCTCCCTCCCAGGCCTCGAAGAAATAGCGCCACACGTAGAAGGAAATAAACGCGCAGAACGCGGCCGACAGGATGTCGGCGAGCAGATGCCGCCACCAGTTCCATCGAGGCGACAGCATGCTTTCCAGCACCTCGATCCCGACATGGGCGCGCGCTTCCTGCGTAAACGCGGCGGCCATGAACGTCGAGGCGATCAGCAAAAAGATGTTCAGTTCGAGGTGCCAGTCATGGGGCGCCCGGAAATAGTAGCGCGCCACGACCTCGAACGAGATCGCGAACGTGGAAAAAACGATCAGAAGCGCACTCGCATAGCCCGTGACGACGTTGCTCCACCGCATCAGGAGCTGGAATGGCCCCCAGGCTCGCCGCATGTCGGTACCGCCGGAACTACTTCACCGATATCGCCAGGTCTATCAGGCGCTTCCCGTCCGGGACGGTGGCGGCGAATTCCTTCCACGCGCTTTCCTCGGCAATCTTGCGCCACTTCTCGAACGTCGCCTCGTCCATGTCGTGAACGGCAACCCCGGCCTTCTTATAGACCTCGGCCACCTGCCGATCGTCCTCCTTGGCGGATTTCACCGCAAACGAATCCAGGGAAGCGCCCACCTCCGTGACGATCTTCTGCTGCTCCGGGGTGAGACTGTCATAGGTGGACTTCGCCATCAGAAGAGGCTCGAACATGTACCAGAAGGTCTTGTTCTGGGCGGTGGTCACATGCTTACCCACCTCGTAGAGACGGTAGCTCACGAGAGATGCGCTGGACGTCCACATTCCGTCGGCCACCCCGGACTGCAGGGCGCTGTAGCTTTCGTCCGACGGGAAGCTGACGATCGCGGCACCGGCCGCCTTGAGCATGAGTTCGATCGACTTCCCGGCGCCCCGCACCTTCAGGCCTTTCACATCTTCCGGATTAAGAATCTGTCTGTCCCGGGAGACGTTGCCGCCCGCCTGCCATACCCACGTGATGATCTTGACGCCGTTCTTCTCCAGAGCCTTCGTCAGCTCCTGCCCGATGGGAGCCGTCTTCCACCGAAGCCCCTGCTCGTAGCTCGTAATCAGCGCCGGCATGAGCGTGATATTGGCTATCGGGAGCTTCCCCCCCTGGTACGCCAGCGGGAACACGGACATGTCGAGCGCACCCCGCGACATGGCGTCGAACTGCTGTTTCGATTTCACCAGGGACCCGGCGGGGTAGATTTCGAACTTCAGCGCGCCATTCGTGCGTTTCTCCACTTCCTGAGCAAACTTCCGCGCGATACGATCCCGGAAATCCCCCTCATCCGCCGTTCCACCGGGAAACTGATGGGAAATCTTGAGGACTTTTGCATCCGCCGCATGGGCCGGAGGCAGAACCGGGAAACTCAACAGCCCGATCAGGACGAAAGACAGAACCCATCCCGTTTTTGCGATTTTCATTGTATCCCCCCCCTTTTTGTCGTTAGGTTCGGTCATTATACCCCCCGTGAATTCGATTCATCCAACTTTTCCCCCAAAAAAATAGGTGGGATCCGATTTTTCTGGATCTTCCCCATCGCATTCCGGGGGAGTTCCGCAACGATTGCGATCTGCTTGGGGCACTTGAACGGGGCCAGCCGCCTCTTGCAATGTTCGACAAGGGCCTCCGGAAGAAGGGAACCCTTTCCCTCCTTCAGGACGACCACGGCAACGACTTTCTCCCCGAACTCCTCGTCCGGCAGGCCGATCGCCGCCGATTCCCTCACGGCTTCATGGCTCTCCAGGATCGTTTCGACCTCCTTCGGGTATACGTTGTATCCGCCGGTGATGATCAACTCTTTCGCCCTGCCGACCAGATACAGCCTCCCGCGGTCCTCCGGGTCCTGGTACCCCAGATCTCCCGTCCGGAACCACCCCTTGACAAAGGATTCCTGCGTCTTCCCGGGCATCCCCCGGTATCCCCGGAACACGTTGTCCCCCCGGATCCACACCTCCCCCACGTCTCCCGGCGGCATATCGGAGCCGTCCTCCCCCACCACCCGTACCGTGACTCCTCCGAGGGGATACCCCACGCTTTTCGCCTTTCGCTCGGCCGGGTCGATGGGATTGGACGCAATCATTCCCGTCTCGGTCATGCCGTACCGCTCCAGGATCCGGAACCCCGTGGCGCTTTCGAACTGGTGGAAGAGGTTTTCGGTGAGAGGCGCGGAACCGGAGATGAAGACCCGTATTGCGCGCAGATCGGGCTTTCTCTCCCTCTTCTCCCACTCGTTCATGAGCCTCTGGTACATCGTGGGGACCCCCATGAAGAGAGTGCACCGTTCCTCCTCCAGCGCCTTCCATGCCCTCCCCGCCTCGAACTTCTCGTGCATGATGAGGGTGGAGCCGGCGTAGAGGCTTCCTTGCGCAGCGACGTTCAACCCGTGCACATGGAACAGGGGAAGCGCATGGAGGAGAACGTCGGCGGCGGTCCATTCCCAGGCGGCCTCGAGAGCCAGCATGTTCGATATCAGGTTCCGGTGCGTGATCATCGCCCCCTTGGACCTGCCGGTCGTCCCGGAGGTGTAGCAGAGCAAGGCGACGTCGTCATCGCCGGCCGGATAGGCACGCGAGAACCCTTTCGGCGTTCGGGCAAGCCGTTCGGTAAGACTGTCCGCCCCTTCCCTTTGGGCCCCGTCCACGAGGAGTGTCCGGACTTCCCGAAGACCCCGGACCTCGCTTTCCGCCGACGCGAACCGTTGTTCGTCCGTCACGAAAAGGGAGCTTCCGGAATCCGAAAGGAAATACTCGACCTCCCCGGCCCGGAACGAAGGGTTGAGGGGCAGGGTGATCGCGCCGAGCGAGAGGATGGCGAAGTGGAGGAAGAGGACCTCCATCCGCTTCGGGAGCTGGATGGCAACGCGGTCGCCTTTCCCGACACCCGACGCATGGAGCGCGGCCGCGTAACGCTCCACCTCCCGATCGAACGCAAGAAAGGTGTAGGCAGTGCCTTCGAAAACAACGGCAGGCTTGCCTGTGTGCTTCCTCGCGGTTTCGGCAAGCAGTTT
>CP070783.1:278502-286099 GCA_020346465.1 Deltaproteobacteria bacterium
GATGGAGAAGGAGCTGCGGTTCGCGATCCGGGAGGGCGGGCGGACCGTGGGGGCCGGCGTCGTCTCGGAGATCGTCGAATAACGAGAACGGGAAAGGGGACCGGGGAGAAGGATGCGAGACATCATCACGCTGGCCTGTTCCGAGTGCAAGGAGAGGAACTACACCACCACCCGGAACAAGAAGACGATGACCGAGAAGCTGGAGCTGAAGAAATTCTGCCCTTCGTGCAGGAAGCACACGCCGCACAAGGAGACCAAGTAGCCGCAATGGGGGAAGGCCAGTAGCTCTAACGGTTAGAGCACCGGACTCCAAATCCGGGTGATGGGGGTTCGAATCCCTCCTGGCCTGCCATCCTCACCTGTTGGAACGGGAGAAACGCGATTCATGGCGAAATCATTCAAGGATCGATTGTTCGAACGCCTTCCGGGGACGAGAACGGCGACGGAGGAGACGAGGCCAAGGCAGCAGGCGGAAGCCGGCCTGCTCCAGAAGATATCGGGGTTCTGGCGGGAGTTCAAGACCGAGATGAAGAAGGTGACCTGGCCGGGGCGCAAGGAAACGGTTTCCTCGACGGCCGTAGTGATCGTCACCGTACTTGTCATCGTTCTGTTCCTGGGGTTGGTCGACTACGCCCTGGGAAGGATCGTGTATACCGTCCTGAACTACTAACTCCCAAATAAGAGGGCTCGATGACGAGACAGTGGTACGTGGTTCATACCTATTCCGGGTATGAGAAGAAAGTGAAGGAATCCCTTCAGAACCGGATCGAGGCGGAAGGGGTCCAGGACCGGTTCGGGGATGTGCTCATCCCTTCGGAAACCGTGGTCGAAATGAAGAAGGGAAAGAAGCGCACGGGGACGCGCAGTTTCTTTCCGGGGTATCTCCTCGTCCAGATGGAACTCGACGAAAAGACGTGGCACCTGGTCCGCCACACCCCGAAAGTGACGGGGTTCGTGGGCGGCAAGAGTCCAGCTCCGATCCCCCCGTCCGAGGTCGAGGAAATCCGGTCCCAGATGGCGGAAGGGCGCCTGAAGCCGAAACCGAAGGTATCCTTCACGGAAGGGGAGAGCGTCCGTGTCACCGACGGGCCCTTTTCGAATTTCAACGGGATCGTGGAAAGCATCAAGCCGGACAAGGGGAAAGTGGTCGTCCTCGTCTCCATCTTCGGGCGGGCGACTCCCGTGGAACTCGACTTTACCCAGGTGGAAAAAAGCTGACAGGACGGGGGGAGAAGACCCATGGCGAAAAAGATCATCACGCAGATCAAGCTCCAGATTCCGGCAGGGAAGGCAAATCCCTCCCCCCCCGTGGGGCCCGCCCTGGGGCAGCACGGCGTCAACATCATGGAGTTCTGCAAGTCCTTCAACGCGAAGACGGCCTCCCAGGAGGGGATGATCATCCCGGTGGTGATCACGGTCTACGCGGACCGGTCCTTCACCTTCATCATGAAGACCCCTCCCGCGTCGGTCCTTCTGCTGAAGGCCGCAGGAATCGAGAAAGGAAGCAAGACGCCGAAACGGGAGAAGTGCGGGACGATCCCCCGGGCCAAGGTCGAGGAGATCGCGAAGCTCAAGATGGTCGATCTCGACGTGAAGGACGTGGCGGCGGCGATCAAAACCATTGAGGGAACAGCCCGGAGCATGGGGCTTGAAATCGTCTGATCTCTGAGACGGAAGGGAGGAAGAAATGCCGAAACGCGGCAAAAAGTACCTGGAATCACGGAAGAAAGTGAACAGGGAGGCAAAGTATTCTCTCGACGATGCGCTGGACCTGCTGCAGGGGACGGCGACCGCCAAATTCGACGAGACGGTCGAGGTGGCGATGCGTCTGGGCGTAGACCCGAAGTACCCGGACCAGCAGGTAAGAGGATCCGTGGTGCTCCCGAACGGAACCGGGAAGGCCGTCCGGGTCGCGGTGTTCGCAAAGGGGGAGAAGGAAAAGGAGGCCCAGGAGGCAGGGGCCGATTTCGTGGGCTCCGATACCCTCGTCGCGAAGATCCAGGGGGGATGGCTCGAATTCGACAAGGCCGTTGCGACGCCGGACATGATGGGCGCGGTCGGCAAGATCGGGAAGATTCTGGGGCCGAGAGGGCTGATGCCGAACCCGAAGGTGGGAACGGTCACGTTCGAGGTCGGCAAGGCCGTGCGCGACCTGAAGGGGGGCAAGGTCGAGTTCAAGGTGGACAAGACCGGGACCCTGCACTCCGGGATCGGAAAGATCAGTTTCGGGAAAGACCGGATCAAGGAGAACTTTCTCGCGTTCCACGAGGCGATTGTGAAGGCGAAGCCGTCCGCCGCCAAGGGAACGTACATTCGCTCCATCGCGATCTCCTCGACGATGGGCGTGGGAATCAGGCTCAATGCGAGTGCGCTCCAGACGGAATAGCGGGGTTCGATCATTGCCAAACGGGAACTTCTTTTGTCAAAGACCGCGGGTTCGCCGTCCGGCGAGTAATGGGGCGAACGCCCGGCCCGCGCAGACGAGAGGGATCTTCGACCATGGTGAACAGACGGATTCACCGTCTCCTGGCCCTCGGACTTTGACAGAGGTTTCGAAGAAGGTAACCACTCTACAAAGGAAGGGGGCGTGAGCGAGGTGAAAAAGACGAGCAAGGCGGACACCGTAGAGGCGATGCGGGGACTCATCGCCAACCAGAAAGGTACCGTGCTCACCGAGTACCGCGGCCTCACGGTGGCCGAGATCACCGGTCTCCGGAAAAAACTCCGGGAGATCCGCGCGGAATTCAAGGTGGTGAAGAACACCCTGATCCGCAGGGCAGCGAAAGATTCCGGGTTTGCCCAGCTCGAGGAGTTCTTTACCGGGCCGACCGCCATCGGCTTCACGATGGAGGATCCCCAGCTGCTGGCGAAAGCGATGAGGGAGTACGCGGCCGGCAACAAGAAGATCCGGCTGAAGGCCGGATACTTCGAGGGAAAGGTTCTATCGTCCGGGGAGATCGAGATGCTGGCGGACATTCCGTCGCGGGAGGTGCTCCTTTCCCGGCTGGCCGGAGGGCTGGCGGCGCCCATCACCCGGTTGGTGCGGGTGCTTTCCGGACCGCAGAGAAAACTGGCATACGTGCTCCAATCCATCCACGACGAAAAATCCAGACAGGTGAATGCCTGATACAGGGAGGAAACGAAGATGGCCACGATGACGAAAGAGGAATTTCTGACGATGATCGAGGGACTTACGGTGCTCGAGCTAAACGAATACGTGAAGGCCCTCGAGGACAAGTTCGGCGTCACGGCGGCACCCCCCGCGGTGGCAGTAGCGGCGGCGCCCGGTGCGGCTGCCCCCGCAGCCGAGGAGAAGACCGAGTTCGATGTGATCCTGACCGATTTCGCGGACAAGAAGATCCAGGTGATCAAGGTGATCCGCGAGATCACGGGGCTGGGCCTGAAGGAGGCGAAAGATCTCGTCGAGGGCGTCCCGAAGCCCGTCAAGGAAGGAATCGAAAAGAAGGAAGCCGAAGAGATGAAGAAGAAGATCGAAGAGGCGGGGGGCAAGGCGGAAATCAAGTAATCACCGTCCTGCCCGCTGATGGAAGGGGGGGGCGTGATTCGCCCCCCGACCCGAAACCCTTTGCCAGTACCACCGGGGTGAGAACATGGCGTATCTGGAATACCGGAACCTGATCAAGCGCGTCGATTTTTCCAAGATCGGGAAAGTCGTGGAAATTCCGAACCTCATCAAGGCGCAGAAGGAATCGTACGAGGATTTCCTGCAGATGGACGTCCCTGCCGAGAAACGGAGGGACATCGGGCTGCAGGCCGTCTTCAAGAGCATCTTCCCCATCACGGATTACAACGGCCGGGCCACCCTGGAGTTCCTTTCCTGCGCCATCGGGCAGCCGAAGTGGAGCGAGGAGGAATGCCGCGAGAGGGGGATGAACTTCGCCGCCCCGATCAAGGTGACGGTGCAGCTCGTCATCTTCGACGTGGACGAGAGGACAAGCGCCCGAACCATCCGGGACGTCAAGGAGCAGGAGGTCTTCTTCGGGGAGATCCCCCTCATGACGACCCGCGCGACGTTCATCATCAACGGAACGGAACGGGTCATCGTGAGCCAGCTGCACCGGTCGCCCGGCGTCTTTTTCGAGCACGACAAGGGCCGGTCCCACGCTTCCGGCAAAGTCCTTTTCTCCGCACGGATCATCCCCTACCGGGGGTCGTGGCTCGACTTCGAGTTCGACCACAAGGACATGCTGTACGTCAAGATCGACCGGAAGAGGAAATTTCCCATCGCCGTCCTCCTGAGGGCGATCGGGATGTCCACCGAGGAGCTGCTGCGGCGGTTCTACGAGGTCGAGGAAGTGGTCGTCGAAGGGGACCGCTACTCCAAGATCTTCCGCCCCGATCTCATGGTCGGGCTCAAGATGCCTATGGAGATCCGCCACCCCAAGACCGGCGAGGTCGCCTTCAAGAAGGGGATCAAGGTGTCCAAGAAGCGCGCGGAGCGGTTTTCCGACGTTTCGTTCGGCAAGATCCATCTCCCCCTCGAGGATCTGACCCAGAAGGTGTGCGTCACCGACATCGCGGACCCGGAGACCGGGGAGATACTCCTCGAGTGCGGGCAGAAGATCACGGAGGAGGCGCTGGCCCTCATCCGGGAAAAGGGGATCGCCGGCCTTTCGGTGTTCTCCCTGGAGAATGCCGACAGGGCGATCTGGGAAGGCTTGATGGCGGACAAGATCCGGGAGCGGGACGAAGCCCTGAAAGAGATCTACAAGAAAATGCGCCCGGGCGACCCCCCGACCAAGGAAGCCGCGGTTTCCCTGTTCGAAAACATGTTTTTCAACCCGGAGCGCTACAGCCTGTCGAGAGTCGGCAGGCTCAAGCTGAACCACAAGCTCGGGATCCCGGACGGTGACCTGGAGACAACCGTGCTGCAGTACGAGGATATCCTCCGGGTGATCCGGTACCTCATCAACCTGAAGAACGGGGTCGGCGAGGCCGATGACATCGACAACCTCGGGAACCGGCGCGTCCGGACGGTGGGGGAGTTGATCGAGAACCAGTTCCGGATGGGATTGGTGCGGGTGGAACGCGCCATCCGGGAGAAGATGAGTCTGCAGGATATCGAGACCCTGATGCCACACGATCTCATCAACGCGAAACCGGTATCCGCGGTCATCAAGGAGTTCTTCGGATCCTCGCAGCTTTCCCAGTTCATGGACCAGACCAACCCCCTGTCGGAAGTCACGCACAAGCGCCGCGTCTCCGCCCTCGGGCCTGGAGGCTTGACGCGGGAACGGGCCGGGTTCGAGGTCCGGGACGTGCACCCGACGCACTACGGGCGGATCTGCCCCATCGAGACACCCGAGGGGCCGAACATCGGCCTCATTGCGTCCCTTTCGACCTACGCCCGGATCAACGAGTTCGGCTTCATCGAGACCCCCTACCGGGTGGTTCGGGACGGCACGGTAACGAACGAGATCGTCTCTCTCTCCGCGATGGACGAGGAAAAACACGTCATCGCACAGGCGAACGCCCCCCTCGACGAGCAGGGCAGGTTCGAGCGGGACATCGTGATCGCCCGGAAGGAGGGAGAATTCGCGATGGTGCGCGCCGGGGAAGTCACCCTCATGGATGTTTCCCCGAACCAGCTGGTCTCCGTCGCAGCATCGCTCATCCCGTTCCTGGAGCACGACGATGCCAACCGCGCGCTCATGGGGTCCAACATGCAGCGTCAGGCTGTCCCGCTGCTGCGAACAGACCCACCCCTCATCGGAACGGGGATGGAATCCGTCGTTGCCCGGGATTCCGGCGCGGCGGTGGAGGCCCGGAGGAGCGGGGCGGTGGAATCCGTGGACGCCCGCAGGATCGTCATTCGTCCGGTGGAGCCGGACGCAAGCGGCAAATACGGCGCGGACATCTACAATCTGGTCAAGTTCCGGCGTTCCAACCAGAATACCTGCATCAACCAGAAGCCGATCGTCACCCTGGGGCAAAAAGTAAAGTCGGGCGAGGTGATCGCCGACGGCCCGGCGACCGCGATGGGCGAGCTCTCGCTCGGCAGGAATGTTCTCGTGGCCTTTATGCCATGGCGCGGATACAACTTCGAGGATTCCATCCTTGTTTCGGAAAAGATCGTCAAGGAAGACATTTTCACCTCGATCCACATCGAGGAGTTCGAGTGCGTCGCCCGGGAGACGAAGCTCGGGAAAGAGGAAATCACCTCCGACATCCCGAATATCAGCGAGGAGTCGCTCAAGGACCTCGACGAAAGCGGGATCATCCGGATCGGGGCTCGCGTGAAACCGATGGACATCCTGGTGGGGAAGGTCACCCCCAAAGGCGAAACGCAGCTTTCCCCCGAGGAGAAGCTCCTCCGGGCGATCTTCGGGGACAAGGCGGGTGACGTGAAGGATTCCTCGCTCCGCGTGCCGCCGGGGATCGAGGGGATCGTCATCGACTCGAAAGTGTTCACCCGAAAGGGCGGGGAGAAGGACGATCGCGCACAAGCCTACGAGGAGAGGGAAATGGACCGGCTGGTGCGGGACCAGGATGACGAAATCCGGATCATCATGGAGACCGCATACGGAAAGATGCATGCGATCCTTCTGAACAGGACGTCCGCGACCCGGCTCACGGGCAAGGACAAATCCGATGTGATCCTCAACAAGAAGAAGAAACTGACCGAGGACGTTCTCCGGGAGATTCCCAAAGCCCAGTGGGCCCAGATCGAGGTGGAGGAGGACCCCACCGCCGGGGAGCGCCTGGCCGACATCTATCAGGTGGCGCAGGACCAGGTGAGCCTGGTCAAGGCGGTCTTCGAGGAGAAGATCGGGCGCATGCGGAAAGGGGACGAATTGCCCCCGGGCGTCCTCAAGATGGTGAAGGTATACATCGCGATGAAGCGCAAGCTCTCGGTCGGGGACAAGATGGCCGGCCGTCACGGGAACAAGGGGGTGATCTCCCGGACCGTCCCGGAGGAGGACATGCCGTATCTCTCCGACGGCACGCCCGTCGACATTGTGCTCAATCCGCTCGGAGTACCGTCCCGAATGAATGTCGGGCAGATCATGGAGACCCACCTCGGGTGGGCCTCGCGGGAGCTGGGGGAGAAGATCCGGCTGTTGATCGAAAGCGAGTTCAGCCCGGATGCGGTGAAGGAGTGGCTCCGGAAAATCCACGATTCGGAACGGTTCGGGTCCTACGTCGAGGACCTCACCGATGAGGAGGTTCGGAGAGTCGCTGCGCTCATGTCCGGGGGGGTCTTCATGGCGTCGCCCGTCTTCAGCGGGGCGAACGAGGAGGAGATCAAGCGGTACCTGAAGTCCGCAGGGTTGTCCGAGTCCGGGCAGACCACCCTGTACGACGGCAAGACCGGCGAGTCGTTCCAGCAGCAGGTCACCGTCGGATCGATGTACATGATGAAGCTTCACCACCTCGTGGACGACAAGATCCACGCCCGCTCCACGGGACCCTATTCGCTGGTGACCCAGCAACCTCTCGGCGGGAAGGCGCAGTTCGGGGGGCAACGCCTCGGGGAGATGGAGGTCTGGGCGCTTGAGGCGTACGGCGCCGCCTATACGCTCCAGGAATTTCTGACGGTGAAGTCGGACGACGTGCCGGGGCGAGCCAGGATGTA
>CP070783.1:286199-293008 GCA_020346465.1 Deltaproteobacteria bacterium
AAAAAAGAAGGGGATTCCGGTTCATCCAGAAATCCCCTTTGTTTTCTTGGCGGTCCCACCGGGGTTCGAACCCGGGTTTTCGCCGTGAGAGGGCGGTGTCCTAGTCCACTAGACGATGGGACCCTTGGCTGAGGAGCCAGGATTCGAACCTGGAAAACCTGGTCCAGAGCCAGGCGTGATGCCGTTTCACCACTCCTCAACGGGAAAATCAGAGTACCCGAAGCATTTCCCCGCCGTCAAGAACCAATCCGCCCGCGTGCACGCCCCTGACGCCGTTTTGACTCCGTCCGTGCGGCATGCTATTGGTTTACGCATGCATCTCCCCGAAGAAACCGGACGCCTCGATTTCCTCCGCGAGATCGTCCGGCGGGACACGCTCTCCGGCCGTTACGGCGGCCGGGTGGTGACGCGCTTCCCCCCGGAACCGAACGGCTATCTCCACATCGGCCACGCCAAATCGATCTGCCTGAACTTCGGGATCGCCCGCGAGAACGGCGGGGTCTGCCATCTGCGTTTCGACGACACGAACCCGGAAACCGAGGACATGAAGTACGTCGAGTCGATCATGCGCGACGTGCGCTGGCTGGGCTTCGACTGGGGGGAGAAGCTCTTCTTCGCGTCGGACTACTTCGAGAAATTCTGCGAGTTCGCGGTCCGGCTGATCCGCGACGGCGCCGCCTACGTGGACAGCCTGACCGAAGAGGAGATCCGCCTGTACCGAGGCACCGTCACGGAACCGGGACGGGAAAGTCCCCACCGGGAACGATCCGTGGGGGAGAACCTGGACCTCTTCGCACGGATGCGCGCCGGAGAGTTCCCGGACGGGTCGCACGTATTGCGCGCGAAGGGGGACATGTCGGCCAGGAACATGAAGATGCGCGATCCGGTTCTCTATCGCATCCGGCATGCGGCGCATTACCGCAGGGGCGACGAATGGTGCATCTATCCCATGTACGACTTTGCCCACCCGTTGTCGGATGCCATCGAGAGCATCACGCACTCGATCTGCACCCTCGAATTCGAGAATAACCGGGCAATCTACGACTGGCTCCTCGATCATCTCTTTCCGGAGCCCCGCCCCCATCAGTACGAGTTCGCACGGCTCAACCTCGACTTCACGGTCATGAGCAAACGAAAACTGCTTTCCCTCGTAGAGGAGGGGCTCGTCTCCGGGTGGGACGACCCCCGGATGCCGACGATCGCCGGCATGCGCCGCCGCGGCTACACGCCGGAGGGGATCCGCCTGTTCGCGGAACGGATCGGGGTCGACAAGGCCAACAGCCGGGTCAGCATGGATTTGCTCGAGGATGCGATCCGCGACGATCTCAACGCGCGCGCCCCGCGGGTCATGGCCGTGCTGCGTCCGCTGAAAGCGACGATCGTCAATTATCCGGAAGAGAAGGTGGAATGGCTGGAGGCGCCCTACTGGCCGCGGGACATCGACCGGGAGGGCTCGCGCAAGGTGCCGCTTTCCCGAGAGATTCTCATCGAGCGGTCAGACTTTCTGGAACGACCGCCCGCCGACTGGATCCGTCTCCGCCCCGGCGGGGAAGTCCGCCTGCGCAGCGCCTATTTCATCCGGTGCGAGGAGGTGGAGCGGGACCCGGTTTCGGGGGAGGTGACCGGGCTTCGCTGTACCTACGATCCCGAATCGCTGGGGGCGCCGTCGAAAGGGTCCAGAAAGAAGACCACGGCGATCCAGTGGGTTTCGGCGCCGCACGCCCTTCCGGTCGAGGTGCGCCTCTACGACCGTCTCTTCACCGTCGCCGATCCCGAGAATGCCGGGGACGAAAAGAGCTTCAAGGACTTTCTGAACCCGGGCTCGATCGAGATCCTGAAGGAATGCATGGTCGAGCCTTCCCTCGGACAGGCAGCCGCCGGAGACCGTTTCCAGTTCCTGCGGCACGGGTACTTCGTTGCCGACGGTGTCGACTCGAGGCCGGGCGCGCCGGTCTTCCACCGCATCGTCGATCTCAAGGACAGGTACCGGCCGGGGCCCCCGGCCAAAGAACGACGATAACCCGGCTACCAGACGTCCGCTCGCGGATCCGGCCCACTCCCGTCGGAAGGCACCCGGCGGAATCCGTTCTCCCCCCATTACATCTAACGGTCGGAGTACCGTGCAACCCGCTACATCATTTGACATGGGGGCAACCCCGGGAGGAAGGGTCATGAGGAAAATCGGGAAGGCTTTGCCGGCCGGGCTGGTGGCGGTTTTCGTCGTCCTGGCGATGGGCGGTTCGGCGGTGGCGATGGACCACGCAGTGCAGACGCTCGCCAAGGAGGGAATCGGGAACTATCTTGCGGATGCCAAGGGAATGACGCTGTACTGGTTCAAGAAAGACTCGCCCGGCAAGAGCGCCTGCGCCGGGCCGTGCGTCGAGAAGTGGCCGGTCTACTACCGGGAAAAAGTCATGGCAGGCAAGGAGTTGAGCGACGGGGATTTCGGAACGATCACGCGCGAAGACGGGAAGAAACAGTCTACGTTCCGCGGTTACCCCCTCTACTATTGGGCGGGGGACAAGGCGAAGGGAGATACCAACGGCCAGGGTGTGAACAACGTCTGGTACGTCGTAGACCCGGCCAATTTCCCGCCGAAGATGTAGCAGGATCGATCTGCTTTTCCTCCCGGGGAACAGGGGGCTTTCCGGCAGGGTCCGGGAAGTCCCCGCCCGGGACCGAAAATATGGATCTGGCCGGTCCGAGAGTGCCGCGAAGAATGCCCCCAGTTAGCCCCCCCGGATCGTTCCCGAGGCGTGCAGAAGCCGCCGGATGACCTCGTCCCTGCCGAGTACGTCCATCACCTCGAACAGTCCCGGGGAGACGGTTCCTCCCGTGAGGGCTACCCGGACAGGCTGGGCCACCTTTCCCAGCTTCACCCCCCTGTTCTCCGCCGCGCGGAGGAGGACCGGTTCCATCGCGACGGGGGTGAAATCGGGCAGATCGGCAAGCTCCCGGGCGATCTCCTCCAACAGGGGGGCCATTTCCGGGGTCAGAAACTTCTCCGCCGTTTTCGGGTCCGGATCCTTTCTGCGGAAGTAATACTCCGACGCCTCCGCCATCTCCTCGAGCGTCCTCGAACGTTCCTGGAACGTGCGCACCGCTTTGGCGAGCCATGCGGAGGGCTCCGCTTCGATCCCCCGCCTGCGCAGGAACGGGACGAGGAGGACGGCCAGCCGGTCCGGTTCGCCCGTCTTGATGTAGTGGGCGTTTACGTGAAGGAGTTTCTCCGGGTCGAAGCGGGAGGGGGACTTTCCCACGCTTTCCAGGGAGAAGATCTTCTGGAGTTCCTCCACGGAGAAGATCTCCTGGTCGCCGTGTCCCCATCCCAGGCGGACGAGGTAGTTGATCATCGCCTCCGGAAGAAATCCCCGGTCCCGGTACGCCGTCACGGAAACGTCGTCCTGCCTCTTGGAGAGTTTCCCTCCCTCCATTCCGTGGATGAGGGGGAAGTGCCCGAACCGCGGCAAGGGATACCCGAGCGCCTCGTAGAGCAGGATCTGCCTGGGGGTGTTGTTCAGGTGGTCGTCCCCGCGCAGGACGTGGGTGATTCCCATCGTCGCGTCGTCCACGACCACGACGAAGTTGTACGTCGGCGAGCCGTCCGTGCGGAGGAGGACGAGGTCGTCCAACTGCTCGTTTTCATAAGCGACGTTTCCCCGGAGCAGGTCCCGAACGACCGTCCTTCCCGAGAGGGGGGCCAGGAAGCGCACCACGGAGGGTTTCCCCTCGGCCTCCCCCGGGGGAAGATTCCGGCACCGCCGGTCATAGTGCGGTTTCTCCCCCCTTGCCCGGGCGGCTTCCCGGCGGGCATCGAGTTCCTCCGGGGTGCACACGCAACGGTACGCCCTGCCCTCCGCGAGCAGCCGTTCCGCCTCCTTCCGATACAGCGCCATCCGCTCCATCTGGAAGTAGGGCCCCTCGTCCCAGGTGATCCCCAGCCACGTCAGCCCCTCGAGGATCGCCTTCACGGCCCCCGGCGTCGACCGTTCCTGGTCCGTATCCTCGATGCGAAGGAGGAACTTCCCGCCGTTGCGGCGGGCGAACAGCCAGTTGAACAGCGCGGTGCGTGCGCCGCCGATATGGAGGTACCCCGTCGGGCTGGGGGCGAAGCGCGTCACGACGTCGGGCATTTCCCGCCTCTCTCGCATCGGTTGGCGTGGGGGCCGGGGCTGCGGTGCCTTACAGGAACGCCAGGCCTGCGTACCCGACCACCTGTCCACGGTCGCCGCTCACGTCGCCGGAAGTGGAATACTTCACCAGTCGGGCGGAGGTGGCGCCGAGGGCAAGGGATGCACACAGGACGACCGTCGCGGGGATCACGCCGCACATCGATATCCGCTCCGAACGGACGACCCGGAACAGGCCCTCCGGATCGAGCGCGAGCATGCGGTCGATCGCCATCCCGTCCTTCTTCCGCGCGAGGCCATCCGGTTCGTAGTGCGACATGTCGGAGCTTGCGGTCAGCAGGACAGGGAGGGCCTCTTCCCCCACGACACGGGCCACGGCCTCTCCCAGCGTCCGGCATTCGGCAAAGGAAAGGCGCCCGAGGGCAACGGGGACGAACCGGAACGTCTCCCGGAACCGCCGAAGGAACGGGAGCTGCACTTCCAGCGAGTGCTCTCCGCGGTGCGCGGAGGCGTCTTCCGAAAGGAGAGGAGATGCCGCAAGAAGGCGTCCGGCCAGTTCCCCGTCGATCGGTACCTCCCCCCACGGCATCCGCCATCCCCCCCGTGACATGACGGCTGCGTTGTCGCCCACTCCCGTGTGGTTGGGGCAGAAGATGACGTGGCGATCGGGGATCTCCACCGAGGAGAATACCTCCCCGGCCACGCCGCCCGAGTAGACATACCCTGCATGGGGGACGACGATCCCCCTGGCACGGATCTTTTCCCCGGTGTCCCGGGTGTAGAGGCGGACCAGGCGGTCCAGCTCCCGTGTCGAGTCCGGGTAGAAATGGCCCGCTACGGCAGGGTTCCGATTCATACCGTATCTTATACCACAGGAGGAGGCGGAGAGGCATATTCCCGATTGACACGGGAGGTGGGGTTTTCTATAGTGTTTCTTTTACTTTTCGGGGAAGTGCGCCGTTTGTACATACGAACGTCCGAAATCTCCCGCGAGGGGCTGGATGTCGTCGCCAGCCGCGGGAAGGCGTGGATCCCCCGGCTGCTGGAGGGGATGAACACATACCCGTTCCGGGCGTGCCGGATGATTGCGATCACCCTTTTCCTTTCCCTGGAGGGGAGGGATCTGGAGGCCAGCGGGTCGTTCGTCGCCGAGGGGGAGGGGCAATGCGACCGCTGCGCGGAGTCCGTCACCCAGCGGCTGGAACGGCAGTTTCAGACGGTTTTCGTCCCGGCGGACCGCGGCCCGGTCGAGGCCGGTGACCTGGAGCTCCGGATGGACGACCTCGACATCGCCTTCTACGACGGGGCGGGGATCGAGGTGGCGGATATCTTCTGGGAGCAGGTGGCGCTGGCCCTGCCGGCCAAGGTGCTCTGCCGGGAGGATTGCCGGGGAGTGTGCCCGCATTGCGGCGGAGACCGGAACCGGACGGAGTGCGATTGCGCCGGGGAAAGACGGGAAGGGCCGTTCGACGTCCTGAAGACCTTGAGGAGAGAAAAGGAGTAAGCGATGCCGAATCCGAAACGACGCGGCTCCAAATGCCGCCGGGACAAGCGCAGAACCCACAAGAAGCTGGCCGATCCTGCGCGCAGCTCCTGCCCGCAATGCAAGCAGGTGAAGCGGCCCCACGCCGTCTGCCCGAATTGCGGAACGTACAACGGCCGCGAAGTGATTGCCAAGGCCTGACGTCCATTCCTTCCTGCCTTCGATGAAAATAGCGGTTGACGCGATGGGAGGGGATCACGCCCCGGGCGAGGTGGTCCGGGGAGCGGTGCAGGCGTTCCGGGAATTCCATCTCCCGATCGTCCTCGTCGGCAGGGAAGAATTGATCCGGGAGGAGTTGCGCCGGGCGGGAGCGGAAGAGATGGAGGTGCATCACGCCTCCGAGATCGTGGAGATGGACGACAGCCCGGGAGGGGCGATCCGGAAGAAAAAGGACTCCTCCCTGCGCGTGGGGCTCAACCTCGTGGCGGAGGGGAAAGCCGGTTCCTTCGTGAGCGCCGGAAATTCCGGAGCGGTGATGGCAGGGGCGCTCATGGTCCTCCGGAAGATCCGGGGGGTCGACCGGCCGGCGATCACCGCGACGATCCCGACCCCCACGGGCCCCATCGTCCTCATCGACGCCGGGGCGAACGTGGATTGCAAGCCGTACCACCTGGTGCAGTTCGGGATCATGGGCGATGCGTACGCAAGGAAGATCCTCGGGATCCCGTCCCCTCGCGTGGGGGTCGTGAGCATCGGGGAGGAGGAGACGAAGGGAACGGACCTCACCCGGGAGACGACCGTCCTGTTCCGCAAGACCGGTCTGTCCTTCATAGGGAACATGGAGGGCAGGGATTTCTTCGCCGGGAAGGCCGATGTGTTCGTCTGCGACGGGTTCGTGGGGAACGTCATCCTCAAGACGATGGAGGGGATGGCAACGGCCCTCGTGGATTTTTTGCGGGAGGAGATCCTCAAGTCGCAGATGGCCAGGGTGGGGGCCCTTCTGGCCGGTGGGGCGATCCGGCGGGTCAAGACGAGGCTGGACTACGCGGAATACGGCGGAGCGCCGCTCCTCGGGGTGAAGGGGGGCGTCGTGATCTGCCACGGTTCGTCAGGCGCGCGTGCAATGAAGAACGCAATCCGCGCCGCGGACTCGATTCACCGCCACGGGCTGGAAGAGGAGATCGCCCGGGCGATCT
>CP070783.1:293108-299218 GCA_020346465.1 Deltaproteobacteria bacterium
TGTGGGCCTGGCTCGTCAAGGAGGACATCCTCCGTCTCCGGCTGGGGGACCTCTTCCCCGATCTCCAGGGTTTTTCCGGGGCTCTTTGGGGATTCGGGCCGGCCTTTCTGGGATACGCCGCCTGGGCCATCTCCTATGTCTCGGCAACCGTCTGCTGGTTCGTGATCTTGATCTCGATCGCCCTGTTCCTCCGGGCGCGTCCTTCCCTGGAACTGGATATATCCAGGATCGTCCGCCTTCCCAAGCGGGAGTACCTCGCCCCCCTGGCGGCTGCCGTCCTTTTTGTCTTCCCGCTGGTTGCGGGAATCGGACTCGCGGTGGTGGTGTGCTACTGGATGGTGTTTTCGGTGGCCTACCTGCGCCGGGGAGAGCTGATGCTGATGACCGCCGCGATCCTTCTTCTTGCCAGCCTCCTTCTCGGAGGGAGCATGCTTCATCAGTTGCACAAGGTGACCGGTGACTCGCCGGCGGAGGGGTGGCTGGGAGCCGATGGGTATATCCCCCAGCAGTGGCCTGCGGAGGCCAGCAAAAGTCGTGTGCCGGTAGGAGGGTCAGCGCCCTACTGGCTGGTCGAGTTTTCCCGGGCTCGCGCGGCGATGCAAGCGGGGAATCACGAGCAGGCGGAACGAATCTGGACGGAGCTCGTAGAGGCGGGGAAGGATATTCCCGAGGTGCGCAACAACCGGGGAATCTCCCGCGCAAACCAGGGAAAGATCAAGGATGCCTTATCCGATTTCGAGGCGGCGTTCGCAAAACGGCTCGAGGACGGGCCGGCCTTGTGGAACGCCTACCAGGCGTACCTCCAGGTGTTCAACCTGGAGCGGGCCCGGCTGATTCAGCCGCTGGCATGGGACAAGGTGCGGGGGCTCTCCCCTTTCCGGTTCCACCCTTCGGATATGGAGGCGGGAGAGTGGCTGGCCTCCCCCCTTCCCTTGAGCGAAGTGACCGGGGTGCTCTTGCAGCGGTGGAACGCTCTGCTCTGGGAAGCGGGCGAGGGCGTCTTTTACCGGATGTTCTTTCGCCCCCTCACGCCCCAGGTCGCTCTGCTGTTTCTCCTGCTCGTCTGGCTATCCTCGGTGACCTGGAAGTTCCTGGCCCTGCGGGTCTGGGTCCACGCCACCTGCAGGGGGTGTGGCAGCCAAACCCTCGTTGTGGGAATCCGGGAAGCCACCGATTTCTGCAATATGTGCCAGACGCACGTCGGCTGGGGAATCCGGGCCGGGGAGGATAAGGAGCGGAGGGCCCTGGGGATCCGGATGCACCGGAACTACGTCAAGGCGGCTTCCGTCCTGGTGCCCGGGTCCGGTGGATTATGGTCCGGCATGGAGTTCCGGACGATGGCCTATGTCGTGCTTCTGAGCCTGTCCCTGGCGGCCGTGTCGTTGTCCCTCGGTGCCCGGGAGGGAGGCGATATCGTATCCGAGCTCCAGTCGATCGCCGCCCGCTGGGCCATCATCAGCACGGCGGCCCTGTGGCTTGCCGGAGCCGTGTGGGGAATCCGGTCGTTCGGGAGGATGCAGCGGATGCTCGGGATCAACGGGGAAAGGGGGTAAGGGGTGCAGGGGAAGATATCCGACTTCGGCATTCCGGAAATCTTCCAGCTGGTGGCAAGCCAGGGGAAGAGCGGTGCCCTCACGATCCGCGGAGACGATCGGGAGACGGTATTCCTCTTCTCGGACGGGATGATCGTCGATGTGCAGCCCGACCGCCACCGGGCCCGGCATGCCCTGCTCGGGAACATGCTGGTGGCAGCAGGCTACCTGACCGCGGAGGAGCTCCGCCGCATTCTCACCCTGCGGGAGAAGGAGGGGAGGAAGATCGGGGAGATCCTGGTGGAAAAGGGGAAGATCTCCCGGGAGAAGCTCGCCAGCTATCTCTACCTGCAGGTAAAGGACAGCATCTACTATTCGCTCCGGATCAAGGAAGGCGATTACCGGTTCGAGGTGTTCGCCGTGCGCCCGCCCCCGTGGATGGCCGCTTCCATGCGCGCGGACGTCTTGCTCATGGAAGGGATGCAGTTCCTGGACGAATATCCTCATTTACGGGGGAAATTTCCGCCCGGGAGGTTCCAGGTTATCCGGAAGCGAGGCGTGAAAATCGACCCGAACGCCCTGCCGGAGGAGGAGAGAGTGGTCTGGAACGTGGTCGATTATTCCTCCGACCCCTACCGGGTATTCCGGAAGGCCTGCCTCACCTGGTACGAGGGTCTTCGGGCCTTGTGGGGCCTCTGGGACAGGGGCCTGGTGGAGATCTCCGGAGTGGACGATGAGGGCCCCGATGCGGAGGAAGCCATCCGGCAGGCCATGTCCCGGAAATATGCGATCGGCTGTCTGCGTGCGGCGGTATGGGCGATCGCAGCGGTTATGGCGGGATCCTGGGTATACACGGTTCTCTTGTCCCCTTCGGTAACCCGCATCTTCGCCGGCTGGGCGGATTTCTACCGGTGAGGAAGGATGGCGAACCCGATGGAACCGACGTCATTGGATGAACGGACGGTGCGCTTCGAGGACTCCGCGGTCCTTGCGGACCTGTGCGGAAGCCACGACGACCACCTGAGGATCGTGGAGAAATTCCTGGGGGTTTCGATCCTCCCGAAGGGGAACGTGTTGACCGTCAGTGGCGACCCGATCCAGGTGGAGCTTTCGGCCAATGTACTCGAGGGGCTGTACCGGGTGATCCGCAAGGGGATTCCCGTCACATCCAACGATGTCGTGGCCGCGATCAAGATCGTCCGCTCCGACCGGAACGCCGAGGTTGCGACCGTGTTCGAGGACGTGGTGTTCAAGTCCTCCCGCAACAAGATCATCACGCCCAAAAGCGTTGCGCAGAAGAGGTATCTCGACGCCATGCGGGACTTCGACATCGTCTTCGGCGTCGGCCCTGCGGGAACCGGCAAAACCTTTCTCGCCATGGCGATGGCGATCGGTTTTCTTCTCCGGAAGGAGGTCAAACGGATCGTCCTTGCCCGTCCGGCGATCGAGGCGGGGGAAAAACTCGGATTCCTGCCGGGGGATATGGCCGAGAAGGTCAACCCCTACCTCCGGCCTCTTCACGACGCCCTGTATACGATGCTCGAATACGAGCAGGCGGGCAAGATGATGGAGAGGGGCGTCATCGAGGTCGCCCCGCTCGCATTCATGCGGGGAAGGACGCTCAACGATTCCTTCGTAATCCTCGACGAAGCGCAGAACACCACATCCGAGCAGATGAAGATGTTCCTGACCCGGATCGGGTTCGGCTCCAAGGCCGTGATCACGGGGGACGTCACCCAGACGGATCTCCCGTCGGGAAGAATCTCCGGGTTGAACGAGGCGCTCGTCCTGTTGAGGGGGGTGGAGGGGATCGCCTTCTGCGGGTTCACCGAGATCGACGTCGTCAGGCACCCGATCGTGCAGGAGATCATCAAGGCCTATGAGCGATACGAAAAACGGAGCCAGGAGTAGACGGCCCCCCGATACCGTCCCGGGGAGGATGAAGAGCCGTCTGCTGAAAGAGGGCCCCCTGGGGGTTCTGTTCGCCGCGGTGTTCGTCGCCCTCTTCTACCTCTGGGGCGAGGAGTTGCTTCCCCGCGCGGCCGGCCGGTATGGACAGATGTTTCCTTTCGTGGGGGCGGTAGCCCTCACGCTGGCGGTCGCCCTGTTCCTGTCCGAATGGTTCGGGTTCGCAGGACGGGAGGTCCGGAAGGTGCGCCTGGCCGCGCGGGATTTCCTGTTCCTGTGCATCCTGGCCCTGACGCTTTTCTTCCTTGCGAAAGCGGTGACGGATATTCTCCCTGCCGCGCCGACTCCCCGGGGCGGGATCATCCCGTCGCGCATCTACGTCTACCTCATTCCCTTTCCGGCGTTCGCCATGGTGGTGCGGATCCTTCTGAATTCCGAGGTGGCGATCCTGTTCACCGTCGCCGGTTCCGTTCTCACGGCCGCCGCGGCCCAGGGGATGTGGTCGACCCTTCTGTTCCTGCTGCTCTCCGGCACGGCGGGCGCGTCCCGGTCGGGCAGGGTCCCGGACCGGTACAAGATGCTCTGGGCGGGTGTCCTTACGTCCCCCGTGTGCGCCCTTGCCGCCGTGGCTCTCGAGTTCGCCTTCCACGGCGAATCGGGAATCGTGTGGGCCGGGATCTTCGGGGCCTTGAACGGGCTTGCGGCCGGTCCGATCGCGCTCGCCATCCTGCCGGTGGCCGAATACGCGTTCGGGTACACGAGCGACATCCGCCTCGTGGAACTCTCGAGCACGAGCCATCCCCTCCTCCGGCGCCTCATGATCGACGCCCCCGGGACGTTCCACCACAGCGTCGTCGTGGGAACGTTGGCCGAAGCCGGCGCGACGGCGATCGGCGCCAACCCGCTGCTCTGCCGCGTGGCGGCGCTGTTCCACGACGTGGGAAAGATCGGCAAGCCCGAATTCTTCTTCGAGAACCAGGCGGGCGGGAGCAACATCCACGACAATCTGACGCCGGGGATGAGCCGGATCGTCATCCTCTCTCATGTCAAGGAGGGCGTCCGGCTCGCGGGGGAGCACCGTCTCGGGGAACGGATCATCGAGATCATCTCCCAGCACCACGGCACCAGCCTCCTTTACTTCTTCCTGGAAAAGGCGCAGCCCATGATCCAGGAGCGCAAGGCGTCCGAGGAGGGTTTCCGCTACCCGGGGCCTCGTCCCAGGAGCAGGGAGGCCGCCATCATCATGCTCGCGGACACTGCGGAGGCCGCATGCCGGAGCCTTCGGAGCCCTTCGTCCCATGAGATCGAGGAGGCGGTGACCCGGATTGTGAACAGAGCCTACCTCGACGGCCAGCTCGACGAGTGCGACATGACGCTGCGCGACCTTTCCACGGTCGGCAAGGCGTTCAGCAGGGTCCTCGCCGCCATTTCCCACAGCCGCCTGGAATACCCGAAAGCACCGGTGAGCAGGATCCGGTGAACCGGCAAGCTCCCAGGTACAGGATCAGCGTCCGGCAGCAGATGCGGCCCATCCCTTTCCGGGGGGATGTCCTCCGGGTGCTTGTCCGGAGGGCCCTCGGGGTCCTGGGGGTGTCGAGGGCGGATCTCCGGATCCTGGTCGTGGAGGACGAGGAAATGGCCCGGTGGAACCGGGAATTCCTCGGCCGGGCGGGGACGACGAACGTGATCTCCTTTCCCGAGGACGACGCGGGGGAGGCGTCCTCCGCCCTTCTCGCAGGGGATATCCTGCTTTCCGCCCGGTCCTGCCTCGCTCAGACGAGGGGCTGGCCGTGCTCGAAAGAGGAGAGAGTCCTTTACTTCATCATCCACGGCGTGGTGCACCTCCTCGGGTACGATCACGAAAAGGGGAGGGCGGAGGCTGCCCGGATGCGCAAGGAGGAAATCCGGGCCTACCGCTCATGCCTGGGAGAGGGGAGAAGCCCCATTTGAAAGGCGAACGGCCCGGGGAGATCGGCCGGGACTACCCGGACGGTTGGGCTTACGCGCCCGGGACGGCCGCCCTCTGCGCGGCCTTTTCCGCATTGTACGCGCTGGGCATGCCCGGCTATGACATCCCGGGGCTCTCCTTTGCGTGCCTCGTCCCCCTCCTGATCCTGTCGACCATGTCCGCCAGCGCCCGCCAGGCCGCGTGGAGAGGATGGCTGGCCGGCACGCTCGCCAATCTCCCCCTCGTCTACTGGATCGCCTACACGGTGGCCGTGCCGGGAAATCTGGGATGGTTTCTGGGGGGGCTCGCCGCCCTTCTTGTCTCGGCCTTTCTGGGGATCTACGTCTCGCTCGCGGCGCTCTTCGCCCACCTGCTCCGGAGGCGGTTCGGTATCGCGGGATTGTGGGGGTTTCCCGCCGCGTGGGTATGCGTCGAGTACGCCAGGTCCGTCCTCTTCACCGGTTTTCCCTGGCTGCTCCTCGGGTACGGTCTTTCGGGGGACTCCCGGCTCCGCCAGGCGGCAGATCTGGCGGGAGTCTACGGGCTGGGATTCCTCCTGGCGACGGCGAACGTCTGTTTGTACATCGCAGGCGTCAGTTGGGTCCGGGGGAAACGGAAGGTCCTGTTTTCCCACCTGGCCGGCGCGGCGGCGGTCGCCCTGTTTCTCTCCGCGTATGGGGCCGCGGGGAAGGCATCGGAGAGCCGGGATGCCCGGGGAGGGA
>CP070783.1:299318-305249 GCA_020346465.1 Deltaproteobacteria bacterium
AGGCTGCCCTCGGCGAGATACAGCCGGACGAGGGCGGTCCGATAGCTGACGATCGCCTTGACCTCTTCGATGCTGCTGGCCAGAAGATCCCGCTGGGCCTGGGCGACCAGCAGGGAGGTGCTAAGCCCCACGTCGAACCGTTCCTTTTCCGCGTCAAGCGTCTCTTCTCTATGCGTGCGGGTCGCACGGCTCGCAAAGATCTGCTGGCGGGCGCGCTCGACCTCGTTGAACGCGAGCCGCACGTCGACCTGGACCATCTGCCGCAGGTTGTCCACGGCATCGGCCGCCTGGCGGCGCGATGCCCGGGCAGCGAGGTCCTGCGCCTCGGCGGCCCGGTTTCCCAGGAAGTGGCTGAGACGAACCCCGGCCGCAACGTCGTAGGTATTTCCGTCCAGTTCGCGGAACGAGCCGGAGAACGTGTCCGAGAACCCCGTCCGTCCCAGCGCGATGAAGAGGTCCAGCCGCGGGAGGATGCCGTTGCGGGTCGCGATCGTTTGCAGGCGGTTCTGCGCGAGCCTGAGCCTCGATTCGTTCAGGTCCGGGCGGGACCGCTCAGCCAGCTGCAGACGGTCGCCAAGGTCGGTGATCGGCTCCGGTTCGATGGTCGGTTCGCTTGTGGCGTCAATCTGGAGATCGAGCCGCCCATGGGGGCCGGGGCTGATCAGTTGCAGGAGCCGCAGACGGTTCTCTTCCAGCAGGCTGCGCGCCTCGATCAACGCCTGCACCTGGCTCGCGACCTGGGCGCGGGCGGCTGCCGCCTCGATCTCCGGCAGGATGCCGACCTCGATGCGCAGCTCGACCTCGTTTTTCTGCTGCCGCGCGACGGCCAGCGATTTCTCGACGATTCCGATCGCGAGCCGCGCGAGCACGTAGTTCCAGTAGGCGATCTCGGTGCTTGCCAGAACCGCCTCGGTGAAGCCGCGCAGTTCGTATACGCTGGCGGTGGCACCGAGTTCGGCCTGCCGCACGCTTACCAGGTTCACCGAGGGCCCGAACCCGCGCAACAGGGATTGCGTGACGCTCAAGCCCAGACGGGCGGTCTGAAGCTCCGGGGTGCGGTCGGAGATGGTGCGTTCCTGCCCGATCGTGGCTTCGAACGTGGTCCCGGTCGGGAGCCTCTGGCGGACGCCGGCGACGGCGGCCGTCTCGTTTCCTTCGACATCGAACTCCGTGCCGGTCGAGGTGGCCGTCTCCCTCGTCCGTTCCTTCCCGTACAGGAAATCCGCGAACAGCTCGGGGTCGAACGTTCCCCGCTCGATCTGTTCGAAGGTCCCGGCGATGACCGGGTTCATCTGGCGCACCTGCAGGTCGCGGTTGTTTTTCAGGACAAGCAGGATCGCCTGTTCGACGGAGAGGCTCGCCGGTCCCTCGTCCGGCAGTGCGAACGTCGGCTCTTCGGCCAGGCGGGGAAGAAACGCCTCGGCTCCTTCGATGGGACGGGTATCTTCCCCGGGGGCGGGGGGCACCGGGGGTTTTTGAAAGACGCCCCAGCGGTCCACCCGGACGCAGCCCCCGGACAGGACCGCAAGAAGGACCGCAAGAATCGGCGCAAGCAGCCTCTGCGAGGCGGGAACATTCATTCGCGGAACTCTTTTCGTTCGGGGTGAAAAAGGGAATAGACCGCCGGGATGAGGACCAGCGTGATCAGGGTCGATCCGGTGAGGCCCCCGACGACCGAACGGGCCAGAGGGGCCTGGGCGTCCGCACCTTCTCCGATGCCGAGCGCCAGCGGCAGCAGGGCGAGCACGGTCGTGAGCGTCGTCATCAGGATCGGCCGAAGCCGGCGACGGCCTGCTTCGGCGACCGCATCGGGGACGCCCATCCCTCCTTTTGTCAGCTGGCCGGCCTGGTCCACCAGGAGAATCGCGTTGTTGACGACGATCCCTCCCAGCATGATGCAGCCGATGTAGGACTGCAGGTTCAGGGTGGTGTTCGTAAGGAACAGGATCAGGAGCACGCCGGTCGCAGCCACCGGGACGGACACCATGACGACCAGGGGGTCCCGCAGGGACTCGTACTGGCAGGCCAGCACCATGTACACCAGGACCAGCGCCAGCAAGAGCGAGATCACCAGTTCGTGGAACGATTTCTGCTGCTCTTCGTAGTTGCCGGCGACCCGAAGGTCGTACCCGACGGGGCGCGGGATCCGGGCCAGCCGTTCCTGCACCTCCGCGGCGACGGAGCCCATGTCCCGTCCCGTGACGTTTGCCGTGACGTTCACCAGCCGCTGCTGGTCCTTGCGGTCGATCAGGATCGGCCCGCGGCTGGACTCCGTCGTGACGACGCTTCGCAGCGCAACCTGTTCCCCGGTTCCCGTGGTCAGGGTCAGGTTGAGGATCTCGTCCAGCGACCGTTTCTCGGCGTCTTTCAGCTTCACGAGAATGCGGTACGAGTTGCCCTGGGCCCGGAACTCTCCGACCTTGGAGCCGGCCATCGCGGTTTCCAGGATCTTGGTGACGTCGCGAACGCTCAAGCCCAGGTCGGCGACCTTGTCGCGGTCCACGCGGATCTCCTGCTGGGGGACGCCCGCTTCGCGGCTGGTGTCGATGTCCGTGATCCCCTTGACGTCCCGGATCGCCGCCGCGGCGCGGTTGGCCAGGGTGTCGAGCGCAAAAAGATCG
This sequence comes from Deltaproteobacteria bacterium, assembly GCA_020346465.1. Taxonomy (GTDB): domain Bacteria; phylum Desulfobacterota; class Deferrimicrobia; order Deferrimicrobiales; family Deferrimicrobiaceae; genus CSP1-8. Next base: position 301,940 of record CP070783.1, read on the forward strand.
AATCCCCGGACCTCGATCGTCAGCCCTTCGTCGGCCCCCAGCAGCCGGTCCAGCAGGAACTGCCCCTGCGGGGCGCGGGTCCGGATGTCCATGCCGGGGATGTTGCCGGTCAAGCGGCGCCGAAGGTCATCGGCGATCTCCACGTTCGACCGGCTCCGTTTGGTCGCAGGCGACAACGCCAGGCGGATTTCCCCCTGCGAGGCCGCCTCCGGGCGCCACCCCGTCGCGCCGACGCTGACGACCGACGAGACGGCCTCCGGCACCGCGGAATAGACGATCCGCTCCATGCGCTGCGTCTGCTGATCGACAAGCTCCAGCCGGGTGCCGACCTCCATCTCCCCGGTGACCCGCACTTCCCCCTCGTCGCTGGGGGGAAGGAATTCGGTGCCGATCCAGGGCAAAAGGAGCAGGCTTGCGCAAAGGATCGCCGCGGCGAGAAGAACGGTCTGCAGCCGATGGGAAAGAACCCACCGGAGAAGATCGCGATAGCCGTTTTCGAGGTCCATGAAAAATGCGCCCGCTTTCGCGTCCCACCGCTCGATCCACGACGCCCGCTTCCGGGGGAGACCTTCCCGGGACGCCAGGGGGCCGGCGGAGAGCATCGGGACGAGGCTCAGGGACACGAGCAGGGAACAGGACAGGGAGAAGATGATCACGTACGCCATTTCCTTGAAGAGGATCCCGGAGACGCCGCGAACGAATATCAGGGGAAGAAAGATCACCAGCGTGGTGACGGTGCTGGCGACGATGGCCGGACCGACCTCCCGGGTGCCCTCCACCGCGGCGGACGCCGGAGCCTCGCCGCCCTCGGTGCGACGCCGGAAGATGTTCTCCAGGACGACGATGGAGCTGTCGACCATCATGCCGACGCCCAGCGCAAGCCCCCCAAGAGTCATCAGGTTCAAGGTGAACCCGCCGAAATAGATCAGCGCGAAGGTCGCGATGACGGAGATCGGGATCGCCAGGGAGATCACCAGCGTGCTGCGGATGTTGCGCAGGAAGAAGAGCAGCACCAGGATCGCCAGGCCTCCCCCGTAGAGCACCGACTGCGCGACGTTGGCGATCGACCGTTCGATGAAGTTGCCCTGGTTGATCACCGGGACGATCCGGATCTGCGGAAAGGCCTCGTTGACCGCGTCGATCTCGGTCAGCACCCTCCGGGAGACCTCGACGGTGTTGGCGTCCGCCTGCTTCCGGATCGCCACCCGAATGCCGCGCCCGCCGTTGACGCGGACGATGCGGGTGAGCTTCTCGTAGGTGTCCGTGACGCCGGCGATCTGGCCGAGCGTCACCGGGGTGCCGTTGCGCTGGAGGATGACCGTGTGTCGGATCTGGTCGAGGTTCGCGAATTCGGCCGGAGCGCGGAGCGTGACCTCGTAGCGCCCCTGTTCGATCTGTCCCGCCGGCAGGTCGAGATTGGCGTCGCGGATCGCCACGAGCACCCTGTCCAGGGGCAGTTGCAGGGCGTTGATCCGGTCGGGGTCGAGCTCGATCCTGACCTCCCGGTTGTACCCTCCCCAGACGTCGACCTGCGCCACTCCCGGAATGTGGGCGAAACGGTACCGGATCTGGTCCTCGATCAGCTGGGTGAGCTCCACAGGGTCCAGGGTGCTGGAGATTCCCAGCAGGACCACCGGGAAACTGGCGATGTCGAACTTGCTCACACGGGGCCGTACAACGTCCTCGGGCAGCTCGTTGATCTCGTCTTCCAGTTTGGACAGGACGTCCAGCGCGGCCGTTTCCACGTTCGTTCCCCAGACGAAGCTGACGCGGATCCTGCTGTTCCCCTCCGACGACTGGGATGTCACCTCCTCCACGCCCGGGACGGTGCCGACGATCTCTTCGATGATCTGGGTGACCAGGCGCTCCATCACCTCCGGGCTGGCCCCCTCGTACTCCGTGCGGATGGTGATGGTCGGCAGCTCGATGCTGGGGAGCAGGTCGATCCGAAGACGGCTCAACGACACGGCGCCGAGTATCACGACGATCAGGGTCACCATCGTGACGAAAATCGGACGCCGTACGCTGAATCCCGGCAGGTTCATCGCGCGGCGGCTTTTGGGTCCGCGAAAGGAGGTTTGCTCTCCACGGCGGGAATGGTGATCGGCGAGCCGTCATCCACCAGCTGCTGCCCCAGGGTGACGACCCGGCCCGACAGTCCCTCGCCTTCGACCTGGACCCTGTCGCCGTCCCGGATGCCGACCGTAACGTCCCTCCAGGAGACCGATTTTCCGTCCTCGCTCACGACGAAGACCCCGGTCCCGTCGTCCCGGGTGGTCAGTGCCTTTTCGGGAACGATCGTGGCTTCCGCCAGCCGGTCGAGCACCACGGTGACCCGGATGAACATGCCGGGCTTGAGTCTGTGCCCCGCGTTCCCGATCGTGAGCTCAATGCGCGCCTGCCGCGTCTCCTGCCGGAAGACGGGCGCGATCCTGTCGATCCGGCCCTCGAACTCCTTGCCAGGATAGGCATCCGTGGTCAGCGTGGCGAGCTGGCCTGTCCGCATGTGGACGTAGTCCTTTTCGGTGACGAACATCACCCCGGTGATGGGATCGAGCTCGACGATCAGCAGAAGGGATGCGTTCGCCGACACGGTTCCCCCCTCGTTGGCGAACCGTTCGGCCACGACGCGGCGGTCGCTGCCGCCGGTCCAGCTTGCCCGGACCTTCGTATACCCGAGCCGGATATTGGCCGTTTCCAGCGACGACTCCGCCTTGGCCACCTGGGCCATGGCGACTTCGACCTGAGCCGTTTTCGTCAGGTGGTTCGCCCTGCCCGCGTCAAGCTGGGACTCGGAGGCCACCCCTCGCGTCCGAAGCGTCTTGATCCGCTCGAGATCCCGGTCCGCGATTTCCAGGGCGCTTTTCGCTTCGGAAAGGTTGGCCCTTGCCACCTCGAGGTCGGCCTTCGCCTGGGCGACCTCCTGGACATACTCGTCGTTGTCCAGTTCCGCGACGACCTGGCCCCGTCTTACGGTGTCGGCCAGGTTCACGGCGATCCGTTCGACGCGGCCGCTCACCTTCGGCGCGACGACGAACTCGGCCCGGGCCTCCAGCGTGCCGATGGAAGACCGATCGGGCGAGACGAAACCGCTGTCTTGATCATCCAAAAGGGAAAAAAAGGAAGAAGCCATGCGTAAATGCGTCCCAATCCTGTTGTTTCTGTGTGCATTCCTCGCGGACTCGTCCACCGGCGTCGCCGCCGGGCACACCGCCCAGGCGATCCCCCCGGGCGAGAGCGGGGCGAAGGCCGCCCTGGAAACCTCCCCGCGCCACCACGAGTGGGTCGACATCGCCGTTCCCGGCAGGGA
>CP070783.1:305349-310449 GCA_020346465.1 Deltaproteobacteria bacterium
TCTCCGCCGCAATCCCTCCGCCCTCCCTCTCCCCGGTCCGCCGGTGCCACTCCTCCCTCGGGCACGTCAGGCAGGGCACGCCGGCTGCTTTTGCCCTCGCCGCGAAGAACCCCCTCGCTTTCTCGGGAACCGATTCGGAAAGAAGGACTTTCCTGGGGCGCTGCAGCCTGGAGGAGAGCAGCTCCTCCACGGGGTGTTGCCCGGTGATCCACATGGCCTTACGCCCCCCGGGAGCCGGCTTCCCTTCCGCTTCTCATGTCGTCCGCAAACCTTCTCGCCGCAGCTGCCGGGTCGGCCGCCTTCGTGATCGGTCTTCCCACCACGAGGTAGTCTGCGCCGTTTCGCATCGCTTCGAAGGGAGTCACAACCCTCTTCTGGTCCAGGACCGCGTCCCCCGGAAGGCGGACTCCCGGGGTGACCAGGACGGCCTGCTTCCCGACGAGTTTCCGCACGGCCGGGACCTCCCGTGCCGAACAGACGAATCCGCCGATTCCTTCCTCCATCGCCATCCGCGCCAGGCGGAGGACCATGTCCGCCGCGGACGACGAAAAGCCGATCTCCGAAAGGTCGGAATCGTCGAGACTGGTGAGCACCGTGACGGCGAGAACCGTCGTTCCCGTTCCCCTTGCCGCCTCCGCGGCGCGGGCGAGCATCTCCTTGCCCCCCGAGGCGTGCACCGTGGCGAACCGGACACCCAGGGCCGCGGCGGTTCGGACCGCTCCCCCGACCGTGTTCGGGATGTCGTGGAACTTCAGGTCGAGGAAGACGTCCCCCCCTGCGGCGCGGATCTTCCTCACGAGGTCGGGTCCCCCGCGGGGGAAGAGTTCCATCCCGACCTTGAACATTCCCACCTCGCCGGCCAGGGTCTGAACGACCGTCAGGGCGGAATCCGGGGAGTCGGTGTCCAGCGCGACGATGATCCGTTCCTTCACGGGGCGCACTCCTTCCTCTTGAGGTCCAGTTCGGCGCATACCCGGTCCGCGATCGCGGAAATTCCCACGCGGACGGTCTCCCCCTTCTTGCGGTCCCGGATCTCCGCGTATCCCGCCTCGTAGTTCTTCTCCCCGAAGGTGACGCGGAGCGGAATGCCGACCAGGTCCGCGTCCTTGAATTTGATCCCCGGCCTCTCGTCCCGGTCGTCGAACAGCACTTCGATCCCCTTCCCGGAGAGGTCCTCCGCCACCCGTTCGGCCTCCTTCACCAGCGCGGCGTTTTTCATGGTCACCGGGAGAACGCACACCTCGAACGGAGCGATCGAAACCGGCCACTGGATCCCGTCCGGATCGTGGTGCTGTTCGATGGCCGCGGCGGCCGTCCTCCCCACCCCGATGCCGTAGCACCCCATCACGATCATCCGTTCCTTCCCCCCCGCGTCGAGGTAGGTGGCGGAAAGCGACTTGCTGTACTTCGTCCCCAGACGGAAGACGTGCCCCACCTCGATTCCCCGGGAAAACCGGAGAGGCCCCGGGCAGCGGGGACAGCGGTCCCCCTCCTCGACGAGTCTCAGGTCGGCGTACGCCTCCGGCTGGAAGTCCCTGCCGGGGACGACATCGACCAGGTGGGCGTCCTTCTCGTTGGCCCCCGTCGCCCCGCAGGCGATGCCCCGGACGGAGTGGTCCGCCAGGACCCGCACGGACAGCCCCACGGGGCCCGCGTATCCCGAAGGCGCCCCCGTAAGCTCCCGCACGCGCTCCTCGCCCGCCAGTTTGACCCAGTCGGCGCCCAGATGGTTCTTCACCTTGGTCTCGTTGACCTCGTGCGACCCGGACAGGACGACGGCCACATCCCCCTTGTCGGTCTCGAACAGGAGGGTCTTGAGCAGGAGGCCCGGTGCGATCCCCAGAAAAGAGGACACCTCTTCGATGGTCCGCTTCCCGGGGGTGGACACCTTTCTCGGAGTGCCCGGCGACGGGGATGATGGCCGTTCGCTTCCATCCGGAGGACACTCCGCCTTCTCCACGTTGGCGGAATATTCGCACCGTTCGCATGACACGACCGCGTCCTCCCCCGAATCCGCGATCACCATGAATTCGTGGGAACTGCTCCCTCCGATCGCCCCGGTGTCCGCCTCCACGGCCCGGAATTCGAGTCCCATTCTCCGGAAGATCCTGCCATAGGCGTCGTACATCTTCCTGTACGTGACGGCGGCGCTCTCTTCGTCCACGTCGAACGAGTAGGCGTCCTTCATGAAGAACTCCCTCCCGCGCATCAGCCCGAATCTCGGACGGATCTCGTCGCGGAACTTGTCCTGGATCTGGTAGAGGTTCAAGGGGAGTTGCCGGTACGAATGGATCTCCCTCCGGACGAGGTCGGTGATCACCTCCTCGTGCGTCGGCCCCAGGCAGAACTCCCGGTCCGCGCGGTCCCGGAACCGGAGCAGCTCTTTCCCGTACGCCTCCCACCGGCCGCTCTCCTTCCAGAGCTCCGCCGGGATGACGGCGGGCATCAGGACCTCCTGCGCCCCCGCGCGGTCCATCTCCTCCCGGATGATCCGCTCGACCTTCCGCAGGACCCGCAGCCCCGCGGGAAGATAGTTGTAGATTCCCGACGCCACCTTGCGGATGAGCCCCGCGCGCAGCATCAGGCGGTGGCTCACCACCTCCGCGTCGGACGGGGTCTCCTTGGATGTCGGCATGAGGTATTCCGAGTACCGGATCAACGCCCCCTCCTCCCGGCCGCCGACAGGCGCTCGGCAAACCGGACGACTTCGGCCACGATATCTTTCTCCTTGACCGTTTTCACGACTTTTCCCCGCACGAAGAGAACCCCCACACCTTTTCCCCCCGCCACGCCGACGTCGGCTTCCCTCGCCTCCCCCGGGCCGTTCACGGCGCACCCCATGACCGCGATCTTCAGGGGAACCGGCAGGCGGGCCAGGCGCCTTTCCACCCCCGCCGCAATCCCGGCGACGTCGATCGAGACCCTGCCGCACGTCGGGCAGGAGAGGAAATCCGGCCCCCTTTGACGGATCCCGAGGCTTTTGAGGATCTGCCACCCCACGCGCACCTCTTCCTCGGGAGGGCCGGTGAGGGAGACCCGAAGGGTGTCCCCGATCCCTTCGGCAAGGAGGATCCCGAGGCCGACGGACGACCGGACCGTCCCCGAGAAGATCGTGCCCGCCTCGGTCACGCCGATGTGGAGGGGATAATCGAACCTCTTCGCGAAGAGCCGGTACGCCTCGACCGTCGTGGGAACGTCCGACGCCTTGAGGGAGAACTTCACCTGCGTGAAGCGCGCCTTTTCGCACAGCCGGACGGCCCGTGCCGCGCTCTCCTGCAGCGCCTTCGGGGTCGGCCCCCCGTGCCTGTCCAGGAGATCCTTTTCCAGCGACCCCGCGTTCACGCCGATCCTGACCGGGATCCTGCGGGCGCGTGCCGCCCGCAGCACCTCGAGGGTCCTGGCCTCGCCCCCGATGTTGCCGGGGTTGATCCGCAGCCCGTCCGCGCCGGCTTCCGCGCACGCGACGGCGATCCGGTGGTGGAAATGCACGTCGGCGATGACGGGGATCGGGGAAGCCGATCGGATCCGCCGGAATGCGCGCACTGCGGCCTCGTCCGGGACCGCCACCCGGACGATCTCGCACCCCTCCCGCGCAAGGGACCGGATCTGCGACACCGTGGCGCGCACGTTCCCCGTGTCCGTGTTCGTCATGCTCTGCACGGAGACGGGCGCGCCGCCCCCCACGAAAACGGTCCCCACCCGAATCCGGCGGGTTCTCTCCCGGAATGTCATCGTGCGGATTACTATAAGCGATAACGGGATTTTTCGTCGATGCTATTTTTGGGAGGAAGTCAGCCGGAACGAATACTCGATGTCCCCCCCGTCCCCGTCGGATATCCGGAGGACCACCGGGGCCTTCGTACCGGGAGGAATGGAGGAAACATCCCCGGTCAGAACGGTCCCGGAGAGGACGACACCTTCCGGAAGCGTTTTCTGCCGGATGGTCACCGGGTCGCCGTCGGGATCGGTCACCATGACATGGGCCGAAAATACGGATCCTTCCCCCTGCGTGAACGTTACCCGATCGACGACGGGCGGTGCGTTTACCACCAGGGTTTTCGGAGTGAACATCTTCGAACCGGCCGCGATCCCGTCGAAGGACTGGACCTCCGCGTGCACCCAGGATCCTTTGGAAACGGTCTTGAGGGAGAGCGTTTCGGACGTCTCTCCGGGGATTTCCCCGTCATTGACGAACCATCGGACCCGGAAGGTCACCGGATCGCCGTCGGCATCCCTCCCCCGGCAGGCGACTCGCATCAATTCCCCCGTCCTGGGAGTTTTGGGAGAAAGATCCGCCGAGACCGTCTCCGGGTGGGCGTTTCGGACGGTCACAGGGGGGGATTCGAGGAAGACATCCTGCCCGTTTACCGCGACCGTAGCCGAGGCGTGGACAATATCGTCCCGCCGAAGATCGTTTCCCTGAAGCCGGTCTTTCCCCCCCTCGGTTTCCACACCGTTTACGAACCATCGGATATTCTCCGGGAGCATTCGGGCCCCGGGAGGAGTACCCGCCAGTTCCGCCCGGAGGCCGGTCAGGGCGTCCGGATTCTCGGGAACCAGTTTCAGGGAAACAGTGCCGTCCGGCTTCGGGGCGGGCATCGCCGTTTCCGTCGGTTGTGCGACCTCCGTTTGCCCCATCGGCTCGGTAGAGGAACCCTTCGCCGTGCGGTTCCCTCCCCCTTTTTCGCATCCGAACCCGAGGGCCAGGAATACGGAGGCGGACAGGAGAACGGCGACCCCGGTCCTCATTGGGCGATCCATTCCTTCCAGCTCTTGAGCTTCTTGAACGCCGACGGCGAATCCACCTTGATCGCCTGCAACGAGGAATTCGTGGTTCCCAGGTAGAGAATGGCCCCCTGGTCCTGGCTCATCGAGATCACCGGAGCACTCGCAATGCCCCCTCCCTGGATGATGACGGACCGCTGTCTCCCAGACAGGCCGGTTACCTCGAGGACGCCTGCGCCGACCGATGCCCCCGTGCCGGCAGCCGCCCGAAGATTCAGACGAAGCCCATAGAGCCTGGAAACTCCCCCGCCTCCGCACAGGTTCATGGTGGGTTCAAAGGAGGTGAAGAACAGCTGGTCGTTGAAGACCACGGGG
>CP070783.1:310549-315425 GCA_020346465.1 Deltaproteobacteria bacterium
ATGAAGGGTGCGAATACCCCATGATCGGCGGCGCCACCGTGATCGGCATCGGGCCCAGGGACCGGTACGTGACCCCCGACATGGCGCGGCCCGGCGATACCATCCTGGTCACCAAAGGGGCGGCCATCGAGGCCGCCGGCCTGTTCGCCGTCACCTTTCCCCAGCGGGTCGCGGAGCGATACGGGGAGGAGGCGGCGCGTGAGGCCGAGGAGATCTTCTGGCAGATGTCGGTCGTGGAGGATGCCCTCACCGCGGTGGAAGCCGGCGTGCGGGACGACGGGGTCTCCACCATGCACGATGCGACCGAGTGCGGGGTGTGGGGCGGGCTGTTCGAGGTCGCCCGGGCGTCCGGAGTCGGCATGGTCATCGACAAGGAGAAGATCATCGTGCAGGAAGCGGTCCGGAAGGTGTGCGACCTGTTCGGCATCGACCCGTACTCGTCGATCAGTGAAGGGACCTTGATCATCACCTGCCGCCCGCACAAGGCGCAGGAAGTGGCCCGGCGGTTGCGGGACAAGGGGATCCCGGTCAGCATGGTGGGGGAAATCGTGGACGGGCAACAGGGGATGCGGTTTTTCGAAGGCGGGAAATCCCACGAGCTGATCCATCCCAAGGTCGATCCCTTCTGGAGCGCCTTCGGCAAAGCGGCATCCCAGGGCAGATAACACGGGACCCCGAACAGGCGGGAGACAACCCCTGACGGAGGACGATGTCCATGTCGAAGACCCCGTTGTATCAGGAACTGAGGCAAAAGTCCGATCCCCTGTGGCAGGCGGTCTTCGGGCACCCCTTCGTGCGGGGGATCGGGGACGGCACCCTTTCCCGGGACCGGTTCGAATTCTACCTGAAGCAGGATTATGCGTACCTGGTCGATTTCAGCAGGGTCTTTGCGCTGGCCGCCGCGAAGGCCTCGTCCCTTCCGGATATGGGGACCTTCGCGACCCTCCTGAACGTCACGCTGAACACGGAGATGGAGCTCCATCGGAAGACCTGCGCCGCCTTTGGCATCCCGGCGAAGGAGCTGGAAAAAACCCGCAAGGGGATGATCACCACCGCCTATACCAACCTGCTGGTCCGGACCTGCTACGAGGGCAGCCTGTCCGACATCCTGGCGGTGCTGGTTCCCTGTGCCTGCGGCTATGTCGAAATCGCCCGGAAGCTCAAATCCCAGGGGCTCCCGGACAACCGGTTCTACCGGGACTGGATCGAGACCTATTCCTCCAGGGAGTTCGAGGAGTTCGCCGACTGGCTCATCGAAACGATGAACGAGCATGCCGAACATGCCTCCGCGCAGCGCAAGGCAACCTGGGCCCAGCTGTACGAGTCGAGCGCCCGCTTCGAATACCTGTTTTTCGACATGAGCTGGAAGAAGGAGGAGTGGCCGTCCCCGATCTCCTTCGAGCCGGGAGGGTGATGCGATGACCCGTTCCCTTTCCCCCGGGCGTTGGCGGCTTTACGTCATCACGGACGAGCAACTTAGCCGGGGCCGTTCGCACCTGCAGGTCGTGGACGCGGCGATCCGGGGCGGGGCCGACGTCGTTCAGCTGCGGGATAAAACGGCCTCCAGCGGACGGCTCTACCAGGTTGCGCTTTCGCTGAGGAAGCTCACCCGCGAAGCGAACGTTTCCTTCATCGTCAACGACCGCCTCGACGTCGCCCTGGCCGTCGACGCCGACGGGGTCCACGTCGGGCAGCAGGACCTTCCCGCGTCCGCGGTCCGCAGGATCCTGGGGCCCGGCAAGATCCTCGGGGTTACGGCGGAGACCGTGGAGGAGGCCCTCGTCGCGGAGAAGGACGGCGCGGACTATCTCGGGGTGGGACCGGTGTTCGAGGCCCGGGGTACCAAGGCGGACGCCGGGCCGCCCCAGGGCCCCGCGATCATCGCGAACATCCGGCCGCACACCCGTCTTCCCATCGTCGCGATCGGGGGGATCAAGGCCGAAAATGCCCGCCTGGTGCGGGAGGCGGGGGCGGATTCCGCGGCGGTGATCTCCGCGATCGTTGCGGCGGACGATATCGCACAGGCGGCGCGGGAGCTGAAATCCATCCTGAGCGCCGGGGATCCGGGCCGGTGAAGCGGGGCCGGAAGTGCGTGGAGGAGATCGGGGAATTCCCCCTGATCGAAAGGATCCGGAAGATTCTCCCCGCCGCGGGGGACAAGGATCTCCTGGTCGACATCGGCGACGATACCGCGGTCATCAAACTCGATGATCGGCGCGCCATGCTGCTGACCTGCGACATCCAGGTGGAAGGCAGCCATTTCCGGTTCGAGCACATCACGCCGTATCAGCTGGGGCGCCGTTCCATGGCGGTGAACCTGAGCGACATCGGCGCCATGGGAGGGAAGCCCACCTGGGCGCTCGTTTCGCTGGGGCTTCCGGCCGGCTTCCCCGTGAAAGGCTACGACCGTCTGTTCGAGGGGATGCGGGATGAACTGCAACCCCACGGGGCCCGGATCGTGGGGGGGAACCTGGCCCGGACCAGGGACTTTCTGGTTGTCGACATCACCCTGCTGGGCGAGGCCGATCTTCCCGGGGTCCTCACCCGCGGCGGGGCGCGGGCCGGCGACCGCATCTTCGTCACGGGAACCCTGGGGGCATCCGGCGCGGGCTTCCAGGTGCTTTCGGCCTTCGGGAAGCGGTTTCCGGCAAGATACAAGGAACTAGTGAAACGGCACCTGTCGCCGACGCCCCGTGTCGATCTGGGGCGGCGGATCGCGCACGCGGGGATCGCCACCGCCATGATCGACCTGAGCGACGGGGTGGCCGGGGATCTGTACCACGTCTGCACCCGCAGCGGGGTGGGAGCGGAGATCCATGAAGACCGGTTGCCGCTTCCGGAGCGGATCGGGGAGGTTGCGGAAACATCGGGCAGGTCGGTGATCGACCTTGCCCTGCACAGCGGCGAGGATTACGAACTGCTCTTTACCGTCCCGCCGCGCGTCCCGGCGGAAACCGTGCAATCCGTTTTCGGGGAGTCGGGCGTTCCGGTCACGGAGATCGGAAGCATTGTGGAACGGGGGGGCGGCTACAGCCTGGTCGATGCCCGGGGGAACAGGAGCCCGCTCAAGCCGGCCGGCTGGGACCATTTCCGGGGGACAGAAACCGGGCGGGAGGTCGGACGATCATGAAAAAGGCACTGACCATCGCCGGCTCCGACAGCGGGGGCGGCGCCGGCATCCAGGCGGACCTGAAGACGTTCATGGCCTTCGGCGTCCACGGGATGTCGGCCATCACCGCGCTCACCGCGCAGAATACGGTGGGCGTGCAGGGGATCTTCCCCATCCCTCCCGAATTCGTCCGGGAGCAGATCGCCAGCGTCATGACCGACATCGGCGCCGATGCCGCCAAGACCGGGATGCTGTCGAACGCGGCGATCGTCAGGACGGTGGCCGAGGCGGTCCAGACGTTCCGCATTCCCAACCTGGTCGTCGACCCGGTCATGATCGCCAAGAGCGGCGATCCCCTGCTGGCCGAGGAGGCCCGCCAGGCGATCCGGGAGCAGCTGCTGCCGCTGGCCACGGTCATCACCCCCAACATTTTCGAGGCCGAAGCGCTTCTTTCGCGCAGGATCGAAGACCTGGCCGCCATGAAGGAGGCGGCGCGCGACCTGAAAGCGATCGGGTGCCGGTGGGTGGTGGTGAAAGGCGGGCACCTGAAGATCGAATCCCAGGCGATCGACGTCCTCTACGACGGGAAGGAATTCCTTCTCTTGAAATCCCCTTGGTGGGAGTCCAGGAACACCCACGGGACCGGGTGCACCTTCGCCTCCGCCATCGCCGCCGGCCTGGCCAAGGGACTGGCGCCGCCTGCCGCCGTCCAGCGGGCCAAGGAGTATATCACCGAGGCCATCCGGGGAGGGCTTCCGATCGGAAGCGGTCACGGCCCCACCAACCACCTGACCGGCGTCCAGAGCCGATGGTGACGGGTCCCCGGGCGTGCGGTCCGAAAAGGAACGGGGACGGGGAACGGAGAGGATGAGGGTTCTGCCCTGGGAAGGCCGGGTCGCGATTGTTTTCCTGCTGTTTGCCTTCGCCTTCAACCTGATTCATTACGAGGTCTTCCGCGACGGCCGGTATATCGCGATGTTCATCCTGGCCCAGCTTGGGTTCCTCCCCGTCTCCGTCTACCTGGTGACCGTCGTCATCAACCAGCTCCTGGGACGCAGGGAAAAACAGGCGATGCTCAAGAAGCTCAACATGGTGATCGGCAGTTTCTTCAGCGAGGTTGGCACGGGCCTGATCCGGCTCATCGCGAAAGGGGAGTCCGCAGGGCGCACAACCGGGAACCATTTCCTGGTCGGACCGGAATGGGGGAATGCGGAGTACAGCCGGGCGCATGCCCGGCTCAAGGAATGGGACGGCGGGATCCGCCACACGGAGATCGACTGGGAAGCCCTGCGAGCCTTCCTGCTGGCCGAAAGGAATTTCCTGCTGAGCCTGCTGGGCAATCCCAATCTGCTGGAGCATGAATCGTTTACCGATCTTCTCTGGGCGGTGTTCCATCTCGCCGAAGAGCTGGAACACCGGAGAAGCGTCTCCTCGCTGCCGGAGAGCGATTATGAGCATCTCGTCGGCGACATCCGGCGGGTCTACGTCCTGCTTCTGTCGGAATGGCTGGACTACATGAAGCACCTGCAGGCGGATTACCCCTTTCTCTTCTCCCTGGCCGTGCGGACCAATCCCTTCCACCCCGACGCCAAGGCAGAGGTAGTGTAGGATCCCGCTCTCCGCGTCTTTTTGGCATCATATCGCCAATGTGCCAACATATGGTCAAAATGCCGCGCTTTCCGCTCGGCTGCCGGGAGAAACAGCGTCCGGCAGAATCTCCTGCTATATAAATCCTTTTAGATGCGTACGGTTAAAGGCGAGGAGGGT
>CP070783.1:315525-320199 GCA_020346465.1 Deltaproteobacteria bacterium
AAGGTCGTCAAGGTCAACGCCTGGGACAACCAGGGTCTTTGCGCCCGGTTCAAGATCGTGGGCGTTCCGGCGCTTCTGTTTTTCAAGGACGGACAAAACGTTCTCCGGCTCGACGGGTTCGACGGCTCGACCGAAAAACGGATCGAGGACGGCTTGAACGATATCCTGGGGAACTGATGTGAACGCAAGTCATGTCATCATCAGGACATGCGCCAATATCCTCGTCCACCTTCCCGATTTTGTCCGTCACGGCTCCAAGCCATCCAGGGAAATAAAGAAGCACCCGGATCTCGAGGGGAAAATAAAGGCCCGTTTACGAACCTTCGAGGAAGCCGTGCGCTACGCTCCCAATCAGGTCTTCATCGGAAACATGGAGCCGGACGCGCTTCGATCGCAGGGACGGCCGTGGTTCCGGCATCTCGTAAACAGCGACGGCGCGTTCGGCCGAACCGGCCCGTTCGGGGAGGTCATGCCCCAGGAGGAGTTCTACGCTCTCCTGAAAGCGGCGACGGACGAATCCTCCTATGATCTGGTCTGGCTGGAAACCCGGTTTTTGGAGGAAACCGTTTTCCCGGCGATCGCCAGACATCCCTTGTGCCGGTCCGACGATCTGCTTCAGAAGCTGCGCCGTGGAAAAAGCGGAGAGGAAATCCGGAGAAAGATCGAGCAGGACCACTCGTTGGCTCTCTACCATCAGGGTGCCCTGATCGGCTGTTTTCAGAGGCATCATGACGAGGACGAATCGCTTGCGGCCCTCGTGCTGATGGAGAATCTGATGACCAAGGCTTCGGCGTTTCTGGCGCTCCGGCATCTGCTCGACGGATCGCAATGCGATGCCTCGGAGATCGATTTCATCATCAGCTGTTCGGAGGAGGCCGCCGGCGACCGGTATCAGCGGGGCGGCGGCAACCTCGCCCGCGCCATCGGGGAAATGGCCGGGTGCCGCAACGCCACCTCCTGTGACGTCAAGTCCTTCTGCGTAGGACCTCATTACGGCATTCTGCACGCGGCCGCTCTGGTCAAGGCCGGCTTGTTCCGAAAGGTGGCCGTCGTGGCCGGGGGGTCGCTCGCCAAGCTGGGGATGAAATTCCAGGGGCATCTCGAGAAAGAGATGCCGGTTCTGGAAGACGTGATCGGGGGAGTGGCGTTCCTCGTGACCGAAGACGACGGGGTTTCCCCCGTCCTCCGGCTCGATCTGCTGGGGAAATACCCGATCGGCGCGGGCGGGTCTCAGCAGCGCATCCAGGAAAGCCTGATTCTGGAGCCGCTGAAGGCCCACGGATTGAAATTGACGGACATCGACCGCTACGCCACCGAACTGCAGAACCCGGAAATCACCTTGCCGATCGGCCAGGACGACATCCCGCTGAAGAACTACCGGCTGATTGCGGCGTTGGCCGTCCAGCAGAAAGAAATCGAAAAGTCCCAGATGAACGAATTCATCGAAAAGCGCGGGCTGGTCGGTTTTGCGCCGACGCAGGGGCACATCCCCGCCGGCGTCCCCTATATCGCGCACGGAATCCGGGAAATCCTGGAAGGAAAGAAAAAGCGTATCATGATCGTAGCCAAGGGGAGCCCGTTCCTGACCCGGATGACGAACCTGTCGGACGGTCTGTCCCTCGTGCTGGGAGAAAATCCGAAACGGGCGGAGGAGGGGAGCAATGCTTGACGGGAAAAAGGTGATCGCCTTCGGGGACGGCCAGGAGATCAAGGCCGAGTCGCTGAAAAGGTGCCTGGAGGCGGCCGGGGCGCAGGTCATACTGGTCCGGGATGCCTGTTTCGTCTGAACGGCCGCCCTGGCGCTTGACTCGGCGAGTCAAGAAGAGATCAAGAAGGCGGCGGAGGAACATCCGTCGGAGAACCTGATCGTGGTGTGGGGTGTCACCAACGAGCAATATCTCGAGGTCGGCTCGAGGACGGTCATGGATGGCGACCCCAGCTGGGCCGGGCCCCTGGCGGGAGAGGCCTTGCACCTGAAGGTCTTCCACGTGCTGGAACCGGAAATCAAGGATCACATACCGCAGGAAGTGTATGACGAGGAACTGATGCTGCTGGAGCTTGCGGTCGGCGACGAAAAGATCGGGAAAACGGTTGCCATGATGGAGGGGTTCCGCGCTCAGCCGATACCCCGGTGAAGCGGTTCCGATCCGGTTCCGGCCGGGGGGCGTTTGCGGGGTTACCGGACCGCTAAGGCCTCACGCCGACAACATGGATCAGGATGTTCCCGATCGACCTCCCGATGACCCCCGCGCTCTTTCTGGTATATCCACCGGACAGCAACAGCAGGATCGGGATCTTCCTGTCGATCGCGCTTCGGAACACGAACCCGTCCCGCCGGATGATCCCCTCGGCGGTGATGTTCATCCCTCCCAAAGGATCCCCCGCGAGGACGTCGGTGCCGGCATTGTAGATGATGAGCCCGGGGGAGGACTCCTCGATGGCGGGAGGAAGCTCGCTCTCCAGGAGTCCCAGGTACTCCCCGTCGCTCACGTACATCCTCACCGGGTGGTTGTACTTGACGTAGCGGGCAGCCTCGTGGTCGCCCGGGTAGATAGAGCCGTTGAAGATATCGAAAATGCGGACCCTCGGGTCATCCCCGAGGATCGAAGCGTTCCCGTTTCCCTGGTGGGCGTCCAGGTCGACGATCAACACCTTCCGATCGGGATCGGTTTCCCACATGTTCCTGACGGCGATGGGAACGTCCGCGAAGAAGCAGAACCCTCCCCCGGATTCGGCCTTCGCGTGATGATATCCCCCCGAGAGGTTGATGGCCCAGCCGTGTTCCAGGGCTAGCGCCAAGCCAAGGATTGTGCCCCCGGTAGCATAACGGATCGGCTCGAGCAGGTGTTTTTGCAAGATCGCGTTCGGAAGAAGCGCGGCCACCATCACTTCTGCGATGAGCGCTATGTTGGCAGACTTATGAAGGGAATCAAGGTAGTTGGCATCGTGAACCTTCAGCAGAACATCATCTGTTGCGGGGTCGGGGGCGTAGAATGATCCCTCGTCGATCCCGACCTTGTCGACCAGATATCGGTGCACCTTCCCGTACTTTTCCGAGTCGAAGGGATGGAGCTTCTCGATCCCCAGGACCCGGATGTCGTACCGGGGAGAGAAAACGATGGGGAGTTTCATCGACCCGCTTCGTGTCCGGACGGCCACATGTCTTCAGAGTCTGCGTGCCACCGGGCCCCTGCCGGTGCCCGTCAGGACCACACCCCCGACCTTGACCGGGTCGCCCATGGCGCACCTCCCGCTTTCGTTTTTGCCGGCTTGTGCCGGGGAGCGGTGCTACCGGTTTCCCTTCAGCCCGATCTGTCCGGCCACCGGCTTCATTCCCTCGATCGTGTCTGCGATGAGCTCATCGAGGGGAATGCCCAGCAGACCGGCGCCTTTCTCGATCACCTCCCGGTTCACGCCGGCCGCGAAGGCCTTGTCCTTCCATTTTTTGCGGACGCTTTTCACCGGGAGGTCCAGGATGCTCCGGGAAGGCCGGACGAGAGCGGCCGCGGCGACCAGGCCCGTCAGTTCGTCGATCGAGAAAAGGGTCTTTTCCAGGTCGGTGATCGGCTCGACGTCCGTGCGGATCCCCCACCCATGGGCGAGGACGGCGCGGACGTGCTCCTCGGGCCATCCGTGGCTGCGGAGGATCTCCGGGGCGTGACGAAGATGCTCGTCCGGGTGCTCTTCGTAATCGAGGTCGTGGATCAGGCCGATGATGCCCCACGTTTCCTCGTCGGCCCCTCTCTTGCGGGCGAGGTGCCGCATGACGGCCTCGACCGCCAGGGCGTGGTGGATGAGGGACGGGTTTTTTACGTGATCCGTCAGGATCGCCCATGCTTCTTCGCGCGTCGGATTGTGGCCGGCCATGGCTCTATCGTATCGGAAAATCAGTTTTTGTCTATTTGTGGATGGATCGAAGGATAGAGGAGCCCGATGGGAAGAGTCCGCACGATTCCTGACGGATATCCCGGAGAAACAGGGTTATTTGGAACGATTCTGCTAGGGATGCTGGCCGTCTGCGAACATTTCCGCCAAGATCGATTCTTCCTGTTCCGCCGTGATCCAACGTTTCTCCTTAAGGATTGTGCTGAGGTACCGGTGTTGCCTGCCCGTTACATTGTCCTCCACCTGCTCTGCAAGGGCCTGCTGGATCTGTTCGAGAGTAACATGTCCCCGGGAATATGCGATGCTCCCGAAACGATACCCTTCCCGTTCCGAATATTCCCAGATGGAATCGATCGCCACGGCTCCCTCCGGTCCTCCTTGGGCGAAAGACCGTTTCCCGTATACCTGTTGATAGTTATTACGGAAGAAACGGGCAAAATCTTTATTATCAGGGCGGCAGGTTGATGGGGCATCCGATCGCATGGTACTATGTCATATCGCCAACTGTCAATATAAAGGAGGGCCCCCATGTCCCTGCGGGAGTACGAGCGGGTGATGAAATCCGTGGCCGACCCGACCCGGGTGCGGATCCTGAAACTGTTGGAAAACGGGGAGATGTGCGTCTGCCAGGTCATCGCCATTCTGGCGTTCAACCAGTCCACGATCTCCAAGCATCTCTTTCTCCTGAAGATGGCGCACCTGGTGAAGGAAAGGAAGGAAGGGAAGTGGGTGCACTACTCGCTGAACAGTTCCGGCGGCGGGTCCCCCTACGCCAGGAAGATGCTCCAG
>CP070783.1:320299-324919 GCA_020346465.1 Deltaproteobacteria bacterium
GTGCTGATCCCGGCCGCCAGAAGAGCCGCCGCCAGGACGATGAATGTGATCTTCGCTGCTCTCATTTCTCCTCCTCGCTTCGATATTTGGTTCACTGCGATGACACCGTCTTCCCTTTCCTTTTCATCTTCCCTGCATCTCTTTGGGCCTCTTGTCACCCCCTCTCATACTTGGATATGAACGCACAATGCTTGCCTCAATTAGGGGTAACGGAAAAAACGCTTACCCCGCGCTGTCCCAGCTGGACGATGTAGAGCTTTCCGGAATTTCCCAGGGCAATGTCCCGCGGCCTCACCAGGTTCTGGGGCTTGGAGCCGTAATAGCCGAACTCGGTGATGAACTGGAACTTCGGGTCGAAGACCATCACGACGCTTCGCTGCGAGTCAGCCACCAGGACGTTCCCGTGATCGTCCGAAACGATGCCCGATACGACGCCGAACAATCCGGGGGCGGATCCTCCCTTCCCGAAGGCCGAGACGGTCCCCTCCGGGGAAACCCGGAAGGCCTGGAACAGGACGGGAACGGTGAAGAGCATGTTCCCCTGCCCGTCCACGCTGAACCCGAAGATTTCCGTGTTGGGACGGTCCTTCTCGGGGATCTCGAGCAGGTCGGCGAAGTTGTATCCCTTGCGGAAGACCCCGTTGCGGTCCGTCTCCACCGCCAGCATCTGCTTCCGGCTGACCAGAAGGAAACGCCCCTCCCTGTAAAAAAACTTCTGGGGCAGGATATGGGCGAATTCGGGAGGAAGCCCCTGCACGGAGATATTCCCCCGGGCCTGCCCGCGGTAGTTGCAGTGGACGATGTGGTAAACCCACCGGTCGGAGCCGGGCAGGCGTTCCCCGTACGACAGGAGGAAGATGTCCCCCTTCTCGTCCACCACCAGATCTCGCATCCAACCGAGCGCCTGATCGTACCCGAACCCGTACACCTCCATGCCGGAACTGTTGTAGATCCGGACGAAATTCTGGAAAAGGACGTAGATCTCGTCGTGGTACCGGTCGACGGAGATCATCGCATCGTTGTACGGGACATCTCCTGTAAAATCGGCAAGGTTGTACAGGTGGGCGATCCTGAGCCCGTTTGACGTATGGGCCGGGGGGGCGGCCGCCGCCATATAGGCGATGACCAGGGCCGCTGCAAAACCGTATTTAATGACCCGGTTCTTCATGGAAATGAGCTCCTGCGCATCGTGTACGCGAAACTCATGCCAACTGTTAACTAGTTGATTTTAATTATGTTATCCTCTAAGCGCGGGGGAAGGCATTGGGGGGGGACAGACGCACGAAATATGTATGTCCCTGTAAACGAATAGGATTTTATTGGAGGCAAATTGACGCACTCGTTCCTCGGGGATGCATCGTTTGAAACTGCCTGTAATTTTTGAAGATTTCTATCGGAGGGAGATCACTCGGCCGCGTGGCATTTTTCGCACAGTACACGTTGGTCCGGGGCGAATGCGGTCACGGGCCTGTCGTAGTAGGCCCCCCGGGTTTCCGCCGAGGTGCGGCCCCGGGCGATCTCCGGTACCGCCGGGGTGGTGTCGATCCCGGGATATTGGCCCCCGTAGGTGATAAATTCTCCCCCGTGGCTCCACCGAAGGGCGTACGGCCATCCGCTGGCATGTGCTCTGTGACAGGTCAGGCACGAGACGCGGTCCGAGGGGGCAGGACCCGCCAGGTAGGTGTCGTCGTTTTTCGCATGGGAAGCGAGGAGCAGGTAATCCCCGGTGTATTCGATGAAGGGAACCAGCGAGGTGAACGAGGAGGCACCTGTTCCGGTCATATCCCCGGTCTTGACGTACTGGTCGTAGTGCATCCCGATTTCGGAGCCCAGTTCTTCGTCCACGGGGTGCTCCAAGCTTCCTCCGGAGTGCACGGCACTGTGACACGTCCCGCACCAGTCATCCCACGTCGCATGCCCGCCCGTCGTCGCGTTTCCATACGCCACCCGGGTCTGGGTGAACTCCTCGGACCTGTTGTAGACGGATGGTGCCTTCGCCGCGGGAACGCCGGGAAACGTCGCGCCGTGATTGCTGTAGCCGTTCCCGGCAAGGAGCCTATAGGAGCCAAGGGCCGTTCCCGGCGCAGGGGGATCGGAAGCCCTCGGATCGTCGTTTGTCGCATAGGATCCGGAGGCGAGGATCGAGGCGCCGGTCGTTGCAACCCTCCCGTCCGCAAGCCTCCTGTAGTTCCCGTGGGGATCATGGCAGGAGGTGCAGGCAAGCCTCGCGGCGGGAAAAGTCCCCCCCGGCGCGGAATGGTTCGACCGGTCGAACCGATACCCGAAATCCGCCGCCACGATGTTGTGGCCGTGCCGGTCCCCATCCTCGTTGACCGCCTGGCCGTCCACCACGAACGTGTAATCCTTCTTGAGCCAGGCGAAATCCCCCCCCGGCGTCCGCTGTTTTGGAGGTGCCCCCGGAGGCATTTCCGACTCCGCCGTGCTGATGTGGTAGGAATTCGGGCCGGTGTCACCCGTTCCCTGATGGCAGGTAAGACACACGGAACTTGGATCCGACTGAACCAGGAGCGAGGGAGAGGGGCCTCTCTGCTCGGTGGAATGCATGCTGTGGCAGCCGATGCACTCGGCAACCCCGCCGGAATGGAAGGCATGGGAAATGCCAGGGGGCCCGAGTGCCAGGATCGCGCCTATCCAGACAATTGTGATCCTCGCTGGTATCATCCCGTCGCTGCCCGTTGGTTTCGGCACCCCGGACGACAGGGTAGCACGTTCTCCTCTTCTGGCCAAAAATTGACGAATTCTTCCTGATAAGATGGTATAGATTCTCCGGGCCGGGACACGGGTGTTGGTTCCACCAGGAAACCGCTTTCACGGGTGCGGATAAGGATGTCGGACAAGGTGACCGGAATCGCCATGGATCGGACGACAACAGAGCGTGCCCCCGGGCCTCCACCACATAGAGAAAACCGGATGTTGCATCGCCCCATTGTCGGATTGCTCCTCATCGCTGCGCTGGGCCTGCTGGCCTATTCCAACACCTTTCACGTTCCATTCGTCTTCGACGATGAGCCGGCGATCACCGAAAACCGGATCATTAAAGATATCGGCAACTTCCTCGCAAACCTTGACGGGTATGCGTACAATCCGAGAAGGTACGTCGCCTATCTTACGTTCGCGATCAACTACCGCTTCGGCGGTCTCGATGTCACCGGGTATCATGCATTCAATATCGTCGTGCACCTCGTCAACGCCTTCCTGGTGTTCGCACTGGTCCGCCTGAGCTTCCGGACACCGTTTCTGAAAAAATCCGCGCTCCTTCCTTTTTCCCTCCAGATCGCTTTTCTATCCGCCCTTCTCTTCGCCGTCCATCCGGTTCAGACGCAGGCCGTGACCTACATCGTCCAGAGGATGACGTCGCTCGCCACCCTGTTCTCGCTCGCATCGATCTGCCTGTACTCCCGATGGAGACTCGATCCGGAACCGGAGAACTCCTCGTGGAACAGGTCGTCTATCCTCTATGCATCATCGCTCCTCTCCCTTGTCCTGGCGATGAGGACAAAGGAGATCGCGTTCACGGTTCCGATCCTGATCATCCTTTACGAAGCCTTCTTTTTCGAGTCGATGAAATGGAAGTCCCTCGTGCCCGTTCTCCTGACCCTTCTCATCATCCCCGCGGGGTTGATCAACATCGGCAAGCCCCTCGGGGAAATCCTCTCGGACGTAAGCACCGTGACGCGGGTGAAATCGGAACTGCCCAGAGCGGTCTACCTCATGACGCAGATCGCTGTCGTTGCCACCTATCTCCGGCTGCTTTTCCTTCCCGTGAACCAGAACCTCGACTACGATTTTCCCGTCGAGCGATCCCTTTTCAGCTTGTCCCTGCTTCTTTCCGCCTTGGTCATCGTTGCGCTCCTTGGCTCCGGGATCATTCTCTTCCTCCGGTCCCGTCCGGGACGCAGGAATTTCATCCCGGAGCTCCGGCTGGCCTCCTTCGGGGTCGCCTGGTTCTTCATCACCCTTCTCGTGGAGTCGAGCATCATCCCCATCACCGACGTCATATTTGAGCACCGGGTATATCTCCCATCCGCTGGATTCTTCATTGCGCTGAGCACGGTCGTCATCACCGCCGGGTTCCGCCTGGAATCGAAGGTTCCCAGGCTTCGAAGGGCCCTCGTCGCCGGACTGATGGTTGCGGCGGTCGCCCTCGCCGCGGCCACGTTTGCGAGAAACGAGACGTGGAAGGACGAGGTCCGTCTGTGGACGGACGTGGTTGCGAAAAGCCCCCGGAAAGGCCGACCCCGCTACAATCTCGGCCTGGCGTTCGACAGGAAGGGGGATCTTGCCGAAGCGATGAGGCACTACGTTGCTTCGATCTCCCTCGACCCGTACAACGGGAAAGCCCACGACAACCTGGGAACCATCTTCTCGAAGCAGGGGCGCTTCCCGGAAGCGATCCGGGAATTCAGGATCGCGCTGGCGCTCGATCCCGGCGATGCCGCCGCCATGAACAATCTCGGGAACGTATACGCGAACCTGGGCCGCCCGGAAGATGCGGTGGTGATGTTCCGGGAAGCTCTGGCATCCGATCCGGATAATGTCGACGCATACTACAACCTCGGCATCGTCTACGGAAAAACCGGCGATTTCGAAAAAGCGGCG
>CP070783.1:325019-329367 GCA_020346465.1 Deltaproteobacteria bacterium
TTCCTGGCAAGCCCATCCGGGTTGATTTCATGGCCCTTCAGACTTCCGTGGCTGGCCTGGTACATGTTGAACCACATGAGAAGCACCCCGGGAGGGATGGCGGAGTAGTACCTTGCACGGCACATCATCCGGCTCAACCGGTAGTCCTCGTCCTCCTTCTTCCACCCTCGGTACGGGCGGTCGTCCGGGTCGGCGTCGATCCAGACGTAGTCGCCGTCATCGATCCCAAGCGCCTGCGCATCCAACGGGTTGATGTTGACGTATGCCTCGCTCACCCACGGCATCCTCTTGTCGCGTCTCTTGAGGTCTCCGAAGGGACCGAAATAGATCGACACGATGTCGAGGTCCACGGGCATCGTGTGGGCGCCGTGGCGGTACTTGGGCGTGAGGAACGGGAACGTGTATCCGTCCTTTTCCCTCGGGTGGCGCGTCCGCTTGAGCTCCTGCCAGGACCGGACGATGTTTCGGACTTGCCGGACCTCGGTCGACAGGTTCTCCGTTTCGATTCCGTATTCCTCCGGCGGGTTCGGCCTCAAAAATCCCATCGGCCGGCCCACGATCACGTTCGGCTCGAAGATCGTGGCGTCGATGGGCTCCCGGTACACCGGGAGGTTCTCGCCGTGCCGGATGAATTCCGGCTCTTCCCGGTAGAATTCCAGCCTCCCCGTCTTCGTGTACCAGGGCTTGCTCTCCTGGTGCTGCTCCCACCCCACCACCTTCGGGTAGGTCCGGTGCAGGAGAGGGGTCGGTATCCCTTCCTTCGCCTTCCTCTCGATCTCTTCGATCCGGTATCCCTTGAGAACCTGCGTCTTGTCGATGATCCTCTGGAGATAGGCCTCCACGTTGTTGTCGCGGACGAACTTCCAGTGATCCTTGAACCTCTTCTCCCCCGTGAGGTTCGCCAGTTTTTCGGCCACTCCGGCGAACATCTCGATGTCCCCCATCGTGTCGTAAATTCTCGGCAAGGGACTTCGCGGAAAAACGAGCAGGAAGGGGTTGGTGACCGAGGCCGTCATGTCCGGGTACTTGAGCTCGGCCCAAGAATCGACCCCGAACACGACATCGGAGTATTCGCAGGAGAGGGTCCACCACCATTCGTTGCACACGATCTGTTCGATTCGCGGGAGGGTGTTGTGGATCAGGTCGTATGTCCATTTCGCGTTTCCGAGCAGCGAGTTGCTGTTTGCGAACCAGAGCGATTTCGTGGGGGTCGGCATGTGGGTCTTCCCCGTAAATACCGTGTTTCCGACCCGGAGAGGCCGATCCCCGTAATTGTAGTAGTGGGCGGACTCGAACTTGAAATAGTATCGCTGCCTGGCCGGCTTTTCGGGGGCGAGTTCCTGGTGAAACGGGTCCTCGAGGTAGTATTGCGGCGTGCCGCTGAAGGTTCCGATCCGGTAGTTCCCGGCGTAACTTCCCGGGGTTCCCCCCAGGTTCCCCACGTTTCCCGTCAGGGCGGCGATGAGGAAAAGGCCGCGGTCCTTGAGCGGCGCGTTGAAGAAGTGGTTCGGCCCCATCCCGGCCGCGAACAGGGTCGCGCCCTTGTGCGCGGCGATCTGCCGGGCCAGGCCGATGACGGCATCCGACGAGGTTCCGGTGATTTCCGCCACCGTCTCCGGCGAGAATTCCTCCAGGTACTCTTTCGTCACGTCGAAAACCGTCCGGACCTCCACTTCCCTGCCGTCCACCGTCCGGACTGTGAATTTTCCCTCCAGGACCGCTTCGGTTCCCAGGTCGTCGAATTTCGCTCCCACGTGGTCCCTCGTGAGAATCGCCGGCCCGTTCCTTTTTCGGTCCCACACGGCGAAGTCGCCCCATTCGTTTCGCAGCGACTCCGGGATGACCTGGGCGTTCTGGAGCGGCGTGTCCGGAGGTTTCTCCCCTTCCCGGAGGAGCTTCACGTAGTTTGCAAGGTCCGCGGGTCGGTAGTCCGCGATGATGTCCGACGCCCTCAGATACTCAAGGTTGTCGTTCCTGAGGAGGACCGGAAGGTCGGTGAAGCGCCTGAGGTAGTCCGCATCGAAAAGGTTTTCCTTCACCAGCACGTGGGCTACGCCCAATGCCAGCGCCTGGTCCGTTCCGGGGCGGATGATGATCACTTCGTCGGACTTGTTGGCGGTGGCCTGGTACTCGATGGTCACGTTGATGACCTTCTTCCCTTTCAGCCTCGCCTCCGTCAGCCAGTGGCTGTCGGGCATCTTGGTGCACGTCCAGTTCATCCCCCAGATCGTGATGAGGCCCGCCTGCTCGGTGGCGAACAGGTCGAAGTCCACGGTCTGCTGTCCCGTCACCATCGGGTGCCCCGGGGGAAGGTCGGTGTGCCAGCTGTAGTTGTCCCAGTAGCGGGCGCCAACGGCTTTTTCCGGCCCGGTCTTCCGCACGTGATGATCGAGCAGGGCCAGCATGTTCGAGAAGCGGCCCAGTCCTCCCACCCGCGTCACGCCGAGGAGATGCATGCCTCCCCGGTGTTTGAGACACAGCGTCCCGATCCCTTTCTGCGCCTCGATCATGGCGGGGTCGTACCCCTGGGCCCGAAGGTACTCCCGGCCTTTCTCCCCGCTGTAGGTCTTCGCGATGTTGACGTAGGTCTTCGCCACCATCTCGAAAACCTCTTCGTAGGGGAGCTTGAGCCACTGGTCCTTGCCCCTTCGGAAATACTTCTCCGGCGGCTTGCCGGTTCGGGCGTCCCTGGGGTGCCCGGCCTTCACCCAGTCTCGATACCCCTTCCGGACCATGGCCCCCTTGACCCTTCGGTCCCCGTAGAACCGCCGGTGGAGGACCAGCCCCTTCTGGCAGCACCGGGGCTCCCACCGGTGGGAGGGCCGATTGCCGTAAAGATCCTCCGCTTTTCCGTAGCCATAGGTAGGCATGATCCGCGTGATGACGCCGTTCCTCACGTAGGCCCGGAGCAGGCATTCGTGCGTGTCGTTGGGAGCGCAGGTGAAGACGAAGGTGTCGTCGTAACGGTATTTGTCCCTGTAGATCCGTTCCCATTCCCTTGACGGGTAACCCGACAGCGGATTGTCGATGGCGAGCGGCTGCAGGAACGCAAGCTTCGGAGAGCCTGCCGCCAAACCCGCCGCCCCCGCAAGGGACCATTTCAGGAAATCTCTTCTGCTGAACGGATGCATGGCCTCACCTCCCCGGGCAGGCTGGAGGTTCCTCTCCCGACCCTTCGATCGGTCGGAAGAGAGGAGAAGTCATTTTCTCCGGTGATGCGTTGAGATACCGGCACTCCAGATCCACCCATCGCGCCAGGAATCGGGCAATGGCGTGGTACAGGACGCTCCCCGCCTCCTCCAGAGCTTCCGAAAAGGCGTCCATCCATCGTCCCAGATGATCCTGGAGGAACTTCCTCTGGATCGATGCGCAAAGCTCCGTCTCTTCCCGCAGCCCCTTCCATGCCGCCTCCGCTTCCTTCCGGGCGGCGAGATGCATGAACTCGAGCTCTGCTCCGATGTGGTCTGGTCTTTCCCCTTGAATACCCATCCCGAAAGCGCGGTAAAACCCTGCGATGTCGGCCATGGGCTCGGTGGAATAAACGTAACGGTTTGTCTCGTAGTACTCGTTTTCGTACGGAGGGCATCCGTTCTTCAAGCTAAAGAACCGAACGTACTCGTCGACCATCGAATCGAGATCGAAGGAGACGCCTCCGAATTCCTGCATCAGGTCGGATGGATCGATTCCCGGAGGGTAGAGCCCGGCGATCGTTGCGACTTCGCCGGACAGAGGGTCTTCCTTCAGGAAACGGAGAAGCTCCTCGTCGGGATAGAGAAAGGAAGAGGACAGGATCCGGTAGATCTTCGACCTTTGGAACGCGACTTCCGCGCGTTCCCGTCCGACAGCGAAAGATTCTTGAGAAGGCAAGTACTCCTCCTCGGGTAATGAAGGTTGGGCCTCGATGTCTGACAGGGAGAGGTTGCGGCCCCGGCAAATCCGCCCCCGGCGCGAAAACGGTGTTCGCATACCGAGCGAAAAGGCATAGTTGGCCGGCAGTCATGCGCACTCTACCATCCCTTCCCGCATCGGTAAAGCATTTTTCGGTTCCGGACCGCTTTGCCGGGGCGCACCGGCCGTTGGCGCGTGCGAAAGGCTACCCGGGCCTTCGGCCGTCGGATCGCGTCCCCGGGGTTTTTCCCGCCCGAAGCCGCTTGAGGAGGGTTCTCCAGGGGAGGGTGTTGAGGACGTCGCCCGGGCCGGCAGCCTACTCCCCGATGATCTTGACGAGGACCCGCTTCTTCCTCCGGCCGTCGAACTCGCCGTAGAAGATCTGCTCCCAGGGGCCGAAGTCGAACTTCCCCCCGGTCACGGCGACGACCACCTCTCTGACACTGGTAGCAAAAAAACA
>CP070783.1:329467-333757 GCA_020346465.1 Deltaproteobacteria bacterium
ACGAGTACACCTCGTCGTTCACCACCGCCACGGGGTCGGACTTCTCCTTCAGGCGGGGGTCCGGGAACTGCAGGATCGGAAGGATCGCCATGCGGAACGTCCGTCAGAGCTCCAGGGTCTCGATCGGGCGCACCGAAATGGACACGCCGAGCTCCTTCTTGATCCGGTCGAACACGCCGTCGAGCTCCTTCCGGTCGACGCTTTCCGGGATGTCCACTTCCAGGACCATGACGTACACCGGCCGATCCTTCGACCCGACGACCTGCGTGTTGAGGTCGGTGATGTTCACCTTCCGCTGGGCCAGCTCCCGGGCCACGGAGTAGACGATCCCCGGCCGGTCGGCCCCGTAGACGGAGATGATGTGGGGGTGCCCGACGAACGACTTCTCGTGGACGACCTCCTCCGCCTTCAGCGAATGCACCGTGACCAGGAGCCCCATCTCCCGCCGCACTTCATCGAAGGAAGGGCTGACCTCCCCGACCTTCTGGAGCGTTTCGTGGAAGACCACCAGGATCATCGCGAACTGGCCGGAGAGGATCGTGCACGTCGAATCCTCGATGTTGAACCCGAGCTCGTAGAGAACCCTGCTCACCTCCGCAACGATTCCCGGCCGGTCCTTTCCCATCACGCTCACCGAGAAATGTCCCATCCCGCAATCCCCCTTCCCCCGGAGGGGCGATAAATAAGAACCCATGATACCACGGGAGTGACGCACAATCGGGGGGCGCCGCGGGGCCTTCCGGGGAAGGCCCCGCCGGTCCGCCGCCCGGATTCCCGGAACGCCTGCCGCGTGCCCCTACTTCCCGTACCGCTCCTCGTAGAATTTCCGCATCGTGTCCCGCTCCTCCTCGCTGATCCCCTTCATCCACTTGTGCTGGTCCTGGGCGAGGATGAAGCCGGTCGAGCCCGGCAGAAGCTCCTCGGCCTCGGGAAGAAGCTCCATGTAGAACCGCTCCGCGACCTCGAAGAAGCCGTGCCACTGCGTGAAGTCGGGGGCCATCATCGACGCCCCGTGCCGGGCGCGCCTCCCCTCGTGGTGCCACAGGAGGAACCAGGTCCACTCGATCTTCTCGTCGAACTGGGTCGGCGTGAGTTTCCCGGCGCTCCGGAGATTCTTCATCAGCTCCGCGCCCGGTTTGGCGAACTTCTCGTTGTAGAGCTCGACCGTGATGTCGTACTGGGTGAAGAAGGCGCCCGAGAACTTCGGGTTGTGGCAGTTGGCGCACACGGCCTTCATCGTGTCCCTCTTCCTCTCCCAGTTCTCGAGCTTTTTCGAGATCGCCGGCCGCAGCGTCCAGGAGATCCTCTCCCCCGGGTCGTGGGTGACGGGAAGATCGGGGGTCGCGCTCAGGTGGCAGGTGGCGCATGTGGGCGCGGCCGTGTAGTCCTTGCCCAGGACCCACGAGCGGGAGTCGAGGTTCATCCGTTCCCGGTTCGCGTAGAAGGCGATGCCGTGCTTGGACTCGTCGTAGATCTCCTTCTGCGGGTGGTCGGGGCCGAGGTGGCACTTCCCGCACGACTCGGGCGACCGGGCCACCTTCGCACTGAAGAGGTGGCGGGAGTGGCACGCGGTGCACGCCCCCTTCGACCCGTCCGGGTTGATCCGGCCGATGCCGGTGTTGGGCCAGGTGGTCGGGTCGATCTTCCCGCCGGGGAGGATCTTCACGATGCTTCCGTGGCACTGCTTGCACCCGGAGATCGCGGCAGGCGGCCCCTCGACCACCTCCCCCAGGAAGTTGTCGAGGCTTCCCAGGATGTCCCCCGCCTTGGCGTGATGGCTCCCCTGGAACTGCTTCGACTCCTTCTCGTGGCATTGCGCGCAGTCGTTCGGCGTCACGATCGTGGCCACCAGCTTTCCGTAGTGGTCAAAGACGTCCTTGTCCTCTTTCTTCGCCCCGTGGCAGTCGAGGCAGCCCACGCCTTCTTTGGCGTGGGTGCTCATTTTCCACTCCTCGATCGCCGTGGCCGCCACCTTCTGCTGCCGGTGGCAGTCGACGCACGCCTTGCTCTCCCCGGGAACCGGACTCTCCTTCTGCGCCGTCGCCGCGAAAACGGGACCGGCGAGAAACGTGATGAGGCAAACCAACGGCACGGACAACCCCCAAGGTCTCATCATCTTTCCCTCCTTTCGAGTCGGTCAGCGAACCAGCGGGCCGAACAGGGAATCCGCCTTGAGAATCCGGATCCGGTTCCCCTTGACGCGGATCTTAACCTCCTCCTGCAGCTTTTTCAGCGCGCGGGAGAAGGTCTCGGGGGCCGTTCCCCGCCGGGAGACCGGCACGTTCTTTCCGACGGGGATCTCCTACTCGGCCCCGTCCCGGATCGGCACCCCCCGGTCCTTCATCTCCTCGGAACGAAAAAGACCAGGCTGCCCTCCACGTCCCGGAGTGCGAGGTTCTCCACGAGGTCCGTCATCCGCTTCAGCCAGCGGGGGAGGGCTCCCAGCATGCGGAGAGCCATCTTCGGGTTCCGCTCGAGGAGCTCGATGAACGGGCGCTTCGCGAGGAAAAGGGTCTCCCGCCTGGCGCATCGGCGCAGCTAGGATATCCCCCGGATGCGGGACAGGTCTTCGGGGGGAAGGTCGGCAAACAGCGGCGCATTTCGGAGCACCTCGGACACCGGGACGGACATGGTATCATTCTCCCGTATTTTCCGCGCCGGTCAAGGACGGAAACCCTTTCCCGAACCGAAGAAAGGACTGGCGGCCCAGGGAAGATCCCGCGGGCCGGCCGAAAAGGGAGGATCCCATGAAGGCACGGATCGAGACGTTCATGAAAGCGTTCGGGATGGCGGAATACCCGGTGCTGTTCCGGTACACGGACGACGTCCCGAAGGGGACCCTTCTCCCTCCGGAAGGAGCGCACGTCTGCGTGTTCGCGCTTCTTGCGAAGACGAGGGGGGAGGGGACGCCGGTGGCGCTCGCCGCGTCCCATCACGGGTGCCACGGGGGCGGGTATTACCTCGGGTTTCTCGACTGGCCGAGGGAGGGGATCGAATATTTCCTGTCCTGCGGGATCCCCGGGAAGATGGAGGGCGAGCGGTACGTCAAGACCCCGGAGCTCGCGCTCGCCCGGTTCGACCGGGTCCCCGTCAGGCCCGCGCCGAAGAGATACGGGCTCTTCACCCGCGCGGACATGCCGCACGCAGCCGACGACCCGGAAGTCGTCATCTTCTTCGCGTCCCCGGACCTCATCGCGGGCCTCCACTTCCTGGCCTCCTTCGACCGGGACGACGACGCGGTGACGGCGCCGTTCTCCTCCGGCTGCGGGGCCATCGTCACCCTGCCGCTTGCGGAAGGCGAACGGTCCGACCCTAGGGCGGTGATGGGACTGTTCGACCCGTCGGCCCGCCCCCACGTGGAGCAGAACCTGCTGACGTTCTCCGTGCCGTTCGGGCTGTACGGGAGGATGGCCGCCAACATCCCGGAGAGCTTCCTCACGACGCGGACGTGGGGAACCATCCGGAAGAGGATCAAAGGGTAGGAGTCGGCGGGCGGCGCGTCCCTTTCAGGGGGTAGCGCCGGGGGAAGGGCCGCGGTACTGCTCGAGGGCCCCCAGGACGGCGGGATCGAAACGGAACCCCCGTTCCAGCGCCCTGTCGCGATACACGATCGCCTCGTGGAATTCACCACGTGCATAATGCGCTTTCGTAAGCCCCGCCAGGGCTTTCGCGTTGTCCGGGTCGATCTCGAGTACCTTCCGGTATTCACGGACGCCGTCCTCCAGCATCCCGAGGGCGCACAGGGCGGCGGCAAGATTCCCCCGGGTGACGGGGTCCCGGGGAGACAGGGCCATCGCCTTGCGCGCCTCCTCGAGGGCCTCCGAATACCGGCCCTGTTTGGCAAGCGCTACCCCGAGGTTGTCCCGGGCAACGGCAAGGTCGGGGTCGAGATCGAGCGCCCGCCGGTATTGCGCTATCGCCTCGTCGAGCATCCCCCTCTTGTGGTAGGAGACCCCGACGTTGAAAGAGATGTCGGGGAGCGCCGGGTAGAGAAGCGCCGCTTCCCGGTAGAGGCGGAGTGCTTCATCGTCCCTCTTCCTCCGGGAGTAGGTGGCGCCGACGCTCTTCAGGTACACCGCGATCATCTCCTTCCTGCCCAGCGACCGCAGGTAGGGCCCTTCCCCCGAAAGCCGGAACTCGCGGAGATACCGTCCGTCCTCCCACTCGGAACCTTTCTCCCCCATCTCGATATTGAACCGCACGTTCCCGTCCTCGTACCGGACGAAGATGTGGGAGGGAACGTATACCCCGCGCAACGGAAGGGAAAGCCGTTCGCCCAGCATGAGGTAC
>CP070783.1:333857-338087 GCA_020346465.1 Deltaproteobacteria bacterium
TCTACTACATCGCGGCCTCGATCAACGAGGGCAGCAGGTACCGGGGAAGCGATGCGGTGTTCCTGGGCGACCGGATCTCCCCTGGAAAGATCCGGATCCAGAACGGCGTCGTGGTCGTCGAGTACGCCGACCGCCGCCCGGGCGAGCCGATGGCCGCAAAGCCGTCCGTCGGCAGCACGAAGGTCCTGACCCTTCGCGACGGCCGTCTGACGGAAACCGGGCCTCTCGGGGAGGGGGAGCAGGTGGCGGAAGGGTGGGTCACCGTCGGCCACGAGGTGCGATCGTTCGCACCGTGCGGAGGAAAGACGGACTTCTGGCTCTCCGGCGACGCGCCGGCCATGACCGAGGTTGCGGCAGCCTACCGCCTGGCGCTGCCCGACCCGGAACCGTACACACCGCTGTTCATGACCCTCGCCGGTTCGTTCGGCAAACCACCGGACGGCGGGTTCGGTGCGGAATACGCGGGGTCGTTTTCCGCCACGCGTCTGGTTCGGGTATCCCCCAAGGGGAACTGCCGGAGTGGACTCATCGTCGTCGACTCGCCGGCCCCCGGCGCGAGGGTATCCTCCCCCCTCGTGATCCGGGGCCGTGCCCGGGGAGTCTGGTTCTTCGAGGGGGATTTCCCGGTCATCCTCCTGGATGCGAAAGGCAACGTCATGGGAAAAGGGTTCTGCACGGCGAAAGGCGAATGGATGACGAGAGATTTCGTCCCGTTCGAGGGGACGCTCACGTTCGAAAAGCCCTTTTCGGGGGGAAGAGGCACGCTCATCCTCAAGAAGGACAACCCCTCGGAACAGAGAGAGCAAGACGATGCGCTGGAGATCCCCGTCTTCTTTGCGCACTGAAGCCTCGACTCCCGTTTCCCATGCCTCGCAAGTGATGGTTTTCATTCCTTAGGACCGGGCGGGTTTTTTTCCCGGGTGTTCGAAACCTTCCGAGCATATTCCCATCGTAAACGGAAAATACATTCAACGGGGTGTCGAAATGGGTTATCGGGACAAATCGATACGGCTCGGAATCTGTTCTTTTCTCGCGATGTTGATAGCCACGCCGCTCTATGCGGGAAGTCCCCCGGGACTGCCCGCGCCGACCTCGGACGTCGAGAGCGCGTTTCCGGCGCAGAAACATTTTTCCCCCTACGCCGGGCGCAACTTCCCGACGCATGTGTTCTGGGGCGACACCCACCTGCACACCGGCATGTCGATGGACGCGGGCGCATTCGGCGCGCGGCTCAACCCCGAAGACGCCCACCGCTTCGCGCGCGGCGAGGAGCTCACCTCCTCGACCGGTCTGCGGGTGAAACTGTCCCAGCCGCTCGACTTCCTCGTGGTCGCGGACCACTCCGACAACATGGGCTTCTTCCCGCGCCTCTATTCCGGCGATCCGAAGATGCTGGCCGACCCCACCGGCAGGCGCTGGTTCGACATGGTGCAGGCCGGCGGACAGAAGGGCGTGGAGGCCGCCGTCGAGATCATCGTCGCCTTCTCCCAGGACAAATTTCCGGAAGCGCTGTCCTCCCGTCCGGGGAGCCAGGCCTACCGGTCTGCCTGGGAGGAAACGATCAAGGCCGCCGAGAAATACAACGAACCCGGCCGGTACACGGCATTCATCGGCTACGAGTGGACCTCGAACACGGGGGGGAACAACCTGCATCGCGTGGTCGTCTACCGGGACGGCGGCGGGAAGGCCAGCGTCACGGAACCGTACACGACGCTTAAGCCCCAAGGCAGCGACAACCCGCGTGACCTGTGGAAATGGATGAACCGATATGAAGAGAAGACCGGCGGCCAGGTCCTCGCAATCGCCCACAACGGAAATTTAAGCAACGGGATCATGTTCCCGATCCTCGATACCTTCACCGGCAAGTCGTTCGATCGGGCGTACGCCGAGACCCGGGCGAAGTGGGAGCCGCTCTACGAAGTGACCCAGATCAAGGGGGACGGCGAGGCCCACCCGTTTTTGTCTCCGAACGACGAATTCGCAGACTACGAGACCTGGGACAAGGGCAACCTCGACCTGAGCGTGCCGAAGAAGAACGAGATGCTTCAGTACGAGTACGCCCGGACCGCCCTGCAGACCGGACTTGCGCTGCAGCGCGAGCTGGGAGTCAACCCCTACAAGTTCGGCATGATCGGCTCGACCGACAGCCACACGGGGCTTGCCACGGCGGAGGAGGAGAACTTCTTCGGCAAGCATTCCGGCACGGAGCCCAGCCCGGAGCGCTACAAACACCCGATGGCCCAGGTTCCAAGCGGCCTGAAATATGAGAGCTGGGACATGGTCTCCTCGGGCCTCGCCGCGGTATGGGCCAAGGAGAATACCCGCGAGGCGATCTTCGACGCGATGATGCGCAAGGAAACGTACGCGACCACCGGCCCGCGCATTACGGTGCGCTTCTTCGGAGGATGGGAGTTCACGGAGAAGGACGCGATGGTCCGGCTGCCGGCCCACATCGGGTACGGCAAGGGCGTTCCCATGGGCGGCGATCTGCCGCCGGCCCCGAAGGGGAAGTCGGCGCCGACCTTCCTGGTGGCGGCTCTTAAGGATCCGCTCTCCGGCAATCTCGACCGCATCCAGATCGTCAAGGGGTGGCTGGACGAGAAGGGCGGCCGGCAGGAGAGGGTATTCGACGTGGTCTGGGGGGACTCCGACAGGCGCCGGCCGGACAAAGAAGGAAAACTCCCTCCGGTGGGCAACACGGTCGACGTGAAGGAGGCCACCTGGGCCAACACGATCGGCGACCCGGAGCTGATCGCCGTGTGGAAGGACCCGGATTTCGATCCGAAACAGCCGGCCGTCTACTACGCGCGCGTGATCGAGATCCCGACGCCCCGGTGGACCGCCTACGAGGCGAAGCGTTTCGGCGTCACGCTGCCGAAGGAAGTCCCCATGACGACCCAGGAGCGGGCCTACACCTCCCCGATCTGGTACACCCCGTAGAGGAACGGCTTGAATTTATTCAATCAATCGAACAAAAGGAGCTGGGCAATGAAACGGGGAAACAAATCAGGCTCATTCCTGTTGGCAGCAGCATTTTTAATATCAAGCGTTGCCCTTGCCCATGGCGCGGAGCCGCAAGTGGGCGAAATGCAGGCGGACAAGGGGGCCCTGGAGAAACGGTTCGGCCAGCGGCCGTATTCCCCCTGGGCGGAGAGCGGCTTCCCCCGCCAGGTCTACTGGGGCGACACCCACCTGCACACCGGCCTGTCTGTGGATGCCGGGCTGTTCGGCGCCCGGCTGGGCCTCGAGGATGCCTATCGCTTCGCCCGCGGCGAGCAGGTGACCTCCTCGACGGGACAGCCGGTGAAACTCTCCCGACCCCTCGATTGGCTGGTGATCGCGGATCACTCCGACGCGATGGGAATGGTCAACGACCTCGCGGAAGGATCCCCCGAGGTGACCCGCTTCGAACAGGGCGCCCGATGGTCCAAGGGGCTGCGCGCCGGCGGCCAGACGGCCGTGGATACGGCGCTCGACCTGATCACCACAGTCTCGCAAGGCAAGGTGGACCCCGAACTCGTAGCCATGTATTCCCCCGGCTCCAAGATCTATGCGTCGGTCTGGGACAAGGTGGTGAAAGCCGCCGACGCCTACAACGACCCCGGCCGGTTCACCGCGCTGATCGGCTTCGAGTGGACCTCGCTCGTCAAGGGGAACAACCTGCACCGCAACGTGATCTTCCGGGACGACGGAGACAGGGCCGGACAGGTCGTGCCCTACACCATGACGGCGCCGATCGGCAGTACCGACCCCCTCGACCTCTACAAGTGGATGGAGAACTTCGAGAAGAAGACCGGCGGGACGGTGCTGGCCCTTGCACACAACGGAAATCTCTCCAACGGGTTCATGTTTCCCGTCGATGCGCAATACACCGGCCGAAAGGTCGACAAGGTATACGTCGAGCAGCGGGCGAAGTGGGAACCGATGTACGAGATCACCCAGATCAAGGGCGACGGGGAGGCGCACCCCCTGCTTTCGCCCGACGACGCCTTTGCCGACTATGAAAACTGGGACGTCGGCAATCTCGACCTGTCCGAGGCGAAGAAGCCCGGAATGCTGCAATACGAATACGGCCGGGAAGCGCTCAAGAACGGGCTACTGCTCGAGGCCCGCCTCGGCACCAACCCGTACAAGTTCGGACTCGTGGGCTCCACCGACAGCCACACCGGCCTGGCAACGGCCGAGGAGGACAACTTCTTCGGGAAGCATTCCGGTTCCGAGCCCTCGCCG
>CP070783.1:338187-342166 GCA_020346465.1 Deltaproteobacteria bacterium
CAGCACGCCGACGGTCCCTTCCGGGAACAGGACGATGATGATGATGATGATCGGGGCGAAGATGAGGAGCTGGAAGCCGGGCAGGATGACGGCGAGATAATATTTGGAAAGGCCGTAGATGAGCCCCCCCACGATCGGTCCGAGGAGCGTCCCCGCCCCGCCGAGAAGGACGATGATGATCGCCTCGACGGTGTAGTGGATCTCGAATACGTCGGGGGGGAAAACGTACGTCAGTTTGAGGGCCCACGCAACGGCCCCGATCATTCCCGCCAGCGAGGCGCTCGCGATGAACGCGATGATCTTGAACTTGGTGACGTTTATTCCCATCACCTTTGCGGCGTCTTCGTCCTCCCGCACGGCCGTCAACGCGTACCCGATCTTGCTCCGAAGGAATAAAAGAGTCAGGAAGGCGGAGAACACGGCGATGACGAACAACGCCACGTCCGCCCAGTACGTGGCCAGAACGTTTGCGAGGTCCCTGCCGAAGGCCTCGTTGAGCTGGGCGGTAAAGATGATCCCTTCCGACCCGTTCCACAACCTCGCCCCCTCGATCAGGTAGCGGAATCCTTCGTTGACGCCGATGGTCGCAATCGCGAAATACGCTCCCCGCAACCGCAATGCGACCGCCCCGACGGCCAGCGAAAGAAGGGTCGCCATCCCGATCGCCATCAGGAGGCCGATCACGAGGAGCCAAAGCCCCAGTCCCTTGTCGAACAGACGGGATATGGCGATGGCCATCCCGTACGTGCCGACACCTAAGAAAGCGACGTACCCGAAATCGACGTATCCCGTCATGCCCATGAAGAGGTTGAACGCCTGCCCGAGGGCGCAATAGAACGCGAGCATGGCGATGAGCTGCCACTTCCCCTCCAGGTTCTCGCCCACGAGAAAGAGGAACAGGTAACCGGCCAGGACGGGAGCCAGGGGAAGATATTTCATCATGATCCTGTTCATACGAAATCCGTTCTCATTTGGTTGCGATCAGCCCTGTCGGCCGGATGAGGAGAATCACGAGCAGGATCACGAAGGAGAAAAACCGGGTGAGCGCGAACGGTTCGACGTGCGGGAGCAATGCGAACAGGGTATAGGAACCGTTTTCGATCAGCCCGAAGATGAGCCCGCCGAAGAAGGCGCCGTAGGGGGAGGCAAGCCCCCCCAGGACCGCTATCACGAACGCCTTGAGGGTATACTGGCCGCCCATGTTGGGGTTGATCCCCACCGGGATGAACATCGTCAGCAGGACCCCGCTCGCCACGGTGAGCCCTAACCCTAAGGAAAAGCTCAGCGCGTATTGCCAGTCCACGTTGACTCCGCACACCCGTGCACCCTCGCTGTCTTCCACGACGCTTCGCAGGGCGGTCCCTGCCCTGGTCTTTTTAAACCACAGGAACAGGAGAACCGCGATCAGGATGCTGCCGGAAAACGCGATCAGCTTGGTGTAGGGAAGAACCGTAAAGGGGATCTTGATCTTTCCCAGGGCCCAGTCGTATCCCCGGAACTCCGATCCGAAGATTAATCTGACCGTCTCTTCCAGGATAATTCCCACGGAAAAGGTGGCGAGGAGAGAGGCGAGTTCCGGACCTTTGAGCAGCCTCTTGACAAAGGTGTAGTAGCAGAGGAACCCGAGCAGCATCCCGATCAGGAAGGAAAGGGGGATGGCAAGGACGGGACTTGCCCCGAGGGAGTTGAACATCCAGAGCGTGACGAACGCCCCCACCATGATGAACTGCCCGTGCCCCACGTTGACGACCTTCAGCGTGCCGAAGATGAGGCTTAACCCCATCGTCGCCATCCCGTAGATCCCGCCGAGAATCAGACCCTGGATCAGATTCCCCATCAGTTGCTCGAAGACCATACCGTCCTCCCCCGAGGCCTATACCGTGCACACGCGGCGGTTCCGGATAAAAATCCCCCGGGGGTGATGCGCCCCCCGGGGAGGAAAATCGTCGGGACGAGCGGAGAGTTCTCCCCGTTCCCTCCTGACGTTACTTCTTGGGTACCGCCTTTACGCCCTTGGCCTTTTCGGCGAACGTGGGCATCGGGTACACGAAATTGCCCGTTTTCGCATCCTCGGGCCATACGATGACACGCTCTCCGTTCTGCCACTGGACGTCGACCATGTCGTGTCCGACCTGCAATCCCGTTTCGTCGATATCCCATCCGCCGTAGAACGACATGAAGGTGAGATCCCCGAGGGCTTTCCTCACCGTGTCGGCATCGAGGCTGTCGACCTTCTCGATCGCCATGACGAGAGCGAGGATGGACGCTCCCGCCTCGGCGGCGTGGTAGTCAGGGAGGATGTCGCTGCCGACGGCTTTTTTAAAGAGCGCCACGAATTCGTCCTGCGACGGCCCGATCCATGCCATGCCGGCCTTCTTCGCGCCATCCGCGGAGAACTTCACGCCGTATTCCCAGTGGGAGGGACCCATGACGCCTTCCGCGTTGGTCGTGAGCGCCTCGTAGAATGCGGGCAGGGTGGCGGACGCGATAAGCGACAGGGCTTTCGGATTGATGTCCAGGTCGGCGAGCTGCCGGTTGAAGAGCTGGCCGTCCTGGAAGTGGCCGCCGCCGATGACGAAGTCGGGTTTCGCCGCCTTCATGGCGGAGAGCAGCGGGGTAAGATCGGTTACGCCTTTCGGGTAGGTACGCTGGAAGACGACCTCTAAGCCGAGCTTTTTGGCATGCGCCTCGGCTCCCGCCATCACGTCCCTTGCGAATTCGTCGTCTTCGTACACCAGTGCGACCGTTTTCGCGTTCGGATCCGTTTTCTTGATCATGTTGAGGGTGCCCCGGTGATAGTTCGATGCGGGACCGATCGTCTGTACGATGTATTTGAACCCCTGCTGGAAGATCTTGTTGCTCGCGCCGCCGTGATCCAGGTAGATCATCCCGTATTTTTCGGCGACGGGGGCCCCTGCCAGGGTCAGCCCGGAGGTGTAGGGGGCCAGCGTGAAGTGCACCTTGTCCACCGTGATCAGTCTTTCCAAAAGACTCGTGACGGATTCCTTCTTCGATTCGCAATCGTACTTGATGTATTCGAGAGGTACTTTCTTCCCGCCGATCTTCACGCCGCCATAGGTGTTGTTGACCCAGTCGACGATCGCTACCACCCCGTTTACCGACTGTTCCCCCGCTTTCGCGTGCTTGCCCGAGATGGTGGCGGGCTCGCCGACCAGGATCTTGGCCGGAGGCGCAGCGAGGACCGATGGCGCGAAAACAAACCCGGCAAGAGCAATGAAACAGAACACGGTTGAAAACATTTTGTTTCTCATCTTCTCCTCCTTAAGGGGGTTCCGTTTCCCGC
The DNA here is from genome assembly GCA_020346465.1 of Deltaproteobacteria bacterium. Classification (GTDB taxonomy): domain Bacteria; phylum Desulfobacterota; class Deferrimicrobia; order Deferrimicrobiales; family Deferrimicrobiaceae; genus CSP1-8. The sequence goes on from CP070783.1 coordinate 341,492, forward strand.
TGTAAAGCCGAACACAATTCCGCAATTTGCAAGACAGAATTGCCCGATGGAACGATTCATTTCTGTTTGACTATTTTTCCTAAAAGCAGTGGCTGGAGTCTGGCTATAAAATAGTGGAGGGAAAAGTCTCTGTCAAGGGGAGACACGTTTACCGCAAAGGTGCCGCTCCCCGGGGAGACGAAACCGGTCTTCGCTTTCGGGAAACAGACCGCCACCGGGATCGCGGACGCATGCGGACCTTTCCGAAATGCCGGGCCCGGGAACCCGGGGAAAACGGGAGGAATCCGGGCGATTGACAGGTCTTGCGGGGGCAGGCCGGTCTTGGTGCGAAAAAGCGCCTTATATCGTTCCAGCGAACAGGTGACTTAACAATCCCCAGAAACTGATCAGCACGAAAACAAATAACACCAGCAAGATCAGGGTCTGAATCCCCGGCCGATACGTATCCGGGCTGAATTGTTCTTCTCCGGAGCTGGTGAATATCCGCATCGGATTTTCACTGAGCAGGGAAAGTTTGCCTACGATGTCCATGCTCAGGGCCTCGACTTTGTTGAAGGCGGCATCCAGGTCTTCCAGAAAGATCCTTTGTGCCCAGCCCGCCGGTCTGCGGTAAAACCAGTCCACATCCAGGGTAATGCCGGCTTCCCCGCCAACGTGCCTGCGGAAGATCCAGAA
>CP070783.1:342266-346124 GCA_020346465.1 Deltaproteobacteria bacterium
CACGGCTTCGTCGTCCGGGAATATTGCCCGCTCATTGAAAAGTTCGCCGCGCCCATCCACCCAAGGGTCGATCCCCTGATGCGTGCGGCGAAACTGGCCAGCCGCGTCCCCGGGATCCTGCTTGCGAGAAGGGCCGGCCTCGTGTGGATCGAGAGAGAATTCCTTACGGGTCGGGCTACCTGGGAGCGGTTCCTCCCCCACCCCAAGGTTCTGGACGTCGACGATGCGATCTGGCTACACGCAGCGGCGGAGAACGACTTCAGCGTGACCATCGCAAAGGGGTGTGCGGGGGTCATCGCCGGGAACAGGTACATACAGGCCCATTACGAAAGCACCGGAATCCGGACCTGGCTTTTCCCCACCGGCGTCGACACGGACCGGTGGAAACCCGGCAGCGCCAGGGAGGACGAGGATCTTACCCCGTTCGTTGTGGGATGGACCGGCACAAGTTCCAACCTGGGATATCTCAGCGCCATCGAGGATCCGCTGGAGGAATTTCTTCGCAGGGTCCCCGCTGCGAGGATCAAGGTCGTATGCGACTCGCCCCCCCGATTCGCCCGGATTCCCGACGAAAAAATCCTATTCGTTCCCTGGTCACCGGAGCGGGAGTGCCATGCCGTCCAGGGAATGGACATCGGCTTGATGCCGCTTCCGGATACGGACTGGGCCCGGGGGAAGTGTTCCTTGAAAATGCTCCTGTACATGGCGACCGGAATCCCGGTCGTCGCTTCCCCTGTCGGGACAAACCGGGAGATCTTCGAAAGAGGATCCATCGGGTTCCCGGCGAGCCTCCCGCGGGACTGGTTCGCCTCCCTGATGTTCGCGTACGAAAACCCGCTCGTTCGGAAGGGGATGGGAGAGGAGGGGCGGCGGGTCGCCGTGAACGGATTTTCCACCTCCGTTCTCTCCCGACGCCTTTCCTCCATATTCCATGAAATCCTCCAGTCCACTGGCGGGCAGCTCCACCGGGGTTGACGGGTCCGAGCGCGATAAGAGAAACTCTTCGCGTCATGATGCGCATGGATGCCGGGCATCGTGATGGCAAGGGGATGGTTCTCCCAGGCATATCGAGGGAACCGCCCCGACCGCTCGGGAACGTGGATCGTCTGGGAACGGTTTCCCAAGGAGCGGATGGGTCCCCGTAGCGAGAAGACCGATCACGAGATGATCGAGGGGAGACCACTGTCGTGCCCGATATCGACCTGCCGGGCGGGGGAAGGACGAAGAGGAAGATCGCCTATCTCCTCCCGAACATCGAGTCCGGCGGGTCCGAACGGCATGTTCTTTCCCTGGCCCGCCGGCTCGACCGCTCCCGCTTCTCCCTTTCCCTGTTCACCACCGCGGGGGGCGGATCGCTGCACGGCGATTTCTCGGCGCTTCTCCCGGTGACGGTGTTCGGGGAACCGTCGCATGCCAGGCGCATCCGGACCGGCCCGCTGGAACACCTCCGAACCGTTTGGAGACTCGCCGCAATGTTCCGGAAGGACCGTCCCGACATCCTGCACGCCTATCTTCCCGCGGCGAACGTCATCGGCCCCATCGCGGCCAGAATGGCCGGCGTCCCGAAGGTGATCGTGAGCAAGCGGGCTCTGTCGAACTACAAGGAGAATTTCCCGCTTCTTCGACTCGTCGAGCCGACGGGGAACCGGCTGGCCGATGTGATTCTGGTGAACTCGGACGCGGTCCGGCGGGATGTGGAGCGGACCGAGAAGCACTGGGACGGAAAGTTCCGGAAGATCTACAACGGGGTCGCGCCGATCGCCGCCTGGACGGAGGAGGAACGGCAGGCCTTCCGGGCGCGGGAAGGGATCCCCCCGGACGCCAGGGTCGTACTGTCCATATCGAATTTCTTTCCCTACAAGGGGCACGCGGATCTGATCGAGGCGGCCGGCCGGGTCATCGCGGAGATCCCCCGGATTCTCTTCCTGCTCGTCGGACGGGACGCGGGAACCCTGGAGAAGTGCAAACGACTGGCCGGGGAGCGCGTTCCGGCGGATGCCATCCGGTTCCTCGGCAGCCGCACCGATGTCCCCGACCTGCTTCGGGCCTCCGACCTGTTCCTCCATCCCTCCCATGAAGAGGGTTTTTCCAACGCGATCCTGGAAGCGATGGCGGCGGGACTTCCCGTGGTCGCATGCAACGTCGGCGGGAACCCGGAAGCGGTCGTGGACGGGGAGACGGGCCGCCTGGTCGCTCCCCGGGACCCCGAACGGCTCGCCGCCGCCATCCGGGAAATCGCGGGAAGCACGGACCTCGGAAAACACTTCGGAGAGGCGGGGAGGAGACGCGTCATGGAGCTCTTCTCTCTCGACCGGATGGTTACCGAGATCGAAGCAATGTACAGGTCCCTGGCGGGAAGCGAAGGAGACCCACGGTGAGATCGCGGGCCGGCGAAGCCGTTCGCCCCTACTACGAGGACAAGCGGGATTCCCTGAAGGACCTCTTCGGGGCCCGGGCGGTGGACGTAAACGGGGATGGAATCGCCGTGGACGGCCGCAAGTATCCCGTCGTCGACGACGTCGTCGTTCTCCTCCCACCGGAAGAGTGGCCTGCGGGGTTGCGAAAACGGCTCGCCACCCCGGCGGGAAGATCCGTCGAGGCGGGTAGGGACGATTTCGCCGGGGACATCCAGTTCTCCTTCGGGGAGGAATGGAGCCGGTTTCCGGAGATTCTCCCGGAACACGAAGGGGAGTTCCGCCAGTACTTCGACATCGTGGATATCGGAGGGCTCGCCGGCGCCAGGGTATGCGACCTGGGATGCGGGATCGGGCGATGGAGCCACTTCCTGAAGAACCGATGCCGGGAGCTGGTCCTGCTGGATTTCTCGGAAGCGATTTTCGCCGCCCGGGAGAACTTCCGGGATGCCTCCAACGCGCTCTTTTTTCTCGGAGACCTGCGTCGGATGCCGTTCCGGGACGATTTCGCCGATTTCCTGTTCTCCCTGGGGGTGCTGCACCACCTCCCCACGGGGGCCCTGGAGGAGGTACGGGCACTCTCCCGCTGTGCGCCCGCCATCCTCATTTTCCTGTACTATGCTCTGGACAACCGTCCCGGTTACTGGCGGAGTCTCCTCTCGGCGGTCACACGGATCCGCCTCGCACTCTCGCGGACGGAGGATCCACGGCTCCGGTCCGCGGCGACATGGGTGCTGACCTTCGGGGTGTACCTTCCGCTGATCGGGCTGGGGAATGCCCTTCGCCCGGCCGGTCTGTCGCGGCATGTGCCGCTCTACGATTTCTACCACGGCAAGTCGCTCCGGAGGATCCGACAGGACGTGTACGACCGGTTCTTCACGCGGATCGAGCAGCGTTTCCGCAGAGACCAGATCCTCGGGCTCGGGGACACATTCCGGAGGATCACAGTATCGGAGCATCCCCCCTACTGGCACTTTCTCTGCGAACGGGATGCGGTAGCGGCGCCTTCGATGCCTGGGATACCATGATCCGATGTGCGGGATAGCCGGATTCGTGGCTCACGGGGAGACCCGCCCGGGGGAGGAACTGCTCCGGGCGATGGGGGGCGCCATGGTCCCCCGGGGGCCGGATGCCTCCGGGATCCACCTCTCCCCCGACGGGCGGGCGGGGCTCTCCCACCGGCGCCTGTCGATCCTGGACCTGACGGAGACGGGATCCCAGCCGATGGTTTCCGCCGACGGGTCGATGATCCTGTCCTACAACGGCGAGGTGTACAACTTCCGGGAGATCCGGAAGGAACTGGAACCGAAGGGACATCGGTTCCGGGGCAGTTCCGACACGGAGGTGATCCTCGCCGCCTGCCGCGAATGGGGCGTCCGGGAAGCGGTGCCCCGGTTCCTCGGGATGTTCGCCTTCGCCCTGTGGGACCAGCGCTCGAAGACGA
>CP070783.1:346224-349934 GCA_020346465.1 Deltaproteobacteria bacterium
AGGTAATATTCCGCAAGGTATTCCACAGTCACTCCACAAGTCATGTGAATACGATGAGAGGCGCCAAAAAAAATAATCCTCATTTGATTCCATACGCTTACAGGAGAATGCCCTTGCGGACCGTAGGAGAAAACACGGAATTTTTATCAATACCAATGACATCCGATGCGGTTTCCCCGGCACGCTTTCCTCCCAAGCGCGGATTTGCCCGACCGGGCATCGAATGTCGGTAACGCTTTGATTATCCCGATCATCCCGGAGCCGTTCCTTTAGGGGAGGGGGCGATTTCCCCCTCCCCATTCCCAGCTATTCCCTACCTTTGCTGCAGCGTTTCATACGCACGGTACTTGATCGCCTTCTGGGCGGCCTTGGCCGGCTCCGAGTTCATGTCCTCCATCCCGTCGAGGCTGTCTTTATACCGGTTCGCATGATCCATCTCGGCGCGGACCGCGGGAGACGCCGGGGCCGCAGCCAGTCCGTCCAGGACCTTGCCGAGCATCTCCTTGGCCTCCTCCTTTTTCCCCTGGTCGGCCAGCCGGGCGGCTTCCTGCACCAGGACGCTGGACTCCGCCACCGCTTTCTTTTCCTGCACCGACCGGTCGAATCCCTCGCGGTGTATCCGCTCGTCCCGCACGAGCTCGAGGGAAACGGCCTGTGCGGAAGGGGTGACCACTTTCGAAGTCACCGGATCGCGGTAGCGCAGCGCCACCTCGCCCACCTCCCGCAGGCCGGGTCGATCTCCGGCCACGTTCAAATTGGCGAAAACGGTCCGGCGCTCGCCCGCGGAAAGATCGCCCAGGCGGATGATGTAGGAGTCGCCGTCGCGCCGCCAGTCGCGCCCGACCACCGAGCCGAAGCGGCAGTCCCTCTTGAGACGAATGATGATCTCGACCTCGGACGCGGCCGTCCGCGACGCGGTGTGGAACTCGGAGGCAAGCGCCGCCACGATCCGCTCGGGATCGCCGAGATAGCGGTAATTCCCGCCCCCGCCCCCCGCCACCATCGTCATCAGCTCCTCATCGAAATGGTGGCCGACCCCGAACGTGGAGACCGAGATCCCCTTTTCCGACATGACCGCCGCCCGCTCCCGCAGGTCCCCGCGGCTGGTCACCCCACGGTTGGCCAGCCCGTCCGAAAGGAGAAGGACACGGTTCAAGGTTCCCCTGCGCTGCCCGCATTTCGCCTGCCGATACCCTTCTTCCAACCCGCCGGAAAGGAACGTCGCCCCTCCCGGATACAGCCCGGCGATGATCCGGTGGAGTTTCGCCCGGTTCCGCCCCACGGGGCGCGACGGCCACGGGATCTGCACATGATGGTCGTAGGCCACGATGGAAAGGATATCGTCCGGCCCCATCATGTCCACGAGCTGGTGGGCGGCCGTCTTGACGAAGTCGAGCTTGCGCGCCTCCGACATCGACCCGCTCCGGTCGATGACGAGGGCGAGGTTCAGCCTGGGTCGGTCGATAAGGACCTCCGGGGCATCGGGGGCGACCACCTGGATCTGGATCGTCCCGTCGCCGGGGCCGGGGATGAGCACCGTCCGGTTCTCCGACCGGACGTCGAACGTGAGGGGGGCAGCCGGTGCGCGCGCCGCGCCCAGAACCAGGATCGCCAGCGCCCATGCCAGCGTTCCGATCGTTTTGCCGATCCGCGTCGTTTCCATGGTGATCCTCCGTTTCGGATAGGATGATTGTTCCGTTCCTGCCCCATGTACCCGGCCTGGCCGGCTTTTATTCCCGGTCCCCCCGATCATTTTCCGGCGGGAATATTTTCGCCGCTGGTGTGGTATAGAAAGTGAGGGATGGGCGCGGACCTCGTTGGGGAAAAGGACGAGCGCCTTGCCGCGCAGGCGGCAGGGGGGGACCGGCGCGCGTTTGATGCGCTGGTGACCCGCCACCGGCATGCGGTCTACCGCCTTTGCTGGGCGGCGACGGGAAACCATGCCGACGCCGACGATGCGGCGCAGGAGACGTTCGTGCGGGTTTTTCGGTCTCTGCCATCCTACGACCCGGCGAGGCCGTTCGGCCCGTGGCTCCGGAAGATCGCCTGGAACTGCGGCCTTTCCGTTCGCCGCGACGCGAAGGCAGGAGCGCCTGTGGTTGCCGGCAGCGATGCGCCCGAGGCGGTCGACCCGGCGCCCGGGCCCGAGGAATCGGCAGCGGGAAACGAGGAGAGGCAGAGGGTGGCAGGCGCGATGGCCGCCCTTCCCGCCGAACTTCGGGCGGTGATGGTGCTGCGGGCGGTCGAGGGGCTTTCCTACGCCGAGATCGCCCTGGTGGCGGGGATTCCGGCGGGCACGGTGATGTCGCGCCTCTCCCGCGCCCGCAAGCGGCTGCTGGACGCTCTGGGGACAGGGTCCGAAGGAGGTTCGTGATGGATTGCCGGGAAACGCAGACGCTGCTGACCGCCTTCCACGACGGGGAACTGCCCGATGCCGACCGCACCCGGGTGGAAAACCACCTGCGTGACTGCCCGGAATGCGGCAGACTGCTCGCCGACCTGGCGCGGGCCGATGAGGTTGCCGGTGTTCCCGATCCGGGGCCCGGCTACTGGTCCCGGTTCAACGCCCGCGTGGCGGATCGCATCGAACAGGAAGCGGAAGACCCGGGACCGGCCGTCCTGCGGCCGAAACAGGGATGGATGCGGCAGCAGCTCCGCTTTCTCGTCCCCGCGGTGGCGGCCGCGGCGCTGGTCGTCGTGGTCGTCCGGTTTGGCGGGCGCACTCCCGTCGCCCCGACATCGACCCACCCGCCGGCAGGGTCGGTTACGGAACCCTCGGCGCTGGATGCGGCAGGGCAACGAACGGCAAAGGGGGAGATGGTATCCCCCGCCGCATCACCCCCGGTAACGGAGCCGCAGTTTGCCGCCAAGGAGGAAGCACCTTCCGGGTTGAGGACCGAGAAGGATCAGATTGCTCTGGAGGCGCCACCGGCGACGTCCGTCGGGACCGCAAGGGCGAAGGCAGGCCCATCGCCTCTCCCCTCCCCCCCCGCGCGTGCCCCCTCCCCTTGCGAGATGGCGCGAACGCTGTCCGCCCAGGAACACTTGAGGGAAGCGGAAGCCGCCCAGCGGGAATGCCTCGCGCAGGATCCGGCGCCACCCACCCAGGAAAAGGGTCTCATCTTCCTGGCCGAACTGCTCGACCGCCAGGCGCGCTTTGCCGAAGCCGACGAGGTCCTTACGGAAGTTCACCGGCAGTTCCCGAAAAGCCTCCCGCTCACCCTCTACCGACAGCAGCGACCGACGGTGCAGAAGCAGCATACGCCCGCCCCGGCTGCCCGCTGACCCTTCTTCCCGGAAGACCTCCGCCGTTTGACGCCTTGCCCCCATAACGCGCCCAAACCGGCAGCAGTCTACCGGGGCAGGGCGACAGTCGCTGTCGCGTCAGAACATGTCGGGGGGAAATCGATTACAAAGGATGACGACCTGGACTTCCCCTGCTGCGGTTGGTCTCAAAACGGGGGGCAGTTCAACTTTCCTGTCTCATGGTGAAACCGTAGTCAGGGTTCTCTTCTCTCAAGAGTAGCCGAATATTTTTCTCGGGAGGTGGGAAATGAAAAGGATGTTCGGTCTTTTCGTCATGGGGCTGGTTCTGTGCTCGTTTGCAGCCGGAAATTCCTGGAGTGCGGAAAATCAACCCCCCAAGGATGCCAAATATCATGTAATTTGCGAAACCAGTTCGATGGGGAGCGCAGATGAAGTCATTTACA
>CP070783.1:350034-353662 GCA_020346465.1 Deltaproteobacteria bacterium
AGATCGCCCGGGCGATCTCCTGAGGACCCGTCCCGGTCGCGGCAGGGGGGCCGGAAGGCGCTGACCGGCAGGGACGTGGAAGGAAAAGGGGGGAGACGATCGTGGGATCGAAGATCATCGGGCTGGGGATGTACGTCCCGCCGAAAACGATGACCAATGAAGATCTGGAAAAGATGGTCGAGACGTCCGACAGCTGGATCGTGGAGCGAACGGGGATCAAGCTTCGGCGGATCGCCGAACGGGGCAGCGCTACCTCCGACCTGTGTCTCGAAGCGTCCCGCCTCGCGCTGGCGGACGCGGGGGTCAGCCCTTCCGAGATCGACATCATCATCGTCGCAACCTGCACTCCCGACATGCCCCTGCCGTCCACCGCATGCTTCCTGCAGAAAAAGATCGGCGCCGGCCGGGCCTTCGCACTGGACCTGAACGCGGCATGTGCCGGCTTCCTCTATGCTCTTTCCACGGCGGATGCGATGATCCGGATCGGCCGCGGAAAGAAGGCGCTGGTCGTGGGGGGGGAGATCCTGTCCTCCGTCACGGACTTCACGGACCGGAACACCTGCATCCTCTTCGGGGACGGAGCAGGAGCGGTGGTCCTTTCCGAGTGCCCCGACGGGGAGGGAGTGCTGAGCTGCCATCTTTACTCCGACGGGAACCTCTGGGAACTGATCTACGCGCCGGGGTGCGGGACGGTCAACCCGTGCGGACCGGAGATCGTGGAAAAACGGATGCACGCGATCCGCCTGGCGGGAAACGAAGTGTTCAAGCAGGCGGTGACGAAGATGACCGAGGTTTCCCTCGAAGCGCTGCAGCGAAACGGGGTAAGCGTCGCCGACATCAACCTCCTGGTGCCCCACCAGGCCAATATGCGGATCATCAGCGCGGTCGGGAAGCGCCTCGGGGTCCCCGACGAAAAGGTGTTCGTCAACCTGGAGCGGTTCGGAAACACCTCCGCCGCCTCGGTCCCGATCGCCCTCACGGAAGCCCGCGAGCGGGGGAGGATGGCCAAGGGGGACCTCGTTCTCCTGACCGCCTTCGGGGCGGGACTGACGTGGGGTTCCGCCCTGCTCCGCATGTAGGGGGGAGGATGGGGATCGGACTGCTCTTTCCCGGTCAGGCGTCCCAGTTCCCCGGCATGGGGAAAGAACTGCACGATGCCTATCCGGCCGCCCGGGAGGTCTTCGAGGAGGCGTCCGAGGCGCTGGGGTTTTCCCTCGCCGATCTCTGCTTCCGCGGCACGGAGGAGGAACTCCGCCTGACCGAGAACACCCAGCCTTCCCTCTGCACCGTGAGCGTCGCCGCGTACAGGGTCCTCGCGGAGGAGACGGGGATCCGCCCCCTCTGCGCCGCGGGGCACTCGCTCGGGGAATATTCGGCTCTTGTGGCATCCGGCGCACTTTCCTTCCCGGACGCCGTGCGATTGCTCCGATCGCGGGGGAGGTACATGCAGGACGCCGTTCCGCCGGGGGAGGGAGCGATGGCCGCCGTGATCGGCCTCCCGCCGGAAACCGTGCGGGGGATATGTCGCGATGCCGCCCGCCAGGGGGTGGTCGAACCGGCGAACTTCAACGGCGGAGACCAGATCGTGATCTCCGGGAGCGCGGCTGCCGTGGCCGCCGCCTGCGAGGCGGCGAAATCGGCGGGGGCGAGGAAGGTGATGGCGCTCCCGGTGAGCGCGCCGTTCCACTGCACGCTGATGAAACCCGCCGCGGAACGGCTTGCTCCCGAACTGCGGGCGGCGGTGCCCGGCGCGTTCTCGTTCCCCGTGGTCGCCAACGTGACCGCCGAACCGTACCCGCAGGACGAGGGGGTCGCGGAGACCCTCATCCGGCAGATCGTCCTGCCCGTGCGCTGGGAGGAGTGCGTCCGCCGGATGCGCGCCATGGGGGTTTCGTCGTTCCTCGAGGTCGGACCGGGGAGGGTCCTCTCCGGGCTGGTGCGCCGGATTGAGAAGGATGTTCCGGCAGGGGCTTTCTGCGCGCCGGCGGACCTGCCCGGCGTCCGGGCCCTTTCCGGGTGAAGTTTTTCCTTGTACGGTCGCCGAGTTTGGGGGTATTAACTTCGGGAAGGGGAGGGCTCTAGGATGCGGCTTTCCGGCAAGGTGGCATTGGTTACCGGCTCGGCGAGAGGGATCGGGAAGACCATCGTGGAAAGATTCGCCGCGGAGGGGGCTGTCGTGGCGTTGAGCGACGTCGCCAACGAGGCGGGTGCGGCGGAAACGCTTGCGGGAATCGTCGGCAGGGGCGGGAAGGGGATGGTGGCCATGTTCGACGTGGGCGACGCGGGGCAGGTCGATGCCGCCGTGCAGCGCATCGTCGCCGAGCAGGGCCGCATCGACATCCTCGTGAACAACGCCGGGATCACCAGGGACAGCCTGCTGATGCGTCTGTCGGAGGACGATTTCGACGCGGTGGTTCGGACGAACCTCAAAGGCACGTTTCTCCTGACGAAATTCGTTTCCCGGACCATGATCAAGCAACGAAGCGGCCGCATCATCAACATGAGTTCCGTCGTCGGGCAGATGGGGAACGCGGGCCAGTCGAACTATTCGGCCGCCAAGGCCGGCATCATCGGGTTCACGAAGTCGATGGCCCGCGAGCTGGCGTCCCGCGGCGTGACCGTCAACGCGATCGCCCCGGGGTTCATCATGACCGCGATGACGGAGGCCCTCCCCGAGAATGTCCGGAAGGCCTTTCTCGAGCAGATTCCGATGGCAAGGTTCGGAAGTCCGGAAGACGTGGCGGATCTCGCGGTCTACCTTGCGTCGGAAGGCGCCTCGTACGTGACCGGGCAGGTGATCGGGATCAACGGCGGGTTGTACATGTGAAGGTATACTACTCGTAAGGGAGGGAGCGCGATGTCGGTAGAGAAAAAAGTAAAGGAGATCGTGGCCGAGCAATTGGGGCGGGATGCGAGCGAGGTGACCAACGAGGCGTCATTCATCGACGACCTGGGAGCCGATTCCCTCGACATCGTGGAACTGGTGATGGCGATGGAGGACGAGTTCGGGATCGAGATCCCGGACGAAGAGGCGGAAAAGATCAAGACCGTCAAGGACGTCATCGAATACATCAAGGCGAACGCGAAGTAGCGGGGACCGATCGGTGGTCCCTGCCGGACTCACCCGCAGGATGCGAGAACCGGGCAGCGGGAGGTCAGGATGCGTAGGGTAGTCGTCACGGGGCTGGGGGCCGTTACGCCTCTGGGAGTCGGCGTGGGCCCAACCTGGGAAGCGATCCTCGGCGGCAGGTCGGGGGTGGGAAGAATCACGAAGTTCGATCCGTCGGGGTTTTCGACGACGATCGCCGCCGAGGTCCATGGGTTTGTCCCCGAGGACTATATCGACAGGAAAGAGGTCAAGCGGATGGATCCGTTCATCCACCTGGCCATGGCATCGGCCCATTTCGCGATGGGCGACGCCGGCCTGAAGATCGACGAGAAGCTGGCGCCGCGGGTCGGCGTCTACATGGGGAGCGGGCTGGGAGGCCTCACGACGCTGGAGCGCTACCACCAGGCCTACCTCGAGGAGGGGGTGCGAAAGATCAGCCCGTTCTTCATCCCGATGCTCATCTCCAATCTCGCCCCGGGGCATATCGCGATCCGATACGGGGCAAAGGGCCCCAACATC
>CP070783.1:353762-357234 GCA_020346465.1 Deltaproteobacteria bacterium
GTTCCGCGATACCGGCCGTTTTCGTTGACCGAGGCCGCGATGTAATAGAAGGTCCCGCTGCCTCCCGGGTCATGCACGAGGATCAGGACCGCATCCTCGACGCCGTCCCCCTCCAGGTCTCCGACCGCCGGTTCTCCGAACACCGCGGTGACCGCCTTCGCGGCGGACCCGGGCGCGGCTTCCGCCTCGTGGCGTCCGTTGTGCAGCGGAACCGGCCGGCCGTCGACCGTGTAGGTCGCATTCCGGGGATCGGCAGCCGCTCCGTCTTCCGGCACCGGGATCCGTTCCTCTCCCGCCTGGAGGAACCGCACATCCGCACGCGGGATCTCCGCCAGCGCCATCGCCACCTTCTCCTCGATCGGCAGCGCGGACATCGTTTCCATGGCGAGGATCTCGGCGACGCCCTCCTTCAGGGTGACCTTCAGGATGGAGGTACGGTTGTAGAAGACGACGTTGCGAGAGAAGACGACGAGGTTCCTGCCGAAATCGACGTCGGGGACCGGCTCGCCCGGCTTGAACACCTTCCAGACGGCGGCGAACGCTTTTTCATCCCCCAGATACCCGCCGCCCGACCTGCGCTGGCTCTCCGGGAGCCGATCGAGTTGCGCGACCGGGTAGTCCCCGCTCCATTTCCGGGAAACGGGCAGGTCTACCGGGAGATCGTCCGCGGCGAGAGAGAACCCGGCGGAAGGAACAGCCAGGAACATGGCAAGCGCCGCCAGCAGCGCCGGCCCCCGCGTTGCAAACCGTGGTGCGTTTCGCATAAACGCTGCAAAAAAACCCGGAGCCCCCCGAAACGGGGGGTCCGGGTCCTTCGGATGTCTTCCCGCAGGAGAGCGAATGGATCCGACCCTATTTCTTCCTCTCCGCTTTTTGCAGCGTATCTCTCAGTTTCGCCGATCCCGGGTTCACAGCCTTTCCTTCGACGAGGATCTGGAGAGGCGTCACGTCCTTGCCGTAGTAGCCCTTGTTCAGGCTGTCCCGCACGGAGATGTACGATCCTTCCAGGTTCAGCCCCGCATAGAGACCTTTCGACACGGCAAAGGAGACGAAATCCGCGCTGACATCGCCTTTCGCTCCCGCACCTACCGGCCCAAGGGCGAAGGAGGTATCTCCCCCCAGCTTGAATTTCGAGGTATAGAGCGAATCGATCCCTTTCTGGCTCATCACCATCAGGATCACCTCCGCCGATTCCCCGCCGATCTGCAGCCCGAAGCTCACCGCACCCAGCGTATAGAAGGCCGGCTGGCTCCAGACCCCGGTCTTTTCATTCTTCACCAGGAGAACGCCGGTCCCTCCCGAACCACCCAGGAAAAAACCCGCTTTCAGCACCTGCGGATAGATCAGCAGGCCCTTCGCCCGATGGACGTTCGCGTTGAACCATTCGAAGTCCTTGTTCCGCAGGAAATCGCTTACGGTGACCTCCGCCTTGTCGACGATCGCCTGGGCGTCTTCCTTCTTCTCCTCCGCCATCACGTATGGCACCGCGGCAAAGGAGAATACCAGGGCGAGAATCATTGCCGTTCCGATGGCCCGAGCGAAGTAGGTCCCTGTCCGTGTTCCTTTCATCGTCTTGCCCTCCTGGTGGGAATGGGGTTGTTCCAGCATCGAAGCGTGGGATGTCGGAGTCGGTGCCCTCGTTTCATCCTCCGCCCGCAGATGCGGTAACTGGATGCCCGGCCTAATGAATAAGTGAATCTTAATATAGTTGCGGTTCCCGCAAAAGAGAAAATACACTGATCCTGAGCGGCGGTAGAATGACCGGGGAACCGTACCGAATCCCAGCCGCGAAAGGCAGCCCATGATGGAGGCAAAAAAGAGGAAACGGTGGCTCCTCACAATCGGGGGAATCGTTGCCGCGCTGGCGCTCGCCGTTCTCGCCGTCGTCCTCCTTGTCGACGTCAACCGGTACAAGCCCCGGCTCGAGGCCGCAGCCTCCAGGGCCCTCGGGCTGGAAGTCCGGATCCTGGGGGATATGACGATCGCCTACTTCCCTCCCCCCGGCCTGACTCTTGCCTACGTGCGTATCGTACGAGGGGAAGAGGACGTCCTGCGCGTGGAAAAGATCCGGGTCGGCCTGAAGATCCTTCCCCTCCTCCGGGGGAGGATCCGGTTCCGGGAACTAACGTTCGACCAGCCCGCGCTTTTCATCCGTCGGACCAGCAGCGGCCCGTTCGACTACGAACGATACCTCTCCCGGCCTCTGCGGAACGCCGGGGAGGCCCTGCCCGGAACCCTGGACAGCATCGACGCGATCTCGGTTTCCGGAGGAAGGATCTCCTACGCAGGCAAGGATCCCGCGATCCGGGCCGACGCGGAAGGCCTCGATCTGGCGATCCGGGATGTCGCGTTCCAGGGAGACTCCGGGGACGGGCCGTTCCGGAACGTCTCCTTCGCGGGGACGGTCAACGCGGCCAGGATGACGATCGGAAACGTGGAGGCCTCCGGCTTCGCGTGCGGGGTCTCCGCGAAGAACGGGAACTACGAGTTCGATCCGGTCACCCTGCACTCCTTCGGCGGGGAAGGGGAAGGAAGTCTCTGGGTCTACATGACGGAGGCGGTTCCCCTGGTTCAGGTCCGGTATTCGCTCGCCGGTTCCCGCATCGAGAGCTTTTTCGCGTCCCCCGGCCGGGATCACGCCCCCCTGGAGGGGACGGTGGACCTTTCCGCGAATCTGTTCATGAAAGGGGAGGATCCGGGCGCGATGGCCGCGACGTTGACCGGCGAGATCTCCTGGACAGGGAGCGATCTCTCGATCCCCGGGTTCGATCCCGATGCCCTCCTTTCCGATTCCGGGGAGAAAAAAGAGGGCCCCCTTCCGCGGACAGGGGCTCTCCTCCTGTCCGTCCCCCCCTTCGCCGGGGCCGCGGGAGGACTTTCCTCCCCGGACCACGCGACGGAAACAGCCGGGGGGAACGGTCTGGTCAGGAGGTTCGTTTCCACCTGGTCCGTGGAGAACGGCGTGTACGAGGCGAAAGACGTTGCCCTCGCCACGACAAGGCATCGCCTTGCGCTCACGGGTAGGATCGATCTGCCGGCCGGGCGGTTCGACGGGATCACGGTCGCCCTGGTGGACGACAAGGGATGCGCCCTGTCAGGCCGGACGGTCGAAGGGCCTTTCCAAAGCCCCAAGGATACCCCCCTGGCCCGGCCTAAGGAGGTCGCACCGGGAGAAGGGTGCGAAGTGTTCTACGAAGGGTCGGTGCCGCCGCCGGAATGACGCCCCGGTAGCCCCTCGATGCTGATGGTCGGGACGGCCGGACTGGAACCGGCGACCCCTTGCTTCCAGGGCAAGGGGAACGGATTTTCGGGAAAAGTCGTTACCGATTGACGTTGCTCGGTTTCAATCGTTTACGAATGTATCGCCAGTATGTGGAATATAGAGAAAACCGGCTGTGCAGGCAGGTGGTGGTAAACTTCCGGTAAAGATCGATGAACGGCGATTCACCAGGTCGCTAGTCTCCGCGAGCCC
>CP070783.1:357334-360754 GCA_020346465.1 Deltaproteobacteria bacterium
ATTTCTCCGGCCTTGAGATCCCTCTTGGCCATCGTAACGACGTCGCATACGGGGCCCCCAAGCGGAGTCACCGTCGCATCCCGGAACAAGACGGCACGGGCCACCGTTATCGGGATCTCGAGATGGGGCAGGTGGAACGGCGTGTAGAAAACGTAGAATGGACCATCCCCCATCTTGAAATACTTCATGTATTGCATTCGGATCGGATGTTCGTTGTAGCCGACGACGAACGCTCCCGTCCCCGGTTCCGCGCCGAGAAGATAATCCACCATCCCGCCATCGCGAAGTTGTTCCACCGGGAAGAAGCTCAGCGCCTCCTTCACATGGGAGCATCGGGGTCCGTACATCCCGCGGCGGCCGACGCGGAAACCGGTGGCGTTTGCCAGCACCGTCAACTCCATCGACAGTTTGGTTCCATCCACGAAAGAGGTGATCATTTTGGGCTTCTGGCGATGCCGATCGGCGAACTCCTTCTGGGTCAGAGGGGTTCGGTGCGCATCGTAGAATCCTTTCAGGTTTCCTGCCAGAACCGGCTGGTATCCGATCGTCCTGACGAAGCGGAACAGGTTCATCGCCACGCCCGGCTCGTCCCCGTCGGTGTTGGTGATCAACACGCCCGCCCGGTCGGCGTATACCTTGAGGATCGGCCCGAGAGTGGCGTCCAGTTCCGCGTTCATGAGCACCACATGCTTTCCGTGGTTCATCGCGTCCACGGCGATCCGTGCCCCGAATTCGATCTCTCCGGTTGCTTCGATCACTGCATCGATGCCGCCCGCTTTGGAAATCAGAGAGGCGTCTTCGGTGACGGAAAGGAATCCCCTGGATATTCTGTCTTCCAGATCCTCCAGGGTTCCTACGACTGAGGAATCGGCTCCCGCCTCCCGGTACGCCCTCTGGGCCTCAGTAATCGAACGGTTGGCGATCGCCACGAGACGCATGCCCCGGAAGGATGACAGGATCTGCAGGGCGATTCCACGCCCCATGTACCCCGCCCCGATCATCCCTATACGGATCGGGTTTCCTTCCCGTTCCCTTTTCTCCAGAGCGGTGTCAATGATGATCATGGGATCCGTTTCTCCCGAGTTGCTGACTTCCGTTTTCCCTACGGACCGATATCGGGCCAGCTTGCGTCCTTCTCCGAAATTGTCGTGACGGTCTCCGGCCAGGTGATCCCGAAGGCCGGATCATTGTACCTTGCTCCTCGAGCGGATTCCGGTGCATAGGGTGCGGAGGCCAGATAATAGATTTCTGCTTGATCCGTGAGAGTCAGGTATCCGTGGGCATACCCTTCCGGAACGTAGAGCATCCTGTGGTTTTCCGCAGAAAGCTCCGCGCCGAACCAGCGTTTATAGGTAGGAGATTCGGGCCGCAGGTCGACGATCACGTCAAAAACCTCCCCCCGGGTGCACCTGACGACCTTGACCTCGGCGTGCGGTTCTACCTGGTAATGCATCCCCCGGAGCGTCCCTTTCCTGTTGTTGAACCCGACGTTGATCTGGGCGAACGTGCCGCTCAGGCCATGGCTCTCGAATTCCCGACTGCACCATGCCCGGGCGAAAAAACCGCGTTGGTCTTCGACCTTTTCGATCTCGATCAGGTACGAACCACGTAATGGCGTCGGCTTGAAGATCATGGATGTTCGTCAGAGACCGATCCCTTCATAATTCGCAACGCCGTCCCGGTCGAGCAGGCGTCGACCGTCGATGAAAACAGGGGGCTGCTCCATCCGGCCGAAGAGTTCCGGAAGGGATCGGAATTCGTCCCAACGGGTGACAAGGATCACGGCCTGGGCCGCCTCCACGGCTTCCCTCGCGGATCGGACATAACGGATGTTACGATCCCCCAATGCGATCCTTGCCTGCTCTTGCGCGACGGGGTCGTACGCCGAGATGCTTGCCCCCCCGGCGACCAACTCCAGGATGATCGGTATGGCCGGAGATTCCCTCATGTCGTCCGTGTCCGGGCGGAACGCTAGGCCCAGAATGCCCACCCTCACTCCCGAAAGCGACGGGAAATGCTTCTTCAGAAGACCGATGACCTTCATGTGCTGCTGCTTGTTGATCCTGATGACCGCGTCCAGCAAGTGCATCGGGGCTCCGTGTTTCTCCCCGTGGGCAATCAGCGCTTTCACGTCCTTCGGGAGACAGCTCCCCCCGAAACCGCATCCCGCGGCAAGAAATCCCTCGATGGCCGGCAGATGGCGCTCCCCGTCCGGCTGAATGACGCTGATGTATTTCGACAGATGGACTCCCTTCAATACGTCGACCACGTCGATTCCGCCGATGGCAGCGCACAGATTTCCGATCTCGTTGGAAAAAGAGAGCGCGGTGGCCAGAAGGGCATTCGAGGCATATTTTATCATCTCGGCCGTCCGGTTGTTTGTCCTGAGCTGCGGGACCCCACGGAATGGGAGATATACCCTCCCCAACAGGTCGATGCTCCTGTCGTCCATACCTCCCAGAACGATCCTGTCCGGGTCCATGAAGTCGCCGATCGCCTCCCCTTCCGTCAGGAATTCGGGGTTCATTCCGACCCCGAAATCCTCTCCCGCCGTCTTCCCCGAAGCGCTTTCCAACAGAGGAAGGACAACATCGTCGGTCGTCCCTGGGACGACCGTGCTTTTCACTACGACGAGATGATACCCCGGTTTACTTTTGAGCGCCTCCCCGATCTCCCGGGCGACATTCTTCACAAAGGAAAGGTCGATCTCGTTGCCGTCGAACGGCGTCCCGACGGCGATCATGGTGATCTCCGTTTCCGTCACTGCCGCTGCAAGGTCGGTGGTAGCCCGGATGCCGGACTCCAGATTCTTTTGCAGCAGATCCTCGAGTCCCTTTTCATAAAATGTGGGGATTCCCCGGTTGACCCTGTCCACTTTCTCCGCATCGACATCCACGCAGACGACGTTGTGCCCTTTCTCCGCGAGGCACACACCCGTAACCAGCCCCACGTACCCCGTTCCGATGATGGAAACCCTCATCACGCATCCTCCGAAACGGAATGTTCCCTGTACCAGATCAATGAACGCATCAACCCTTCGTCGATCGTTACGGACGGGTTGTACCCAAGCTCGGCTCGAGCCTTCGAGATGACAGGGCATCGCCGGTTGGGATTGTCGACAAGGTAGTCCTTGTCGGAGCTGACTTCGCGAATCACCTTGCCTGCGTATCCGAAAAGATCCCTCGACAAGGAGACAACTTTTTCCGCAAGGGTCGCCATCGAGATTTCGGGGGACTCTACGCCGATGTTATAGGCCTCCCCGTTTCTCCCCTTCACGAGAATCTTGTAATATCCGATGATGGCGTCCGCTGCGTAGCAGAATGTTCTCGTCGGGCTTCCGTCGGAAAGCATCACGATGTTTCTGGCGGCAAGAACATCACGGGCGAAATCCGGGATCACGCGACGATCCGAAATCTTGAG
>CP070783.1:360854-364220 GCA_020346465.1 Deltaproteobacteria bacterium
GACCTTCGATCTCTCCACGCAACTGGGCATTCGCCAGGAAATCGGGAGCTACGGGATTGGCTATGCCTCCTTCGTGTTTTCCGGCATTCCGACCGAAGTGTATTCCGATCCGTACGTGGTCAACGTACCGCGCGAAGTGACCGACCGCGACTCCCGGGGGGTCCGGCTCGGCTGGAGCGACATCCTGGGGACCAAGCTGGGATTCGAATACACACGGCGCAAGATCGAGCTGGACAACGAGCGCAGCGGCGCAACGCCCGCGGCCCTGGGCGGCCTGGAACTGTCCTCGGCCCAGCAGCAGCTCCTGAACCGGGAAGGCGACCAGTCCGATGCCTCCGTGAACTACCGGTTCAGTTTCGGGAAACATTACCTGCTGCCGCAACTCAAATACCGGGAACAGGATTGCGATGGACGCGCCATGGCCAACGACGGAGTGGAGGCCCAGTTGAGCCACGGATACAACGGCGATCGGTTCCAGACCGTCATCAACCTTTTGGCGGGATGGTTCGAATACGACCAACCGAACCCCGTTCCGGCCTTTGGCGGGAAGACGCGGGAGGACGACACCCTCGGGGTCGCGTTCACGATCTTCGACCGGGAACTGATCCCCGCCAAGGGATGGAGCGTGACCGCGACGGTGGCCTACTACGAAATCGATTCCAACATCGATTTCTACGACGCCGAGGCCACGTTGGTTCAGGCCGGGGTCTTCTACCGCTTCTGACCGGAAGGGGGACGACGGGGGAGGCTCAGCGGTCGAGGTTTTCCTTCAACATTAGCCAATAAACAAAGGGATTTTTGCTTCCCGCCGGGGTTCCTTTTTTCCTGAAAACGGCCCGAGTGGCTGTTTTGAGGCTCCTGGTGTAATTTGCAACCGACATTGGCTTCGACCTCATAATTTTCACGAATATGTCCCCGAAGCCTCACCTTTCTCTTGGCATGAGTACCGATCAGAGATTACTATCGGTGGAAGAAATACCCCCCCTCCTTCATGGGGTGCGTCCAACCGGTTGTGTGACCCTTCCGGAGGGTCATGATGGCCAAGCGCAGCAAACGGGACCGTGCTTCCCCTTCCCAGGGCAGACCTCCTCCTGAATACTCAGTCCATAGCGGCGTAACGAAACCTCACACATCATTTTCCAAATCGGCCTTCCTCCCCGAGGAACATTCTTCCTGCCCACCGATCGCCATCAGGACCAAACACCAAAGGGGGTTTCATCCCAGCCTGACGGAACAAGGAATTGCCCCTCTGCCAGGATCCATTGTCTTCCTGCACGAGCCGTTTTGCTCTCCTTCAGCCAAAGTGCTTTTCATCTTCTTTCGACGGAAACCGGCAATCTTCCCAATGGTCGAAGGGAGGTGCATATCCTCAAGCAAAACGTTGGAAAGGAGGTGAGGGGAGGGAAATCGGGAACCCGGCGGAGGATCGTGCATGCATTCCGGCGGTGAACCGCTTGAGAGACAGGAGAGAGCGATGAAAAGAGAGACGGGCATTTTGATGATCGGTATATTCTTCTTCCTTCTTGCCGGGATCGTGTCGGCGGATCCCCCAATCAAGGATGAGTGTGTTTCGCTGTGCAAGGACGCGGCGAATATTATCACCGAGAAGGGGCTCGACGCGGGCATCGCGGAAATCAGCAACAAGGAAGGGAAGTTCGTCACGAAGAATACGTACGTTTTCCTCATGGACTTCGGAGGGAACCGGCTTGCCCATCCGTATGCGGCCCCGAAAGATCCGAAGGTCATGCCCTTGTTCGATATGAAGGACACGACCGGGAAGTTCTTCGTCCAGGAATTCATCGAGGTCGCGAAAACCAAAGGGGAGGGGTGGACGGAATACATGTACCCCAAGCCTGAGGAGTTAAAGAAACCTACTCCGTTCCAGGAAAAGGTATCTTCCAGGAAGCTGAGTTATGTCTACCGGGTTCCGGGGAAGGACCTGTTCGTGGTCGCGGGATATTTCGAGTAGATCGAGACGAAAGGATTTCGAGCCGCGAAGGTGAATCCTGTTCGCTGGTTTGACAGGCGGGACCGACGGTCCTATCCTGGATTCACGCCATCCTCTCAGGACTCCCCGCGAGGATTCGTCCTTTCCACCAGGGGGGATTCGGATGGGTCCAAAGAGTGTTCCGGAATACCTTCTTCGCCTGGCGATCGCGGTGGCAACCTGCATTCCGTCGTACCTGGCCGCAGCGCTGGTGGGCCTGTTCGCTCAGGACGCCGGGTGCCGGATCTTCCGCGCCTGGAACCGCTTCTGCCTGCAACTGTTCGGCGTTACCCTGACGATCGAAGACAGGAACCCTCCGGAATCGCTGCATGGATGCGTATTTGTCGTTCTCAACCAGACCACCTTCTGGACACGCTCGTTTCGGAAACGGTAGTCCCTCTTCCGGCAAGCGGGGTCACCAATATCGAGTACGCCCTGGTTCCATTCTTCGGCTGGATTTGCTTCGTGTTCAGCTGGGTGATCGTGCGGCAATGGCCCAGGCAGGCCAGGAGAGCATTGGAGAAGATTTCGGGATATCTGCAGGGTGGGGGAAACGTCCTCATCTCGATCGAGGGGAGGCGTTCCAAGGACGGGAGCTTGTCTCCCTACAAGAAGGGACCCGTCGTGATGGCTCTTCAGGCACAGGCCCGGATCGTCCCCGTATTCCTGCAGGGAACGAGGGTCTGCATGCCGTACGGTGCATGGCGGATCCGGGAAGGAAGGGTTGTCGTGAAGTTTCTGGAGCCGATTTCGACGGAGGGGAGGGGATACGAAGACCGCGATACCCTCCTCGATCACCTGGGAGCGATTGCACGGCGGGAGCTTGATATCCGGGAAACGACATGTCTCTCATGAACCAGTGGTTGGGGAACCCCCACGAAGGACGATTGATTCCTCGGGAAAGGCTTCTTCCCAGGTCGTCCTCCTCGAAATGAGGAGCGCGAATTTTTGGGATACCTCACCGTTCCGATCGACCGATAGATGGGGGCAGGGTCAAGACGGGGTCACCGCGCAGTAGGTGACCCCGTCCCGTTCCTTCACGGCATCGGCTAACCGGCAGCTGCGGCTTCAAACTGCCCCAACGCTTCATACGCGTTGCACCCGTACACCATTGCCGGTCCTCCGCCCATGTAGACGGCGACCCCGATCGCCTCCAGGATCTCCTGCCGAGTTGCGCCGGCACGCAGGGCGCCGCGGACGTGCACGGCGATGCAGCCTTCGCAACGGGAGGTGATGCTGATCGCCAAGGTGATCAGTTCCTTGAACTTCGCGCTCAGCGCTCCCTCGGCCATGGCCTGCTTGTGCAGTTGTCCGAATCCGGCCATCGGGCCTTCCACCTCTTTTCCCAGGTTTCCCAACAGTCCTCGGATTCGGTCATA
>CP070783.1:364320-367658 GCA_020346465.1 Deltaproteobacteria bacterium
TTGCCATGCACAGGATCCCGTGTTTCCGGAAAGCGAACGATGTCGTCCCCGGGCCGTCGGCGGCATAGTGGAGATCCTCCTTCCAGCCTTCTCCCTGCAACAGGCCCCGTGCGGCGTCGGCCGGATCGACCTCTCCGTCAATCCCCGAGGTGGGACCGGACGAAAGGACCCGGCAACCGAAACCTTCAGAACGGTCCCGTAAATCCTGAACCACCTCCTCCGACGTCCGGACCTCCAGGGCAGGATACGCCGCGAGGATCGCGGCGATCGACTGGCAAGTCGCCATGGCCGTTTCCGGGATCGGTGGATCGTTCCCGTTCGGGAGGGCTGCATCGTTTCCCTCGCACAGCCCTGTGCCGGGGAGACAAACCAGGAAAGGGATCACCGGCAACAGGAGACGTTGTACCCTCATCGGGTCTCGTTCCGCCTTTTCCGCAGCGCCGGATGAAGAAGAAAGGGGGACGAGGTCATCCGTACCGGCGGGACGTCGAAACACGGGATCGCGAGTCCTTACGTCCTGGCCTCGGACAGGGCCTGGATGATCGTCCGGCAGAATGCCGGCAGGTCTTCCGGCTTCCGCGAAGTGACCAGATTGCCGTCCCGGACGACGTCCCGGTCCTCGTACCGGGCCCCTGCGTTTTGCAGGTCGTCCTTGATGGCGAAGAAGCAGGTCGCCTTCCTGCCCTTCAACACGTCCGCCGAAACCAGCATCCACCCGCCGTGGCAGATCGCCGCGACCACTTTCCCCCTCGCGAACACGTCGCGAACCAGGTCCACCATGGCCTTGTGTCGGCGCATCCGGTCGGGCGCGTAGCCTCCCGGAATGATCACGGCGTCGAAGTCGTCGGCGCTCACCTTCTCCGCGGTCGCGTCGGGAGTCACCGGGTACCCGTGTTTGGAGGAGTACCCGCTCGCGCCTCCCCCCACGATGGTCACCTTCGCTCCCGCCTCCCGGAACCGGTACACGGGATACCACAACTCGAGATCCTCGTAGAGATCCTCCGCCAGTACGGCAACGTGTCTTCCTTTCAGTTCCATCGTCCCCTCCCGCTCGCCGGTGCCGGAATTCTTCATCCTCCCTGCCCCTTTCCTGTTGGAGGGATTTCCCGGTGGCCCGGTTTCATCATTGCGGGCCGGTTTTTTTGGTCTATGGACAGCAGGGAATTCCTCCCCCTTTCGTCCCGGGTGTGCCGAGGGTGTTGCGGGGGAGGTGGGGAGGAAGAGGAGGGGCCGTCAAAAACGGTAATCGAGGGAAACGGCGATCTTGCCTCGCAGGTCCTTCCGGACGCCGATGTTCCATTTCGTCGCGGCATTGGCGGAACCGTAGATATTCCCCACGTAGAACGGCAGCCCGATGCCTCCCACGATTGCCGCCACGGCGTAGTTTTCCTGATGGATGGCCACGACCGTTCCCGCGATGAACAGTCCGTTGACGATCAGCGCCGTGATGCCGTCCCCGGTGCGACCGGCATACAGGTATCCGCTCCCCGGCACAACGGCGGACATCACGCCGGCAAGCACCGGCGATTTCCGGGGTAACGGCTGGTTCTTGTCGAGCAGGGCGATCGTCTCCCGGACGTTCTCTGCCCGGGAATCCTCGGGGTAGCTCGAAAGAAAACGGACCAGTTCGCTCCTGCAGCCGGGGATGTTTTTCGCGTCGAACGAGACCAGCGATTTCCCGAGCAGTGCCAGGGGAGCGTACTCGGAAGCGGGGTCCGTCGCCACGACCCCGTCGAACGCCGTGCCCGCGCGGTCGAACCTCCCGAGCTTCCACAGGCTCAGTCCCTCGAAATACCCGGAATCCGCCGCATATCCGCTTGTTCCATGCGTTTCCCTTACCGTGGCGAAGGTCTGCGCGGCCGTCTCGTACTCCCCCCCCCGGTAATGCGCCAGGCCGACCCGGAACCGTGCGTAATCGGCCTTCTCCGCATCGGGGAAGAGGAAGAGAA
Source organism: Deltaproteobacteria bacterium (assembly GCA_020346465.1). Taxonomy (GTDB): domain Bacteria; phylum Desulfobacterota; class Deferrimicrobia; order Deferrimicrobiales; family Deferrimicrobiaceae; genus CSP1-8. The sequence continues at coordinate 366,270 of CP070783.1, forward strand.
ATCTCTTGTATTCCGTCACCGCCCGGTAATACTCGCCTTCCGCCATGAACGCGTCGGCGAGCTTCAACTGGACCTTTTCCGTGATGACGATCCCCGTCTCCGCCGCGGACGGCGGAGCAGGGAGAGCGGGGAAGATGGCGACAAGCAGCAGAAGGCGAACCAGGAGGCGGATCATCACTCGTTCAGGAGATTTTCCGAGGGGGGGTCGAAGAGTCTGCCGGTAGGCAGAAGTGGGTTGTCGGGACCGGGCTCTAGGAATATGGTGTCGCGCATCAGACGGTCTGCGGTCATCATCACCCCGCGGACCGGGCCGTGTTCCCGCACCGCCTGATGGCCGAACGCGGAACACGAGGGGGAAAAGCCGCACCGGGGGCCCTCGATGGGCGAGATCCTTTTCTGGAACAGCTCGATTGCCCCGAGAAAGACCAGCCTGACGGATGACGTTTCCGGCTCCCGGTCGCCGGTGGGGCCGTGCGCCGGTCCGGCGGGCCCCTTCATGCCTGCCTGTGAGCAGAAGCCGTGAAGGGGGAGGAGGAGCAGGCAGCCGGCGAACACGATGACGGCCGCGTATGCCGCCCGTCGAGGCCCCCGCTGGAATGGACCGTGTCGATGGCCGGGCCTCGCCGACTCACTCACGTTCGCTGCCTCCTTGGTCCGATCGGCCCGGGAACGGCTATTTTTTACCGGACTTGTCGATGATGTCCTGTCTCATCTTGTTGTACTCCTGTTCGTTGATGGCTCCACTCTCGTAGGCCTTCTGCAGGTCCATCAACTGTTCTCCCGAACTTTTGGTCTCCACGTTGACGGGGCTCGTTTGCTTGATCTCTTTTGTCCCTCCGCCGCAACACCCGCTCAGGGATCCCGCCAGCGCGACCATGACGACTATCCCAGCCACTTTGGATCTGTTCACCGGAAACCCCTCCTTTTTCCGCGTAGTATGTGCATTCAGTGCGCGCAATCCCGTTGCGATCCGGCGATTCCTGGGGATCACGGAGAACCGTCATCAAATAGCCGATAATCTTTGTAAACTATAGAGCACTTTATTGAATTGTCAAACGGGGGAACGGGGCCGGCCCGAAGACCTCCTTGATCAGCCCGATCGCCTCCTCCGCCTCCTCTTTGCCGACATACGTCAGCACGTGCCCCGGGATGTAAATGGAGTTGATGTAGTTCGGTTCCAGCTCTCAGCACTTCCTCGCGTTGGCCAGCGCTTCTTCGAAGCGCTTCTCCCGGACCTGGTTAAGGGCCAGGATCATGCAGGGACCGTAGTACGAAGGGTCCATCGTGCGGACCTTCTCCGCCATCTCGACGGCCTGCCGGAACTTCTCCTTGCTCTGCGGCCCCGGAGATGCATATTCCTCCGCCCTCGGACAGCCGCTCGACCCGTTC
>CP070783.1:367758-370777 GCA_020346465.1 Deltaproteobacteria bacterium
GGCCCGCATCCAGTTTCTTCAGCCACTGCTCCGCCTGGGACGGTTTCGGAACTGCGGGAGGGGTAGGAACATGCCGTCTGGACGGGGACACGACGGTCCTTTTGACAGGCGGGGGCGGGGACGGCGGTGGAGCCGGCTCTTCCTCGGGAAGCGTGGCTACCGGAGCATCCGTGAGCTCCACGGTCACCACCGGGGGGATCGCCACGGGAGGGAAGAGGGCCGAAACGCTCGACCCGAGCAGGATCACGCCGGCGTGAAACAGAACGGAAAGGCCCATCGTCCACCGCAGGACCCGGCCCTGCCACCTTTCCATCGTATCGATGCCGGACAACCCGTTCATCCTGTCGCTCACAGCTCCGTGAAGTAGTCCTTGCAGGCGCGCGTGATCAGTTCGTTCTCCATTCTCGGCGGCACCCCCTCATACTGGCAGATCTCCACCACCCGACTCAGGATGTCGTTGGGATGGCACGCGCTGAGGCGAATGCCCCGCGTCGCATGCTCCTCGTCGAGAAGATGGCGGATGGCGTCCTGCCGGTACTCGACGCCCAGCCGTTCGCACACCTGGCGGCAGATCGCCACGTATTCCTCTTCCCTGAGGTTGTCGATCTTGATCTTGTACCCGATCCTCCGGAGAAACGCCTCGTCGGCCAGTTCCCGGGGTTCGATGTTCGTGGAAAAGAGGATGATCTGGTCGAACGGTACCTCGAACTTCTTCCCGTTCTGGAGAGTGAGATAGTCACGCGCCTTTTCGAGGGGGACGATCCACCGGTTGAGCAGGTCGAAAGGCCGGACGAGCTGGCGGCCGAGGTCGTCGATGAGGAAGAGCCCCCCGTTGGCCTTCACCTGCAACGGCGCCTCATAGAACTTGGATATCTGGTCGAAGCTGAGATCGAGCATCGCAAGCGTCAACTCGCCGCCGGCGACCACCACGGGGCGCTCGCAGAGGACCCAGCGGCGGTCGTACTCCGCCCGGTCTTCCAGGATCGCCTTCGTGGGATCCGACGGGGCTCCCAGATCGACCTTCCGATGATTCACGGGATCGTAGATCCGGATGACCTGGTTGTCCACGTACAGGGCATGGGGGATGAAGACGGAACCTCTCAACGTCTTGGCGATGTGCTCCGCGAGAAACGTTTTCCCGTTTCCCGACGGGCCGTAGAGGAAAATCGAGCGGCCCGAGTTCACCGCCGGCCCGAGGCGGTCGAGAAGCCCCGGGACGAGGATGACCCCCTGGAATGCACGCTTCATCATCTCCCGGGTCACCGCCATTTTCCGGACCGTCTGCCGCTTCGCGATCTCCGTGTACTGGCTGAGCGTCACCGGAGCTGCACCGACGTAGCCTGAGAGCATCAGGTAATCCCGCGCCCGCTCCCTCCCGAGATCGGTGATCGCGTAGGAATACGAGGCCCGGAGGTCCGCTCCCTTCTTCACTTCCACGAGACGTTCCTTCTTCATGAACTCCACCACCTCGCTGGCCAGGCTGACGGGAAGCGCGATCTCCTCCGAAAGGGAGCCAAGGGTCATGACCCCCCCGAAATAGATCATCTTGCACGCCAACTCCACCAGAAACCCCATCGGAAGTCCCGTGTCCTCCAGGCTCTTCGGGTTCCTGGGCAGCGCCGCAACGCGGATTTTTCGTGCCTCCCCGGTCTCCTGCGAATGTTTCGTCACGCTTTCCTCCCTTCCCGGTTACCGTCGGGTGTCGACCTCCCATGGAAGAACCGGCTTCGTCATATCCTCCCGGAACAGATCGAACCGTACAGGTGCCACGTGTCGGATTCCCTCGGGGACGGGAAGGAAGAGCCTGTCCGGCTTCTCCCGGCGCCCGCGCACCTCGAGCTCCTCCATGGTCAAGGATGGCCGGTCCTTGTCCGCCGCGTGTGCCTCTCCCGGAAACATCACCACCCCGGCGGTGATCGATGCCCCCAGGAACACCATCACCAGCAGGGATCTTTTTCGTATCATCTCACACCCCGCACCACAGTCGTCCCGGAGAGCAGCACCAGCGCACTCTCGATTCTCTCACGGATCGGCACGGCCAGATCGGCCGGGCCCTTCTCCGCTTCGAGGCGGTCGAGCGCCCCGACATACCAGTCCAGCGCCTTCCCGAAAAACCCCCGGGCGCGTTCCGAAAGTGCCTCTTCGAATCGCTCTCTCTCCTCCCCTTTCAGCCCCTTCGGCCTCTGGGCGTCGAGGATCGATTTTCCGAAGTCGACAAAGAGGTCTCCCGACATCTGGGATGCCTGGATCGCAACTTCGGTGGGGGATTCCTCCTTTGCTTTTTCAAACACCGCCAGGGCCCGGCGGAAAAATCGCTCCTTCATCGCCAGGCTCTTCTCCAGGGGATCAACCAGCGTGACCTTCCGGAACTGCTCCGCCCAATGTTCCCCGAGGACGATGATCCCCCTTCCCCCGATTTCGAACAGCTCTCTCGGCGCATCCTTCTCGACCCCGGCGTCCATCCTGCGGATCCCTTCTTCCAGCTCCCGGACGGCCGTCTTGACATCGCCGCGTTCCCATGCGAGCAGGCCGATCGAAATCGTGGCGTACGCCGATTTCCACTGGGGGTTCGCGTATTTCGCCCGATAGGAGGAGAATCGCATCGCGGCATCCCCCGGATCGCCGCTCTCTACCGAAAGTCGGGCAGCAAGGAAGAGAAGATCGGGAGCCTCGGGGCTTTTCGGAAGCCGTTCCGCGACGCTGGCGTAAAGGTCGGCCGCCTTCCCGGGTTCCCCCCGCTCCACAAGGGTTGCCCCCACTGCACCGGCGATCTCCACCCCCTCCTTGCGACGCGGAAAATCGTCGAGAAACAGCATCCCCACCTTCGTGGCCGCCTCCATATCCCCGCCCGTGCGATACGATCGGAAGGCGCGAAGGAAATAGTCCGGCGCCTCGGAATCCCCGGGAAAACGCCTTCCCAGCTCCTCGAGCATCCTGCCGGCTCCTGTCCAGTCCTGTTCACCCGTTCTCGACTCGATCTCCTTGAGCGATGCAAGGACAAACAGGTTCCTCGCCCGCT
>CP070783.1:370877-373572 GCA_020346465.1 Deltaproteobacteria bacterium
TACAAGCGGGACATGCAGGCAAAGGGAAGGGTCGACCAGGGCGGCCGCGGGACGTGGCAGCACGACGCCGATCACCGCAAGGGCGTCGCATACCGGGATCAGTCGACGGCCCGGAAGTACGACCGGGGTACGGCGAGCGACGCCGTCAGGTCCCGGGAGCAGTACCGGGGCCGGGACGGACAGGGCGGCCAGGAGGTGGCCCGGGGTGGGGCCGATCAGGCCCGAACCAGGCAGAGCGCCGGGGGTCATGACGGCGCCTTCGGCGGCATGGACCAGGGGAAGGCGGCCCGCGACCAGGGCGATCGGGGTCGATCGAGCCGCGAGAGCATGGGTGCGTCCCGGGAAGGTCCCGGCGGCGGTGGTGCGCGGGGCGGCGGCGGACGGGGAGGGGGACGGCGGTGACGGGTGGCCCGGTCGGACCGCATCGTCGAAGAAGAAGCGTCAACACTCGGGAAAGGATGGAGAGCAAACGATGACCCGACCATTCCGGTTCATGAAGGCCTTGCCGTTTTACGTCGTGCTCCTGGTGGCGGGGCCGGCCGTCGTTTCCGTTTCCCCCTCCGGTGCGGAGACGAAGGGGAAGGCGTCGGCGGTTCCAAGGGCCTTTGCCTCCCCCGAGGAGGCTGCGATGGGCCTGGCGGAGGCGATACGAAGCGAAGACGGCGGGATGCTGGTGGCCGTCCTCGGCCCGGGGTCGGAGTCCCTTCTCCGCTCCGGCGACGCCGTTGCCGACCGGGCGGAGCGCGGTCGCTTTCTGAACAGATTCGACGAAGCGCACAGGATCGAGGAAGTTTCCGCCGGCAAGGCCGTGCTCTCCGTCGGGAAGGAGGAGTGGCCACTCCCCATCCCGATCGTGAAGAAGGAGGACCGGTGGGTTTTCGACGCGGTCGAGGGCAAGGAGGAGATCCTAGACCGCCGGATCGGGAGGAACGAGATCGCCACCATACAGGTCATGCTCGCGATCGTCGATGCCCAGCGGGAATACGCGATGAAGGACCGCGACGGCGACGGGCTCCTCGAGTACGCGCAGAGGTTCCGGAGCGACCCGGGGAAGAGGAACGGGCTCTTCTGGGTGACGAAGGAAGGGGAGGAACCGAGTCCCCTCGGTCCGCTCGCGGCGAGGGCAATGGAGGAAGGGTACAGGAGGAAGGAGGGAGGCGAAAGGCCTTCTCCGTATTACGGATATCTATTCCGGATGCTCAAGGCGCAGGGGAAGGATGCCCCCGCAGGCGCCTACGACTATGTCGTCCAGGGGAAGATGATCGGCGGATTCGCCGTCGTCGCGTATCCGGTGCAGTATGGAAACTCCGGCGTCATGACCTTCCTGGTCAACCATGAGGGCGTCGTCTACCAAAGGGACCTCGGCAGCGAGACGGAGAAGACGGCGAAGGCCATGAAGGAATTCGACCCCGGCCAGGACTGGAAGAGGGTCGAATAGCGCAACCAACGGACGGCAAGACCTGCCGGGGACCGGTGATCGAACTTTTCGGTCGCCTGGCCCCGGAGAAATACCTGAGGGCCGGCAAGCGAATCTCATTCAAGGGTCCCGAAAAGCTCTGATAAGGGAATACGGCGGATCGTGCGCGCCTGGCCGAGGAGCCCGCTCATCTGCGAGATCAACACGTGGGTCTGGCTGGAGGAACTCGGCCGGGATGGACTTCCCCGGATGAGGTGAAGAGGAGAGGGTGGAACGTCAGCCTTGGGGGACGGGCGGTTGCCCGGATCCTTCGTCCTGCGGCGCCTCCGGGAGCCATCCCCCGCCGAGGGCCTTGTAGAGCTGGATGAGGGCGACGAGGTGATCCCGGATCGCCTGGGACTCGTCGAGATCGGAGGAAAAAGCCGACCTCTGGGCGTCGAGGACCTCTAGGTATCCGGCGACCCCTCCCCGGTAGCGCAGCTCGGCAAGGTGCAGGACCTTCCGGTCCGCACCCGCGCGCGCCGCCGCGGAGACCCGGAGTTCCCCCCCCTTGCGGTACTCCACGATCGCGTTCTCCACCTCGCGCAGCGCCGCCTGGATCGATTTCTCGTATGCATATAGCGCCTGGCGCTGCTGCGACTCGGAAGCCTCGACCCGGCGCCGGCTCTGCCCGGCGTTGAAGATCGGCTGGAGGAGGGAGCCCCCGATCGACCATGCCTGCGCGGGGGCGGTGAGCCACTGGTCGATCTCCGTGCTCTCGAACCCGAAGGAGCCGGTCAGGGCGATCCGGGGGAACAGGAGCGCTTTCGCCTCACCGATCCGGGCGTTCGATGCGACGAGGATCTCCTCGGCCTCCCGGACGTCGGGCCTGCGCTCGATGAGATCCGATGGCAAACCCGCGGGGACGGCGGGGGGAACGGGGAACTCCCCCGCGGCAGGGGACCGGGAAATCTTCCCGGGGTTGCGCCCGAGGAGCACCGAGATCTCGTTCTCCTTCTGTGCGACGCTCCTCTCCAGGTCGATGACCGTACCTTCCACCCGGTGATACTCGGCCTCCGCCTGGCGGAAGTCGATCTCGCTCGTGACGCCGCCCTCGAACCGGATTCTCGCCAGCTCCCGGTACTCTCCGCGCGAGGCAAGAGTACGGCGGGAGATCTCGAGCCGCCGGTCCAGGTCGCGCAACTCCACGTAAGTCCTCGCGACGTCGGAGACCAGGGCGATCACGACCGCCCGGCGCGCCTCCTCCGTGGAAAGGAGGAGGGCGTACTGGGCCTCGGT
>CP070783.1:373672-376352 GCA_020346465.1 Deltaproteobacteria bacterium
TCCAGGAGCATGATCTTCCTGCCGCTCATGAATGCCCGCCCGACGGCCAGCATCTGCTGCTCGCCGCCGGAAAGCGTTCCAGCCTTCTGGTGCTGCCGCTCGGAAAGCCTCGGGAAGATCGAGAACACCCTGTCCCTGTCGTTCGCGACCGCTTTGCCGTCCCTCCGGGCAAAGGTTGCGAGTCGAAGGTTCTCCATGACCGTCAGGTTGTCGAACAGGCGTCTTCCTTCGGGGACATGGGAGATGCCGAGCTTGCTGACCACTTTGTCCGGGGCGTATTGGAGCAGGTCCCGCCCCATGAAGGTCATGGTCGTCCCCGCTTCGACCGGGACGAGGCGGGAAATCGCCCGCAGGGTGGTGCTCTTCCCCGCTCCGTTGGCGCCGATGATGCACACGATCTCCCCCTCGTCGATCCGGAAAGAGATCCCGTGAAGGGCCTTGATCTTCTCGTAGGAAACACGCAGGTTGTCCACCGACAACAGCATCAGTCCGCCCTCTCCTTGCCGAGGTATGCATCGATGACCCGGGGATCGTTCTGGATCTCTTCGGGCGTGCCCTCCGCGATGACGGCACCGAAGTCGAGGGTCTGGATGATGCTGCACAGTTCCATGACCACCCTCATCCGATGTTCAATGAGAAGGATCGACAGTCCCAGCTCGCCATGGACCCGACGGATGATCTCCATGATCTGCGCCAGCTCTTCCGGGTTCATCCCCGCCGTCGGCTCGTCCAGAAGCAGGATCCTGGGTTCCGTCGCCAGAGCCCTGGCCATCTCCACCCTCCTCTGGGCGCCGTACGGCAGGTTGAGCACAACCTGATCCGCGAGATGGCGGATCCCCATCATATCCAGGAGGAGGAGCGCTTTCTCCTCGATCTCGGCTTCTTCCCGGTGGTGCCCGGGTGTCCCGATGAATGCCGCGAACAACCCGTACCGGATCTTCGAGTAGCGGGCCAGTTTCACGTGCTCGATCACGGTCATGTGTCTCCACAACAGAAGATTCTGAAAAGTCCTGCTCACGCCCAGGGAGGCGATTCGGTGAGACGGAAGGCCGTTTATTTTCCTTCCGTTCAGGAGGATTTCCCCTTCCGTGGGATGGTAGATGCCGGTAATGAGGTTGAATATGGTGGTCTTTCCCGCCCCGTTCGGCCCGATCAACCCGCGGATCTGGCCGGATCCCGCATCCAGGTTGTAGTCCCGCACGGCGCGCAGACCGCCGAAGTCATGAGACATGTTGCGCACCTGAAGGAACGGCGCCGTCACGCCTCTTCCTCCGGTTCCCGCTTCGGCTGGAGGAGGGCCGTGACGTCCAGATCCTTGAACGCGATCAGGCCCGTCGGGCGATAGATCATCACGAGGATGAGCAGGAGCGGAATGATGATCCACTTGAAAATCTCCAGCGGGCGCAGGGCTTCCCCGAGGAGATTGATGCTTACGGCGCCGACGATCGATCCGTACACGGAGTTCAGCCCCCCGAAGTAGACCATGGCCAGAACCTCCGCGAGCTTTTGGATCCCGAAGGTCGACGGGTTCACGTACCGCAGCACGTGCGCGAAAAGCCCGCCTGCCACGCCGGCCCAGAAGGCCGCGAACAGAAACGCCACGATCTTGGTCCGCCGGGTGTCTATCGTCATGGCGCCTGCGGCCAATTCGTTGTCGCGCACCGCGTTGAGGGCCTTTCCGACCGTCGATCGGACGAAATTGTTGATGCTCCACACGCAGAGGACGGTCCAGAGAAAGACCGTGGGCAGGGTCGCCCAATCCGGCTGTCCGCTCAGGCCGCGAGGGCCCCGAACGAACTCCAGGTTCTCGATCATGCTCTTGACGATGAACAGGAACGCCAGGGAGATGATCGCCAGGTAATCGCCCCTCGTTCGAAAGGAGGGGATCGCGACGGCCAGGGCCCCGAACGACGCCAGGAATCCGCCCAGGATCAGGGCGACCGGGAACAAAAACAGCCCCCATGCCTGCGGAAGATAGACGGCTCCGAAGAATTTATCGTTGACGAACAGCCCCAAGGTGAACACCGAGGCGAAGTACGCGCCGATGGCCATGAACCCGGGGTGGGAGCACGAAAATTCGCCCATGTAGCCGTTGATCACGTTCAGGCTCAAGGTCACCATGACGGCGATCAAGGTAAGCTTAAGCACGAGGACCCGGTAGTCGCTGACTTCCGCCCACAGGTGCAGGGAAGTGTAGAGCAAGGCCAGGTGGACGGCCGCAGATACCGCCACCGGAAACCGGAGCATCCGGGCCGCGAGCCGATTCGCCGGGGAGAGGGCCAACCGCGTGGTGACGGCCATCGGGACCGCGTAGATCAGCAGGACGTACAGGACCGCGCCGGGGATCAGGGCGGGTTTTTTCAGCATGATCACGAACCCGAACAGGACCGGTATTTTCTGCAGGCCGAGAGCCAGGGCGAGGGGAGCCCCCGCGAGGCGTTCTATCGTGACCGCGACCAGGATGCCGGCAAGCCAGCCAAGCAGGGGAACTCGGGAAAACGGCGCCCGGAAATACCGTCTCGCCGGCCTCCCCCGTTCCGACCTCGTCACGCTTTCGTATTCCATGTCCCGTCGACCCTAGAGCCTCAACCGGGCGCTGTACGGCTCCCCGAAAAAGCCGTGAGGCCGAACCGTCAGGATCAGGAGAATGATGGAGTACGCGATCAGGTCGCGAAGCGTC
>CP070783.1:376452-378887 GCA_020346465.1 Deltaproteobacteria bacterium
ATCCTGCGCTGTCCGTTCCTTCGTCCCGTCCGACAGCACGAAGACGTACGTGGGCGACCCCACGCCGCCCGCAGATCGCGCTTCCCAGCGGATCTCCACGGTCCCCGCCGCCTGCGGAGATTCCCGGTCCGGAACCGGCGATTCCACGGTCAGCTTCGGAACCACCTCGTAAGGCTCCGACCAGTCGCTCTCCGCAACGGTTCCGGCCGCATCCTTCACAATGACTTTCACCCGATAGGTTCCTGCTGCTCCAGGGCGCCAGGCGAATGAGGGAGAACGCCCCCACTTCACCGCCTGTGTCCCCGTCTCGTCCGAAACCACGAAGGTGTATGTGGGCTGGCCCTCCCCCCCGGTGGTTCGCGCTTCCCAGCGTACTTCCGTCGTCTCCGACAAATCCCGGGATTCCCGGTCCAGGAAAAGCGCGGTCACCTTGAGGGGGTCAGGACGGTCCCCCGAGGAATTTCCGGTTGGGGGCACCGTGGCGCAGGCGCACAGGACCAGAAGGAGGCACCCCCCGAGGAAAAGGGATCCGGATCTATTTCCCGAACAGCTTGTCGAGAAGATCATTGATCGCCTTCTGGGTCACCGGGTCCATCGGATCCCCGCCTCCTCCGAAGAGGCGGTCGGTCGTCGTGACTCCGCCCTGGGTGGAGGAAGCGGACCAGACCACCCTTCCCGTCTGGGCCTCCATCATCTGAAGGCTCAAGGATACGAGGTTCGCCGTGGTCGTGCCGGAACGGACATCCCCGTATTCCCGGACCGTTCCGGTGATCACCACGCTCGCGTCCACGATCTTGGCGAACCTGACCACTTCCTCCGGCGCGGGCGCCATGGGGTTGGCCATCTCCATGCGGGTGATTCCTCTTCTCACCTCTCCGGCCGGGATCACGTATACCGCACCCGTCGCCTGGAGCATCGTCATGAAGACGTCCCGGACCCTGTCGGAGGCATGCATCTCCCTCGTGAGATTACTGAAAGGCATGACGGCCACGTTTTCGATCGAGGCGAAATCCATGTTCGGGTCCACATAGTTCACCCTGACCCCGCTTCTCGGGGAACACCCCGCGAACGTGAGAAATACGAGAAGCACCGGAAAGAGGAATCCCTTGCGTCGCCCGCTCATCTGTCTGTCCCTCCAATTTCCATCATACGTCATCGCTCCCGCCCGGATCAGAAGGAAATCCTGTATTCCCCGCTGAACACTTGCGTATCCGTCCTGAAAATGTCGGAATCGTCCGAAATGTCCGAGTACGAGAGATCCAGGTACATCTTCGGCGTGATGTTCCACCGGACGCTCGGCGTGAGGATCCTCGTCTGCTGGTTGAATTGCGACTGGAACTCGTCGTCGTAGAAGAAATTGAAATGAAGCGTGCCGTCCGGAAACGGGGAGAAGGTCGCGCTGTACCGCTGGATCGTTCTCCGTTCCTGTTTCGACTGCGAGACGGTCGCCCAGGAGCCGAAGAGGTAGAGGGTGTTGATCGGAGTGAGGGTGAGGCTCACCTCCCCTCTGCGCGTGTAATCGGTCTCCTCCTCCTCATAATTTCCCCCGGAGCGATCCGTTGTCCTGCCCGTGTAAAGCAGGTTGATCGTAATCCTCCGGTTGGGTGCCAGCGTGAGCTGTCCGTTGAGCTGGGTGGAGAACGACTCTTCCCCCGTATTGAACGACTGCGAACTCATCCCCCCCCCGAGGCCCACGTCCACCCCCTGGTACAGGTGCGCGTTGTTCTGCAGGAAAAGGGAGTAGCTTTCCTGGCTGGAATCTCCCACGGTCTCGTCCAGTCCGCTGAACACCAGGGTGTGACGAAGGGTATCGAGGGGAACCGCCGTCAACGAGGCGGTGTAGATGTACGCCAGCCGGTCTTCCTCCCTTTCGACCCCGTCCTCCCGTGCGACCCTTGCGGCGCCGGTGAGCTTCCGGGTGAACCGGTGGCTTGCGCTCAGCCCGTTGGAAAGGGTCCAGCGGGAGGTTCCCGGGTCCGGCTTTGTCAGGAGGTAGGAAAACTCGTAGAACAGGGCGGGGACCTTGAGGAGCCTTGCCCGGAGGTCCAGGTTGTACCGGTGAATGGTCTGTTTCTGCTTTTCGGCCACCTCTTCGGCGGTCCTGACGATTTCCGCCTGAAGTTCCGTCACCTGGATCGAGGGGAACTGGCTGGCGCCGGGGACCGCCGGGGAGAGGGGACCGACGACCACCTTGACGTAACGCTTCACGACGTTCGGAAACCGGATCTCGAACCGCTTCTGGAGCAGGTCGAAAACAGCGGGGGACCGCCCTCCCGCGGGGACCCAGTCCCGGTTGTCATCGCTTGTGTACACCTGCCACAGGAAGGTGCCGGCGATCTCCGCGGGAAGCTCCTGGTCCACCCAGAGCAGAAGGATATTGACCTCCGTCCCGTCGTCGAAGCGAAGCCCGACGTTCCGCGGCCTGTCGTCTCCGG
>CP070783.1:378987-381373 GCA_020346465.1 Deltaproteobacteria bacterium
CGGCGCCAATGTAATACCCAAAGGGAATGATGAAGCGTGTCCCGTAAATTGTTGCCGCCCTAAGTATTCCGTAAGGTTTTTTAATATTGAAGGTTATAAATATATATATACTGTATGCAAATAGAGTTTCGGCGTATCCACCCACCGCTCGTCCCCGGGGAATGGGGAATGGCTTTTTCGATATTCTTTTCCGTTACGGGCTTCTCTTATCATCCCTTCGCCAGGGCACAGGCTCATCGTGCGCAAATGGTTGTATCCCGCTGTTAATCAGGGAAGGGGAGGGCAAACGCCAATTTCCCTTACTCTACTCATTCGTCTCAACCGCCAAGGAAAGGAGAGGATGATGGGATCGTATGGAAAACGGGACAGGAGCGGATGGTTTGCGGCATTGGCGGTGGTCGCCCTGGTGTGCGCCGTCACGATTTCCGTCTCGCCGGCGGCCGCAGCGGAGAAGAAACCCAACATTCTGGTCATCATGACTGATGACGTCGGCATCTGGAACATCAGCGCCTACCATCGTGGCATGATGGGTGGTCGCACCCCGAACATCGACCGCATCTCGAAGGAAGGCGCGCTGTTCTCCGACTATTACGCGCAACAGAGCTGCACCGCCGGACGGGCGTCCTTCATCACGGGCCAGCATCCGTTCCGGGTTGGCCTACTGAAGGTCGGCATGCCGGGCGCGAAGCAGGGATTGCAGGCCAAAGACCCGACGATCGCGGAATTGCTCAAGGCGCACGGCTACGCCACTGGGCAGGTCGGCAAGAACCATCTGGGCGACCGCAACGAATACCTGCCCACCGTCCACGGCTTCGACGAGTTTTACGGCAATCTCTACCACCTGAATGCCGAGGAGGAGCCCGAAGACCCCGACTATCCGAAAGCCGCCGAGTTCCGCAAGATGTTCGGCCCGCGGGGACTGCTGGATTGCAGGGCTACGGACGTGGACGATCCGACCGTGGACCCGCGTTTTGGCAAGGTCGGCAAGCAGATCTGCAAGGACACAGGCCCGATCACCCGCAAGCGGATGGAGACCGTCGAGGAGGAATTGCTGGCCCGTTCGCTGAACTTCATGGAGCGCTCGGTCAAAGCCGGGAAGCCGTTCTTCCTCTACCACAACACGACCCGCATGCACGTCTGGACGCGTCTCTCGCCGAAGTGGGAGAACAAAAGCGGCTACGGCCTCTATGCGGACGGCATGATGGAACTCGACTACGTCGTCGGGGAGTTGCTCAAGAAGCTCGATGACCTTGGCATCGCCGGGAACACCATTGTGCTGTTCACCTCCGACAACGGCGCGGAGATCATGAGTTGGCCGGACGGCGGCAACACGCCATTCAAGGGCGAGAAAGGCACTACCTGGGAAGGTGGCATGCGGGTGCCCGGCATCGCGCGGTGGCCCGGCGTCATCAAGCCCGGCACCATCATCAATGACACCATCTCCCAGGAAGATTGGCTGCCGACGTTCCTTGCCGCCGCCGGCGATCCCGAGGTCAAGGAGAAGCTTAAGAAGGGGATGAAGGTCGGCGACAAGACCTTCAAGACCCATCTCGACGGCTACAACTTCATGCCGTTCTTCAAGGGCGAGCAGGTGAAAGGCCCCCGCCGCGAGATCTTCTACTTCGATGACAACGCCAACATGAACGCCCTCCGCGTAGATGATTGGAAGATCCACTTCAAGGTCATGGAGGGAAATATGACAACTGGCCAGATCCTACCGCTGAACATGCCTCAGGTCGTCAACCTGCGGCAGGATCCTTTCGAGCGGTTCCCCAGCGAGTCGCAGATGTATTTCCGCTGGATGGGCGACAAGCTTTGGATTTTCGTGCCCGCGCAGGTGGTCGTCGTGCAGTTCATCTCCACATTCAAGGAGTTCCCGCCGAGCCAGAAGTCGGGCAGCTTCAGCGTGGATCAGGTGCTGCAGCAGCTCCAGAACACGCCCGCGACAGGCAATTGAACGGGCGCTGGATGAAACGATGACTCGACCCACCGGGCCGCACAGGTTCAACGGGGTGCGGCCCGGAAAGCCGTTCGAAGTGAGATAAGGCCGGTCAATCATGGGGGGCCGGTCAGGTACTACGCCGACCCCTTTGGTGTTTCACTCTTAATCAGGAGGTTGAAGGTTCGAATCCTTCGTGGCTCACCAATTTTTTCGCGGGGTTAGCCGATTTCGGCTAACCCCTTTTTTGTTGCCGGGTCCACCCGAGGTCCAGGAATCCCCGCCAACCGGTTGACCGCCCCTAAAAATTCCCACCGAATCTGTCCCCTATCTGTCACTTCCCCGTTGTCATAATTCCGATCAGAAAAGACATTCGCGTGTTTCCACACCTTGTATCCCGTGGCGAAAGGGGGGCGCCACCGACCGTTTGCCTGACATGGAACGAGG
>CP070783.1:381473-383852 GCA_020346465.1 Deltaproteobacteria bacterium
ATCCGGAGATTCAGGGGCGATGGAGGAGAGCGCCGGCGCTCCTCCGGAATCCGAGGTTCCCCCGGAGATCCGGGTCGAGGCACGGGAACAGGAAACGACGCTGGAGGGCTACGACATCTCCGAAAGGATAGCCGTCGAACCGGATCCGGACGAATCCCCGACCGGGCAGGAGGAGGCTTCCCCGCCTTCCGTCTTTTGGGAGCCCCGCCCCTCCTTTCCGGAAGATGACGTGTACGCCCCGCTGGTCGAGGTTCTTCCTCCCCGGCAGGGCGAGGAGTGGCCCCCCCCGAATTCCTCCTCCGGCGCTCTGCCGTCGCTCGGCTACTCCCAGCGTTCCGCGTACAGGGTGGTCACGGATTTTGCCCTGATCACCGTGATCCTGATTTTCGGGGGGGTGTGCGGGTACTTCGCGCTTCGATACCTTCTCAACGTCGTCGGGGTGGATCTGGGGTAGGGGACAAAACCGCAGAAACGGAAAATAGTAGAATCTCTGCGTATGCAGGAGCTGCGTATCGCTCCGGTATTGGGAAGGCGGAGAGGAAAGATCCAGCAAGGAGAGGATGGGAAATATCAACAGGAAACTGACCCTTTCATGGCTTTCTGACATTCTGGCCATTTCCCGCCTGGAAGCCGACGCTCCCATTCCTTCCTGGGCGATGGCCGGAGAGTTTACTTCCTTCACCCGGACTGTCGACGAACTTTCGATCGTAGGGCGTTCCGGAGACGTACCGGAAGGGGTTCGATGTGAGAGAGGCTACCGTTGTATCAAAGTGCATGGTCCCCTGGATTTTGCTTCGACGGGAATAATCGCCTCCTTGACGACTGTTTTGGCTCACGAGGGTATCAGCATATTCGCGGTGTCAACGTTTGATACCGACTACATTCTGGTCAAAGAAGACCAGATGGAGAGGGCAGTCCGGGCGTTGTCGCAGGCAGGGCACGAATGGCGTCCGTAACACCACGGGAGTGCAGCAGGCGATGATACAACAACGGTCCCGAAGCCTGGTAACAGGCTTCCTGCATTCCGCCGATGCGTATCCGGATCGACTCGCCCTTCAAGTGGAAAGGAACTCCTATACATACGGCGAACTCCTCGAAATCGCTTCCTCCTTTGCTGCCGCATTGGAGGTCCATTCCGCTGCGGATCCGGACGGGCCTCGTCTCACGGCCATCTTTGCATCCCGCACCCGGACGGCATTCGCGGGGGTAATTGCAACGCTTATCAGGGGATTCGGGTTTGTCCCGCTGAATCCAAGGCACCCGACGGAACGAACCGAATTCATGCTGAGACAATCCGGCTGCCGATCGGTCGTCGTCGACGGGGAATCCTCGAGGCAGGTCGAAGACACCCTCGGTCGGATCGAGCACAGGCTTACCGTTCTCCTGCCCGACCTCATGGATGTTGCTGAGATCAAAGGAAAACTTCCGCAACACACCATCATCGGTGGGGGAGACCTGCCACGGGCGGCTCGATTTGTCCCCCGCGTCGCCAGCGTGGATTCGATCGCATATATCATGTTTACTTCCGGAAGCACGGGGGTGCCGAAAGGGGTAATGGTTTCCCACGGGAATCTCCTCCCGCTTCTTGACTTTTTCGCCGAAAAATACGAAATGTGCCCGGAAGACCGCATGTCGGTGGTATCTCCTCTGACGTTCGACCCATCGGTCTTCCAGGCGTTCCTTCCGTGGGAGCGTGGTGGGTGTGCATGCTGTCCTTCCGAAAGAGCGTTGTTGAATCCGGGGAAATTTATCAACGAACACCAACTCACGATATGGAATTGCGTACCCGTGACGGTTCTCTTCATGAAACGCCTCGGGGCGCTGAAGAAAGGATCCTATCCAACCCTTCGATTGAGTATTTTCGCCGGGGAACCTCTCCTCGAGGAAGTGGTCCAGTCGTGGAAAGATGCGGCTCCCCGGTCCGCGATCGAAAATCTGTATGGTCCGACAGAGCTTACAATCAATTGCACCTATTATCGATGGGATCCGGAGAAGTCTCCGGGAGAGTGCTACCGGGGAATCGTTCCAATTGGATACCCCAACCCCGGGATGAAGGTGCTTGTGTGCGACGAACGTCTGAACGAAGTGTCGGAAGGAGGGGTTGGCGAACTCCTGATGGCAGGGCCGCAGGTATCCCTTGGCTATTTGAACGATCCCGGCAAGACGAAGGATGTCTTTCTTGTTCCGCCCGGGAAGAAAGAACTCTACTACAGGACCGGGGACCTCGTCAGAAGACCTCTTGCCGATGGGCCGTTGCACTATATCGGCCGAACCGACTCGCAGCTGAAGATTCTCGGCCAACGGGTCGAACTCGGCGAGATCGAGGCCGTGATCCTGGAAGAGTCCGGGGTAGACGAGGTCGTTGCGGTCGGGTGGCCG
>CP070783.1:383952-386130 GCA_020346465.1 Deltaproteobacteria bacterium
GGATCAACAGCGCAAGGAGAGCCGGATAGAGGGGAATGCCGTATCGCGGGATGCCCAGAACCAGCGAGTATTCGATCCAGTAAAGAACGCAGAAGAGGGCGACGAATCCTCGCGCCGCGGGGAGTTTCCCGCGGACGGTCCGGAAAACCAGGACCAGGAGAAACAGGAAGAGGAAACGATGGAAAACGTCGTGCACCGCCCAGTACCACTCCCTCGCCTCCCCCGGGCCGTACCTGCCTTGTTCCCACCACCAGTCCCGGGCCGGGCTCGCAAAATCGATCGCGTTTCGGGCCACCCGGTCCACCGGGAAATTCCCCAGGTACGAATTTGTCTTCCTCAGCAGCGACACGATTCGCTGGTCCCAGGACCCTTTCTGGCGGTTCAGGACCGCCGGACCCTGATCTTCCGATGCATCCCCCGCATGCACCGCGCCGGAGACATGCCACAGGTGCAGTGCTCCGGCCAACTGGTCGCTGATGGGGATCAGGCGATGGAACCGGATGTAATTCCTCACCGTCCATGGAGTCAGAACGGCCAGAAACAGGACGCTGAACAGGACTGCCTGGCGAAGTGCGGTCCACCGCCCTTCCCTCCCCCGAACCACGCGGTAAATGAAGGCGAACGGCAGGACGAAGAGGGTTACGGCCTTGGCCAGGGAAGCGATTCCCCATAAGACGCCTGAAACACACGCCCAACGGTCGGTTTGCCCGCGAAGCCAGATCACTGTCGCAAAGAGGGCCAACGTGGTGAAAAGAAGGATCGTGGGCTCCTGCAGGACGAAGGCAACGCAGGAGAGAATCATGGGCTGGAGTGCTATCACAAGGGAAAGGAAAAACGATAACAGGGGCGCGCAAGGCATCGCCCGGAAGAGGAGGTAGGCCGCACCGGCGGAAAATGCGTGTATCAGGGACTGGAAGGCCGCCGCGCCGAGAACCGAATCCCCCACGAACCGGAACCACATCCCCAGCAAGGAAGCAAACAGGGGCGGAACGCCAACGTAGGGATGGATGCCGTCCAACGAGAACCCTTTCCCGGCGGCCACGTTCTGCGCGATGCGGTAATACAGGGTGGCATCGTTTTTCGGCTCCGGAAGGGGATACCAGGAAAGGAATGCCAGGGATGCCGCCAGGGCGACGGCGAACGCCGCTGTGATGAATCCCGCGTCGATCCTCCTCCCCGGCCCGTTCAAGGCTTCCCTCCGCGGAAGAGATCTCCGCGCAGGATGCTCTGCTCCCAGTCCAAGACCACGACCCACACGACGAGCACCGCCACCGCTTCCGGCAACTCCTCCCTTGCCACGCGGGAGAATGTCATCTTGCCCATACCGTCATTCGTCCCGTCTGTCCGAAGACCGACAGAAGGTACGCCAGGGGGAAAAGCACGTAAGGCACCCATCCGCCTCTTTCCGGGAAGAGCCTCAGTACACGGGCAAGTTCTCCCGCCGGACCCTGATCCGGTAGCAGGTACCCGAGACTCGCTGCGATGTTGCTTACCGTCCGCTGGTGGAAAATCCTCTCCGCCTTCCAGCCGCATCTCTCGAGAAGGAGTTTGGCAGTTCCCGGGGAGAAATGGTACAGATGAGTCGGCAACTGAAGAGCATACCAATGCTCCCGGAACAGGCGAAACTCGAGAGAACCTGCATTCGGCACGGAAAACACCAACCACCCGCCGGGAGACAGCCAGCGACGAAGCTGCCGAAGGCCAAGGACCGGATCATGCAGGTGTTCGAGGACCATCCACAGGACAATGAGGTCGTACTTCCGGCCCGGGTCCGGAAAATCCTCGAGCGAACCCGTCCGAACGGCGCACCCGAATGATCTCGCCGTTTCCGCTGCCCGCTCCGAGAATTCCAGCCCCTCGACATCCCATCCCTCCGCGGCCATCTTCCGCAGGAACGCCCCGGTCCCGCAACCAACTTCAAGCATCCGCCCAGGTGCCAGGGGCGGGACGGTTTCGGTGTGGAACACGAAAACATCCCGGTAGAGGAACCTCGCGATCCTGCCCGCGAGCCGACTCCGGCGGGAGGGGGAACCGGAAATCACAGGGTTCCCCCCCGCGGGTTTCCGGTGAGGCCCATAGGTGTCCGGATAATAATATCCGATCGATTCCCGGGTGGGCCGCGGGTCCGTTCTCATGAGGCCGCAGGCACAGCATTGGACCACACGGAACTCCCCCGGG
>CP070783.1:386230-388405 GCA_020346465.1 Deltaproteobacteria bacterium
AGCGGTTCAGTCCAGGATGTCCCCCGCCCACGCAAGAGCTGCCGCAACCGTGGGAAACCCGATCGTAGACGTAAGAAGAACCAATGCGTGCCGGACCTCTTCCGACGAAGCGCCGGCTTCCAAAGCCCTCCGAACGTGGCTGTGAACCGATCCTTCCGAGCGGATGGCCGCTGCAGCGGCAAGCTGGATCAACTGGGCCGACTTCTCGTCCAGCGGCCCCGCCGATTTCAACGCCTGTCCCAGCGCCTCGACCGAATCGATCACCTTCCCGTACCGCTTCTTGAGCCCTAGGTAGTGCTTTGGGGGAGTTTTCGCCATCGGTCCTCTCCCTTTCCTCTTAAGGATTTGGCTAATCCAGCTATTCTACCCATGCCGGCTCTATTTCACAGCTCTGTTCTGGTGAGGGCTCGATACTCTTTGGGCGTGTTGATGTTCCGGAAGGAGCGAAACCCCGGGTCGACCGCAGCGACCTCCGCCATAGGGATCTCCCTGGTGTGCAACCGTTTCCCGAGGTCCATGAGCCGCAAGTCGCCTGTCCGCAGCGATTCCTCGATCAGCGGAAGGCTTCCCTTTCCGTAAACGGCGCAGAGCGGTTCCGGTCCGCTCGGTCCATGGGGAATCACCAGGTCCGATCCCTCCGCCTTCCCCGCCAGCAATCCAAGCAACCGGGGGGACAGGAAAGGGACATCGCACCCGACCGCGAGAACAAAAGGGTTCCGGCTATGGGAGAGAGCGGCGTCGACTCCTGCGATCGGCCCTTTCCCCGGAACCCTGTCGGGAATCTTGGGACATGGAAGAAAATCGAACGGCCCGGGATCGTTGGTGACGAGGAAGACATCCTCGAACAGGGATTCCAGGGTTTCGAAGACGTGAGCGATCAGCGGCCTTCCCCGATAGGGGAGGAGCGCCTTGTTTCTTCCCATCCGCCGGGATCTGCCCCCGGCCAGGATGGCGGCCGACACGTTCCGGATCCGGGGCCTTCGCTCCTTCATCCGTGCTTCCTCCCGTTGAAGATCGTCCAGAAGAGGATGCCGGCCAGGAAGCCGGCCGTCACGTTCACCGACAGGATCAGTCCCGCCGTGAGGAGAGCCACCAGGAAATCCTCCCTGCCGGGAAGATCGCGGGCGGGAAGGGACAGTTCCAGTCCCGCGAAGATAAGGAGCGCCCCGAGGATGCTTTGCGGGAAGTTCTTGAGGGGGGACAGCAGCGCCGACGCAGCGGCGACCCCCACGACCATTTTCATCCCGCCCAGAAACACCACCGAACCGCCGGTCCTCGCTCCGAAGTGATACTGTCCCGCCAGGCCGCCGGCTCCGTGGCAAACGGGCATCCCGCCGAACCAGCAGGAGAACAGGTTCATCACCCCGACGCTCCTTGCCATCTTCGCCTCGGGAATCTTTTTCCCGGGGAACAGTTCCCCGGAGAGGGCGCATACGGCCACGACGGAATTGAGGAGCGTGAGCGGAATTTGGGCGATCGCCCCTTTCGTGAACCCTCGCCACCAGTCGGCGGGAGAGGGAACGATAAGTTCCGGGGTCCAGGGGGCGAGACCGAGGTTCCCGAACAGCCCGGGCCGGGAGACCCAAAGAAGGCAAAATCCCAAAAAGAAAAGGATGAGCGCCGCCGGCACCTTCCGATGGAACGAGGAGAGGACGATCAGGGAGACGGCGATCGCCCCCACCAGGAGGCTGTCCCAGCCGACGAGCGGGAGGGGAAGGATGGCCTGCACCCCGGCCAGGAGAATTTTGAGGCCGATCCCCAGCTGGATTCCCCGGACGACGGGCCAGGGGGTCAGCGAGAGGATGCTGCCCGCGCGGGCGGAGATCCCGATGAGGAAGACCATCCCTCCCATGAGGATGCCTGCCGCGGCGATTTCCCCCGGGTTCATCCCCTCGGCGATCGCCACGGCCGCGATGGCCTTCATCGGCTGCACCGGGATCGGCAGACGGAAGAGGAGGCCGGTCACGAAGTTCCACAATCCCGCGAAGAAGAAGACGGGGGCCGGGGACAGGCCGCACTGGGCGATGTACCCCAGGGTCAGTGGGAGGAACGTCCCGAGATCGCCAAGGGAGCCGGAGATCTCCTCGCGGGTGAACCGGAAAGAGGGGGAGTCGGGCTCACCCTTCATTCCAGAGGAACCCCCCCCAGATGGGATGGAATCGGACGATCTCCCCT
>CP070783.1:388505-390646 GCA_020346465.1 Deltaproteobacteria bacterium
AGAGCCCGGCAGAAGTGACGGAGAAGGTGCCGTCTGCCTTGCCAAAAAGCCTAGCCCATTCCTTGGGAGCCATGGATCCACCTCCGGGGAATCGCAAATGTTACGATACCACGTTGAAGCGGGAATGGCTATTGATCCACAGCCCAGCGCCGGCCGCGTCGCCGCACAGAATCGGAAGCCCACCTCGCTCGTGCCCCGGGAACCCGGGGCCCTCTTCTCGCCCTCAGGACCTCTGCAGAGGGACGATGCTGAAGCCCTGTCTTCCGCAGGAGGTACACTATGAAGTTCCGGTTGGGAATACTCCTGGGGTCAGTTGTCGGCGTCGGCGGTACGGCAAACGTGATCGATCATGCGTGATCGGTTCACGGATCCAGGAAGAAGTTGCAGATGGTCTCGTCGGAGCCCACCTCGATCTGCTTTCGGGCTCCCTCGGGAAGGTCCGCGCGCCGCCCCGGGAGCTCTACTAACAAATCGTAAGGTCCCGCAGGAACGCCGCCGATGTGGAAAGCACCTCCATCATCCACGGCCATCACGTACCTCGGCTCCCTCCAGTTGGTCAGGGACTTCGCGTGGACCAGGGCCCCGGGGATCGGCTTGCCACCTCGGGTGGTCACCTTACCGGCGATGGAGCCCCCGGGATCGGTGAAGTTAACGACGGTCACCTCGCCCGCCGTGAGGACGGCAGCCTTGGGCCTCGCCCTCATGCGGGGGTCGGCGGATCGCCGCTCCATCGTCACTTCGCAGTCCCCGGCGGGCAGGTCGTCGATGCGGTAGTGCCCCTCCTTGTTGGTCTGCGCGTAGGGAAAGACGAGGCCGTTCACGCTGAGTCTCAGCCATGCCTGGGGGATCGGTTTCCCGCTCTTGGTTTGCACGCTTCCCTCGAGAGCGGCGGAGGGAGCTAGCTCGAAGACCTGGAGGCCGGGGCCCGGGCGGACGGGGAAGGTCGCCTTTCTCGCGTACCCTTCCTTCTCGAGAAAGATCGATCCCGCGCTATCCGGGATCCCCTTCAACTGGAACTCACCTCTCCCGTCGGTCACCGCGCTCTTGACGGTCCCAAGTCCGCCGTAATCGGAACAGGGCCAGTAGCGCCGCACATTCTTCCTCTTGATGCTCGCCTGGTCCACTCTATGACTCACCGTTACCCCCTCCAGGGGTGATCCCGACGCCCCATCGACGACGCATCCCACGAGGACCCCTCCTTTCTCCAGCTCCACCCGGATGGGATCTCTGGACTCTGACAATGGCCAGGCCTCCACACCCTCCAGCTCGGCCTCGGAGTAATCCTCCGCGGTGACGGAAACCTTGCACCTCTCGCCCGTCTTGATCCTTTCCCAGAACCTGAACGCACCATCGGGGGAATCGAAATGGAGCCGGTCGGTAAAGAAGGTGGTGCCTTTTCCTTCCACTTCTTTCGCTACCGACAAGCTTACGGTGATCGGGTGGACCGGGGCCCCGGTGGACTTGTCGACAGCGATACCCACGATCTGCCCCGGCTCCTCGAGAACGATGTGCACGTCGTCGCGATCCACCGTCACATCCTCGATCCGGGTTTCGACATAGCCTTCCTTGTTGACGGAAAGGAACCGAAGGGTTCCCGGGAGGTCTTCAAGGAAGAAGCGGCCCTCGGCGTCGGTCCTCACCCACGTACTTGTCCCTATCCAGGGTGAGACGTAGGCGCCCCCGATGGGATTCCCCTTCGTGTCCGTGACGATGCCGGCGATAGAATGCCCCGGGCGGAGGACGATCCGAAGGCTTTCCCTCTCCTCGGGAGGAAGGTCCACGAGGAAGATCCTGCCCGGCGCAAAGCCCTTCTTCTGGGCCAAGAGCGTTTCGATCATCTCCGAGGCTCCCTCCAGGACAAAGCGCCCCTGTTGGTCGGTGAAGCGCGTCCCGCTGGTGCTGTGTGTCCCAAAAATGATCTTCGCACCGGGAACCGGACGATCGTCCTCGTCGACGACCTGCCCCTTGAGGACGAATCCCTCCTGAAGCTGGAGGTCCAGGATCACCTGGGGTTCCCCCGGATGGAATCCCGGGACCGTCGCCTGCGCTGCGAAGAGCCCATCCCTCGACGCCGTCATGGTGATCTTCTCCGTTGTCAGCGGGATTCCCTCGATCAGGTAGCGACCCTGCGGATCGGTCTG
>CP070783.1:390746-392856 GCA_020346465.1 Deltaproteobacteria bacterium
TGAGCGCCTGCGGATAGAGCTGCCAGTCGAGAAACCCGCCGATGTCGAAGAAGTTGAACATCTTCCCGGGAACCGGGTTTTTCCTGAGAAACTCGGCCGCCGCGAACGAGAACTTGTGCTCGGTCATGCCGATCCCGTACTCGAGCTGGGAGAAGGAAAAGGAGAGCGTCACGGCGCCGAAGGAGAGGAGGGCGACAAGGATCGCCACCAGGAGGGCGACGCGTCCCAGGGGAAGTCCGACCCGCGCCGGTTCCGGGGAAATCACCGGGGCCGCGCGGTCCTTTCTTCCCTTTTTCCTCTCCTTTTTCGTTTCCTTCCCCTTCCCTTTTCCCCCGCCCGGATCCTTCCGGTCCGGCAACCCGCGTGGGACGAACCATGCCCGGGTCCTCTCCCAGAAGCCGGTCAGGTGGAGCGAGATGCCCGGGGAGAGGAAAAGCCCCATCATCGAGACCGCCCGGGCGGAAGCCCACGCCCCCTTGAAAGCGATGGCGAAGAGCAGCAGGTCCAGAAGGTAGACCCGGCGGCCGAAGACCCCGAGGAGAAGCGAAAAGGCGGCGAACGCTGCCGCCGCCTGGAAATAGATGTACATGCCGGTCCCCTTGACCGGCGTCAGTTCCGAGATCGACATCAGGATGGAGACTCCTCCCCCTCCGCCCCCTTCCCCCCGGGAGAGGAGGTGGAGCGGCGTGAGGATGGCGCTGTAGCCGTGCGGGTTCAGGCCGCACAGGACAAGGGCCAGACCCCCCGCCAGAACGGGAGGGAATACCCACGTTCTCAGGCGGGACCACTGGAGTTCTTTCCTCCAGGCGGCGCGTGCCAGCGCGTCCGCGAAGAAGGCGCCGCACAGCACGAAGGCGATCAGGTAGGAGGGGTGTGTATTCGCCCAGACGAGGAGAAGCGGCGGAAACAGGTAGACGAGCTTTTTCCTCTCGCCGAAGTAGTATTCGGTGAACAGGAATATGGTCAGCGCGACGAACAGGTAGGTGAAGATCTCGGGCCTCGGCTGGATCCGGATCCTCAGGAACCCGGAGAAGGCGACGATCGCGAAGACCGCCAGGAAGGGGTTCGCCCCCCGAAGGGTCATGGACCGGTGCAGGAGCAGGTAGATCCCGAAGACCACCGCCCAGCACAGGAAGGAGACCGCGTATACCCCTCCTGCGGCGTACACGAGATACAGCAGCGCCTGGAACCCCCACTCCCCGTTCGGGAGATGCCTCCCCAGGGAGGGGTAGTTCAGGAATTCCTTGTCCGCGACGCTCCGGGTCTGGATGATCTCCCGGCCGATCGCGAGGTGCGTCCCGAAGTCGCTCGTGAAGACCTTCGTGAGCATCGGGATCGTGGCCAGGAACAGGAGAAACAGAACCAGGAGATTCTTCCGGCGCGGCGAGAGGTCCCACCGGCGCGGGGCGCTACCTGGGGCTGGAAGCGGTTCGGCCATTCTCCCCGTTCATCTCCTTCACCAGGTCTTCGATCGCCTGCGACAGCTCCCCGTCCCCGGGAGGATAGCCGCCCACGTGCGCGTAGCGGACGACTCCCCGGTGGTCGACCAGCACCTTCACGGGGATGGGGCCGGTCAGACCGTACAGCTTTGCGGCCACGGTCAGGTCCTCGTCCAGGAAGGTCGGGTACGGGAGCTTCTTCTCCCGGACGAACCGGCGGACCTCGTCGACATCGCCGGGCGGCACGGCGATGGAGAGGAGCTCGAACCCCCTGTCTTTCCACTCGGAATACAGCTTCAGCAGCTCGGGGACCTCGCTGTTGCAGATGTCGCACCAGGTGCCCCAGAACTCGACCATCACCACTTTCCTTCCCTCGTACTCCGAGAGGGTCACCGTCCTGCCCGTCATCAGGTCCTGCAGCGAAAAGACCGGCGCCTTCTCCCCGACCCTGATCCGCATCGCGGTGTCCGTCGCAAGGGACGGCCTCGCCGCGGCGAGAAGGACCAGGAACGTCAGGGCGATCCGTCCGATCGGCGCGTTCATCCGGCGGGGGCTCCCGAGAGATTCTCCGCCCCGCCGGCGGCCTCCCCTTTCGGGATGCCGAACGGGGTGCGGTGGAAGACGGTCGTGAGCTTGAGGCTCGGGCAGCGGGTGCAGTCGAGGCAGCGCAG
>CP070783.1:392956-394937 GCA_020346465.1 Deltaproteobacteria bacterium
AAAAAGGGGACGTTCCTTAACTTTCACCCCGGAAGGGCAAAGCAGCGGAATCATGAAGGGGACCCGGCGATTGCCGGGCCCCCTTCATCGTTTTGCCCCTACGGTCATCCAGTTGAAAGTTAAGGAACGTCCCCTCTATTGAAAGGAATTAGGGGGGATCGCCGGGCGGGCGGGAAGGGTCTGCAGGGTGATGTCCCCGTAATACGCGACCGTTTCCCCGCCCGTGTTGTCCGTGTCGGTCATCAGCGCCACGGCGCCGATGGCCGGCGGGTCCTCCCCGAAGAGCATCCGGTAGTCCTCGACCACGTTGCGCTCCTCGGCGACCCACGTCCCGGCCTTTTCGTCGCCCGACTCGACCGCGACCATCATGGCGTTCGAGGTGAAGGCGTTGGGGAGGGTACTCCCCCTCGGGATCCGGTTGGCCCAGATGTAGTTGACCGCCCGCGTCCGGAAGAAGGAAAACGTCCTCGGGAAGACGACGTAGACCCGCGCGGCGTAGTCGTCCCCGGCCTTCGTCATCGCGTTGCCTTTCGGGATCGTCCCTGTGATCTTCCACGACCAGCGCAGGACCGGGTACTTCGACGGGTCGAGCGTGACCTCCTTGTAGAGCCCGGAGGCCGCCCCGCGGCTCCGCGCCATCAGGACCTGCCGTTCGCCGTCAACAACAAAAGAGTAGGAGGTCTGCCCGCGGAAGACCTTGGGCTTCCACCCGGAAAGGTCCCCGGCGCTGAAGTGGCCCAGGACGATTTCCTCGGAAAACGCCGAAGGACCGAGAAGGAGGAGGGAAAGGACGAAAATGGCGGTCCGTTTTGCCCGCAGGCGCGGACGCCGCTTCCGACCTGGACCGGGAGAGGGCTCCGGCCCCTTTCTGCAAATCACCTTTTCCCCCTTTTCCCACGGTACCAAGAATAGGAGACCAGGACACCCAGCAGAAGGAGGAATAAGACAGCCGCCGTCTTCTTTCCCGTGGTCATCTCCCCCATCCTGTTCTTTGCGGAGGGGAAGATCGGGATTGAGAGGTTTGTCATTTGCACCGGCTCCGCATATCCGCTTTCCGCCCCGTGAAGCGACGACCTGACCGTGTACCAGAGGGTATGTCCCGGCGACGGGTCTTCGACCTCCATGGATGTGGCCCCCGGCGGGGACGTGGCGGCCAGCTTCCAGGGGCCATCCTTCGCGGGACTTGTGTAGACCTGTACCCGGATCTTCCCGACGTCCTCGGGGGCGATGGGCGTTCCGTCGGTATAGGAAACCGGGAGGTTCCAGGAGAGAGTTGCGGAATATCCCGCGGTCGCGATGGCCAGGGAGGCGAGGAGAAAGGATGCCAGGATCAGATTCTTTTTCATCCATACCCATTATCGCGAGAGGAGCGGGGGCGGGCAAGGGATACGGGTGCTTTCCGTTGCCGATCGTCACCTTCGGGATGGGGTAACACTTGTCCGTGCGCTTGCCGGCGATCGCGTTCTCGACGGGGATGGGGGTTGCAATTCTTTCGTTTCCGAATATGCTTGTTTGCGAACAGGAAGTCGGGGAAATCCACATCACGGATTGTTCGAAGGAGGCGACAATGGAAATTTCCGGAATCACCAGACTGCTGCTGGATGCCAAGGAAGAAAAGGGACTGACGTTCGACGACCTGGGAAGATCGATCGGCCGCAGCGAAATGTGGGTGGCGGCCCTGCTCTACGGGCAGGCCCGGGCCACCGCGGCGGAAGCCAGGCAGGTTGTCTCCAAGCTGGGGATCAGGAAAGAGAAGGAGGCGGTCCAGTCCTTCCTTACGGCCTTTCCCGGCAAGGGCCTCGGGCCCGTCGTTCCCACCGACCCCCTCATCTACCGGCTGTACGAAATCATGCAGGTGTACGGGTTCCCGTTCAAGTCGATCGTCCACGAGAAGTTCGGCGACGGCATCATGAGCGCGATCGATTTCACGATGGACGTCGAGAAGGAGAAGGACCCCAAGGGCGACCGTGTGAAGGTGACC
>CP070783.1:395037-397011 GCA_020346465.1 Deltaproteobacteria bacterium
ACGCCACCTCGGTCTTCGTGAGTTTCCCCTTCTTTTCGATGTACACCGAGTTCGGCCCGTTGACCAGAATGTCCGCGATCCCCGGGTCCTGGAGAAGAGGCTCCAGCGGACCGAGACCGAGCGTCTCGTGCTGGATCTCGAGGATCAGCCGCTCCCGCTCGATCCGGGTGAGAGGGATCCCTTCGGCAGCGATGAGGGTTTCGACGACCGCCTTGATGATCCCGGAGAGCTGGTCGACGGGGATCTCGGAAACCGTGGAGAGATCGAGCCGGTCCACGAGCTTCCTGTGGATGCTGCTCTTCAGATCCTGGTAGGCCCGGATCTCGGCGTCTACGGCATTCCTCCGCTGCGCCGGATCGCCGAATGTTACAGGGGTCGGGCCGTTCTTTTTCGCTTTCCACTCGCTGATGCTCACTTCGTCCTCCTGCCGGGCGGGAAGATCTTCTCCAAGAGCCCTCGTTTGATCGGTTTGGCCGTCTGTTGCGGAACAATGGAAAGCGCGAGGAGGTTCGACAGGTCCCGGAAGCTTTTCGTGACCTCCTTGGTCGGAAACGTTTCGTACAGCAGCTTCCCCCGGTTGACGGACGCGATGACGGCGGGATAATCGTTGGGAACGCTGAAGAACACGGGGCAGTTCAGGATCCCCTCGATGCTGTCCCGGGGGATCTCATCGTTGGGCAGGAACCGGCTGATCACCAGCCGGACCCGTTCGTCGCGCAGCCCGATGCGCCCGAAAAGCTCCAGGCACTTCTGGGTGTTCCTGAGGGAAGGCAGATTCAGGAGCGACACGAGCAGGATGTTGTCGGACATCTCCAGGGCCGTCAACGTCCGCTCGTCGAACTGGTGCGGAGTGTCCACGACGATGTAGTCGAACATGGACCGCAGGGTGCCGAGCACCTCCCTGACCTGGGTGGGGGAGATGAGTTCTGCGTCCTCGATCATCGGCGGGTCCGCCAGGATGTAGACCCCGCTGGAATGCCTCACGAGAAGGGTATGCAGAAAATCGTAGTCGGCCTTCTGCGAGTTCCTCGCCAGGTCGATGATGGAATACGACGGATTCACGTTGAAGAACATCGTCACGTCGCCGTGCGAGAGCACGAGGTCGACCACCGCCACCTTCTTGCCGTGATAGCGCACCAGGGCGTCGGCGAGGTTGACGGCGATCGTCGTGGTCCCGTTCCCCCCCTTGTTGCTGAACACGGAGACGATCCTGCCGCCTTCCGGTTTCTTATCCAGCCTGGCTGCCTTGAGTTTATACACCTTCTCCGCCGCCGCCCGCAGGTCGATCTCCTTCACGGGCTTGCAGAGGAAGTCGTGCGCTCCGGCGCGCATCGCCCTCAGAATCAGGTCCGATTCGGCCTTGTCCGACAGGGCCAGCAGGAAGAGGGCCGGGAAGTCCCGGGACAGGGCGGCGATCGCATCGATCGAGGCGTCGGGGTTCTTGCCCATTCCCACGATGGCCATTTCCGGGAGGTGCTTCTTGATGATCGCGATGCCGGTATCGAGGGTGTTTGTTTTCCAGCGGACCTCGACCGAGCCGATCGTGCGGCCCAGGATGTCGATGTGCCGGATCGCCTCCTGGTCCGACTCGATGATCAAACAGGAGATCTTGCTCATCTGTCCCCTATTCCACCAATCGAATATTTAGCACCGGCGTACCGGTCGGGCCGGGTTCGGGGCCGCTCCCACCCCATCCTCCGACCGTGATGAACCGTCCGACGACTGTCCCGTTGTTGTTGTCCTCGTACTGGATGTCCGCGATCCAGAATCCCACGAACCCCAGGGGCTGAAAACTCGTTTTTCCATTTTTTCCGGGAGTGTGTATACCACCATCGATCGTCCCGGTCGGGTCGTAGATCGGAATTCGGATTACACGGGGGGAATCTTTCCAGTTCCCTGCCCCGTACTTTCCATCCTTGGACCAACTGTAGGAATCGCTGTTCGGATATCCCCCTTTTTCGTAGTAAACCCATT
>CP070783.1:397111-399080 GCA_020346465.1 Deltaproteobacteria bacterium
AAATCCGGCTGAACGGCTGGATTCATCCCCCGGAGAAGGCGGATTCCTCGAATCCGATCGACTACCTCGTACACGTCAGGAAGCTCGCGCTGCCCCTCTATCCGCAGTTCGGCCTAGAGCCCAACGTCTACTACATCCCCCCGATCCACGTGCCGATCCCCTACCTCCGGCAGATGTTCGGTCCCGGAGCGGAGGAGGCGATCGCAGGGTACAAGGCCGCCTTCCGGGACGAGACGGTCCTCGGTGCCTTCATGCTCTTCGGCGCAACGGATCGGTGGATTTCGAGGTTCGCGGTCGGAAGCGGCTGGGCAACGGGATATGACGACCAGGGAAAGGAACTGGTCAAGGTTCCCATCAAGGAACCCGAGTTCCTGCGGCCCTTCTACGACGAAAAACACGAAGTCTATCGTCACAACCTCACCTAGGTGACCGAAATGAGATGCAGGCGAAACGCAAAAACGTGGTCCCTCGCTCTTGGATTTCTTTTCGTCCTGCTCTCGGCGGGAACTCCCTGCGCCGATGAACTGCCGTTCCGGGCGAAAAGAATCCCCGGCCCCTTGCCCCTGGACCCTTACCATGAGAGCTGGAAGCAGGCCCCTGTCGTCCAGATCGAACTGATCCCCCAGGCGATCACCACCCCGTCGATTTTCGAGGCCAAGATCCAGAAGCTGTACGCGAGGGCGCTTCACAACGGAGAGGAGATCGCCTTCCTCCTGGAATGGGAGGACGAGACCCGTGACGTCGTCGTGGACATCGATCGGTATTCCGATGCCGCGGCGGTGATGTTTCCTTCCCATGAGACCCCCGGGGAAGAGGTCGTTGCGCCCTTTACCATGGGAGACGGGGAGAACCCCGTCAACATCTGGTTCTGGAAGGCGTCGTGGCAGGAAAAGGTCGAGGCGCCGAGGATTTACTATGCGCCCGATCCCTTGCATCGGCCCCTACGCCCCGAAAAAGGCGAAACGGAGGGCTTTCGCGGGGGAGTCCTGGCGGGCAATCCGGTGTCCGGGACAAGGCGCACGCCCGTGGCGAACGCGATCGCCCGGGGCTTCGGTACGTTGACGGAGCTTCATCCGGAAAAAACGGAGTTTTCGATCGACGGTCTCGGCAAATGGCAAGCGAAGCGGTGGGCGGTCACGGTCAAAAGGTCCCTCGCAGGGCACTCCGAGCTGGAGGCCGGCTTCAAGGCAGGAGAAGCCTCGCACATCGCCTTCGCGGTCTGGAACGGCTCCGAGAACCAAAGGGGTGCGAGGAAGGTCTTTTCCATCTGGTACGACTTGACCGTCGAGAAGTAGAACAGGAAACGGGGCCCCCGATGCGCTCCAGTCATTTCGACGCGAAAGGCCGGGCGATGATGGTGGACGTAAGCGCCAAGAAGCCGACCCGGCGGTCCGCCGTCGCGTGCGCGACCGTTGCCATGAAGCCGGAGACTGTGTCGATGATCGTGAAAGGACGGGCGGCCAAGGGGGACGTCCTGGCCGTCGCCCGTTTCGCGGGAATCGCGGCGGCGAAAAAGACACCCGAGCTGATCCCGCTTTCCCATCCCCTGGCACTCCAGGCGGTCTCCGTGGAGTTCGATGCCGACCCGGCCGACGGTTCGATCATCGTAAAGGCATCCGTGAAGGCCTTCGACCGCACGGGCGTCGAAATGGAGGCGATGACCGCGGCGTCCGTCGCTGCCCTGACCCTCTACGACATGTGCAAGGGGGTCGACCGGGGGATCACGATCCGGGAGGTGGCCCTCCTGCGCAAGGAAGGCGGGAAAAGCGGGGCGTACCGAAGAAGGGAAACGCCGTGAAGGCGGGGGTTCTCACCGTAAGCGACCGGAGTTTCCGCGGGGAACGGGAAGACCTTTCCGGCCCGACGCTCCGCCGCTGGCTTTCGGAGCGGGGGGTCGAAACCACCCGGCACGAAATTATCCTCGATGATCGCACCCTGCTCGCCACGAAACTGAGGGAGTGGGCGGATG
>CP070783.1:399180-400853 GCA_020346465.1 Deltaproteobacteria bacterium
CGGAGCGCCGGCGCGCCTGGGCGATGGCGGTGAGGGCGTAGATGGGGATGGAGGTGATCTCGAGGCTCACGAAGAGTGTGATGAAGTCCTGGCTCATGGCCATGAGCATCATCCCCCCCGTGGATGTGAGCATGAGGCCGTAATATTCACCGTGGCCGATGCCCGCACGCTCGGCGTACCCCACGGAGGCCAGAGTGGCGATTCCGGCCCCGAGGAGAACCACGGCGCCGATGAAGGAGGAGAAAGCGTCGGGTTTCAGCGCCCCGTGGAAGAGGTAGCCCTTCCCGCCCCAGAAGTTGAAGAGGAGGACCATGGCCAGGCCCAGGGCGCTCAGGGCCACGAAGGGCAGGGCGGAGCGGCTCTCCCGTTTCATGAAGGCGCCCGCCAGGATGGCCGCGATGGCGCCGAGGAACACGGCGATCACCGGGGAGATCGGCTTCAATTGTGCGATCAGTTCACTCATGGCGCATCCCCGCGGAACCGGGGACCTTCGGACCCCCGCCCGACCTCCTTCTCATCGTTCCGGAGCCGCCGGGCGCTCTGCCGACGGCGGCTCGTACTGGCTGTTCACCTTCACCGTTTCCAGGATGTTCCGGATCGAGGGTTCCATCTTCCGGAAGAACAGGTTCGGGAAGATCCCCATCACGAAGATGAGGATCACGATGGGGACCAGGATGACCAGCTCCCGGCGGTTCACGTCCTGGAGCTTCTCGTTGTCGGGATTGGTGAGGCGGCCGAAGAACACGCGCTGCACCATCCACAGCATGTAGACCGCGCCGAGGATGACCCCCGAGGCGGCCACGATGGCGTACCAGGGGTCGACCTGGAACATGCCCAGGAGGATGGTGAATTCCCCGACGAACCCGTTGGTGCCCGGCAGTCCGATGGAGGAAAGGGTGACGATCATGAAGATGGCCGAGTAGACCGGGACCTTCTTCGCGATCCCCCCGTAATCCACGATCTCCCGCGTGTGACGGCGCTCGTACAGCATGCCCACCAAGAGGAAGAGCGCGCCGGTGGAGAGGCCGTGGTTGAGCATCTGGTAGACCCCGCCCGTCACCCCCTGGAGGTTCAGGGCCAGAAGACCGAGCATGACGAAGCCCATGTGGCTCACCGACGAGTAGGCGATCAGCTTCTTGATGTCGTCCTGGGCCAGGGCCATCAACGCCCCGTAGATGATGCCGATCACCGACAGAACCGTCAGGAAGCCCAGGAAATTCGCCTCCCCGAAGATGGGAATGTGAATGGTGTAGAAGAGGGCCTTGGGGAAGAAGGGCATGGCGAACCGGAGGATGCCGTACGTCCCCATCTTCAGGAGCACGCCGGCGAGGATGACGGAACCCGCGGTGGGGGCCTCCACGTGGGCGTCGGGAAGCCACGTGTGGAGAGGAAACATGGGGACCTTGATGGCGAAGGAGAGGGCGAAGGCGCCGAAGAGAAAGAACTGCTCCCTTGCCGAGAGGACCTTGAGTTTTTCGTACAGCGTCTGCAGTTCGAAGGTCTCGCCCCCCGCACTCTGATAGCAGTACAGG
Source organism: Deltaproteobacteria bacterium (assembly GCA_020346465.1). GTDB lineage: Bacteria > Desulfobacterota > Deferrimicrobia > Deferrimicrobiales > Deferrimicrobiaceae > CSP1-8. The sequence continues at coordinate 400,713 of CP070783.1, forward strand.
ATCGCCAGGAACATGAGCAGGGACCCGACCATGGTGAAGATGAAGAACTTCACGGCCGCGTAGATCCTGCGTTCGCCGCCCCACACGCCGACGATGAGGTACATGGGGATGAGGACGGCTTCCCAGAACACGTAGAAGAGG
>CP070783.1:400953-402599 GCA_020346465.1 Deltaproteobacteria bacterium
ATTCCCGGTCGCATTGCCCCGTTTTCCTTCCGCGAATCCGTCCAGCGAGGGGCTCACGTACCGGCCCCCTCCGAGCACCGTGTGGACCGCCCCGGCAAGCTCCTCGAAGGCGCTCTCCTTGTTCACGTATCCCGAGGCGCCCGCGCGAAGGGCCCGGACCGCGTACCCCTCCTCCGGGTGCATGCTCAGGACCAGCACGGGGACCCCGGGATGCAGTCTGCGGATCTCCTGGAGCACCGCGAGGCCCCCCTTGCCCGGCATGAAGATGTCCAGGAGGACGAGGGAGTACCTCGTCCTGCGCACCATGGCCAGCGCCGTCTGCCCGTCCTGCGCCTCGTCCACCGAGACCCCGGGGACCGACTGCGCGACGGCGCGGACCAGCCTTCGGCGCAGGACCGCGTGGCTGTCGACGACGAGGATCCCCGGCACCCGATTCCCCTTTCCCAAGCCGGCATGGCCCGTCCTGGCGCCACGCGCCCGGCCATCGCGCAGCTCCGTCCCGGTATTGCACGGAACTTCCCTGTTCCCATTAGACCGGTTGCCGCAGGGCGCCGGTATCGGCGGGGGGCGGAATTTTCCGTAGGACGCTGGTCTTGCGAACCGTAGGTGTTTGTCCTACACGGAAGGGGGGGATACGAAAGGAAAGGCCGTCAGCCCGTCAGGCGGTTTTCGACGGCGTAGCGGGCGATCTCGGCGTTGTTCCTGAGCCGCATCTTCTCCAGCACCCGGGACCGGTAGGTGCTGATCGTCTTGACGCTCAACGAAAGCTCCTCCCCGATCTCCTTGACCGTCTTCCCCGCGGCGAGCATCCGCATCACCTGGTACTCCCGGTCGGAGAGGGTATCGTGGGGCATGCGGCCGGCGTTCGGCTCCAGCTCCCGGGCCAGCCTTTCGGCGAGGGAGGCGCTCACGTACCGGCCCCCCGCCAGCACCCGGCGGACCGCGGCGACCAGCTCCTCCGCGGCGCTGTCCTTGGTCACGTATCCCGAGGCGCCGTTGCGAAGGGCCCGCACCGCGTACTCCTCCTCCGGGTGCATGCTTAAGATCAGCACGGGGATTCCGGGGCGCCGGCTGCGGATCTCCTTGAGCACCTCGAGCCCCCCCCGGCCCGGCATGGAGATGTCCAGGAGGACCAGGGCGTAATCGGTCTTCAGCGCCCAGGCGAGCGCCTCCTGCCCGCTGACGGCCTCGTCCACGGAGAGATCGGGGACCGATTTCGCGAGGATCTGGATCAGCCCCTTCCGGACGACCTCGTGATCATCCGCCAGGAGGATATTGGGCATGGAGACGCTCCTCGTTTCCCGAAGGGAGGGTCGCCGTGACCACGGTCCCGGAGCCCGGGGTCCCTTCGATCCGGACTTCCCCACCCCACCACCGGGCCCGTTCCCTCATCCCGAGGATGCCGAGGGACATCGGGCGGGACACCTCTTCTTTTGTGATCCCCCTGCCGTTGTCCCGGACCTCGAGGCACACGGTGCCGTTGCGGGATTCCAGGGTCGCCTCCACGATCGTGGCGCCCGCGTGGCGGGCGGCGTTCGTGAGCGCCTCCTGGAAGATCCGGAAGATCGCCGTGGACCGATCCGGATCGATGGTCATCTCCTCGGGCACCACGACCACTTCGCACGGGATCCTCGTCCGTTCCCGGA
>CP070783.1:402699-404317 GCA_020346465.1 Deltaproteobacteria bacterium
GTCTTCCTCATCAAGACCTTCGTGTTCCTCACCCTCCTGCGAATGTTCTCGGGCATGGTCCGCCGCTTCCTGGAGCACCGCGTCCTCGTCCGGACCTCCCTCAACGCCGGGCAGCAGTATGCGTTTGCGCAGATCGTGGCGTACCTCGTCTTTCTGTTCGGGTTGATGATCGGCCTCCAGTGGGCCGGGGTGAACATGAGCAGCCTCGTCATCCTCGGCGGCGCGCTCGGCATCGGGATCGGGTTCGGCCTGCAGAACATCGCGAACAACTTCGTGTCGGGAATCGTTCTTTTGATGGAGCGCCCCATCCAGGTGGGGGACCGGGTCGAGGTGGGCGAGACGAACGGCGACGTCGTCCGGATCGCCGCGCGCAGCACCTGGATCCGCACCAACGACAACGTCGTGATGATCATTCCGAACTCCGAGTTCATCAACAACCGCGTGACGAACTGGACCGCCAACGACCGTCAGGTGCGATTTTCCGTCCCCCTGGGCGTCTCGTACAAAAGCGACCCGGAGGTCGTGCGCGACGTTCTCATGGAAGTCGCCGACAAGCACCCGGACGTCCTGACCATTCCGGAGCCCGAGGTCGTCTTCACCGGTTTCGGCGACAGCTCGCTCAATTTCGTGCTCCATGTCTGGACCGTCACGCGGGTCCAGTACCCGAGGATCCTCGCCAGCGAGATCTACTTCATGCTCTTCAAGGCGTTCAAGGAGCACGGGATCGAGATCCCCTTCCCCCAGAGGGACCTCCACGTGAAATCGGTGTCGGTCCCCATTCCGGTGTCGAACGCGGGGTAAGGCGAACCGGCCTACCGGGGTGCCGCCAGGTCGAAGGTCCAGTACGGCGCGAGAGGGGTGCCCGTATACGGCCCCTCCGCATAGGCGGCGCCGATCTCCTCGAAGGCGGGATTCATGATGTTGCGGCAGTGCCCGTCGCTTCCCAGCCACCCCTGCATCACGGCGGAGACCGTGGGGTAGTTCACGGCGATATTCTCGCCATACGTTCTCCAATCGTACCCTTCCCGCGTGATCCGGTCCCCCGGAGAGCCGCCGTCCGACCCGGTGTGGGAGAAGAACCCGTTGATCGCCATGTCGGAGGAGTGGAGGTAGGCGGCCATGGCGAGGGTGTCGTTCCACGCCACGGCAGGGGCTGCGGGATAGGCATCGTTCCCGCACATCCGGGGCGCGGAGCGGGCCTGGTTGACGGCGTCGAGGAACTCCTGCCGGATCGAGTCGATCCCCGGAATTCCCGTTCCCGTGCCGGGGATCCCCGGCGGGGATGCCGGGGGGGAAACGGATCCCGAATCGCCGCTGCCGCATCCGCACAGGAACGCCAGCAGGACGCCCGCCAGGAAGAGACAAACCCGCCCGGTGCGCATTTCCTTTCCTCTCATCGGCAACCCCGACCGTGTCGATACGGACTATTTCGGAAGGAAAGACCTGATCCCTTAGCGGAACGCAGTTCCGGGAAAACCGCGAATCCCGTTTTCATGTTGCAGTATGAAGCACGGATGCAATAATATCCCTGCCCCAATAGAAGGAGGCGGTACCGAAGGGATCCGGGGATTCCGGATCGGCATCCATATCGCCAGGCAGGAATCGGGTCAGGACAGGG
>CP070783.1:404417-405884 GCA_020346465.1 Deltaproteobacteria bacterium
CCTGCGGAGAACGTTTCGTCCGCTCGAAGCGCGTTCGGCAACATGGCGGCGAGGATGGTAAGCTTTGCCACCCGGTTTCTCACCTCACCGTTCACCAACCGCGCGTTGGGGGCGGGGGACCGGGGCATCCTCTCGGTGGTAGGAAACGTCACCGGGTTGTTTTCCGTGCTCCTCTCGCCCAATGTTCCCGCTTCCTACTATCGTACTCTTCCGGAAAGGAGGTATTCCCCGCAGGAATACGCCGGGAACTCCATCCTGCTCGGCGCCGTCAGCGGGGCGATCATCCTCCTTGCATTTTTCCTATCCTATCCCTTGTTCCGGGATTCTATATACAGAAACACGGCGTATTCGTATTTCCTGCTCTCGTTTCTGGCAGTCCCGCTTCTGCTCATCCGCAACTACCTCCACGCGCTCTTTCAGGGGCTTGGGCGGATGGGGGAATACAACGCGATCGTCCGGAACGAGGCGCTGATCGGCTTCCTGTTCACCGTATCGTTGCTTCTCGCCGGGATGTTCACCGTCCGCACCGCGCTTCTGGCGGGGATCGGGATCGCCCTGTTTTCTCTCGCGAACACCGTCTGGTACCTCGGCCGCCATGTCCCCGCTCCCTGGCGTCTGTCGTGGCCCCTTCTGTCCACTTCCCTGCGGGATGTCTCCAATGTCCACATTGCGGGGGTCGCCACCTTCATCACCCTGAAGATCGACGTGTTGATCCTCAATTATTACGTTTCTCCCGCCCTTGTCGGCTGTTATTTCGTGGCCGTGTCCATCGCGGAGGTCCTGTTTCTGGTGCCCTTCGGAACCCAGGCGGTTTTGTACTCGAGGGTGGCGCGGGAGACATCGGAGAAGGCGGCTGCCGAAGTTTCAGTGCGGGCGGGCCGCAATACCTTCTACCTCACGATCGCGGGGGCCCTTGTTTTCGCGGCATCGGGAAAACTGCTCGTTCTGATCGTAGGGGGCCGGGATTATCGTGCCGCTGTGGCGCCTTTGGTCACGCTCCTGCCGGGAATCGTGTTCCAGTGCCTGGCCATGACCCTGACCCCGCTCTGCGCGAGGAAGGGCATGTACCGGACGATGAGCTTGACGGCCGTATCCGTGGCAATCGGCAACCTCCTGTTGAATGTTCTCTTCATTCCCCGATGGGGGATCACGGGAGCCGCTGTCGCCACGACGCTTTCGTATGCCCTCAATGCCGCGGTTTGGATCATTCTGCTCCGGGCGCACCTTCCGGCGGGTCCGTGGGCGATGTTCCGGCTGGAGCGAAGCGACATGCAATATTACAGGAAGCTTCTGGACGAGTTCCGGGGGAAGGCGTAGTGAACGCCGATTTTCGGAAAATTCCGGATCCGCCGGGATCCATTGCACTCGAGCATAGTCCTTGTCCCATGGGGTGCCCTGTCAGCGACGAAACCATCCTCATGGGGTGCGACAGGTTGCACGGCCTCCCGGGGGAGTTCCGGGTGGTCC
>CP070783.1:405984-407443 GCA_020346465.1 Deltaproteobacteria bacterium
CAAGCTCATCCTGCTCTGACGCTCCGGGTTAGTAAATATGCGGAATGGGAAAAAACACGTTCTTGTAGCGGACGACGAGAAGCACACGCGCTTTACCCTGTCTCTGATCTTCCGAAAGGCGGGATTCCGGGTCACTACCGTTGCGGATGGTCTGGAAGCCTTGAAACAAACCGTGGAGACCATCCGGAATTCCGATCCCTTTGACCTGCTTGTCCTTGACATTCAGATGCCTGGCCTCACGGGAATCGAACTGATCGACGAGATCGAAAACCTGAGCGGCTATTTTCCCATCGTGTTGATCACGGGCTACTGGGACCGGGAGATCGCGAATGAGCTAAAGAAGAGATGCTGCATCGAGTACGCCGAAAAGCCTTTCGAACCCGGGGAACTCTTCGTGTACGTGGGCCGTGTGCTCGAACGATTCATACAGGAGGGAGCCAGGCGAACGGAAGAAGGAACCAGTGCAGTCTCGCCGAACGGAACGGATGCGTAGCGGCGACTGGAGAACGGAGAAAGGGAGCATTTTGACGGAATGACCCGGTGCAAAATCGTCGCGCCACAAAGGGGTTTTCCGACATCTCGGAACGCGCTGAAAAGGAGGAACCATGAATACGGATGATGTTGTCGAGATCGTCGAGCGCAAGAAGCAGGGGCTCGGCGGCATAATGTCGATCCTGGGGGAAATCCAGGCTACCTACGGTTTCCTTTCCCGAGAAACGCTTGAGACGGTGTCCAGAATCACCGGCGTTCACCTTGTCGATGTTTACGGGGTTGCGACGTTCTACGCCTCGTTCCGATTGACACCCCGCGGGAAGCACCTCGTCTCCGTCTGTCTGGGTACGGCGTGCCACGTGAGGGGAGGCCAGAAGGGTGCTGAGGAGTTCGAAAGGAAGCTCGGAATCCGGGCCATGAATACGACCGCGGACAACGAGTTCACCCTGGAGACCGTGAACTGTCTGGGAGCATGTGCACTGGGGCCCGTCGTCGTCGTGGACGGACACTATTTCCCGAACAGGTCCCCCTCCAGGGTCGGGGAGGTTCTTGCGAAGGCCAAGGAGGGTCTCGACCGCATCGAAGTCCTAAGCGATGAAAGGGTTCTCCCCGCCAAGGTCGTCGATTTCGCCCCCTGCAAGCACAGCCTGATGGACGGCGACCATCCCGTGGATGGGCACCCCTCCATCCGGGCCCTCACCTCATCCAACAGCAAACGCGGCTAGCTTGAGCTGTCCTCCCTTTACGGCAGCTAGTCCAGATCTGTTGGTGCAAGGGGCACATGTTCGACATGAGCGGCGCGAACCTTTGAAAACGGTGCATTCATGGAAAGATTGAATACCAGCGACGATCTTCAATCCTTGAGGGACCGCCTTTCCCTCGCTCGCGTACCGGATGTTCCCACCCTCGTCATCCCCGCCGGGACCTGCGGACAGGCGAGTGGGGCGAACGACCTGATTCGTATCGC
>CP070783.1:407543-408900 GCA_020346465.1 Deltaproteobacteria bacterium
CCCGCCTTTCGGAAGATCAGAGACAGGGTAAAGCGCGTGTGCTTCTCATCGTCCGCTACAAGAACGTGCTTTTTCCCATTCCGCATATTTACTAACCCGGAGCGTCAGAGCAGGATGAGCTTGGATCTTTCTTCCCAACCCGACGTCATTCCAAGCGGAAATGCAAAACCCAGACCGAAGACGGCTGGACAACGTATCTCTTTGAAGAATCAAGAATTAGGAGGGAACTGTGACTGCGCCGCAAAAGGTCAGGGATGCAATATATGTTGACAAGAACCAGGCGTGTTGCCGCATCTCTCTATTTATGAATGACTTGTGATTGACCGGAATCAACCTGGGAGCAAGAAGTGTTGCAGGGGTTTAGCGGAACGTGACGCCTACTTCTTCCTCGTCTTCAAGCGTCGGTTCAGGGCCTGCCTTGAGATGCCGAGCATGCTTGCAGCGATTCCCTGGTTTCCATCGGCGCGTTTCATCGCCTCGTCGATGAGAATCTGCTCTGCTTCCTTGAGTTTCGGCAGAAGTTCGGAGAAGGAAATCGAAACATTATGCGTAGAGAGTGGGTCCGAAGCGGAACGCATCGAAGTGTTCTTGTCGAGTCCCATGGCTTTTTTGAATGCATTCAAGGAAAGTACGCCCGATCCATGACTGCTGACGGCGTCGAAAACCATGGACTCCAGTTCCCGAACGTTCCCAGGGAAAGAATAGGCTTTGCAAAGATCCAGAAGCTCTTTCGGCACTGTCGGGGTCTTTTTCTTCAGAGCGCGGGCTGCGGCTTCGAAGAAATGATCGAGGAGGACTGGCAGGTCATCCGTGCGCTCCTTCAACGGGGGGATATGGACATGGTGCGTATGTAGGCGGAAGTATAAATCGGCTCTGAGACGGCCGGACTCCTGCAGGTCTTGTATGTCCTTGTTCGTCGCAACGACGATCCGGGCGTCCGACTGTTTCAGGATGTCCGATCCGAGAGGGAAATACTCATGTTCCTGAAGGAGCCGAAGGAGTTTTACCTGGGACGACGGAGGGAGGTCGCCGATCTCATCGAGGAACAGTGTTCCACCGGAGGCCTTTTCCAGGAGGCCGCTTCTTTCTTCTTCCGCCCCGGTGAACGCGCCTTTCTTGTGACCGAACAACGTATCCGAGAATACGTTGTCGTCGAGGCCGGCGACGTTTACGGCGACGAAGGGCCCCTTGCGCCCGCTGATGATGTGGACGGCCCTGGCGACGAGCTCCTTGCCGACTCCGGTTTCTCCGGTAATCAAGACGGTTTGCGATGTGCAGGCGATCGCCTCGGTGTATTGGAGCACGGCGCGCATTTCCCGGCTTGCATGAATGATGGCTGCGAACGCCTCGGGGTGAT
>CP070783.1:409000-410190 GCA_020346465.1 Deltaproteobacteria bacterium
CGAACATTACCAGTATAAAAAAAAGGATTAAAATCCTAGATAAGGATTTCTCTTTCATTTTTCATCCCTCCTTTTTCTCTTTTCTCCCCGGAATCGTTCCGGTTTGCTTTTATGCTCTTATCGGATGGCCCTGCCCCATTCTTTAGTCCGATATTTGGGTTAAAAAAAACCCCCCTCGGGCCTTCCCCCGACCCTGAAAACTTTTCAAGTTAGGATCCCCGCCGTTTATACGGTCCGGGACAGTTGCCAATCCTCCGCTAATTTCCTGGGTGTGTCATTCCCCAGGAAATGTGAGGCCGGTGCTCATTGTCGTCTTTCCGTCATGACTCGATCCTGATCTTCGAATCTTCGATCGAAATGAACCAGTTTTCTTCCAGTTTGGTAAATTTTAACGTTTTAACAATGCCAATTGGAAACATTTTTTGGAATTTTTCAAAATGGGAAGGTTAGCAATCGAAAAAAAGTTTTGGCGCTAAACGAAGTAAAGGGCTCCCCTTTGCGTTTATTCCCTTATCGGAAATGTAGACGATAGAATATTGGAAACGTTCCCTTGAATATCCGAAACGGATAGGACAAACGTATAAACGCCGGTCGTTGAAGTATCAACAGGTATCGCTTTAGAAACCCTCCCTGTCGGAGCAACATTGTAATCCTTGATATCTATTAATACGTTATTTCTGACTTTCCCGCCTTCATCGTAAACCGTGAAGTACGCTTCCTTCATGTCCAGGTCATTTTCCAAAACATCAAAATGGATCCCCACTGTAACAGCCCCTCCGCCCGCATCAACAACTGACGACACGGGGGAATGGGTGAAATTGGCAATCAATGGGACGCGGGGTGCAAGATCCTCCGCATCCATTCCTTTCCCGCTGATTTCCACATTTCCATAACGAATGAAGAAAAACAATGCGAGCAGAACACTCAATATTAAAATGTTGGATAAGCCCTTTTTCTTCATCTTTCTTCTTTCCTTTTACATCTTCATCCTTCTACTGCGGGACACATAAATATTGCTTCACCAAGCAGGAATTGAATTCGTGCAATGTTGATTTTTGCAATAAGCATTCCTGACACTTTTCTCCCTTAACGCTCAGTTAACAAACGGTTTTTCCTGTCAGAAACTTTTCCTTATTGTTTTTGTTTGGAATTTATGTGAAAACATTTGCCCAAGATCGTGGGCGGAACCG
>CP070783.1:410290-411410 GCA_020346465.1 Deltaproteobacteria bacterium
GTAAACCCATTCGGATTCCGGGTCGCCGTTCATCAGGCTCTCCGGATCGGGTTGGCCGGGCAGATACACTTTTTTCCCTTTATCATTGATCATGTAGTAGTCCACTTCTGGATTCGGCACCCCATAGTACTTGTCCGGCGCCACCGGCCCTATGGTCGGCCCCACCATGTTCCCGGGCTCCGTGTCGATCGGCGGAATTTCGTCGTCGATATTGATCTTGAAATCGCATTCGCAAGAATTCTTGATCATATAACTGAAAAAACTCGCTCCGTGGTTCGGGTCCATGTCGGGGCAGGAATTCACGATGTCCGCAAAATCCATCCCGTAGAAGTTTCCCCGGGCTCCATCCGGCGGGATATTCTGTGCAGAGCCGATCTTCAGCACCTGAAGGCTTCCTTGGCACAGTTTGCCGTCCCTCAGTGATTTCGTTCCCGGAACGACGTCGTGCGTTGCGTAATCCCACCTGGTCACACCGCCCACTTGCTCACATTGAACCGAATCGGGCGCAGGCCAGGAAAAGTTTTCCCCTACGTCGTAACTCCGGTCGCCATCCGCATCATCCCACGGGGCCGGTATCCCAAAAGGCACAACGCACGTCACTTTCTCCGTGACCGGATACGCCTCCGCGATTGCGTAAGCTTTGATTGTTTTCGTGGGCCCGAGAAAGAAGCGGGAGAAGAACAGATTCACGATACGTTCCGTTCCCACCCGGATCTTCAAGTTTTCCGGGAAACTGACGAATATCTCTGTATTGTCGAGCGGAGAAGTCAGCACCTTGTCGCGGGAGGCTAACATTCGGGCACGGCTTTCCGCGACCGCCATGTTCGGGTCGCCCGGCGTGGACGACCAGTACCCCGTTTCCTTGAAATAGGATGCCCCCGCGAGCGCACCTGCGTCGGCGCAGCGCTGCAACTCGTGACGGACAGAATACCAGTAGCCGATATCGACCCCTAATGCCGCCAGGCCGATCAGGACGACCACCGCAAGGGCGAATAAGACGAGGACCTGCCCGCGCTTCTGTACTTTTTCGCTCATAAGGTCCTCCTTGCTCCGGAAGGGTCGTTTGCCATCCCTATGGCCACAAGGATGGACTGGTCTCCTCCGGTTTCATCGTCTCCGT
>CP070783.1:411510-412610 GCA_020346465.1 Deltaproteobacteria bacterium
GTGCTTCCTCGCGGTTTCGGCAAGCAGTTTCGCCAGGTTCACAATGGCCGTCCTCCGGAAGAAGAACTGTCCGTTTGCGCCCGCGCCTCTCGGAAGAAGACGCAGCCCGCGCAAGGGCCCAAACGATCGGTTTTTTCTTTTATATAGAGAGAGGATATCGTTGGAAAGGAAAAAGATTCCTTCCCGCGGTATTTATCCCGCTTTGCGGTGGGAGGGGGCGGGGACCTCGTCGTTCGTCCGTTTCCCGCATCCTCTTTCCGCATCGATCCATTTGGGTTCGGAATGGCACGGATTCATTGACAATCCCGCACGATCCCGAGTACGTTACCTCAGGATTTCCTTTTCTCGGGGAGATCAAAGGGGATAGGAGGGGGGGGCGATTTCGACTCTCCAATCTCCGCCCACGGAAGCAGGCGCATGAATCATCGTTTCCTCCGCAACCTGTTTCATTCGTTCTCGGAGAACGTCAACGGTCTCCTGGACCGCCTTCGCCCGGCACCGTCGGGAAAAAAGGACCTCTTGCAGCTCGCCGAGACGCTCCTCTCCGGACGGGGGGAGGCCTCCGACGTGGCCGTGGCCAGGGAGTTCCTGACCGCGTACGACGGTTTGACGGAGAGTGCGGTGCTTTCCTTCCTGGCGCTTCTCGATCGGGAATTCGGCCCGGATCAGTCGCGCCTGGAACGGGCCCTCAGGAATCTGCAGGATCAGCCGACGGCCAAGGCCGCGCGGGAAATGTACGAAGCGGCCGAGCCGAGGCGATTGGAGCTCTTCCGGCGGATCAATCTTGCTCCCGGCGGAACGAAAGGACTCCTGCAGATGCGGGAGGATGTCTTGCGCAACCTGCCCGCCCATGCGGAACTGACCTCCGTGGATGAGGATTTCAAACACCTCTTCTCGTCGTGGTTCAACCCGGGGTTTCTGGTCCTACGGCGGCTTGACTGGACAACGCCGGCCAACATCCTGGAGAAGATCATCCGGTACGAAGCGGTCCACGAGATCGCCAGCTGGGACGATCTTCGCAGGCGACTGGAGCCTGCGGACCGGCGATGTTTCGCCTTCTTTCATCCGACGATGGTAGACGAGCCGCTGATCTTTGTCGC
>CP070783.1:412710-465880 GCA_020346465.1 Deltaproteobacteria bacterium
CCCGCGGGCATGATGTGGTCGGTGGTGATCTTGTCCCCCGTCTTCAGGGACACCTCCCCCCGGATCGTCTCCGGAAGGGGGACGTTTTCCGGCGGGTTCCCGATGTTCGGCCCCCGGCGGACCTCCACCTTCGAGGCGTCCTCCGCGGGCGGCAGCACCATCGAGTCGTCCACGAGGAACTTCCTGGGCACCTTCACGTCCGGGTATTCGATCCCCAGCTCCGCGGCCACGTCCCGCGGGTCGGCCATCTCGCCCTTGAGCGCGCAGGCCGCTGCGGTCTCGGCCGAGACGAGGAAGATCCCGGCGCTCTTGGTCCCGGAGCGCCCCTCGAAGTTCCGGTTGTTCGTCCGGACCGAGACCCCTCCCGAGGGGGGCGCCTGCCCCGCCCCGATGCAGAAGCCGCAGGCGGTCTCGAGGATCCGCGCCCCGGAGCCCACGAGGGAGGCGATGCTGCTCTCCCGGGCCGCCATCTGGAGGACCTGCCGCGAGCCGGGGGCGACGCCGAAGGAGACGTTTTCCCGGATCACCCTGCCGTCCAGGATCCTCGCGAGCGTGGTGACATCCTTGTAGGAGGCGTTCGTGCACGACCCGACGAGGACCTGGTCGACCTTCTTCCCCGCGATGTCCTTCACGCGGGCGACGTTGTCGGGGCTGTGCGGCTGGGCCACCATCGGCTCGAGCGCGGAGAGGTCGATGTCGATCACCCGGTCGTACTTCGCGGTGGGGTCGGCGACGAGCTTCACCCACCGGTCCCCCCGCCCCTGGCCTTTCAGGAACGCCTTCGTCACCCGGTCGGACGGGAAGATCGAGGTGGTCACCCCCAGCTCCGCCCCCATGTTGGTGATCGTGGCGCGCTCCGGGACGGACAGGGTGGCGACCCCCTCCCCGCCGTACTCGACGATGCTCCCCACGTTCCCCTTGGTGGTGAGGATCTCCAGGAGCTTGAGGATCACGTCCTTGGCCGCCACCCAGGGCTTGAGGCTCCCGGTGAGGTTCACCTTGATCACCCGGGGGTACGTCATGAAGAAGGGCCCCCCGGCCATCGCCACGGCGACGTCTAGCCCTCCGGCCCCGATCGCCATCATCCCGATCCCCCCCCCGGTCGGTGTGTGGGAGTCCGATCCGAGCAGCGTCTTCCCGGGGGCGCCGAACCGCTCGAGGTGCACCTGGTGGCAGATCCCGTTGCCGGCGCGGGAGTAGTAGACCCCGTGCTTCGCGGCGACGGTCTGGAGGTAGAGGTGGTCGTCGGCGTTCTCGAACCCTTCCTGCAGGGTGTTGTGGTCGACGTAGGAGACCGAGAGCTCGGTCCGGACCTTTGGGACGCCCATCGCCTCGAACTGCAGGTACGCCATCGTGCCGGTGGCGTCCTGCGTGAGAGTCTGGTCGATCCGGATGGCGACCTCCTTGCCGGGCTTCTTCTCCCCGGACACGTAGTGACTCTTGATGATCTTCTCGACGATGTTCCTGCCCACGGGATTCCTCCTTTTATCAAAGGGTTCGGAAAACGGACGCTGCGTGTCGACAGTATGTGGATCCGGAAGACCGGCCTATCATACGGAAAGGGGGGGATGAAATCAACAGCCGGAGGGATTCCCTCCCCCGCCGGCCTCCGGGTTCACCGGCCTCGAAAGACACCGGGGAGAGACGGGCATCCTGCCTTGACGCACCTTCCGGGTTTTTGGCAAACAAGGAACCGGCAGCTTTTGTATACAGCATCCACATACTGCATCAATTGCTATTTTTTCGATAGCACTCCAAACGGTTGATAAATATATGGCGGAAAATGTTTTAAGGATGCAAAAAAGTGATCATGATTCTTGTTGACAAGCCAACGGCATCTGTATACAGTATCAAAAATAAAGGGACAGGAATTACGTAAACCGCTGTTTTATCAGTATATTCGATATGGCATGTTCGTTAAGAGATATTTATGGAATCCGGAGTGTACATAAGGCGGCAAAGTATAACAAACCCTTGATGAAACCAGTCGGTTTCTCTGCGGAAGGGGGTGATGACCGGCAAGGAACCTCGCATTAGCACCACTTTTTCTGCGATCGATGAGATGGGCGGCACCAATCAAATTTCAAGGAGGGAAATTTGAAAAAGCTATTCATCCTTATAGGTATCTTCTGCCTGATCGTACCCCTGGTTTTCCTGGGGTGTGAAGGCGACGACGGCGCTACAGGCCCGCAGGGCCCGCAGGGCCCGCAGGGCCCCGGTGGTCCGCCGGGTGTAGCTAACCAAGTAGAGACGTGCAATTTCTGCCACATGGACGGTGATGTTGCAGCGGCGCACGCGGGCACGCTGACAGAGGCAAAACGCGGGGTTGCGACCGTAACCGGTGTCGGGGCGGTAGCGGGCAGTATCGTCATTACCTTCAATGCCACGGTAGACGACGTAGCCAATGATTCGTTCACTCTTCGCCGTGCGTACAGGCATTTCGACAATGTCGCCCTGGCAGATAACACCCTCACCGTCCCTCAGCTCACGACGTTCCAGAGGGACACGATCACGGATAATGTCACGATGGTTTCCGACGGGAGTGGCGATTACACAATCACCGTTCCCGATGCGTTCGAGCTCGCCAACGCGACCTACCTGTTCCAGCTGACGCTGGGGGCGCCGTCGTCGGCGGAGGATACTCGGCCGGTCATCATCGTCGACTGGGCGGGTGGTTCCCCTCTTCGGGACCTCGTTACGAACGTAGGCTGCAACAGCTGCCATGGTCAGTATCCGGCCTGGAGCGAGAAATTCCGGCACTACGCGGTAGAGGGGCCCGACTGCCAGATCTGCCACGCGCAGGCCAGCAGGGGGGCACAGGCCACCTACAAGGACGACACGGGCGCGTTTGTGCAGGACAATACCGCTTACGGCACCAACCTGACCGAATACGTCCACGGGATCCACAACTCGCACAACATGCAGCCGGACCGGGTCTTTTACAGAACCACCGCGTCCGATGCAAGCTTTGACGAGGAAGACCGGTATTCCGTCGGCTATCCGTCCGACATGAGAAACTGCAAGGTCTGCCACACCACGCCGGCCCAGCTGGCGGCGGCCGCATCGGCGCCTGTCTCGTACTCCCTCTGCATGACCTGCCACAGGAACTGTGATGGGTTCGTCGACCATCATACCGGTGAGCCGATTTTTAGTGCCGGCGATTCCCACAGAAACCGCAATGAAGAAACCGATTGTACGAGGTGCCATGACGAAGGAGCAGCCGATTTCCACGTCGACATGGTGGCCGACGATCAGCATTACAACTCGATCTATGGAGGCACGGACATTTCGTTCGACAACCCCGACAATGTGTCCTTTGCAATTACCAAGGTCACGGTTGCCGGGGACAACGTAACATTCACCTGGACCGCAGAAAAGCTCGGCTCGGCGGTGGATCCCTGCGACGACAACACCAATGACGGGCCGACGTTCCAGAGACTCGGTGCCTACCTGGCGTACGCCAAAGGCGACGACTGGGTGAACGAGTTCGTCCGGGATATTCCGGGGCAACCTCTGAGCGCGCGAAATCTCTACACGTCACTTTCCACTACGTGCGACAACAACGTGGCCACGACGACCGGCCTGCAACTCGCCGCGGGTACCGATTACGCCAAAACGGTGCTGCTCGCCATCGGCGGCAAGCCGGTAGATAAGTGGACAGCAGCCAATGCGGACTACTTCATCCGCGTGCCGTCTCCGACCTATGCGTTCGACCCGGCGGACGGTTCCGCCGCAACAGCGCGTCGCAACGCCGTCGATAATGAAAAGTGCCTTGCCTGTCACCGGGGCACGCTGTACCAGCACGGCGGCGACCGCGTGGACAACGAGCAGCTGTGCGTGATCTGCCACAACCCGTCGTCCGCCGACAAGAACAACCGTCTGGATCGGTTCCAGATCGTGGATGCGGACGGCAACGTCAACACGGCCGAAACCTATGACGGCAAGGCCAACGAATCGTACGACATGCGCGTCATGATCCACGCCATCCACGGAATCAAAAAGCGCCAGGACCCCTGGGTGGTGTACAGAAGCAGAGGCGTCTACGCCTTTGTGTTACCGGGCACGGAACCTCCGTCGAACTGGCCGCTGGACAACACCGGCAAGTTGGTCACGGCACCCGAAGAACTGCTGGATGCGCCGATCGGCGGCTCGACGAACGGCTCGGTGAACCGGCACGTATGGACGATCGTCCATTATCCGAAGCCTCCGAATGAATGCGAGGCATGTCACAATGCAGGTGAATACGAAGTTACGGACCAGACGAAAGCCGTGGCCCTGACGGTGGATCCTGGTGCGAGCTACACGGACCAGAGCGATGACACCGTGATCGGTCCGACGCAGGCCGCCTGTATCCAATGCCACGCTGACGCCGCTTCCGCGTCGCATACGGCGCAATTTGGGTACGAAGGCAATTTCCTGAAAGAGGATCTGCTCGAACTGGCTGGGCCGTAGGGAAATAAACCTCTGGAACAAGGGCCCTTCGGGGCCCTTGCTTAAAGCCCCCGCTCCGGCGGGGGCTTTTTTTATGGACTATGGACCATTGACGGGGCGGCAACGGTTCCATCGCCGAGCCGCGGGCATCCGCCCGGCGGGCCGCAACGTGGTGCCGCTCCGGCAGCACGCGGCAGCCCGAGGTGCGCCTCAACGTCCGCCGGTGAAACGTCATCAAACAGCCGCAAAAGGGGGCCAGCCGACAAGCGTCCTTTTCGGGGAAGATCAGATTCGGATGGGCCTTTCCCTTACTCCCTCCTGCGCAAGGCCATGAGCAGGATCCCCGCCGGCGACAGCAGAAGGATCGCCGGGACGAGCCCGTATCCGTACAACTGATAGAAGGTGGGGGACGGTTCTTTCCGGTAGGGGACATCGAAAGCGTGGAACCAGTCCCGGTGAAGCGGTGAGCGCTCAAGGATCGTGCCGTCCGCCAGCATCGCGGTCGAGATCCCGGTGTTGGTCGAACGGATCACGGGACGGCGGAACTCGATCCCCCGGGCCAGCGTCATGAAGAGGTGCTGGTGCGGCTCGGACCACGTCCCAAACCAAGAGTCGTTCGTCACGTTGACGAACGCCTGCGCCCCCCGGTCGGCCAGGGAGCGCGAGAAGGAGGGAAAGAGCCCCTCGTAGCAGATCTGCGGCCCGAGGAGGAAGCCCCCGAACTGCCGGACCCCCGGCCCGCCGCCGCGGGCGAAGTCGGCCGTGAAGGGGAACCACTCTTGAAGTGCCGGGACCAGCCGGGCCCCGGGGACGTATTCCCCGAAGGCCAGGAGCATCGTCTTGTTGTACGGGGGGCCTACGGCCTCGCCGTTGCGGTCGAAGAGAAAGAGGGCGTTCGTCTTCTTCCCTTCCGCCTCGACGAATCCCCGCGCCCCGGTCACGAGGGGGATCGAACGGCGGTGTAAGAATTCCCGCAGGGCCTTGGTGTTCCCTTCGTCCATCCGGCCCGGGTAGATCGTGTCGGGGAAAGCCGACTCCGGCCACAGCGCGAAATCCGGGCGGCCTTCCGAAGCCGTCCACCCCCTCGCGGTCAGCGCGAAATATTTCCGAAGGATCTCCTCCCGGAAGCCCTGCCCCTTTTCCGCATACTCCTTGGCAAGGTTGCCGATGTTCGCCTGGACGACCAGGACGCGCATCCTGCCGTCGGGGGAAGGCAGGCTCTGCCCGCGAAGCCACCCCAGCGCGTTGGCCGCCGCGAACAGGGCCAGCGCCGCCCCGAGGATGCGCGCCCCCCTCCACGATCCGCGGTGTTCCCAGGCAGCCAGGAACGCAAGGTTCAAGAATATGGTGAGCGCGGAAAGCCCCTGGAAGCCGACGTATTCGGCCAGCTGATAGACGGGCAGCTTCCCCCACAGCCAGGCGTACCCCAGGTTATACGGGAAGATCATCGGCCAGGCGTATTCGCCCAGGGCGGTGAGCGCCGGAAGCAGCCCCAGCTGCGCCCACCGGGGGACCCGGTCGCGGAGAAGGGCGAAGAAAAGCCCGGCGAGGGGGACGAACAGGTGCGCCAGGGCGCAGAAGAGGAAAAGGGCGAGCGCGGAGACATGCCACGGAAGGTGGCCGAACTCGTGGGCGGTGTGCGCCACCCAGTGGAAGCCGATCAGCGTGAAGACGAACTGGGCGGCCCACCCCGCCAGGAGGATCCGCTTCCACGACCCTTCGCGCAGCCCGAAAAGCCACAGGGGGACGAGGCCGAACAGGAGCGCCCAGGGGGGGAAGGGGATGTAGCTCGTTCCCGCGAGGATCCCGGAAAGGACGGGGAACAGGTACGGGAGACGCTTCCCGCGCGTTCCCGCCGGTTCTCCTCCGCCGCCCCGGCGATCGGGTCGTGGATCCCCTTTCCGGGGAGTCCCGGGGCCGGCCCGCGAACGACGCCCCCGCCCGGGCCTTCGGCTACCGCCCCGTGAATTCCGGCTTCCGCTTCTGGGCAAACGCCTTCTTCCCCTCCTCGAGGTCCCCGCTCTCCATGCACCGGCGGATCCACTCTTCCGCTTCCTGCGCCTCGGCGGGGGGAAGCCCCCGGAAGGCCATGCACATTGACAGGATCCGCTTCGTTCCCCGGATGGACAGCGGCGCGTTCTCGGAGATCTCCCGGGCCATCTCGGCGGTGACCTGGGCGAGTTCCTCCGGAGGGCAGATCCGGTTGACCAGCTTGAGGTCGAACGCCCGCCGCGCGCTCACCTTCCGCGCGGTGTAGAACAGCTCCTTCGTCGCGGGCAGGCCGATCGTGTGGACGAACCGCATCAGCCCCGCCGGGCGATAGATGACCCCGAGGCGCGCCGGCGTCATCCCGAAGACCGCCTGGTCCGAGGCGACGCGGATGTCGCAGGCGATCGCCATCTCGAGGCCCCCGCCGAAGGCGAACCCGTTGAGCATGGCGATCACGGGCGCGGGAAACGATTCGACCGCTTGGATCATGTCGTCGAAGGGGTTCGAGGAGAGAAGGACCTGCTCCTCGCCGGACCCTCCCGCCGGAATCGCGCCGATGTCGTACCCCGCGCAGAACGCCTCCTCCCCCTCGCCGCGCAGCACCACGCACCGGGTCTCCTCCCCCGCGAGGGACCCGAAGGCCTCCCGGAGGTCGCCCAGCATCTTCAGGTTCAGCGCGTTCTTCTTGGCGGGGTGGGATACGGTGACGGTCGCCACCGGCCCCTCCCTGTCGATCAGGACCTTCCCCCCCATATCCCCTCCCGTCCGCCCGATCTGCGGAGCCTCCGTTCTTTATAAGGAAAAGCCCGGCCGGCCGCAACGAGATTGACAACCTTCCGGGGGACCCCTATAATCCCAAAACACTATTTTCCGGCATACCTGTCCGACACACCGGGGAAAGGAGAAGCTACGCCATGATATCGGAATACCCCAAAGAGGTGACGCTCAGGGACAAGACCGCCATCGTGCTTAAGCCGTTCGAGAGGAAGGACAAGGACGCCCTTTTGGCTTTCTTCCAGAGAATGCCGGAAGCCGACAGGCTCTTTCTCAAGGACGATGTCACCGACCCGGCCGTGGTGAATCGCTGGGCAGTGGAGCTCAACTACGACAAGGTCTTCCCCCTCCTCGCGTGGCGGGGGAACGACGTCGTGGCCGACGCCACCCTCCACAAGAACCTGGGGGGGTGGATGAAGCACGTCGGGACGATCCGGATGGTGGTGGCGAGGGAGTTCCAGAAGCACGGCGTCGGGAGCATCCTGGCGAACGAGCTCTTCCTCCACGCCCTGAAATCCGGCCTGGAGAAGATCGTCGCGGAGATGATGGAGACGCAGGAGGGGGCGAGAAAAGTCTTCGAGAAGCTGGGGTTCCGGCAGGAAGCGGTCCTGCACGGGCACGTGCGCGACCAGATCGGGATCCGGCACGACCTCCTCGTGCTGACGAAGGACCTCGAGGAGTTCTGGGCGAACATCCAGACCCACGAATATTTCTCCTACCCCTCGCGCGACCGGGAAGGCGGGTAGAGATACTACCAACCGAGGGGACGTTGCTGAACTTTCCATATTCGGCACGTCCCCTCCATTGACCCGGAAAGTTCAGCAACGTCCCCCTTTTCGACAGTAACTAGAGGGACTCCAGGACCGCGAGGGCGGCCGCCGCCCCGGAGGCCGTCTTCGCCAGGGCAATCGCGGCCGGGGAGTCGGGGGCCCGGGTCACGATCGGGATTCCCGCGTCCGAGGCCTCCCGCACCGTCGTCTGGAGCGGAATCTCCCCCAGGAACCGAAGGCCCATCTGCCGGCACGTCTCCGCGGCGCCCCCGTGGCCGAAGATCTCGCTCCGGCCGTCGCAGTGCGGACAGAGGAAATAGCTCATGTTCTCGATCACGCCCAGGATCGGGACCCCGACCTGCTCGAACATCCGGACCGCCTTCTTCACGTCGATCAGCGCGAGGTCCTGCGGCGTCGTAACCACAATCGCCCCCGCGACCGGGGTCATCTGGACCAGCGAGAGCTGGACGTCCCCCGTCCCGGGGGGGAGGTCGATGACCAGGTAGTCCAGCTCCCCCCACGCCGTCCCGTGGAGGAACTGCCCCAGCGCCTTCATCAGCATCGGCCCCCGCCAGATGACCGGGGAGTCGTCCTCGAGCATGAACCCGATGGAGAGGACCTTGAGCCCGTCCGCCGACGCCGGGAGGATCATCCCGTTCTCGCCCCGCAGCTGGTGGTTCTTCAGGTTCAGGAGCGTCGGGATCGACGGCCCGTAGATGTCTGCGTCCAGAAGCCCCACGCGGGCGCCCGCCTGCCGGAGCGACACCGCGACGTTCGCGCTGACCGTCGACTTGCCGACCCCCCCCTTCCCCGAGGCGACCGCCAGGATGTTCTTCACCCCCTCGACGGGGCGCCGCCCTTCCATCGGGCCTTTGGCCGCCTTCACATCGGCCGAGACCCGGACATCGACCTTGCCGACCCCGGGTACCGACAGCACCGCCCTCTCCACCGCCTCCCGGATTTCCGACTTCCTCGGGCAGGCGGGGGTGGTCAGCACGAGATCGAGGGAGACCTCCCCTCCGGAGACGGCAACGTTGCGGATCATGTTGAGGCTCACCAGGTCCCTTCCCAGCTCCGGGTCCTGAACGCGGGAGAGAGCCGAAAGGATGTCGTCGACGGATGGGACCGTCCGGCCCTCCTTCTTCTTGAACAGGGACATGGCACTCTCCTTCGGGACGATCTTTTCGCATCATACCACCCCGGGGAGCGCCCGGGCGTTGACGGGGGTCAAATTCCCCTTTTTTGCTGCCGCGTTCTCCTCCATCGATTATAGTCAGAGGGATGGCCGACTCGCCCACGCGACAGATGAGACGCGCAGCGGCGCTCATGATGGCGTCGGTGTTCCTCAGCCGCATTCTCGGATACGCGCGGGACGCGGTGATCGCCTACCAGCACGGGGCCACCCCCGAGACCGACGCCTACTTCGCCGCCTTCACCATCCCCGACTTCCTGAACTACCTCCTGGCCGGCGGGGCCCTCTCGATCACCTTCATCCCGATCTTCGCCCGCACCATCGCGGAAGGGCGGGAGGAGGACGGGTACCGGTCGTTCTCCGCCATCGTCACGGTCATGGGGATCGCGATGCTCTTCTTCGTCATCCTCTGCGAGCTCCTCGCCGAGCGGCTGATCCCCCTCATCGCCCCGGGATTCCCCCCGGACCAGATCCGCCTCGCGGCCCGGCTCACCCGGATCGTCCTCCCGGCGCAGCTGTTCTTCTATCTCGGCGGCCTCCTCATGGCGGTGCAGTACGCGCGGAACCGGTTCCTCCTTCCGGCGACCGCCCCGCTCGTCTACAACGCCGGGATCATCCTCGGGGGCCTGCTGCTGGGGAAGACGGTGGGGATGGCAGGGTTCGCGTGGGGAGTCCTGGCGGGCTCCTTCGCGGGGAACTTCGCCATCCAGGCGGTCGGCGCGCGGCGCACGGGCCTCGTGTTCTCCCCCCGCTTCGATCTCTCCGACCCCGGGCTGAAGGAGTTCGTGCGGCTGTCGATCCCGATCATGCTCGGATTCTCCCTCGTGGTGGTCGACGAGTGGATGACGCGGGTCTTCGGATCGTTCCTCCTCGCGGGGGCCATCACGTGGCTGAACAACGCACGGCGGCTCATGCAGGTGCCGGTCGGGATCTTCGGGCAGGCCTCGGGCGTCGCCTCCTACCCGTTCCTGTCCGCCCTCGCCGCGCGGGGGGAGACCGGGGCGATGTGGGAAACCCTGTCGGCCACCCTGCGCTGGGTCGTGTTCGTGTCGTGCGCCGCGGCGGCGGTGACGGGCGTGCTGTCCCGCGAGATCGTGCTCGCCGTCTTCCAGCGCGGGGCGTTCACCATCGAGGACACGCTGCAGACGGCGGCCGCGCTCGCCTTCTTCTCGGCCGGGATCCCGTTGTGGTGCGCCCAGACGATCGTCGCCCGGGGGTTCTTCGCATTGAAGGACACGTGGACCCCCACCCTGGTCGGCACCGGGGCGTGGCTTGTCACCCTCCCGGCCTACTACTGGCTGACCCAGCGGATGGGGGTGAAGGGGCTGGCGCTCGCGAGCACCATCGGCATCTTCCTTTACGCCGTGGCCCTGTTCGGGATCCTGATGGGAAGGACGGTGGGAAGGAAGGGGGTCCCGGAGATCGGCGAGTACCTCAAGATGGCCGTCGCCGGGGCCGTTGCGGCCGCAGGCGGGACGTACGTCCTCGACCTGCTTTCCCGGTGGACCTCCTGGGAGACGCTCCCGGGTGCGCTCACCCGGGTCGCCGCGGGAGGAGCGGCCGTCGCGCTCCTCTACTATCTCGGCGCGCTCCTGCTTCGCAGCAGGACGGCAAGGCGAATCCGCTGGGGGAAAGAGCTGTTCCGCCCGCCCCGCGGCCCGGACGTCCCGGAGCCTGTCGAACCGCCCGCCCCGGGGCCGGGGGACACGCCGGCTACAGGCGCATGAACGTGTCCTCCCCCGCAAGGGCCCGCCGCAGCCTCTCCCGGTCGGCCGTGTTCTCCCCCACGCGGCAGCTCCTCCTGCCGAAGAGGCTCTTCGTTCCCCCCACGATCGCCACCCGCGCAAGCTCGATGCGTCGGGTGCGGAGCCCGAGCGCTCCCTTCCCCCGCTGGCGGATCTTCAGGAGAAGGAGCCCCAGCCCGACCTTCTTGGCGCGCCCCTCGCACACGACCCCCACGATCCGGACGGGTTCCAGGCTTCCCGGGGAGATGTGTCGGCGCACCTCGGAAAGGGCCTTCCCCGTGGAGTTCGCCACGACCACGGCGTACCCGTTTTCCCCGGCCATCCGGCCGACCTCGGCCATCTCGTGCTTCGCGAGGCAGAATGGGAGAAGGAGGATTTTCTTCATCGGTTGCGCCGGGATTTCACCCGTCCATCATACCCCGATTCCCCGTTCCCCCGCGGGGGAAACCGGGAGGCCCTCGTGATCCGGCCCCTCGCGGACCGCATCCTCCTGATCGAAGGGAAGAAGGAGGGGCGCTACCCGTATTCCCACTCCCTCTACCTGCGCGACGGGGGCGGCGTCCTCGTCGACTGCGGGTCCGATCTCGACGCGATCCTGCGCCTGAAGGAGGAGGAGGGGCTGGCGGCGGTCCTCATGACCCACTACCACGAGGACCACTTCCTCTTCCTGCACCGGTTCCCGGACGTGGAGGTGTGGGCGTCGGAAGAGGACGCCCCCGCCCTCGAGTCGTTCGACGTCCTCCTCGACCGCTACGGCGTCGCGGGGACCGGCCAGGAGCCTTTCTTCCGGGACCTGTTCGCCGAGAAGTTCCCCTACCGGCCGCGCACCGTCGCCCGCCGGATCGCGGACCGCGAGCGGATCCGGTTCGGCGGGACGGAGGCGGTGGCGATCGTCGCTCCCGGCCACACGCCCGGGCACCTGTGCCTCCACTTCCCCTCCGAGGGGATCCTGTTTCTCGCCGACTACGATCTCACCGCCTTCGGGCCGTGGTACGGCGACAAGCCGGGCGGGATCGGGGAGTTTCGCCGGTCGGGGAGGATGCTGGCGGAGGTCGGGGCCGGGGTGAACGTCACCTCCCACGAGACCCCCGTCCACGAGGGAAGCATCGCGGCGAAGATGGAGGCGTACCTCGCCGTCATCGACCGCCGGGAGGAGTCGCTGCGGCAATTTCTCCGCCGGCCGCGGACACGGGAGGAGATCGTGGCGAGGCGGATCGTCTACGGCGGGGAGCGCCCGGGTCCCTGGTTCGACTACGGCGAGTGGGCGCTCATGGGCAAGCACCTGGAGGGGATGGCCTCCCGGGGGGAGGTCGTCGTCGAGGAGGGGCGGTACGTCCTTATTTCTCCTTGAGCAGGGCGTTCAGTTCGCGGCAGACCTCCCCGGGGTCGAGCCCTTTGTGCCAGGAGGTGTAGTGGATCGTCTCCCGCTGGTTCGACTTGCACCGGAGGCACTCCGCCCCGAAGAGCTCCTTCACCTTTCCACGCACGGACGGGTGCCGCCGAAGGATATCCCCCAGGAACATCTCCGGCCGGATCGGCCCGGTCTTCGTCATCTTCTTTTTCTCCCCTTGCCTGACA
The DNA here is from genome assembly GCA_020346465.1 of Deltaproteobacteria bacterium. Classification (GTDB taxonomy): domain Bacteria; phylum Desulfobacterota; class Deferrimicrobia; order Deferrimicrobiales; family Deferrimicrobiaceae; genus CSP1-8. Next base: position 425,190 of record CP070783.1, read on the forward strand.
ATCCACCCATTATAGCAGGAACGGATCGCTTCTTCGGGTTCGGCACGATGTAATACGTCGCGGAGCCGAACGCCACGACCTCCCCCTCCTCGTTCCGGATCTCGACGGATCCGGCCGCGATCGTCTTCCCGAGCCGCAGGATCGTCCCGTGCGCGGTGACCACGCCATCCGGGACGGGCTTGAGGAAGTTCACCTTGTACTCCACGGTGGTCATCCCGGAGGAGAGCGGCATGACGCTTCGGAGCGCGGTCGCCACCGACATGTCCACGAGGGTCCCCATCACCCCGCCGTGCAGGGTCCCCGCCGTGTTCCTGAGCACCGGGCGGATCCTGCACCGCATCACGCTCTTCCCTCCGCCCGCCGACAGGAGCCGCATCCCCATCAGCCGGATGAAGGGGAACGTGTTCACCCGCTCCTTGTAGAACTGCTCGTCGAACGTCTTCATCGTCTCTCCTTGCGGATCAGGATCCCTGTCGCGCGGCGCCCCGGGGGCGCACCGGCGGCGCAACCGCCCCGGGGGGATGTTCGGACAGGAAAAAGTTCAAGAACGTCCCCGGAGGGGAAAGGAACCTCATGAGGGGGCGACCCGCGCGGCCCGGTCGTAGTGGGAGAACTTCATCATGTAGGTTCCGCGCCCCTGGGAAAGCGACCGGAGGGAGGTGACGTACCCGAACATCTCCTTCAGCGGGACGAGGGCGGAGAGGTGGCTCACCTCGTTGCGGCGGTCGACCGAGGCGACCCGCCCCCGCCGGGCGTTGACGTCCCCGATCACGCCGCCCAGGAACTCCTCGGGAACCGTGATCTCCACCGCCATCACCGGCTCCAGGAGGTACGGCTTCCCGTTCTCGTAGGCGGACAGGAACGCCTTCACCGCGGCCACCTTCGCCGCGAGCGGCGTGGCCGTCCCGGAGAGGAACTCCACGTGCGTCGCCTCCGCCTCGACATCGTCCACGGGGTAGCCGAAGACCCCGGTGAACGCCCCCTCCCGGATGCCGGCCTCCACCCCGTCTGCGACCTCCTGCGGGAGCTCGAGCATGCGGTGCCGGTCGGAGACCCTGATCCCCGAGCCCCTCCGGCCGGGGCGGACCTCCATGGCGATCCTCACCGTCACCAGCCGCTCCGCGATCTCGCGCTCGAACACCGCTTCCGCCGCGCCCTCCTCGCTGATCGTCTCCCGGAAGACGACCTGCGGGTTCCCGGTCCGGACGGCGAGCCCGAAGTCCCTGCCCAGGCGGTCCACCAGGATCTCGAGGTGCAGCTCCCCCATCCCGGACAGGATGATCTGGCCGGTGTCCGCGTCGTCCTTCATCGAGACCGTCGGGTCCTCCTCCACCATCTTCGCGAGCATCTCGCGGAGACGGTCCATGTCGCGGAGGCTCCTCGGCTCCACCACGACCGACACCACCGGCTTCCGGATCTCGATCGGCTCGAGGAGGATCGGAGCGGCCGGGTCGCAGAGCGTGTCCCCCGTCCGCGCGCCGCGGATCCCCCGGACCGCCACGATATCCCCCGCCACGGCCTCGCGGATCCGTCCCTTCTTCCCCGCGTGGATCCGGAAGAGGCGGGCGACCTTCTCCTCCTCGCCGGTGGAGGCGTTCCACAGCGTGTCCCCCTCGGAGACCTTCCCCGAATAGACGCGCAGGTAGACCGTCCGCCTGCCCTCCTCGATCATCACCTTGAACACGAGCGCCGCGAAGGGAGCTGCCGGCGTCGGTTCGCGGACGACCGGCACCCCCGTTCTCGGGTCGTCCCCCCCCGCCGGGGTCACCTCGGCGGGGGAGGGAAGGAACTGCACGATCCCGTCCATCACCGGCTGGACCCCCTTGTTGCGGAGCGCCGAGCCGGCGAAGACGGGGAAGAACCGGGCGGCCACCGTCCCCCGGCGGATCGCCCGCCGGAGCGCGTCGGGAGGAACCTTCTCCCCGGAGAGGTACTGCTCCGCGACGCCGTCGTCGGCATCGGCGGCGGCCTCGAGAAGCGTTTCGCGGTAGCCCGCGACCTGCGCGGACTCCTCCGGCGAGAGCGCGGACCTGGCCACGCTCGCTCCCTGGTCCGCGGCCGAGAACTCCATCTTCTCCATCGACACCAGGTCCGCGACGGCGTGAAACACCCCCCCCGCGTCCAGCGGGACGGTGACGGGAACCCCCCGGGCGGAGAGCTTGCTCTCCATCTCCGCGACCACCCGGTCGTAATCGGCTCCCGGACGGTCGAGCTTGTTGACGAACGCCAGGCGGGGAATCCTGTGCCGGTCCGCCTGCCGCCACACGACCTCGGACTGCGGCTCCACCCCGCCGACCCCGCAGAACACGACGACCGCCCCGTCGAGCACCCGGAGCGACCTCTCCACCTCGATGGTGAAATCGACGTGCCCGGGCGTGTCGATCAGGTGGACCTCCGCCCCCAGCCACGGGAACTGGGTGACGGCCGCGGTGATCGTGATCCCGCGCTCCCGCTCCTGGGGGAGGTAGTCCATCTGGGAGTCGCCGTCGTGGACCTCCCCCATCCGGTGGCTCACCCCCGCGTAGAAGAGGATCCGCTCGGTCAGGGTCGTCTTCCCCGCGTCGATGTGCGCGATGATCCCGATGTTCCGGACCTTGTCCGCGTGGGCCATCCTACACGTTCCCCCGGAACAGGTTGAACGGCGAGGCGCCGGGGATCGCGCGGTCGGCAAAGAGGGCCGACAGGACCTCCCCGATCTCCCCTGCGGGCACGTCCCGCAGGTCCGCGAAGAAGTCCCGGATGCCCGCCGTGCGGATCTCGTGGAGAGACCCCGAGGCGGAAAACGGCTGGACGGGGCGCACGGAGGATCCCCGCTCGTCGACTTCGATGCGGAACCGCTCGTCCCGGGGGCTTGCCACCTCGCCCCGGACCCCGGACGACGGGACCAGGCGGGAGACCATCAGCGGGACGGCTCCGTACGCCATGGCGATCCCCAGGTCGTGCAGGTACTTTCCCACCGCGCGAAGCGTGGCGAGGTTCGCCTCCACCGGAAGGATCATCCGGGAGGCCCCCAGCCCGGACAGGGCGGAGAGCGCCCCGGTGTTGAACCCGTACAGGTAGTGGTCGGTCACCAGGGTCACCTGCCTCCTCGGGACGAGCCCGGCGAAGAGCCGGAAATGCCCGACGTCCGAGAGCACCCAGCGGCGGTGCCCCTTGAGGACCGCCTCTTTCACGGTCCTGCGGAGAAAGGGGACGTCCGATTCCCGCATCGGAGGGGGCAGCCGGAAGAACGCCCGTTCCCGGAATCCCCGGTTCCCCGGGGACGGGTCCCGCGCGAGGGACCGGGTAAACTCCACCACGGGGATGATCTCCGGGACCCGCGGCAGAAGGGCGAGCTGTTCGGCCCGGCAGCCCACGTAAAAGACGGTCGGCAGCTCCTCCCGGCGGCTCCCCGCGACCCGAAGCGTGGGCAGAATGGAGAGGCGCAGATTCTTTCCCGACAGGTAGAAGTCCCTGTCGAACTTCCTCGCCGCCTTCAGGAACAGGGCCGTCACGTCCGGCCACGGGACGGTGGCGCCCTTCCCCTCGACCCGGATCTCCCCCAGGGGGAGGTCGGACCGGTAGGCGGCGCGCAGGAGGGCCCCCGCGTCCGGCGGGATCCTTCCCTCCCCCCGCGCGCCCGCCCCGGAAACCCGGAAGGAGAACTCCCCGTGCGCCTTGCCGTACGACGCCTCGACGGCCACGACGCCGTCCCCGACGACGACCAGGAAGCGGACGCCGCCCGGGGGCAGCGTCTCCATCTCCCGCCTGGCGGCACGGGTGATCTGGGCCCTCCCGCCGCCGCCGACGCGCAAGAGGAGGTCTCCCGGCGAGACGTCGAACGGGATCCGCACGTAGAGCCCTTCCCCGTCCGCGCGCATCGACAGCGCGGAGAACCCCCTTCCGGAGCCGTCGCTCTGAAACTGCACGCGCAGCCGGTCCCCGCGCGTGACGGCGGCGGAGGGGACGTGGGCCCACCCCTCCCGCACCTCCCGGATGGGGCCCACCAGCTCCCCCACGTTGCCCGTGGCTCCCCCGGCGACGACCTCGCAGGGGGCCGCGCCGCCCGTGAGGCCGGGAGTCTCCCCGCGGCCGATCACGCTCTCCAGCAGCCCCCTTCCCTCCTCGACGGCCTCGGCCTTCCTGCCTTCGCGAATCAGGTCGAGGGCCCGCCGGTAGGCGGAGACGACCCCGCTCACGTACTCCGCGCTTCGCATCCTCCCCTCGATCTTGAACGCGGCGAACCCGAGCGGAACCAGCTCGGGAAGGAGGTCCATCAGGGAAAGGTCGCGCGTGGAGAAGACCGCCTCCTCACCGCCTGCGTGCGCGTAGAGTCGCCGGCACGGCTGGACGCACGCCCCCCGGTTGCCGCTCTTGCCCCCCAGGAAGGAGGAGAAGAAGCATTTTCCCGAGTAGGAGTAGCACATCGCCCCGTGGACGAAGATCTCGACCCCGAGGCGGGCGGTCGACACGATCCTTCGCACCTCGGAGAGGTCCAGGTGCCGCTCGAGGATCACCCGCTCCGCTCCCAGCGCCGCGAAGACGTCCGCGGCGGCGGAGGAGGCGCAGCCCGCCTGCGTGCTGACGTGGAACGCCACCCCGGGAAAGAAGTCGCGCAGGACCCGCATGAGCCCGAGATCCTGGACGATGAAGGCGTCGGGAGAGAGCGGGACAACCCGGTGGACCATCGAAATCGCCTCGGGGAGGTCCGCCTCGGTCAGGACGGTGTTCATGGCGATGTAGACGCGGACGCCGCGGCTGCGCGCGTGCGGCAGGATCCGGCACAGGTCTCCCAGGGTGAAGTTCTCGGCGCGTTCCCGCGCGTTGAACTTCTGGAGCCCGAGGTAGACCGCGTCCGCCCCGGCGGAAACGGCGGCGAAATACGCCTCCACCGAGCCCGCCGGTGCCAGCAGCTCCGGGAACGGGAACCGGGCGGGCGCCCCGGGGACGCGCGGGGAGCGCTCCCCGCCGTTCCCCCGCCCCCTGCCCCTTGCGGCAAAGGTCTTCCCTTTCCGGCTCTCCTTCACGGGGAGCGGCGCTCCTTCGGGGCTGCCCGGCCGCAAATCCTTGTCCGGCAGGACGGATCGCCCCTTTTCGTTTGACTTTCATCTTACATCCGATAGACTTACCGGGAAATAGCGTTCGGGGAAAAACAGGGGAACCCCACGTTCCCGAGAGGGAAAATGACCTGGATTCCGGCGATTGTCGCGATCGGGCTCGTCGGCTGGTTCGTCCTGACGTACAACGTCCTCGTCCGGCTGCGCAACCAGTTCCGGAACGCCTGGTACCAGATCGACGTGCAGCTGAAACGGCGGTACGACCTCATCCCGAACCTGGTGGAGGTCGTCAAGGACTACATGGCCTACGAGCAGGAGACGCTCACCCGGGTCATCGAGGCCCGCGGCGCAGCCCTCTCCGCCAAGGGCGCGGCGGCGCAGGGGAAGGCCGAGAACGTCCTGACGGAGTCCCTGAAGAGCCTCTTCGCCGTCGTCGAGAAGTACCCCGAGCTCAAGGCGAACCAGAACGTGGCTTCCCTCCAGGAGGAGCTGACCGCCACGGAGAACAAGATCTCCTTTGCCCGCCAGTTCTACAACGACTCGGTGATGACCTACAACAACAAGATCCAGTCCATCCCGTCCAACATCATCGCCTCGGCGTTCGACTTCTCCCGGGCGGAATATTTCGAGGCGGGGGAGGAAAGCCGGGCCGTGCCCAGGGCGGACCTCCGGTAAGGACCGCCGAAGCCGCCATGGTCGCCGCGGGGAAGACGTGCCCGGGGTGCGGCGCCGCCAATCACCCGGACGCCGTGTACTGCAACCTGTGCCAGGGGCCTTTTCTCCCCGCCGGCGGTTCCCGGCTTGCGGGGGACACGGCGGGGGGCTCTCCCGGGCCGGCCACCCCCCTCCCGCGGGCGGCCCCCATGCTCTCCTTCTACGAGGCGGCCTCCCGCAACGTCCGCCTGTCCCGCCTGCTCTTTCTCGCGCTCCTCGCCTCCTTCCTCGCCGTCGGGGCAGGGATCGGGGGCACGTTCGGGAGCGTCGGCACCGGCATCGCGCTCGCGCTCATCCTCTACGCGATCCTCGCCGCCACCGCCTATTTCCGCGGGTCCTCCATCGTCCTTTCGATCCACGGCGCCCGGGAGGCGGACCGGTCCGCGCACCGGACACTGCGCAACGTCGTGGAGGAGATGAGCATCGCCTCGGGCCTTCCGGTCCCGCGCGTCTTCGTGATGGAGAGCCCGGGGATGAACGCCTTCGCCGCGGGAAGGAACCCGGAGGAGTCCCTCGTCGCGGTCACGACCGGGCTTCTCGAACGCCTGAACCGGGAGGAACTGCAGGGAGTGATCGGCCACGAGATGGCCCACATCAAGAGCCGGGACACCCTCTACTACATCTGCGCCGCGGTCCTGGTGGGGTCCATCGCCCTGATGGCAGACATGTTCCTCCGGGGGGTGCCCTTCCGGGGGAGAGGAGAGGCCGGGGGCGGACGGGGGAGTGCCGCAACCTTCGGGCTCGGGATTCTCCTGGCGATCCTCGCCCCGTTCGCCGCCCGGATCCTCCAGATGAGCATCTCCCGCCAGCGGGAGTATCACGCGGACGCCGTGGGCGCGCAGTTCACCCGGAATCCTCTCGGCCTCGCCTCCGCGCTCGAGAAGATCTCGCAGGTCGGAGCCGGCGTCCCGGGGGAGAACCGGGGGACCCAGCACCTGTTCCTCGTCAATCCCCTGCGCCATTTCCCCGACGACGCATCCGCCCTGTTTTCCACGCATCCCTCGACCGCTCTTCGCATCAAACGACTGAAAGCGATGGCAGGGATCGGGGAGGCGACCGCTTGAGAAGACCCCAACCGAGGAGGCGCCGATGTCGCGCATCGTGACGATTTTCGGAAAGGACACCTGACCGTACACCGTCAACGCTCGTAAGGATTACGAGAAAGAGGGCGCCCGGGTGGTGTACAGGAATGTCCAGAAGGACAAGGAGGCGATGGCCGAGATGGTGACCGTCTGCAAGGGGCGGCGGGACGTCCCCGTCATCCTCGAGGCCGGCAAGGTGACGATCGGCTACGGCGGCACCTGAGCAGTCTGACGGCCGCGGCCGTGGGCCGCGGTATCCGCAGCGGACGGAAGCACCCAACACGACGGGAGGACGCATCGATGAAAATCCAGGAAGAATCGCTCAAGTACCTGAACCTGGGGATCAATTCCGAAATCGCGGCGTACGTCTTCTACAAGCGGGCATCCAGGATGATCGGGGACGAAAGCCTGCGGAAGGTGCTCGACGGGTTCGCCATGGACGAAAAGGGGCACTTCCTCGCGCTGGAAAACACGTACGATAAAAACGTCCGTTCCGAGATGTGGGCCCCCTACAAGGACATCCTGAGCCGGGAGGGCCTGCCCGAAATCGACGAACTGGTGCAGGACACGCACAAGGAACTGCTCGGCAGGATCGGAACTCTCAAGACCAGGAAAGACATCCTCGAGATGGCCCTCTCGCTGGAGAAGGAGGCCTTCGACCTGTTTCACGACGCCTCCGCGAAAGCGAAAGACCCCGACATCAAGAAGGTCTTCGACCACCTTGCGGACTTCGAGAAGGGGCACGTGATCACGATCGAAAAGGCCCTGGCCGCCCTGTAGCCGGTCAAAAGCGCGGACTCTTTCCCCCCCGCTTCGGGAGGACCGTCTCGATCAGCTTCCGGTAGGCCCGGGGGAACGCGAGGTCGGAAAGACCCTCCGGCCGCACCCAGCGCCACTCCCTGTCGGTGCCCGGCCGCCCGCTGGTCCGCCTGCACCGATAGGCGTGCAGCGTGATCCGGAAATGGGAAAACCCGTGGGGGAGCGACGCGAGCCTGTCCCCGACGGCAACGCCCATCCCCCACTCCTCCCGCAGCACCCTGCGGAGCGCCTCTTCCCGCGTTTCCTGCGGTTTCCGCCGACCGCCGGGAAGTTCCCAGAGGCCGCCCAGCAGCCCCCGCTCCGGCCGTCGGCCGACGAGGACCGTCCCCTTCCCGCCGGCGATCCAGGCGGCGACCACGTCGTGGTGGGGAAGGACCTTCTTCGCCGCTTTTGCCGGAATCGTCTCCTGGATCCCGCGGCGATGTCCCTCGCACAGGGGGCGCAGGGGACATTCCGGGCATCCGGGCCTGCGGGGCGTGCAGACCGTCGCGCCGAGATCCATCAGGGCCAGGGCCGTCTCCCTCCCCTTTCCGGGCGGGATCAGCCCCCGGGAGACCTCCCACAGGAAGCGCGCGGCGGGGGACCGGGAAAGATCGCCCGTAACGGCGAAGAGCCGGGCGATGACCCGCTTCGCGTTCGCGTCGAGAATGGGGGCGTCCTTCCGGAAGGCGATCGCCGCGACGGCGCCCGCGGTGGACAAACCGATCCCCGGAAGCGCCGCCAGGGCCTCCGGCTCCCCGGGCAGGCGCCCGCCGTGGTCCCGCTCGACGATCCTGGCGGCCCGGTGCAGGTTCCGGGCCCGGGAGTAGTAGCCCAGCCCCTCCCAGAGCTTCATCACCTCGTCCGGGGAGCTTTCCGCGAGGGCCCGCAGGGTGGGAAACGCCGAGACGAAGCGGCGGTAGTAGGGGGTCACCGCCTCCACCCGGGTCTGCTGGAGCATGATCTCCGACACCCAGATCCGGTACGGGTCGCCGGTCTCCCGCCAATCCATCCTCCTCGCCGACCGCGAGAACCACGCGAGAAGCCTGCGGGAGATCGCGCGCAGACGCCTCCCTTCCGGGAAGGTCCGGGAGGTCCCGGCGAGCGTTCCTTTCCCCGGCGTCATGGACTGCCTTGCTGGCGGATCCGGCGCTACAGGTCTTCCAGGAGCCCCGCGAAGGTGTCGTGGTGCTCCTCTTCGTCGGCCAGGATCTCCTTGAACAGCTTCTCCGTGACCTCGTCGCCTTCCTTCCTGGCCAGGAGGATGATCTTCCGGTACATCGCGATGGCGCCCTCTTCGTCCTTCTTGTCGATCTGGATCATCTCCTTGAGGGTGTTCCCGACGCGGATGGGCTCGGGTTTCGTCGTGGGGGCACCCCCAAGGTAGACGAGCCGTTCGGCGATCTCCTCCGCGTGCTTCATCTCCGAGATGGCGATCTTCTTGAACTCACCCTTCACGGCGAACCCCTTCACGCCGGTCATCTGGACGTGCTGCCACATGTACTGCACGGAGACCTGGATCTCGCGGGCGATCGCCTCGTTCAACATCTCCATCAGCTGCTTCGACGCTTTCGGGCTCTTCATCGGGACTCCCTCCTCTGCCGGGTGTGGTGATCTCTCGGAGTCTGGATTGTACCACAAAAAAAACGGGGGGCCGGAGAACCGGCCCCCCGGGAAACCCGCGCCGCCAGAGGCGGCGGAAGTTCTAGAACTTGTACCCGATGTCGAGGGCGACCAGGTGCGCGTCGCCCGTCCAGGTGCCGTTGAAGCCGGTCCCGTATGGACCGCCGGGCGGAAGGTCGAGCTGGTTGTCGACCGTCCTGTCCTGCTTGTCCACGTACATGTACGCCAGATCGAACGTCCAGTTGCTGAGCTTGTATCCGAGCCCCGCGCAGTAGTACAGCTTGTCAGCGTCGGGAAGCTCGGGGCCCATCGTCTCGGCCGGAACAGGCGTGGGGTCGTACCGGAACCCCAGGCGCAGGGCAAGCGGATCGGTCACGCGGTACTCGCCTCCGACGTAGATTCCCACCACGTCCTTCCAGTTCTTTGCGCTCCGGGAATCCGGAAGGAGGGGGGTATTGTTCTCGATATCGATGTTCAGCTCCTTGTAGGAGGACCAGAAGGTCCACGATGCGTCCACCTCGAGGGTCAGGCGGTCCAGGGTGTAGGCAACACCCAGGTCCAGCGTCGCCGGCATGTTGATGGTCGTGGAGCCCTTGGTGCTGTACGTGGTCCCCCCGAAAATCTGGGCAGGCGACAGGCCCCCCAACGGAGGCAATGGAACGGTGCTGATGTTGAAGAGGTCCACATCACCGTCCTTGATCTTGAGCCGGAAGGGGCTCCGGTAGGCAATTCCGATCTGCACGCTCTTCGTCGGCTCGATCAGCGCCCCGAAGTTGTATCCCCAGGCGGTCCCGTCCCCGTCGAGGTCCAGCTGGAAGATGTTCAGCGGACCGACGCCGGCGTTCAACACCCCGGCCTTCTCGAGCGTGGCCTTGCCGTACATGAAGTCGATCCCCACGCCCAGTGTGAAGACCTCGTTGACCCTCCAGGCCACCGTGGGGTTGACGACGAGCGTCATCAGATCGATCTTGGTGATCTGGCTCCGGAAGATGCTCGCCGCGCGGTTTTCGTATTCCTGGCCCAGCCCGAACGGGGCGAAGATCCCCACGCCGTAGGCGAAGTCCGGCGACGCCTGTCTCGTCCAGAAGAGGTTGGGGACGAAGAAGTCCAGATCCTTCTGCGTCTCGGTGACCGAGGTGCTCACCGTAATCGGGGTGGTCCCCGTGAACGTCCCGCCGTTTTCCTTGATGTACGTGACGCCGAACTTGAGGTTCTGCCCCTCGAGCTGGATGATCCCCGCCGGGTTGAAGTAGATCGCCGACGGGTCGTCCGCCTGTGCGGTAAAAGCAAATCCCATCCCCATGGCCTTGGCGCCCGCCTCGGGAAGGCGGAATCCCCCCGCCATCGCGGACGTCGCAGCGAACATCAGTACGACAAGAATTGCCGATACCTTTCCGATTCTCATCGGTTCCCCTCCTTGGTGGGCGTGGCCCGCCCCGCTGGGTCAAATTCCCTTCAACATACCGTTTTGCTCAATGAGACGCAACCGGAATTACGAACAGAAACAAGGAATAATCCTCGAACTCCCCCGGTCCGAGGCGCGCCGGGAAGAGGAGGCGAAGGCAGACCCCCTGGTGGATCTTCTCGACCCCGGTCTCCGAAAGGGAGGCGGTCTCGACCGGATACCGCAGGAGGGTGAAATCCCGGTCCGCGTGGATCTCGACGGCGATCCTCCTCCATCGGTCCACGATGCGCAATCTCCGAAGGGCAGGGGTGACGCCGCGGGAGGACAGGTCCTCGTTTCCTTCCCGGATCCCTTCGTACCACCGGTCGGGGCCGCTCCCCGAGAGGAAGTTGAGGTTCCACTCCGAGACGAATTTCCCCCAGGCCGGCCGGCCGCCCCCGTTCCGCAGCCTGTACCGGACCTCGAACCGCTCCCCGGCCGCGTCCAGGGACAGGACCTTGCCCAGGTCCAGATCGACGTCGCCGCCCCGGAGAGGGACCTGCATGGCGAGGCGGATCCTCTCGCTGCTCCGCGTGACCTTCCCCTTCGCGATCCTTCCGGCCGTGGCGCACAGCGGCGCAATCTTGTCGTCGAGGATCCCGTCCGCCGCATCCCCCTCCCGGTAGAACGCCTCCCGGAGCGACGCCCGCTGGTGCGGGTCCACCGCCAGCGCGCCGGCAACCGCCGGGTCCTTGAGAACCAGCAGGTCGCCGATGCTCGTCCGCCCGTCGAACCCCGCCCCCCCGTCCCGGAATTTCCGGTGGTACGCCTCCTCCCTCCGCGTCAGGACGTGTCCCAGGGCGACGCCGCGACGGGGCAGGGAGATCTCCGTCAGCGCGCCGCCGTCGTGGCCGTGGACCAGAAGGGTGAGGTCCGGCGTCTTGAGAATCGCCTCCTCCCCCCCGTCGGCATCGAGATCGCCGCTCGCCGCTTCCGTCCAGCCGTCCTTCCCGCCGTGGAGGATGCGGTCGGAGGCCTCCTCGGCGCGCAGCAGGTTGGCGTACGCCGCCTCCCGGAGGTGGTTGAGGTAGAGCCCCCCGAAGATCCCGTGCCAGTACACGTCGTTGCACTGCGCGCGGTAGAGGAAATCGCGCGCTTCCGGGCCGCCGCCCCGGTCCGACGCCTCCTTCACCCGCCTGCTCACCCACAGCATCCGCTTGTGGAGCTGGTTCGCCTCCTCGTACTTGCGCAGGAACCCCCGGAACGTCCCTCCCTGCACGAAGGGCTTCACCTCCAACTGCCTTCCCGCCAGAAAATCGTGGAGCAGCCCGCCGAACCTCGCCGCCTGGGCGGGGGGAAGCGCCCACTCCCCCATCTCGATGTAGGAGCATGACGGGAGGTAGACCTTCCCCCGGAGTGGGGCGGCGGCGACGTACTCGCCGAAGGTCATCGTCCCGAGCCAATCCTCCCGGGCCGCGATCCCCTCGAAGAACCGGCGCAGCCACCCCTGCCGGTAGACCGAGTCGTACGTCCCGGGCCAGACCCCGAACTTCTCCCCGTCGTCGGCCAGGATGGCCGCCGGGTACGGCACGTTCCGGGACGTCAACGCCTCCACCGCCCGCAGCGTCTCCTCCACGTCCCGGAACGGAATCAGGTACCGCAGCCGCTCGCTCCCCGGCAACAGGCGGACCATCGCCCCGTTCGTCTCCGTCACGTAGACCCCGTCGAGCTCCTCCGCGGGGATCCCCGCCCGCAGGAAGTGGAAGTCGTCGAGCGGAAGATACTCGACCCCGGACGCGGAAAGCGACGCGGACAGCTCCGGCTCCCAGACCCGCTCCGCGAGCCACATCCCGCGCGGCCTCCTTCCGAAGACCTTCCCCACGAGATCGGCGAGATCGCCGATCTGCCCCCTCCGGTCCCGCTCGGGCAACAGAGGGAGCACGGGCTCGTAGATCCCCCCTCCCAGGATCTCCGCCTGCCCGCGCGAGACGAGTTCCTTCAGAAGGGTAAACGTCTCCGGGCGGTTTTCCGCGATCCACCGGAGGAGGTGGCCCGAATAGTGGAGCGTCACTTTGATCGCCGGGAACCGGGCGAGGGTCTCGAGGAACGGGAGGTAGGACCGGTCGTTCGCCTCCCCCAGGACGGAGTCGAAGTTCCCCACCGGCTGGTGGTTGTGCAGGCACAGGAGGAGAACCCGCCTCCCCGGGGAGGACGGATCGGCGGCCATCAGGGGCCGTCCTCCCCTTCCGCGAATTCGGTGAGGACGCCGAAGGTCGATTTCGGGTGGAGGAAGCCGATCTTCATCCCGTGGACCCCCGTGCGCGGCGATTCGTCGATCAGGCGGACCCCCTTCTCCCTCGCGCGGGCAAGCGCCGCCGCCGCGTCGTCCACCCGGAGGCAGAGGTGGTGGATCCCCTCCCCGTTCTTCTCGAGGAACTTCCCGACCGGGCCGTCGGGCGACGTCGACTCGAGCACCTCGATCGTGCTCTCCCCCACCCGGAAGATCGCCGTGCGGACCTTCTGCTCGGCCACCTCCTCGATCCCGAGGAACTCGAGCCCCAAAACATCGCGGTAGAAGGGGATGGCGTCGGAAAGGCTCTGGACCGCCACCCCGATGTGCTGGATCTTCCGGATCATGGTTCGCCTCCTTGGCGGTATTCCCCTATTTAATCCGAAAAGTGGGGGAGGCGCCAGCGCATCGGGGGGACGTGGCGCAAAGGGGGCGATAAGGGGCGATGCGGGAGGCTCCTAGATCCTTTCCAGGGCGGGGGCGAGCAGGCGGTATGCGACGTAGGAGGTCGCGGCCGATGCGGGAATGGTGAGCACCCAGGCCCACACGATTCTCGCCCCCACGATCCAGTTCACTTTCCGCCGGCCCTGGGAGAGTCCGACCCCGAGGATGGCGGAGGTGATGACGTGGGTGGTGCTGATGGGAATCCCCAATGCCGACGCCGTCAGGATCACCCCCGCGGAGGACGTCTCCGCGCAGAACCCGTGCACGGGCTGCAGCTTGACGAAGTCGCTTCCCACCGTCTTGATGATCCGCCACCCCCCGACCGCGGTGCCCAACGCCATCGCGGCAGCGCACGAGAGGATGACCCAGACCGGAATGTAGAAGGTCCGGATCGCCCCGTAGGAGACGAGCGCCATCGTGATCACCCCCATCGACTTCTGGGCGTCGTTCGACCCGTGGGAAAACGCCATGAATGCCGCGGAGACAATCTGGAGCTTCCGGAATCCCCGGTTCAGGGTCGACGGGTGGAACCCTCTGAAGGCCCAGAAGATCACGACCATGATGAGGAACGCGATGATCGTCCCCCCCACCGGGGAGATGACGATGGCCGCGACGATTTTCGAGATGCCGTCCCATTTCAGGACGCCGACCCCGCGCGAGGCGATCACCGCGCCGATGATCCCGCCGATGATCGCATGCGAGGAGGAGGAGGGGATCCCGTAGTGCCAGGTGACAAGATCCCAGAAGATCGCCCCGAGGAGTGCCGAGAGGACGACGGTCTGCGAGACGTAGCCGGGGTCCACGATCCCCTTGCCCACCATCGTCGCCACGTGCGTGGAGACCAGCGCCCCGACGAAATTGAGCCCCGCCGCCATGACGATGGCGTTCCGGATCGACAGGGCCCGGGTGGAGATGCAGGTGGCGATCGCGTTTGCCGTGTCGTGGAACCCGTTGATGAAATCGAAGGCGAGGGCCGCGACGACCACCAACCCCAGGAGGATCAGAGGGGTCTCAAGCATTTTTCAACGCGACCCCCTCCAGGACGTTGGCGGCGTCTTCGCAACGGTCGGTGGCGGTCTCCAGCGTCTCGTAGATCTCCTTCCACTTGAGAATATGGATAGGATCCTTCTCCTGATCGAAGAGTTGGGCGATCGCGTCCCGGCACACCCGGTCCGCCTCGTTCTCCAGGGAGTTCACCTCGACGCAGTGCTCGTACACTCCGTCCATTTTCGTGGACAGGTGGGCAATCCCCCGGTGAAGTTCCCGGGTCGATTTCAGGATCAGGAATCCGAGCTCCTTTGCCTGGGGAGTGGACTCGGTGATCTTGTAGAGCTGTATCCGGTTGGAGGCGCCGTGGATCAGGTCGATGACGTCGTCGATCGAGGAGGTGAGCGCCAGGATGTCCTCCCGGTCGATCGGCGTGATGAAGGTCGTGTTCAGCTTCTTGATGATCTCGTGGGTAAGGGTGTCCCCCTTGTGCTCGATCTCCTCGATCTGGCGTGCTTTTTCCTTGACGTTCTCGAAGTTGTCCAGAAGATCCTTGAGCACCTCGGCGCCATCCATGGCGTTCTGTGCCGCTTTCTCGAACATTTCGAAGAATGCTTCTTCGCGGGGGATGATCCGGAACATGGCGTCCGCTCCTCGTCTGGCATGTTCGTGACAGGAACCCGGTGGCTTAATTGATCGGCAACCCGGGACGAAACGCCGGGGGAAGACCGTTGCCGACCTCGGATCCGTTTCCCTTGGCCATCTCGGCGAGATTTCGCTCCGCGCCGGCAACCAGCTCCTCGATGATCTCGGCGACGGGCTGGATCTTCTTCGCGAACGCGACGCTCTGCCCCGCCATCAGCGACCCGTGCTCGATGTCGCCGTCGATCACGGCCCGCCGGAGGGCGCCTACCCAGAACTCCTCGAGTTTCACCTGCCCCTCCTCCTTCGTCATCTCCCCGGACTTCACCTTGGTGAGAAGCTCGAGCTGGAGCCGGTTGAAGTCCTGCGTCCCCTCGTTGACGATGGCGCGCACCGGGATGGTGGGCAGGGAAGGGTCGAACTGCGTCGTGGGCATGGCATCCCGGGCGTGCGCCCGGATGAAGGCCTCCTTGAAGCGGGGGTGCGCGATGCACTCCTCGGCGACCACGAACCGGGTGCCGAGCTGCGCCCCGGCCGCCCCGAGCGCCAGGTACTGGGCGATCATCTCCCCCGTGCCGATCCCCCCCGCCACGAAGACGGGAATCTCCGTGATGTGATTGAGGAGAAATTCCTGCGCGAGGACGGAGGTCGCCACAGGCCCGATGTGCCCCCCCGCCTCGTTCCCCTCGATGATGAGGGCGTCCACCCCCTGCTTGATCAGCCGCTTCGCCAGGGCGAGGACCGGCGCGAAGCAGAGGACCTTCGCCCCCGCGGCCTTGACCTGCTCGATGTCCTTCCCCGAGGGGATGCTGCCGGCGAAGATGGCGAAGGGCACCTTCTCCCGGACCACGACCCCGATGTGGGACCGGAAGTTGGGCGCCACCGTGATCATGTTGACCCCGAAGGGGAAATCGGTTTTCGCGCGGGTTTTCCGGATCTCCTCCGCCAGCATCTCCGGGGGCATGTTTCCCCCCGCGATGACGCCGAACCCTCCGGCGTTCGAGATGGCCGAGACGAGATGGGATTCGGACACCCAGGTCATGGCGCCGCACAGGATCGCGTAGCGGGTGCCGAGGAAATCGGTCCCCTGTTTCCACACCTTCGGAAGATAATGCAATTCCATCCGGGCACTCCCGCGGCACGTTCTGCCAATCCTGTGAAATATACCACGGCAGGTGGGTGATGAGGGAAGAATCTGGAACGGCAGGAACGGGTTCTCTGCTACACTATCCGCCGATGGTCCGCCAATCCGAAATGTACGACGTCACCGTCATCGGCGCAGGCCCGGTCGGGCTCTACGCGGCCTACTACGCGGGGCTGCGGGACTGCAGGACGAAGCTGATCGAGACGTATCCGCAGGTGGGCGGCCGCCTGATCTCCATGTACCCGGAGAAGGAGATCTTCGACGTCGCCGGCCATCCGAAGATCCTCGCCCGGGACCTCATCGTCCAGCTCACCGAGCAGGCGATGCAGTACCGCCCGACGGTCGTCCTCGGCGAGAGAGTGAAGGGGTTGAAGATCCTCGGGGAGCGGGTGATCGAGCTTGCGACCGCGAAGGGGCTCCACTACTCCCAGACCGTGGTGATCGCCGCGGGGTGCGGGGCGTTCGTGCCCCGGAAGCTGGACATCCCGCAGCTGATCGACCTGGAGGGCCACGGGATCTACTACTACCTTCCTTCCTTCGAGCCCCTGCGGGGGAAGAAGGTCCTCGTCGTGGGCGGAGGGAACAGCGCGGTCGACTGGGCGCTTTCGCTCGAGGGGATCGCCGCGGAAGTGACGCTTGTCCACCGGATGTACAGGTTTCAGGCCCACGAGGCGATGGTCGAAAGGCTCCTCGCCTCGAACGTCACCGTGAAGTTCCCTTATTTCGGCCTGAAGGAGGTCACGGGGGAGGAGAAGGTCACGGGGGCGGTCATCTGGAACGAGCGCAGCGGCAAGGAGGAACGGATCGAGGTCGACGCGATCGTCCTCTCCATCGGGATGCTGACCAACCTCGAGCCGTTCCGGCAGTGGGGCCTCTCCATCGTGGGAAACGGTATCGCGGTCACCACGGACATGTCCACCAACATGCCCGGCGTGTACGCGGCAGGGGACATCGTGACGTACCCCGGGAAGATCCTGCTCATCTCCGCGGGCGCGGGGGAGGCCGCCACGGCGGTCAACGCGGCCAAGGAGTATATCGACGCGGGGGCTCTCGGGAGGTAACATCCCCCGGCGCGCCACCGCCGGCCGCGGGGTCCCGCCCCGGACGGCCGGGCGGCCGAACGGGGGATCATCGTTCCCCGGGGAACCGTTCCCTCCACGCCCTGCGCAGCTCTTCCGCCCGGTTCGAGAAGACGCCGTCCACGCCGGACTCGACGAGCCGGAAAAACTCCTCCTCGTCGTCCACGGTGTACGGGATGAGGGGCAGCCCCGCCTCCCTCACCTTCCGGATGCGGAGCACCGAGAGCCTGCGGGCATCCGGGTGGATCGACGCGAGGGCGTGCCGGAGACAGAAGGCGATGTCGGACGTCGAGGGGCGTCCGGTCACCAGCCCGCAGGGGATGTCCGGCCGTTTGGAGCGCGCGACCCGGCACTCTTCGCGCAGCGCTGACGAGAGAACGACCTCCCCCCGGTACCGCATGCCGTGGATCACCCGGAGGGAGGCGTGCGCCCCCCCGGCCGTCTTCACCTCGATGTTGACGGGGACGGCGCCCCGGATCAGGCCCAGCACGTCCGCAAGGAACGGGAGCGGCTCCCCGTTGTGGAGCCGGACGCCCCGGAGCCGGGCGGCGCCGCATCGGGCCACCGCCAGGTTTTCTTTTCCGGTGCGCCCCGTCCGTGCGTCGTGGATGACCACCGGCTCCCCGTCCGCGGACAGCCTCACGTCGCATTCGATCATGTCGGCGCGGTCCGCCAGGGAGAGCGAGAACGCCTCGAGGGAGTTCTCCAGGGCGCGGCGGGAAGCTCCCCGGTGCGCGATGACGATCGGGGGAGACCCCTTCTCTCCCCGGGAAAGAGACCTCATGCCTGTACGATATCCCACACCGGAGCCGGGGGAAACCTCCTAATGCCAAACCGATCCGGGGAAAGCGATGGGAAGAAAGGACGGAGCCGATGGCCCCGTCCTTCCCCGGGAACGGCCATCCCGGAATCCCCATCGCTGCCATTCAATGATCCAGAGGATACACGTCCGCCTCAAGACGCCCCTTTGCATCCCGCTCCCCCACCAGGCACATGACCCTCTTCCCCTTCGGGATGGCTCCCAGAAACCTTTTGTTCGGGATCGCATTCCACATATTCCAATGATGGAACTCAAAGCCGTGAAACCTCACTTGTTCCTCGGAATCGTATTGATTGCTGACGTTCCGTACGATCTGGGTAACCCTCACGCTGATCGTTTCGAGATCGATGATGTCGGTTACCCGGCCGACGATGATATCCTTCATCGCACACCCCCCTTTCCCTTTCCACATTTCGGTGGCGGGTCCACGATTCGTTCGACTCCAGGGCGTTACATCCAGTCCTTGTCTTCCGGTATCGGTTCCCCTTTTTTCTTGATTAGTTCCAAGCGATAGAGGACGGAGATCTCGATGTTCTGAAGGGCTTCCTCCCGCGTATTTCCGTATGCGGCGCATCCGGGGAGGGCGGGGCACAGGGCACGATAGTTCCCGTTTTCCTTCACCACCATGATTGTGTATGTGTACGTATTCACTGCTTTGCCTCCCCATGCAATTCCGCTTCCTCCTCCGGGGATCCGCGCCATGAGAAAGAAAGCGGATGCGATCCGTAACAGGGCGGAAACGGCCCGCCGTTGGAGAACGGTTCCCGCAGAAACCGGACGGGAGAAACCAGGGGGGGGTCAGGCGCGCGGAGGGTGAAAGATCTCGCAATAAAAGGGGATTTTTGCGCGAATGGCGGAGAACATCCTTGGCTCCTCGGGAGCCATCGGAAGAAGGGACAATCGCGGAATGATTACTGCAATCGTCGTCGAGCAGATCAGGCAGGAACAGTGGTGGAAGGAGTCCAATCCGTTTTCCGTGATCGTCTCGGAGATTTCCGGCCCGCAGGACGACGCGGAGACGGATCCCCCCATCCACTGTCCCTGCAGGAACAGATAGAGATAATCATCGGACTTGTCGAAAGGGGAAAACGTCAGGGCAAGCAGCAGAAGAGCCACAAATCTCGCGGCACGACCCTGGATGGCTGTCCGGACCATGTTTCCGACACTCGGGCCAGCAGGTGCCTTTCCCTTATCCGAAGGGACGTCTGGTTGGTCAACGGGAGAATCGACCTTTATATTCCCGCCTACGCCGATTTCTTATCCATGTCAACGAATATTTCTGTTTCCCCGCAGACAGGAAGGGGGTCCGGAAGGAGAGGTGCGGAAACCGTAAAGTTTTTCCTTCCCCGCAGGATTCCCATCTATAATCCCCTCAATATGATCCGCGTCATCTACAACCCCGTTGCCGGGCCGAAGATCATCCGCAACATCACCCGGGTCCGGCAGGCCCTCGCCGCGGGGGAGACGCCCTTCGAGATCCGGGAGACCGCCGGCCCTCGGGACGCCACCCTCCTGGCCCGGGAGGCCGCCCATGCCGGGGTGCAGGCGGTCGTCGCGGTCGGGGGGGACGGCACCGTGAACGAGGTGGTCAACGGGCTTGCCGGAACGGAGACGCGGCTCCTGGTCGTCCCCCACGGCACGGGAAACGTCTTCGCCACGGAGGTGGGGCTCCCGAAGTCCGTGGAGGGATGCCTGTCGCTCCTGTCCGAAGGAAGGACCATGACGGTGCGGCTCGCCAGGGCGGGGGAGAGATATTTCCTGCTCCTGGCCTCGGCGGGGTTCGACGCCGAGGTGGTGGAACGGATGGGCACCCGGGGAAAGCGTTACCTCGGCATCGCGGCGTACTTCCTGGCGGGCGCGGGCCATCTTCTCCGGGAACAGCCGGGGCTCTGGATGGAACTGCCGGGGAGGGAACGCCTGCCGGCGCAGGCCGTCTTCGTCTGCCGGGGGAGAACGTACGGCGGCGGGGTGATCATGGCGCCGCGGGGGAACCTCGAGGGGAACACGCTCCAGGTGATCGCACTGCGCAGGCCCGGACGCATGTCGATCCTGCGGTTCGCGATAAACGTCCTTCGGAAGAAACACACCCGCTCCCCGGATGTCCTGGTCCGGGAGACCCCGTCGATCCTCGTCCGTTCCCGGATCCCCTCCGCCGTCCAGGTGGACGGGGACTACCTCGGGCCCCTCCCCGTCCGCTTCGAGATGACGGACGTCGCCGTCCGGATCGTCGTGCCGCCCACCTTTGCCGGGGGGAACGCGGGAGGCGCGTCGCCGCCGTAAGGGGAATCGCTTCCGGGCGCGGGGAAAAAAAGGGGGCGGCTCTTCACCGCCCCCTCCGGCAAAACCCGTGAAATTCGAATTTCCTTTTCCCCCGACCGGCATTAATATGGTTCTTTTCCGGCAAAAATCTACCCACGGAGGATTCTCTTCATGCGCCACCTGATTCTCGGAAGCGGGCCGGCAGGGATCGCGGCCGCGAAGGCCGCCCGGAAGATGGAAAAGGACGCCGAAGTCGTCATCGTGACCGAAGAGTTCGCCGCCCCCTACCTGCGGCCGAACCTTCCCGACGTCATCTCCGGCGAGAAGGACCCCTCCGCGCTCCCGGACCCGCAGGGGAAGGATCTCGCCGCCGCAGGGATCGAGGTCAAGTCCGGAAAGCGCGCGAGGCGGGTGGACGCCGGCAGGAACCGGATCCTCTTCTCCGACGGCAGCGAGGAGACCTATAACTTCCTCTGCGTCGCCACGGGGGGGAAGCCGATCCTTCCCCTGGGCCTGACGGGAAGCTTCGGGGCATTCCTGTCGCTCAACTCCCTGAGCGACGCGCTCCGGATCAAGGCGCGTGCCCTCCGCTCCGACGTTTCGGTCGTGTACGGGCCGGGCTACCTCGGGCTCGAAGCCGCCCGGGCGCTGAGGAAACTGGGGCAGCAGGTGATCTGGGTCAACCCCGGCCTCCCCCGGTTCGGGAACCCGATCTCCGGCGAGCTCGAGGCGAAGGCCACGGAGAAGCTCCGCAACAACGGCGTCACGATCAAGGAGGGGACGGACATCGCCGACGTGCTCGACCTCGACGGGCAGACCTACATCGTGTACACGACCGGCGGCGAGGAGATCCGCTGCCAGATGATCGTGGTCGCCACCGAAAGGCTTCCCGCGGTGCACTTCCTGGAGGGGAGCGGGGTGAAGGTCGGCTCGGGGATCCTGGTCGACGAGTACCTGCTGACGAACGTCTCCAACGTCTTCGCGGCGGGCGACTGCGCGGAGGTCTTCGACATCAACCGCCGGGAGAGCCGGATCAACTTCGGGTGGCGCAGCGCGATGAAGCAGGGGCAGCTCGCCGGGGAGAACATGGCCGGCGGCGGGAAGCTCTACATCCGGAACACCGAGGATTACTTCGGCCTTCTCTACGGGTCGCCGCTGCTGGAGAGGTCGCTGTAACGGGAGGGGGAAGTCCGCCGCTCCGGCCGGTCAGGGTCCCTCGTCCAGATCCGGTTCGAACGGGCGCGGCTCGCCGGTGGGAACGTTCCACTCTCCGGCGGTGAACCGGTCGGAGCACGACGGACAGATCAGGAAGACGGCCAGCGAGCGGCCTCTCCGGCGGAATGCCACGTGGAATCCCGCCCCGTAGCCGCACCGGGGGCAGGAGGAGAGCTCCTCTCCGACCCGAAGGTCCTCCGGCGGCGATCCCGGTCCTTTCCCTCTCACGCCCCTCCCCCTCCGTCAGTAATCGATCCCCTTCTCCGCCTCGATCCCCAGCTCATACGGGTGCTTGACGCACCGCATCTCGGTCACGAGGTGGGCGAGGCGGACGATCTCCTCGTGGGCGTTCCGCCCCGAGAGGATGAGGTGGACGGAAGCCGGCTTCTCCCGGACGAGGGAGAGGAGATCGGCCAGCTCGAGGAGCTTGAGGTGAAGGGCGACGTTGACTTCGTCGAGGATGATGACATCGTACCTTCCCGAGAGCATCTTCTTCCTCGCGGTCGCCAGGGCCTTCCCCGCCGCCGCGACGTGTTCCGCAAACGGGAGGGTGTCCCCCATGATCCCCACGAACCCCTTTCCCATGGGGGTCAGCTCGAACTCGGGGGCGAGGCGTTTCGCGCCGTCGAGCTCCCCGTAATGCAGCGACCCCTTGATGAACTGGATCATCGCGACGCGCATCCCGTACCCGACGGCGCGGACCGCCATGCCCAGGCACGACGTCGTCTTCCCCTTCCCGTCTCCCGTCAGGACGAGGACCAGACCCCGCCGCGGTTTCTCCGGAATCCTCGCCAGTCGTTTCCGGGCCATCGGTCCCTCCCTCCTTTTGCGGTTCGCTGTTCCCCCCACCCCCGGGTAGGATACTATCTTGCTGTACGGATGTCGCCCCGTCCCGAAAGGAGAGACGATGGGAGAGGAAACGAAGCGGTGCATGGTGTGCGCGAAGGAAAAGGTCTTCGAGGGGTCGATCTGCGAGGAGTGCAAGGCGATGATCCGCGGGGAGGCCGCGGAAAAGGGCAAGAAAATCAAGCAGGATGCCGAGAAGGCGATGCGCCGGGAGGGGGTCCCCCCGAAGAAGTGACGGGGGGACCCTCCCCGGACTACACGCTCTCGGCGAACTTCCTCCCGAAGTCGACGCACGCCGCCAGATCCGCCTCGGAGGGGGTCATCCGGACCCGGATCGGCTCGACGGCGATCTTGAGGCGCATCGAGGCCAGGATGTCCTGCACCGTCTTGATCGCCTCTCCGCTCCAGCCGTAGGACCCGAACACCGACGCGGGCTTCCCTTTCACGTTCAGCACGACGAGGTTCGCGATCATGTGCAGGATCGGGTCGGGGACGTTCGCGTTGAGCGTGGGCGTCCCGATGAGGAAGCCCGCCGACGTCTCGAACTCGTCGATGATCTGGTCCGTGGGAACCTCGACGCAGTTGATCAGCTTCGCCGTGACTCCCGTCGATTCCACCCCCTCCGCCACCTTGGCGGCCATGGCCGCGGTGTTCCCGTAGGCCGAGACGTAGGCGATGGTCACCTTCTTCTCCTTGACCCGCGAGAGGACGGAGGCGCGATCCTCGTACCAGGAGATGTACGACTGGGGGTCCTTCCGCAGGATCGGCCCGTGCGACGGCGCGATCATCGCGATCGGAAGGCCTTTGAGCTTCTCGCACGCCTTGAGCACGTGCTCCTTGTACGGGCGCATGATCGTGCTGTAGTAGAACTCGAACGCCTTGCGGGTCGCCTCCTGGTCGGGGACCTCGTCGTTGAAGAACTCGGGGCTCGAGTAGTGCGACCCGAGGAAATCACACGGGAAAAGGATCCGGTCCTCGACCAGGTACGTCAGGATGGTGTCCGGCCAGTGCAGGTACGGGGTATTGAGGAACCGGAGCGTCTTCCCGCCGAGGGGAAGCTCCTCGCCGTCTTCGACGGTCTTGAACGAATACTCCCTGTTGACGATGTTGTCGATGAACATCTTCGCCGACCGGGAGAGATAGACGGTCACATTCGGGTTCCGCTCGAGCAGGTCGACGAGCGCTCCCGAGTGATCGGGCTCGGAGTGGTTGATCACCACGTAATCGAGCGTTTCCGGGGGCAGGACGCGGGAGATGTTCCGGAACAGCTCCTCCGCGAACGGGCGCTTCACGCAGTCGATCAGGGCCGTCTTGTCGGTCCCCCGGACCAGGTACGAGTTGTAGGTGGTCCCGTATTCCGTCGGGATGACAATGTCGAAAACCGCCAGACCGGGATCCTTTGCCCCCACCCAGTGGACGTTGTTTGCCAGCGAAACCGTTTCCATCGGTCCTTTTCTCCTCCCTATGTTTCGGGCTCGAAATCTTCCTTCCCCACGCCGCAGAGGGGGCAGTACCAGTCCTCGGGAAGTTTCTCGAACGGAGTTCCCGGCGCCACGCCGCTGTCGGGATCGCCGACGGCCGGATCGTAGACGTACGCGCACACCTTGCATCTCCATTTTTTCATGGCTGCTCTCCTCTCGGGATGGTTATGGGACAGAAAAATTATATCCCCCGCCGCGGACGAATTGCAACACGGCGCCGGCGACCTTGCCGGGCGTATCCGGCCCCGGGACGCCGCCACGGGAGCGCAGCCGCCGCCACTCGCCTTCCGGGAACCCCGGGGGAATCAGCGCGAAGCCCGGCTCCACCAGGCCCACCCGGACCTCCGGGGCGAGGATCGTTTTCCACGCCGCCGCCTGGTGCGCGAGGGCGATCTTGGAGAGGCAGTACGGGAGGTGGCCGGGCCACAGCTTCGCCGCCCCCGCGTCCCCCAGGAAAAGGACCGCTCCCCCGGGAGCCGCGCGGAGGAGGGGAAGGAGCGACTGCGTCAGAAGGAACGGCCCGCGCAGGTTCACGGCGAAGATCCCGTCCCACTCCCGTGCCCGGAGACCGCCCACCGGTGTGCGGGGAAAGACCGCCGCGTTGTGGACGAGGAGGTCCAGGCGTCCGAACTCCCGCCGCATCGCCGCGCGGAGACGGGGGATGCCCGACGGGCGGAGGAGGTCGAGCGGGAAGGCCCTGCCGCCGATCTCCCGGGCGAGGGACGACGCCTCTTCGCGCGAGGCGCGGTAGGTGAGCGCGACGGTGAATCCTTCGCGGGCGAGCCGCCGGGAAATCGCCGCGCCGATGCGCCGGCCTCCGCCGGTCACCAGCGCGACCTTCTCCCCGGAACGGCTCATTTCATCTCGGTGAACTTCTCCCTGGGGGATCCGCAGACGGGGCAGACGGGGGGGGGTTCGTCGCCCTTGTAAATGTAGCCGCATACGCTGCATTTCCATCGTTTCATCGGCCTCGCGCTCCTCGGGAAGACCTTTCCCGCCTTTATACCACAAACGGGAAAAGGGGAGAAAGAACGTCACGCGCCGGGGACCGCCGTTTATAATGGAGGGCATGAGGACCGACGGGATCCCCCTCGCCGAACATCCCTTCGTGGCCGTCGACGTGGAAACCACGGGGCTTGCCCCCTCGGACGGGCACCGCGTCTGCGAGATCGCGCTGCTCCGCTTCCTGCGCGGGACCGTGATCGACTCGCTCGTGTCCCTCGTGAACCCGCTTCGGCCGATCTCCCCGGGAGCGTCCGCGGTCAACGGGATCACGGACCTCATGGTCGCCGGGGCGCCCACGTTCCCCGACCTGTTCCCCCGGATCTCCGACTTCCTCCGGGAGGATCCCCTCGTCTTCCACAACGCCCCGTTCGACCTTTCGTTCCTGCGCATGGAGGCGAGGCTCGCCGGCGGGAAGTGGCCGGGGAACCCCGTCATCGACACGCTGGCGCTCGCCCGCCGGACCCGGCTCTTCCGCGAACACTCGCTCTCCGCGATCTGCGGGCAGCTGCGGATCGGGGTGGCATTCCACCGGGCGGAGGCGGACGCGTACGCGACGGGGAAGGTTCTGCTGGCCCTCGCAGCCGGCGGAACGATCGATCCGCGGGAATATCGGGCGGGGTGACGGGCGCGGGCGGGAGAACCCCCTACCTGCCGGGGCGCCACTTCCCCCCGGCCTTCCAGGCGATGTAGTTTTTCCGGAACTCCTTCCCGAGTGCCGCGATGGACTCGGCGCGGTGGTCGTACAGGCGCCGCAAGGGGCGCTTTTTCACCCGTTCCAGGACGTACGCCGTCAGCAGCGGCATCGCCACCGTGGAGTCGAGGTAGCACACGACGGCGTCGGGAAGCCTGTCCGGGTCGACCTTCCCCCAGGAGACCGCCTCGGAAGGGGTGGCCCCCGAAAGGCCCCCCGTGTCGGGACGGGCGTCGGTGACCTGCAGGAAGTAGTCGTGACCCTTCTCCTCGATCCCCAGCACCTCCTGCAGCTGCGGCTCCGTCTGGAGGATGAAGTTCTTCGGGGAGCCGCCGCCGAAGATCAGGACCGCGCTTTTCCCCTTTCCTTTCTTGGCGGCGTAGACGATCCCCGCGGTCTCGTTCACGTCCGCCGAGACGTCGATCGTCGTCCCCCTGCCGAACAGGCGCATCGCGGCGACGTTCATGCCGATGGAGGAGTCCCCGGGGGAGGAGGTGTACACCGGGACTCCGTAGCGGTGCGCCGCCGCGAGGACGCTGACCTCCCCGATGCCGAGCTTTTTCTCCCGCTCGGCGACGTATCGTCCGATCCGGTTGTGGAACTCGGCGGTCCCCATCTCGCGCTGGAACTCCTCCTCCTCGAGCACCCGGCGGAAGAAGGCGTCGGTGTCGAGAAGCACTTCGTAGGCGAACAGGATGTCGTAGATCCGGACGACGCCTTCCCCGTGGAGGACGGTGTCGTCGAGGAACGGGGACCCCGCGTGCATCTCCATCCCGAGCCCGAAATGCACGTCGTGGTACAGGTTCGCCCCCGTCGAGACGATCCAGTCGACGAATCCGGCCCGGATCAGGGGGACGAGGCAGGAGACCCCCAGTCCGGCCGGGACGAGGGCCCCGGAAAGGGAAAGACCGACCGTCACTTCGGGCTGCAGCATCTTCTCCGCGTACAGCCTGGCGCCTTCCCGCAACCTGCCCGCGTTGTAGGCCAGGAAGTGGTTGT
Organism: Deltaproteobacteria bacterium; assembly: GCA_020346465.1. GTDB lineage: Bacteria > Desulfobacterota > Deferrimicrobia > Deferrimicrobiales > Deferrimicrobiaceae > CSP1-8. The sequence continues at coordinate 451,729 of CP070783.1, forward strand.
CGAGGAGATCTACCGCCCCGATCCCCTTCGCGATCGGGGGAGGCAGGATCCTCGGTCCCCGGAGGTAACGGGACTGTTTCTTCCGCATCCTTTCGACCTCCTCGTCCGGGAACGGGCGCCGCGGGAAACGGCCGAACCGCCGTTTCTTCTTCCCGTGGAAAGGGTTGACCGCATTATACCTCCGGGCGCCGGCTCCCCTCACAATTTTCGTTCCCCCCTGCCCTCGCGCTATAATCATCCCGTGGCCGACCGGCGATCCACCGAAAAAGCGGAGATCTCCGCCATTTACGAGGTGGGGAAGATCCTCACATCCACGCAGAACCTCACGCGGGCCATGGGGACCTCCCTCCGCACCCTCCAGAGCCTGCTCGGCTTCGACCGGACGGCGATCTTTCTCCCCGACGACACCACGCGCGAGATCCGGATGGAGGTGTCCGCCGGCTACGCGGCGGAGGAGCGCGCCCGCGCCCGCTACGTGTGGGGGGAAGGGATCGTCGGGAAGACGATGAAGTCCGGCGGCCCCTCCGCCATCCCGGACGTCCGGCAGGAGCCGTCTTTCCTGGACAAGACGCGGGCCCACGGCAAGGCCCCGGCGGGTCCCCTCGCCTACATCGCCGTGCCCATCAAGATCGGGAATGAGGTCCTCGGGGTGCTGGCCGCCGAGAGGATCGGGCGGGCCGGCACCCAGGCGCTGGAAGCGGACGCGCGCGCGCTCACGGTGATCGGCTGCCTCATCGGCCAGGCGCTGAAGATGCACGCGGCGATCGACCGGCTGCAGGAGGAGTTCCAGCGGCAGAGGCAGGAGTTCGAGAAGAAGATCCGCAAGACCTACCGGCTCGAGAACATCGTCGGCCAGAGCAAGCGGATGCAGGAGGTCTTCGGCCAGGTGGCGAGCGTCGCCCCCTCCCGCGCCACGGTGCTGCTGCGCGGCGAGAGCGGGACCGGCAAGGAGATGGTCGCCCGCGCCATTCACATGGCCAGCCCCCGCGCCGACCGCCCGTTCGTCACCGTGAACTGCGCGGCGCTGCCCGAGACGCTTCTCGAGTCCGAACTCTTCGGCCACAAGCGGGGCGCCTTCACCGGGGCCGTCGAGGAGCGGAAAGGGCGGTTCGAGCAGGCCTCCGGCGGGACGATCCTCCTCGACGAGGTCGGCGACATCCCCCTCCCCACCCAGGTGAAGCTCCTGCGCGTCCTGCAGGAGAGGAAGTTCGAGCGGCTCGGGGAGAACCGGACCACGTCGGTGGACGTCCGCATCATCGCCGCCACGAACGCCGACCTGGAGCGGCTGGTGGAGGAGGGGCGGTTCCGGGAAGACCTCTTCTACCGGCTGAACGTGATCCCGCTCTTCCTGCCTCCGCTTCGGGACCGGCGGGAGGACATCATCCCGCTCACGGAGCACTTCCTGGACCGGTTCAACCGGGAGCACGCCAAGGGGGTCTCCTTCACGAACGGGGCGCTCGACCTGCTGATCGAGTACCGGTGGCCGGGGAACGTGCGGGAGCTGGAGAACCTGGTGGAGCGGACGGTGGTGATGGCGAAAGCCTCCCTCGTCGGGGCCCAGGACCTCCCGAGGGCGGTCCGGCTGGGGGGGATGGCGGATAGGCCCGGTCACCCGCAGGGCGACGTCGCGGCCGCCCCCGCGGGTCGCGGCGATGCACCGTCCTCGCGGGCGGCCCACCTTCTCGCCATGGAGAGAGAGGAGCTCCGGAGGGCCCTCGAGTCCACCGGGTGGGTGATCGCGCGGGCGGCGAAGATCCTCGGCTGGACCCCCCGCCAGGTCGCCTACAAGATGAAGAAGCACGCCCTGCGCTCCCCCTGGAAATAGGGCGGCACGTCCGCCCGCCGGCCCCGCCCCGCCGGAGCAGCGCGAAGGGGCGGCCCGGAGACCTTGCCGGCCGACGAACCCCGCCACGCTTGTCGTTAATCCTACAAATTTGTCGGGCCCGGGGGTTTGCCGTCCGGCGGGGCCCGGCTCCCCTCTCCCCTGGCGGTCCCTTTCCCATCAACGGTTTCGGGGGTTCGCATGCGCCCGGTCCCAGGCATGGCACGCCTCCTGCTGTCCGCTGTTTCCTGCCACCCATCGCAGAACCGACACGGAGGGCGGGAACGGAGGAATGACATGACACGCATCCCGGACCGGGCGAAAGCAAGGATACGCGCCAGGCGGATCTCGTGGATCCTGGCGGCTTCGATCGCACTCGGCATCACCGCAGGAGCGTTTGCCGAAGAGGCGGAGAGACCGTCCGTCGGCGCGGACGTCGCGGTGAACAGCAAGTACGTCTGGCGGGGACTGATCCTGACCGACGACCCCGTCCTCCAGCCGTCCCTGACGGTGGGCTACAAGGGCCTGGGACTGAACATCTGGGCCAACACGGACCTGACGGACGGAAACGGAACACCCGGGGAAATCAACGAGCTGGACTACACCCTCGACTACTCCTTCTCCGTGAACAAGGTGAACTTCAGCGTGGGTGTGATCCAGTATACGTTCCCCCACACCAGCTTCGAGCCGACGACGGAGATCTTCGGGACTGCCGCACTGGACGTCCTGCTCGCGCCAACCGTGAAGATCTATTGGGACGTGGACGAGGTGGGGGGGGTATACGGAACCTTCGGCATCGGTCACAGCTTCCCCCTGAAAGAAGTCAAGGGGATCTCCTCCCGCCTGGACCTCTCGGGCTCCCTCGGGTACGCCACGAGCGGCTGGAACGAGGGATATTACAGGGTGCACAGCTCCGGACTCGTGGACCTTCTCCTGACCGTGGGGCTGCCGATCTCCATCGACGGGCATCTGTCCGTCACGCCGTACATCAGCTATTCGCAGCTGATCGACGGCGACCTGAAAGACGCGGTCGAAGATGACAATGCGACGTTCTTCGGAGCCACCCTGTCCCTGGCGTTCTGATCCCTGGTGGCATCCAGGAAAGGAGACCTTCGATGATCCGATTCACGACCGGGAAATGGCCTTTGATTCTCTTCTTCCTCGCCACACTGCTGATTGCGGCCGGAGTCGCCGCGGACGGCCTGGCCGCCGGGGTGACTGCCCCGCCGACGCAGGAGGCAGCCGGGGCGCCGTCCGCCCCACCGGCCCCTACGCCCGCGGAGGTCCAGAAGAACCTCGACTTCGTCTGGACTCTCGTGGCGGCGTTCCTCGTCTTCTTCATGCAGGCGGGGTTCGCCATGGTGGAGTCCGGCTTCACCCGGGCGAAGAACGCCGTCAACATCATGATGAAGAACCTGATGGACTTCTCGGTCGGGTCGATCGCCTTCCTCGTCCTCGGGTTCGGGCTGATGTTCGGCACGAGCCCCTCCGGCTGGTTCGGGACGGACGGCTTCCTTCTCTCCGATTTCGCGAAGGACGGCGACAAGTGGCTTTACGCCTTCTGGATGTTCCAGGTCGTCTTCGCCGCGACGGCAGCCACCATCGTCTCGGGGGCGATGGCGGAGCGGACGAAGTTCTCTGCGTACCTCCTTTGCAGCGCCGTGATCAGCGCACTCATCTACCCGGTATTCGGGTCGTGGGCGTGGGGAAGCCTGTACCACGGGAGCGGGTGGCTGGAGAAGCTCGGGTTCATCGACTTCGCCGGCTCCACGGTCGTCCACTCCGTCGGCGGCTGGGCCGCGCTCTGGGGGGCGGTCATGCTGGGACCCCGCAAGGGGCGCTACACGAAAGACGGAAAGGTCACGGCGATCCCGGGCCACAACATCCCCATGGCCGCCCTGGGGGTCTTCATCCTCTGGTTCGGGTGGTTCGGGTTCAACCCGGGAAGCACCACCGCCGGAACCGCGGACATCGCACGCATTGCGGTGAACACGAACCTCGCCGCGGCGGCGGGCGCCATCGCGTCGCTCCTGGTCGCCTGGGCGATCTTCAAAAAGCCGGACGGCGCGATGGCGCTCAACGGCGTGCTCGCCGGACTCGTGGCGATCACCTCCCCCTGCGCCACGGTGACACCCGTGGCTTCGGTGGCTATCGGGGCCATCGCGGGGGGCGCGGTCGTCCTGTCGGTCCTCTTCTTCGACCGGATCCGCATCGATGATCCGGTGGGCGCGATCTCCGTCCACGGCGTCTGCGGCGCGCTGGGAACGCTGCTGGCCGCCGTCTTCCACGAGGAAGGGTTCACCATGGCCCGTTTGGGCGTCCAGGCGCTGGGCGTCGGCGCCGCCTTCGCCTGGGTGAGCGTCACGGCCGCGCTTCTCTTCTTCCTCCTGAAGAAGACCGTCGGTCTGCGGGTGAGCGAGGAGGAGGAGATGGACGGCCTGGATTACCACGAGCACGGGAACGCGGCATACCCCAACTTCCAGCTGATCGAGAAGAGGTAGTCCGCCATGAAGAAGATCGAGGCGATCATCAAGCCGTCCAAGCTGGACGACGTGAAGAACGGGCTGCAGGACCTCGGCGTCACCGGGATGACCGTCGTCGAGGTGAAGGGATTCGGGCGGCAGAAGGGGCACACCGAGATCTACCGCGGCGCGGAATACCTGGTGGAGTTTATCCCGAAGCTCAAGGTGGAGGTGGCCGTGGCGGCCGACCTGGTCCCCGTCGTGGTCGAGAGGATCCTCACGTCCGCCCGCACCGGAAAGATCGGGGACGGGAAGATCTTCGTCTACGACGTGGAGGAGGTCGTGCGGATCCGGACGGGGGAGCGGGGACGGGAAGCCCTGTAGAGAGGGCCGGGCGGCTTTTCCTACCACCCGGCCGCGTTCAGGAAGAACAGCCAGCCGGTGATCGTGACGGCCGAGACCGCGGTGGACAGGACGATGGTCGTGCTGGCCAGGTCCGCGTCCCCTTTCAGCTGCGACGCCATCACGTAGGTGACCACAGCCGCCGGACACCCCATCATGATCACCCCCACGTGCAGGTCGTCCCCCGTGAGGCCCATCCACCGGTAAACGGCGACCGCCAGTGCCGTCAACAGGATCACTTTCATCCCCGTGGCCAGCGCCGCGAGACGGAATCCCGAACGGGCCCGCTCGAAGGAGAAGGCCCCTCCGAGGCAGAGAAGAGCAAGAGGGAGCGTGGCCGAGGAAAGGATCGAAAGCGTCCTCTCCGCCATCGGGGGGAGGGGGATCCTGAACAGGCTCCAGAGAATTCCGAGGAAGCAGGAGAGGATGATGGGATTGGTGGCAAGCTGGGACGCAACCCGCCGCGCGTTCTCCCGCCCTCTCTGTTTCCCGTTGTCGTGCGGGGTGACGAGGGCGACGACCGCGAGGGAGTTGATGAGCGGGACCATGAAGCCCAGGAGGATCCCGGCCTTCGTCAGGCCGATGTCCCCGACCGCGGAGAAGACGATCGGCAGCCCCATGTAGGCCAGGTTCCCCCGGACCGTCGCCTGGACGAACGAGCCGCGCTCGGCGGGGGTGATGGCCATCTTCCGCGAGAGAAGGGTCGCTATCAGGAACGTCGTCAAGGTCGCCGCGTACCCGCCGATGACGAGGGGGGCGTTGAACGCCTCCCGGAAGTTGGAGGCGCCGATCTTGTAGAAGAGAAGCGCGGGGAGCAGGAGGTAATAGACGAGCCGGTTCGCCGTGTCGATGAAGGACTCCTCGATGAACCGGAACCGGCGTGCGGCCGCGCCGATGGCGATCACGAGGAACACCGGAAGAACCGCCTGCAGGATATCCATGGCCCCCCACCGCCGAAGAAAAACGGGCGCCCCCCGGGAAGAGACCGCCCGCCCGTGCTATCCCGGGGGCGAAAGCGCATCCCCGGGGGTATCCCCTCGCCCTACTTCCCCTTCGGGCCCCGCCCCGCGACGAGGGAGTCGATGATCTGCGATGTCACTTGCCGTGCGAGGATGCGAGGTAGTCGAGAATCCTGGCCGCCTCCTCGTCGGAGATCCAGTCCGCCTTCTTCTCCTGCATCTCCTGGATGATCGACGTCCACTCCTCCTTGGTCTCGGTACGGGCCGTGGCCCGGTCGAGGCCGTGGCAGACGCTGCACTTCTGCTCGAAGAGGGCTTTCCCCTCGCCCTTGGCGGCCACCGCCGCGGTCGTGGGCGAGGCCTCGGGTTTCGGTTCCTCCTTCTTGGCGCACCCGGAGACGACGGCAATCATCAGCGGGATGACGAGGACGCAAAGAACGGCCCGCAAGCCCATGGGAACAACCTCCTCCTCGAGGATGGGATGGCTCCCATCTTACCCCCCGGGGTGCGGTGACTCAACCGAAATTGGGGCGGAAAGGGGTTGTCTGCTATGATTGAAGGGACAGCGACCACGAAAAGGAAACGCCATCATGATCCTTGTCCGCATGCCGCAGAAGAAGAAGGAGCTTACGCTCCCGGGGCCGAAGAGGGTCCTGGACATCCTGGCCGCCGCCGGCGTCCGCCCCACCACGGTCCTCGTGACGCAGGGGACGAGGCTGCTCACCAAGGACCAGCGCGTGGAGGACGGCGAAACCGTGGACATCATCTCCGTCGTTTCCGGGGGATAGCCGGTGAAGTGCAAGCGATGCAGGAAGGCCGCGGCCGCGGTCGACCTGCCCAGCCACCATTCCGCCTTCTGCCCCGACTGCTTCTTCGTCTTCTTCCGCCGGCAGGTCGAGGAGGGGATCCGGAAGTTCTCCCTCCTCGAGCCGCGCGACCGGGTGCTCGTCTGCGTCTCCGGGGGCAAGGACAGCCTCGTCCTCTGGGACATTCTCATGGAGCTCGGGTACGACACGGAAGGGCTCTACATCGACCTCGGGATCGAGGGGTATTCGGACCGGTCGGGGGAGAAGATCGCCGCCTTCGCCGCATCCCGGGGCAAGGAACCCATCGTCGTGGACCTGCGCCGGGAAGGGGTGCCGATCCCCGAAGCGGCGAAACGGAGTCGGAAGGAGGAGTGCTCCGTCTGCGGAACGGTGAAGCGGTACTTCTTCAACCGGGTGGCGGCTACCCGGGGATTCACCGTGGTCGCGACCGGCCACAACCTCGACGACGAGGCGGCCAGGCTCCTGGGGAACCTGCTGCACTGGCACGGGGATCACCTCGAGCGGCAGCATCCCCTCCTCCCCGGGGAGGGCGGGGGACTGGTGCGCAAAGTCAAACCGCTGTGGCGGGTCAGCGAGATGGAGACGGCGGCGTACGGGTTCCTCAAGGGGATCGACTACGTGACGGAGGAGTGCCCCATGAGCGAGGACGCCACCTCCCTCGTCTACAAGGAGGCCCTCTCCCTGCTCGAGGAGAAGATGCCCGGGACCCGGAGCAGGCTCTACATGGGTTTCCTCACCAAAAAGGGGACGTTCTTAAACTTTTTAACGAGCGCGGAGATCAACGAAGCCCCCCCCTCCGGCGCAGAGCATCCGGGGACCTGCGCCGTCTGCGGTGCGCCGACATACGCAGAGACATGCGGCTTCTGCCGGCTGAAGGAAAAGGTGGGGAGAGGAGCAGTGCGCTGATGGAGGGCAGGAAACCGGGAGGGGCGCTTCGCGCGGGGGAAGAGGTGATCCTCGTCGACCCGAAGGGGGAGGAACGCATGATGACCCTTTCCCCCGGGAAGCTTTTCGGCACCCACAAGGGGAACATCCTCCACGACGACATCATCGGCAAGCCGGACGGCAGCCGCGTCTGGACCGCAATGGGGGCGGAATACCGGGTATTCCGGCCGACGTTCAACCAGTTCATCATGAATCTCAAGCGGCACGCCCAGATCATCTATCCGAAGGACATCGGCCCCATCCTCCTGTGGGCGGACGTCTTCCCGGGGGCCACCATCGTCGAGGCGGGGATCGGCTGGGGGGCGCTTGCGATCAAGCTGCTCGAGGCGATAGGCCCCTCGGGCCGCCTCGTTTCGTACGAGGTGCGGGAGGACTTTGCTTCAAGCGGCGCCCGGACGGTTGCGCGGTTTCTTGGCGCATGCCCGAACCACGAGATCCGGGTGCGCAACATCTACGAGGGGATCGAGGATCGGGACGTGGACAGGGTCGTCCTCGACCTGCCGGAACCGTGGCACGTGGTCCCCCACGCCGCCCTGGCGCTCGTCCCGGGGGGGATTCTCCTCTCCTACCTCCCCTCCACGATCCAGGTCAAGCAGATGGTCGACCGGGTCGAGGAGGAAGGGGGGTTCACCGCCCCGGAGGTATTCGAGGTGATGCACCGCCCCTGGCACGTCAAGGGCCAGTCCGTGCGCCCCGTCCAGTGGATGTTTTCCCACTCGGCGTTTTTGATCGTCTGCCGGAAAATCTCCTGAACCCCCCGGAACGTTACTTTCCAACCAGGGGACGTTGCTGAACTTTCCCAATCTTTTTAGGGTAATGCTCTACCCTTCTCGGAGCAGATATGCCCCTCCGGCACGGGTGAGCCCAAGCCACGTGCAAACGGATGCCTGTTTCATTCCCCTGTCCACCACGCAGGCGTGGAGAATCTTTTTCCGGGCATTCACGGAACCGCGATCCCTTCGTTTGTTGAAGATGCGGTCGGGACTGGTGCCGAATTCCTTGGAACAACGGGAAACGATGTCCAGAAATTCCCTCTTCCGGCTTTCCTTTTCCGGTAATGTCCGAAGGTCTTCCTCGCGGGTGGACAACGCGGAATGAAACGCTTCAAAGCCGTCTCCGCAGCCCTCAGCGCAATCCCCATCCACTCCTGCCGCCAGAAAATCGAGGTACAGGGGGATTCGATCCGTCTTTCCCCCCTCCGCAAAGAAGTTGCAGACCTCCGGGAATTCCTCCCAGGGGAAGATCCCCGACCGCACGATTTCGTGATGGCCGGTCCAAGGGTACTCCGAAAGAAGGTTCAGGGAGGAAACGATCCCCGCCCGGACGGGATTCAGGTGGACATATCGTATGACTTCAAGCAGATAGCGCGCCGATCCGACGAGGGCGGATTTGTATCGGTTCTGGAATAGGTGTCCCGCACGCTCATATTTTCTGTTGAAGTAACCGGCATATCCCGTCATCACGCACCGCATGAAGTCCGGGAGATTCCCTTTCCGGCTGTGGAACACGATGTGGAAATGATTGGGCAGGAAGGCCCATGCCAGGCAGGAGGAATCGAACTTGTCCCGGTTCGAGAGGATCCTGCGCCACAACTCGCACCTGTCCTGCTCATCCAGGAACACATCCCTTTTCTCGATCCCCCGCGCATAAACATGATGCACCGCACCGGGGAAGTCGATACGCGCGTGCCTTGGCATGTTGATGTTTTTTTCAAAAGATGTGCCATGGAAGCGTGAAGGGAAGGCGTAAAAGAGGGAGGAAGGAAGTTTTTCCCCGGTTTTCAGGCTGATTAAAAAGTTTAAGAACGTCCCCGTTGGTGAAAGTAAGTGAAGGTGCGGGAGAGGCCTTCGGGGAAGGGAACCACCGGCTCGTACCCCAGGAGTTCCTTCGCCAGGGAGATGTCGGCGAGGGAGTCGCGGACGTCGCCTGCCCGCGCAGGCTCGAAACGGGGGGAGAGACGCCGGTCGGCGAGTCCGTAAAGGACCTCCAGAATGGCGAGCAGGGATACGCGCTCCCCGCACGCGACGTTGATCACCCTCCCGCACGCCTCCCGGGGGCCGTCACACGCCAGCATGTTGGCACGCACCACGTTGTCGATGTAGCTGAAGTCGCGGGTCTGGAGGCCGTCCCCGTAGATCGTCGGGGGAGCGCCGGAGAGGACCGCCGTGATGAACCGCGGGATCACCGCCGCGTACGTCGACTCCGGGTCCTGCTTCGGGCCGAAGACGTTGAAGTATCGCAGGGAAATCGTCTCTACCCCGTACACCTCGTGGAAGATCCGCATGTACTGCTCTCCGGCGAGCTTCTGGGCTGCGTACGGACTCTTCGGGTTCGTCGCCATCGACTCGCGCTTGGGGAGTTCGGGCGTGTCGCCGTAGGCGGAGGAGGAAGCGGCATAGACGACTCTTTTGACGCCGGCGTCCCGTGCGGCGACGAGGAGGTTGAGCGTCCCTCCCACGTTGATCTCGTTGGACAGGACCGGGTCCGCAACCGACCGCGGGACGGAGGGAAGCGCCCCCTGGTGGAGGACGTACGCCGCCCCCTCGACGGCGCGTCGCGTGGCCTCGAGGTTGCGCAGGTCCCCCTCGACCAGTTCGAAGGCATCCCCGTAGGTTTCCGACAGGCCGGCGAGGTTCCCCCTCTTCCCCGTCAGGAAGTTGTCCAGGACCCGTACCTTTTTGCCGTCCGCGAGGAGGGCCTGGACCAGGTTCGACCCGATGAACCCCGCTCCCCCCGTCACCAGGTACATGACCCCTCCGAAAGTAACGATTTACGGACAAAGGAGCTTTGCAGAACTTCCTCCCCGGGGGACGTTGCTGAACTTTCATGGATTAAAAAGTTTAAGAACGTCCCCAAAATTAAAGTTTGATGATCTTGCTGCCGTTTTTCCCCTTGAGTGCGTTGCGGGCGTCGACCACCACCTTCGACTCCCGGGCGACCAGCCGGTAGTCGAAAGCGCCGTGATCCGTCACGACCACCACGCAGTCCGCCTTCCTGAGAGTCGCGGCCGTGAACGGCTCTGCTTTCATGTTCATGCCGTGCTCGGCGAGGACCGGCACGTGGGGATCGCAGTAGGAGAGCCTCGCCCCCTTCCGGGCGAGGAGCTGGAGGATGTCGAGCGCCGGGGACTCGCGGACGTCGCTGATGTCCTTCTTGTAGGCGACGCCCAGGATCAGCACCCGCGCCCCGTTCACGGATTTTTTGAACCGGTTGAGGGCGTCAATCACCTTGCCGACCACGAAGTGGGGCATCTGCCCGTTGATCACCCCGGCCAGCTCGATGAACCGGGACTCGAACCCGAACTGCTTCGCCTTCCACGACAGGTAAAACGGGTCCAGGGGGATGCAGTGGCCCCCGATCCCCGGGCCGGGAAAGAACGGCATGTACCCGAACGGCTTTGTCTTCGCCGCGTCGATCACTTCCCAGACGTCGATCCCCATCCGGTTGCACATCAGGGCCATCTCGTTGACAAGCCCGATGTTCACCGAGCGGAAGGTGTTCTCCAGGAGCTTCACCATCTCCGCCACCGACGCGCTGGAGACCGGGTGCACGTTCTCCAGGACTCCCGCATAGAGGGCCGCGGCCATCTTCGTGCATCGCGGCGTGGCTCCTCCGACCACTTTCGGGATGTTCCTCGTCGTATATTGCGGGTTTCCCGGGTCGACGCGCTCGGGCGAAAAGGCGAGGAAGATGTCCTCGCCCACCGTGAACCCCTTCTCCTCGAACATCGGCACGAGGAGTTCGTCGGTCGTTCCCGGATAGGTGGTGCTCTCCAGGACGATCAGCATGCCCCGGTGGAGATATTTGGCGACCTGCTCCGCCGCGTTCACGACGTAGGAGAGGTCCGGGTCCTTCGTCTTCCGGAGCGGGGTGGGCACGCAGATATTGACCGTGTCCGCCTCGGCCAGAGCCGAGTAGTCGGAGGTCGCCCGCAGGCGCCCGGCGGCGACCAGGGTTCTGATCGTCTCGGAGGGGACATCGTCGATGTACGACTTCCCCGAGCGGATCGCCCGGATCTTCTCCCCGTCGGAGTCGATCCCGACGACCTGGATTCCCGCCTGCGCGTACTCGACCGCGAGCGGGAGACCCACGTACCCGAGGCCGATGACCGCTGCGGTGAAATCCTTTTCCTTCAGGCGCGAGAGGAGATCGCCGCGCGATGGTTTTTCCTTCAAGGGTCAACCTCCCGAAACCGTTGGCGAGCGGGGATATCAAAATGCCCACGCATGCAACGTGACCACGGTCTGCGCGGGCGTCCACTCCTACTATATCGGTTCGCCTTCAGGCGGACTTCAATTTCCTGAGCTCCGCGATCAGCGCAGGCACCGCCTTGAACAGGTCGGCCACCAGCCCGTAGTCGGCCACCTGGAAGATGGGGGCCTCCTCGTCCTTGTTGATGGCGACGATCACCTTGGAGTCCTTCATCCCCGCCAGGTGCTGGATGGCGCCGGAGATCCCCAGGGCGAAGTACAGCTCCGGGGCGACGATCTTTCCCGTCTGCCCCACCTGCCAGTCGTTGGGGGCCCACCCCGCGTCGACCGTCGCACGGGTGGCGCCGATCGCCGCCTGGAACAGGTCGGCCAGTTCCTCGACGAGCTTGAAATTCTCCGGGGACTTGATCCCCCTGCCCGCGGAGACGACGACCCGCGCCTCGGTAAGCTCCGGGCGCTCGGACTTGGTCTCCTCCCGGCCGACGAAGACAGTACCTCCCGGGTCCGCCGCCAAGGATACCCTTTCGACCGGCGCCTTCGCATCGGACTGCGGGGCCGGGTCGAAGGCGGTCTGGCGCACCGTGAACAGGAGCGGGCTGCCGACGAGCTCGACCGTGGCGATGGCGTTCCCCGCGTACATGGGCCGCTGGACGCGCAAGCTGTCCCCTTCCTTCGAGAACCCCGAGACGTCACTCGCCAGCGGGGCGTCCAGGAGACCGGAGAGGCGGGGCATGAAGTCCTTCCCGAAGGTGGATGCCGGGGCCAGGACCGCCCCGTACCCTTTTTCCCTGGCGACCTGCGCCACCGCCGGGGCGTACGCGACGGCCAGATACCGCGCGAACAGCTCGCTCTCTCCCAGGAGCACCGCGCGCACGCCGTGGGCAGCCACCGTGTCGGCCACCGCCTGCACCCCCTGCCCGAGGACGAGCGCGTCCACCTCGCCGCCGATCAGGCCCGAGAGCGTCTTCGCCGCCGTCAGGGTGGACAGGGTCGTCTTCCGGAACGCCCCCTCCTGGTGCTCGACCACGACCAGTATGTCCGCCATCGCTTTCCTCCCGAAAAGGGGGACGTTCTTAAACTTTTTAATCTCCAGCAAGGAAACGTTCGTTACCGTCCAAGGGGGAAAAGTTCCCGGGGTTTTCCCCCAACGACATTAAAAAGTTTAAGAACGTCCCCGATGGTTAGAGTATCTTGGCCTCGTTCTTCAGCTTGTCGACGAGCTCCGCCACGTCGGCCACCTTCTTCCCCCCCGCGCGCTCCTTGGGCGGGGCGAGGGAGAGCAGGCGCACCCGGGGGGCGGTGTCCACCCCGAGGGAATCCGCCGGGACGACCTTCATCTCCTTCTTCTTCGCCTTCATGATGCCGGGCAGCGACGCGTAGCGCGGCTCGTTGAGGCGCAGGTCGGTCGTGATCACCGCGGGCAGCGTCACGCCGATCGTCTCGAGCCCCCCGTCCACCTCGCGGGTGACGTTGGCCCTCTTCCCGTCCTCGGAGAACTCGATTTTCGACCCGAAGGTCGCCTGCGGGAGGGAGAGGATCGCCGCCAGGATCTGCCCGACCTGGTTGTTGTCGTCGTCGACGGCCTGCTTCCCCATGATGACGAAGTCCGGCTTCTCCTGCTCGACGACCTTCGCCATCAGCCGGGCGACGCCCAGGGAGTCCAGCTCCTCCGTCGTCTCCACGAGGATCGCACGGTCCGCCCCCATGGCCAGCGCGGTGCGGATCTGCTGCTCGCCCTCCTTCGGGCCGATCGTCAGGATGACCGCCTCGCCGCCCCGCTTCTCCCGTATCCGGAGGGCCTCCTCCACGGCGATCTCGCAGAACGGGTTGATCACCATCTTGATGTTGTCCAGAACAACCCCGGTCCCGTCCTTTCGGATCTTCACCCTCTCGTCGGGGTTGGGGACAGGCTTGATCGCCACGAGCATCCTCACGCCGCACCTCCCGGCCGGAACCGCCTGCAAGGAAATGGAAAACAGGAAGGATGATACCGGAACGGGGACCGGGAATCAACCGGAAAATGAATGGTCATTCAGTGATCAGGAAGGGGAAGAGATGAGGGAGGAACAGGGAGAGGCACGCGCCGATCCCGCCTCCCATGGCGTCCGCCACCCAGTCCAGCAGCTCCATGGAGCGGCCGGGAATCCAGTGCTGGTGGACCTCGTCGACCGCGCCCATCACCGCCGTGAAAAGCAGGCCCTCGAGGACCGCCCGTTTCGCGGGAATGCCGGACTCCCTGCGCCACAGGGCGAACAGAAGCCCCATCACGCCGTAGAACCAGAAGTGCGCGGCCTTATCCGCGAACCGGAAGGGGAGGTGGACGCCCGGATGCGGGATGGAGGTCAGGGCAAACGTCAGGACGACCCACGCGGCCAGGAGCACGAAGTAGAGCCGCCTGCGCGACAGCGCCACGGTGGAAATATGGGTGCTCAGGCGCGGCCCTTCCGGAGGTACCAGCGATCGTAGAAGGAACGGTACTCCCCCGACTGGACCGCCCGCCACCACGGCTCGTTCTCGAGGTACC
>CP070783.1:465980-490949 GCA_020346465.1 Deltaproteobacteria bacterium
CAGACCCTCCTTCGCGGTACCGCCCTGGAACACCCGTGGCTGATGCTGTTCCAGAACCGTCTTTCCCAGATCATCATCGTCCTGATGGTGCTTTCCTTCGCCTCCCCCTACCTGTCGGCGGGGGTCAGGAGGCTCAAGAAACCCATGGAGGAACTGCGGGAGGAGGAGCCCCCCGAATGACGCGTCGCGCGAACACCGACCTCTTGAGCGGCATCCTCGGACTGGCCATTGCGGGCGTCTTCTGGTGGGGCCGGGGCGACGTGGGGCGCCTGAGCATCATGTTCCCCCACGCGCTCCTGTTCCTCCTTGCGGCGTTCTCGGTGGCCCTCGTGGTCAAGGGGCTCGTTCGCCCGGAACGGCGGTCGATCTTCGCCGAGGGGGACCGGGCCAAGATCATCGGCAGCGGCGCCATCCTCTTTGTCTGGGTTCTCGCCATCCCCTACATCGGCTTCTTCCTTTCCAGCGTGGCCGGCTTCTGGGTGATGGCCTGCTACCTCGCTTCGTCCCGCCGGGAGGTCACGCCGCTTCTGGCCGCCAAGCTTTTCTGCGTGGTTCTGGCCGAGGTAACCTTCTTCTACCTGATCTTCGCGAAGCTTCTCTACGTGCCTCTGCCCACGGGGGCGTTTTTCCAATAAACGGATCCGGACACCGGCTGTCCGGCTTGGAAAAGGAGGAAATGTTCGATGAAAGAGATCCGTCTGGCGCTGATCCCGGGAGACGGGATCGGCATGGAAACCGTCGCCGCCGGGAAGAAGGTTCTCGACACCGCGGCCGAGGTGCACGGAGGGCTCCGCTTCCGGTGCGAGGAGTTCGACTGGAGCTGCGAATATTACGCGAAGCACGGGCGGATGATGCCCGAGAACGGACTCGATCTCCTGCGCCTGCACGACGCGATCTACCTCGGGGCCGTGGGGTACCCCGGGGTTCCCGACCACGTCTCCCTGTGGGGTCTGCTGATCCCGATTCGCAGGACGTTCCAGCAGTACATCAGTCTTCGTCCCGTCCAATTGTTGCCCGGGGTGCGAACTCCCCTCGCGAACCGGCGACCGGAAGAGATCGATTTCTACGTCGTCCGGGAGAACAACGAGGGAGAGTATTCCAACATGGGCGGCCGCCTGTACGAGGGGCAGCCCAACGAGATCGTCGTCCAGAACGCCGTGTTCACCCGCCTGGGGGTGGAACGGGTCGTCCGGTACGCCTTCGAACTCGCCCGGAAAAGGGAACGGAAGCGGGTCACCTCCGCAACCAAGTCGAACGGAATCAACATCACGATGCCGTACTGGGACGAAATCTTCTGGTCCCTGGCGAAGGAGTATCCGGACGTCGAGGCCAACCAGTTCCACATCGACGCCCTCGTCGCGCGGTTCGTCACGCACCCGCAGGATTTCGACGTCGTGGTGGGAAGCAACCTGTTCGGGGACATCCTGTCGGACCTGGGCCCCGCCATCGCGGGAAGCATCGGGATCGCGCCCTCCGCGAACCTGAACCCGGAAAAGAAGCACCCCTCCATGTTCGAGCCGGTCCACGGGTCCGCCCCGGACATCGCGGGCAAGGGGATCGCCAACCCGATGGGCCAGATCTGGTGCGGCGCCATGATGCTCGACCACCTGGGGTTCCCCGAGGCGGGCGACCTCGTCATGGAGGCGATGAAGTCCGTCCTCGCGGAGGGAATCTGCACGGCGGACATCGGGGGGAAAGCAAACACCGCCGAGGTGACGGACGCCATCTGCGCGAAGATCCGCAAGACCGGTCCCAAGGCCCGATAGCGGGAATTCCGGGAGGAACGATCATGCGCACGCACAGGATCGCGGTGATCCCGGCCGACGGCATCGGGAAAGAGGTCATCCCCGCGGGAGTCCGCGTTCTCCAGGCAATCGCGGAGCGCGACGGCGCGTTCCGCTTCGAGTTCAGGACGTTCCCGTGGGGGAGCGACTACTATCACGAGCACGGACACATGATGCCCCCCGACGGCCTGGAAACGCTGCGTGCCTTCGATGCGATCTTTTTCGGCGCCGTGGGGCACCCTTCCCTCCCGGACCACATCACGCTGTGGGGATTGCGCCTTCCCATCTGCCAGGGGTTCGACCAGTATGGGAACTACCGGCCCGCGCGCATCCTTCCCGGGATCGCGGGACCGCTCCGGGGTCGCACCGGCAGGGACCTGGACTGGATCATCGTCCGGGAGAACACGGAAGGGGAATATTCGGGCGTCGGGGGAAGGGCCCACAGGGGCCTGCCCGGAGAGGTGGCGATGGAGGTGTCGGTGTTCACGCGTCCCGGGGTGGAGCGGATCATGCGGTTCGCCTTCGGCCTGGCGCGGAAGCGGCCCCGGCGGCTGCTGACGCTGGTGACGAAGTCGAACGCGCAGCGCCACGGCATGGTCCTGTGGGACGAGATCTTCGCCGAGGTCGCCCGGGAGTTTCCGGATGTGGCGACCGACCGGATGCTCGTGGACGCGGTCACCACGAGAATGGTGCTCAAGCCCGGGACGCTCGACGTGCTCGTCGCCTCCAACCTTCACGCGGACATCCTCTCCGATCTCGCGGCGGCGCTGTCGGGCAGCCTCGGGATCGGCCCGACGGCAAACATCAACCCGGAACGAACGTACCCGTCGATGTTCGAACCGATCCACGGGTCCGCCTTCGACATCATGGGGAAAGGGATCGCCAATCCCCTGGGCACGATCTGGACCGCGGTCCTGATGCTGGAGCACCTGGGGGAAGGGGAAGCCGGCGAGCGCCTCATGGGCGCCATCGAGAAGGTGACCCGCGCAGGCAAGACCCTGACCCCCGACCTGGGCGGGACGGCAACGACCGTCGAGGTCACGGACGCCGTGATCGCCGCATTGGGGAACTGACCCGGCGATGAGGATCGTCGACATAAAGGAGCGCACCGCTTCCATCGCCTCCCCCATCCGCAACGCGTACATCGACTTCCGCGGGATGACGGTGTCGGTTGCGGCCGTGGTCACCGATGTGATCCGGGACGGCAAACCGGTCGTGGGATACGGGTTCAACTCCAACGGCCGGTACGCCCAGGGATGCCTGCTGCGGGAGCGGTTCCTCCCCCGCGTGCGCGAGGCCGATCCCTCGACGTACGTGTCCGGGGCCCGGGACAACCTCGACCCCTTCCGGCTCCGGAACATCCTGATGGCCAACGAGAAACCGGGCGGCCACGGAGAGCGCTCGGTGGCGGTGGGCGTCATCGACATGGCCGTGTGGGACGCGGTGGCCAAAATCGAGCGAAAGCCCCTCTACCGTCTGCTCGCCGACCGCTACAACAACGGTGCCGCCGCAGACCGGGTCTTCGTCTACGCTGCGGGCGGCTACTACTATCCCGGGAAAGGAACACGGGAGCTGCGGGACGAAATGAGCCGCTACCTGGACGCCGGGTACCGGGTGGTGAAGATCAAGATCGGCGGGGCCCCCCTGGCGGACGACCTGAGGAGGATCGAGGAGGTCCTTTCCCTGGTGGGAGGCGGAGACCGCCTTGCCGTCGACGCGAACGGCCGCTTCGACCTCGACGCCGCGGTGGAGTACGGGGAAGCTCTTGGCCCTTACGGCCTGCGCTGGTACGAGGAGCCCGGAGACCCCCTCGACTACCGGCTCCACGCCGATCTGGCGGCCCGGTACCAGGGTCCCATCGCAACCGGGGAAAACCTGTTCTCCATGCAGGATACGAGAAACCTGCTGCGCCACGCGGGGCTCCGCAAGGACAGGGACATCCTCCAGATGGACCCGGTCCTGTCCTACGGCCTGGTGGAGTATCTCCGGATGCTCGAGGTGCTTGGGGAGATGGGCTGGTCCCGCGACCGCTGCATCCCCCACGGCGGACACCAGTTCGCCCTCAACATCGCCGCCGGCCTCGGGCTGGGGGGGAACGAATCGTACCCCGAGGTGTTCGCCCCGTTCGGGGGGTTCGCCGACGCCACACCGGTGGAGGATGGAATGATCCGCCTGCCGGAAGTCCCGGGCGTCGGCTTCGAGGCCAAGTCGGACCTGATGGATCTCATCCGCTCTCTCTTCGGTCCCTAGCGGCGAAGGAGGGCGGATTTCAGGGGCAGGCACCGTGCAGGGACGAAGGTGCGGTCCCTTCCGCCGAATGGGACGTCTTCTCGGACAGGACGTGCCAGACGGGCATCTCCCCTTTTCCCTTCACCCAGACCGTTCCCCTCGGCTCGCAGAGGAAATCGTCCTTGATCCGTTCGTAGGAGCTAGTCGTGATCTGCACCCTGCCGCTCGATCCATGGTGTTCCATCCGGCTGGCCACGTTCACCGTGTCACCCCAAAGATCGTAGATGAATTTTTTCCTCCCGATCACTCCCGCAACCACCGGTCCGGAATGGATGCCGACCCGGAGGGAGATCCGCGGGACGTCGCCGAACCCGCGCCTTTTCACGTAAGCCAACATCTCCAGCCCGAGACGGGCGAGGACGTGTGCATGATCGTGGCGCCATCGCGGCACCCCCGCTGCCACCATGTAGCAGTCGCCGATGGTCTTGATCTTCTCGAGACCGTACCGGCCCGCGAGATCGTCGAAGTGCGAAAAGATCTCGTCGAGCAGCCCGACAATCTCGCGGGGATTCCTGTTCGCCGACAGGGATGTGAAATCCGAGACATCGGCGAACAGGATGCTTGCCTCGTCGAAATGGTCCGCGATGACTCCCTCCCGTTCCTTGAGGGTCGCTGCGATCTCCCGGGGAAGAATGTTTCGGAGGAGCCGTTCGGATTTTTCCCTCTCCCCGGCCAGCCGGATCCGGCTGCCATACACACTCCGGACGTGCACTTCCAGAAAATAGCTCGCCGCCATGCCGAGGATCAGGGAGGAACCGAAGAAGAAATTGTTGCTGAGGAAAACCCGGAACCCGTCCCCGGAAACAAGGAGATTCTGGTGAGCGATGGCGATGGCATCATACCCGGCCAGGACAAGGATGCTCGAACCGGTGGCGTAGACGAACCGCAACCGATACACGGTGTGAGCCGCCATGATGACAAGCATCAGCCCGGCATAATAGGCATGGAAGCCGAGTTCCCCCGGGGATTCGAGGCCGATCATCGCAAGGATGCCGGCGGCGCTGATGCCGACCACGAGGGTCATCATCGGTTGGACCATGCGGAGAAATATCGGGTGGAAGCTGAAGATCAGCACGCCCAGGAGGGAAGGGATCACCAGGGCAAATCGTATGAACCATAGGGATTGCCTGCTGATGGGGGCCGCATGGAGATCCAGAACGGCGAACAGGCCATAGAGAACAACCGTGAGGAGAATGGCAATCCGGACGATGACCAGGGAATGGCGGGAGTAATAACTGCGAAAAGCCGTCTCCGCTCCGGCGGGGAAACGGAGTCTGGCCGCGCTGCGTGCCATATCTTGCGATTCTTCCGGGAGGCGTTGCAATCCCCGGTTCCTCCGTGTGGACCGATACATCATCGCCACTGCTGATCCCATCACCATGATCCCCCGGTAGAGTTCGCAGCAAGGAACCGGCCCTTCCTTCGACGCAAAGTCCGGAAGGGGTCGGCATCCTTCGATAAACACCGATTACGCGCGCACGCCCTCGATGACGCTTACTTCATGGGCCGTCGGGACGACGCGGGTCAGCCGGAGGCCCGCCGCCGAAAACAGGTCCCCGTATTGTTCCCTGGTGCGCTCTCGTCCGCCGACCACGAGCATCATCAGGTCGAGCCACTTCCCGAAACACGGCTCATTGCCGGAGGGAATCACGGTCTCCACGACCAGAACCCTGCCTCCGGGCTGCATCGCGTCCCGGCAATTCCCAAGGATGGTGATCGCTTCGCCGTCCTCCCAATCGTGGATGACGTGGCGCAGCAGGTACGCATCCCCCGACGAAGGGACCGAGTCGAAGAAATCCCCCCCCACGATACGGCATCGGTCCGATACGCCGGCACCGGCCACGACCTCCCGGGCACGGTCCGCCACGGCGGGCAGATCGAACAGGACCCCCCGTATCCCGGGATGGCGGCGGAGGATAGCGGCCAGGGCAAGGCCGTTCCCCCCCCCGACATCGACGATGGTCTCGAACGGAGTGAAGTCGTACGCGTCAAGGACGGGGATCGTCTCGCTGTCGTGGACCCCGGTCATCGCGTCATCGTAGATCCGCCAGCGGTCGGGGTTCGCGCTCATGTAGTGGAAGAACGGTTTGCCGAAGACCTCGTCGAACGCGGCGCCGCCCGTCTTCAGCGAGGGCAGAAGCCCCCCCCACGACCGGTAAAACTCCGCGCCCGCCATTCTGGCCAGCGACCGCTTGGAGCCGGGCGCATCGCTTTCCAGAAGCTTCCCCATCGGCGTCAGCGAAAACCGTCCTTCGCCGTCTTCGCGGAAGATATCGATGCTCGCCAGCGCCCGCAGGACCCTGTAGAGGGAAGGTCCATCCATCCGCAACCCCCGCGCCAGTTCGTCGGCCGTGCGAGGTCCGGCGGCCAGGATATCGGCAATCCCGATCTCCGCCGCGACGTAAATCGCCTGGGTCACCCAGGAACCCACGATCATCCGGTTCAGCATCTGTTCCGTCGTTCCGGAAACATCCATGACATCGTCCTCCGCAGGGGAGATCCTCCCCGATTGGGCAGGTTGTGAGGAACCATCTTCGACGGACAGCCAGTGATCACCGGCGGGAAGCGCCCGCAAGGGCCGCGGGGACATGCACCAGGTGACACTTCGAGCAGCTCTCCCTCCCGATCTTCTGCGCGAGCGCCATCGCCTCATCCGCGGCGACCGTCCGGCTCTTGAACACTACCCCGAGCTCTTCCACGGTGGCCCGCATTTCGGGGTCGACGAAATATCTGCTCGGTTTCTCATGACAGCCCTGGCAGGAATCGCCCAATGCCTCGAACCTCGCCCGGAATCCCTCGAACTGCTTTCGCGCGTTGTCGGTCTGTCCCTGCCGCAGATCCACCGTGATGCCTGCCAGGTTCGCCGCCATGACCTTCTTGAACTGCGGGTATCCCGTCGACTCGCCGCTCAACGGATCCTTGACGGTGATCGTGCGGAAATCCCCCCAATGGTACTTCTGCTGCACGGGGACCATCGTCGCGACGTGGCACCGGTGGCAGACCTCGCCGACCGCGGCGAACGCGTCCATTGCATGTCCCTTGTCCCCGGTTGCCAGCGCCTCACCAAGGTCCTTCACCTTCCCCTCCGGATACTCCCCTTTCCATTCCGGCACCATTGCGGCAATTTCCCGGTATTGCCTCTGGAAATCCTCGAAGGATTCCCTCGCGCCCTTGAGGTCATCCTCCATCAGGTCGACGACGATGCCCGAAAAGGACGTTTCCAGGCCCAGCATCTTGAACAGGTAGACGGGCCGGTCCGCGGCCGGCGGATAAAAAGCGTCGAGAGCCCCGGGCAAAGGCGATGTCGCCGTCACGTCCCCCGTTCCCCCGGGCCGGTAGTCCGCCCCCGCGTGAGCGGTCGAAACCAGGGCCAGAAATCCAACCAATACGACTGTGGCTTTACGCATGTCATGCTCCTTTCGTTTGTACTGTAATGTACAGTACATTCTTGATGAAATCGTACTGTAATGTACAGTACACACCTTGTCAAGAGATATTTTTCCCCCTGTTGCGGGCAATTCGCAGGGCCTCACAGCACCTGCAACGGACTTGGGCGGGGGATCGGGGATCCGCCCGGGTCCCCGGGACTATCCTGTTGCGGCGGAGGGGATGGCGCTCCCGGTATCAGGGGCCTGAAGGTAAGATCCGGCGCTCATTTTCCATAAGCGGCGAGGAAGACCTCGACCGCTTCGGAGACCAGTTCCTTGAGTTCGGACCTTTTCGCCTGGGGAAGGCAGACCAAACGCCTCATGTTGTCGTGGAAGATGATCATGCCGAGGAAAAACCACGCGGCCCGGGCAGGGTCGGAAATCCGCAACCGCCCCGCCGCGGTCTCCTTCTCCAGGAAGTCCGCGAATCCGTCCATGGTCTTTTTCGGGCCTGACTCGTACCACAGCTTGGCGAGGTCGGGGAATGCCCTGGCATGGGACACGGCATGCCGGTGCTGGTTGATCGCGTTGTCCGAAAGCGCCAGGTCGGCGAACACCACCCCGATCCGGTTCAGCGCCTCCCGGGGAGTCCCGCCGGAGGGGAACTCGAGGTGGATTTCGCGCAAAAATTCCTCCGCGAGAGATTCGATGACCGCTTTCAAGATCCCTTCCTTGTTCCCGAAGAACTTGTATAGGGAGGATTTCGAACCCCTGGAGACCCGGATGATGTCGTCCACCGAAACGGATCCGTACCCCTTCTCGATGAAGAGCGAATACGCCGCCTCGATCATCGCCTTGCGCCGGGTCTGCCCCGCGGTGTTCGACAGCTCTTCGAGATCCTTTTTCCTGACCAATGGATGCCCTCCCCAAAAGGTGATCGGCCGTACCGATAGTAATGTACTGTACAGTATAGAAGCGGTTTTGCACAGGGCGATCCCCGCGGCAATTTCACATCTTGATTTTCCCCCACCCTGTACTATGATTTGTCTGTAGTTGACATTCCTCCTGGATAGATCGCTTTTAACCGAAATTTCAACTTATGGAGTGGGTGGGCCAATGGACGCCGCTGGTCTGGTGTCCATGCCTTCAGCGGGAAAAACCAATAAAGAGGAGGGCTGCGATGAAACAACCGTGGTTGGCATTCTGTGCAATTGTTCTCGTCGTCGGGCTGTCGTTAGCCGGCTGCGCTACGGCCAACAAGATCCAGGCCGCCCGTTCGACGATGGACAAGGCGAGAGACGCCGGGGCCGTGTACAAGGCGCCGTTCGAGTACAAGGCGGCGGAAGCGTATCTCGCAAAGGCCGTTCGCCAGGCGGAAAAAGGGGATCCTAAGGCTGCGGAAGCATTCGCGAAGGAATCGCAGGCCTATGCCAGCAAAGCGCTGGCGATGTCGGGTGGAGGTGCGAAATGAGGAATCAACGATTCTATCTCTGCATGACGGTTCTCCTTGCGGTGCTTCTCGCCGCGGGTTGCGCACGCAACCGCCAGATGACCCAGCCCGAGAAGGACCAGATGGCGACGATCTCGGCGAAGATCGCCAAGGCGGAAAAGATGGACGCGAAGGAATGCGCTCCCGTGGAGTATGCATACGCCCTGGCGGAACGCGACGAAGCCCTTCACGAAGCAACGGAACCGTGGGAGGACCCTCCCAAATATGTAGCCAAGCATTTCGCCAGCGCAAACAAGGCCGCCGATGACCTTCTCAACAAGACGACCCCTTGCTGGGAGGCGAAGCAGGTCAAAGCGGCGCCGCCGCCCCCGAAGCCCGTGGTGGTTCCTCCTCCTCCTCCCATGGCGCCTGCCGCCACGATTCTGGCGGAGCCCAAATACGTCTACGAGGGGAAGTGCACCAAGCTCACATGGTCTACACAGAACGCAACCTCGGCGGAGATCGACCAGGGTATCGGGAGTGTGGGCCTGAGCGGCACGAAGGAGGTTTGCCCCAAGGAAACAACGAAATACACAATCACCGCGACCAACCCGGGCGGCCCCGCGAAGGCGGTCGTGGAAGTCCCCGTGTTCCACAGAACGACCCTTTACATCAACTTCGACACGAACAAGGCCGACATCCGGAAGGCGGACCTGAAGGAGCTGCAGACGGCGATCGATTTCGTAAAAAGGTATCCCGATACCAAGATTGTCGTCGTGGGGCACACGGACAGCACGGGGCCCGATGCGTACAACCAGAAGCTTTCCGAGCGGAGAGCGGATGCGGTGAAGAAGTACCTGGTGGACTCGGGCCATGTGAAGGCCGACATGATCACGGCGGAGGGACGAGGAGAAGCCGAACCGATCGCCGACAACAAGACCAAGGAAGGCCGGGCCAAGAACCGCAGAGTGGAAATCTCGGAGCATGGGAAATAACGAAGGCGAACCGTAGCGATTCAACCGGAAAGGGTCACCGGCGACGCCGGTGACCCTTTCTTTTTTCCCTTGGCACCCTACGCCGGCTTCACGGCGAGAAACGGATAGCCGTGGACCTCGAACGTCCTGGCGTTCTTTTCCCCTTTTGCCCCCCCGAAGGTGTCGACGGCAGATCCGATCTCGACATCCGCGAATCCGGCTTCCTCGAGCAACCTTTTCCAGCCTGCGCACGGCAGGCCCCCGGCAATTCAGTCCGTCCACAGATCGATGTTGCGGATCGCCGCCTCCGGGACCGGCTTGCCGTTTGCGATATCGGCGAACTGCAGGATCCCCCCGGGGCGAAGGATCCGCTGGATCTCGGCGAAAACGCGTCGTTTATCGGCGCACAGGTTGATCACGCCGTTGCTGATCACGACGTCCGCCCACCCGGTCTCCACGGGAAGATCTTCGATCAGGCCTTCCCGGAACTCGACGTTTTCCAGGCCCAACCTCCCGGCAGCCCCGCGGGCCTTGGCAAGCATCTCCTCCGTCATGTCCACGCCGAGGACGAACCCCCTGGGCCCCACCTGCGTTGCCGCCACAAAACAGTCGAATCCTCCCCCCGATCCGAGATCGACCACCTGTTCCCCCTCGGAAAGGGTTCGCAGGGCAAACGGGTTCGCCACCCCGACGAAGGACTCCACCGCCGAATCCGGAAACGACGCGGTCAGGGCTTCATCGTAGCCCAGCCTGGCGGCCTGCACGCGCCCGATGTGGAAATGAAAGCTCCCATGGGGATTTACAGCCACATCCCGGTACTTCCCCTTCACCTGCTCCCGCAACGTCGCGGCATCCACCATGATTTCGTACGCCATGGTTCCCCTCCTCACTCGGACTTCTTCAATTCCCCTTTAGCCCATTTCTCCAGAGGCTTCGGGTTCGGCTTGTACCAGTGGGATTTATCGATCCAGACGTAGCTGACCTCGATCCTGTCTCCCTGGACCGTTCCCTCCCAGTGCATCTTCCCCTTTTTTTCGCTGGTCGTGTCCGCTGCGAACTTGATGGTGTCCCCCTCTGCAGTTGCCGTATACGGGCCGTCACCGAACCCGTACTGGTCGCACCCGAGCGAGCGGAATTTGCCGCCCTTGAAGACCAGCGTGTCCGAGCCCTTAGCCTCCTTCCCCTTTTCCCCCTGCTGAACCATGAAGGTTTTCCCGTCCAGCAGGCCGCCTTTGGATTCATGATGTCCCCCTGCCGCAGGAGACGCTGCCCATGCTCCAATCAGGAAAACCAAAAATACCGAAACGATTCCTTTCCCATAGCGTGTCGTACCCATTGCCCACCTCCTCTTGCCGACGCCTGCTGACGCCGCTCGCTGCGTGTTTCTTTCGCGGTTGCCCTCCCGACATCTGAAATACATTCTCTCCATTTCCCTAAGATTCAGTCCGTATCGATAATGATTCCTTGAGGGGAAAAATCGGTTTCCCGCCAATG
The DNA here is from genome assembly GCA_020346465.1 of Deltaproteobacteria bacterium. Classification (GTDB taxonomy): domain Bacteria; phylum Desulfobacterota; class Deferrimicrobia; order Deferrimicrobiales; family Deferrimicrobiaceae; genus CSP1-8. The sequence goes on from CP070783.1 coordinate 477,319, forward strand.
CTTGGCAACTTGGTGCCCGATGATGTGTATGATCGACAGAGGAAGCAGATCCCTGACCGAAGGAGGCCGGACCCGTGAAACAAGCGACGATCCTCGTGGTTGCCATTGCCCTCCTGGCCGGAGTCTCCGGCGCAGGCGAAACGAACGGGGGGGGAAACGTTCCGAAGGTCCTCGTTCTGGGGAGCCTTTCCAAGGTCTACGAACCGGTGCGGTTCGACCACGCGGAGCACATTTCCACGGCGGGCGGTTGCGAGGAGTGCCACCATCAGCACCGCTCGATGCAGGTTTCATCCTGTTTGGAATGCCATCGGATCGACTCCTCCGTCTTCCAAAAGAGCGTGAACGCCGGCACGCTCAAGCCCTGCGGGGGGTGTCACGCAGTGTCCAACCGACCGGGCGACAGGGGGCGGCTGGAACTCAAGGCCGCCTACCACCAGGCCTGCTTCAAGTGTCATAAAGAGGAAGTGGCGGGGAACCCGAAGGGGTGCACCGGCATGTGCCACCAACGGAAGGTCAAGGAGAAGCAGGAAGAGAAGAAGTGAGATAACCCCTGGAACGGGGCATTCTCCCCTTGATCAAACCATCACGACCCTATCGCTTGTATCCCTCCCCGACGCCCCAGGCTCCCGCCCCGGATGCCCTTCAGGGGGACCTGTACATCGCCTGGAGAAGGTCTTTCGAGCCGGCACCCCACCGGGAGATGACGTTCAGGGCCGTTGCCAACGGCACGTTGACCAGGTGCACGCGTTCCGGCGGGAGAATATACACCGATCCCGCCATCGGGGTCGGGACGGAAGGCACCATCACGGTGTACCTGCCGTCCTCGTGCTGTTCGATGACGAAAGCGGGCACGAGGCCCTCCTCGATCTCCACGAGCGCCACGGCGAAGGCCTCGCCCTCTTCACGCCCGGCGAACCGCCCGGAAAACCCCCTGAGCAACGTGTAGCCGGGGATCTTTTCGAGCAGGATCCGGTCTGCCGACCTCTTGGCGCGGCCCCCCCAGCCGGTGCGCACCGCAAGCCCCACGAGAAAGCAGCCCCCGATTGCGATCCCGATGGTTACCAACTGGCGGTACGGCAACCAATCCGGCAGTTGCGCGGCAACCGGAGACAGGAGGGCCAGGATGCCGGACAATGCCTTGGCCATCAGGAGAATGCTGAGATAGATCGGCAGGATGACCAGGATCCCTCCTACCAGGGTCGTCTTTGCGAACTCGGCCAGGCTCTTCATCGCGAACTCCTTTCCGTCCTAGATCCTCGCTTGGGGACAGGAAACCTTCCCCCCCTCCGGGCTATCCAACAAACATATCGTGAACGAAAAGAACCCAACCATCCACTGGAATGTGGATCGTACGACGGCCAGGAGGTAAATATATGGATCAAAAGAAGATCATCGCGGTCGTGGGCGCCACCGGCGCACAGGGAGGAGGCCTGGTTCGGGCCATCCAGAGCGACAGGAAAAGCGGGTACCGGGTGCGCGCCCTTACGAGAAAACCCGGGTCCGACAAAGCGAAAGAGCTGGAAAAGATGGGCGCGGAGGTGGTGAAAACCGACATCGACGACGTGGAGAGCCTCAAGAAGGCGTTCGAGGGGGCCCACGGCGCATTCTGCGTCACCAACTTCTGGGAGCACTTCTCTCCCAGGAAAGAATACGAACAGGCCCGGAACATGGCCCAGGCGGCAAAGCATGCAGGCGTCAAGCACGTCATCTGGTCGACGCTGGAAGATACACGCCGCTGGGTCCATCTCCGGGATCTTCGCATGCCTACGCTCATGGAAGAGTACAAGGTGCCGCACTTCGACGCCAAAGGGGAGGCCGATGACGAATTCCGGGACCTGGACGTCCCGACGACGTTCCTGCTGACCTCGTTCTACTGGGAGAACCTGATCTCCTTCGGCATGGGCCCCATGAAGGGCCCGGACGGGAAGCTTGTCTTCACCCTGCCCATGGCGGACAGGAAACTCCCGGGGATCGCGGTCGAGGATATCGGCAAGTGCGCATACTCCATTTTCCGGAGAGGGAACGAGTTCCTCGGGAAGACCGTCGGCATCGCCGGCGAGCACCTGACGGGAGAGGAGATGGCCGCAGCCCTCACCAGGGCAGTGGGACAGGAGGTACGGTACAACGCCATCGAGCCGGAGGAGTACCGCGCTCTCGGTTTTCCGGGCGCCGACGATCTGGGGAACATGTTCCAGTTCAAGCGCGATTTCGAAACCGACTTCTGCGGGGCCAGGGACCTCGATGTCGGCAGGGGTCTCAACCCCTCCATGCAGACATTTGCCGCGTGGCTTGCAAAAAACGGCAAACGGATCCCGATCGAGAAAGGGTCCGAGCAGGCATCGGGAAAATGAGGGAAACCGCCCGAACCCTGCGTCCTCGATGATCACCCCTCCAGCGGAAGATCCCCCGGCCCGCAAGGGGCCGGGGGATCCCTCCGAAATCCCGAATCCCCGAAACATCCCACGCGGGAGGGCGTTTGCATTACACTCGTAGAGGAACGATCCGCAACGAATGACACGCAAAGGAGATCCGTCATGCGCTTCCTTATTTTGGGAGGGGGCCCCGCCGCAATCGCCGCCGCAAAAGCGATCCGGGGCCGCGAGAAGAAGGCCGGGATCATCATCGCCACGGAGGAACAGGCTCCGCCCTACCTGAGGCCGATGCTCAACGACCTGATCACGGGCCGGCTGGATGTCTCCGGGATCGCCGATCCCCAAGGGGAGGACCTTGCCGAGAAAGGGATCGAGGTCCGCCGGGGGAACCGGGCCGCCGCGGTCGACCCCGCCGGCAAGAAGGTGACGTTCGCGGACGGATCGGCGGAGTCCTACGACCGGCTGCTGATCGCCACGGGCGGAACACTGCCCGTCCCGGCCGCCTGGGGAAAAACCCCGCCGGGGGTTCTCCCCATCAACACCCTCGAGGATACCCTGCGGATCCAGGAGCGGCTCTCCCGGGGCGACCGGGCGGTCGTGTACGGCCCCGGCTTCCTGGCCATCGTGACCTCCTCCGCGCTCCGGAAACGGGGGTGCGAGGTGACCTGGTTCCGGCCGGACATGCCTCGCCATGGCTACCCGATCTCCGGGGAACTGGAGGCGAACATCCTCGACTCGGTCCAAGGCACGGGCGTGGAGATCCTGGACGGGATCGACATCGCCGCCGTCCGCGGGGCACCGGGCGGGATCGAGGCGGTCCCGAAGGGAGATGGCCCGCCCGTCCCGTGCAAGGCGGTCGTCCTTGCGACCGAGCGGGAGCCCGCGATCGATTTCCTCGCCGGCAGCGGAATCCGGACGGAAACCGGAATCCTGGTGGACGATCTTCTCCGGACCAGCGCGCCGGATATCTACGCTGCGGGCGACTGCGCGGAGATCCGGGAGACGAAGAGCGGGAAGACCCGGATCAACTTCGGGTGGCGAAGCGCGATCCTCCAGGGGAAGCTTGCCGGACTGAACATGGCCGGCGCCGGGAAGACGTATGCCCGGGAGGAGTCGGACTACGTCTGGGTCCTCATCGGGCCCGCGCTCCTGGACCGGATCCGGTAGTCCGCACGGGCGAGACTACGGTCGCTTCTCCCCGATCGCATCGAGTCTCTCGAGCAACTCTTCGTTGTCCGGCAGGCCGGGCTCCGCGTACCGGACGATACCGGTCCTGTCGATGATGAAGGTGATCCGGGTCTGTCCCCCGAAGAGGTTCATCACTGCCCCTTCGGTATCGGAGATCAACGGAAACGTGATCCCATACCGCTTTGCAAACTTCCTGTGTGTCTCGAGGGTGTCGCTGCTGACGCCCAGGACCTGGGCGTTGCGCCTTTCGAATTCGGCGAGATCCGCCTGAAAGGCCTGCAATTCCCCCGTTCAGACGGGGGTGAAATCCCGGTAATAGATCGCAAGGACGACGTGCTTCTTCCCGAGGAACTCCGCCAGTCGCACGGTGCCCGTTGTGGCTACCGCCTCGAATGACGGGGCTTTTGAACCAACCTCCGGCGCCGCGGCCCAAAGAGGCTTGGCCAGCAAGGCCGCCAGGATCAGCGCAACCATTCCCGTCCTGCTCATCGGTCTTCCTCCTCGACGTATTCATTGCCTTGGAATGTCTATTATGGCATGCGGTTGATGCCGGCATGTTTTATAGTAATACCCATGCCGGGAGGAGAGACCTCCGGGAGGAACGATTGGTGAAACGGAAATCGGTTCTCGCTGCAATAAGTTTCCTTGTCAGTGCGCTCATCGCCCTGCCCGCCGGGGCTGCGCAATCCGCGAAACAGGCGGAGGCCCCTTCGGGATCTCTCCCGACAGAAGCCAGGAAGTGGAAGGGCGACCTCGACGGGATGGTCAAGCGCCGGCTGATCCGGGCGCTGGTCGTGAACTCCAAGACCTTCTATTTCCTCGACAAGGGCCGGCAGTACGGGGCCTCCTACGAGGGACTGAAGGCGTTCGAAACGGAACTGAACAAAAAACTCAAGACGAAGAGCCGGAAGGTGCAGGTCTATTTCATCCCCGTGTCGCGCGACGAGATCATCCCCGCGCTTCTGGACGGGCGCGGCGACATCGCCGCGGCGAACCTCACGATCACACCCGAACGAAAGAAGCAGGTCGATTTTTCCGCGCCGATCGCCAGCAATGTGAGCGAGATCGTCGTGACGGGGCCGTCCTCGCCGAAGATCGCCAGCGTGGAGGACCTGTCCGGCAAGGAAGTCTTCGTGCGCAAATCCTCCAGCTATCACGAGCACCTGGAACGATTGAACAACCGGTTCCGAAAGGAGGGGAAACCCCTGGTGAAACTTCACCCGGCGCCGGAGAACCTCGAGGACGAGGACCTGCTCGAGATGCTGAGCGCCGGGCTGGTGAAACTCCTCGTCGTGGACAGCCACAAGGCGCAGTTCTGGAAGCAGATCTTCAAGAACCTCACCCTGCACCCGGAAGCGGCGGTCCACACCGGTGGCGAGATCGCGTGGATGTTCCGCAGGAACAGCCCCGGCCTGAAAAAAGCCGTGGACGCGTTCGTGAAGAGCCACGGGAAAGGGACCAGCTTCGGCAACCAGGTCATCCAGCGGTATCTCAAGAACACCCGGTTCGTGAAGAACGCGACCTCGGAGGCCGAGCTCCGGAAGTTCCGGGAGATGGTCGCGCTGTTCCGGAAATACGGCGACAAGTACGATATCGACTACCTGCTCGTGATGGCGCAGGGATACCAGGAGTCACGGCTCGACCACAGCGTGAAGAGCAAGGCGGGAGCGATCGGTGTCATGCAGGTGATGCCGGCGACGGGCAAGGAGCTCGACGTGGGCGACATCCGGAAGCTCGAGCCGAACGTCCACGCCGGCGTGAAGTACATCCGATACATGATCGACCAGTATTACGCGAAGGAGCCGATGGGCCCGTTGGACAGGGGACTGTTCGCCTTCGCCTCGTACAACGCCGGCCCGTCCCGGATCCAGGGATTCCGCAAGGAAGCGGCACGGCGGGGGCTCAACCCGAACGTCTGGTTCAACAACGTGGAGGTCGTCGCGGCGGACCGGATCGGATCCGAGACGGTGACCTACGTGTCCAACATCTACAAGTACTACATCGCCTACACCCTCGTGACCGAGAACGAGGCGGAACGGACCCGGACGCGCGAAGAGTGGAAGAAAAAGGGCCGCTGAACCATTTCCGGTGCGGCGCACCGACATGGCAGGAGGCCGGTGATGAACCCTGGGAAAGAGACCCATCGTTCGAAGGGTCCCGGCAAGGCCCTTCGGCACCGGGCAATCCTTGGCCTTTCAAGCCTCATGGGAATCCTCCTGGTCCTGGGTGCGGTCGCCGTGCCCGCGAGGGGAGATTTCACCCGCCCCGCACCGGAGCAGGGGCCGACCCGGGTCACACTCCTGGTGTACTTCCTGGACGTGACGGAAATCCACAGCGCTATGCAATCCTTCACGGCAAACGTGTTCATAGAAGCCCGGTGGCAGGATGAGAGGCTCGCCCACCAGGGGCCTTCTCCCGTCAGGAAGAACCTGAAAGACGTCTGGAACCCGAGGCTGCAGATCGTGAACCGGAGAAATCTCGCAAATACCTTCCCCGACGCGGTGGAGATCGGTCCCAAGGGCGACGTCATCTACCGGCAGCGGGTGTGGGGGGATTTCTCCCAACCGCTGGACCTGCGGGATTTCCCCATGGACCGGCAGGTCTATACGATCCAGATCGTGGCCGCAGGGTATGCAAAAGAGGAGGTGGAGCTTGTCCCGGACCCGGAAATAACCTACGGAATCGCGAAGGTTCTGTCCCTGCCCGACTGGAAGGTGGAGGAGTGGAACGCCGAAACCATGCCTCTTCGGAGCTTGAGAGACAAGCAGCGGATGCTGAGCCTGGCCGAATTTTCGTTCACGGCGCGGCGGGAGTCCGGCTACTACGTCTACAAGATCATCATTCCTCTGCTCCTGATCGTAGCCATGTCCTGGGTGGTCTTCTGGATCGACCCCAAGGAGGGAGGCATCCAGATCGGCGTTTCCATGACCGCGATGCTGACCCTGATCGCATACCGGTTCGCCGTGGGTGCGGATCTGCCCAAGGTTGCCTACATGACGCGCATGGACAAGTTCCTCTTCGGGGCCACCGTCCTGGTATTCGCCACCCTGGTGGAGGTGATCATCACCTCGACGCTCGCACGCGGGGAACGATTGGAGCTGGCCCGCCGCATCGACCGCTGGTCCCGGGTCCTGTTCCCCTTCCTGTTCGCCCTGGTCACGGCACGGGCATTTTTGATCTGAAAGCCGTCTAGTTCAACTCGTCGTCCTTGTAATACTTCGTGCCTTTCGCGGTGAGCTCCAGGGCCAGGCCGTCATCCGTCAACTGATACAGCCAGACGCCCGGGGAGACGGACATGGCGCCTTCCAGAGCCATCCCCGTTTCGCCGGTTTTCGCGGAGGCGCCCGCCTGGCCGCCCAGCTCCCAGCCGGAATTGATGAAGTCGTTGAGATCCCTCTGGTTCTCGAACACCCAGACCAGCTTGAATTTCTTGACCCCGAACCCGAGGCCCGCCTGGACCTCGAACATCTTCATGTACGTGGCCGCCTTGGTCCGGTTGTTGACAGCCATGCCCTTCCCCTGGCCGCTTCCGGCAAGGAAGATCTTCAGGCCGAAGTTGCTGAAGACCGCATATCCTGCCGCTTTCGCCACGGCCTGTTTTGCCTTCGGCTGGGTCTTGTAGAGCTGGTTGAGGGTTTCCTTGGCCATCTTCTGCACGTCCTGCTGCGCCGCCTTCTTCTCCTTATCGGTCATGGCAGCGGATGCAACTGACGCCACCCCCATCACCGCGATCAGGATTCCCGCCCACAGGAACAAGGTCTTCTTCCGCATCGTCGCCTCCATCTCTACCTACCCCTCCTCCCCTGCGGAAGGGAGAGCAGGTTTTCGTTGTTCCGCTGGACTACTTCGATGACGCCCAATGATCTCCCGTCGCAACCGTTGTTGCGATTCGCGTCCGGTCAGAACGCCTCCCCGACGCTTACGTAAAGCGCGGTCTCGTCCCGTCCCCGGGCGAGGTCGACCCGGAAGTTGAGCTTATGGACCTCCGATACCATGTAGCGGAGACCGGCCCCCGCGGCGGGCAGCCAGCTGGACGAGTTGAAGTCGTGCAGGGTTTTCCCGACCTGCGCGATCCCCCCGAACACGACGCCGCCGAATTTTTTGTAGAGCCCCCGCCGGTACTCGACCTGGCCGGCGAGCAGCGTCCGGTCCTGGTACCTTCCCACGGTGTACCCGCGGATATCGCTTTTCGCGCCGAGCAGGCAGAGGTCGAAGAAGGGGACGTCCCCCGCCGCGTAGCAGCCCGACGCGCGCATCGCCAGAACCGAGGGGCCGGAAAGAGCCAGATAGTGGTTATACGACGCTTCGTATTTCTGGTATGTGAGGTCGCTGCCGAAGGACGGTTCCTGAAAAGCGGCCGTAAGATCGAACAGGTGCCCCTCCGCCGGGTTGAAGGTGTTGTCCCGCAGGTCGTGCTGGAGATGCACCCCCAGGGAGCCGATGTCCAGGTCCAGCTGCGCTTCGGGGATGCCGATCTCGACGAGCGCGTCCCGAAGGACCCCGTCCGGCCTCGTCCGGGTGGGAAAGTACCGGTAGAACAGGCCGGCATAGAGACGCCCGAATGTGCGGACGAGGATTTCGCCATTGAACAGCGCTCCCTCCTGGTCGATCGAAACCTTGTATTCGTCTTTCCCGGCGCCGAACCCGATCCCGTAGAAATCGTAAAAGAGGTTGAAATACCCCGCCCCGAGCAGGATCCGGTACCGGTCCTCCTTCAGGTACAGCTTCTGGGCGAAGGCGGCCGCCCGGCTTCCGGTGCTGGCGTAGAATCCGCCCACGCCGGTAAGAGACGGCGGGGAGACGTTGTCGTTCGGGTTGACCCGGTACAGGAGCGCGCCTGCGAGGGTGAGACCCGTGCCGAGAAGAGGGTTCACCACCGGGATCGGCGCGATGACGTAGTCGAACTGACGGTCCCCTTTTTCCGCCCGCTTACCCTGCTCTTCCCCGAACTGGACCACGGTTTCGCCGGAATCCGGCGCTGCCCCGCCCCAAACGGGGGCAATGCCCAAGACGGGCAGAAGAATCAGCAGGACCGCAAGTCCGGAACCCTTCACGGCAGCTCCGAAAGCCAGGAACCGTCCTTAAACCACCTCTCCGCAACCATTTTCAGATCGCCGGAGCCGTCCAGGACGGAGAGGAAGTTCTCCACCCAGTTGACCAGGAGCGGGTCCCCTTCCTGCATCGCGATCCCGATCGGCTCGAAGGTAAAAGGGGCGTCAACCGTGATCAATCCCTTCTCCTTGTACCGGAAGGCGGAAACCGCGCAGAAGTGGTAGTCCGCCACCATGGCGTGCGCCTTGTCCTGGACGACCAGGTCGAGAGCCTCATCGTACGTGTCCGTCGGTACGAGATTGGCGTGCGGCAGCACTTTCTCGACATACATCTGGCTGGTGGAGCCCTTCAGGGCGGTCACGGTATACTCCGGCTTGTCGATGCCGTCGGCATTCTTCAGGGAGGCGATCGTCCGAAGCTTCGTGAGGAATGCCTTCCCGGTCACGTAGTAGGGACCGACGAAGACCACCTCCATGTTCCGTTTCGGGGTCATCGTCATCCCGGACAGGATCAGGTCGATCTTCCCCTCCTTGAGCGCCGGCAGGAGCTGCGCGAAGGGCATGCCCGCAAGCGTAAGCTTCACCCCCATGGCGGAGGCCATGAGGGAGGCGATGTCGGGTTCGAGTCCGATGATCTTCCCGTCCTTGGTGGTCGCGTTGAGGGGGGGCTGGTCTCCGGACGTCCCCACCACAAGCTCCCCTTTCTTCTGGATGCGGTCGAGGATCGGGCCTGCGTTTGCCGCCCCGGGAAAAGCAAGGGTCCATACCAGCGCCAGCGCAACGAACGCCTGCATCTTCCTCATGGCAAGTCTCCTCCGGTGATGGGTTTTGGGTGTATCTTGTGTGCGTCACTCCGCCGGAAGGGTCATCCCGGGAAGCACCTTCTTCTTCTTTTTCACCGCGTCGAGAGATTCCGCCCGGATCTCGAGCCAGACGTGCCCGCTCCCCTGCACGGCGTGGTACGTCTTGCCGTCGTAGGAGAGCTCCCCGTAGTCGTCGGCCCACCGCCTGGCCGAGAGCGTGTATTTCCGTTCGGGATCGCGGTCACCGGGTGGAGACCCGAAGGTGAGCGAGCGGCCCGGCTCGAAGCTCACGGCGATTGAGGTGGGGCCGACCTCCGTGGCGATCCCTGGGGTGCCGGCGGCGAGGAAGACCTCCTCGACGACCCCCTCCTCTTTCTGCACGAGCCTGTGGGTGCCGGAGATCTCCCCCTCCTCGCGGCGGAACCCCCGCTGGAGGGTGATGTCGCCGGAAACGTAGTACTGGAGGTTCTTGAGGTCGCCCTCCTCGAGGCCGTACCGGTCCCGGAGGTGCTGGGTGAAGGGAATCCTCCCCGACGCGCACCCCGAAACCCCGACGAGGGCGATGAGGAACGACGCGGAAACCAGGACCCTTGTCAGGGTGCCAACCGATGGGACATGCCTCATGGAGGACCTCCCGTTGACGTCCCTTCCCGACCCCTATTCCACCATGAGATTGCTTTCCGGTCTATCCGATTCGGACTGTCTCGAAGGATCGGATTTGCGATGTGGACTCTGAATAAAAGAAAACGGCGGGAGAAAATCCTCCCGCCGTTTCTTTTACGGTTCCTGCCCCCCGCACTCGCGGCGAGCCGGGTTTCTCATTGCGCCCCGGCGGGCGACTGCATCTTCTCCATCACCTGTTCGAGGCTGAAGCTGGCGGCCTTCTGGCGCGGCGGGAACTCCTGGAAGGTCGCAAGGAACTGCCCCACGTACGCCTGCGCGGGAACCAGCAGGAACGCGCGGTCGATCAGCCAGTCGTAGTACGTATTGGACGTTAACTGGGACCGCTCGTAGGGGTCGCGGCGCAGATTGAACATCAGCGGCACCCGAAGCGGGGTGAACGGTTCCGCCCAGACCAGCAGGGTCCCTTGCGCCCTTTGCTCCATGAAGATCAACTTCCAGTCCAGGTACCGCAGGGCGGTGAGATCCCCGTCGTCGGAGAAGTAGAAGATCTCCTTGCGGGGGCTCTCCTTCGCCTGGCCGGTCAGGTACGGCAGGAGATTGTAGCCGTCCAGGTGCACCTTGTAGGTGCGGCCGATCGCCCCGACACCGCCCTTCACGAGCTTCTCCTTCACGTCGGGCTCCCCGGCCGCGGCCAGGAAGGTGGGAAACCAGTCCATGTGGTGAACGATCCCGTTGACGACGCTGCCGGGCTTAATCTTTCCGGGCCAGCGCACCATCGCGGGGACGCGCCAGCCTCCCTCCCAGTTCGTGTTCTTCTCGCCGCGGAACGGCGTGGCGGCGGCGTCGGGCCAGGTGTTGTAGTGGGGACCGTTGTCCGTGGAGTAGAAGACGATCGTCTTGTCGGCGATCCCGAGCTCGTCGAGGAGTTTCAGGAATTTCCCGACATGCATGTCGTGCTCCACCATCCCGTCGGCGTACTCGTCCTGCCCGGAAATTCCGCGCAGCTCCTTCTTCACATGGGTGCGGAAGTGCATCCGGGTGCCGCTCCACCACACGAACCACGGCTTGCCGGCCTTGTGCTGCTCCCGGATGAACGCGATGGCGCGGTCCGAGGTCTCGTCGTCCACGGTCTCCATCCGCTTCTTGGTCAGCGGGCCCGTGTCCTCGATCTTCTGCTTGCCCCCGGGCAGCGCCCAGGAATGGATCACCCCGCGCGGGCCGAACTTCTTTCGGAACTCGGGGTTCTTGGGGTAGTCCTCGTTTTCCGGTTCCTCCTCGGCGTTCAGGTGGTACAGGTTGCCGAAGAACTCGTCGAAGCCGTGATTGGTGGGGAGAAATTCGTCCTTGTCACCAAGGTGGTTCTTCCCGAACTGGCCGGTCGCGTACCCTTTCGTCTTCATCAGGACGGCGATCGTCGGGTCCTCCGTGCGCAGGCCGAGGTCGGCGCCGGGCAGGCCGACCTTGGACAGCCCGGTGCGAAAGACGCTCTGCCCCGTGATGAAGGAGGACCGGCCGGCGGTGCAGGACTGCTCCCCGTAGTAGTCGGTGAAGAGCACCCCTTCATTGGCGATCCGGTCGATGTTGGGCGTCCTGTACCCGACGAGGCCTCTTGTGTAGGCGCTGATGTTGGATTGCCCGATGTCGTCGCCCCAGACCACGAGGATGTTCGGTTTCTCCTGCCCATGGCCGGGGAGAGGATGCGCCAACGCGATGAGCATTGTGGCCGTGAAAAACCAAACGATAACCATAACTCTTCGCATAACTCCCTCCTCTCCTTATTTGGTTGGAAAATGGAATTACCTATCCGATGCTCGCGATGACGGACCCGATTCGCGAAGAGGCGGGATATCCTATCCTGGTGCAGAAAGCCTTCCCCGGGCCGGGGCCACTCCCTATCCGCGCCGGCGGCCAGGAGACGGCCACCGACATCGAAAAATGCACCCTGGCCAAACCCATCCAAACCGAGTTCGTCGAAGGAGGCAACTAGCCGCCTAGCGGCTGACCGGCATCCTCAAGCAACCGAAGAGATCTTGAGACCCAGGATCCCGACGACGATCAGCCCGACGAAGAAGAACCGTGCGAACGTCGCCGGTTCGCGAAAGACCAGGATGCCGAGAACGAACGTCCCCACCGCCCCGATCCCGGTCCAGACCGCGTACGCGGTCCCCATCGGAATCGTGCGCTGCGCAGCCAGCAGCAGGCCCCCGCTCGCCGCCATCGACACGATGGAGAATGCGATCCAGCCGTAGTGCGCCCCCCGGTCCGTCCACCCGAGCTTGAGGCCCACCGGCCACCCCCATTCGAAGATCCCCGCCGCGAGCAGGTACACCCAGGCCATCACCCTCCTCCTTTGGGTTCGAGCCGACCACGGAAAGCGCTCCGTGCAGGGACCGGAACCGGTCGATCCGCGTGGTCTCGTTCAGATGCTTCGCTCTGCTTCATCGTTCCTTCCACAGGAAATGGACCGGACCCTGTCGGGTCATTTTCGTGTACTGCGCGAATACTGCCCGTTGAGATACTCCAGCAGGTCGTGGCCGATCCGTTGAGAAGGGTGGGCGGCGATCATCCGCTCCGCGATCTTCCGGGCTTCCCCGAACCGCCCGGCCTTCACGTAATGGTCCGCGGCCGCGTAGAGGTAATCAAGGTTTCGCGGTTCGAGCTCGAGGGCTTTGAGCAGGGACCGCTCCGCCTCCGGTCCCTTTCCCATATGCTGGAGAAGCAGCCCGAGGTTATAGTGCGCGCGGGAGCGGCCGGGCATTCCCCGCGCTGCCGCTCTCAGGTATTCGACCGCCTCCCCGTACCGCTTCTCCTCCGCCAGGAGAAGCCCCAGGGAATAGGCCACTTCCGGGTAGTCGGGGCGGATTTTCAGCACGCTCCGGAGGAGGGTTTCCGCATCCTGGTTCCTCCCCATCTGGCTGTACAGGACGGCGAGGTTGACCTTCGCGGGGAAGAAAAGGTCGTCGATGGCGATGGCGGCCTCGTAGTTCTCCCGGGCCCGGTCGGGCTGCCCCAGGTTGGTATAGAGGATCCCGAGGTTGTGCCGGGAGGTGGCGAAATCGGCGGAATATTCCATCGCCCGGACGTATTCGTCCAGCGCCACGTCGAAGGCTTGCTTCCGGTCGGGGGACAGCAGGTCGGCGGGGACAGCCGAAAGGCTCTGGGCGGCCTCGATCCGGACCGCCTTCACCGGGTCGAAGAGCAGGGGGCCAAGGAAGCGGACCTGCTCCTCGGGGGGGCCGGCCGGAAAGTCGCGGACGGCGTGGAACCGGACCAGCGGATCGTCGTCGGCCAGCGCCCGGCTGAAGGCCTGCCGCGCCTCCTCGCTCCGGTCTCCCCGCAGGAGCGAAAGGGCCGTGGCGCGGGCGATCCCCGGCATAAGGCGGTCGTCGGCCAGCCGGATCAGCTCGGCTCCCGCGCCGGGCCTGCGGGCGCGGCCGGCGGCGATGACCTGGCCGTAGTGCGGTTTTCGTTTGGTGCCGTACCATTTCCGGTAGTGGCCGACCGACCAGTCCACGGACTTGTCGGCATGGCACCCGGCCGCGTTGCAGGAATTGGGGGTGCCAAGCTCCTGGCTCAGGTCCGGCCGGGGGATC
>CP070783.1:491049-504582 GCA_020346465.1 Deltaproteobacteria bacterium
CTCCTGGCCTGCCTTCTCTTCTCGTCGCCAGGCTACCAGGGTGTGTCCGACGACTACCAGGAGGACCCCTACGTCACCACGTGGCTGTCGAAGGAGAAGGCCGGCGAACTCATGCGCTATCACGGCGCGAGCGGGATCATGATCACGGAGGACCGGGTGTACATCAAGCGGGACAGCCGCTGGATCTGCGTGTACCGGGATCCGTCCGTTCTCCCGGAGAAGGAGACCCTGCAGGGTCCCCCCGCGACGGCCGGTCGGGTTCCGGGGGGCAAATCCTGACAGCCCCTCCCCCGGGTTCCCGTCCTTCGCATGATCCCTTTTCCTTCGCGGATTGCTGTGGTATGGTTTCGCCTATGAACCAGAATCGCTTCATTCTCCACGAGAAGGAATACAACGAGTTCCAGTCGGTCCTGAAGAAGCTTCTGATCGACTCCTACGCGAAGGTCGTCTTCCTGGTCGACAAGAACGGATCCCTTCTGTCGTCCGCCGGGGAGACCGGGGATTTCGACACCACGTCGCTGGCCTCGCTGGCCGCCGGAAACATCGCCGCCACCGGGGGGCTCGCCTCCCTGATCGGGGAGAAGGAGTTCTCGATCCTCTTCCACGAGGGGCAGCGGGACAACATGCACATCTCGCTGGTGGACAACCGGCTCATCCTCGTGGTGGTCTTCGACGGGCGCTCCTCGATCGGGCTGGTCCGCCTCCGCGTGCGACGCGCGGGCGAAGAACTGGGAAGGATCCTCAAGGCGGTCGACGAGACGGCGGAGAGGGAGGAGGAAGGGGGAGTGATCGAGGAACTGACCGAAGCCGACATCGAAAGCCTCTTCAAGTAGCGCATGTCCTTCATCAACTACTCTTCCCGGGAGATCAACTGCAAGATCGTCTATTACGGCCCCGGCCTGTGCGGCAAAACGACCAACCTCCAGTACATCTTCCGGCGGATGAACCCGGGGGACCGGGGGAAGATGATCTCCCTGGCCACGGAGACCGAACGCACCCTCTTTTTCGATTTCCTCCCCGTGTCGATGGGGGAGATCCGGGGGTTCAAGACCCGATTCCACCTCTATACGGTTCCGGGGCAGGTGTTCTACGATGCCAGCCGCAGACTCATCCTGCGGGGGGTGGACGGCGTGGTGTTCTGCGCCGATTCCCAGATCACGCGGATGGACTCCAACCTGGAGTCCTTCGACAACCTGAGGATCAACCTGCGGGAGCAGGGGTATGACCCGGACCGGATCCCGCTTGTCCTGCAATACAACAAGCGCGACGTAAACAGCCTGGCCTCCGTTTCCGAGCTCCACGCCCTGCTGAACTACCGGAACGTACCCGAATTCGAGGCCGTCGCCAGCACGGGGGTGGGCGTCTTCGAGACGCTCAAGGGGATCATCAAGCTGGTCCTGATCGACCTCAAGAAAGGCGGCAGGTAATCCTTTCCCCGTGTCGTCCCGGGAATCGTCAACCGCTTCCGAACTTGTCCTGACGGTGGCGTCGCCGCGGGAGCTGGCGGACACCGATCTTTCCCCTTACGACGCTGTGTGCCTCGGCAACGCCTATTGCCGCCGGTTCGAGGGGAACTTCGCGGAGCATCCGGGCCTGCTCCCCGGCGCGGTCGCCTCTCTTCACGCGGCGGGGAAGAAGGTCTACGTCACCTCCCCCGCCGCCCCCCGGGGGCGCGACATGCCCCACGTGGAGCGCCTCATCCACGCGGCAGCCTCCGCGGGAGCGGACGCGCTCGAGGTCCACAACATGGGGGTGCTTCGGGTGCTGCGGGAGAGGGGAATCCCGCTCCCGGCGCACATGGGGGCCTTCGCGAACGTGTACACCCATCTTGCGGCGCAGGTGATGCGGGATTTCGGGGCCGTCCGGGTCCGTCCGAACGCGGAGGTGAGCCTGGCGGAGATGTCGGTCATCTCCCGGGAAGCCGGGGTCGAGGTGGAGATCCTGGCCCACGGGAAGATCCCGCTGGGGATCACCGAGAAGTGCTTTCTCCTCGAGGGTCCGGAAGAGACCGACCCGGGGTGCCCGGCCGCGTGCGTCGAGGAACATTGGCTCACGGCCGGGAAGCCCGGAGGAAAGGGCCAGCGTTCCGGAGAGGGCGCGTGGGTATTGAAGAACGTCGGAAAGGGGGTCCTGAGCGGGAAGGACATGTGCGTGATCGAGCACCTTCCGGAACTCCTTGCCGGGGGAATCCGCATCTTCAAGGTGGAAGGCCTGTACGAAACGGCGGCCTACCGGTCCGAGGTGGGGGCCGCATACCGGGAGGCGCTGTCCCGGGCGCTGTCGGGAAGGGAGTACGCCGTCACGCCCCGGTGGGCGCAGATCCTGAGGAAGCACTCCCTCAACGGCTTCTGCAACGGATACTACTTCGGCAGGAGCGGGCAAATCTACGTCGGGACCGTTTTACAGGGCGGCAACTCCCGGGTATAATACTGATTTCTACCGGACCGGCATCTTCGAGGAGGGACAGACCAATGGCTGAGCTTCTGGCATCCGGTGGTACGGTCGAAATGGCCCGTGCAGTCCTCGACAGCGGAGCGGACGCCGTGTACGTCGGCGCGAAGGGGTGGAGCCGGCGCCGGGCGCAGTACGAAATGGGCGACGAGGAGGTGATCGCCTCCGCCCGGTACGCGAAATCCCTGGGGAAGGTCCTGCGCGTGGCCTTCAACACCCTCCCCGCGTCGCACGAGATCCCCCTTCTGCTCGCGAAGGCGGAGAAGTTCGTCGGGGCGGGGGTCCGCGACTTCATCCTCACGGACGTCGGGGCGATGAAGGCCCTTTCGGAGCGGTTCCCGGGGGTCCAGATCCACGCGAGCGTCGGGTGCACCATCGTCAACGCGGAGGACGCGTGGTTCTACAAGGAGGCCGGCGCGACCCAGGTCGTGACCGAGTGCCGGGTCGACCGGGAGGAGATGCGGAAGATCCGGCAGGAGGTGGGGGTCGGACTCGAGGTCCTCGTGCACGCCACCACCTGCTTTACCTACCTCGGCCGCTGCACGATGAGCAGCTACACACGCCAGGAATGGCGGTTCGACGACGAGGGGAAGAACCACTTCCTGGGCAGCCCCAACCGGGGAGGGCTGTGCTACCGGGTCTGCCTGACGGAATGGGACCAGCGGAGGGGCGACGGATCCCTGGAGGCCGGCGGCCTCGTGCTGCCCAATCTCGCGTACTTCCTGGTCGACGACATCCCCGACCTCCTCGACCTGGGGGTCGACACCATCAAGATCCAGGGGCGCGAGTACTCCATCCCCCTCGTGGGGAGAATGGTCCGGTTCTACCGCGACCTCATCGATTCCTACCTGCGGGACCGGTCGTCGTTCCGCATGGAGGCCTGGAAGGAGCGGATGGCCGGGATCATCACCGAGCGCGACGCGGAGCGGCGCGAGAAGACGGCCGGCCTCATCTCCGAATCGGGGTTGTCGGCCTAGGGGCAAGCCGGTTCAGTGGCTCATCTCCCCCTCGCGGAAGTAGTCCGCGAGGGCGCGCTCCACCACAAGGTCCGGCGACAGCTTCTTGTCCCGGCAGAATTCCACCAGTTTCCCGTGAAGGTCGGAGGGCAGGGTGACGGTGACCGGCTCCCGCCCCGCCTTCGCCTCCCCCCGTTTTCCCCCTTCGCTCATCGATCCTCCCTTTCCGGGGATTCCTCCCCCGCCTGCTGGTAGAACCGGCGGAACGCCGCGTGCAGTCGCTCCCCGGTGGGGACCTCGCTTCGCCCCCCCTCGTGAATCAGCTCCCCGTTCACGAAGACGCAATACCTGTCGAGGAGGCGAATCGCCGCTCCCAGGTCGTGCTCGGCCAGGAGGATGGTCGTTCTCCCGCGCAGTTCCCCGTCGATGACCGGGAGGATCCTCTCCCGCACCTCGAGGGAGAGCCCCAGGAAGGGTTCGTCGAACAGCAGGAGGGAGGGGTTTCCCATCAGCGCGCGGCCGATGACCAGCATCTGCCGCTCCCCGCCCGAGAGGATCCCCGCAGGGCTAGGCGCCTTCTCCCCGAGAACGGGAAACAGGTCGACCACCTTCTTCAGGGCTTCCCTTCTCTCCGCCGGCTTCCGGAGATATCCCCCGACGTCCAGGTTCTCCCGGACGGTCATCCGGAGGGCGACGCGGGCCCGGTCGGACACGTAGTGAATCCCCCGCGCCACCCGTTCATGGGCGGGAAGGGCCGTGATGTCCTCCCCGTGGTAGGTGATCCGCCCGGAGGAGACCGGCACAAGGCCCGCGACCGCCTTCAGGAACGTGGTCTTCCCCGACCCGTTCGCCCCGAAGATCGCCACGACCTCCCCGGGCCGGGCCTCGAGCGTGACCCCTTGCAGCGCCTTCACCTGGCCGAACGTCACCGACAGGTTCCTTGCTTTCAGGTGCACCGTGCCCTCCGGCCGGAAATCTCACTGCCCGGTGTCATCGCCGGTGGCCGCGGGCAGGACCGCTGGCAGGTCGGCGGGCTCCCCCCCCCAGACGACCCGGCCGCCCTCGATCGCGACGGCGCGGTCGCACATCTCCGCAAGAAGGAGCGGGTTGTGCGAGATGAGGAGAAAGGAGATTCCGTCGTCCTCGTGGAGAGACCGCATGAGCCCCGCCAGCTCCGCCTCGTCTTTCGCGGACAGCGCCGAGAAGACCTCGTCGAGCAGGACGAGCTTCGGCCGGCACGAGATCGCGCGCGCGAACTCCAGCCGGCGCAGGCACCCCTGGGACAGCTTGGCTGCCGGCCAGAATCTCTGGGCGAACAGCCCCGTGCGGCGGAGGACCGACTCGACTTCCTCCCCGTCCTCCCGCAGGGAGCGTCCCTTGCCCCCCCGCCCCGGGTCCCCGCACAGCCGCGCGACGAGGACCGACTCCATGACGGTGAGGGCGGGGTACGGGCTGGGGATCTGGAACGTCCTCGTGAGCCCGGCCCGGAACCGCGCGTCCATCGGGAGCCGGGTGATCTCCTTCCCGTCGTAGAGGATCCTCCCCCGGTCGGGGAAGATCAGCCCGGAGAGGACGTTGGCCATCACCGTCTTGCCGGCGCCGTTGGGGCCGAACAGCCCGACCACCTCGGCCGTCCCCACGGAGAGGGAGACCCCCCGGAGAACCCGTGTCGCCCCGAACGCCTTCTCGATCCCCTCCGCACGAAGCAGGTCGCTCAACGGATCGCCCCTCCCGAGATCATTTTCCTCGCGCGGATCCGCTGCCGCAAGGCCCCTGCCACCCCGGCGGGGAAGAAGCGCAGGACGAGAAGGAGGGCCAGCGCGTACAGGAGGACCCTGGCGGCGGGGGAGACCCCGGCTCCCCGGAACACGGTGTGCAGGATCAGCGCCGCGAGCACCGGCCCCACGACGGTCCCCCTTCCCCCGATGGCGGCGAAGGTGGCCGCCTGGAAGGAAAGCTCCAGGGAGAGATCGGTCGTGGTCGCCCGTCCCACGTATGCGGCGAACCCCACCCCTGCCGCCCCCGCGAAGAGGCCGGCCGCCACGAAGGCGCGCCTCTTGTGGCGCGCGACGTCCACGCCCGAGGCGCGGGCGGTCAGCTCGCTCCCCGAGATCGCCGTCCAGACCAGCCCCTCTCTGGAGAGCGCGATCCTTCGCATGCCCCAGGCGGAAACGAACAGGAACAGAAGCGCCCCGTAGTACGCCGCCCATGGGGAGGGGGCATCCCAGGGAAGGGCCACGGGGACGCCCCCCTCGCCCCCCCAGGAATAGGCCCCCCGGGGGCTGAAGAAGGTCTGCCCGATCATGACCTCGTGCGCGAGTTCCCCCAGGGCGAGCGTGAGGAGCGCGATGAACGGCCCCTTGAGCCGTGCGGACATCGTTCCGACGACGGCCGCGGCCCCCGTGGAGAGAAGCAGCGCCGCGCCCCCGGCGGCGGCGAACGGCCATCCGGCGAGGCTCGTGAGGAGCGCGCAGGAGTACGTGGCCGCCCCGAAGAAGAGGGCGTGCCCGAGGGAGATCTGCCCGGCCACCCCTCCGACGATGTCCCAGGACCCGACGTAGGAGGCCAGAAGGAAACCGGACGTCAGGACGTCGAGAAGGAAGGGGTCCAGTCCCGCGAGGGGAAGGAGGAGGAGCATGCCCGCCCCGAGGGCCAGCGCTCCGGTCGTGTTCCGCATCGAAGGCAGCATTCCCGGCCCGCGGGTCAGTAGTCCCGCCCGGGGTCCGCGGCGGAAAGGCCCCCCGGGCGCAGAAGGAGCAAAAGGGAGATGACCGTGAGCAGGCTTACGTACGACCACTGGGGCGCGAGGAGGTACGCGCCGATGTTCGACAGCAGCCCGAGCCCCACGGCCAGGAGGAAGATGGCGAGGACGTTCTCCATCCCCGAGGCGATCACCACGATGAGGGACAGGATGAGCGGGACCCTCCCCATGGTGGGGGTGATCGAGGTCGCCGGGGCCAGGAGGGCGCCTGCGGCGGCCGCGGTGGCCGAGGCGAACCCGAAGGTGAGGTACCGGATTTTTTCCACGTCGATCCCGACCGATCCCGCGATCTCCTCCTCCTCGGAGATGAGCTTCAGCGGAAGGCCCCACCGGGAGGAGAGGAAGAGGGCCAGCCCGCCCAGGATCCCGGCGGAGGCCAGGAGGGAAACCGCCCCCCAGCGGCGGACGACGACGCCGGACAGCTCCCCCCAGGGCGGACCGGATCCGATCGAGACCGGGTGCGGGCCCCACAGCATCTGCGCGGCCTGCTCGAACAGGATCGCGAACCCAAGGGAACCGACGGCCACCGAGAAGGGGTGGGACCGTACCGGGTTGATGAAACTCTTCCCGAGAAAGACACCGAACGCGAAGGCGATGACGCAGGCCAGAAGAACGGCCGCAGCCGGGTTGGACACCCCCTTCCCGGACAGGACGTACGCCACGTAGGCTCCAAGGGAAAAAAAGGCCCCGTGGGAGAGGTTGACGACTTTCACCACCCCCAGGATGAGGGCGAGGCCTGCCGCCATCAGCGCGTAGGTCGACCCCGTGAACAATCCGTCCAGGATGACCTGCGCGAAGGGATGCATCCCCGCCCCTTTATGGCACCCGCCGTTCCGCCCCGGCGGGGTTCCCCTCCCCGGGGGAGTCGGGGGAAACGATCCGGGCACCCCCCGGTTCCCACCGGATCACGATCCCGTGCAGCTCCGGTGTCCCCCAGACCGCCTGGTGGGAGGCGTCGAACCGGTAGGTTCCCGCGATCCCCGGAAAGGTCCCGTTCTCCAGGGCCGTGACGACGGCATCCGAATCCGTCCTCCCCGCGGCACGGATCGCCGAGAAGAGAAGCATCGCGGCGTCGTAGGGGAGGGTGTCGCTGTATCCGACCGGCATGTAGCCGTACCGCCGCTCGAAGGCTTCCGCGTACCGCGTCGCCGCCTGCGATGCCCCTTTCCAGGAAGCGGCCTGCACGTAGAGGGGGGCGGAGAGGGGGAGGGTGGCCGCAACCCGGGCGTCCCCGAGCGTGCCCCCCACGGAGAGGATGGGGAAGGTCGCCCCGCTTTCCCGGACCCGCTTCACGAACTCCGCGGAGTTTCCTCCGGGGTCCCCGAGCACGAGGATCTCCGGGGCCCCGGCCATGGCGGCCACGGCGACCGGCTCGAACGCCGGGTTCCTCGGGCTGTAGAAAGCCTCGTAGACGAGGGCGATCCGCTTCGGGGCGAGCGCTTTCCGCAATTCCCCGGCCAGCTCCCGGTTCCACCGGATTCCCGTCCCCACGAAGGCGTAGCGGGATACGCCCTGCCGCACGAGGAATTCGGCCATCATCCCCGCCCACTGGGGGATCGAGTACCCGACCCGGAAGACGTACCGGTACCGGTCGTACGCACGCCGGACGTGGTCGGTGATCTCGTCGGTGGCGGCCACCGGGACGATGAGGACCGACCTGCTTGCCGCGGCCACCTCGATCACCCCGACGGTTTCCTCCGACAGGTAGGCGCCGACAAGGGCGAATGCCTTCTCCCGGGAGGTGAGCCGAAGCGCCTCGGAACGGGCGATCTCCACCCGCCCCTGCGTGTCCGCCACGAGGAGCTCGACGGGCCGGCCCAGCACACCGCCCTCCGCGTTTGCCTGCTCCACCGCCAGCGTGACCGCCTGGGTGAACGCCGATCCTCCCGCGGCGAACGGCCCGGAAAGGGGGGCCAGCACGCCGATCCGGAGCGGCGCGGCCGGTTCGGGGGACGCCGATGCCGCGAAAGAGAGGAGAACGAGGGCTGTGAGGGCAAGAAGCGGGGCAGGAAGGAAGCGGGCGACGCGGCGCATCGGGAAAGACCTCCCGGCGAAAGGATACCATAAGGGAGGGAAGGGGAGGATCGGAACCCGGCGGGAGAGACGAAAAAGGCCGCCGGGCTCTTTCCCCGGCGGCCGTTCGGTTGGTTGCCTGTCGACGTCCGACCGTCGCTTACGTGTGCTCCGGTCTCCTCAGGATCAGCACCAGGATGATTCCGAGGACGCACATCCCCGCCAGGGTGAAGTAGGTCTGGTTGTACCCCGCGGCGACGTTCCCCGCGTCCTTCGCCGCCTGCACGATCTTGGCGAAATAGCCGGGGACGATGAACCCGCAGATCCCCCACGCCGTGAAGACGATCCCGTAGTTGGCGCCCACGTTCTTCGCGCCGTAGAAGTCGGCCGTGAACGACGGCATCATGGCCAGGTATCCGCCGTAGCAGAAGCCCACCACGCACAGGCCGGCCAGCGCCTGGTTGAAGGTGGTGACGTTCCGAAGGAGGAACACGCACGCGACGATGTAGAGGGCGAACATGGCGATCGTCGTGTTCTTCCGCCCGATCTTGTCCGAGGTGGCGCCCCAGGCAAGACGTCCCACCCCGTTGAACGCGCTCATGATGCCGAGCGCCGTCGCTCCCGACATGAATGCCGTGGCCGCGGCGAGCTCCTTCACGAGCGGAGCGGCCTGGCCGATGGCGGTGATCCCGACGCTGGTTCCCAGGAAGTAGATGACCCACAGCGCGTAGAACTGCCACGTCTTGATCATTTCGCCCGGGGCGAATTCTGCCTTGATGGCCGCTCCGGCCGCTGTCGTAGCCGCCGCGGGAGGGCTCCACCCTTCCGGCTTCCACCCGGCGGGGGGAACCGCGTAGACCTGCGCGGCGCCGATGACGCAGATAAAGAAGATGACGGACAAAATCATGAAGGTTCTCGGGATGGTCGATGCGTACAGCGCAGCGTCGGTCCCCAGCAACTTCTGGATGAGGGGCGCAAAGATGAGCGAGCCCGCGCCGAACCCGAGGACCGCGAGGCCCACGATCGTCCCCCGCTTGTCGGGGAACCACTTTACGCAGGTGGCGATGGGGGTGACGTATGCGAACCCGACGCCCAGGCCGCCGAGGATCCCGTAGGTGAACTTCAAAGCCGTGGCATTCTGCCAGAAGAATGCGGACAGCAGAACGCCGATTCCCATCAGCACTCCTCCGACGGATCCGACGAGTCTTGGCCCCTTCTTGTCCTGCCAGAACCCGGCGATGATCATCGAAACCGTGAAGAAGAGCACCGAATACCGATAGGGGGCGATCGAGGTTGCCTTATCCCACCCATTGGCTGTTTCCAGAGGTCCGCGGAAAACCGACCAGGAGTAAAGCACGCCCAGGCACAACTGCATTACGAGGGCGGCGTACACAAATTTCCACCGGTTTACCTTTTCAGCCATCATTCCCCTCCTTGTGGTTTATTCCTAATGAAAAACCAACCCCCCCTTGCCTCAGAAAATCGCGATACCACCCCCTTTCTCGCTCGGACCGTTTTACAAGCCAAAATAGGTTTCCCTATTTCTACCCCATCCCGGAAATCAGTGTCAAGAATTTTATAAACTTTGTTTTATTAGCATCCGGGACGGGAATTTTCGGGGGGGGAGGGAATCCCAGGAAGAGGGGAAAAAAAAGGCGTTCAATTTCTGTTGGTTATACGCACAGCGGAAAATAGTAGAGCGCAGGGGAATCGTTCCGGCCCCCGCCTTATATCTAATGGGTATGGTTAGGAAATTTTCCCCAAGGAGAAATCGTCGATGAATCCATTTCACGAGATCAAGAAAGTGCCCGCGCTGAAAGTCCTCGCATGGAGGGGGACCGTTTCCCTGTGGGGGATCGACACGGCGTTCTCCCGGCTGTACGAGAAGGCGGTGGAGAGGAAGATCCTGTTCCGGCAGCCCGCCGTCGGGATCCGCCACGGGGGGGTCCTGGTTCCCGGCCCGTTCCACGCGGACTACGAGGTCATGTTTCCCCTGACCGCCGACCTCCCCGCAGCGATCCCGGGGGCCGACGTGAAGGAGCTCCCCGAGCAGCAGGTGGCCTCCTTCGTGCACCGCGGCCCCTACCATTGGATCCCGTGCACCTACGAAAAAGTGCTGGACTGGCTGCGGGAGAACCGGTATGAAGTAGCCGGGGATCCGCGTGAGGTCTTCTTCGTCGCCCCCGAGCCGCATTCCGGAGGGACCCAGGACGACATGCTCACGGAGATCCAGGTTCCGATCCGCCTTCGCTCGGGCCTGAAGGAATGGGAGCGGGGCTTCGGCGAACCGGCGGGGAAGGCTGCGTAAGGAGGCGGCGCCGACCTTTTGAACGACCGCGAGAGGATCTTCCTTACCCATCTCTCCTCCTGCGCCGGTTGAGCGTCCAAGCTGGGGCAGGGGGTCCTTGCCCGGATATTGGCCGCCGTTCCGCCGCCGGACGACCCGCGCGTGCTCGTGGGCAGCTCCCACGCGGATGACGCGGGGGTATTCCGCCTCTCCTCCGAGGAAGCCCTCGTGGCCACGGTGGATTTCTTCACCCCGGTGGTCGACGACCCGTATCTGTACGGCGCCATCGCGGCCGCCAACTCCCTGAGCGACGTGTACGCCATGGGGGGGGAGCCGCTCTTCGCACTGGCAATCGCCGCGTTTCCGGACGATAAAACGATCCTCCCTCTCATGGCCGACGTCCTGGTCGGGGCGTCCGACAAGGCGAGGGAGGCGGGGATCTGCATCATCGGGGGGCACACGATCCGGGACAGGGAGCCCAAGTTCGGGCTTTCGGTGACCGGGAGGGTTCACCCGGGGAGGATGTGGACCAACCGGGGGGCGAAACCCGGGGATGTCATCGTTCTGACCAAGCCGATCGGGACGGGCGTCGTCACGACGGCGATCAAGTGGGGAATCTCCCCGAAAGAGACCACGGACGCGGCGATCCGGTCGATGGCGGCGCTTTCCGCCGGGCCCGCGCGCGCGGCAAGGGAGGTCGGGATCCACACGGCCACCGACGTCACCGGGTTCGGCCTTCTCGGCCACCTGATCGAGGTGCTCGAGGGAAGCGGCCTCGGGGCCGAGATCCGGCTCCAGGAGATTCCGGTCTTCCCCGGGGTGCGCGACCTCATGAAGCGGCGCGTCATGGCGTCTCTCGCCGCGCGCGGGAGCTTCCCGGGCGCCTCCTTTCTGCATGCCCGGTTCGGGTCCCCGCCGATCCCCGGAGGCGCGCGCGAGAACCTCTCCTTCCAGAAGCCCAAGGTACGCGTCCCGCCCCTGCTTCCGGAAGAGGAGCTCCTTCTCCTCGCCGACCCCCAGACCTCGGGGGGCCTTCTCCTGTTCGTCCCCGAGGAGCGCGCCTCGGAGCTCGTGGACGCCCTCGAACGCGGGGGGGAAGGGGCGTGGACGATCGGCCGCACCCACGCAATGGCGGGAGCCGAGATGCCCCGCGTCACGGTCCTCTGATCGGGGTATACTTTCCCCAGCCGTTGCGATCCTACCCCCCGGAGGTGGCCTCCATGGAACGACTCTCCTCGGTCGGGATGCTCGTTGCGCGCATCCTCCTGTCGAACGTCTTTCTGTTCTCCGGCGTGAAGAAGGTCTTCGCCTTCTCCGCGACGCAGGCCTACATGACGAAATACGGGATGAAGATGGCCGGCCTGTTCCTGGTCCTCGCCATCCTCTTCGAGATCGGCGGCGGGCTGATGCTCCTCCTGGGGTACCTTCCCCGCCTGGGCGCGCTCGCCCTTTTCCTGTTCCTCCTCCCGGCGACGGTCGTCTTCCACCGCGATTTCGCCGACCCCGCCCAGATCGTCCAGTTCTCCAAGAACGCGGCGATCATGGGGGGCCTGTGGGCCGTCCTCGCGGCGGGGGGTGGCGAGTTCGCCCTCCGTGGGCGGAAGAGGTAGGAGGTCCGGACCCGGCGGGGGATGGTACGATGGGAAGCCGGTGGGGAACCCAAAAGCCAGCCTGCATGGAGGTGACGGGATGAGCAAGGTGGACATCGGGCGCGCGAGGTCGCTTTCCATCAAGTGCCTGTCGGAGATCTCCTGGCACGACAACGCCAGGATGCGGCAGGACGTCCGGGAGGCCGGGGGGCTCGGGGTCGACCAGTTCGACGTGAAGTGGACGCCGGAGAACGCCGCGGGGGTCTCGTCCCTGATCGAGTCCGTGGACGGGGGGGGGCGCCCCAGGAAGTTCCTGATGGACGTGGGGTGGGACGTCGGGTACATGGACGGGATCTTCCGCCGCGAAGGGGTGGACCGGATGCTCGCGGCCGGCGAGATCGACTTCCTGTATATTACCCACGAGCATGTCGACCACCTGTGGGGGCTTCCCGCGGCGGTGAAGCACCGTCCCGACGTCAAGATCCTCCTTCCGTCGGGGTTCTCGGAGAAGAGCAGGGGGGTCATCCGGGAGTCCGGGCACACCGGGAAGGTCATGGAGCTCGGCCCCGGGGCCCCGCACATCCTGTTCCCCGGCTGCGCCTCGGTCACGTTCGACATCCCGATCTTCCTCAAGACCCACGGGGAGCAGGCCCTCTACTTCCACGTGGAGGGGCGGGGGATGGTCACCGTCACGGGGTGCTGCCACAACGGGGTCCTCGGTCTTCTGGAGTACGCCCAGGAGACCTTCGACGGATTTTCCGAGTTCCACGGGGTCTACGGGGGGCTGCACATCTCCCCCTTCGAGGAGTGGGGTCCCGACCAGGAGGAGGTGCTGGACAAGCTCCAGGCGTTCCGCCTCCAGCGCCTGGCCTGTAACCACTGCACGGGGGTCCTGACCGTCCAGAAGATGCTGGAGCGGGGGATGCCCGTCGTGCGCGGGTCCGGAAAGCACGGCAGCAAGAGCGAGCTGTACCTGGGCAACGGCGACTCGGTGGTGTTCTAGCGGGGCGGGGAAAGGTCAGGCGAGGTACCGCTCCCGCCACATCGCGAAGACCAGGAGGGCCCACAGCCGGTACTGGTGGTCCCGCCGGCCCGTGAGGTGCTCCTTCACTACCCGTTCCACGCCCTCCGGGCGCAGGAACCCTTCCCTCCGCACCCGGTCCCCGTTCAGGTACTCGTCGAGCAAGGGGCGAAGCTCGTTGCGCAGCCACCGGTTGACCGGGATCCCGAATCCCATCTTCGGGCGGTCGATCAGCTCCTTCGGGACATGCCGATACAGGACCTTCCGCAGCAGGAACTTGGTTTCCCCTCCCCGGACCTTGTATTCCATCGGGAGCCTCGCGGCAAATTCCACGATCCGGTGGTCGAGGAGGGGGACCCTGGCCTCCAGGGAATAGGCCATCGACGCCCGGTCCACCTTGGCCAGGATGTCGTCGACGAGGTAGGTCCGGATATCCGTGGCCATCGCCCTTTCCA
>CP070783.1:504682-534026 GCA_020346465.1 Deltaproteobacteria bacterium
TGAGAACAACGCCGGCAAAGGGCGCCCGGACCGCCTTTTTCGACAATTCGACTTCCAGGCGCTCCACGTCCGCCTTGAGGGATTCCCCTTTCTTCTCCAGGGATTTCACGCGGAACCGGTTCTCGTCGTACACCTGCTCCGCGATCGACTCCTCCCGGTAGAGCTTCTCGATCCGCTTGAGATCCAGGGTCGCCCTTTCCAGCTCCGCCAGCGTCTGTCCATGGAGCGCCCGGGTGGACACGAGAGTCTTCTCGAGAAGCTCCGCGTCGAGACGGACCAGGACGTCCCCCTTCCGGACCCTTTGCGCCTCTTCGAAGGTCACCTGCACCGCGTTGCCGCTCACCTCGGAGGAGACCTCGGAGACTTCCGGATAGTAGACGGTCCCGACGAACTCGGTCCGGGGGACGACCATCCCCTCGCGGACCGGGGAGACCGCCACCAGGGCGGGGGGCGGCCCTCCCCCTTCCTGCGCCCCGGGAGACGAGACCGATCCCAGCAGGAGGAAAATCGCCAAGGCGGCCGATACGAAGGTCCTCTGTTTCACCATGCCTCTCCTCCGGAACGGATGGGGGGTATCATGAATCTCTCCGTGGTCTCTGTCGTGCCGACGGGAAATCGCGGATTTGGACCTTGCCCGTTTCGTCCTTTTTCTGTTTTCATCATATTTAGACACAAATTTCCGGAAATCGAAACAGGGGGATGCCATAAAAGCACGAAACGCGCTTCTTGCGCTCCTGGCGGCATGGCTGACGATCGCCCCGACCGGAGGCGTGGCGGCGGAGGCGAAGACCGTCACCTTCGCCGTCGGGGGAGCGTCCGCCGATTTCGATTTCTGGGAGGAGCTCGTCCGGGAGTTCGAGGCCGGAACGGGGATCGACGTCGAGCTGCTGCGGCAGCCCATGGACACGGGGCTGCGCCGGCAGAGTCTGGTCGTCCCGCTCTCCGCGAGGAAAAGCGATCCCGACGTCTTCCTCATGGACGTGGCCTGGATCGCCCAGTTCGCCGCCTCCCGATGGCTCGAGCCCCTCGACCCGACCTTCGCAAAGGGCGGCTGCGGGGACCGGGACGCCTTCTTCCCGCGCATCCTGACGCTGGCCGACACCTACGGGGGGGAGCTGATCGCCCTGCCCGTCTTCGTCGACGGAGGGCTTCTCTACTACCGGTCCGACCTGCTTCAAAAATACGGGCTCGGAGGACCGCCGCGGACCTGGGACGAACTCCTCCGGCAGGCGAAGAAGGTGCAGGAGGGGGAGCGGCGGGCAACCCCCGGGTTCTTCGCCTTCGTCTGGCAGGGGGCCCAGTACGAGGGGCTCATCTGCAGCTTCCTCGAGTTCGCGGGCAGGGACGGCGGGTTCACCGGGAAGGGCGGCGACGTGGCCGTCGACACCCCCGGGAACCGGAAAGCGCTCGCGTTCATGCGCGACCTCATCCTCCGGCACGGGATCTCGCCCCCCAACACCTACACCGAGATGAAGGAGGAGGAGGCGCGGCTCTTCTTCCAGGGGGGGGACGCCCTCTTCGAGCGCAACTGGCCCTACGCCTGGGCGCTTCACGAGGCGCAGGGATCCCCGGTCCGGGGGAAGACCGCCATCGCGCCCGTTCCCTCGTTCACGCCGGGGCGCAGCGTCTCCACCCTGGGAGGATGGCACGCGGGGATCTCCCGGACCAGCGACGCGAAGCCCGAGAGCGTCCGGCTTCTGTGCTTCCTGACCTCGTACGAGGTTCAGAAGAAGCTGGCGCTCCGGCTCGGCTGGAATCCGGGGCGGAGGGACGTATACGAGGACCCCGACGTGCTCGCCCGGATGCCGCACTTCCGCGCCCTTCGGCCGGTCTTTGAAAACGCCCGGCCGCGACCGATCCTGCCGTACTACACCCAGCTCTCGGAGATCCTGCAGCGGCATCTTTCGGCCGCTTTGTCGGGCAGGTCCTCCCCCGGGGAGGCCCTGGCCGCCGCCCAGAAGGAGATGCGGGCAGTGGCCTCCCGGTACGGCGGGAGGTAGGCGGCCATGGAAGAGCCTCCGGGGGATCGCCGTCCCCTGCCGCCGGACGTCCGGGAACGACACGCCGCCGGGGAGCTCGTCCGCGGGTACGCCTTTCTCGCCCCGGTTTCCGCGTTCGTGGCGGTCTTCGTGATCGTCCCGGTGATCGGGACGTTCGCGGGCAGCCTGATGCAGGACGTGACCTTTCTGCCGAAACGGTTCCTCGGACCGGGAAACTACCGGGCAATGCTGTCCGACCCGGGGTTCTGGCAGGCGCTTCGCTTCACCTGCCTCTTCACCCTGGTTTCCGTTCCCCTGGAGCTCTTCCTGGGGCTCGCCTTCGCGCTCCTGCTCGCCCACCCGTCCCGCGCGCGCGGTCTGCTCCGGGCGTGCGTGCTGATCCCCTGGGCCATCCCCGCGGCGGTGTCCGGACGGATCTTCCAGCTGATCTACAACTACCATTACGGGCTGGCGAACTACCTGGCGGGGCTGATCGGACTCTCCGACCGTCCGGTGAGCTGGCTCGGATCCCCGGTCGGGGCGTTCGCGGCCCTGGTCACGGCGGACGCCTGGAAGACGACGCCGTTCGTGGCGATCATTCTTCTCGCCGGCCTCTCCGGCATCCCGGGGGACCTGTATCTCCAGGCCGAGATCGACCGCGCCGGGGTTCTCCGCCGGTTCACCCGGATCACCCTTCCGCTCCTCTCCCCCGTGATCGTCGTCGCGCTCCTGTTCCGGACGATCGACGCCCTGCGCGTCTTCGACCTGGTGTTCGTCCTCACCGGGGGAGGGCCGGGCGGAAGCACCAATTCCCTCTCCCTGTACGGATACCACTACTTCCTCTCCGGCGACTTCGGGTACGGCTCGGCGGTCTCCGTGGCCCTGTTCCTGATCGCCTTCGGACTCTCCGTCCTGTACGTGCGGGCCGGGCGGTTCGCGAGGGAGCTGGCGTGAGCGGGGAGGGCCAGGTCCGGCTCCTGTACCGGGCGGGCGTCCTGGGGATGGCGGTCTTCGCCCTCGGCCCGATCCTTTACATGGCCCTGACGGCCGCGAGCGTCCGCCCCGATTTCCTCTCGCCGGGCACCGGATTCGAATTCACGGCCGCCCACTTTCTCTCCGTCCTCCGGACGACGTCGCTGCACTTCCCCGACTACCTGCGCAACAGCCTCGTCGTATCGGGGATCAGCGCCGCCCTCTGCGTCGGCATCGCCTCGCCGGCCGCCTACGCCATCACCCGGCTCCCCCTCCCGGGCAGGATGCTCTTCCTCCTCTGCATCCTCGCGGTGTCGATGTTCCCGCCGGTCAGCATGGTGAGCTACCTGTTCCGGTTCATGGGGACCCTGGGCCTGATCAACACCTACGCCGCGCTCGTCCTCCCCTACACCGCCTGGATCCTCCCCCTGTCCCTGTGGATCCTGACGAGCTACTTCGCCCAGGTGCCGGCGGACCTCGACCGGGCCGCGGTCGTCGACGGGTGCACGCGGCTCGCGGCCCTGCGGAAGGTGGTGCTCCCCGTCGCGGCCCCCGGGATCTTTTCCACGGCGCTGCTCGCCTTCATCTTCGCCTTCAACGAGTTCCTGTTCGCCCTGATGCTGACGACCGACCACGCGGCCCGGACGGTGCCGGTCGGGATCGCGCTGTTCGAAGGGCTTCACGGGGAGATCCCGTGGGGAGTGGTCATGGCCGCCTCGGTCCTGACCACCGTCCCGGTGGTCCTGCTCACGCTCGTCTTCCAGCGCCGGATCATCCAGGGGCTGACCCGGGGGG
Organism: Deltaproteobacteria bacterium; assembly: GCA_020346465.1. Taxonomy (GTDB): domain Bacteria; phylum Desulfobacterota; class Deferrimicrobia; order Deferrimicrobiales; family Deferrimicrobiaceae; genus CSP1-8. The sequence continues at coordinate 508,429 of CP070783.1, forward strand.
CGGTCAAGGGATGAGGCTCGTTCTCTCCGACGTGGGCAAGACGTTCCTTTCCCTCCGGGGTCCGGTCCGGGCCGTCCGCGATGTGACCCTTGCGATCGGAGAGGGGGAGCTCTTCGTACTGCTCGGTCCCAGCGGCTGCGGGAAATCGACCGTCCTCAACCTGGCGGCGGGCCTCGTGAAGCCGACCTCCGGCGAGATCCGTCTCGGCGGGAGGGTGGTCGCCTCGCGCGACGGGAAGGTCTTCGTCCCCCCGAAGGAGCGGAACGTGGCCATGGTCTTCCAGAGCTACGCCCTCTACCCTCACCTGACCGTGTTCGAGAACATCGCCTTCCCGCTGCGCGTCGCGGGAGAGAAGAAGGGCGACATCGGGCATGCGGTGGCCCAGGCGGGGAAAACGCTCGGGATCTCGGACATTCTGCAGGCGAGGCCGGCGGAGCTTTCCGGGGGGCAGCGCCAGCGCGTGGCCATCGCCCGGGCGATCGTCCGGAAGCCGGCGCTCTTCCTCCTCGACGAGCCCTTGTCCAACCTCGACGCGGGGCTCCGGGCATCGACGAGAGGCGAGCTGAAACGGCTCCAGCGCGAACTCGGCGTCACCACCCTGTACGTCACCCACGACCAGACCGAGGCGATGACCCTGGGGGACCGGATCGCGCTGCTGCGGGACGGCGCGGTCGTCCAGACGGGGACGCCGCGGGATCTCTACGAGCGCCCGGAAACGCCTTTCGCCGCCTCGTTCATCGGTTCCACGCCGATGAACCTGCTCAAGATCCCCGTCCTCGAGGAAGGGGGAAACGCGGTTTTGTGCCTTGGCGAAACCAGGCTCATCCTTCCCCCCGGGCAGGCCGCACGGGTCCGCCGCCTCGGCACGGCCGGGATTCTCTTCGGCATCCGCCCGGAACACGTGAGGATCGCCCGCGGGACCGCCGACCGGCCGGTCACGGGGACGGTAACGTCGGTGGAGGATCTCGGCCGCGAGTCGCTGCTCCAGGTCCGAATGGGCGAAATGTCGCTGTCGGTTCTCACGGGCGACAAAACGGTCCGGGAGGGGGAGACCGTCGTTCTCGACATCCCCCCGGAGGAAGCGCACTTCTTCGCGGAAGGGAACGGACCGTAACGGCCGGACCCGGAAACCCCGATGCCCCCCGGAGGGCGTTGCGCGCCATTCGCCCCGGCTCCACATTGGCGACCGCGGCCCGGATCCATCCCTCCTCGCCCGTCCCCCCGGAAAATGATCTCCGGCAACGGGTGGTTTTTCGCAATCCGGAAAAATCCCCGGAGAAGGGTTGCGCATCTAACGGCGGAGAACATCGGTTCTCGCGGGGGAAACCATCGTCAAACATCCATACAACGTGTATCCGTCCCAAGGAGGGGCAAACGCCATGAACCGCAAAGAGGTGTACAAAGAAATCGAGGAGATGTTCGGACTGGTCCCCGGCTTTTTCAAGCTCGTTCCGGAGGAATCCCTCCGGCTCGAGTGGGACCTGTTCAAGCAGGTGCAGATGGAGGAGGGGCCGATCCCGAACAAGTACCGGGAACTGATCGGGGTGGCCATCGCGGCGGTCACCAGGTGCCGGTACTGCGCCGTCTACCACACGGAGGTGGCGAAGCTGAACGGGGCGACGGATGCCGAGATCGAGGACGCCGTCCACTTCGCCAAGTCCCAGGCCGGCTGGAGCACCTACATCAACGGGATGCAGGTCGACTACGACCAGTTCAAGAGCGAGGTGACGCAGGCCTGCAAGCACATCCGGAAAAAGATGGGAAAAGCGGCGTAGGGAAGGACCCCGGAGGGGGAAGCCCCCTCCGGGGTTTTTTTCGCCGGTTCGTCACGTCTTCCGCAGCGCCTGGTCCAGATCCTCCAGGATGTCGTCGATATGCTCCAGCCCGACGGACAGCCGGACGTAGTCGTCGGTCACCCCGGTATCCAGCCGTTCCGGCGGAGTCAGCTGCTGGTGCGTCGTCGACGCCGGGTGGATCACCAGGCTCTTGGCATCCCCGATGTTGGCCAGGTGGGAGAGGAGCTTCACGTTGTCGATGAACTTCTTGCCCGCCTCCATCCCCCCCTTGATGCCGAACCCCAGGATCGCGCCGTACAGCCCCAGGTGGTGGTACTTCTTCGCCAGGGCGTGTTGCGGATGGCCGGGCATCCCCGGGTAGTTGACCCACGTGACGTTGGGGTGCGTCGACAGGAAGTCGGCCACGGACATCGCGTTGGTGCTGTGACGCTCCATCCGCAGGGGAAGCGTCTCCACCCCCTGGAGGAACAGGAACGCGTTGAAGGGGGACATGGCCGGCCCCATGTCCCGCAAAAGCTGCACGCGCGCCTTGATGATGAAGGCGACGTTTCCCAGTCCCGGGAAGTTCCCGAACACCTCCCAGTACTTGAGCCCGTGGTAGGAGGGGTCCGGTTCCGTGAGCTGCGGGAAGTTGCCGTTCCCCCAGTCGAATTTCCCGGAGTCGACGATGATCCCCCCGATGGAGGTGCCGTGGCCGCCGATGAACTTCGTCGTGGAGTGGATGACGACGTCGGCCCCGTGGTCGAACGGCCGCAGCAGGAAGGGGGACGGCATCGTGTTGTCGATCACGAGGGGGATCCCCGCCCCGTGCGCGACGTCGGCGACCGCCCGCATGTCCAGCGTGTCGAGCTTCGGGTTCCCGATCGACTCGGAGAAGATCGCCTTCGTCTTCCTGGTGATCGCCTTCCGGAAGTTCGCGGGGTCGGACGGGTCGACGAACTTCACATCGATCCCGAACTTGGGGAAGGTGTAGTGGAACAGGTTGTACGTACCCCCGTAGAGCGAGGCCGAGGAGAGAATCTCGTCCCCGGAGTGCGCGATGTTCAGCAGCGCCAGCGTCTCCGCCGCCTGTCCGGACGACACCGCCAGGGCCCCCGTTCCCCCTTCCAGCTGGGCAACCCGTTGTTCCAGGACGTCGGTGGTCGGGTTCATGATCCGGGTGTAGATGTTTCCGAATTCCTGCAGTCCGAACAGGCGCGCGGCGTGGGCCGTGTCGTGAAACACGTACGACGTCGTCTGGTAGATCGGGACGGCCCTCGCGTTGGTTGCGGGGTCCGGTTTCTGCCCGCCGTGGAGGGCGATCGTTTCCGGCCGATACGAATCCGCCATCGTTTTTGCTCCTTTCCTTCCGATAGGTACGGGGGCACGACCTCGGCCACCATAAAATGACGATATATATTATAGATATTATAGTCTATCTTCGCCCCTGTCAATCGCCCCTATTTATCCTTTTCCCCGATCAATAAATTTATTTTTATAGATTATTTCTCTTGACAGAAAGAATGTGCCCCGCTAGCATTGTGTATACAGTATGCAAAAGGAAGCCCCCCTCTTCCTTTTGCGCCCATCTCCTTCCTTATCCCTTCGCTTGAAGGCTTTGCCCTTCGGCCCCCCCGGGGGGCGAAGCCTGTTTGGAAAAAAAAGGCCGCCCGTTCCGTGCGGGCGGCCTTTCCTTCCTGCTTTCCTCCTCCCGTTGCCCATGCACGGGGAGCACCGGCAGCCCCCCTTCGTCTACGCCCTTTCGAAGAGCCCCGCGGCCCCCATCCCGCCGCCGATGCACATGGTGACCAGCCCCAGCTTCGCTTCGCGGCGCTTCATCTCGTGCAGCAGCGTCGCCGTGAGCTTGGCGCCGGTGCACCCCAGGGGATGGCCCAGGGCGATCGCCCCCCCGTTCACGTTCACCCGGTCGGCGTCCATGCCCAGTTTCCGGATGACGGGAAGGGACTGGGCGGCGAACGCCTCGTTCAGTTCGATCAGGTCGACGCGGGTCAGCTTGATCCGGAGCTTCTTCAGAAGCTTCGGCACGGCCTCCACCGGCCCGATCCCCATGATCTCGGGCGCAACCCCCGCGACGGCAAAACCGAGGAACCTCGCCAGGGGCTCGGCGCCCAAAGCCTTGAGCGCCTTCTCCGAGACGACCACGGCCGCGGCGGCCCCGTCGCTCATCTGCGAGGCGTTCCCCGCGGTGACGGTCCCTTTCGGGTCGAACGCCGGTTTCAGCTTCGCCAGCGCCTCGATCGTGGTGTCGGCGCGAGGGCCTTCGTCGACCTCGAAGACGATCTCCCGGGGGACCGGCCTCCCCCCGTCCTTCGCGTCGTAGACGGTCGTGGCAACGGGCACGATCTCGTCCCGGAACTTCCCCTCCCGGATCGCATCGAGCGCTTTCCTGTGGCTGTGGAAGGCGAAGACGTCCTGGTCGTCCCGGGTCACCTGGAACTTGCGGACCACCTGCTCGGCGGTGAGCCCCATCGGCATGAAGACCTCGGGACGCTCCTCGACGATCTCGGGGTTGAAGGAGGGCTTGTTCCCTCCCATCGGAACCATCGTCATCGACTCGGTGCCGCCCGCCACGATGATGTCGGCGAACCCGGCCATGATCCGCTCCGCGGCCATCGCGATCGCCTGCAGGCCCGAGGAGCAGAACCGGTTGATCGTCATGGCCGGGACCGAGTCGGGGAGTCCCGCCTTGAGGGCGCAGATCCTTGCCACGTTCATCCCCTGCTCGCCTTCCGGCATGGCGCACCCGAGGATGACGTCGTCCACCCGTCCCGGCTCCAGGTTCCTTACCCGCTCGATCGCCCCCCGGACCGCAATGGTCCCCAGGTCATCCGGCCGGGTGTCCTTCAGGCTCCCCCGGTACGCCCTGCCGACCGCGGTACGCACCGCGGAAACGATGTATGCCTTTGCCATCGGACTCCTCCTTGCGAAAGGGCGCCCCGGGGCTCTCCCCTAGTTGCGCAGCGGCTTTCCCTTCATCAACATGTATTGGATGCGGGCCTGGGTCTTCTCCTCTCCGCACAGCGACAGAAACGCCTCCCGCTCGAGGTCCAGGAGGTCCTGCTCGGAGAGCTTCGTCCCCCGGGGGACATCTCCCCCCGTCATCACGAAGGCGATCTTCCGGCCGAGCCGCTCGTCGTACTCGCTGATATGCCCGGCCACCCTCATCGCGTAGAGCGCGTACGCGAAGGTGGAGAATTCCGACCTGCCGGGCAGGGCGATGTCCGTCCTCGGGCGCGGCATCTCGTACCCTTCCCGGTTCATGGCGAGGACGGTGTTCTTCGCCTCCTGGATGAGGAAATCGCGCTGGATCGAGATCCGGTCCCACGGGCGCAGGAACCCCAGCTCCCTCGCCTCCTTCGCGGAGGTTGCGACCTTCGCCATTCCGACCGTCTCGAACGCCTTCCGGAGGAAGGGGAGCGGATCCGCCGCCACCCCGTCCGGGATCCCCTCGAGGTGCCGGATCACCATCTCCTTCGTCCCCCCTCCCGCCGGGAGGAGCCCGACGCCCACTTCCACGAGGCCCATGTACGTCTCGGCGGCGGCCCGGATCCGGTCCGCCCCCAGGCAGATCTCCGCTCCCCCTCCCAGCGTCATCCCCGCCGGGGCCGCCACGACCGGCTTTTCCGAGTAGCGCAGCCGCATGCAGGCGCTCTGGAGCTCCCGGACCATCGTCTCGATGTTCGCGAAGTTCTTGTTCTGCGCCTCCAGGAAGACGAGCATCAGGTTCGCGCCGACGCAGAAGTTCTCCGCGTGGTTGGCGATCACCATCCCGGCGAACTCCTTCTCCGCGAGCGCGACGCCCTCGTTCATCATCGAGAGGGTGTCGCCGTCGATCGCGTTCATCTTGGTGTGGAACTCGAGGCACAGGACCCCGTCGCCGATGTCGAGCAGCGTGGCCCCCTGGTTCCTCTTGACCACCTTGTTCCGCTCCTTGAGGGCAGGCAGGAAGATGACGTCGGGCGACACGGGGGCGGGGACGTACGCCGCGCTTCCGAAATCGTAGTACGAGAGCTCGCCGTCTTTCCTGCGGTAGAACGACGCGTTCCCGCCGGCAAGCATCTTCTCCACGTTTGCGGGGATCTGCTTCCCCTCCTTCCGCATCCGGGAGACCGATTCCGCCACGCCGATGGCGTCCCACGTCTCGAAGGGGCCGAGCGACCAGTTGAACCCCCACTTGATCGCGTTGTCCACGTTGAACACGTCGTCGGCGATCTCGGGAATCCGCTTCGCCGAGTACAGGAGGGTCTCGGAGAGGACCTTCCAGGCGTACGCGGCGGCCTTGTCGTCGGATCCCGTCACCTTCCGGATCCTCGCCCCCACGTCGTCCTCCCCCTTCGCGGCGTCGAGCGACGGGTAGCTGACCTTCGTCGTCGGCCGGTAGTCGAACGCCTGGTAGTCGAGGACGAACATCTTCTTCTCCTCGCCCTTCCCCTCCATCTTGAAAAACCCCCCCTTGGCCTTCCGGCCGAGCCAGCCGCGCTTGACCATCTCGCTCACGAACGGCGGGGGGAGGAACGTCTCCCGCTGGGGATCGTCGGGGAGGTTGCTGTAGACGTTGTCGGACACGTGGAGGAGCGTGTCGATCCCGACGAGGTCGGCGGTCCCGAACGCCGCGGATTTCGGCCGCCCCGTCGCCGGTCCCAGGATCCTGTCCACCTCCTCGATCGAGAGGCCGTCCTCCACCATCGCGTGCATCGCGTACATCATCGCGAAGACGCCGATGCGGTTGCCGATGAAGTTGGGGGTGTCCTTCCCGAAGACGATTCCTTTTCCCAGCCTGCGCTCCCCGAACTCGGCGATCCCCCGCAGGATCCCCGGATCGGTGTCCTCGCCCGGGACGAGCTCGAGCAGCTTCATGTACCGGACGGGGTTGAAGAAATGGGTCACGAGGAAATGCCGGCGGAACTCCTTCGAGCGCCCCTCCATCATCCGGGAGATGGAGATCCCCGAGGTGTTGGAGGTGACGACCGTCCCGGCCTTCCAGACCGCCTCGATCCGGTCGTAGAGCGCCTTCTTGATGGCCAGGTTTTCCGTCACCACCTCGACGATCCAGTCGCACTCCGCAGCCTTCGGGAGGTCGTCGTCGAAGTTGCCGATCGAGATGAGGCCGAGATCCTTTCCGGAGTAGAGAAGCGCAGGACGGCTCTTCCGGATCGCCTCGAGCCCGTTCGCGGCGAACCGGTTGCGGAACGCCGGATCCTTCTCCGTCAGCCCCCTTTTCCTGTCGTCGTCGCCCAGGGCGGGCGGGACGATATCCAGCATCAGGCTGGGGATCCCTGCGTTGGCCAGATGGGCGGCGATCCCCGACCCCATGACGCCTGCCCCCAGCACGGCAACCCGGCGGATTTTCGGAAACATGATGCCCACCTCCCGGAAGGAAATGCGGTTCGAGGCGAAGGGTAAAATGAATGGCTATTCAGTATCAGGATAGAAATATCGCAAAGCCTGCCCGCCTGTCAAGGGGAATGGATCCCCCTCGGGGCGGCAGGGTGGACAGCGGCTCCGTTTTCCGCCGGCCCTGTCAGGGGAAAACGAGGGGATGCACCACCTTGTCCACCACCTTCCTCGGGGACGGCTTCGTGAAAAACCACCTCCATCCGAGGACGAGGATGCCCATCACCGACAGGAATGAGAGGAGGGAAAACATCGAGTCGGAATTGGGCCGCAGATCGCGGGGGGCGACGTACGCGGGATTCGGTTTCGGCAGGAGGAGCGTACCCATGACCAGCGGGCCCTGCCAGGCCAGCTTGTTGTCCGGGACCGAGGAAAGCACCGAGGCAAAAACAACCGCGAGAGCTGCCGCCCCGACGATCTTGATCAGCAACTTCCTTTTCTCCGATCCCCTCTTCATGGCACTCTCCCCTTTCGTGAGGCAGCCGGTACGAACCCGGCGCCTGATGATTGGATGCGCGAAAACGGAAAACTATTCAATGAAAAGGAATGGCCCGTTTCCTCCTTGGCGGGATGCCCCTCCCGGGAGGAGAATAAGGCGGTGAGGGGAATCTATCTGCACATCCCGTTCTGCCTGCGCAAGTGCTCCTATTGCGATTTCTACTCGGTGGAGGCCGACGCCGCCGCGATCAGTAAGTTCCGCGACCTCCTCGCACGAGAGACAACCCTGCTCCGGGATCGGTTCCCGGAAGATGCCGCGGCCCCCTCCGACACCGTCTACTTCGGGGGCGGAACGCCCACCGTCCTGCCCCCGGAGACCCTGTGCGGGCTCCTCGACGCGGTCCGGGAACGCTTCCCCGTCGAGCCCGACGCCGAGATCACGGTCGAGGCGAACCCGGGAACCGTCTCCCCGGAACAACTATCCGCTTTGAGGAACGGGGGATTCACGCGCATCAGCATCGGGGTGCAGTCGTTTACCCCCTCCATCCTCCGGACCCTTGGGCGGATCCACGGCCGGGAGGAGGTCCGCAGGACGGTCCGGGACGCGCGGGCAGCCGGTTTCGACTCCCTCGGGATCGACCTCATCTTCGGGATCCCGGGGCAGCGCGCCGGGCAGTGGGAGGCCGACCTGGAAAAGACGCTGGGTTTCCTGCCGGCCCACGTCTCGGTCTATGCCCTGGCCCCGGAACCGGGAACCCCGATCCACGCGGCGATCCTGCGAGGCCAGTTGCTCATGCCCCCCGACGATTCGGTGGCCGAAATGTACGAAACGGCGCGGAGGGTCCTGTCGGCCGCGGGCTACCGGCAGTACGAGATCTCGAACTTCGCCCTCCCCGGGCACGAGTCCCGGCACAACGTCAAATACTGGAAACGGGAAGGAACCGCGGGGTTTGGTCCTTCCGCGCACAGCCTTCTCTTCCCCCGGGAGCGGGCGCCGCACGGTCTTCGTGCCGCGAATCCCCCCTCCCTGGCGGAGTACGGGAAAGCCATCCGGGAGGGCCGGCTTGCCTGGACCGTCGAACAGGCATGCCGGTACGAGGATGCGTGGAAGGAATCGCTCCTCTTCGGGCTGCGCATGACGGACGGCGTGGACCTGGGGGACCTGGAACAGACAATCGGCGCCCCGCCGGACCCCCTGCGGGACGCCGTGAACGAACTGGTGGCCGGGGGACGACTGCTCGAGGAGAACGGCCGGCTCCGGCTCCCCGGGGAGCTCCTCTTCGTCTCCAACGAGGTGCTGCAGCGGCTGGCCTGACCCCGCCGGTCACCCTCGCCTCGCAGGCCTCCCTTCCCTTCCGCCTCCTGTCCGACCTGCCGGGACGGGGAGAAGCAGTTCTGGAAACGATCGCAATCCTATATAATTTACGGATTATGATGAACCAGGAAAACCCATCCCCCGGGGAGGGGAGGCGCCGGGGTCCTGTTCCGGGAATCCGCCTGAAGCTGACCGTGTTTCTGCTCCCCCTGGTCTTCCTGCTGGTCATCCTGATCGCGGCGGCGGTGACGAAAATCACCGACGACGCCATCCGGAACGACCTGATGCAGCGAGGGGTGGCCATCTCCCGCGTGGTCGCGCTCTCCTCGGGGTATTCCATCCTGTCCGGCGACCGGCTGGCCATGGACAGGCTGGCCGCGGAAACAAAGAACAGCACAGGCGACATCGAATACGTCTCCATCCGGGACACGGAGAACGTCGTCCTTGCGCATAACCTGATCGAAGAGCATGGGAAGGCGTACGTCGCCCCGGAACCCAGGAAGGCCCTGGGGACCTTCCTGGAAACCCAGGCCTACGAGACGATGCGCGGGGGCAAGGAGCTGATCGAGTTCTCCACCCCGATCTTCTTCTCGGGGAAGCGCGTCGGGACCGTCTCGCTCGCCATCTCCCGCGACAGCGTTCTGGCCGCGCAGAAGAGCATCCGGAAATCGATCGCCATCGCCGCCGCGGTGTTCCTGGGGATCGCCCTCCTGGGCACCTTCGTGATCGCCTCCTTCATCACCACCCCCGTGAAACAGCTCTCCTCGGGGGTCAACGAACTCTCCACCGGCGTGCAATTCACCCCGATTCCCATCCGCTCGAGGGACGAGCTGGGGGAGTTGACGCGGAACTTCAACCGAATGGCGGAAACGATCCTCTCCCAGAAGAACCGGCTGACCCGGTATGCGAAGGACCTCGAGGAATCGTACATCGCAACCGTGCGGGTTCTCGCCGCCTCGATCGACGCGCGGGACCCCTACACGCTGGGGCATTCCACCCGCGTGGCGTTCCTCGCGTGCGAGCTCGGAAGGAAGCTCGGATTCTCCACGGAGGAGATCGAGCACCTCGAGAAGGCGTCCCTCTTCCACGACGTCGGGAAGATCCGGACACCGGACGATATCCTTCTCAAGGGGCAGCGGCTCAACCTCCAGGAGGTCGAGGTGATGCGGAGACACCCGGACGAGGGGGCGGACATCCTCCGGATGGCGCCTTCCCTCCACCGGTATATCCCTGTGGTGAGATACCACCACGAGTGGTATAACGGCAACGGATACCCGGAGGGGAAAAAGAACGCCGAGATCCCGATCCACGCGCAGATCATCTCGATCGCCGACGCGTTCGACGCCATGATCACGTCCCGCCCTTACCGGAGGGCGTTGACGACCAAGGGGGCGATCGAGGAGATCATGCGGTTCCGCGGCACCCAGTTCTCTCCGGAGCTGACCGATGCCTTCGTCCGGATGTTGCAGGAAATGCCCCCGATGGAGGCCGTGAGCGCAGATACCGCAGGCCGGAGGGGAATGGCCCTTTGAAAGCCCGCTTTCGTTTCCCGATCGCCGCCCTGGTCCTCCTGCTGGTCGGCGGTTGCGCCGCCAGGACGGTTCCGCCACCCTCCGAGACGACCCCCCCGGCCGGTCCGCCTTCCGCACCCGTTGCGCCTCCCGTGGCCGTTCCGCCTCCCCCACCCGTTGCGCCTCCCGTGCCCGTTCCGCCACCCCCGCCTGCCGTCTCGCCCGCGGAACAGGATTTCCTCGAGGGCCAGTCCCTCATGCAGGAGGGGAAATTCGAGAGGGCGCTGGAGCTTTTCGCAGGCGTATGGAAAGACACGCCGGGCCACCCCGGCGTGGAGGAGACATTCCCCGCCGCCCTGGAAGGCCTCAAGAAAAGCGGGGACGAGGCACGGCGCCAGGGTCAGCTGGGGGAGGCAGGAAAGCGGTGGACGGCCGCGATGCGGTTCCTCTCCCACCCCGCGATGAAAGGAAGGAGCCCCTCGTTCACGAGAGCGGATCTGAAGAGCCGGACCGACAAGGTGTCCGAGACCCTCATGGAGCAAGGGCTCGAGGATTACCGTCAGGGGCGGCTCGAGGCGGCCATCGCCCACTGGCGGCAGATCCTCGCCTACGACCCCTCCCACGAAGAGGCCGCCAAGTCGGTCAAGACGGCGACCACCCAGCTCGAGAACCTGAAGAAGATCACCCCGCCGAACGCCGTCAAATAGCCGCCGGGAGCCTCACGGCGCGTCCCCGGGGAACCGTGCCACGTGGCGGTGCCTCCGGCTTTCGCTCAGGAAGAAGAGGATCGGCACGGCCATCCGCGACAGGAGGAGCGACGCCACTTCCCCCGCCATGAGCGAGATCGCCAGCCCCTGGAAGATCGGGTCGAAGAGGATGACCGACGCGCCGACGATCACGGCGGCCGCCGTGAGCATCATCGGCCGGAAGCGCACCGCGCCCGCGTCGATGACCGCCAGGTCCAGCGGCATCCCCTGCGCCAGGCGCAGCTCCACGAAGTCCACGAGGATGATCGAGTTGCGCACCACGATCCCCGCGCCCGCGATGAACCCGATCATCGAGGTCGCCGTGAAAAACGCCCCCATGAGCCCGTGGGCGGGAATGATCCCCACCAGGGAGAAGGGGATGGCCGCCATGATCGTGACGGGAGTCCGGAACGACTGGAACCACCCCACCACGAGGATGTAGATCAGCACGAGCACCGCGGCGAAGGCCAGTCCCAGGTCCCGGAAGACCTCGTAGGTGATGTGCCACTCCCCGTCCCACTTCATGGAATACCGCTCGTCGGTGAAGGGCTGGCTCGCCACGTACCGCTCCATCCGGTATCCGCCGGGCATCGTGAGCCCGTCGAGCGCCTTGTTGATCGAAAGGATCGCGTAGACGGGGCTTTCCACCTCGCCCGCCACGTCGGCGGTGACGTACACGACGGGCATCAGGTTCTTGTGGTAGATGCTCTTCTCCGCCGTCTCCTCCTCCACGCGGACGACCTCGGCCAGGGGGACCAGGTTCCCCTGGCGGCCCGCCACCTTGATCTGCCGCAGCGCCTCCACCCGGGACCGCTCGGCAGGGGGGAGACGGAGAAGGATGGGCACGTCCTCCTGCTCCCGTGGCCGGTGGAGAAGCCCCACCTCCATCCCCGCCACGGCCAGGCGAAGCGTTGCCGACACCTGCTCCGCGGACACGCCGGAGAGGGCCGCCTTCTCCTGGTCCACGGCAAAGCGGATCTTCTCCTGGTCGTCCTCGACGTACCAGTCCACGTCCACGACGCCCCTCGTCTTCTCGAGGATCTCCCGGACCTGCCGGGCCACCCCGATCCGGCCCCGGGTTTCGGGGCCGTAGATCTCCGCAACCAGGGTCTGGAGGACCGGCGGCCCGGGCGGGACTTCGGCCACCTTGACCCGGGCCCCATACCGGGCCGCCACGGCGGCGATCGCCGGCCGGACGCGTTTCGCGATGTCGTGGCTCTGGGCCTTGCGGTCCCCCTTCGGGACCAGGTTCACCTGGATGTCCGCCTCGTGGGGGGCCCGGCGCAGGAACGAGTGGCGCACGAGGCCGTTGAAGTTGTACGGGGAGGACGTGCCCACGTACATCTGGTAATTCAGCACCTCCGGGACGGTGGCGACGGTGTTGCCGATCTCCCGGGTCACCGCGGCGGTCTCCTCCAGGGTCGACCCTTCCGGCATGTCGATCACGACCTGGAACTCGCTCTTGTTGTCGAAGGGGAGCATCTTCACCTGCACGACCTTGAACGCGAAAAGGGACATCGCCCCCAGGAGCAGGAAAACCACGAGGAGAAGGAAGCCGTAGCGCCACACGGGCCGGTGAAGGAGGCGGTCCATCGATTTCCGGTAGAGCCGCGTGGTCCACCCTTCCTCGCCCTCGTGGGCCCCGCCCTCCCGCGACAGGAGCCGGACGCCCGCCCAGGGCGTGACGATGAAGGCCACGAGGAGCGAGAAGAGCATGGCCGCCGTCGCGCCCACGGGGATGGGGCGCATGTAGGGACCCATGAGCCCGCGGACGAACGCCATGGGGAGGATGGCGGCGATCACCGCGAAGGTGGCGAGAATCGTGGGATTGCCCACCTCGTCCACCGCCTCCACGGCGATCTCGGCGACGGACCGGTCCCGGTTCGAGGGAAGCCGGTAGTGGCGGACGATGTTCTCCACCACGACGATCGCATCGTCCACCAGGATCCCGATGGAGAAGATGAGGGCGAACAGGGTCACCCGGTTGAGGGTGTAGCCGGTCAGATAGAAGACCGCCAGGGTGAGCGCCAGCGTCACGGGAATGGCGGTGGCCACGATCCCCGACTCCCGCATCCCCAGGGTGAACCAGATGAGGATCGACACCGAGATGATGGCGATCAGCATGTGGAGGAGCAGCTCGTTGGACTTCTCCGCCGCCGTCTCGCCGTAGTTCCGGGTGACGGTCAGGCGAATCCCGTCCGGGATCGTTCGTCCGCGGATCTCCTCGACCTTCCGGATCACGTTCTCGGCGATCACGATGGCGTTGGTGCCCTTGCGCTTGGCGATCGAGAGCGTCACGGCCGGCTCGGGGGCGGGCGCCTTCCCCTGCGCGGCCGGCCCCAGGCCGAAAAGAACGTAATCCGCCGGCTCCTCCGGCCCGTCCACGATCGTCGATACATCCCGCAGATAGACGGGCCGCCCGGCCGCCGCTTCCACGACGACGCTTCCCACGTCTTCGGCGGTGCGCAGGAACGCCCCCGTCTCCACCAGGAACTCCCGGTTCCCGGACGAGAAGCTCCCCGACTGGAGCTGCCGGTTGGCCGCCGCAAGCATCGACACCAGCGCCGAAGGGTCGAGCCCCCGGGCGGCCAGCCGCGCGGGGTCCAGGATCACCCGGACCTGGCGGCGTCTCCCCCCGATGAGGCTGATCTCCGAGACGTCGGGGATCGTCTTGATCTGGTCGTTCAGCTCCGCCGCCACCCGGCGCAGGGCGTAGTGGTCGTACCGGTCGCTGGAAAGCGTGAGGGCGAGGATGGGGACGTCGTCGATGGACCGGGGCTTGACCAGGGGCGTGCTCGCCCCGGGGGGGATGAGGTCGAAGTTGGCGAACATCTTCTGGTTCAGTCGGACGATGCTTTTCTCCTCGTCCTCGCCCACCTTGAACCGGACGATCGCCATGGACTGGCCGGGAGCCGAGGTGGAGTAGATGTACTCCACGCCCGGGATCTCCCAGAGGAGCTTCTCCATGGGCTTGGTCACCCGCTCCTCCACCTCCCGGGCCGACGCCCCGGGCATCTGCACGAACACGTCGATCATGGGCACGATGATCTGCGGCTCCTCCTCCCGGGGGAGGAGCACCACGGCGCCCGCGCCGATCAGGATCGAGGCGATGACGATGAGGGGAGTGAGCCGGGATTCGATGAACGCGGACGCGATCCTGCCCGCGATCCCTTTCCTTCGGTCTTTCACTTCCGGATCTCCACCCGGGCCCCGTCCACGAGCCTCTCCAGGGGGGAGACCGCCACGCGCGTGCCCGGGTCGACCCCCGACAGGATCTCCACCCAGTCCCCGAACGTCCTGCCGGTCTTGACCATCACCAGGCGCGCCACGTTGTCCGCCGAGACGGTGTACAGGCCGTCGTACCCGCCCACCTGCGAAATCGCCCTCTGCGGGACGACGAGGACCGGTTCCTTCCCGACGGGGATCAGGACCCGCCCGAACATCCCCGTCCGCAGCTCCCCACCCCGGGGGAGATCCACCTTTACGGTGAACGTCCTGCTCGCCGGGTCTACCGTCGGCACCACCTCCGACACCGACCCGGCCATCTCCTCCCCGCCCCCCCCGTCGAGGACCACCCGGACCCGGCTGCCGACCTTGAGGGGGCCGAGGTAGGTCTCCGGCACGGAGGCCTCGATCCGGTATCGCCCGGTCTCCTCCAGGACCACGATGGGCACTCCGGGGGAGGCCATCGAGCCGGCGTCGATCTTCTTTTCGGTGACGATCCCGGCAAAGGGCGCCGTCACGAGGGTGTAGGAGAGCATCGCGCGCGCCGCGTCCGCCTGCGCTTTTGCCTGGGAGCTCTTCGCGGCCACCTGGGCCCGCCTCTCCAGCGCCCGCTCGTATTCCTTGACCGCCACCGTCCGCCTGACCTCGATCTCGTCGAACTCCTGCGGGGTGACGACCTTCTCCTCGTGCAGCTTCCGGAACCGCTCGTACGTCTTCTCGGCAAGCGTCTTGCCCGCCTCCGCCTGCGCGATGGCCCGCTCGGCCTCCTCGCGGCCGGCCTCCGCCTCGGCGACCATCGCCTCGGCGGCCGCAAGCTGGGCCCGGATCGCCGTGTCGTCGATCGTCGCCAGGACCGCCCCTTTTCCCACCCTTGTCCCCTCCACGACGGGAACGGAGGTGACCCTCCCCATGACCTGGGAGGCCACGAAGGCGATCCTCTTCGCGCGGACCGTCCCGACCACCTCGGCGAACCTCTCCCGGGGGGCGGCTCCCGCCGTGATGACCTCCACCCCGGTCACCAGGGGTTTCTCCGCGGAGGCCCCGTGCTTTCCCTTCTCGCCGCACCCGATCAAAAGGCCGGCGACCGCGGCGAGGAGGAGCACCCGGGACCCGTGAACCGCGAGACCGCACGCCGGTCGGCGGACCCCTTCCGCGCGGCGTTTCGTTGGCGTCATCGTCCTCCCCCCTTTCCCCGGCTGTCCTCCGATCCGGGAAGCGCCCACGACAGCAGCCCTCCGGAGGCGTACTCGAGCTGCGCCCGGGACCGCAGCAGGTCGTTCTCCGCCCGGACCAGGTCGGCCCGGGCGGCATTTTGCGCCGTCTGCGCATCCAGCAGGTCGATCATCCGCGCCAGCTGGTTCTCGTACCTCGCCTTGACAAGCCGCGTCCCCTCCTCCGCCGCGGCAACCGCGGCCCGGGCGATCTCCACGCGGCGGGACGCCTCGTCCACGGCGAGGAACGCCTGGGTCACCTCGAACGCCGCCAGGTCCTCCGCCCCACGGTAGTACTCCCTCGCCCTTCCCCGTTCCGCGGAGGCCCTCCCCACCTCCGCCTCCCGGCTCAACCCGTCGAACAGGTTCCACCGCAGGCCGACGCCGACATTCCAGGTCCGGTTGTCGGGGGAGAAGATCCCGTCCTGCCCGTCGATCCGGTACGTGCCCGTCACCCCCACCGTGGGAAGATAGTCCGATTTCCGGAGGGTCAGGTTGGCGTCCGCGTTCTCGAGCCTCAGGGAAAACGCGCGCAGGTCGAAGCGGTGGGCGCCGACCGCCGCCATCCTCTCCTCGAGCGTTCCGGGTTCCGGCAGGGGGGGGACGGGGGCGACCGCGTCCATCCGCGCCCCTCTCGGTTCTCCCATCGCAAGACCCAGGCCCGCCTGCGCCAGGGCGAGGCGGCTCTCCGCCGTCACCTGGTCGCTCTCCGCCGTGGCGAGAAACACCCTGGCCCGCAGCACGTCGGAAGCAAGCCCCATGCCGGCTTTTTCCTTGACTTCCGCAATGCGGAAGGCCTCCCGGGCGTCGGACAATTCCTGCTCCGCCACCCGGACGTACTCCTTCGCCGTCAGCACGCCGAGATACGCCGTGAGGACCCGGAAGACGGCCTCCTCTTTCTTCCGTGACACGTCGAACCCGGTCGCCTCCGCCTCGCGGTTCGCCATCTTCATCCCGTGGTATGCCCGGGGCGCGAAGATCGGCTGCTCGAGCGTGAACAACGTGATGTAGTCGTTGACCGGGGACGGCTCGTTGAAGTTGCTCACGTCGGCGAAATCGGAGTCGAGCAGCCGCTTCTGGTTCAGCTTCAGCGCGAACGCCTCCGCCGGCACGTTCGTGCGCACGAAGCTTCCCTCGAGGGAGAGCTTCGGGAGGTAGTCCCCGCGCGCGGCCTCCGCACCTTTCTGCGCGGAAGACCACTCGTACCCGGCGGCCGACACGGCCGCGTTGTTTTGCAGGGCCCGCTCGACCGCACCGGGGAAATCGACCGGGTCGGCCCCGGCCGCGACAAGAGGGGCAGATGCGCACAAAGCGAAGAGGAGAGCGGCGGCAAGGGGGAGAACCGCGGGAATCGGAATGCGTTCCGGTCCGGCCATCATCTTCACTCCTTCCCCGCCGGCTCCGGTGTTTCCACCGCAATACCGGCAGAAGTTCGTCCCATCCTGAGGCAAGGAGGATGCCACAAACCGAACAGAACTGCGATATCTATAAATTCCTTTTATTTACAAGGGAGTTCACTTCGCACGCCGGATCGGTCCGGCACGGGGGAACATGCAAATATGCAACGTTATGCGCAACGACGTGCAACACCATGAGGGCAGAACCTGCCATGCCGCTTTTGGTTGCATGGGGGCTGGACCTCACCAGCCGTACAACAAGTTCCGTTCCGGTCTATTCCCTGCCGCCGAGGACGGCAATGGTGTAGCGGTCGGTGCTCAGGACCCTGGAGGCCATCCGGTTCACCTCTTCGAGGGTCACCGCCTCGATCTTTTCCGGCTCCCGGAAGGCTTCCTCGTACCCGACGCCGTAGAGCTCATTGTACATCATCTTGCTGGCATAGGCGGAATTGCTTTGAAGCCCGATCTCGTAGGTGCCGACCATCCACTTTTTCGCGCGGTCGCACTCTTCGGCTGTGACGCCGTGCGCCCGGACATCCTCGATTTCCTTCAGGGTATCGGTGATCGCCCCCTCCAGCTTGTCGGTGCTGGTCCCCATGTAGAACGCGAAGAACCCCGGGTCGACCTGCTCCGAGGAGAACGAGGTCACCGCGTACGCGAGGGATTTTTTGTCCCGGAGGTTGGTAAAGAGCCTGCCCCCCATCCCCGCGAGGGCCGACCCGAGGACGTCGAGGGCGTAGCGGTCGGGATCGGTAACCCGGGCCCCGGCGTACCCGATGACGAAGTGCGCCTGCTCCTTGTCGCGGGGCTCCTCCCCCCTGCGGATCCCTTTCTCCTCCGGTACCGGCATCGGCCCGATCGGGCGGAAGCCCTCCCGGAGGGGGAAGTCGCCGAACGCCTCACGCAGGGACGAAAGCGCTTCCTGCACGCCGATGTCCCCGGAAACGGCGATCACCAGGTTGCGGGGATCGGCCCACCTCCGGTAGAAGGTTTCCACGTCCTCCCGGGTGATCGCGCGGACCGACTCCTCCGTCCCCAGCGGGTTGCGTGCGTACGGATGGTCCCCGTAGTGGGTCGCGAGAAAGAGGAGGATGACCGACCCGGTCATGTCATCCTTCTGGAGCTTGAGCCGGCCCAGGAGCTCCTGGCGCTTCTTCTCCAGCTCCTCCTCCGGGAACGTGGGCCACCGGATCGACTCGGTGAAGAGACGGAAGCCGGCGGAAAAATCCTTGCTCATGAAGCGTGCCCGCAGGGCGAAGGAGTTCCTCCCGGAATAGCCGGAGAGATCGGCCGCGATGTTTTCCACCGCCTCCGAGATCTCCCTTGCCGTCCGCTCCTTCGTCCCTTTGGTAAGCAGCTCGGCGGTCATCGCGGCGACCCCCCCCTGCCCCTTCGGCTCCGCGCGCAGCCCCCCCAGGAAACCGGCCTCCACCGCGACCACCGGCACCGACCGGTCCTCCCGGATGATCACGCGGATCCCGTTTTCCAGCACCTCCTGCACGACCGTCCCCTGCTGTTGCCTTGACTCTCCCGGGAGCCTCATCGCCTCCCGGTACGATTCCGACGCGATCGTGCGGACGTCCTCCGCGGAGAGCAGCCCGGCCTCGCCCCGCGGGACCACGGCCGCCACGGTGAGGTTTTCCGGCCTCAGGTATGCGCGGGCCGCCGTGACGATGTCGTCGGCCGTCACCGCCCGGATCTTCCGGAGGTACTTCTGCTCGAAGCCGGCGTCCCCGAGGGTGGTCTCGAAGAACCCCACGTGGCGCGCCAGCGACCCCGCCGATTCGAGGGAATAGACGAAATCGCTCTCGATGGACGTCTTGGCGCGGGCCAGCTCCTGTCCCCCGGGCGGCGCCGCCCCCATGCGGAACGTCTGCAGCAGGATTTCCCGCAGCGCCTCCTTCGCCTTGTCGGCCGAACCGGTGGCCGACACGATCAGAACCCCCTTGTCCTTCGGCGTGTAGGCGGAGGCGCTGACCGAATCGACCAGCCCCCGGGAATCCTTCACCTCGTGGTAGAGCCGGGAGGTCTGCCCGCTTCCCAGGATCGTGGAAAGGATATCCCAGGAGAAGACGTCCCCGTCCCGCATCGACGGGCCGTGGAACGCCAGGTCGAGGTAGGCGCGCTTCGCCTCCCGCTCCTGGACCGTCACCCGGGCTTCCTTCTGCGGCGGTTCGGCGGGCATCCCGGCGGGCGGGGCTTCACGCGCCGGAAGCGGAAGGAACGCCTTCTCGACGAGCGGGCGCGCCGTCGCCGGGTCCACGTCGCCCGCGATCACGAGCACCATGTTCCCCGGCTGGTAGTACCGGGAAAAATACGCCACGAGGTCGTCCCGGGTAATGCCGCGGATCGTGTTGTCGTATCCGATGACGGGACGGCCGTAGGGATGGACGCGGTACGCCTCCCGGAACAGCGCCTTCCCGTTCACGCTTCCCGGGTTGTCCTCGCTCCTGCGCAGCTCTTCGAGGACCACTTCCTTCTCGCGGGCCAGTTCTTCCGCGTCGAACACCGAGTTCCCGAGAGTGTCGGCGAGGATGTCCAGGGAGTTTTCCAGAAACCTGCCCGAGATCGTGATGTGGTACACCGTCTGGTCGAAGCTCGTGTAGGCGTTGATCTGACCTCCGAGAGACTCCACCTCCCGCGCGATCTGGCCGGGCCCCCGCCGCTTCGTCCCCTTGAAGGCCATGTGCTCCAGGATGTGGGACATCCCCGCGCGTTCCCCGGGCTCGGTCGCGCTTCCCGCCTTGACCCATACCTGCACGGCGACGACCGGCGAGGAGTGGTTCTCCCGGAGTACTACGGTCAGGCCGTTCCCCAGCGTGAACGTGTCGGTCACCTTCGCTCCCCCCGCCGTCGTTTTCCCGTCCGCGGCCCCCGCGGCAGGCAGTGCCTCTCCGGCGGCATGGGATGCCGCCCACAGGAGAAGCGCCGCAAAGATCGCTCTGCGCACCCTGTCCGTCACCGGCGATCTCCTCCCCGCATCTTCCTTCGACGCCTTCGTTTCACAGATGACCGCCGGTCGCCATTGGTTCCCGCCGGGGCACGAACGGGTATTATATCCCAGATCCGTCGGCCGCCCCCCGGTTGTCCGGACGGCGGTTTCCGATTATTCTATCCGGGCGGCGGTTCCCGGGTATTCTACGGGAAACGCGGTCGAAGGCGGGACGAAGGAGACCCTCTCTATGGAACGGAAACGGACGACGCACAAAGGACGGACCAGGCCCGCGGCAGGAACGCGGGAAACGGTCGCCGGACGAGCGCGGCAGAAGGCTTTGGAGCCAACCCCCGACCGGCTCAGCGCCCAGGCGATGGCCGGGGACGAAACGGCGTTCCTCGCCCTCGTCCGGTTTCACTCCACCTTCAACCCCGTCCCCCTCACCCCCGAGCTGCTCCTCGCCTCCGGGCTCGACATCGTCACGAGGGAACGGCTTGCCGGACGGCTCAAGCGGAAGGAAGACCGGCTGCTGCGTCCCTTCCCGGCAATCGACATGGTGTTCTGGGGCGAGGAGTGGGTCCAGAAGACGCTGGACCGCTTCCTGTGGAAACGGCGCGCCGGGAAGAAGGTCCCGAACGAGGCGTTCCTGAGGAGATTGTGGGAAGCGTCCAGCGAAGGGGCGATGCTCCAGCTCCGCATCTACCGGAAGGCGGCCGTGACGCCGTCGGCGTGGGTCCGGGTGAAGTACCCCCACTTCGCCAACCTCGGCCTCTCGGACGTTCAGATGCTCAAGATCGCCCGGGCGGAGGGGTGCAGGTTCGAGGAGACGGAGTTCCTCTCGGCCATCCGCCGGTTCAACCGGCGAAACCCGCTCTCCGCGGGCCGCCGAACAGTTCCTCCACGCTGATCATGAACGGGCGCGGCGCCCTCGGCTTGTCCGGCTCCAGGTTCGTGAGCGGGGCGGGGCGAAGGGCCGACCGGAGCGGGTGATCCTCGACGACCTGGAGGTGCTTGCGGAGCAGCTGTTCGATCCCCGGGAGAAAAGCCCTCTCCCCGAAATCGCAGAACGACAGGGCGATTCCCGAAGCGCCCGCCCGCCCCGTCCGGCCGGTGCGGTGGACGTACGATTCGGGCTCGTTGGGCAGATCGTAGTTCACCACGTGGGACAGGCCCACGATGTCCAGGCCCCGCGCGGCGATGTCGGTCGCCACGAGGACCCGCGACTTTCCGCGCCGGAAATCCTCCAGGGCGCGCTCTCTCGCCTTCTGCGTTTTGTCTCCGTGGATCGCCTCGGCGGGAATCCGTCCCCGGGAAAGATGCCTCGCAACCCGGTCGGCCCCGTGCCGCGTCCTCGTGAAGACGAGGACGTTCCGGAGCGCCGGGTCGGCCAGAAGATGCAGCAGCAGCGCCGGCTTGTCGGATTTCTCGACGAAGTACAGGAAGTGCTCGACGGCCTCCGGTGCCGGCGCGTGCTGCGCGACCGCCACCTGGACGGGGTCGCGCAGGATCGTGTCCGCCAGCCTCCGGATATCCCCGGGAATCGTGGCGGAGAAGAAGAGGGACTGCCGGCGGGAGGGCAGTTTGTCGACCAGCCGGCGGATGTCGTGGATGAACCCCATGTCGAGCATCCGGTCGGCCTCGTCCAGGACGAAGATCTCGACCGTCCCGAGGCTTGCCAGCCCTTGCGACATCAGGTCCAGGAGACGACCGGGGGTGGCCACGAGAATGTCCACACCCTGCCGCAGCGCCCGCTCCTGCGGGACCTGGCTGACCCCGCCGTAGACCACGGCCTGCCGCAGGCCGGTGTACTTTCCGTATTCCCGGAAGCTCTCGTGGATCTGGCTGGCGAGCTCCCGGGTGGGAGTGAGCACCAGCGCGCGAACGGGTCGGTGGCTCCGCCCCTTCCCCTTCCGGCCGGAGGGCGGGGCTTCCTGCCCTTCCCCCCTTCGGCCAAGCTTCTGCAGGATGGGGAGAGCGAAGGCTGCGGTCTTGCCGGTCCCGGTCTGGGCGCACCCCAGCAGGTCCCTCCCCGCCATCACGTGAGGGATCGCCTTCTCCTGGATCGGGGTGGGGATCAGATAATTCTTCGCCGCAACGGCGCGCACCAGTTCGGGGGAAAATCCAAAATCGGAAAACGTCATGCTTGTTCCTCCAGCGGAAATCGTTTGTCCGGCGGCACCATCTCCTGGCGCCGACCGGTTCTTTGCGATGATGAATCGTACGGGAAATGCGACGTCCGACCGGGAGGGAGGGGAGAATCGCTTCTGCGGAAGGGACGCTTCCGGATCATTTCCGACGCTTGATCCAACAAATCCTTTCAAGTTTTTCACATAATGCGTCAAAGAGCAAGGGAATTGTTTTCCCACCCCCCCTGCGGGGACGATTCTGCCGCGCGTCGGTCCGTCAGGGACTGCCTGCCGGCTTCGCCTTTTCGGGGGACTCCCCTTCCGCCCCCGGCTTGACCGACACCAGCTCGACGTCGAAGATGAGGGTCGCGTTCGGGCCGATCGGGCCGGCTCCCCGTTCCCCGTATGCGAGATCGGGCGGGATGAAGAGCTGCCACTTGTCTCCGACCTTCATGAGCTGGAGCGCCTCGGTCCACCCGGCGATCACGCCGTTGACCGGGAAGACGGCCGCCTGCCCCCGCTTGTAGGAACTGTCGAACTCCGTCCCGTCGATCAGGGTTCCCCGGTAGTTCGCCTCCACCGTGTCGGTTGCCTTCGGGGAGGGGCCGGTGCCCGACTGGAGAACCTTGTACTGCAAACCGCTCGGGAGGGAAACCACGCCTTCCTTCGTCTTGTTCTCGGTCAGAAAGGCCTCCCCCTCCTTCTTGTTCTTCTCCGTGGCCTGCCGGATGCGCTCCTGCCCCTTCTCCCTCAATTCCTTCTGCAGGGAGATCAGCGTCTCGCGCACCTCCTCGGCGGAGAGCAGGGGTTCCCCGCCGGCCATGGAGTCTTTCACCCCCCTCGCGAGGAGGTCGGCATCGACGTCGATCGCCTGCTTCTTCAGGTTGTTCCCGATGTCGACCCCGATGCTGTAGCTGATCTTGTCCTTCTGGTCCTCAAGCTTGGGCGTATCTGCGGCGCCGGCGTACCCTGCCAGAAACAGTGCGGCCGCCGCCGCCAACCAACGGAGTTTCATCGATGCTCCTTTCCCGGTTCCGCAAGAGTCAGAGTCCCTCCCCGGATTGCCGGGGCAGGGGATTCGCTACACAATCTTTTAAGTATACGCCAGGCCAGGAGTGGGAGACCACTCCATTTCCTCTTTTTTCCGTTGCTCCGCCCGGGAACGTTCCCCCGGGGGAGGTTTCCACCCCTTCAGCCTCCGTCCGCGAAGCTCGCGGCAAGGCCCGACTCCAGGTCCGGATAGAGAAGTTCCACCCCCAGTTCCTCCCGCATCTTCCGGTTGTCCACGCGTTTCGATTCGGAGAGGTAGGAGAGCATCGCTTCGCTCATCACCCGCCGGGCCTCGGACATCGTCACCTCGGGAGGGCGGGGAACCCCGAGGCGGTCGGCGACAGCGCAATAGTACTGGCTGATCGTGCCGGGCTGCCCGTCGCTCACGTTGTAGACGGCCCCGCCTCTTCCCCGCTTCGCGGCCGCCACGCAGACGCGGGCGAGGTCGTCGGCGTGGATCCGGTTGCTGCAGGGAGACTCGCTGCCGGCGATCACCGGAGTCCGCTTCCGGACCTTGTCGAGGGGAAGCCGGCCCGGCCCGTAGATCCCGGCGACGCGCAGGATCACCACGGGGAGGATTCGTCGTTTCCCCCAGGAAAGGACGGCCCGCTCCGCGTCGAGCCGCCGCCTGCCGCGCGCCGTACCCGGCGCCGGCGGAGTCTCCTCCGTCGCCCATTCCCCGTGCAGGTCTCCGTACACCGCCGTCGTGCTCATGTAGACGATCTTTTCCGGCTCCTCCCCGGGCGGAATGCGGTCCAGGAACGCCCGCATCCTCGGGTCCGCATCGCCCCCCTCCGGCGGCGGCGCGAGATAATACACCAGGGAGCTTTGCAACGGCAGGTCGACGAGCGTCGAGGGCTCGTCGAGGTCCCCCGGTACCGGGGCAATGCCCCTCTCTTCCAGGCGCCGGGCGCTTTCCGGCGAGCGCGCGAGAGCGCTTACCGGAGCACCCTCACCCCCCCACAGCCGGGCCACCCGAAGGCCGATGTCCCCGCAGCCGACGATGAAGACGCGGTTCACGGAGACTACCCCCGTTTCCGCATCCCCGCGGGGATCCTTCCGAACAGGTGGCCCGTCCGCAGGGCCGGCTTGCCGTCAAGGAAGAGCTCTCCATCCTTCCGGAGGTCCTTGATCATGTCCCAGTGGACAGCGGAACGGTTCCTCCCCCCCGACTCGGGGTAGGAGCGGCCGATCGCCAGGTGGATCGTCCCCCCCATCTTCTCGTCCAGGAGGATGTCCCGGGTGAACTCGGTCACGCCCGCGTTCGCGCCGATGCCGAACTCGCCCAGACGGCAGGCCCCGGGGTCGGCGGCGAGCATCTCCCGGAGGTACCCCTCGTTCTTCTCGGCGGTCGCCTCCACGACCTTTCCCCTGCGGAACGTCAGCCGGATCCCCGACACCTCCCGGCCCCCCGCGATCGCGGGGAACTCGAAGAAGATCCTCCCCTCGACCGAGGTCTCCACGGGCCCGGTGAAGATCTCCCCGTCCGGCATGTTGTGCTCCCCCGCGCACGGGATCGCTTTCCGTCCCTTGATGGAGAAGGTGAGGTCGGTCTCCTTCCCCGCGATGCGGACAACGGAGCATTTCTCGAGGATCCTCTTCGCCCGCCCCAGCATCCTCGCCATCCCTCCCCAGTCCTGCAGGACGGCGCGGTAGTAGAACCGCTCGTACTCGGCGAGAGACCGGTCGCACTCCTGGGCGAGAGCCTCGGTGGGGAAGTTGGTCAGGACCCACCGGACCCTGCGCAGAACGATCTCGGAGATCGGCTGCAGGGCCTTCCTCCTGTCGGCCATCCTCTTCGGCGGGATGTGGGTCAGCTGCCGCGTGTTCGACGGCGCCAGGATGATGATGTCCGCGTCGATCCTCCTCGCCTCGTAGACCCGGGTCGGCGGGAGGTGGCGGATCTGTTCCGCGGAGGCTCCCTCGAAGAAGATCCGCCCCGCGTCCTCGAACCCGACCGCAAGGAGCGGGTGCGCCCCCGCCTGCAGCACCTCGCGGTAGACCGCGAGGGCGAGGGGCCGGGACTGCTCGTTTCCCGAGATCCGGACGATCTCCCCCCGTTTCGCCCTGACCGAGTGCCTTACGAGGATTTCCGCCAGCCGGTTCACCTGTCGATCGGAGACCATGGTTCTCCTCCCGTGGGGACCCCCACCGGACCTCTCCCTGCACGCCTTCGTTCCTTCCGTCCCGGCAGGGGGGTCACGTTCCGCCCTTGACCGCCTCGATCGCCTCCCTCTTCCTTTTCGCCTCCTCGACCTTCTCCCGGGCGCGCCGCAGGACCTCCTCGTCCACCGACGCCCGGTTGAAGGCGTAGCATGTGTCGGCGAGGACCGGCGACTGCAGGGCGATCTGCCGGTTCTCTTCCAGGTCCAGGGAGAGCACTCCCTCCCAATCGTGGTCGATGATGCTGTAGGAGCCGACGAAGATCGCCCGGAAGGTCGACTCGAGCATTTC
>CP070783.1:534126-549872 GCA_020346465.1 Deltaproteobacteria bacterium
CCCCCGGCAGGTGCGGTCGGCCCCCATCACCTTTCCGGAGGTTCCGTATTGCGCGCTTCCTTCGTTCCCATCCTTACCAGTTGTATCCCGCCTCGCCGTGCTGCGTGAGGTCCAGCCCCATGACCTCGTCCTCGTCCGCGACGCGCAGTCCCATCGCCTTGTCGAGAATCTTGAACAGGACCCAGGTAACGACGAAGGCGTACACCGCGGTTGCGCCGACCGCCCCTGCCTGCAAGGCGAGAAGCTGGGGGTTCCCGAAGAAGAGACCGTTCCCCCCGCCGGCATTGATCGCCGTCGAGGCGAACAGTCCGGTGGCCAGCGCTCCCCAGGTACCCCCCACGCCGTGCACCCCGACGACGTCCAGGGAGTCGTCGTACCCGACCTTTGCCTTCATCATCACCGCGCCGTAGCAGAGCGCCCCCGCAACCCCCCCGACGGCAATGGAGGAGACCGGGCTCACGAACCCCGCCGCGGGGGTGATGGCGACCAGCCCCGCGACAGCGCCGGAAGCCGCTCCCAGGACGGTCGGCTTGCCGCGGTGCATCCACTCGGCGAACATCCAGGAGAGCATCGCCGCCGACGCGGCCATGTGGGTCACGACGAAGGCGCTGGTGGAAAGACCCCCCGCCGCCAGGGCGCTGCCGGCATTGAACCCGAACCATCCGAACCAGAGGATGCCCGCGCCCAGCACGGTCATCGGAAGATTGTGGGGCGCCATGTTCTCCGCCCCGTGGCCCCGGCGCTTCCCCGCGACGAGGACCGCGGCGAGGGCGCTCGCCCCGGAAGTGATGTGGACCACCGTGCCCCCGGCGAAGTCCAGTGCGCCGAGGTTCCGGATCCACCCGCCGATTCCCCACACCCAGTGGGCGACCGGGCAGTAGACCAGAAGCGACCAGAGGCCGATGAACAGGAGAAAGGGGGCGAACTTGATGCGCTCCGCGAACGCTCCGGTGATGAGCGCCGGGGTGATGACGGCGAACATCGCCTGGTAGATCATGAAGGCCTGGTGGGGAACGGTCGCGACGTAATCCGGGTAGGGATCCAGTCCCACCCCCCGGAGCGCGAACCAGGACAGGTCCCCGATGAACCCGGACACGTCCGGGCCGAAAGAGAGGGAGTAGCCGACGAAGAGCCACTCGACGCTCACCAGGGCGATCACGATCAACGATTGCATGATGGTTCCCAGGATGTTCTTCCTGCGGACCATCCCCCCGTAGAACAGCGCGAGGCCTGGGGTCATGAGCATGACCAGCGCAGCGGAAAGAAGAAGGAAAGCGGTGTCGCCCGTGTTCATGAGGTATCCCTCCCTGCCGTGATGGGTGCCGACGCGGGGGACAGCGGCAATCGCCGTGCCAATCCCGGCGTGCCTGGTATATCGGGAGGTTGCGCCGTCATCGAAGCGGCGCGGCATGACGAAAATGTCCGGAAAAGAACGTTTCTGTCGCATTCCCTCCCGGAGGAGAGCGGCGCCGCTCCCGCCCGTCTCCCCGGTCGTCTCCCTTCCCTGATTCCTCTTGGAAGGAGGAGACGTTTGGGATAGAATTTCCCACCGCTGGCCGGCTTCCCACCATCGCACCTTTTGCTGAGGAGAACACGATGACCGAACCCCTTTTCGCTTCCTGCATCCGCGGGGCCCGGGCCGTCCTGGCGCTCGCGAGGGATTCCCTTTCGGACGCCATCGCACGCAGGGGTCCCGAAGGCTCCCTGGCCTACCCGGGAACGGCATACGAGATCCCGGTGGTCTTCGGACTGACGGACCTGGAGGTGACCACCCTCCGCGGGGCGGAACCGGCTCTCTCCCTGGCGGAAGGGATGATCCGGGACCGGCCGACCGCCGAAAACGCGCTGGACGCCGGAGCGGCGACGCTCCTGTGCGCGGACATCCTCGAGGCGCTGGGCCACGCGGAGGGGAGAACCTACCCCGCCCCGTGCGTGGGCTTCGTCCCGGACTCGGTCCTGCGGAAACTCGGGATCTTCATGGTGGACGGCTCCGTGCCGGGTGTCGCCGTGGTCGTCGGAAGGGCGTCGGACCCCGCCGTGGCGGCGTCCATGGTCCGGGATTTCCAGGAGGTCGGGCTCCTCGTCTTCCTCGCCGGGGACGTGGTGGGCCAGGTGGAGGCCTCCGGCATCAAGATGGGGGAAGATTTCCGGACCTTTCCCCTGGGCCCCCTCCCGGCGGTCGTTCACGCCGTGAATTTCGCGGTCCGGGCGGGCCTCACCTTCGGGGGACTCGGCCGGGGGCAGGCGGAGCCGATGCTTTCCTACCTCGCCACCCGCGTCAAGGCCTTCGTCTGCGCCCTGGGCCCCCTGGACGATCTTTCCCTGGCCATCGCGGCCGGCGCCATGAAAGCCGGATTCCCCGTTCTTTCCGACCAGGCCGTCCCCGCGATCCCCGGGGCGCTGCTCTCCTGCCCTCCGGGAGAGGAGATGGTCCGGGCCGGAATCGAGGCGCGGGGGATCAAGGCAAAGATCGTGAAAGTCCCCGTGCCGATCGCCTTCGGCCCGTCCTACGAGGGGGAGAGGATCCGCAAGGCGGACACCTACGCGGAGTTCGGGGGCGGGCGCACTGTGGCGTACGAACTCGTGACGAGTGCGCCCCTTTCCGAGGTCCGCGACCGGGAGATCCGTGTCGTGGGCCCCGACATCCCCGACCTGGAAAAGGGCGGCGCGCTTCCCCTGGGGCTCGTCGTCACGGTCGCGGGCGCCCGGATGCAGAAGGACTTCGAGTCCGTCCTGGAGCGGAGGATTCACCGGATCGTCAATTTCGGGGAAGGGACGATGCACGTCGCCCAGCGGGACACCACCTGGATCCGCATCTCCGACGAGGCGGTCGCCAGGGGGTTCCGCCTCGCGGACCTGGGGACGATGATCCACGCCAAGATGCTCTCCGACTTCGAGAACATCGTGGACAGGGTCGCGGTCACGATCCACACGAGGGAGGAGGACGTGCGGGCCGGGCTCGCGGGCGCAAGAACGGTCTACGCCGAACGGGACGCCCGGGCAAGGACGCTGACCGACGATGCCGTCGGGGAGTTCTACTCCTGCACGCTGTGCCAGTCCTTCGCCCCGAACCACGTCTGCATCGTCACGCCGGAGCGGCTCGGCCTGTGCGGGGCGATCAACTGGCTGGACGGGAAAGCCGGGTATGAGATCACCCCGACGGGCCCGAACCAGCCCGTGCCCAAGGGAGACGAGAGGGACCCCGTCAAGGGGGCCTGGGAAGGGGTGAACGCCTTCGTCCGCGAGCACTCCCGGAACACCGTTCCCGGATTCAACCTCTACTCCATCATGGAGGCGCCGATGACCTCCTGCGGCTGCTTCGAGTGCATCCTTGCCCTCGTGCCCGAAGCCAACGGCTTCATGGTGGTCAACCGCGAGTATGCGGGCGCCGAGACCCCCTGCGGGATGGGGTTCTCCACGCTCGCGGGATCGGTAGGCGGCGGCGTTCAGACGCCGGGCTTCATGGGCGTCGGAAAGCAGTACCTGTTGAGCAGGAAGTTCCTGGCCGCCGAGGGCGGGCTCCCCCGCATCGTCTGGATGACGAAGGAGATGAAGGAGCAGCTCGGCCCCGCTCTGGCGAAACGGGCCGGCGAGATCGGGATGCCGGACCTGCTGGACAAGATCGCCGACGAGACGATCGCGGTGACGCCGGAACGGCTGAGGGAATATCTCGAGAAGGCAGGGCACCCCGCCCTCTCCATGAAACCGCTGGTATGACCGTCGCCAACCCGCAGCAGACCTTTCCGGGGAGGATAATGGAGGTGACTCTCCCCGCGGGCGAAGGGGGACGCTCCGTTTCCGTCGGGGGGCAGACCGCCCTGCCCCTCCTGCCCGAGGGGGAACGCCCCAACGCCGCCGCGATCGGGATCGAGATCCGGACGGGGGACGAGGACCTGCCCCCGTCGCTGTCCCACGCCTTCGGGGGGAAGGGGACCGACCCGGCAGTCCTCGCCGGGAATCTCGTGGAAGAGAGCGGTGCGCAATTCCTGTTCCTGTCGCTTGCGGGGTGCCACCCCGACCTGGGAGGCCACGCGGTGTCCCGGGGAGCCGGAATCGTCCGCGACGTTCTCCAGGCGGTCCCTTGCCCCGCGATCGTGGGGGGGTGCGGCGAGGAGGAGACGGACGCCTTGCTCTTCCCCGCCGTCGCGGAGGCCGCGCAGCGGCCCGTCTTCCTATCCTACGCCGACGAGAAGAATTACCGGCTCGTCGCGGGGGCGGCGCTCGCCTACGGTCACGGCGTCGTTGCCTGGTCGCCGATCGACATCAACATGGCGAAGCAGGCGAACCTCCTGCTCGGGGACATCGGTGTGCCGCCCCACCGGGTCCTGATCGACCCCCTGACCGGGGGCCTGGGGTACGGCCTCGAGTACACGTACTCGATCGTCGAGCGGATCCGCCTGGCGGGGCTTTCGGGAGACGCGGCACTCGCCCGCCCGATCCTCTGCCACCTCGGCGACTCGTGGAAGGCCCGGGAGGCCCTCGACTCCGCCGAGGAGTCGTGGGGGGACGTGATCGCCCGGGGACGCCGGTGGGAAGAGGCGACCGCATGGGCCTGCCTGGCGGCGGGGGCCGACC
Organism: Deltaproteobacteria bacterium; assembly: GCA_020346465.1. Taxonomy (GTDB): domain Bacteria; phylum Desulfobacterota; class Deferrimicrobia; order Deferrimicrobiales; family Deferrimicrobiaceae; genus CSP1-8. The sequence continues at coordinate 538,702 of CP070783.1, forward strand.
TCCTCGTCTGCCGGCACCCGGACAACGTGAGGACCCTTCGCGGAATGGTCGGGGCCCCATGGCGCTGACCGCACTCGAGATCTACAAGCTCCTCCCGAAGACCAATTGCAAGGAGTGCGGGTTCCCCACCTGTCTCGCTTTCGCGATGCAGATCGCCGCGGGCAAGGCCGGGATCGATCAGTGCCCCCCCGCATCCGACGAGGCCCGGGAGACGCTCGGCGCGGCCTCCGCGCCCCCCCTGCCGAAAGTCGTCGTGGGGACCGGGGAGCGGGCGGTGATCCTCGGGGACGAGGTGGTCCTGTACCGCCACGAGAAGACCTTCTACCACCCGACCGCATTTGCGATCTCGGTATCCGACGCCCTGGACGGCGACGCGTTCCGGGACCGGATCCGGCGGATCCGGTCTCTTTCCTTCGAGCGGATGGGGGAGAGGCTGGCGGTCGACATGGTTGCCGTGCGGTGCGATTCGGGCGATCCCGCCCGGTTCGCCGCCGCCGCGGCCGCGGCGAAGGAGGGCGCAGGGACGCCGCTCCTGCTGTCGGGACCGTGCGATGCCCTGGCCGCCGCGCTCCCCTCCCTGGGCCCCGACCGCCCCCTTCTCTGCCCCCCGGTCGGGGAGGGCGATGCGGGGGCCAGGCTCGCCGCGCCCCTCGGGCTGCCCCTCGTCGTCCGCGCGAAAGGGATCGACGGTCTGGAGAAAGCCCTTGCCGCAGCGCGCGCCGCCGGCGTGCGCGACCTCGTGGCCGACCCGATGCCGGCATCCCTTCCCGACGCGGTGTCCCTGTCGGTGTACCTCCGGCGGCTTGCGATCCTTCACCGGGCGCGGGAGGTCGCCGTCCCCACGGCATTCGACCTGGGGAACGGATTCCCCTCGCCCTTCGCCGCCGCGTCCCTCCTCGTGACGAAATACGGGTCCCTCCTGGTGCTCGACTCGGACGACCCCGCCGACATCTTCCCCCTCCTCACGCTGCGGCAGAACATCTTCACGGACCCGCAGAAGCCGATCCAGGTGGAGGCGGGGATCTACCCGGTCGGGAAGGCGACCGCGTCGTCGCCGGTCGTGATCACCACGAACTTCTCCCTCACCTTTTTCACGGTTCGTTCCGACATCGAGGCGTCCCGGGTTCCCGCCCACCTGCTGATCGCCGACTGCGACGGGATGTCCGTCCTGACGGCCTGGGCCGCCGGCAGGTTCACCGGGGAGAGCATCGCGAAGATCCTTTCCGAGAGCGGGATCGCCGGGGCGGTCTCCCACCGGACGCTGATCCTCCCGGGAATGGTGGCGCGGCTGTCGGGAAAGATCGAGGAGCTGTCGGGGTGGCGGGTTCTCGTGGGGCCGCAGGAATCGTCCGCGCTCCCCTCCTACCTTAGGCGGCTGCCGCCCGCCGCCTTCGCCCCCGCCGATGCCTGAACCGAAGCCGGGGACCCTCCGTTTCCTTCCCGAAGACGTCTCCCTGTCCGTGGCGCCCGGGGAGACGATCCTCCGCCACGCGATCCGGGCCGGCGTGCCCCTTCTCTCCCCGTGCGGCGGGGAGGGCAGGTGCGGGAAGTGCCGCGTCATCATCTCCGGGGAGGCGGCAGGCGGGGATGACCCCGGGGTCCTCTCCGAGGCGGAGCTGTCGGCGGGCGTCCGGCTCGCCTGCCGCTGCCACCCCTCGTCGGGGACGCTCACCGTCACCGTCCCCCCCGGCAGCCGCCCCGCGAGGCTTGCCGCCTACCTGGAGGGCCGGGACGCTGCCGGGGACGAGCCGTTCCTCCCCCTCCACGCGGCAACGGGGGGGAGAAGACCTCTCGGGGTGGCCCTCGACCTCGGGACGAGCACCCTCGCGGGGGCGCTGATCGACCTCTCCGACGGGCACCTGATTGCCCGGGCCGCCGCCGACAACCCCCAGATGCCGTTCGGAGAGGACCTGATCTCGCGGATCGTCTACGGAGAGGAGCACGAGGGCGGGTTCGCCCTCCTCCGGCAGCTGCTCGTGGCGGGCGTGGAGCAGGTGATCGCCGCGCTGCTCGGGTCGGGACCCGCGGAAGGGGAGATCGTGGAGGTGACCGCGGCCGGCAATACCGTCATCACGCACATCCTCTTTGGCGCCTCCCCCGCGCCGATCCGTCATCCGCCCTACCAGCCGGTTCTCCGGGAGTATCCCGTGAGGACGGGAGAGGAGCTCGGCTCCCTGGCCGCCCCTTCCGCCCCCTGGCGCCTGTTCCCTTCCCTGGGGGGGTTCGTGGGCGGCGACATCGTCGCGGGTGTCCTCGCCTCCGGGATGCACCGGGAAGACGGCGTCTGCCTCCTCTTCGACGTGGGGACGAACGGGGAGGTGGCGCTGGGGAACCGGGAGTTCCTGATGGTGTGCTCCTCCTCGGCCGGCCCCGCCTTCGAGGGGGGGGAGGTCGCGTGCGGGATGCGGGCCTATCCCGGCGCGATCGAATCCGTGCGGATCGACCCGGAAACCCTCTCCGCGGAATGGACCGTCATCGGGGGGGGGAAGCCCCTGGGGATCTGCGGCTCGGGGATCCTCGACCTGTGCGCGGAGATGTTCCGCACCGGACTGATCGACCGGGCCGGGCAGTTCGTCCCCCGGTCGGGCGCGCCGTTCGCCGAGACCGCACGGGGAAGGGCGTTCGTCGTGGCGGGCGCGGAGCGGAGCGCCACCGGCTCCGCCATCTGCTTCGCCGCGCCGGACCTGAAAAGCGTCCTGCGGACGAAAGCCGCGCTCTGCGCCGCGGCCGATTCCCTGCTGACCGCCGTCGGCCTTCCGCGCGACGCCGTGGAACGCGTGTACATCGCGGGGGGGTTCGGAAACTTCCTCGACCTCCGGTCGGCCCTGTCCCTCGGGGTCTTCCCCCCTTTCCCCCTGGAGAAGTACGTGCCGCTCGGCAACGCTTCCCTGGCGGGCGCCATCGGAGCGATCCGCAGCAGGAGGCGCTGGAGGGAGGCGCTCTCGATCGCAGCGGGGACGACCTACCACGACCTGTCGTCCGACGCCGGGTTCATGGAGGCTTTCCAGCGGGCCCTGTTCATCCCGCACACCGACGAGGAGAGCTACCGGAAGGTCCTCGCGTCGCGGGGGGGGCGGTGATGGATCTCCCGGGCCTCTTCCCTCCGACGGGCGTGGGCAGCCTGCCGCACGAAGACCCCGAGCGTGCCGTCCGCGCCGTGCTGTCGGGATGTCCCGACATCCCCTACTGGCCCCAGCTTCCCCGAAGGACGTTCCTCGAGAACATGTACATCCAGTTCGGCGCCGGGCTGCCGGCTTCGTCTCTTTCGGGGGAGAAGCTCTTCGTGGAGTGCGGCGACGCCCTGATGGCCGGGGCGGAAGAGTTCTACTCCCGGTTCCTCTCGGGGGATCCGGGCCCCTTCGCGATCCCGGCGGACCGGGCCGCGGGTCTTGCCCGGTTCCTCGAAGCGGCACCGGGGACCTGCCGGGCCGTGAAGGGTCAGGTGACGGGACCGGTCTCCTTCGGCCTGATGGTCACGGACCGCGGGAAACGCCCCCTCTACTACGACCCGATGGGCCGGGATATCCTCGTCAAACACCTTCTCCGCGTCGCCCAGTGGCAGGTCGGGGAGCTTGCGCGGCTCTCCCCGAACGTCATCCTCGTCGTCGACGAGCCGTATCTCGCCTCCCTGGGGTCGGCGGTCCTCTCGCTGTCCCGGGAGGAGGTGGTGGCTTCCCTGGATGAAATCTTCGAGGGCCTGCAGGGCGCCCTCTGCGGGATCCACTGCTGCGCGAACACGGACTGGGGGCTCGTGCTGTCGACGAAGGTACAATACCTCTCCTTCGACGCCTTCGAGTACGCCGACTCCCTGCTCCTCTATCCGGGGGAGGTGGCGGAGTTCCTCGGGCGGGGGGGGAAGCTCGCCTTCGGGATCGTTCCCACATCCCCGGAGGGGATCGCCCGGGAGACCCCGGAAACGCTCGCGCGCCGGATGGAGGAGATCCTTCGGAAATTCACGGAGCGGGATATCCCGGAGGAGAAGGTGGTGACGTCGGCGCTCGTCACGCCCGCCTGCGGGCTGGGCACCGTCCCGGAAGAGGACGCGGAGCGCGCCACCCGGCTCGCCGCCGACCTTTCGACTCTGCTGCGCACGCGTTACGGGCGGGACCTGCCGTGACCACGCTGATCGCCATCGCGGGGAAGGGAGGGGTGGGGAAGACGACGTTCTCGGCGCTTCTTGTGCGCGCCCTCGTGGAGTCGGGAGTCCGGCCGGTGCTGGCGGTCGACGCGGATCCCAACGCGAATCTCCACCTCCTCCTCGGCTTTCCCCCACCGCAGCCGCTGGGCACGCTCCGGGAGGATCTCCTGGCCGCGGACAGCGGGGGCGCATCCAAGGGAGAGGTCCTCGAGGCGATGGTCCAGCAGCGGGTCGCCGAGGGCGACGATGTCGACCTCGTGACGATGGGCCGCGGCGAGGGGCCCGGCTGCTACTGTTACGTCAACAGCCTTCTCCGGCAATCCCTCTCCCGCCTCGCGGGGAGCTACCGCGCCGTCGTCGTCGACAACGAGGCGGGAATGGAGCATCTTTCCCGGCGCAACCTGCGGAGGATCGACCACCTGGTCCTCGTTGCGGACCCGACCCCGCGGGGAATGGGTGCGGCCCGCACCATACGGGACCTTGCCGTCCAGCTGGGGATCCCCGTCGGGAAAACGTGGCTCGTCCGCAACCGCCCGTTCGGAAAAGGGGACCGCACGGGTGTACCGGAGGGGGAGATCCCCCTCCTGGGCGAGATCCCGTACGACCCGTCGCTGCCGGAATGGGAACGGGGGGGACGCTCCTTCCTCGATATTCCGGGCTCGTCCCCTGCGGCCGAAGCCGTCGGACGTTCCGCACGAGAGATGCTCGGCGGGGAGAAGCGGTGAAGATCCTCGTGTCCTCACAGGGCCGGTACGGGGAGCGGATCGCCGCCAACCTTCGCGGAAACGGCCCTCCGGAATGGGAGGTGGCTGTTCTCCCCCTCCCGGCGCGCCTGCCGGCGATCATCGACGACCCTTCCGCGTTCCTCCCCTCCGCGATGCCGCAGGCGGACCTGCTCGTCTCGCTTCACGAAACCCCCGGGGCGGCGGACCTCATCCCGGACATCGCGAAGATGTGCGGAGCCAGGGCCGTGCTTGCGGCAGTGGACCACCCGGCGGCGTGCCCGCCGGGGCTGGCGAACCAGATACGGAAGCGGCTCGACGGGATGGGAGTCGCGCATTCGTTCCCCCGTCCCCTCTGCGGGTTCGAAGGGGGACCCCATGATCTTCTGGAGGCCTTCGCGGCAAGGTTCGGACGCCCAATCCTGTCGATCCGGCGCGACGGCGACCGGGTCCTCTCGGTGGAGGTGCTGCGGGACGCACCGTGCGGCTCGGCCCGGTTCGTCGCATCGATCCTCCCCGGCGTCCGTGTCCCGGAGGCCGCGGACACGGGGGCGTTGCGGCACCACCATCACCCGTGCCTCGCCTCGATGGAGATCGACCCGGACCTGAACGACACCATCATGCACCTGTCCGGGTACATCGTCCGCGCGGCGATCAGGGCCGGGCTGAAGGAACCGTAGCTTCCCCGATCGCGGCGGTTACGACGGAACGCCGTCCAGGACGTCCCGAACGGTGCGGGCCAGCACGTCCACACGGTATGGCTTGGAGAGAAACGCGGAGGCCGCGGAAAAGCGTTCAGAGTCGTGTATCGCCTCTGCCCGGTACCCGCTGCACAGCACAACCTTCACCCCGGGGTCGACCTTCCGGATCCGCTCCAGGACCTCCAGCCCGGACATCCGGGGCATCGTCAGATCGAGGAGGACAAGGTCGATCGCCCCCCTCCCGGCGAGGAACACGTCGACCGCTTCCCGGCCGTCCTCGGCGGTAATCACCTTATACCCCTCCATCGTGAGGATCTTCGTCCCGAGATCCCGGATCATCTCCTCGTCGTCCACGAGCAGGATCGTCTCACTGCCGTTCAGGGGGCTCTTCGTCTCCGGGATGGCCGGAACCTCTTCCGGGGAATCCGCCGAGCGGGGCAGGTAGCACCGGAAGGTGGTCCCGACCCCCAGGACGCTTTCCAGCGTGATCCACCCCTCGTGCTGCTTGACGATCCCGTACACGGTCGAAAGACCGAGCCCCGTGCCACGCCCAAGACCTTTCGTGGTGAAGAAGGGCTCGAAGACCCGTCGCTGCGTGGCCTCGTCCATCCCGGTGCCGCTGTCGTCGATCGACAGGACGACGTACTCTCCCGGCCGGGAAAACGGGTAGAGCCGGCAGTACTCCTCCCCGATCGTGGCGTTTTCCACGCTTATCCTGATCACCATCCCGTCCGCCTCCGGCACCCCCTCCTTCCCGCTCTCCAGTTTCTCCATGATCGCGTCCCGCGCGTTGACGCACAGGTTCATGACCACCTGATGGACCTGGGTGGAGTCGACCTCGGCAAGCCAGAGGTCGTCGGCCGCGGACACCGACATCCCGATCCGCCTGTCGATCGTCTGCGAGAGAAGGCGGAGGGCCTCGCGCACCACCTTCCTCATGTCCGTAGCCCGGCGCTCGAGCGGGGTGCGCCGGGAAAATTCCAGCAACTGCTGGATCAGGCGAGCCGCCCTCTCCGACGCCAGGATCGACTCCTCGATTGTCGTCACCGCCGCGGAGTCCGGCGGGAGCACTTTGCGGGCGAGATCCAGATTCCCCAGGATTCCTGTCAGGATGTTGTTGAAATCATGGGCGATCCCACCGGCCAGGGTCCCCACCGCTTCCATTTTCTGCATCCCGACCATCGCCTGTTCGAGACGGCGTCTCTCGGTGACATCGGTCCCCGCCATGAGGATCGAGCTCACCTTGCCATCCGGACCGGGGATCGCTTCGTAATTCCACACCACCAACCGCTCCTCCGCCGACTTCGCCAGGATCGCGTATTCCCGCGCCGCCGGATTTTGCCCGGACAGGATCCCCGCGAGGCCACGCAGGTGGACATCCCGCCCGCTTTCCGGCAACAGGAGGCCGGTCATCTCCCGGCCGATCGCCTCTGCGGCCGCATAGCCGGTCACTTCCTCGCACTGGCGGTTGAACAGGAGGATCTCCCCTTGCGGGCTGACCTGGAGCACCAGCATCCCGGCCACATCGAGTACCCTCGCGGAAAAGTCCCGCTCCTTCCGGAGTTCCTCCAGGGTCTGCGTCCGTTCGGTGACATCCCGGAAGATGAGCATGCCGAGCGGTCCGGTCATCGGCCGCTCCCATCCCTCGGTCCGGCCCGATCGCGGGAGCCAGGTCGCCGAGGCCTCCCCTTCGAACTGGGAACCGTCCTTCCTCTGCATCCTGGTGACCACGATCGATTCCCGCTCGACCACTTCGGGCCGGATAAGGTGGGAAATTCCCGCGGAGTCCGCCGATCCGGGAAAGAGCGTCGCCGGGTCCTTCCCCACCATTTCGTCCGGGGAGGCGTATCCGAGCAGGCGGCTTCCCGCGGGGTTGGCCCGCACGATCACGCCGCCCCGAATGAGAATCACCCCGTCCCTCTGGGACTGGAGAAGGTCGCTGTAGGCCTTTTTCGCGGAGGCGAAAAGCTCGTGACGCCTGGCGCTGAACAGGGCGGTACCCACTCGGCGTGCCATCGCCGCGATGGCCTCCATCTCGAGGCCGTCGAAGACCCCCTCCCTGCCGGCGGCAAGGGAGAGGACCATGGGGGACGAATTTTGCACATCGACCCGAACGGAGGCGAAGCTCCGGATACCGTATTCCCCCGCGGCGCTCCTCCATGGCCCGGTCCGCGGGTCGGCCATCACGCGGTTCGCGACGCACGCCTCCCCGGTGCGGATCGCAACCCCGGGAGGGCAGTTTCCCGCGGGGGTGTCGTCCCACCGGAGCGTGACGCCGGAAAGGAACGCCCGTCCCTCTCCGGAGCTCTCCGCGACGCTCACCGAACCGTCGGGGTTCGCCACCCCGATCCACGCCGTCTTGTACCCCTGATCCCGCACCAGCCCCTCGCAGACGACGGAGAGGATTTTCTCCTCGTCGAGGACTCCGATCAACGCCTGGTCCACCTCCGCGATCAGCCGGAAGCGGCCCTCCAGCCTCTCCTTGAGCTGGTACCATCGCTCCGTGAGCACGAATCCGGCGCCCAGCAGGAAGGATACGGCGAGCTCGATCCACTCGATCAAGGGGTCGCCGGCGACCAGGTCCATCCCGCTGTAGGAGGAGGTCAGGAAGTACATCTGCAGTCCCGCCATGGTGAGCAGCGCGATCGACACGAGGACCCACGGCTTCCCCAGGCGCCGCCGGACCACGAAACGGAACGACAGGAACGCCGCGACAGACTGGAAAACCACGGAAAAGAAAATCATTGCAACCAAACCGCGTCCTCCGGGGGATCGGCTCATCCCGTGCGCCGGCCGACCCTTTCTCTTTTTCGGCATATTTGTCGGGAATGTTTAGGGTTTATTCTCTCCTTCGGCCGCAGCAGGACCTCTGCGCATGCCGGCCGGCCCGTTCCCCCGCGGTGGCGGGAAACTCCTTACGCCTGCGGAAGGAAGCGGTGTAAGATGTGGACGACGAAAAGGGGCTGCCGCCTCTCTTATGTGCTGTTTCTCCGCCTCACGCGAATCCTTTATGCGGGTCGCAACACCATAGAAAAAGGTTTCGTCATCTTCGCCGGAAAGGGGGACGCATGGGACAGGTCGTGCACACGTCGCGGATCGTCATCACGAGGGAAAAGGGGCCAACCCGGAAGGCGATGATCGAGGGGTTCGCCGAGCCGGTCTACTACGGCGTCCACGGGGGGATCAAGAACTTCTACAAGGTGGACCCCGAAAAGGAGCACGCCGCCACCCTCGACCACATCGTCGGGGCGGTGGGCGGCTGAATGATGGGGACACTGGCCACGGTGCTGGCCGGAAAGAAGATCCCCACGTACGGCGACAGGTTCCGGGCGGACGTCGAGGGGGACGTCGAGGATGTCGGGGGGGTGCTGAAGATCACGAAGATCCGGGTCAACTACACCCTGAAGGTCCCCCCCGGGAAAACGGAGGAGACCAGGCAGTCGCTCGGAGAGTATTTGGTGAGATGCCCCGCGGCGATGAGCGTCCGGGGGGCCATCGAACTCATCGATTCGGCCGATATCACGGAACTGGAGGCGCCTTGACAAGGGAGAGGAACCGGTGAAAGCCGCCGTCTGCGAAGCGTTCGGGAAACCGCTCGTCATCAAGGACGTGCCGGAGCCGTCCGTCGGCCCGGACGATGTCCTGATCCGGATGAAAGGGTGCGGGGTGTGCCACAGCGACCTGCACCTGGTGGATGGGGACTGGGCCGACTGGGGAACTCCCCTTCCGATCATCCCCGGGCACGAGGTCACCGGGGTGGTCGAAAAGGCGGGAGACCAGGTGACCGGCCTCAAACCGGGGGACCCGGTGGGGGTCCCGTGGATGCAGTACGCCTGCGGACAGTGCCCCGCCTGCCGGGCCGGCGCCGAGATGCTTTGCCCGGCCCAGAAGAGCACCGGGGTGACCGTACACGGAGGGTACGCCGAGCGGGTCAAGGCGCCCGCCGCGTTCACGCACAGGATCCCCGAGGGACTGGACCTGGTCACCGCGGCCCCGCTCCTGTGCGCCGGCATCACGGTATATTCCCCTCTGCGCCGGGCGGGGAACCTGGCGGGAAAGACCGTGGCGGTCGCAGGGATCGGAGGGCTGGGGCATTTAGGCGTCCGGATAGCGGCCGCCATGGGGGCGCATGTCGTCGCGATCATCCGCGGGGAGGAGAAAGATGCCCTGGCGCGTGAGCTCGGCGCCCACGAAGTGATCGACTCAAGGAAGGAGAAGGCCGGAAAGCAGCTCGCCCGCAAGGGGGGTGCCGACCTGATCCTGCTCACCGGCATCTCGGCTAAGCTTTTCGAGGAGTGCATCCCGGGCCTGGGGCCCAACGGCACCCTTGTGGTCCTGGCGGCCATCGCGGAACCCGCCAAGGTCATACCCGCCGCCCTTCTCACGGGGCAGAAGCGGATCGCGGGATCCCTCATCGGAACCCGCGACGACATGGACGCGATGCTTCGGTTCGCGGCGGACCACGGGATCGCCCCGATCGTGGAGCGGCACCCGCTGGGGACGGTCAACGACGTCCTGGAAAGGATGCGCCAGGGGAAGATCCGCCTGCGGGCCGTGCTCACCCCCTGAACCGTTCGCGCCGGGTCGAGCCCGGCAAACGATCGTTTCCCATACCGGAAAAGGCCGGCTTTCCTGCCGGCCTTTTCGTTGCCGGAGCAACCGTTCCCCGCTTCTCTTCCCGTACTCCCTTTCCCCACAATTCGTAAAGTTTCCCGGGATCTTTCCGATAAGGAAGGAGCCCCTTCGCTTCGGCACAGGGGGGAAGCTACGGGAGGTTCTGGCAAATTCCCATGGGGAAAACTTCTATTTTTCATTCAGGCATTTTGAGCCCGATAGCTGATATCCGGAACACATTCGCCAAGCGGCAGGATTCCGAGCATGAGCAGGCGATCATCCGGATCGTGATCATTTCCATCGTGCTGATCTATCTCATGGTTTCGACCCATAAGGACGGCATATCCACCCCGACGGAGAACCACGCCCTGAGCATCGCATTGCTGGTCTTTTTATTCTCCTTCGTTATTCTCGCCCATATCGTCCTGCATCCCGGAACATCCCCGAAACGCAGGCTGATCGGGATGGCGGTCGACATCGGCGCCACCTGCTACGTGATGCAATCCGGCGGGGAGGTCTATTCACCGTTCTACGTGATCCTCCTATGGGTATGCTTCGGAAACGGTTTCCGCTACGGGCGGAAATATCTTTTCACCTCTGCTTTCATCAGCGTGATTGCTTTCTCGCTGGTGATCCTCGTGAACGACTTCTGGAGAAGCCAGCCCTCTCTCGCCGTAGGTCTTCTGCTGGGGCTTCTTGTCCTTCCGTTGTACATCTCCTCTCTCCTGAAGAAACTGACGGCCGCACTATCCCGCGCCGAGGATGCGAACAGGGCTAAGAACCAGTTCCTGGCGAACATGAGCCACGAGATGAGGACTCCGCTGAGCGGCATCCTCGGCATGGTCGACCTGCTCCGGAGCACTCCCCTGACCCCCGAGCAGGAGGACTACGCAAGCACGATCCACGCCTCCTCCAGAACCCTCCTGTTCCTGATCGAGGATGTCCTGGACATCTCCAAGATCGAGGCGGGAAAGATCTCGGTGGAAACGGTCGATT
>CP070783.1:549972-567818 GCA_020346465.1 Deltaproteobacteria bacterium
GGAGGTTCCTCGTGCAAAGCATGGTGCTCGGGGAGAGAGGGGGGGGGTACGGTGCCCACAGCCTGCTGCATCTCCCCGGGGGTCTCCTTTTCCAAAGGAGCACTTGTCGCGGCAGGCTCCGGTCCGGCTTCACGGCTCGCGCGGTAACAGCCGGCAGCCAGGAGACAAAGCACCGCGAAGACGATCGGATAGACGCGCCGCCACGTTCCGCCCCGCAGGAAGGCCGGTCCGTTCACCCTATTCTCCTCCCGTCATGATCCACTCCGCCGCCTCCCGTATGCTGGGGAGAAACACGTCCGGCCGGAGGCCGCGGCGCTCCCCCTCCACGCGTTCCGATTCCCCGTATCCTGTCGCCACAAGGATGGTTTTCGCCCGCAGGGTGCTGCCCATGAGCACATCGGTCATTTTATCACCGACGATCCATATCGCATATCCGGGCGGCTGCCCCAGCCGGGCCAACACCTTTTCCGCCATCCCGGGAGACGGTTTCCTGCAGTCGCAGGCGGCGCGGTACTTCTCCACGGACCCTTCCGGATGGTGGGGGCAATACTCCACGGCCGCAAAGTCGACGCCCTTCGCACGGAACAGCGCGACGAAGGCACGGTGGACCGCCTCCCACTCTTCCTCCCCGAACTTCCCTTTCGCAAGCCCCGCCTGGTTGGAGACGACCGCCAGGAGAAACCCTCCCCGGATGAGGCGCAGGAGGGATTCCGCCGCCCCCGGGATCTCCCGCACCCGACGCGGATCGGAGAGGTACCCCACCTCCTCGATCAGCGTGCCGTCCCGGTCGAGAAACACGATCCCTTTCACCGGGCCTCCCGATACAGGTCCGGCTCCCCCGGCGGCCTCGTCTTCCATCTCCGGTGGAACCAGAGCCACTGCGTGGGGTCCTCCCGGATCGCCTTCTCCAGTTCCACGTTGCACCGGCGCGTGAGGCGGGCCACCTCCTCTTCCCGGGGCGCGGCCGGGTCCATCGGAATCGCCTCCCCGAACCGCAAGGTATGGTGGAACTTTCTCTCCGGATCCCGGAAGAGGAACCCCGGGTGGATGTTCGTGCGGAGCGAAAGGGCCATCCTTGCGATCCCGTCGGTCGTGTACGCCTTCTTCGTGAACAGGTCGACGAGCACCCCCTTGTGGCGGTCCACGTTCTGGTCGATCAGGATCCCGACCATCGTCCCCCGACGAAGCTCCCGCACCACCTCCTTCGCGGAGTCGAACTTCCGGATCACCCGGTTCCCGGCGCATTCCCTCCGTTCCGTGACGATCCGGTCCCAGGCCTGGTCGGCAAGCGGACGGACGATGAACGCCACGGGTTTATGCATGACCCCGTATGCATGCGAGGAGAGTTCCCAGTTCCCGAAGTGCGCCGTCATCGCGAGCACGCCCAAGGACCGCCCCTGCTCGCTCCGGCGGATATGCTCGACCCCCTCGATGCGGAAGTGCTTCTCGACGTATTTCCTGTCCATCTTCGGGATGTGGACGAACTCGGCCGCCGCGGTTCCCATTCTCATGTAGCAGAGCCGGACAATCCGGGCCGCTTCCCGGTCCCCCATTTCGGGGAAGGCGATGCGCAGGTTGATCCGGCCGATCTTCCGGTGTTTCGCATCCAACGCCCATACCAGGAGCATCACCAGTTCGAACAGGGCTGCCCGGATCCCCAGCGGAACCGCTTCCATCAGGCGCAACGAGGCCCGGTAGGCTTTCTCCCTCATCGTCCCTCCGGCCGGCCGATCCGCTCCAGGACGAAACGGGACAGGGCATCCCACCCGGACAGGAACTCCACCCCCACGCGCAGCGCCTCGACCGGAAACGCCCATTCGACCGGAAGGCGGACCATGTCCTTTTCGGTCGTTACGACGGGCAGGCCGCCTGCAGCGGCTCGGATCTTCTCGAGGTCATCCGGGCGGTAAGGGTGGTGGTCCCGGAATCCGAAGAACCTCCGCACGAGAAAGCCCGACTCCCGAAGGGCATGTTCGAACCGATCGTTTCGCGCGATCCCCGAAAACGCCACGACCTCCCGCTTCCCGGGGGGCAGGGGAGTTTCCGCGCCGTTCCTGTCGATCAGGGCGCGCGGGACGATGCGGCTGAATGCCACGGGCCTCCCCGTCGGAAACCGGAGGGCCCCGGTCACCTTCCTGCCGCTCTCGAGGGTTTCACACCGGGTGACGACCAGGGCGTCCGCGAAACGGGCGTGATCGTACGGTTCCCGGAGCGGGCCGAAGGGAAGGGTCCGCCGGTTCCCCACGCCGCCTGCGGCGTCGACCAGGAGAATATCGGCGTCCCGCCGCAGGGAAAGGTGCTGGAATCCGTCGTCGAGGAGGAATGCATCGACCTCGATGCTCCGGAGGCATTCCACTCCCGCGGAGAAGCGGGATTCCCCGACAAGCACGGGGACCCCGGGAAGGGTCGATGCGAAAAGGGCCGGTTCATCCCCCACCCGGTCCGCCTCGGCGGCCCCACGGTCGCGGAACGTCCCATCTTCCGTCCCCCGGGATGCCCACAGCACGCCCCGGGTCTTCCGGCCGTAGCCGCGGCTCAGGATGGCGACCCGCACGCCCAGGCCGGAAAGCCACCCGGCGAGGAACTGCACGTGGGGGGTCTTTCCCGTGCCTCCCACGGTCAGGTTTCCCACGCTCACCACAGGACGGGGCAGGGAACGGGACCGGAGAATCCCGGCGCCGTAGAGGATCCTCCTCCCTCGGGAAACCGGTCCGATCACAACGCTGCCCCAACGCGCCGCGACAGCTCGCGGGCAACCAGGGCGGCGTTTCTTCGGGAGGAGCCCCGGAGCGTTTCCAGAAGGTTCCTGGCGCGAATGCCCATCTCCGCAAAGGGAGAGGGATTGGCCGCCCACTCCGATAGCCTCCCGGTGAGCTCGGCCTCGTCCCGGACCATGATGACCGCATCCCCCCGCGAAAAGATCTCGCAGATTTCCCGGAAATTTTCCATGTGGCTTCCTGTGATGGTAGGGACCCCGAACAGCGCCGGTTCGAGGATGTTGTGGCCCCCCTTCGGCGCAAGGCTTCCTCCCACGAAAGCGATGTCCGCCGCGGCATACGCAGTCGGCAGTTCCCCGACCGTGTCCAGGAGGACGACCGGGGAACTCTCTGCACCCCCTCCGGATATTCGTGTCTTTCTCACAACCGGCCACCCGCGCCTGCCGCACAAATCCGCCACGGCGTCGAACCTCTCCGGGTGGCGCGGGGCGAGGAGGAGCCGGATCGAGCGGTTCACCGACCGCGCACCGCCGAACGCGGACAGCACCGCTTCCTCCTCCCCCTCGTGGGTAGACCCTGCGACAACCCACGCGCCCCCCCTGCCCTTCTCTCCTTGCAGCCAGGACAGGAAGGGAGTCACGGATTCCGGAGGAGGAGCCACGTCGAACTTCATGTTCCCCGTGACCGAAACCTTCTCCGGGTCGACGCCAAGCGCGATGATTCGCCGGGCGTCCTCCTCCGTCTGCATGGCGACGGAAGTCACTCCCGCGAGGACCTTCCGGAAAAAGGACCGCACCCGGCCGTACCCGCGAAAAGAGCGATCCGAGATCCTCCCGTTCAGGACGACCACGGGAATCCCTCTCCCTGCGCACTCGCCGAGGAAATTCGGCCAGATCTCCGTTTCGAGGATCACAACCACGTCCGGGCGGACCCTGTCGAGAAATTTCCCGGTGATGCCAGGGAGATCGAAAGGAAAAAAGAACGACGTCGCGACCATACCACCGAGCGCCTTCCTGGCAACCTCCTGCCCCGTCAGCGTCACCGTCGAGAAGAAGAGGTCCACGGAAGGAAGGCTGTTTTTGAGCTCGCGGACGAGGGGGACCGAGGAGAGGGTTTCCCCCACCGAGACCGCGTGGATCCAGACCCGGGGATTTCCCTTCGCCGGGGGGATGTGACCGAGGCGAAGCCCGAGGCGGTCGGGGAAATTCCTCCTCCGCTTCGCGGCAAGGGCCACCCAGGGGATCCAGACGGGGGCCGCCAGGACCAGGACGCCCTTGAGGGCCAGATTGTAGAGGATATGCGCCGGACTGCCCGGGGAGAAGCCCGACCCCTTCCCTTCAGGCGCTGCCGGGCCGGGTTTCTGCAACGGACTTCTTCTCCTCGAATTGTTTCAGGTAGAACGAGCGGTACCGTGTCTCCCGCGCCAGCAGGTCCTCGTGCGCTCCGCTCTCGACGATTCGCCCCTCCTCGACGACCAGGATCACGTCGGCGTTCCGCACCGTGGAGAGTCTGTGGGCGATCACGAAGGTGGTCCTCCCCCGCATGAGGTGTTCGAGCGCCTCCTGGACCACGCTTTCCGACTCGGAGTCGAGGGCCGATGTGGCCTCGTCCAGGATCAGGACCGGGGCGTCCTTGAGGAGCGCCCTGGCAATGGCGACTCGCTGCCTCTCGCCGCCGGACAGCTTCAGTCCCTGCTCTCCCACAACCGTCTGGTACCCCTCGGGGAGCCGGCTGATGAATCCGTGCGCGTTCGCTTTGCGCGCCGCCTCCTCGATCTTCTCCAGCGGGGCGTCCGGTATCCCGTAGGCGATGTTGTTTCTCACCGTGTCATTGAACAGGATCGTGTGCTGGCTGACGATGCCGATCCGGGAGCGCAGCGAGGAGAGCGAAACGGACCGGACGTCCACGCCGTCGATCCGGATCGTCCCGTTCTGCGGGTCGTAGAATCGGGGGAGCAGATCCACGAGCGTGGTCTTGCCGGCACCGCTCGAGCCCACGATGGCCACCAGCGTGCCGGAAGGAACCCGGAAGGAGACGTCCTTCAGGATGTACTCCCCGTCCTCGGCATACCGGAAATCGACGTGGTCGAACTCGATCCCGTGTTCGACTCCCGCAAGATCGGGCGCGTTGCTCTTTTCCCTGACATCGGGCAGCGTGTCAAGGACTTCAAACACGCGACCGGCGGCGGCGATCCCCTGCTGGATCACGTTGTTGATCCGGGAGAGGCTCTTGACGGGCTCGTAGAGCATGAACAGGGCGGTCATGAAGGAGAAGAAGTTCCCGGGCGTGCTCTGCCCGTTCACGACGCTGTACCCGCCGTAGAAGATGACCGCGGCGGCGCCGACCCCCGCGAACATCTCCGAAAGGGGGGAGGTCATCGCCTGGACTTTCACCACCTTCATGCTCAGGCGGAACAGATTTGCATTGCGGGTCGCGAACCGGTCCACCTCGTATTCCTCGGCACCGAAGGACTTGACGAGCTTTGCGCCGCTGATCGTTTCCTGCAGGTGGGAGGTCAGCCCCCCGGTGACCTCCTGGGTCCGGATGCTCGTCTTGCGAAGCTTCCGGCCGAACCGGGCGATGGGCCAGAAGGCGAGCGGAAACGCCACGAGGGCGACCAGCGCCAGTCTCCAGTCGCGGTAAAAGATGACCCCCACGAGGAACAGCGCGGAAAAGACGTCCTTGATGAGACCCGTGACCGCCTCCGTGACGGCCCCCTGCATGAGCCCGACGTCGTTCGTCACCCGGGACATCAGCACGCCGGTCGGATGCTTCATGTAGAAGGAAAGGGAGAGGGACTGCATGTGGCGGTAGAGATGGTCGCGGATGTCCCGGATGACCCGCTGCCCCACACCGCTCATCAGATAGCTCTGCGCGAACTCGCAGACTCCCTTGATCAGGTACACCCCCAGGACAAGCAGCGGGATGACGGCGAGCCGGGTTGTGTCCTTGTTGATGAAGATGTCGTCCAGGGCAGGCTTGACGAGAAAGGCGATTGCCCCCCGGAAGGAGGAGACGATGATCATGAACAGCATCGCGAGCACGAGCCGCGTCGCGTAGGGACGGACATACAGGAGCATGCGCCGGTAGACCGTCACCCCCATACCGCACCCGCATTCTGCGCGATCATCTCCACGACCGCCTCCGAAGGACCCGTCCCCGCGAGGACACCCCGCAGTCCCCGGCACGTGGCAACCAGCTCCTCCCGCCTCCTCTCGTCGGCCAGAAGGCCCCCGACCTCGCGAGCCATGGCCTCGGGACGGCATTCGTCCTGGATCAGCTCCGGGAGAAACTTCCGCCCCGCCACGAGGTTGGGCAGACCGATGCACGGGACGGAGGCGAGCCTCTTGCCGATCCGATAGGTCACGGCGGAGGTCCGGTAGACGATCACTGCCGGAACGCCGAGCAACGCCAGCTCGAGCGTCGCCGTTCCCGAGGCGGAAAGGGCGGTCGTCATTCCCCGGAACATCAAAAACCTCTCGGTTTCCACTATTGTCAGGGGGAGTTCGTTTCCCGTCAACCCGGCCGTAATTGCTTCCCGGAACCCTGGCTCGGCAAGCGGGACGGCGAAACGGACGTCCGGAAAGCGGTCCGCGATCATCTTTGCCGCCTCGATCATCAACGGGAAGTGTCTCCGGATCTCCCCCGGTCGGCTCCCGGGCAGAAGCCCTACAACCCTGTTCCTTTCCGGGATCCCGAAACGGCCCGGATCCGCAGGGGCGTCGAGGTAGGGGCCCAGTTCATCGAGCAGGGGGTGACCGGCGAACCGGACGTTCACTCCTTTCTCCTTGAGGATCGATTCCTCGAAGGGAAAGGGAACAACCACACCCCTGGTGAACCGGGCGAGTTCCCGGGCCCGGCCCGCCCTCCACGCCCAAAGCTGCGGAGGGACGTAATAGATCACGGGGATTCCCCTGGCGTTTGCCTGTTTCCCCACCCGGAAATTGAACTCCGGAAAGTCGATGAGCAGGAGCGCGCCCACGTCAGGCCGCGTCACTCTTCGCGCCGCTGCGCGCAGCGCCCTGGCGATCGCCGGCAGGTGGCGGACCACTTCGGTCAACCCGACCACGGAGATTTCGGAATAGTTCAGCAGGAGGCGCACTCCTTCCCGCTCCAGGCGGTCGCTCCCGATCCCCTCCATCGGGGCTTCCGGAAATCTTCTCCGGAAGGCGCGGGCGACCCGAACCGCGTACGTCTCCCCGGAGGGCTCTCCGCAGAGGATGAACAGGGTCTTTGCGGGCTTTGTCAACGACGCTTCATCTTCCGGAGTATTCGGAATGCAACCTCGAGCGCCGCAAGCCCGTCCGCCCCGGAAACGCGCGGAGCGGATCCGGTCCTCGCACAATCCACGAACGAACGGATCTCGTCCCGCAGAGGGTCCCCCTTTTCCGTTTCGAGGATTTCCCCGGTGATTTCCGGCACCCCCTCCGGCCCCCGCGGAAACATCCTTCGGAAAATCTGGATGTTGTTCTCCACGAAGTCCATCGACACGTAGGCATCTTCCTGGAAAATCCGGATCTTGCGCTGCTTCCGCATGGACACCCGGCTCGCCGTCACGTTGGCCACGCATCCGTTTGCGAAGGTGAGACGGGCGTTGGCGATGTCGACGTTCGGGGAGATCACCGGGACCCCGACGGCGCTGATCCGGGCGACAGGCGACCGAACGAAGGACAGGATGAGGTCGATGTCGTGGATCATCAGATCGAGCACCACGTCCACGTCGGTACCCCGCCCCCCGAAGGTGCCAAGCCGATGGCATTCGATGAACCTCGGCACCTTCAACACGGATGCCGCGGAAAGAACCGCAGGGTTGAACCGTTCGAGGTGCCCGATCTGGAAGACGAGCCGCCGTGCGGAAGCTTCCCGCACCAGGGCCCGGCCCTCCCGGACGGAGGCCGCGATCGGCTTCTCGAGGAGAACGTGGACCCCCGCCTGCATCGCCTCCCTGGCCACCCGGAAATGGGCGGTCGTGGGCACCGCGATGGAGACCGCGTCGACCTGCTGCAACAGGGACCGGGTGTCCCCGAGGAAGGATGTCCCGAACTCCTCCGCGACCGATCTTCCCCGATCCCCGTCGGTGTCGCAGACCCCGAGGAAATCGACGTCGTCGAACGACGCGATCTTCTGGGCGTGCAGCCTGCCGAGGTATCCGACGCCGATGACGCCGACCCGAAGCATGCTCTACCTTTGCACTCCCCGCTTGCTGGTCCTGACGAACTCCAGAAGGTGCCGGACTTCGGGAAGGGGCGCCGTCTCCGCCTCCGCCCGGGTGAGTGCCTCCCCCTTGGGCAGGCCCGAGCGGAACAGGATCCGGTAGGCCTTCTTGAGTTCCGCGATCGTCTCCTCCGAAAACCGGTTCCTTCTCAATCCGATGAGGTTCAGTCCATACAGCCCGCGTCCCTTCTGGGCGCGGGCGACGACCGCCGTCACGTACGGCGGGATGTCGAGAGGAATCCCGGAAAGCGCCCCTACGATCGCATACGAGCCGATGCGGACGAATTGGTGGATCCCCACCAGGCCTCCGATGATCGCCCCCGTGCCGATGTCGACGTGCCCCGCCAGCATCGCCGCGTTGGCCATGATCACGCGATCGCCGATGTGGCAGTCGTGGGCGATGTGGCAATAGGCCATCAGGAGCACGCCGTTTCCGACGCGCGTCACCCCTCCCCCGGGGACGGTCCCCCGGTTCACCGTCACGTACTCCCGGATGGTGCACCCGTCGCCGATCTCCACCCAGGTCTCCTCTCCCTGGAACTTGAGGTCCTGGGGCGGGGTGCCGACCGACGCAAAGGGGAACACGCGGGTGCCTTTCCCGATCCGGGCGTGGGATTCGATGATCGCGTGTGCGCCGATCGTGCACCCGTCGCCCACCGTTACCCGGGGGCCGACGACCGCGTACGCGCCGATCTCCACGCCTTCCCCGAGAGACGCGCCCGGATCGATGACCGCTGTCGGATGGATCATCGCTGCCCTCCTTCGCCGCTCCCCTCGGCCGGCCGTTCGGCCAGGGATGCCGTCAGGTCGGCCCCCGCCGCGAGGACACCGTCCACCGAGGCTTCGCCGCGCACCTTCCATACCGGCCCTCGATGGCCGGTCACGTTGCACTCGAGGCGTATCTGGTCGCCGGGGAGAACGGGCCGGCGGAATTTGCAATTGTCGATGCCCGCGAAGAGGGCGATTTTCCTCTCTCCGCCCTGCGCCTTGAGGGCGAGAATTCCGCCCACCTGCGCCAATGCCTCGATGATGAGCACACCGGGCATGATGGGGTACTCGGGAAAGTGCCCCTGGAAGAACGGTTCGTTGATGGTGACGTTCTTGAGTCCGACGATCCGCCGGCCCGGCTCGAATTCGACGATGCGGTCCACGAGAAGAAAGGGGTACCGGTGGGGCAGCAATTGCATGATCTCCTGTGTACTGAACATGTTACTTTTCCCCCTTCGGGTTTTTTCCTTCCTCGAGCCGCTTCACGCGGCGGAAGAGTTCCGGCAATTTCGGAAGCAGGGACGCCATCCTGAGCCAGGTGGGATGCGGCATCGCAGGGATCCCCGACCAGACCCGGGAATCCGATGCGCGGAGCGAATCGGGCACGCCGCACTTCGCCCCGAGCATGATGCCGTCCTCCACCTCGAGGTGACCCGCGAGTCCCGCCTGCCCCCCGATCATGACACGGCTGCCGATCCGCGTGCTCCCCGAGATCCCTGCCTGCGCCGCGATCACCGTGCCGCTGCCGATCACCACGTTGTGCGCAACCTGGACGAGGTTGTCCAGCTTTGTCCCCCTGCAGACCCGGGTGACTCCGAGCGTCGCCCTGTCGATGGTGGTGTTGGCCCCGATCTCCACGTCGTCCTCGATCTCGACCGTACCCACCTGGGGGATCTTCCGGTACCCTTCGGGCGTCGGGGCAAACCCGAAGCCGTCGCTTCCGATGACGCACCCCGCGTGCAGGATCACCCGGGAACCCACTCTGGTCCCGTGGTAGATCACGACGTTGGGGTAGATCAGGCAGTCCGCGCCGATGATCACCCCTTTCCCCACGCTGACGCCGGGGAACAGGACGGTGTTGTCGCCGATCTCCGCCCCTTCCCCGACGGATACAAACGGCGAGACGGTGACGCCCTTCCCGACCCGGGCAGATGGGTCCACGGCCGCCCTGTCGGACACACCCGGCGCAAGGCGCCCCGTCGGATGGAACGCCTCGACCGCGCACGCAAAGGCGAAATACGGGTTGTCGGCAAGGAGAAAATTCGTCCGTCCCCCGGATACGACTTCCCGCGCGATGATCGCCGCGGCATTCGATTCCCTCGCGAAGCGGAGATACTTCGGGTTTGCGAGAAACGTCACCTGTCCGGGCCCCGCCTCCTCGATGGGGGCGATGCCGGATACGACTGCGTCCCCGTCTCCGACCACCCGCGCCCCGATCCGAACCGCGAGATCGGACAGGGGGAACTCATTTCCCACCGGCCTTCTCCTTGTTCACCAGATCGAGCACCTTGGTGGTGATGTCCAACGACGGGTCGAAATGAATGACACCGCTGGTTCTCTCCAGCACCAGGTCGATCTTCTCTTTCTCCACGATCTTGTTCACCTGCCCCTCGATGACCTTGAGGATGTCGCGGGTCAGTTCACTCTGGCGGGTCTGCATCTCCTTCTCCGCCTCCTGGGTGAGCTGGCGCAGTTCGGCGACCCTCGCGTTGAAGGCATCCTCCTTCTCCTTCAGCTTCTCCTTTCCCAGTAGGATCTTCTGCTTGTCGAGATCTTCCTTCATCTTCCGCGCTTCGTCGTTCTTCCCGTCGATCTTCTTCTTGAGCTCCTCGTACCGGTCCTCCATCTTCTTTTTCGCGGCCTTGCCGGCTTCGGATTCGTTCAGGACCCTGTTGACATCGATCACAGCGACCTTGAGACCCTCCGCCCACGCCGGAGCCGCGGCGAAAACCGCCGCCGCGGCCACCGCCGCAATGACCCATGGTAATCGTTTCCGCATTGCATACCCTCCTGGTTAGAATGCCGTACCGACCGTAAATTCCATGACCATCTTATCCTCGCCGGGCTGGGGGTTCAGGTTCCACCCCCACTCGAACCGCAGCGGCCCCATCGGCGAGTACCAGCGGAGGCCTGCTCCCGCCGCATACCGGAAAGAAGGCCCGTTCCACGGCTTCATCTCCCACGGCCACTCCCCCTGCCCCCAGGTGTTGCCCATGTCGAAAAACAGGACTCCCTTGAACCCGATCTCCCCGAACAGGGGGAAGAGGTATTCCACATTGAACACCAGCTGCTTGACCCCGCCGATCTGCTCGTCGGTGTTCGGGTCCACCGGGGAGATGCTCCTGGACTCGTGGCCCCGGATGTTGTAGGGACCTCCCAGGAAGAAGCGTTCGTAGATCGGCACCCTCCCCCCTACCGTGCTGACCACGTGTCCCCACAGGATGTTCCCGGAGAGGGTGGTCGACGCCATCACGGGGAAATACATCTTCCCGCTCAGGAAGTATTTCACGAATTCGGAATCGCCCCCCAGCGGCCCCCCCGCGTACTCCACCGTCCCGGCCTGCACGGTCCCGCGCGAGGGATCGATGTACTTGTCCGTGGTGTTCCGGTCGACGTTGAACGTGAGGCTATGGGTCTTCTGGGCCCCCTTGCTGAACTCCTCTTTCAGGATCGGGGAGATCGCGGTTCCCGGGTCGTAAACGTCCGTGGTGTCGATCCGGAGCGCCAGGCTGGATGACACGTTCCTTGTGAACGAATACCCGAACCCGACCTTGCCGCCCTTGGATTTCCTCGTGAAATCGGTGTACTCGGTCTCCGTATTGTAGGCATTGATGAGGAAACTGAAGTCGGTATTGAGAAAGGCGGGGTCCCGGAAGTCGAGGCTGAACACCTTCCTCTTGGTGCCAAACTGGGTATTGAGGGAGGCCTTCCAGCCCCTCCCCAGAAAGTTGTTCTCCGTTACCTGGACGACACCGAAGAGTTTGTCCACGGAGCTGAACCCCAATCCCCCGGATAGGGTCCCGGTCGGCCCCTCCTCGACTTCCACCTTGACGTCCATTTCCTGCGGCACCGTCGAGGGGCCCGTACTGATCTTGACGTCCTTGAAGTAGCCGATGCGGGTGAGGTTCTCCTTGCTCTGCTTGAGCCCGGTGGCGCTGTACGTCATGCCGTCCGCCACGGAGATGTTGCGGCGGACCACGCGGTCGAGCGTCTTGGTGTTGCCGACCACATCCACCCTCCCGAACCGGAACTTGTCCCCTCTTTCCGCCTTGAACGTCACGTCCGCGAGGGGATATTCCGTCCGCTTTTCCACGAGAGGGGAGACGATCGCGAGAGCGTACCCCTTGTCGTTCATGGCCGTGGTCAGGGCAAGGACATCCGAAAGAAGGGCCCCCCGGCTGAACACCTCTCCGGTCCGGAGCTTCAGGGGCCTTCGCTGTTCCATTTCACTCAATCCGGACTCCCCGGAGAACCGGATTTCGCCGACGCGGTATTGCCGCCCTTCGAACACGTGGATCGTCAGTACCAGTCCCTTGGGCCCCCTTTCGATCTTCGGATCGGACACCTTGGAGTCCAGGAACCCGTTGTCGTGGTAGAGCGCCTCGATCCGCCGGACATCGTTCTCGATCATATCCTTCTTGAACGTCCCCGATTCGGTGATGAACGAGAACCAGCCTTTCGTTTTTGTCTCCATCCCTTTCCGGATTTCCTTCTCCCCCAGATACTGGTTGCCGGTGATGCGAATCGTTTCGATCATGAGCTTTTCCCCTTCCGAGACCCGGAAGGCGACGCGGATGGAGCCGTCCGCCTCCTCCTCGACGGAGGATTCGACGGTCGCGTCGTAAAACCCCTTGTTCTGGTAGACCTCGCGCATCTTGCGCGCCGACTCCTTGACCTTCTCCTCCTGGAAGAGGGTCCGTTCCTTGACCGAGAGCACCTCCCGGAGATCGGAGGTGTCCACCTCCTTGTTCCCCTCGATGGCGATGGAGGAGACGACCGGCTTTTCCGCGATGAGCACGGTCAGTCGCAGGCCGCCGGAAACCTCCTCCGCGTCGATTTTCACGTTGGAGAAATACCCCATGCGGTAGATCGCCTTCACATCCTCCCGGATTTTCGCGGGGTCGAACTCATCGCCCACGCGGGTTCCCATGACCCGCAGGATCGCCTCGGACCCCACCCGGTTCGCCCCCTGCACCCGGATCTCCAGGACGGGGAAGCCGGCCGGGCCGGCGAGCGGAGGAAAGATCGTCGCGACCGCCAGGATGGCCGCTACGGTCGAGGCAGCCACCCGCGAGGCGGTCACTGCGCGATCACCCCGTCGTCGATCTTGAGAACCCGGTGCATTCTCCCGGCCAACGCTTCGTTGTGCGTGACGACCACCAGGGAAAGCCTTCTGCTCCGGTTCAGGTCCCCCAGGAGCATTGCCACGTCCCCCGCGGTCCCCTTGTCCAGGTTCCCGGTGGGCTCGTCGGCCAGGAGAATTTCCGGGCCCATCGCCAACGCCCGGCAGATGGCGACCCGCTGCAGCTCGCCTCCGGAAAGCTCCCCGATCCGATGGGTGAACCGTTCGGAAAGCCCGACCTCCGCGAGCAGGTCCTCCGCTCTTTTCCGGGCCTCGTCCCGCCCCATCCCGGCGATCAGGCAGGGAAGCATCACGTTCTCCCGCGCGTCGAACTCGGGCAAAAGATGATGGAACTGGAACACGAAACCCACTTTCCGGTTCCGGAACCCGGAAAGCTCGCTCTCGGTCATCAGCGTCACGTCCTGCCCGTCGTAGAATACGCTCCCCGAGGTCGCCCGATCGAGAGTTCCCAGGATCTGGAGGAGAGTCGTTTTTCCGGCCCCGGATACACCGACCACGCCGAGCATCTCGCCGCGGTTCAGGGAAAACGAGATGCCTTTGAGAACCTCCACCGGCCCGCCTCTTTTCGGAAATTCCTTCCGGAGGTTTTCGACGCGCAGGAACGCGACGCTATTCATACCGGATCGCCTCCGCAGGATCGACGAGCGAGGCCTGCCGCGAGGGGTACAGGGTCGCCAGGAAACAGATCACGATGGAGCACGTCCCGACCAGAAGCAGGATCGCCGGGGAAAGGTCCACCGGCAGGGTCGAGATGTAGTACACGTCGCTTGGCAGCCGGATGAACTGATACCGTCGAAGGAGGTAGCAGAGAAGAACTCCCAGGACCGTCCCTGCAAAGGTCCCCGCCACCCCGATCAGAAGCCCCTCGAGAGCGAAGATCTTGCGGATCATCCTGCGCGTCGCTCCCAGGGTCATCAGCACGGCGATGTCCTTGGTCTTGTCCATGACGACCATGATGAGCGTGCTGATGATATTGAAGGCGGCGACCATCACGATCAGGACCAAAATGATGAACATGACTACCTTCTCCAGCTTCAGCGCCGAGAACAGGTTCCGATTGCTCTGCATCCAGTCCTTGGCCCAGTAGGGGTAGCCGAGTTCGACCCGGAGGCGGGAGGCGATCCGTCCCGCCTGGTAGATGTCGCCGACCTTGACCTCGATCCCCGTGGCGCGCCCCTCCATTCCCATGATCCTCCCCGCCTCTTTCAGGGACACGTAGGCGAAGGAGGAGTCGTACTCGTACATTCCCGATTCGGAAAATCCCGCGACGCGGAATGTCGCGACGCCCGGGAACGCCCCCATCGGGGTGATGTTCCCCCCGGGAACCAGGACCTCCACGATGTCTCCCGGGGACACGCCCAGGTTGGCGGCAAGCTCCTTCCCGAGGATCATCCCGTGCAGGCCGTTTGTCGTCTTCCGATCGAGATCCTCGATCTTTCCCTTCCGGATTTCCTGCGGAAGCCGCGTCACCTTCCCGACCGTGGCGACATCCACGCCGCGCAGGATCGCCCCCGTCGTTGCGGTTCCCGAGGAGATCATCACCTGGGAGAATATATAGGGGCTCGCTGCGGTGATGCCGTCCATCGTCCCGACCCGCTGTGCGAGGGCAAAGGGGTCGGAGATGCTCCCCTCGAGGTTGGTCACGTGAATGTGGGCGGTGGCGCCGAGAATCCTGTCCTTGAGCTCCTTCTCGAAACCGTTCATCACGGCAAGGACGATGATGAGCGCCATCACCCCGACCGCCACGCCTGCAACCGAGATCGCCGTGATGATGGAGATGAACGTCTGTTTTCGTTTGGCCAGGAGGTATTTCAGACCGATGAAATATTCGACCGGAAGGGCCACCCTGCGCTACCCTTCTCTCCGAAGCTGCGGGAAGAGGATCACGTCCCGGATGGAGGGGGAGTCGGTGAAAATCATCACCAGGCGGTCTATCCCGATCCCTTCGCCCGCCGCCGGAGGCATTCCGTATTCGAGCGCGCGGAGGAAATCTTCGTCCATCGCGTGCGCCTCTTCGTCCCCCCTCTCCCGGGCCTTTCGCTGCTCCTCGAACCGTCGTCGCTGCTCCAGGGGGTCGGTAAGCTCCGAAAACGCGTTGGCGATCTCCCTCCCCCCGACGATCAGCTCGAACCGGTCGACGACGTGGGGGCGGGATTCGTTCGCCCGGGAGAGAGGCGACACTTCGATGGGATATTCCGTGACGAAGACCGGCCCCCCGATCTTCGGTTCGGCGACTTCCTCGTAGAGGGCGACAAGGAGAGCGCCCGCCGTTTCGTCCTCTTTCACGGGAAGCCCCAGCCCACGGGCCATTTCCCTGAGGAACCCCGGGTCGGACAGCCGCTCCTCCGGGACGTTTCCGTATCGTGCGACGGCTCCCGCAACCGTGACCCTCTCCCAGGGGGGGGCGAAATCGACCGTCTTCCCTTGAACGGTCACAGCGGTTTTTCCGAAGAGGGAAAGCGCGAGGGAGGACAGCATCTCCTCGGTGAGACGGATGAAATCCTCGTAGGTCGCATATGCCTGGTAGAATTCGAGCATCGTGAACTCGGGGTTGTGCTGGGTGGAGATCCCCTCGTTCCGGAAGTTCCTGTTGATTTCGAAGACCCGCTCGATCCCCCCCACGAGAAGGCGCTTGAGATAGAGCTCGGGGGCGATCCGCAGGAACAGGTCCATGTCCAGTGCGTTGTGGTGCGTGGTGAACGGCCGGGCGGCGGCCCCTCCCGCAACCGGCTGCATCATCGGGGTCTCCACCTCGAGGAAGTCCCTCGAGGCCAGGAAATCCCGGAGAAAGGAGATGATCTGGCTGCGCCTCCGGAAGACCTCCCGCACCCCGTCGTTGACGATCAGGTCCACATACCTCTGCCGGTAGCGGGTCTCCACGTCGGAGAGCCCGTGCCATTTTTCGGGAAGGGGCCGGAGAGACTTGGTGAGAAGGCGGAAGCGCTCCGCCTGGACGGTCAACTCTCCCGTTCGGGTGAGGAAGAGGGGGCCTTCCACCCAAACGATGTCCCCGACGTCCGTCGTCTCCCGAAACCGGCGATACTCCTCCTCGGTGATCTCGTCCTGTTTCAGGTAGGCCTGCAGCCTCCCGGTCCGGTCTGCGATTACCAGGAACGCCGCTTTCCCGAAGTGCCGCGCGGCCACGACCCGTCCGGCGATGTCCACCCGGATTCCTTCTCTTTCCAGGTCCTTGGCCTCTTTCCCCTCCGCGGATCGCTTCGCGTCGGCCGTCGTCCACCCTACCCGCTGGTCGTTCGGGTACGGGTTGCCCCCGCGCCGCCGGACCTCGTCCGCTTTCCGCATCCGTTCCCTGACGAGGTCGTTCCATTCTTCCGTCACGAGGGACCCTCCGTTGTTGTTCGCCGATTCCCGGGAAGCTGCCAGCCCGCCCGGCGCGCAGTCGCGTGTTTCCCGGCTACGCGGAGCGCTGCTCGCCTTCCGCGCCCGCAGAAAGGAGATATTTGCGAATGAATGCGATCAGTTCGCCGTCCAGCACGGCGTCCACGTTTCCCGTCTCGTGTCCCGTGCGGTGGTCCTTCACCATGCGGTAAGGGGCAAGGACATAGGACCGGATCTGCGACCCCCAGGCAATCTCCTTTTTCGTCTTGTGCGCCTCCGCCACCTTGGCTGCCCGCTGGCGCATTTCCAGCTCGTACAGCTTCGACCGGAGGATTTTCATCGCGGTGGCGCGGTTCTTGTGCTGCGATCGCTCCTGCTGGCACAGCACCGTGACCCCGGACGGTTCGTGGGTGATCCGGACCGCCGACTCGACCTTGTTGACGTGCTGTCCTCCGGCTCCGCTTGACCGGAGCGTGTCGATTTTCAGGTCGGAGTCGTTGATCTGGATCTGTACGTTGTCGTCGATCTCGGGGGATACGAACACCGACGCGAACGACGTGTGCCGCCTCTTGTTCGCATCGAAGGGGGAGATCCTCACGAGGCGGTGCACACCGCTTTCCGCTTTCCAATACCCGTACGGGTGGTCCCCCGACACAAGAATCGTGGCGCTCTTGATCCCGGCCTCTTCCCCTTCCTGCCGCTCCACCACCTCGACGCCGTACCCGCTCCTGTCGGCAAACCGGGTGTACATCCTGAGGAGCATCTCCGCCCAGTCCTGCGACTCGGTCCCTCCGGCCCCGGCATGGATCGTCACGATGGCGTTCCGCTCGTCGTTTTCCCCGCCGAGCATCCGCTCCACCTCCATGTCGTCGAGACGGGCCGACAGGGAATCGGCGTGCTGCTCGATCTCGGTGGCGAGGGAAGGATCCTCCTTCTCGTCGTAGAGCTCGAGGTAGGCGTGGAGGTCCTCCAGGGATTTCGCGATGTCCGCCCACTTCGCGAGAATCGTCTCGAGAGCCTTGCGCTCCTTCAACAGGGATTCCGCCTTTTCGGGGGAATCCCACAAACCTTCCTTCGCGGTGGCCTCCTCGAGTTCGGCCAGGCGGGCTTTTTTCCGTTCTACCTCAAAGGTAGCCCCGAAGATCGTCGAAGCGCGTTGCAAGCATTTCGGATTTATCTGCCAGGACTCCTACCGCCATTGGCTCCTCTCCCGGGGATCATCAGGATTAAAATATTAATTATAGTACAAAATATCGCGAATATATCCCCCGTTTTCGCATACCACGTCTCCCCCCCCCGAGGGTGGATCTCCCCCAGGACGATCCCTTTTCGAAAGAGCCCCAGTGTCGCCACCAACTCCCCCCTCTCGTCGATGATCGCACTGATCCCCGCGTTCGCAGCCCGCACCATCGGTCTCCGGAACTCCACGGACCTCATTCTCGCCA
>CP070783.1:567918-581601 GCA_020346465.1 Deltaproteobacteria bacterium
CCTCCTTCCGGCCCTTCGTCGCTTCATCCCTGCCCGGGATCAGGCCGCATCAGGACGCCTTGGCCTTGTCGAGGAACCGGGATTTGAAGATCTCCCACCCTTTCAACAGGTCGACGGCCCGCTCGAGCTGGATGTCCTTCTCCTCGCCCTTCTTCCCCTCCAGGGCCGGCGCGGCGGGTTGCCGCCCGCTTTTCCCTTTCTCCGGCTCCTCCTTTTTCATCCTTTTCCCCTCCGCGGGAGGGGTTTTTCCCCCCGTCGGCTCCCCGGTCTCCTCCTCCCCCTCGCCCTTGAGGTGGTGCTGGATATCCTTCTCGCGGATGGCCCCCGGGTGTCCTTCCCGAGGCTCCCGGCCGTCGCGCACGACGATGTCCGGCTCGATCCCCTTGGCCTGGATGGACCGCCCTTTGGGCGTGAAGTACCGTGCCGTGGTAAGGCGGAGGGCCGAGCCGTCCTCCAGGGGGAGGATCGTCTGGACGGACCCCTTTCCGAACGTCTGGGTCCCCAGCACGACCGCGCGCTGGTGGTCCTGGAGCGCACCCGCGACGATCTCCGAGGCGGAGGCGGAGCCGGCGTTCACCAGGATGACGATCGGGAACCCGCCGTACGTCCCCTTTCTGTGCGCGGTGTACTTGTATTTCTGCGCCTCGATGCGCCCGTCGGTATAGACGATGAGGCCCGAATCGATGAACGTGTCCGCCACCTTCACCGCCTGGTCCAGCAGCCCTCCCGGGTTGTTGCGCAGGTCGAGTACCAGTCCCCGCAGCTCCCCCTTCTCCTTCACCTGCGACTGGAGCGCCTTCTCCAGCTCCGCGGTGGTGTCCTGCTGGAACTGCAGGAGCCTGACGTATCCGATCCCTTCCCCCAGGTCTTTCGCCTTCACGCTCCGGATCTTGATGATGTCGCGGGTGATGGTGAAGGGCGCAAGCTCCGCGAGCCCCTCCCGGGCGATCCAGATCTTCACCGACGTCCCGGGCTCCCCCCGAAGCCGCTTGACGGCGTCCATCACGGTCATGTCCTTGGTGAAGTCGTCCTCGATCTTCATGATCCTGTCTCCCGCCTGCAGCCCGGCGCGGAAGGCCGGCGTGTCCTCGATCGGGGCGATGATGGTGAGAATGCCGTCCTTGATGCCGATCTCGATCCCCAGGCCCCCGAACACCCCCTTCGTCTCGATCTCCACCTGCTTCAGCATGTCCGGGGTCAGATAGGAGCTGTGCGGGTCGAGGGTCTGGAGCATCCCCTTGATGGCCCCCTCCACGAGCTTGTCCATGTCGGGCTCTTCCACGTAGCTGATCTGGACGGCGGACAGGACGTCGCCGAAGATCTTCAGTTTTTCATAGACGACGTTCGCCTGGGCCGTGGGGCGATCCACGAAGAGATCCCCGGAGAGGACCCCCAGGAAAAACACCAGGATGACGACCGCAGGCCCCCAAACCTTCTTCCCCTTCATGAATCTCCTCCTTCGGACCGTGCGCTGGACTCTTGCGAATACCGGTGCCCGCTTCTCAGCGGGCAAGGGGGATCACCGCCGTCGGATCGATGGCGGTCCCCGCGGCCCTGAGTTCCAAGTATAGCACCGATTTCCCGTCGGGACTCCGGGGAAGGCGGCCGATGTTCTGTCCGGGCCCGACGTCCTGCCCCTGGGCGACGCTGAACGATTCCGCCTTCCCGTACACGGAGAAGAGGCCGGTTCCGTGCTGGATGATGAGCACCTTGCCGAACCCGGAGACGGTTCCCGAAAAGACGACGCTCCCTTTCCCGATGGAACGGACGGGGGCCCCGGAGGACGCTTCGATCTCCACGCCGTGGTTCTCCATCTCGACGTTGAAGACGGGGTCCTGGTACTTTCCGAACGGCCCCACGACCCTGCCCCGGACGGGGGCGACGACCCCTCCCGGAATGCGCGAGAATTTCGAGGGTCCTGCCTTCCTCTCCCCCGCGGGCCGCTTCCGCTCCGCCTCCCGCACCTGTCGCTCGATCCGGGATACGAGCGCCTCCATTCTCGCCACGCGCGCCCGGAGGGCCTTGACCTCCTTCTCCTTCTTCTTCTTGTCCCTCTGGATGTCCGCGAGCCGCTTCGCCTCCTTCTCCCGCTGGCTGAGGAGCGACTCCCCCACCTTTTTCTCCCGCGAGATCCTCCTCTCCGACAGCTTGACCTTGCGCTCGATCCCGGACAGCGCGCTCTCTTTCTTCTCCTTGTCCGCCGCGAGGCGGCCGACCCGTTCCGCCTCCGAGGCGAGCACCCGCTCCGTGAAGTACCGGAGCCGCTCTCCGCCGGCGTTCCCGGGAGGGAGTCCCACCGCTCCCCGTTCCTCCAGGAACGCCAGGGCGGCCGCCTGCTCGAGGCCGCGTTGCGTGCTCGCCCGCGCCTGCTCGATGGCCCGCACCTCGGACTCCGCCCTCTCCATCTCCCGGGCAAGCGAGGAAAGCTTCCTGTCGATCCGCGCGATGAGGCGTCGCTGGTTGTCCAGCTGTTTCCGAATCTCGTCCACCTTGTGCCGTGAGGTCTGCTCCCGCTCGAGAGCCTGGTCGAGCTCGGCCGCCGCCTTCTCCGCCCGCCTGCGCATCTCGGTCAGCCGGGCCTTCTCCTTGCGGAGCGTGCTCTGCGTGCTCTCGGCGTGCGAGGCTCCCGGCGGAAGCAGGAGCGCGGCGATCATCGCCGCGCAGAGGCCGGTTCTGGCCAGCGCCCGGAAACCCGTCATCGCCCCTTCGGAAACGTTGCCCGCCACCCGGCAAGAGACGCCAGCCCCTGGAGCATCGCGGCACACAGAAGGAACAGGCAGGCGGGGAGAAGAGATCCCGTGCCGAGCAGTTCCTCCGCGCTTCCCACCGTGACGCGGACGAGAGGAAGATGACGGGCTGCCAGTAGGAGGGCGGCATATGCCAGACCGGTGGCGAGAAGGGCGACGAAGCTCCCGGCGACGACCGCCCCGGCGGTCCGCATCGAGGCGATCCGCCCTTCCGGGACCCCCCTGCCCGCGAGGAAGGAAACCTCCGGCAGGAGCCTGGTCGCGCGGGCCTTCTCCTGCATCACGAGGAAGGCCAGAAACACGGCGCACACCAGGGCGAACCCGGACCAGAGCAGGGCATTGGCCCACCGCTTCATCCGCAGCAGGCTCTGCATGGCGTCCCCGCCCGTGAGGATCTTCTCCACCTGGGAAACCGGTTCGAGCGCCGACCGGACTGCCGCGATTCCCTCGTCGGACATCCACCCGGGGCGAAGACGCACCTCCACGTACCCCGGAAGGGGATTCTCCCCCTCGCCCCGGAGCGACCCGAGCCCGGGGTACGCCGCCAGAAATTCCGCCCACGCCTGTTCCGGATCCCGGTACTGCGCCTCCCGGACAGGGGGCAGCGCCGCCACCTTCCCGGCAATCCCCGCCCCTTCGTCGTCGGGGACGCCGACGTGGAGGATGGCGGATATCGTGTACTGCCCGGAGAGGAACCGGTTGACCCCCCCGGACAGAAGCATCGCCAGGAAATAGAGTGCCGCGAGGAAGCAGAGCAGGAACCGGCCCGCGGTCTCCCGCCGCATCGGTCCGCCGTGAAGACTCCAGTCGATCCACCACAGGGACGGTACGCTCAACCCCTACCCCTCCGCCGTCCCGGAAACGGGCGAGGACTGCGACTGCCGCTCCCTCCCCTTCTCCTTCGGGGCCCGGGGCGCGGCGCCCACCCGGTAGAGGGTAAACGGTCCCGCAGAGAGAGGGGAAGGCGCTTTTTGCGCCTGCCATTCGTCGGGGAGCCGGCGCTCCATCATGAGAATCGTCTTCTCCTCCCTCGCCAGTGCCCGGAGCAGCGCACCCATGCGGTCCGCCCACTCCCTCCCCGCGTGCGCGAGGAACATGTCCAGGAACAGAGCCCGGGGGTTTCGGAACAGCTCCACCGCGAACGCGGCCCTGGCCCGCTCCGACACCGACAGGGAGGAGACCTCCACGCTCTCCGCACCGGCAAGACCGACCAGCGAAAGCAGATCCCCCATGCGCCCCTTTCTCTCCTCGTCCGTCACCCCCCCCAGGGCAAGCGCGGAGAGGAGGAACATCTCCTCCAGCGTCTTTCCCGGTTCTGCGGGAAGGAGCTCCGGGACCACTCCGGAGAGGGCGCGGAACCGCCGGTTATGCTCCGGGCTGCCCCGGTACAGCGACTCCCCGTCGACGACGACATCCCCGGAGTCGGGGCGCCTCTCCCCCCGGAGAATATGCAGGAGGAGCGTTTTCCCGCTGGAAGGGGGCCCGGTCACGACCCACAGTTCCCCTTTTCCCGCGGCAAGATCCACTCCCTCCCAGAGGGTGCGGCCCCGCGAGACGGCCCCGACGCGAAACGCCTCAATCATCCCGCATCGCGTCTTGCACCCGCGAGTCGAGGTCTCCGGAGAAGAGCTTGCGGATCTCCTCGAGGTGCTGCACCTTCATCCGCCCGCGCACGGAATCCTCCCAGCCCGGCTGGGAGAGCAGGTCCTGGTAAGAAGAACGGACGGTGGACAGGATGACCCCGCCGAGGAAGACGTGGGTGATGATCACCGGGTTCCCCCGCCCGCCGTCCTCGGTCTGGACATGGTAGGTCTTCCCCTTGTACTTGAGGTTGTGGTTGAACCCCGAAAGCATCCGGAACTGCGCTGGTCCCATCTCCCGTTACCCCTGTTGTCCCCGGTTGCCTGCGGCCCGATGCGGGACGTTCCTATCATCCTCTCCGCGCGATTCGCCGGATGCAAGGGGGAAGTTGCGGCCGGTCACAGGGAAACCATCTCCACGGCGTCCATCCCCGCCCCGAAGAACAGCTCCCCAACGCTCCGGAAGCGCTCCGGGTCGTCGGTGACCAGGAAAGCGACCTCCGGCCCTCCCCCGTCCCGCTTCCATCCACTCTCCGAAAGGAGGACGTCCACGACCCGGGCCGCCTCCTCCCCGGAATCGATCAGCACCGTCGCCTCCCCCAGGAACTCCCGGATCGCCCCCTTCAGCACGGGGTAGTGCGTGCACCCGAGGATGAGGGCGTCGGGCGGGTCCTGCCGGAACGGGGAGAGGTATTCGGCGATCACGGCGCTCGTCACGGGCGCCCCGATCCACCCCTCCTCCGCAAGCGCGACGAGAAGGGGGCACGGTCTGCTGTCGATGCGGGCCGCAGGGATCGCCGCGCGGAGCGCCTGCTCGTAGGCGCCCGACCGGATCGTGCCGGAGGTCCCGATCACCCCGATGCGCTCCCTCTTCGGGAGGGAGGCGGCGCGTCGCACGCACGGGTCCACCATCCCGACCACGGGGATCTTGTAGATCTTCCGGAGGACGGGGAGGGCCAGCGACGAGGCCGTGTTGCACGCTACCACCAGCATCTTGATGTCGTGCCGCGTGATGAGGTAATTGGCGATCTCGATGGAATACCGCGTGACGGTCTCCCGGGACTTCGTGCCGTAGGGGACCCGGGCCGTGTCGCCCAGGTACAGGAACCGCTCCCCGGGAAGCGCACGGGCAAGCTCCCGCAGGACGGTCAGCCCGCCCACCCCCGAATCGAACACCCCGACCGGCCGGTCCACGCCTGCTCCTAATTCTTTGATTTTCCTACCTTAAGACGCTATCGTATTCTTGTCAACCGAACGCCCTTTCCCGGAGGTGACCGGTGAGTGGAATCATCGATTTCCTGGTCAACGCGCAGGTCATGGATTTCGTGACCGATCCCCGGGTCATCTTCGCCGCGGCCGTCCTCTTCCTCGTCTCCCTGTTCTTCAAGTGGAGGATCCTCGCCCTCACCCTTTTCGCGGTGGCTGCCCTGGTGGCCGTCGCGCAATATTCGAGGGTCGCCGAGGGACAGGCGACCATGGACCAGAACCTTCTGTTCTTCTCCATCGGCTCCTTCGTCGTCATCGTCATCGTGATCTACTTCCTCTTCATCCGGGGAGATTGACATCTCGCGCGTCGGCTTCACCACCACCATCCCGGTCGAGGTCCTGTTCGCGGGAGGGCACACTCCCGTCGACCTCAACAACCTCTTCATCGCCTCCCCGAGCCCCTCCGCGTACGTCCGACTCGCCGAATCCGACGGCTTCCCCCGGAACAGCTGCGGCTGGGTCAAGGGGATCTACGGCGTGGTGCGCCGCCACGGCGTGACGGATGTGATCGGCGTGGCGCAGGGGGACTGCAGCTTCACCCAGGCGCTCATGGAGGTCCTCCAGTACCGGGGGGTGAAGGTCACCCCCTTCTCCTTCCCGTACGACAGGGACCACCGGACGATCGCCCTCGAGATCCGGAAGCTGGCCCGCCGGTTCGGGACGACGGTCGAGCGGGCGGAGACGTGGAAACGGAAACTGGACGCCGTCCGCCAGGCGGCCCTCGAGATCGACCGCCTCACCTGGGAGGAGGGGAAGGTGACCGGGGAGGAGAACCACCTCTGGCTGGTCGCCTGCTCGGACTTCGAGGGGGACCCGGAGGAGTACGAGCGCAGGGCCCTCGCGTTCCTTGCCGGAGCGCGGCAGCGGGAGCCCCGGCGGGACCTGGTCCCGGTCGCTTTCGTCGGCGTCCCTCCCATCACCTCCGGACTGCATGCCTTCCTCGAGGAGGCGGGGGCGCGGGCGGTGCTGAACGAGGTGCAGCGCCAGTTCGCGATGCCGTACCCGTCGCGGACGCTCACCGAGCAGTACCGGGAGTACACCTACCCGTACACCTTCTTCGAGCGGCTCGCCGACATCCGGAGGGAAGTCGCGCGGCGCGGCGTGCGCGGGATCGTCCACTACGTCCAGTCGTTCTGCTTCCGGCAGATCGAGGACATCCTCCTGCGGGCGGAGATCGGGGTGCCCGTGCTCACCCTGGAAGGGGACGAGCCTGGCCCCCTCGACGGGCGGACGAAGATCCGGATCCAGGCGTTCCTCGAAATGTTGCGCTAGGGGGCGTCGCAGGTCCTTCCATACCCATACAGCCGTAGATGCCCCGGGCCCCCGGCTCGCGGGGAATTCCACCCGGCTACGCTCGCGGGATCCGAAATCTCGCTCCACAGGCCGCCTCGTGGAACACCCCGCATCGCCCGGGCCCCGGGGCAACGGCGGCAAAGCTGCTGACGAGGGACCTGCGCTCAGTCCTTGAGGTGGCACTTGTTGCAGAGGGACCGCTGGTACGGGCCGAACTGCGCGACGACGTCCCTCCCGTAGTAGCTCTTCCGATGGTCGTTCCCCGCCGCGCCGGC
The DNA here is from genome assembly GCA_020346465.1 of Deltaproteobacteria bacterium. Classification (GTDB taxonomy): domain Bacteria; phylum Desulfobacterota; class Deferrimicrobia; order Deferrimicrobiales; family Deferrimicrobiaceae; genus CSP1-8. Next base: position 575,080 of record CP070783.1, read on the forward strand.
ATCGCCCGCCTGCGGGTGGGACTTCGCAAGGAAGGTCGCCCGGAAATCCCACCTCCCGGCGTTGGGAAACGCCGAGGCGTGCGCCCGGTGGCACGTCAGGCACATCACGTTCGCGCTGGAATCCGGGCCCTCGGTGCTGGAAGGGTCCAGAAGCGATCGATCATCGGTGCCCCGTTCGAAGGGGACCAAAGCGAGATACGCGGTCGCGCGCGATCCCGAGAGGTCCCCGGTCTTCACGTAGGCGTTGTAGGCCGACACGATGGAGCTGCCCAGCTTGACGTTGTTCCCGGCGGGATGGGATTTCCCCTTCCCGGTTCCATCGCTCTCCATGTTGGGATGGCAGTTTGCGCACCACTCCGACATCCCCGACCCGTAGGCCGGGTGGTTCGTGTCCGTCTCCCGCCAGTCCGCCCGATTGGCCACCGCGACCGGCGCAGGCTGGACGAAGGGAGTCCCTGACCCCGATCCTCCCCCTGCGTACCCCACCCCGCCCAGGAGGCGGTAATTCCCGGCGATCGTGCCGTTTGGCGGCGTATCGCCGTAGGAGCCGGATCCCCCGATCGGCGCCCCGCCCGCCGCGTTCCCCGAGATCCTCCCGTGCGGGTCGTGGCAGCTGATGCAGCTCATCGCCGACGCCGGGTAGGTCCCCCAGGGCGCCGCGGATAACCTCCCGTCGGGCACGAGGCCGAACTCGACCGCCACGACGCTGTGGCCGTGGCTTTCGCCGGGGCTCAGGTGCGACTGTCCGTCGTCGGTCCACCGGAACGTCTTCTTTAGCCACGCGAAATCGCCCCCGGGCGTATACGCGGAGGCGGTTTCGTCGAATACGTTGTGGGCGGTCCCGGGCTCGGAATGGCACCGGAGACAGGTGGAACCGGGATCCTTCCCGGCGAGGAGGGGGCTGGTTGCAGAGGCGGCCCCGGAATCGTCTTCGGGAGCGGGAGCCGGCGCGCCCGGGGAACTGTGGAGGCTGTGGCAGCCTTCGCAATTCCCGACACCCCCCGAATGGAAGGGGTGGGCAAGGACCGGGAGCAGGATGATGCACGCAACCGCCCCGGCCACCAGGAGGGCATCCGGAAAACCCGTTGACCGATCTTTCGGGGAATTGCTTCTGCGCCGCCCGTCACCCGGCGGGTCGCAGTCCGTCCGGTCCGTTGCCATCGCCGCCGCCTGTGGTCGTGGTCTTTACTGCCGCCACAGGTCCCTTATCGGCCGATTTCCGAAAAGCTTCATCGGGAAGGAAGGATCCGGAGAAAACGGGAAACGAAAAAGGGCACGGTCGCCCGTGCCCTGTCCCCGTGAAGCATCTATCGCAATCCCGCCCGGACGGGCGGGCTCAGGGAACCCCTACCAGACTCCGGTTTTCAGGTATTCGTGCATCGCGTCCGCCGCCTTGCGGCCCGCGCCCATCGCGAGGATGACGGTGGCCGCGCCGATGACGATGTCGCCGCCGGCGAAGACACCCTTCTTGCTCGTCTTTCCGGTCTCCTGGTCCGCCAGGATGTTCCCCCACTTGTTCGTGTCGAGCCCCGGGGTGGTGGCCGGGACGAGGGGGTTGGCGCCGTTGCCGATCGACATGACGACGGTGTCCACCGGGAGGCGGAACTCGGATCCCTTGACGGGGACGGGGCGCCTGCGGCCCGACGCGTCGGGCTCGCCCAGCTCCATCTTCTGGCACTCGATCTCGGTCACCCACGCCTCGTCGTTCCCCAGGAAGCGGACGGGGTTGGTGAGGAGATGGAACTCGATCCCCTCCTCCTCGGCGTGGTGGATCTCCTCGATCCGGGCGGGCATCTCCTTCTTCGACCGCCGGTAGACGACGTAGACCTTCTCCGCGCCCATCCGCAGGGCGGTGCGGGCGGCGTCCATCGCGACGTTCCCCCCGCCCACGACCGCGACGTGCTTCCCCCGGTACAGCGGGGTGTCCGCCTCGGGGAACAGGTACGCCTTCATCAGGTTGGAGCGGGTCAGGTACTCGTTGGCCGAGTAGATCCCGATCAGGTTCTCCCCCGGGATGTTCATGAAGTACGGAAGGCCGGCGCCGGTCCCGATGAAGCAGGCGTGAAACCCTTCCTCCTCCAGCAGCTCGTCGATCGTGATCGTCTTCCCGATGACGACGTCGCACTCGAGCCTGGCGCCGAGGCTGCAGATGTAGTCGACCTCCGCCTGCACGATGTCCTTCGGGAGGCGGAACTCCGGGATGCCGTACATGAGCACCCCGCCCGGCTTGTGCAGCGCCTCGAAGATGGTGACGTCGTGCCCCTTCTGGACGAGGTCCCCCGCGACCGTCAGCCCCGCGGGGCCCGAACCGACGACCGCCACCCGCTTGCCCGTGGGGGGGTCGACCCCGGGGACGACGACGTTGCCCGTGACCCGCTCGAAGTCGGCGACGAACCGCTCCAGGCGGCCGATGGCGACCGGCTCGCCCCTCTTGCTCAGGACGCACGGCATCTCGCACTGCTCCTCCTGGGGGCAGACGCGGCCGCACACCGCCGGGAGCGTGTTGTCCTCCTTGATCTTGCGCGCCGCCTCGACGAACTTTCCCTGCCGGACGAGGTCGATGAACTCGGGGATCTTGATGTTGACCGGGCATCCCTTGACGCACGCCGGGTTCTTGCACTGGATGCAGCGGGTGGCCTCCAGGATGGCCAGGTCGGGGGTCAGCCCGAAGGGGACTTCCCGGAAGTTGCTCCTGCGCACCTCGGGGGGCTGCTCCGGCATCGGCTGCCGGGGGATGCTGAACGGCTTGGGGCGGGGGGTCGGTTTCGCGTCGGCCATTACCGTCCCCCTCCCGTCGATACGGGCGCGGGTCCCGCGGCGCCCGCCGGGACTTTTCCGCCCGCGCACTTGCCCTCCTTGTGCTCGTACCGCTCCATCGCCACCTTCTCCTCCTTGAGGTAGCCGCGGTTGCGCATCGTGAGCTCCTTGAAGTCGACCTCGTGCCCGTCGAACTCCGGACCGTCGACGCAGACAAACTTGGTCACGCCGCCGACGGTCACCCGGCACGCTCCGCACATTCCCGTGGCGTCCACCATGATGGGGTTCAGGCTCACCACCGTCTTGATCTCGCGGGGCTTGGTCACCTCGGCCACCGCCCGCATCATGGGGACCGGCCCGATGGCGATGCACAGGTCGATCTTCTCCCCGGCGTCGATCAGCTCCTGGAGGGCCGCGGTGACGAACCCCTTCCGGGCGTACGAGCCGTCGTCCGTGGTGACGACCAGAGTATCGCTGATCGCCTTCATCTCCTCCTCGAGAATGAGGAGCTCCTTCGTCCTCGCCCCGATGATCGACAGCAGCCGGTTCCCGGCCCCCTTGATGGCCGTCGCGATGGGAAGGAGGGGAGCGGTCCCGATCCCTCCGCCGATCCCGACGACGGTGCCGAAGTTCTCGATGTGCGTCGGCAGACCCAGGGGGCCGACGACATCCAGGAGGGTCTCCCCGGCCTTCATGCAGGAAAGCTCGGCGGTCGACTTCCCGACCGACTGGTAGATGATGGTCACCGTACCTTCCGCGGGGTCCGAATCCACGATGGTCAAAGGGATCCGCTCGCTCATCTCCCCCTTCCGGAGAACGAGGAACTGCCCCGCTTTTCTCTTCTTGGCGATGCGGGGCGCCTGGATCTTCTGGAAGAAGACGTTCTTGGCGATCTCTCTGCTTTCTGTGATTGTGAACAACGGGTTCCCTCCGCGCCCGCCTGCGGAGCCGGCGGACCGTGTAGTGAAATGGTTACCCTGGCGGGACGTCAGACGGCATAAAACTTGAAAATACTATTCCTTTTCCCCCTTGATTTCAAGGGGAAAAAACCGCCCGGATATCGCGCCAGAGGAGGTCGATCCCCTCCCGGGTCCTGGCCGAGACAAGTACCGGGGGCCCCCCCCGCGCGAGCCATGTCGTCCCGGCAAACCGCGAGGAGAGAACGGGGATCTCCCTCGGTTTCACCTTGTCGGCCTTCATCCCCACGAACCGGTACGGGACCCCGCACGAGGAGAGGTATTCCGCGAGCATCTCCTCGTCTTCCTCCGGCCCCCTCCGGATATCCACCAGGATGTAGACCTTGCGCAGCAGCCGGCAGGCGGAAAAATACCCCTCCACCAGCGTCTTCCACCCTTCCCGCTCCGCCCGGGAGACCTTCGCAAACCCGTACCCCGGAAGATCCGCGAAGACGAACCGCCCCTCGATCTCGAAGAACGCGATCCCGCGCGTCCTGCCGGGCGTCTTCCCGACGCGGGCAAGCCGCGAATGCCCGACCAGGGCGTTCAGAAGCGACGATTTCCCGACGTTGGACCGCCCCGCGAACGCCACCTGGGGAAGGGTGACCTTCGGCCACGAGTCGCCCGTGGGATCGAAGAGGAGGAATCGGGGCGACGCGGTCACGTTCCGTCCCCTTCCCTACCGGAGAGCGGCCCGGACGGACTTTTCGAGCGACTCCTCCGCGACCCGGCCCCTCCCGGCGAAGGCGACCCTTCCCGCCCTGTCCACGAGGTACAGGGTGGGGATCTCCGTCACCCGGTAGGCGTCCGCGACGCGGAAGAGCCGCTCCTCGCTCACCTCGTCGAGGAGAACCCGGAACGTGTACCCCTCCTGCTGCGCGAACCCGGCGACCGTGGTGTTCAGCGCCTCCCCGTCCAGGGAGACCGCCACCACGTCCAGCCCGCCGCCCCCGAACTTCTCCTGCATCCCTTGAAGGACCGGAAGCCGTGCGCGGCACGGCTCGCAGAATACGGAAAAAAAGGCGATCAGGAGTGGCTTCCTCCTTCCCTTCTCCCCATAGGAAAAAGGGGCCCCGGACACATCCGCGAGCCGGAAACCCGGCGCGGCGTCCCCGACCGCAAGGGGAGGAACCGTTTCGATGGCCCCCGGCGCCTCGCCTGCCGGAGGACCCTCCTTTTCCTGGGCCAGGACCGTCCCGCACACCGCGAGGAGAATCCCGGCGGCAAGGAGGAGAACGGTCCCGGTCCCGCGCCCCGTCATCTTCCCCTACACCGCGGCGAGCGCTTTCTCGTTCACCGTGATCTTCGCCTTCTTCTTCAACTCCTCGATGTAGGCGTTCATCACGGATTTGCGCTTCTCGTTCCGCAGGAATCCCCGAAGCTGCTCCTTGACCTTCGCCAGGGGAACCGACTTCCCGTGCCGGGCGAACATCTCGGGGTGCTCCTTGTAGTACGCCTCGACCTCCTTGTCGTCTACCGCGGCTTCTTCATTCAGGATCTTCGCCGCCAGCAGGTCGACGAGGATCGATCGTTCGATATCCTCGCGGGTGGTCTTGAGCCACTCGGACCCCTCGATCCCCTGCTTCTTCGCGTGGGCGGCGAGCGACATGCCGGTGACCGCCCGGGTCAGGACGCTCTTGATCGCCGCGGGGTTCCGCGCAATTTCTTTCCCCTCGCCCCCCATGCCGGCCATCCGCTGCAGCTGTGCGTTCACGTCGGCGTAGGTGACGCTGTCCCCGGCGGCGGTCGCCAGGACCGCGTTGTCGGGAACCGCCTCCCCCCTGGCGATCGTTTCCACCATCTTCTCGTCGATCGTCGCGGGGAACTCCTTCCTGGCGGCGGCGATCAGGTCATCCTGGACTTTCCGGACCTTCCCTTCGTACAGCGAGCGTTGCGCCCGGATCTCCGCATTCGCGTCGGTCAGGGTGTTGTCGGCCGCCTTCATCTTCTTCGCCTCCGCCCGGACTTCGTCCTGGCTGACCCTGCCCTTGGCGTCGACCTCCTTCCGGTAGATCGCCGTGATCAGGGCGCTCTTCCCGCTCTCTTCGATGGCGGTGCGAAACGCGTCCGTATTGTCCAGCCCCTGCGCCCGGGCTTCCTGCGCGAGCAGGCGGCCTGTGATCAGCCGGTCGAGGGCCTCCTGTTTCCGCTGCGCCGGCACTCCCGCGACGGGGCTCACCCCCCCGGGCACCCCGAGGAATTCCCGCAGCTCGGTTGCCTTGATCACGTCGCCGTTCACTTCGGCCACCGTCTCGTTCTTCGTCTGCGATTCGGAACAGCCCGGGCCGCCGAACGCGACGAACGCGACGGCCAGGAACAGGACAATCCGGACGAAAGATCTGCTCACGTCTTTTCTCCTCATGTCTGGTGTGATTGCGTGAAATGCCGACCAGAGATTAGAACACGTCACGTGGCCCTGGGCAAGGGTTCCGCATCCTCTCCGGAGTCGGCGACATCCCCCGCTTCGCAGGAATTCGAGGCCAGGTGGGCAAGCCCCCGGCAGCCCCCGAAGCAGCCGGAGGTGACGGTGCACCAGTCGCAATCGACGGGGGCCGCGTGGACCGCCTCGACGAGGCGCTGACGCGCCGGGGAGCGCCAGATCCGTTTGAACGGCGTCTCCAGCAGGTTTCCCAGGCGGATGGGGAGGGCGTCGCACGGATAGACGTTTCCGTCCCAGTCCACGTGGGCGAGCCCGGTTCCCGCCTGGCACCCGGAGAACCCGACCGGCTTTTCCACTCCGTCGGGGAAGGCGCCCCGCAGGAGCCGGCAGAGGAAGAAATCGTGGACGATAATCCGCTTCCCGGCCAGG
>CP070783.1:581701-596324 GCA_020346465.1 Deltaproteobacteria bacterium
GCCCGATGCCGATCACCGTGGCGCCGCCGATCATCGGGTATCCGCACCCTTCGTACCGGCCGGTGTGCCCGCTGATGATCGCCATCCCGATCCGGTCGCACTCCCGGTGCATGACCACCCACATCGCCTCGAACTCCTCCCGGGTCATGGACAGGGGGAGATTCAGGTCCATGGTGATGTAGTTCGGCCGGATCCCCGAGGTCGCCGCGTCGGAGGCCAGGATGTGGACCGCGAACCAGCCGGAGCGTTCCCAGCCGTAGGGGGGCACCACGAAGATCGGATCGGTCGTGGTCACCATCACCTGCCCGTTCCCCAGATCGACTACGCCTACGTCCACTCCGTGCTGCGGGCCCACGAGGATCTCCGGGCGTTTCCGTCCCAGCCGGGGAAGGATGACCTCGTCGAAGATCTCGGACGACACCTTCCCGATGTGGGGCATCTGCGATTTCACACGGCCCTCCCGTCGGAAGAATGGATCGATCGTTTCCTTACGCCGGCATAATGGGGCTCACCCGCGGTCGGGCTTCCCCCCCGCTGGGCCCTGAGGGACGGGAAAGGGGGTCACGTTTCCCGGGGGGGAGGCAAGAGCAACGATCTTGTTCGTCCCTTCCTTCTCCACCTCGTCGATGCGCACCACCGCATGCAGCGGGATGAAGGTGCGCGAGACGCCGGAGAACTCGGACTTGAGCTTCTCTTCCGAAGGATCGACGAGGAGGCTGCCGCGGCTGCCGAAGAGGATCTCCTCGACCTCCACGAAGGCGAACAGCGACCCCTGGCTCACCCTGCGCGCATAGAGCTCGTACAGGTTTCCCTGGTTGTGGAACAGCACCTTGTAGATAGGCTTCCGTTTCATGACGACCGGCTTCCGTGCGGAAAATATCCTTGAGTATAGCAGGTTTCCCGTCCCGCGGGAAAGAATGCAGGGGCCGACCTGCGGCAAGGGATGGTATAGTATTCCCGATGAAGGCGCTTCTCCTGGAGAACATCCACCCGGGGGCCACCCGGGTGTTCCAGGCGGCGGGGTTCGAGGTGGAAACGGTGCCCCAAAGCCCCGCGAAGAAATTGCTCGCCCAGATGATGGGGGACGTGGCCGTCCTCGGCATCCGGTCGAAGACCCGCATCGGGCCGGACATCCTTCAGCGGGCCCCCCGCCTGTCGGCGATCGGAGCGTTCTGCATCGGGACCGAGCAGATCGATTCCTCCGCGTGCAGCGCGAAGGGGATTTCGGTCTTCAATGCCCCCTACAGCAATACCCGAAGCGTCGTCGAGATCGCCCTGGGCGAGATGATCATGCTCCTGCGGGGAGTGTTCGAGAACAGCAGCAGGCTCCACCGGGGAATCTGGGCGAAGTCCGCGGAAGGGTATCACGAGATCCGGGGAAAGCGGCTCGGGATCATCGGCTACGGCAATATCGGCTCCCAGCTGTCCACGCTCGCCGAGTCCCTCGGGATGGAGGTCGGCTACTGCGACATCGAGGAGAAACTCTCCCTGGGGAACGCCCGGAAATACCCTCTCAAGGAACTGCTGGGTCGCTCCGACATCGTCACCGTCCACGTCGACGGGCGGGAGTCCAACCGGAATTTCATCGGGGAGAAGGAATTCGCGGGAATGAAGGAGGGGGTGATCTTCCTGAACCTGAGCCGGGGATTCGTGGTGGACGTGGAGGCCCTCGCCCGCCACCTCCGAAACGGCAGGATCAGGGGGGCCGCCCTGGACGTATTCCCCGAAGAGCCGGAAAGCAGCAAGGCCTCCTTCTCCTCCGTTCTCCAGGGGTTGCCCAACGTGATCCTGACGCCGCACATCGGCGGCTCCACGGAAGAGGCCCAGGCGGGGATCGGGGACTTCGTCGCGGAGCGGATCGTGGCGTACTTCGCCACCGGCAGCACCGTCTCGAGCGTCAACTTCCCCGTCTATCACCCGACGGGCAGGACCTACCTCCACCGGTTCGCGCACATCCACGAAAACATCCCCGGGATGCTTGCCCGGATCAACGAGGTCTTCGCGCGACGGAATGTCAACATCGCCGGGCAACAGCTGGTGACCCGGGGAACCATCGGCTACGCCATCATCGATGTGGACGGCCCGTGCGGCAAGGGGATCCTACCGGAACTCGAGGCGATCCCCAACACGATCCGGGCGCGCCTCGTATACTGACGGGAAACCTGGGGAAAGGACCTTTCAGGAGGTTGCCATGATCGGAAAACGTCCCCTCCTTGTCTTCTGTGCCCTGCTGCTTTCCGCTGCCGCCGGATGCGCGACGGCGAGGCCGAACCAGACGGAGCGACTCGGAAAACTTCTGTTTTTCGACACCCGTCTCTCCACGCCGCCGGGGCAGTCCTGTGCCGCCTGCCACATGCCGGAGGCCGGGTGGACGGGCCCGGACAGCAAAATCAACGCAGCCGGCGCGGTATACCCCGGGGCGGTCCACACCCGCTTCGGCAACCGGAAGCCTCCCAGCGCGGCCTACGCCGCCGCAAGCCCCGTCCTCCATTACGACAAGGAGGAGAAGCTTTTCGTGGGCGGGAATTTCTGGGATGGCCGCGCCACGGGAGAGATCCTCGGGAATCCCGCGGCGGACCAGAGCATGGGGCCGTTCCTCAACCCGGTGGAGCAGAACAATTCGGACGAAAAGGCGGTGGTGGACAAGGTCTGCACCTCGGAGTACGCAACCCTGTTCCGGGACGTTTACGGGAAACGGATCTGCGGCGACGTGACGAAAGCCTACCGGGCGATCGCCCTGGCCATCGCCGCGTTCGAAGCGTCGAGCGAGGTCAACCCCTTCAGCTCCAAGTTCGACGTGTTCTACGAAAACACCCGGAAGGCGGGGCTGGACGTAGAGGACATCGACGAGAGAAACCGCAAGGACTTCGGAGGCTTGGGCCTCGACGACGGAGAACTCGAGGGTCTGGCGCTTTTCAACACCCGCGGGAAATGCTCCGCCTGCCACGTCCTGGAGCCGGGGCCCGGCGGCACGCCGCCGCTCTTTACGGACTTCACGTACGACAACCTGGGGTTTCCCAGGAACGGGCGGAACCCCTGGTACGGAATGCCCGCCGGGTTCAACCCCGAGGGAGCGCAGTGGGTGGACAAGGGGCTCGGGGGCTTCCTCGCGACCCGGAAGGACTGGGAGGGGCATGCGGACGCCAACATGGGAAAGCACAAGGTCCCCACGCTTCGCAACGTGGACAGGAAATCCTCTCCGGATCTCGTGAAGGCTTACGGACACAACGGCTACTTCAAGAGCCTGAAGGAGATCGTCCGTTTCTACAACAGACGGGATGGAAAACCGGCGGCCTGGCCTCCCCCCGAGGTGGAGAAGAACGTCAACACGGCCGAACTGGGGGACCTCCGGCTGACGGATCGGGAGGAGGACGCGATCGTCGCGTTCCTGAAGACGCTGACGGACGGGACCATGCGCCGTTGAGGGGATCGGGGACGCGGTCCGGCCCCTGCGGCCTCTTTCCGGGGCCTACCGGAGGATCCCCGTGATGATCACGGCAACCGCCTCTTCCGGCGAGAGCCCGCGGGCCATGAGCGTCTCCAGGGCCTTCCGGTCCACCGTGCCGATCGCCGCCTCGTGGGTCACCTTCGCCAGGGGATCGTGGGTGGCCACGACGGGAAGGGCCCGGGCGACCGCACGGTCCTTCACGATCTCCACGCAGTCCACGTGCCCCCGGGCCCCCGGGGCATTCCCCTCCGTGATGCCGGTCACTTCCGCCGACGCCTCGTCCTCCAGGGCGACCCGGGTCTTGATGAGCCCCCGCGAGTCCCGGCCGCTCAAGACCACCTCTTCCCGGACCGTCACCGAGTCGTTCCCGTGTCCGAAGACGCGCGTGACCAGCTCGGCGACCGCGCCGTCCAGCGCTTCCACGGCAATGTCGGTGGCCAGCCTCCCCACGCGTCCCCGGACGAGAACAAACTCCGAGGAATATTCCCCCCCCTTCCTGACCGTGACCCGCATCTTCGGGATCACCTCGACCCCCCCGCTCCATCCGTGGTAGTGGGTTTCGGAATACCGCATTCGCGCCCCTTCCCCCACGTCCACCGACCCGTTCATCGCGTGCCTCACCTTCTGCGCCTTCGGAAAGAGGCAATGGGCGACGAACCGGGCGGAGGCGTTCCGGCCGAGGGTGATCTCCATCTCGATTTCCTGGGTGCCCTCTTCGTGCCGGATCCCGAAGCAGAGGTGGACGGGGTTCGGGAGCACCGCTCCCTCCCGGACCCGCATCGCCACACGGATGCCGGAGGACGTCTCTGCCGCATCCATCGAGAGCCCTTCCGCCTCTCTCCCGCTCACGATGGAGTTTCCGCTGGCGACCAGGTGGGCGATTGCCCCTTCCTCCAGGATCTTCCGGTCCCAGCCGCCCGCGGCGAACGCATCAAGCGCCAGCTCTCGCTCCGACATCCCTGGCTCCTCCGAAGCGGCATATGCCGCACCCCTCCTCCTTGTAGAGGCGCACGACCTCCCCCGGGGGACCGGTCCGGACGATCCTCCCCCCGCAGACCTGGGAAGCCCGGTCGGCCATCTGCGCCATCTCCTCCCGATGGGTGATCAGGAGGACGGAGGCTCCCTCCCGGCGGAACGCCCCGATGACACCCTCGATGTCCCCCATGGACAGCATGTCGATCCCCGAATCCGGCTCGTCGAGGATGGCCAGCTTCGGGCGCACCGCGAGGACGGAGGCCAGTTCGACCCTCTTGCGCTCGCCGCCGCTCAGGGTCCGGTCGATCGTCCGGGAGAGGAACCGTTCCGGGGAAAGGCCGACCATCCGGAGAAAGGGGGAGGGGTCGACGGTCTTCTCCTTCAACAGAAGGTATTCCCGGACCCCCAGCCCCTCGATGCGCGCGGGTTCCTGCCAGGCCATGGTGATCCCCAGCGCCGCCCGTTCCGAAAGCGGAAGTCCTTCGATGGACCTTCCCCCGAAGAGAATCCGGCCGGAAGTGGGCCGGTATCCGGAGCATCCCATGACCAGGCACGCCAGGGTGCTCTTCCCCGTCCCGTTGGGGCCGATGAGGGAGTGGATCTCCCCGGGCAGGACCGTGAGGGAACAGTCCGAGAGGACCTCCCGGTCCCCCGCGTGGTAGGAGAGGTGTTCGATCGCAAGAAGCGGCATCGCGTTCCCCCGGGAAAACTCTCCCTGGCCCGGCATGCACCGCCCCGTTCTTCCACCTTCATTTAACCACGTTCGAGGGGGAGCGGGAAGGAAGCCGTCGGCCGGGCAAGGCTCCGCCTGCCCCGCAAGTTGCCAAAAACGGGGGAAGGTGTATTTTATGCTTATCACACGGGAGGGAATGAAAATGCCCCGCAGAAGGAAGGAAAAGGAGGGCAAGGAAGGGCGTCTGGATCGGAACCAATACGGGCTGGACCTCAGGCTCAAGAACCAGGGCCTGGTGGGGGTCGACACCAAGGTTCCCATACGGGACGCCTCCGCGCTGAGCCTTCTCTACACGCCGGGCGTGGCGGCGCCGTGCCTGGAGATCGCCAAAACGCCCATCCGGTCCTACGACCTGACGTGCCGGGGGAACACCGTCGCGGTGATCAGCGACGGGTCGGCGGTCTACGGCATCGGCAACGCCGGTCCCGAGGCGGCCCTGGCGATGCTCGAGGTCCGTTCCGTCTTCTTCAAGACCTTCGCGGGCGTGGACGCCATCCCCATCGCCCTCAACACCCAGAACGGAGACGAGATCGTCGAGATCGGCCTGCGCCTTGCCTCCAGTTTCGGGGGGATCGTCCTCGAGGACATTGCGGCCCCCAAGTGCTTCACCGTGGAGAACAACCTGAAGGCGGCCACGCGGATCCCGGTCTTCCACAACGACCAGCACGGCAGCGCCATCATCGTCCATGCCGCCCTCATCAACGCCCTCAAGGTCGTGGGAAAGACGCTCGACAAGGTCAGGATCGTCATCTCCGGGGCCGGCGCGGCGGGGATCGCGACGGCCAAGCTCCTGCTCCTGGCCGGGGCGCAGCAGATGGTCCTGTGCGACCGGTACGGCTCGGTCTACCGGTACCGCACCCAGCCCCTGAACTGGGCCAAGTCCGAGATCTCCCTGAGCACCAACCTCGATCGGCGGGCCGGCAGCCTGAAGGAGATGATGGAGGGGGCCGACGTGTTCATCGGATTCTCCGCGCCCGGGATCGTCTCGAAAGAGATGGTGAAAAGCATGTCCAGGGGCGCCATCGTGTTCGCCCTCGCGAACCCCATCCCCGAAATCATGCCCGACGTGGCGCTTTCGGCGGGGGCCGCCGTCGTGGGGTCGGGAAGGTCGGATTTCCCCAACGAGATCAACTCCGCCGACATCGGCCCCGGCATCTTCCGGGGGCTTCTCGACGTCCGGGCCTGGAGGATTTCCCCGGCGACATATCTTGCGGTGGCCGAGACCATCGCGGGGACGGTGCCCGAACGGAAACTGAACCCGAACTGCCTGCTCCCGAGGATGTTCGACTTCCAGGTGGCGGCCAAGATCGCGCGGGTGACCGCGCAGGTGGCCATCGAGAGGGGCGACGCCAGGGTGGAGGTCTCCCCGGACGAGGTGGAGGCCAAGACGCACAGGATCGTCTACGAGAACGAGTACACCGTGCTCCCGGCGCCCCCCCCGCGAAAGAAGAAGATGAGCATGAACGAGGAGGCCATCGACCTTCACCAACGGTACCAGGGGAAGCTCCAGATCAAGGTCAAGGTCCCCATCCGGGACGAGTACATCCTGAACAAGCTCTACCTGCCGCCCCTGGCGGCGGAGGCCAGCATCGTCCTGGCGAAGGAGCCCGGGAAAGTCTACGATCTGACGTGCAAGGCGAACCTGGTGGCCATCGTCTCGGACGGCAGCGCCGTCCTGGGCCTGGGCAACATCGGGCCAAGGGCCGCCATCCCGGTCATGGAAGGAAAGGCCATCCTGTTCAAGACCTTCGCCGGGGTGGAGGCCTTCCCCGTCTGCGTGTGCACGCAGGACGTGAACGAGATCGTCGAACTGGTGAAGGCCATCTCCCCCACCTTCGGGGGCGTCAATCTCGAGGACATCTCGGCGCCGCGCTGCTTCGAGATCGAGGAGCGCCTCAAGGCGGAGACCGACATCCCCGTCTTCCACGACGACCAGCACGGAACGGCGGTGGTGGTGCTGGCCGCGCTGAAGAACGCCCTCAAAATCGTGAACAAGGAACTCCCGAAGGTCCGGATGGTCATCGCCGGGGCCGGTGCGGCCGGGATCGCCGTCACCAAGCTCCTGCTCATCGCCGGGGTCCGCGACATCACCCTCTGCGACGTTCTCGGCGCGGTCTACGAAGGGAGAACAGAGGGGATGAACCGGACCATGGAGGAGATCGCGAAGGTCACCAACCGGGACAAGCGGAAGGGGAACCTGGCCGCCGTGATCAAGGGGGCCGACATCTTCCTCGGCCTGTCGGTCGGGGGCATCGTGAAACGGGAGATGGTCCGCAGCATGGCCAAGGACCCCGTCATCCTCGCCATGGCGAACCCCATTCCCGAGATCATGCCCGACGAGGCCCTCGAGGCCGGGGCGGCCGTCGTCGCCACGGGCCGTTCCGATTTCCCCAACCAGGTCAACAACTCCATGGTCTTCCCCGGGGTCTTCCGGGGGGCTCTCGACGTCCGGGCGCGCAGCATCAACGTGCAGATGAAGATCGCCGCGTCGGATGCCATCGCAGGCTTCGTGAGCGAAAAGGAACTCCGGCCGGACTACATCATCCCCCACGCGCTGAACTTCAAGGTACCGCCCCAGGTGGCCGCCGCGGTCGCGAGCGCGGCCATGGAGACGGGAGAGGCGCGGATCCAGGTCTCCCCCGAGGACGTGGCGGCCCAGACCCTCGAATATCTCTACGAGGGGCACATGAGATACCTGAAGGAGGGCAGCGAAGCAAAGCTGGATTGACCGGGCGATCTCCCGCCGTCACGTTACCGACGCGCCGAGGGACGTTCCTCCGCGGGACGGTCACTCCGGAACCTGTCTCCTGTCGAACCGGGCGACGACCGATTCCGGCACCGACCGGCTTTGCAGGGAGAGGGGCAGTTCCAGGTTATTCTCTTCCAGGAGCGATTGGTCGGTCAGGATCTCCCCGGCGGGCCCGTCGGCGACGATCCGTCCATCGTGGATGACGAGGCATCTCCTGCACACCTCGAGAATGAAATCGAGATCGTGGGCGGCAACGATCTTCGTGTGCTCGAATTTCTTGAGGAGATTCATGAGGTAACGCCTCGACTTCGGGTCCAGGTTCGAGGACGGTTCATCCATGACGAGGATATCGGGGTCCATCGCGATGACCGTTGCGATGGAAACCGCCCTCTTCTGTCCGCCGGACAGGCGGTGAGGCGGTTTTTCCCTCAGGTCGAGGCAGCCGACCGTCCGAAGCGCCGTCAGCACCCGTTCCTGCACCTTTTCGGCATGCATCCCGAGATTGAGCGGGCCGAACGCCACGTCGTCATGGACCGTGGGCATGAAGAGCTGATCGTCGGGGTTCTGAAAGACGACCCCCACCTTTTTCCGGATTTCCGGCCGGGTCTTCTTCGTGAGCTGCAGATCTCCGATCGTCACCGTGCCTGCCGAAGGGAGCATGTATCCGTTCATCTGCATGAGGAGGGTCGACTTGCCGGCACCGTTCGCCCCGATGATGCCGACCGACTCCCCGTGCGTGATCCGGAAGGAAGCGCCCTTCAGGGCCTCGGTCCCGTCCGGGTACCGGAACCGCACGTTTTCGAATTCGACGAGATGGTGGCTCATCGCTTCTTTAGAACATCCTTTCCGTCTGCCTGCCGACCGCCCCGACGATGTCGTACACCCGGAAGGCGTAAAGGACGGCCGCGACGGCCGCCAGGAGCGCGAGGTCCGTCGCCCGGAAACGGACCGTTCTGACGAACCGCATGCTGCCGGTGAACCCCCGGGAAAGCATCGCGTGGTAGATTCTCTCCGCGCGCTCCATGGTTCGCAGAAAGAGCGTTCCGACGAGGCTGACGAACACCCGCACGTCCTGCCCTTTCCCCCGGAACGACCGCATGTCCCTGGCCCGGACCATTCGCATCCCCTCTTCCACGAGAACGAAGAGATACCGGTAGAGGAAGAGGAGCTGGGAGGTGAAGAGTTCGGGCATGCCCAGTCTCCGGAGGGCATGGCAGATCCCCGGGAATGAAGTCGTCGCGATGAGAAGGAGAACCGAGGTCATCGTCAGGAGAAACCGCAGCATGACCGACAGGAACGATATCCACCCGCCGGAGACAGCGATTCCCGACACGGTGACCATCGGTTCGGTATCGAACACCGGGTTGAAGATGCCGATGAAGGCCGCGAACGGCGAGACGAGGAGGACTTTCTTGAGGATCAGCCACACCGGGATGTCGCCCAGGCCGAACACGAGAACGGGGAAGAGGAGGAAGGGCAGCAGGCCCATGATTTCGTATTTGGGAAAGGAAACGACGGTGACGATGAACAGGAGCGTCGCGATCACCTTCGTCCGCGGATCCAGCCGGTGGACGCACGTGTCCCTGCGGGAGAGGAGATCGAGAACCCCCAGGTGGAAATATTCCCGATCGAACGCCATCGTCATCCTTCCTGCTTCCGTCGCAGCGCCTTGACCACGAACCCGATGCACAGGACAGCGCCCAATACCAGGAACGAACCGACGATTCCCGAGGCGGATCTCCCGGGCTTCCCGGCAGGCCACGATGATTCGGGCTCCCCGGCCTCCGCGCCCTCCTGTGCCCCCGCAGGTTTCCGGAAATCGTAATCCGGCAGGAGGGCCGTCTTCTCCTGCACCGACTCCAGGACGGACGCCACCCTTCCCTCCTGCTTCGAGAGCTCCTGTTTTCCCATGACCTTTTCGATGGACCACTCGAGACCGTCGGGGTTGCTGGAAGCAAACCAGGAAAGCGTCCCGCCTGCGACGATCGCAACGCCCAGAAACACGATCGCCACCCTTTTTACCCTGACCCTGGCGGGCAGGGGCCGGGACTGTTCGACGCTCTCGAGGATCTCCGGCCTCGCCGCTTTCACGTAGCCGATCACTCCGGCGGTGACAAAGCCCTCGACCAGCCCGATGGCCAGATGAATCGGAAGCATCATCAGGAGGAAGGTGACGAAAGGAAGCTCGCTCCTTCCCGACAACACGGTCTGCAGGACCACGGAAAACGCGCCGAGCTGCAGACCGGTCACGACGCCGACGATCGAGGCGATGGTGATCTTCCCGGAACTGCCGTCATTCCGCGTCAGCGGCCTGTAAATGAGCGGGTATGCGATGAAGCACGGATACACTCCGAGATTCCATACATTGCTGCCGAGCGCAAGCAGCCCTCCATCGGCAAAAAAGAGCGCCTGGACGGTCAGGACCGAGGCCATCACAAGGAAGGCCGCATGGGGTCCCAGGAGGACGGCAAGGAGCATCCCTCCTCCCAGGTGCCCGCTCGACCCCGTCCCCGGAATGGTGAAGTTGATCATCTGGGCGGCAAAGAGGAACGCTCCCGTAACCCCCATCACGGGGATCATCTTCTCGTCGACGTTCTCCCGCAATTTCCTGGAGCAGTAGGCGACCGTTCCCAACGTTCCCGCCAACATGGTTGTTCCCACTGCGGGCGACAGCAGCGCATCGGCCATGTGCATGGGCATCGCTCCCGGCTGGAGAAATGGCCTTTCCTTCAAAAGATGTGATGCTACCAACGTACGTTTCGTGCCACCATCACGGCAAAAAAAAATCACTCCAGATGCTTGCCGGTCGTCGTCAACGAGAGCGTTCCGTGCTTCACCCCCTTGGTCCCGATCAACCGGTCGGCGATCGCCTGGATATCCTTTCCCTTTCCCCGCACGACGATGACCTCCAGGCAGTTGTGCTCGTCCAGGTGGACATGGAGAGAGGAGATGATGGAGTCGTAGTAGCGATGCTGAAGGTCCGTGAGGGTATCGGTCAGCTCCCGCTTGTCGTGGGAATAGACGATCGTGATCGCGCCGACGGTCTCCGTCCTGGCCGTTTCCCATTCCCGCCGCACCAGGGTGTCCCGGATCAGGTCCCGGATCGCCTCGCTGCGGTTCGCCTGGCCTTTCGCTTCGATGAGACCGTCGAATTTCCGGAGGAGGGCCCCGTCCAGGGAAATGCCGAATCGAACGACCGCCATGGTATTACCCTTGTCTTTTTCGTGCTACTCTATCACGACCCGCCGGCGTTGCGAAACCCCCGGCCGTTCATTTCCTCCTCTCGAACACGACGTCGAACGTCTGCCGCATCGCCGCCTGGTAATAGATGCCTTCCAGGCGGTCGGCCGCCGCGTCGTACGTCAGCGTGTAGGTCGACCCGGGATAATTCACGTCGCGCAGTTCGACGAACAGGCCCGGCCGCCCGTCCTGTTCCTTCCACTCGGCGCGCGCAACGTGGATCGGGCGCGGGTTGAAGTAGGCAGCCGTTGCCTGGCCGTTCGGGCCGATGTCGCTGATTTCCAGTACGTACCCGCCGTCGGTCCGCTGCCAGCGCCCCGCCAGCCTCGACGAATCGCTTCCGGCGGAAGGCCCGTGCCAGAACCGGTACCCGGCGGCGGCGACCACGACAAGAAGAACCAGGCTCCCGACCCGCCACGCGACGCGGCGGGAACCGTCTGCCTTCTTCTTTCGTGTCCGTTGCTTCCTTTTGCTCATTCCGCCTTCCCGAAAGGAACGCCGTTACGCCATTGTAAAGAATTCCGGCGGACCCGTTCGAGAAGATTTCGGGACGGGAAACGCTCTCGCGGGAAACCGCATCCCGGCCGATGGGCATCCAAAAGATGGGTCCGGGCATCTCCCGGACGGAGGTGGGAAATGGCCAGAGTCCTTGCACTCATCCTCGTCCTGCTCGGGTTGCCCGACGCGGCGCGGGCGAACGAGCCGCTTTGGGACCTTCTCAAGGCGGGGGGGCAGGTGGCGGTCATCCGCCACGCCTCGACCGTACCCGGATTCGGGGATCCTCCCGGATTCCGCCTGGACGATTGCGCCACCCAGCGGAACCTTTCCGAAGCGGGCCGGGAGGAGGCCAGGCGGATCGGCGCGGCGTTCCGCGATCGCGGAGTGCCCGTCGGAAGGGTCCTGTCCAGCCGGTGGTGCCGATGCCTCGAGACGGCGCGGCTGGCCTTCGGGACCGCGGAGCCGTGGGCTCCGCTGGACTCGTTCTTCGACGACCGCAGCCGGGAGCCGGAACAGACGCGTCGGGTCCGGCTGCTCATCGGGGATCGCCCGCCGTCGGGAACCCTCGTCCTGGTGACGCACCAGGTGAACATCACGGCGCTGACCGGGATCTCCCCCGCCCAGGGGGAGATGATCATCCTGACGCCGTCGGGGGATGGCGACTTCCGCGTCGCCGGCCGTCTGCGGGCGGCCGCGACGGCGCCCTAGGAAATCTGACCGGACGCCGCACCGGGCGGGATGTGGTATCTTCCTCGACTATGGGAAAGGCATCCGCATCGATTGGTGCCGGGCGCCGCGCGGCGGGGGTCGCATCCGGTCTCGACGTGGTCGCCGGGGAGCGATTCGCCCCCCTCCGCGGGCTTGCGGTGGGGCTGGTCTGCAACCCCACGGCCGTGGACCGGCGGCTGCGCCACGCGGCGGACCTCCTCCATGAAGCGCGGGGCGTACGGCTCGCCGCCCTCTTCGGCCCGGAACACGGCGTCCGCGGCGACATCCAGTACATGGCCGCCGTGGGGGACGAGCGCGACCGGCGGACCGGCGTGCCGGTCCACTCCCTGTACGGAAGGGATGCCGGGTCGCTCCGGCCCGATCCCGGGGCATTGCGCGGACTCGACGCGCTGGTCTTCGACATCCAGGACGTCGGGGCGCGCTACTACACCTACCAGGCCACCATGCTCTTCTGCATGGAGGCCGCGGCCCGCGCGAAGCTCGCGTTTTTCGTCCTCGACCGGCCGAACCCGATCGGCGGACTCGCCGTGGAGGGGCCTGCGCTGCGCCCCGGCTTCGGGAGCTTCTGCGGCGTGCACGACGTAGCGGTCCGCCACGGGATGACCGTCGGGGAGCTGGCGGGACTGTACCGGGAGGAGCGGGGGCTCGACCTGGCGCTCACCGTGATCCCCTGCCGCGGGTGGAAGCGGGGTATGGCCCAGCGCGACACCGGGCTTCCGTGGGTCTTTCCCTCGCCCAACATGCCGACGCCGGAGACGGCGCTCGTCTATCCCGGGACGTGCCTCCTCGAGGGGACGAACCTTTCCGAGGGCCGCGGGACCACGCGGCCGTTCGAGCTGATCGGGGCCCCGTGGCTGGACGGCGGCCGCCTCGCGGAGGCGCTCGCGGCCGAGCGGCTGCCCGGCGTCCGGTTCCGGCCGGCCAGCTTCGTGCCGACCTGGGACAAGCACGCCGGGATGCGGTGCCACGGCGTCGAGGTCGTCGTCGACGACCGCGGGGCGTTCCGTCCCTTCCGCACCGGCGTGGCCTGCGTCGCCGCGGCGCGCGCCCAGGATCCCGCGCGTTTCCGGTGGCGGACCGAGCCCTACGAATTCGTGGAGCACGTTCCCGCCTTCGACCTTCTTTGCGGCTCGGCCCGGGAACGGGAGGCGCTCGAGCGCGGACAGGGATGGCGATCCCTCGCGGCGGAGTGGGCCCGCGAGGAGCGGGCATTCGCGAAGCGGCGCGCCCGGCATCTCCGGTACGGGTCGTGACGGGCCGAGCCTGAGGGACCCGGGCCACGAGGCGTCCGATGGATCTCCGGAGCTTTTCCCTGAAGCCGTTCCCGGGGGAGGGAGACGGGCCCGCGTTGAAGATCACGGGCACGATCGGCCGGCGGGCAGACACTTTGTCCCTCGGCTGCGCGCTCCAGGGCAATCTGTCGGAGCTGGCGATCCCCGCGCCGGAAGAGTCCCCGGAAAGGAAGGACCGCCTCTGGGAGGAAACCTGCCTGGAGCTCTTTCTCGGGGAAGAGGGTTCCGAACGCTATTGGGAATTCCACCTCTCGCCGGCCGGGCACTGGAACGTCTACCGATTCACCTCGTATCGGAAGAGCATGCGGGAAGAGCCCGCCTTTGCGGCACTCCCCTTCCGCATCCGCACGGAACCGGGCGCGGTAACGGTTTCCCTGAACCTGGACGTCGGCAGGATCATCCCGGCCGGGACCGCCATCGAGGCGGGGATCAGCGCCGTTCTCCGGAGCGTGACGGGCGGGAGAAGCCACTGGGCGCTGGCCCATCCCGGCCCCCGGCCGGACTTTCACCGGAGAGACGGGTTCACGGTGAAGATCCCCGGGGACTGACCGATTGCATGGGCCCGGGCCGCGCGGCGCTCCCCTTTTACAAGGCCATCTGTTTTCAGGCTCAAGGGGAGAAATAAATATTTTTTAAAGTATATACTTCACTCCCGCAGTCCTTTAGTATTACCGGTAATGAATTGCAACTATCCCGGCCAAGGTTTGAGTCCAATCATCATGCTGGACCGATTCTGTCCCGGGCTTACTGGAGTGACAGCAACGCACAGGTTCAGGGGTTTGGGGGGGGAAACAGGGAGGATGCAATGAATCCAAAAAAAGGGGGGAAAAAATGAGGAAGACAAAACGGTGGATCGCCATGTTTGCAATGTTGGCCCTGGGGCTTGGCGTGTTTCTTTCGGGGTGCAGCAATGACGACGATGACGTTGTCCCAACCCCGGCGCCCGTCGCGGATTTTTC
>CP070783.1:596424-622148 GCA_020346465.1 Deltaproteobacteria bacterium
GCGGACATTCCCCCTGGGTCCTCCCCCTTGCCGGCAAGGATGGCACCCCCGGCGAAGGGGGAGACACCGGCGCCGCCGAAGGCGGAGGGGAAGAAGGCCGGGAGAGAAACAGGAGAGCCGGGAGGGGAAAACGCGGCGGCCGCTCCTCCGCAGGCGGGACCGGCTGCCCCCGCCCTCCATGAGGATCCGGAGAAAAGCGTCGTCGCCGCCACGCTCCCGCAGCAGAAGGTCTTCCCGCAGGAAGGGCCGTCTTGGGCCCGAAGCAAGGAAGAGCTCGTCTACAAGGTGGAATTTTTAGGCGTCACGATGGGGTACGCCCGGTTCTCCTTCCTGGGGAAAGTGCTCCTTTCCGGCAAGGAGGCGTATCATCTCCGGGTGCGCGCGTGGACCTCCGACATTCTCTCGATGGTCTACCCGATCGACGACACGATCGATTATTATCTGGACGTGCGGACGATTATGCCCCTTCGGCAGGAACGCACGAGGACCAGGAAAGAGGACGACGTGGCGATCTTCGACCAGGAAAAGGGTACGATCGTCTACCGGAACAAAAAGGACGGAACGATTGAAAAGACGGTCACCGTCGTGCCCAACGTGTACGATCCCGTCTCGCTCGCGTACTACTTCCGGACCCGGGACCCGGAGAAGGGGGAGGACGGGCGGACGATGTACGCGGGGCGAAAGTTGTGGGAGGTGTCGGCCAGGGTCACGGGCTCCGAACGGATCCGGACCGACCGGGGAGAGTTCGACACGATCATCATCGAGCCCGAGCTTCGAAGGGAGGGGAAGATCGAAAAGGAGAAGGACATGCGGATGTGGATGACGAGGGACGAACGCCATGTCCCCGTCAGGGTGTATGCGAAGTTCAGGAAGATACGAACCTGGACGCTGGTGGGGGAGCTGCTGCCCGACCAGCAGGGAGGGTAGACCATGGACGAGGAGCTGCTGGAGATCCTGGCGTGCCCGAAGTGCAAGGGAGGCCTGAGACTGACCCCGGAGGAGTCCGAGCTTCGGTGCGAGGCGTGCCGCCTGAGCTACCGCATCGACGACGGGATTCCCATTCTCCTCATCGACGAGGCGACCCCGTATGAGTGACGACGGATTTCTCGCCCGGGCGCTCGGGTACATCGGGAGGTTCCCCTCCTGCAGGCTTCTGGTCGTCGGGGATATCATGCTGGACGAATACGTCTGGGGGAACGTGCGGAGGATCTCCCCCGAGGCTCCGGTGCCGGTGGTCGCCGTCACGCGGGACACGAGAGGGCTCGGAGGGGCGGCCAACGTGGCGCTCAACATCGTTTCCCTGGGGGCAGGGGTGCAGGTCGCCGGCCTCGTGGGGGCCGACCCGGCCGGCCGCGAGATCGTGCGGATGCTCAGGAGGCAGGGCATCGGCGTGGGAGGCGTCGTCACGGACGCGGACCGTCCGACAACGGTAAAGACGCGCGTGATCGCCCACCAGCAGCAGATCGTCCGCGTCGACAGGGAGAAGAAGGAGCCGCCATCCGAGAAGGCACGGGGGACGCTCAGGAGCCGTGTTCTCGCGGCGCTTGACCGGGCGGACGGCGTGGTCCTGTCCGATTACCGGAAGGGCGCCCTTTCCCGCGAGCTTGTGGAGGACGTGACATCCGCGGCGAGGAAGAGGGGGATCTTCGTGGCGGTGGACCCGAAGCAGACCGATTTTTCGTTCTACCGGGGATGTACCCTGATCACCCCCAACAAGGCCGAAGCCGAGGCGGCGCTCGGGGGACGGGAGCTGCCGGGGGACCTGGATATCTGGGAAGGGGGAAAGCTGCTCCTGCGGAAAACCGGGGCGGACGCGGTCCTTCTCACCCGTGGGGAGGAGGGGATGAGCCTGGTGGAACGGGGCCGCCGGCCGTTCTTCCACATCCCGGCCCAGGGGAGACAGGTGTTCGACGTGACCGGCGCCGGGGACACCGTGATCGGGACCTTATCGACCGGGCTGGGGGCGGGGGCGCCGCTGCGGGACGCCGCTCTTCTTGCGAACGTGGCCGCCGGTGTCGTCGTGGGCGAGGTGGGAACCGCTCCCATCACCGTGGAAAAGCTGACCCGCGCCCTGCGCCTCCAGGAAAGGGAGCGGGAGGCGGCCCTCGGGGAGACCGGTGGACCGACGAGGAGGGGCGGAAGGCCGTCCTCATCCCGATGAGCCAACGGAGCTCCCCTGCGCCGGCCAGACTGCTGTTCTCCGTGATTTACCGGGAAGAAGAGGATTTCGAAAAAGCACTCCGGAGGATCGCCGGGCGGATGGGGGAAGTCGCCTGCACCAGCGAGCCGTTTCCCTTCGACAGGACCGAATATTACAACAGGGAGATGGGGACCCCGCTGGTCCGCCGGTTTGTCGTGACGAACGATCCCGTCTCGCGGGATGTGCTGGCGACCGTGAAGCTCCTGGCCGAGACGATCGAGCAGGAACTCTCGGTCGGAGGCAAGCGCACCGTCAACATCGATCCGGGTCTTCTGGCGGAGGAAAACGTCGTCCTCGCCACGGGGAAGAACTACTCGCACCGGATCTACCTGCGCGACGGGGTGTTCGCGGACCTGACCCTGGTCTTTGAAAAAGGGGAGTACAGGCCGCTGCCGTGGACCTACCCCGATTACGCCTCGCCGGCGATCCGTGATTTCCTCGGGGGACTCCGCAGGGGAAACCGGGAAGCGAGAAGGCGGCCCACGAAAGGAGATTCGTAGATGTGGATGAGCATGACCGGCTTCGGAAGGGGCGACCATCACGGGGGCGACGTTTCGGTGGTCGCGGAGATCCGGTCCGTCAACCACCGGTTCCTGGACATTCACGTGCGGTGTCCCGCGAAGTTCCTTTCGTGGGAGATGCGCGTGCGGTCGATGGTCCGGCAGGTGCTCAAACGGGGGAAGGTGGACGTGTTTCTCAACATAAGGGAATGGGGAAAGGCGGGCACCGCCGTCCGGGTGAATCACGGGCTTCTTTCCTCGTTTCTCGCGGAGGCGAACCGCGTCCGGGAGGAGTATGCGCTTTCGATGGACCTCTCGTTCAGGGACCTGCTCGGGATTCCCGACGTCTTCGTGTTTGCCCCGGAAGGGAACGACCCCGTTGAGGAGCTTTGGGCGATCGGGGAAGGCGCGGTGCGGGACGCCCTTTCCATGCTCGTCGGTTCGAGGCGGGAGGAGGGGGAGCGGCTTCGCGATGGCATGGAGCGGGCAGTGGGGAAGCTTTCGGCCCTTGCGGAAGAGATATCCGTTCTCGCCGAGGGAAACAAGGAGCTTGCCCGGGCCCGGTTCCGCGAGCGGATCGAGGCCCTTTCGGGGGAGGCGGGGATCGATCCCGCGAGGGTCCAGCAGGAGGCGGCGTTCCTGATCGACCGGCTCGATATCTCCGAGGAATGCGATCGGCTTCGCTCCCACCTGTCCGGCATGCTGGGGCTGATGGCGGGCGGAGACGAAGCGGTGGGGAAGCGGTTTGATTTCCTTGTCCAGGAAGCGTTCCGGGAACTGAACACGACATCGTCCAAGGCGGCACACGCGGGGATATCGGAGCGGGTGGTCGTCGCGAAAACGGAACTGGAAAAGATCCGGGAACAGATTCAAAACGTGGAGTGACCCATGGAGAAAGGGGACGTGTTCGTCATCTCGGCTCCGTCCGGATCGGGAAAGACCACCATCTGCCGGATGCTCGTCCAACGGCTTGACAACATGGAGCTGTCCATCTCCTATACCACCCGGCCCCGGAAGCGGAGGGAGGAGGACGGGAAAGACTATCACTTCATAGACCCGAAAAAGTTTGATATGATGATATGTTCGCGGGAGTTGCTGGAATTTGCCTCCGTGTACGGAAACCGGTACGGGACCTCCCGGGAAGCGGTTCGATCGATCGTGTCCCGCGGGCGGGACGCAGTCCTGGAGATCGACGTCCAGGGCGGGAAGAAGGTGAAGGAGGAACTTCCCGAGGCGGTTCTGGTCGCCGTCTTTCCTCCCGACTGGCGTTCCCTCGAGGAAAGGCTGATCGGGAGAGGGAGGGATACCCCCGATGAGGTGAGGGACCGGCTGCGTGTCGCCGGGGAAGAGGCGCGGGAACTCCTGTCCTACGATTACCTCGTGGTGAACGACGAACTCGAGGCAGCGGTGACCAGGGTGGAGTGGATCGTGCGGGCGACCCGCCTCCGGCGGGAGAGGGCGGCTGCCCGCGTGAAGAAAATCTTTGACGGTAACGGGGAAGGGAAACGATGGCGCGAGTGACGGTTGAGGATTGCCTGGAGCAGGTGGAAAGCCATTTCGAACTGACGGTTGTGGCGGCAAAGAGGGCCAAGCAGCTCCTGGGTGGACAAGGTGCGTCGATCGACACGTCCCATCGCAGGGACAAGCCCACGGTGGTGGCGCTCAGAGAGATTGCCCAGGGGACGGTGCGGGTCAAGCGATAGCCCCGGAGCCCGCGATGCTCCGTCTGAACGACATCGTCGACCGTGTTCTCAACACGCGGCCGGCAGCCAACATCGAGCTCATCCAAAAGGCTTACGTTTTCACGGCGAAGGTTCATCACGGCCAGCTGAGGGAATCCGGCGAGCCTTACCTCATTCACCCCCTGAACGTCTCCTACATCCTGGCGGACTGGAATCTGGACGAGGAGACGATCGCAACCGGCCTGCTCCACGACACCGTGGAGGACACGGTCGCCAGCATCGATGAGATCCGGGAGTTGTTCGGGGACTCCGTCGCCCAGATGGTGGACGGGGTGACCAAGATCAGCCGGGTCATCATCTCCGACGTGGCCGACCAGAAGGCCGAATCCCTCCGGAAGATGATTCTCGCCATGGGGAAGGATATCCGGGTGATCCTCGTCAAGCTTGCGGACCGGATCCACAACGTGAGGACCCTCGATCATCTCTCCCCGGACCGGCAGGTCGCCATCGCGCGCGAAACGCAGGAAATCTACGCCCCGATCGCGAGCCGGCTCG
Organism: Deltaproteobacteria bacterium; assembly: GCA_020346465.1. GTDB lineage: Bacteria > Desulfobacterota > Deferrimicrobia > Deferrimicrobiales > Deferrimicrobiaceae > CSP1-8. Next base: position 601,362 of record CP070783.1, read on the forward strand.
GGATGTCCCGCGTGAAGATGGAGCTTGAGGACAAATGCTTCGAGGTCCTCCACCCGGATGATTTCCGCGATCTCGTCCGGGCCGCCGACGAGAGAAAGCGCGGCCGCGGGGAACATGTCCAGAAGGTGAGCGACCTCCTCGAGGCAAAGATCCGCGAGGCGGGGATCGATGCGGTCGTCACGGGACGATCCAAGCACATCTCGGGGATCTTCAACAAGATGGCGAGACAGGGGATCGACTTCGAGCATGTCTACGATCTTCTCGGGTTCCGCATCATCGCGAAGACGATCCGGGAGTGCTACGAGGTGCTCGGCATCGTGCACAGCCTCTGGCGTCCCGTCCCGGGAAGGTTCAAGGACTATATTGCGATGCCCAAGGCAAACCTCTACCAGTCCCTGCACACCACGGTGTTCGGCCCCAACGCCGAGATGATGGAGATCCAGATCCGCACCGAAGAGATGCACTCCCTGGCGGAGTACGGGGTTGCGGCCCATTGGCGGTACAAGGAGGGCAAACAGGTCACGGACAAGGGCGACCAGATGTTCGTTTGGCTCCGCCAGATCCTCGAGCTGCAGAAGGAGATGAAGGATCCCCGGGAATTCCTCGACACCGTGAAGGTCGAGCTCTTTCCCGAGGAGGTGTACGTATTCACCCCCCGCGGAGACGTGAAGGAGCTGCCGCGCGGGGCGACCCCCATCGATTTCGCCTACGCGATCCATACCGAGGTCGGCAACCAGTGCGTCGGGGCCAAGGTGAACGGGAGAATGGTGCCTCTCAAGGTGTCCTTGAAGAACGGGGACGTGATCGAGATCATCACCAACCCGTCGCACAAGCCGAGCAGGGACTGGCTCAAGATCGCCAAGACCAGCAGGGCGCTCAACAAGATCCGGGGTTTTATCCGGCAGGAGCAGCAGGAGCACAGCCTGACGCTGGGACGCCAGATCCTGGAGCGCGAGCTTCGCAAGTATTCCCTCGGGTTGACAAAAACGATGAAATCCCGGGAATTCGCGGAAATCCTCGAGGAGAACCGGTTCAAAAGTGCCGATGACTATTGCATCGCTCTGGGGTACGGAAAGGTCTCCCTTGTCCCTCTTCTCCGCAAACTCGTCTCGCCGGAGCAGCTGCAGGAAAAGGGGAAGGAATCACGACTCGAGGCCCTCATCAAGCGCGTCACCACGAGGAAACCGAGCGCGGTCATCGTCAAGGGGGTCGACGATATCTTCATACGCCTGGCGAACTGCTGCCATCCCGTGCCCGGGGACCCCATCGTCGGATTCATCACGAGAGGGCGGGGTGTGACGATTCATGCGAGGGACTGCCCGAAGGCCCTGGAAACGGACCCCGCCCGGGCGATCGAGGTTGCATGGGAGGCGGGGACCAAAGCCGCCCATCCCGTGAAGCTGAAGGTCATCTGTGCGGACAAGCCCGGGCTGCTCGCCGACATCTCGAGGACCATCACCGCCAGCGACGTAGACATCCGGCGCGCAGTGGTCATGACGACCCGGGACAAGCGTGCCATCTGCAGCTTCGACGTCGCCGTGAACGACGCAAAGCACCTCTCGTCGCTCATCAAGTCGATCGAGAAGGTCAAGAACGTCTATTCCGTGGAGAGAGGGAAGGGGTGAGAGATGCGGCAAACGGTGCGAACGGAGAATGCTCCAGCGGCCATCGGACCTTACTCCCAGGCCGTCGTCTCGGGAGGGTTTCTGTTCTGTTCGGGGCAGATCCCGCTCGACCCTGCCACGGGGAAGATGATCGAGGGGGGGATCGAGGAACAGACCGAGCGGGTGCTGCGAAACCTTGCCGCGGTCCTGGAGTCGGGGGGAGGGTCTCTTCGGTCCGTCGTCAAAACGACCGTCTACCTTGCCGACCTGTCCGATTTCCCGGCGATGAACGAAATGTACGGGAGGTTTTTCCCGGAGAGCCCGCCGGCCCGGGCGACCGTCCAGGTGGCCAAGCTTCCGGCCGGAGCCCTGGTGGAAATCGACGCGGTTGCGTCGATCGAATGAGTCAGAGGGCTTTCGATACCCGCCCGGACTTGATGCACTGGGTGCAGACGGGGAGGCGCCGGACGGTCCCGCTGTCGATCGTCTTCACCCGCTGGACGTTGGGCTTCCAGACCTTCCTGCTCTTGTTGTTCGAGTGGGAGACGTTGTTCCCGAAACTGGGTCCCTTGCCGCAGATCGCGCACTTTGCCATGTCATCCTCCGGAATGAAAACCTTAGGAAAATACCACATATGATGGGCCGGGCGCAAGATCAAATTCGGTTAGGGCCTCCAAGGAAAAAGGCGGGGATGCGCAAGATGCTTGCCGCCCTGATCCTCCTTCTGGCCGCCGGGGCGGCGATTCCCCATCTCCTCGGACGGCGTGTGGCTCTCCCGTCCGGGGAGGTTGCCGATGCCGTCCTGGTGTTCACGGGGGGCGAGAACCGGATCGCGGAAGGGTACCGTGCCTGGAAAGAGGGGAAGGGAAAAGAACTCTTCATTCTCGGGGCGGGGCAGGAGGCAAGACTCGCGACTGTTCTTCCCGGAGATGCGGAAGTGTCTCCCGCCGACCTCCCCCGCATCCACCTCGAGGGGTGGTCGGCGAACACCCTGGAGAACGCCATATCGGCGAAATCGGCGGTGGTCCCCCGGGCGTACCGGAACGTGATTCTCGTCACCTCCGATTACCACGTTCCGCGGGCGTACCTCACCCTCCGGGAGGTCCTCCCCCCCACTGTCTCGATCTCGGTAATCCCGGTGATGTCGGACTGGAGGAGACAGGGAGCATGGCATCGGCTGCCGCGAATATTTATCGTGGAGGGCTGGAAATATTGGGGATATCGCCTTCTTCTTCCCCGGGAATGAGAGGAGGATTCACGCGTCCGGGTTCCGGTGAAAGAACTCGGGGATCCTCGGCTCCCCCGGGACCTTGACCCTCCTTCCATCGATCGCGAGCTTCCCCGAAAAGAACAGGCGGATCGCCATCGGATAGATCCGGTGCTCCTGCACGAGAATGCGCGCCGCGAGCGTATCCTCCGTGTCGTCGTCGTACACGGGGACGACCGCCTGGACGATGATGGGGCCGGTGTCGACGCCTTCGTCGAGAAAATGCACGGTGCACCCCGAAAAGCGAACTCCGTAGGAGAGTGCCTGCCGGGGGCCATGCGTCCCGGGGAACGACGGGAGAAGAGCGGGGTGGATGTTCAGGATCCGGTTCGGGAACGCGTGTACGAACACCGGGGTGAGAACCCGCATGAACCCGGCGAGACAGACCAGCTCCGCCCCGCTCCCGCGGATGATCTCCACGAGATTTGCGTCGAACTCCTCCCGGGTCGCAAACGCTTTATGATCCAATACTTTCGTGGTGATTCCGTGCTTCTGCGCCCGGACGAGCCCATACGCGTCGGCCTTGTTGCTGATGACGACCCCAACCCGGCAGGGGATCTCCCCCCTCTCGGAAGCGTCGATGATCGCCTGGAGGTTGGAGCCGCTTCCGGAGATGAGTACCGCAATCGTCGGTTTTTCGGTCATGTCTTCCCTCCCGCAAGCAGGATCCCGGGATCACCGCGTTTTGCCTTCCGGACCTCGCCGATCGCGAAGGCGGGGACGCCTCTCCTCCGGAAGTGCCGCAAAGACCGGTCCGCGTCTCCGGGGCGGACGATCAGGACCATGCCGATCCCCATGTTGAACGTCCTGTACGCTTCGCGCTCGGGGAGCCGCGCCGCTCCGACGAGGGTGGGGAAGACCGGCGGCATGGTCCAGGCTCCCTTTTCGACAATCGCCACCAGGCCGGGAGGCAGGGCCCTTGGGACGTTCCCGCTCATCCCGCCCCCCGTGATATGGGCCATCCCGCGGATCCTGATATTGCGGGAGAGGGAGAGTACCGGGCGCACGTAGATCCTCGTCGGACGGAGCAGCTCGTCGGCCACCGTCGTGCCCCACTCCGGAACCCGGGAGGTGATTCGCTTCTTCATCCTCTCGAATACGACCTTGCGGGCGAGCGAGAACCCGTTGCTGTGGAGCCCGGAGGAGGAGAGGCCGATCAGCGCGTCTCCCGGCCGCACTGCCTTCCCGTCGAGGATCCTTTTCCGCTCGACGACCCCCACGGCGAACCCCGCCAGGTCGAATTCCCCCGCCGCATAGACGGAGGGCATCTCGGCGGTCTCCCCTCCGAGGAGGGCGCATCCCGCCTGCCGGCACCCTTCCGCGATCCCGGAAACGACCTCGGCACCGTCGCGCGCCGAGAGCTTCCCCGACGCGTAGTAATCGAGAAAGAAGAGGGGTTCGGCACCGTGGACCAGGATGTCGTTCACGCACATGGCCACGAGGTCGATGCCCACCGTCCCGAAACGTCTCGCCATCGCCGCGACCTTCACCTTGGTCCCCACGCCGTCCGTGCCCGACACGAGGACGGGGTCGCGGTATTTCGCCGCGGGAAACCGGAAGAATCCGGCAAACCCCCCGATGCCTCCGAGAACCTCCCTGCGGTACGTCGTCCTCACGATCGGGCGGATGAGGGAAACCAGGCGTTCCCCCTCGTCGATGTCTACCCCGGCGGAGGCGTAGGTGACTGTTTTTCGCATGATTTTTTTCCTCTGATGGCCACGGAATGCATTCCTACGGTACTGATTTGCCCGTTGCAATGTCAATGCTTTTTCCCCCCGCATTCTGTACAATGATCCGGCTTTTCAGGAAACCCCCAGCGGAGAGGGAATGGCGAAAAGAGTCGGCATCGTGATCCTCGGCGACGAGGTCCTCAAGGCCGAGACCCGGGAAAGCAACATCGCCTACATGCTCCCGCTTCTCAACGAATGGGGTGCCGAGGTGGCGCTGTGCGCCATTCTCCCCGACGACGTGTCCACCGTGGTCCGACACCTGCGGTGGTACCTTGCCGAAGTCGATCTGCTGATCCTGACCGGCGGAATCGGCCCGACCCCGGACGACATCACGCGGGAGGCGGTGGCGGCAGTCGCCGGGGTTCCGCTTGTCGTCCACCCGGAAGCGAAGACCTGCCTCGAGGCGTACTACGGGGAACGGATGAACGCAAGCAGAATGGTGATGGCGCAGGTGCCGGACGGGGCTGTGCTCATCCCCAACCCGTTAAGCGCCGCTCCGGGGTTTCTTGCGGCGCGGATGGCCGTCTTTCCCGGGATTCCCCGCCTTCTCCGCGAGATGTTTTTCTGGATCAAGCCCCTTGTCGAAGGGAAAAGAGGGGCGCGGGTGACCCTGTACAGCCAGGCCCCGGAATCCGCCTACGCGGAGATCATGCGCGAGACGAAAGCCGGTTTCCCCGGGGTGAGCATCGGCTCCTATCCCTCGCTGGAGGGGGAGTTCCGGGTACGGGTCGTGTTTCGCGCCGAGGACTTCCCCCGTGCGGCGGCCTCCGCGGACTTTTTCACCGAGAAATTGCGGACGGCCGGCATGGAAATCTCCCGCCGGCAGGAGGAGAGGGGGACGGATGACGAACCGTAGGTCGATTCTCGGATGCGTTCCCATTGCACTTCTGCTCCTGCTCCTTCCGGCTTCCGTTTCGCGGGCGGGGGGGGCGGATGAGGCGCGGAAGGCAGGGTGGGAGGAGGACACTCCGGGAAGATGGAATTCCCTTCCGGAGAGAAGCGTGGATGCGGGTGCCGACACATTCCGGGCGGAGCTCGTCCTGTCCCCGGGGACGGGCGTGGTCTGGGAGAAGAAGATCAACAGGCCCCTTCAGCCGGAGGATATCCTGTCGATCGAGATGGTTTCCACCGGCACCAACCGCAGCTCCCGGGACTATGTCCCGCACGCGGCGCATTTCCCTCTTTCGGTCACTGTCGTGTTCGGCCAGGAATCGGTGGGGCTTCCGTGGAAAAGACGGACCACGGATTTCTTCCGGGAGGTCTGGCACGGTTTTTCTCCCGGGGGTATCCGGCTGACCTTTGCCTTCGGAAACAGGGCGCCGGAGGGGTCGATGTACCGCCTGGGAGAGGAGGAGACCGTCTTCCTCGTGGGCGGCGAGGCGGAACTGGGAAAAAGAATCACCGAATCCAGGAAGATCAAGGAAGACTTCCGGGCGGCGTACGGCAGGGATCCGAAGGGGCCCGTTACCAGCATTCTCGTGTCGGCGGAGAGGCCGTCCGGCGAGGACGGCTCGATCGAGGGGAAGATACTCCTCACATCGCCGCTTCTGCGCTGACGCCTTGACGGACGCCCCTTCCGGCAACCCAGTTCTTTCCGATCTGGAATCTGGAACCTGCCTTCGTAAACCCCCCTGGTTTCTTCCCCACTCCCAGAGGATCGCAGTATGATATTTGGATCATGGAACGAAGGGAGGGGCCAGTGCGTGCTTTTCTCAGGATGGCTGCTGTTCTTGCTGTTTCCTGCGGGATCGTCTCCGGTGCCTCTGCCGCCCCGAAAGGAGGGAACCCCGTGGTCCTGCTGGAAACAAGCTTGGGAAACATCAAGGTCGAACTGTACCCGGAGAAGGCGCCGATCAGCGTGCGGAACTTCCTCGCCTACGTGAAGGAGGGACATTACGACGGACTGATCTTTCACCGGGTGATCCGGGATTTCATGGTCCAGGGAGGGGGATTCACCAAGGATATGAAGGAGAGGCGGCCCGCCCACCCTCCCATCAAGAACGAGGCCGGGAACGGGCTGCGAAACGATCGGGGAACGATCGCGATGGCCCGGACCGGAGTTGTCGACTCCGCCACTGCGCAATTCTTCATCAATGTGGTGAACAACGATTTCCTGAACCATGTCGACGAAACGCCGCGGGGGTTCGGGTACGCCGTATTCGGCAAGGTGATCGAAGGGATGGAAGTGGCCGACAAGATCCGTGCCGTCCCCACGGGCCGCGTATCGATGTTTCAGGACGTTCCCCTGGAGGCCGTCACGATTCTCCGGGCGACGGTCGTCGAACCATAGGAGGGGAGAACGCCCATCCTCGTGGGATACGGACCAGGCGCAGCCCCGATCGGAAGAACGGGACGGAATGAGGGCCGCCCGCGTGCTGGAAGGAATGTCCCTGACGGTGGAGGAAAGAGAGAGCGGGATCCGGCTGGACCGTTTCCTCCGGATACGCCTCCCGGGCTTGCCCGCCCGAAGCGTTCGTTTCGCGATCGAGGCGGGCGAAGTGAGGGTGGAGAGGGGAAGGGCGCAAAAAGGGCGTCTTCTTTCGGCGGGGGAGAGGGTGGTCGTTCGACGGATCGCCGAAGCACGGGACTGGATGCCCGAGCCGGGCGACCTCCCGGGGGCCTCGGTGCTTTTCGCGGACGATGCGGTAGCGGTGCTGGATAAGCCGCCCGACGTGCACACGGAGCCCCACCGGCCGGGGGAGGGAGGAACGCTTGCCGGGTATCTGCGCCGGGAATTCCCCTCCGTGGTGGAGTTCTCCTCCTCCTTGCCCGGTCTGTCCCTCCTGACAAGGCTGGACTACGCAACGAGCGGAGCCGTTCCCGCGGCGCTGACGAAGGATGCGCTGGAGTTTCTCTCGCAAGAGCGAGAGAGGGGTGAGATCCGGAAAACGTATTACTGCCTGGTATGCGGTTGTCTCGACGAAAGCAGGACGCTGTCCTTCCGGATTGACGCCGGGGGAGGGGAAACGGTCAGGGTGAGAACGGAGACCCCTGACCCGGATTCGAGGCGCTGGACGGCCGTGACGCCTGTGGGAGGGGACGGATCCTTCACACTCGTGCGGGCGGAGATTTCCCGGGGGAAGCGACACCAGATCCGGGCGCACCTTGCGGCGGCCGGCTTTCCGGTCGTGGGAGACAGGAGATACTCTGCGGTTCCGCCGGAGGGAGCGGGAAAAAGGAGGCTCATGCTGCATGCCGCGGAGGTGGCCTTCCTCCACCCCGTAACAAGAAAAAAGGTGATGGTGGTTTCCCCGCTGCCCGGGGAGTTCGGCCTTATTTGATCGATTCGAGGCGGGATTCGGTCTCTTTGAGCCGTTCCTTGTCGCCGGGAAGCTCGGCCATGTACTTGTCGTACAGGTCCAGGTCCGCCTGATCGACAAGCCGGTTCCGGAGGGGGTTCACGGCGAGCGACCGTTTGTCGTCGACTTCGCGGATGTGCTTCTCCTTCGCGGCGATCTTTGCCTTCTGCTGCTCCACCTCCGAGGCCAGCTCCTCCTTTTGCCGGGCAGCGTCCCGCGCGGTCTCCTCCTCCTGGGAAAGCCCGCCCATGGAGGGGGCAGGTGGCTCTCCCCCGGGGGGAGGGGAGGTCTGCAAGGGGGAGATGACAGAGGGAGCTTCCCGCATCAATTGGGTTGCCTTCTTCCTGTACGCCTGCGGGATGGTCGAGATGTCGTCCGTGAAGTGCAGCGTCCCCCGACTGTCTTCCCATTGATAGATGTCGGCCCGGGAGGAGATGGGGGAAAAGGAAAGAAGGAGGCAGGCAAAGGCCCCCGCCAGCACGGCGAGAGGGAACCGCCGGGGACGAACGAACCGGGGCCGGGATGGGTCCTGTTTCCTCACCGGACCATGCCCGCGGTTGGTATGATTGCGATCGGACCGAATCCGAGAAAGGCGATCGGAACGCTGTCAGCCGCATCCATGGGCTGATCATACAACAGGGTATCGGGGGAAAGCAACGGAGGGGTGCTCGATTCGACTTGTTTCGGTCGTGCCGTCTGGTAATATTACCGGAGTAAAAAACTCCCGATAAAACAGGATTTCCGGTTTCAGGAATTTTGAAGAACATTGTTTAAATATTGAGACTGGATTGCGATATTCTAACCCAATTACCACCGAGGGAGATTTTCGGGTGCCACTGCTCAGGATCGACGATATTCACCTGGCGTTCGGGGGCGTGAAGGCGATCAACGGGGTCTCGATCGACGTGGGCCGGGGACGGATCCACGCGATCATCGGGCCGAACGGCGCGGGGAAGACTTCGATATTCAACTGCATCTCCTGCGTCTACAGGCCGCAGCAGGGTACGGTGACCTTCCAGGACCGGAAGATCACGGGGATGATCCCTCACCGCATTGCCCGTCTCGGGATCGCCAGGACGTTCCAGAACATCGCCCTTTTCCACCATATGACCGTGCTCGATAATCTCATGCTGGGGAGACATCTCTTCCTGAAAAGGGGCTTCTTGTCCGGGGGGATCTTCCTTGGCCCCGCCCGCAAGGAGGAGATCGAGAACCGGAAGATCGTCGAGGATATCATCGATTTCCTCGAAATCGAGAAAATCCGGAAGAAGCCCGTCGGGACGCTTCCCTACGGACTGAGGAAGCGGGTCGAACTCGGCCGCGCCCTCTCTCTCAGGCCCAGGCTCCTCCTGCTCGACGAACCGATGGCCGGGATGAACCTCGAGGAGAAGGAGGACATGGCCCGGTTCATCCTCGACATCAACGAGGAATGGGGGGTCACGATCCTCCTGATCGAGCACGACCTGGGTGTCGTCATGGACATCAGCCACCGGGTGAGCGTGCTCGACTTCGGCGTCAAGATATCGGAGGGAGAGCCGGGGGAAGTGGCGAGCGACCCGCATGTGATCCGCGCCTACATCGGCGAGGATGACGACTTCTTACGGAAGCTCGAGGCCCGGTGACGAGGATGAAAGAGAACCTGCCGCAGTACGATACATTTCCGAAGCTTCTCGAAAGGAACGCGGAGAAGTATGGAGACCGGAAGATCGCCATGCGCGAGAAGGAGTTCGGAATCTGGCAGGAGTTCACCTGGAAGGAGTACTACGACCACGTGAAGTACTTCTCCCTGGGATTGGTCTCCCTGGGGCTATCCCCCGGGGACAAAGTCGCGATCATCGGGGACAACCGGCCGGAGTGGGTGTGGGCCGAGGTGGCCGCCCAGGCGGCCGGTGCCGTGCCGCTGGGCCTTTATCAGGACTCGACCCTGAAGGAGGTCTCCTACGTCATCGATCACTCCGACTCCACGTTCGTGGTGGCCGAGGACCAGGAGCAGGTGGACAAGATCCTCGGAATGAAGGAGCAGCTGCCGAAGGTTCGGTACGTGGTGTACAGCGACCCCCGGGGGATGCGGGGGTACAAGGAGCCCTGCCTGATCGACTTTAAGGAGGTGGAGAACTGCGGCCGGGAGCTCGAGGAGCGCGAGCCGGAACTCTACCCGAAAAAGGTCGCCGCGGGGAAGATGGAAGACATCGCGCTCATCTGCTACACCTCCGGGACGACCGGGTTCCCGAAGGGCGCGATGCTCTCTTTTCGGAATCTCCTCACGATGGCCGCGAACCTGATGGAGGTCGACCCGAAGTTCGAGACCGACGAGTTCGTCTCCTTCCTCCCCCTGGCCTGGATCGGGGAGCAGATGATGTGCCTGTCCAGCGCGCTTCTCACCGGCTTCACGGTCAATTTCCCCGAGAAGCCCGAGACGGTCCAGGAAAACATCCGGGAGATCGGGCCGAACATCATGTTCTCCCCGCCGCGGATCTGGGAGAACATGACCTCCACCGTCCAGGTGAAGGTCATGGACGCCTCCCGGCTCAAGCGGACGATGTACAATTGGGCTCTCCCCGTCGGGTACGAGTACGCGGATACCATCTTCCGAAAGCAGAATCCGGGTCCCCTTCTCAAACTGAAGCACCGGCTGGCGTACTACCTCGTGTTCCGGGCCCTGAAGGACCGTCTCGGTCTCCTCGGCATCCGAACCGCCTCCACGGGCGGCGCGGCCCTCGGGCCCGACATTTTCAAGTTCTTCACCGCGATGGGGGTGAACCTGAAGCAGATCTACGGGCAGACCGAGATCTCCGGCATCTCCTGCATCCACCGGGAGGGCGACATCAACTTCGACTCCGTGGGCAAGCCCATCCCCGAGACCGAGATCCGGATCTCGGAGACCGGCGAGATCCTCTCCCGGAGCCCTTCGGTGTTCCTCGGGTACTACAAGAGCCCCGAAGAGACCGAGAAGACCCTCGCGGACGGCTGGCTCCACTCCGGGGACGCCGGGTACTTCACCGAGGACGGGCAACTCATCGTCATCGATCGCGTAAAGGACGTCATGCACCTAACGGACGGGACGAGATTCTCTCCCCAGTTCATCGAGAACAAGCTCAAGTTCTCCCCCTACATCAAGGAGTGCGTCTGTCTGGAGCACGAGCGGGACTTCATCGCCTCGATGATCTGCATCGACTACCCCTATGTCGGAAAGTGGGCGGAGAGCCGGAGGATCAACTACACGACCTACACCGACCTGGCGGGGAAGCCCGAGGTTCTGGAGCTTGTCGCGAAGGAAGTGGAAAAAGTGAACGCCACGCTTCCCGAAACCACCAGGGTCCGGCGGTTCCTGCTCCTGTACAAGGAGCTGGATGCGGACGACGACGAGCTGACCCGCACGAGGAAGGTCCGGCGCGCCTTCGTGGGGGAGAGGTACCGGCACGTGATCGAGGGGATATACGCCGGGGCGGCATCGATCCCGATCGACGCTGTAATCAAGTACCAGGACGGAAAGACCTCGCAGATCAGGACGACGCTCGCCATCCGGGATTTATAGGGGGGAAGGATGACGTTCCAGTACCTTCTGCAGCTGGTGATCAGCGGTTTGGTCATCGGCAGCATCTACTCGGCGGTCGCCTTGGGCTTCGTCATCATCTACAAGGCGACCCGCGTGGTGAACTTCGCCCAGGGGGAGCTGCTGATGGTGGGCGCCTACGTCTGCTTCGCCTTCCTCGTACAGATGCACGTCCCGTTCTGGGCCGCGCTTCTGCTCACCATCCTGTTCGGGATGGTCCTGGCGCTGTTCATCGAGCGGCTGATCCTCCGCCCCATGATCGGCGAGCCGATCATCTCCATCATCATGGTCACCATCGGGCTTTCGCTGGTCCTCCGGTCGATCGTCTCGGCCATCTGGGGGACGGAGATTCTCGTCTACGAACCGAAGCTCTTTCCCCAGGAGATGATCGAGATCGCGGGGCTGCCCATCTCCCTCGAGTTCGTGTGGTGCTTCGTTCTTTCCGTCTTCCTCCTGGTGGTCTTTTCGGTCTTCTTCAAGTACTCCAAGGCCGGGGTGGGTATGCGGGCGGCGGCCTTCAACCAGCAGGTCGCCCAGTCGATGGGGATCTCGGTGAAGCACATCTTCGCCCTGTCCTGGGTGATCTCGGCGGTCGTGTCGGGGATCGGGGGGGTGCTGATCGGCAACATCAACGGGATCAACAGCTCGCTCTACCACTTCGGACTGAAGGTATTCCCCGCGACGATCCTCGGCGGGCTGGACTCCATTCTCGGGGCCGCCCTCGGGGGGATGATCATCGGGATCCTGGAGAACCTCTCCGACGGGTTCTGCAAGACGTACCTGAACTTGAGCGGCGTCAAGGAGGTCGCGCCGTACATCTTCCTGGTCATCATCCTGATGATCAAGCCCTACGGCCTCTTTGGCACGAAGGAAATCGAGAGGGTCTGACATGCACTACTGCGGGGATTTTCGGACAACCTACCGGAAGGACATGGAGATCTTCCAGACCCCCTTCATCAAGGTCTGCATGGCGGTCTTCCTCGTTTTTCTCCTCGTCCTGCCGGTTCTCAAGCTGAAAGGGGAATATCTCCTGAAGGGGGCATACCTCTGGATCCTCCTCCAGATCCTCATCGCCTCCATTGGCGCGGTCGGCATCAACATCCTGACGGGGTATACGGGGCAGATCTCCCTCGGCCAGGGGGCATTCCTAGGGGTCGGGGCGTACACGTCAGCCTACATCACGGCCAAGCTCGGCCTCTCCTTCTGGGTGGGGATTCCCGCGGCGGGCCTGGTCACGGCGATGGCGGGGATGGTCTTCGGCATCCCGTCCCTCCGGCTGAAGGGGCTCTACCTCGCGATCGCGACGCTGGCATCCCAGTTCATCCTCGAGTGGATCTTCCTCCGGTGGGAATCGGTGACGGGGGGGAGCTACGGGATCACGATCCCCCGCCCCTCGATCGCGGGGTACACGTTCTCCACGGACCGGTCCTACTACTACATCGTGCTCGCCGTGGCGATCGTCATGATCCTGTTCGCCGCCAACCTGATGCGCACCCGGACCGGAAGGGCCTTCATGGCCGTGCGGGACCACTACATCTCCGCGGAGATCATGGGGATCAACCTGTTCAAGTACCGGCTGTTGTCCTTCGGGATCTCCTCGTTCTACGCAGGCGTTGCGGGGGCCCTGTTCGGCCACTCCCTGAAGTACGTATCCTCCGAGCAGTTCAACATCGGGGTGTCGATCGTCTACCTCGCGATGATCATCATCGGAGGACTGGGGTCCATCATCGGCTCCATCTTCGGCGCGGTCTTCATGATCCTCCTGCCGAAGCTTCTCTCAGTGGTGACCGAGGCAGTGGCCGCCGACTACGCGAACATCGCCAAACTGGCGATCTCCTTCGAGCACGGGATCTTCGGCCTGATCATCATCCTGTTCCTCATCTTCGAGCCGGACGGGCTTGCCCACCGCTGGAAGATGGTCAAGGCGTACTGGAAGCTCTATCCGTTTTCGTACTGAGTGTGAATCTATGGGCACGCAGCGTGTCTTAGCAGCCAAGCCATTTCGAGGGAAAGGAGGTTGAAGAGAGGGGAAGACGGGCAGGATCGGTAGACAGGAAGCGAGTCGGGTTTCTGTAAGGAAAGAGAACTGGAAATTGAAAACCAGCCAAGGAGGAGAGAATGGGGAGGAAAATGATTCGCATGGCGGCAGTTGCCGCGTGCACGATGTTTCTTTTCGCGGGATTTGCGCTGGCAGCGGACATCAAGGTGGGGCACCTCGCCGATCTCACAGGCCCGACGTCGTCGGTCGGCAACCCCTACGCCAAGGGGGTGCAGGACTATAAGGAATACGTGAATGCCCACGGCGGAATCAACGGGAAGAAGATCGACATGCAGATGTTCGACTACGCGTACGACAAGAACAAGGCGATCAACCAGTACAAGGCGTATGTCGAGGAGAAGGTCGTAGCGGTCCAGGGATGGGGCACGGGCGACACCGAGGCGCTCACCGGCTTTCTCGCGGCCGACAAGATCCCGTACCTCTCGGCCTCGTACTCGGCCCACCTGACCGACCCCGCGAAGGCCCCGTACAACTTCTTCATCGCGGCGGACTACTCCACGCAGCTGCGGGCAGGCCTCAAATACATCAAGGACGGCTGGAAGGAGAAGCGGGCGCCCAAGATCGTCTTCATCTATCCGAACCACCCGTACGGGATCGCGCCGATCAGGGGGGGGAAGGAATACGCGAAGGAGCTCGGGTTCGAGATCCTGGGCGACGAGGACGTCGGTCTCAAGGCGATCGAGGCGAACTCCCAGATGCTCTCCGTGAAGAACAAGAACGCCGATTTCGCGTGGATCGGCGGCACCACCCCCTCGGCTGCGGTCATCATCAAGGATGCCAAGAAGCTCGGCCTCAAGACGAAGTTCCTCGTGAACATCTGGGGGAACGACGAAGACCTGATCAAGATCGGGGGCGCCGCCGCCGATGGCGTGTTAGGCCTCCAGGCCGCGGCGGTTTACGGCGACGACGTGCCGGGCATGAAGCTCATCAAGGAGGTCACCAAGAACGAGCACCAGAACACGCACTACATCCGGGGCTGGGTCTCGATGATGGTGCTGTGCGAGGCGTTGAAGATCGCCGACAAGAAGGGGCAGTTGAACGGTCCGGGGGTGAAGGATGCCCTGGAGACGTTCAAGGATTTCGATACGGGCGGGCTGACTTCCAAGATCACGTACACCCCGACCGACCACCGTCCGAACATGTCGGCCAAGATCTACGAGTACCAAAAGGGGAAACTCGTTTACAAGACGACGATCGAGCTTCCGCGCAAGGCGGAGTGGCTCGGGCTGTAACCGAAACGGGGAGGAGGAGACGGGGGAGGGGGGCATTCCCCCTTCCCCCTGTAAAAAAACCAAACGAGCAGGGGACCTATGCTTCAGGTGAACAACATCGAGGTGATCTACTCGGACGTGATCCTCGTTCTCAAAGGACTCTCCCTGGTAGTTCCGCAGGGACAGATCGTGGCGCTGCTGGGAAGCAACGGGGCCGGGAAGAGCACGACGCTGAAGGCGATCTCCGGGCTGTTGAAATCGGAAGAGGGAGAGGTCACCGACGGAGAGGTGCTCTTCGAAGGGGAGAAGATCAACGGAAGTGACCCCGAGGAGATCGTCTCACGGGGAATCTTCCAGGTGATGGAAGGGCGACGGGTGTTCGAGGACCTGACCGTGGACGAGAACCTTCGCTGCGGTGCGTACACGCGGAAAGATGGAAAAAATATAAGAGGGGATTACGACCGGGTCTACACGTACTTCCCGCTGATCAAGGAGCGCCGGAAGCAGCTGGCGGGGTATCTGTCCGGCGGTGAGCAGCAGATGCTGGCAATAGGACGCGCTCTCATGGCACGGCCGAAGCTGATGCTTCTTGATGAGCCGTCGCTGGGGCTATCCCCCCTGCTGGTCAAGGAGATTTTCGGGATCATCAAGGAGATCAACGAGAAGGAGAAGACGACGATCCTCCTCGTGGAGCAGAACGCCCGGGTCGCCCTCTCGATCTCCTCCTACGGGTACATCATGGAGAACGGGAAGGTGGTCCTGGACGGCGAGACCGAAAAGCTCTCCAACAACGAGGACGTCAAGGAGTTCTACCTGGGGATGACCGAGGTGGGGACGAGGAAATCGTACAAGGATACCAAGCACTACAAAAGGCGCAAGCGCTGGCTTTCTTAACATACCGGGGACGTTCTTAAACTTTTTAATGTGCAAGGAACGTCCCCTATTGTGAAAGTTTCAGGGGACAAAGGAGGGGTTCTTGATCGACAGGAAGCGCGGGTTCTACGACGAGGCGCAGGAGACGATGCCTCCGGAGGAGCGGGAAGCGTTCCGGAGGACGATTCTCCGCAATGCGGTGAAGCACGCCTACGAAAACGCACCGGCGACCAGAAGAAAGATGGACGAAGCGGGGGTCAAACCCTCGGAAGTGAACGGCATTGCAGACCTGGCAAGGATCCCCGTTACCCGGAAGGCGGACCTGAAATCGATCCAGAAGGCAGAGCTTCCGTTCGGCGGTCTGGCGGCGGCCCCCCCGCGGGCCATGCGACGGATCTACGTCTCTCCCGGCCCCACGTACGATCCGGAAGGGAGGGAGGAGAGCCACTGGCGGTGGGAGAAGGCATTCGTCGCTGCGGGATTCCGGCCCGGCGACATCGTGCAGAACACCTTCATGTACCACTTCTCCCCGGCCGGCCTCATGTTCGACGAGGCGCTCATCCGGATCGGCTGCACCGTGATTCCCGCGGGCGTGGGAAACACGGAGATGCAGGCGCAGGTCATGCGGGACCTCTGCGTAACCGGGTATGTAGGGACCCCCTCGTTTCTCATGACCGTTCTCGAGAAGGGGAAGGAGATGGGGATCACTCCCGGGAACGGTCTTCGCCTCCAGGTTGCGCTCGTCGCCGCCGAGATGCTCCCCGAAACGCTGCGGAGGACGTTCCAGGAGGAGTTCGGCATCCAGGTGAGGCAGGCGTACGGGACGGCCGACGCAGGCTCGCTCGGGTACGAATGTCACGAGGCGAAGGGGATGCACATCCCCGACGAGATTCTCCTCGAGCTGGTCGACCCGGCAACGGGGGAACCTGTCGGCCCGGGAAAGATCGGAGAGGTGGTCGTCACGCTGCCCAATGCGACCTATCCCCTCGTCCGGTTCGGGACGGGCGACCTGTCCCTCTTCACGAACGAGCCGTGCCCCTGCGGGAGAAGTTCGTCGAGACTGGTGCGCATCGTCGGCCGGATCGACCAGGTGACCAAGGTGAAGGGGATGTTCGTCCACCCCGAGCAGGTGCAACAGATCGAGAAGAAGGTCCCCGAAGTCGAATCGCTCCAGCTGGTCATCACGCGGGTCGGACATGAGGACCAGATGACGATCCAGGCGACGCTGAAAAGCACCGCCTCGCATTCCGACGAGCTGGGAACCCGGATATCCGAGGTCGCACGGGAGATCACCCGCTTGAGAGGGGAGGTCGTCTTTGTCGACAGGGCGGACCTTGAAGATGAAAAGAGAAAGATCATCGACAAGAGGAAGTGGGAGTAGACACCAAGGAGGGTAATCGGTCATGGACGCATCCACACTTTCCGGCCACCTCGAAAAACATCTGCGGGTCCATACATTTCCCCTCGGGATCAAGTCGTTCAAGGCCGGCGAGGCCCTCCCGGAAAGAGTTAAAGTACCAACAAAGTATCTTGGTGTTAAGGTAGCAATTTGCCAAGCGATATCCATTGCCCGGCGCTACGGTTGGGCAATGGCGCTTTCGGGGGAGGACATCTCCTGCCCGATCGCCAAGGCGGCCTTCGGATTCGAGGAGCGTAACGAGTACTATACGTCGGGGAAACTTGCGGACGGGATGTACGCCTCCTGCGGGGAAGCCGGGGCGAAATTCGAAGAGGCCCTGGCGAAGTATGAAATCGGGGAGTACGCACACGTGGTTGCCGCGCCCCTCGGGAGGGCAGGCTTCACGCCGGATACCGTCCTCGTGTACGGAAACTCGGCCCAGGTGCTCCGGCTGCTGAACGCCTGCCTGTACAGGAAGGGAGGAAGTCTTAAGAGCGATTTCTCCGGCCGCGGCGACTGCACGGACATCGTGATCAAGGGAAGGAAGACGGAGGAGCCGCAGGTGATCCTCCCGTGCTACGGAGACCGGATCTTCGGGCTGACCGGCGACGACGAGATGGCCTTCACCTTCCCGTTCGGGATGGGAGACGAGATCGTCGAGGGTCTGGAAAAAACCCATGCAGGGGGCGTGCGGTACCCGGTCCCCATCTACCTGCGCTTCCGGGCGGAGTATCCGAAATCGTACCAGGAGCTCGAGGAGATCTGGGCCCGCGGGAAAGAGTAGGGGCCGAAGGGGCAGGAGAAGGGGAAGTCGGGGGTAATGCCGAAGATGTACAGGCTGACGCCGAAAGAGGAGATCCGCGCGAGGATCCGAATCCTCCAGGAGAGGCTTTCCGCGGACGGGGTGGATGCCGCGTTCCTCGTCCAGAACGCCGACCTTTTCTACTTCACCGGGTCGATCCAGCAGGGGGTTCTCTGCGTGCCGGCAAGCGAAGAGCCGGTCTACTTCGTCCGCCGGGTCTACGAGCGGGCCCTCGAGGAGGCTGCCATCGAGCATATCGTGCGGATCGCCAGCCCACGGGAGATCCCGGTGCATTTCGAGAAAAAAAAGGTGTCGTTCGGCACTATCGGATTCGAGCTGGACGTCATGCCGGTGTCGGCCTTTCAGCGATTCTCCCAGCTGTTCCCCGTGTCGAAGGCGGTGGACGTTTCGCGATCGATCCGTGAGATCCGGGCGGTCAAGGGGCCGTCGGAAGTCGAGGCGATGCGTGCGTGCGGAAGAAAACTGGCCGGCCTCCTCTCCCGCGCGCGCGGGGAGATCCGCCCCGGGCTCACCGAAACCGAGCTTGGCGGCCTCCTCCAGGGGAGTGCGATCTCGGCCGGTCACACGACGATCACCCGGATGCGGGCGTGGAACCAGGAAGTCGGGCTGGGGTGTGTCATCTCGGGGGCCGACGCAGCGATCCCGTCCTACGCCGATTTCCCCACCGCGGGGAAGGGGTCCGGTCCCTTCGTTCCGGTCGGGCAGGGGCACCGGCCTTTCCGTGAGGACGAACCGATCCTGGTCGACCTCATGTGGGCGCAGGACGGCTACCTGGTGGACATGGCCCGGACGTACGTGATCGGAGAGCTGCCGGAGAAGCTGCTCAGGGCGTACGACATGGCCGTGAAGGTGATGCGGAACATCGAGAGTGCCACGCGGCCGGGGGCGACGGCGGGGGATCTGTACGAAATCGGTCCGGAGATGGCCTCCCGCAGTCCGTTCGCCGCGAATTTCATGGGGGCGCCGGGGTACAACGTGAAATTCATCGGGCACGGCGTGGGGATCGAGGCCGACGAGTTCCCTTTCATCGCCAAGGGCTCCGAGACGATCCTGGCGCCCGGGATGACGTTCGCCCTGGAACCGAAATTCGTTTTTCCGTCGCAGGGGGCCGTGGGACTCGAGAATACCTACCTGGTGACCGAATCCGGGTTCGAGAAACTCACTCTTATGGAGGAAGGGATCATCGCCTGCGACGCGCAGGGGGAGGAGGGAAGATGACGGATTTCCTGAACAGGGAGGAAGCTGTCCTTGTCGTCGTGGACGTGCAGGAACGGCTCGTTCCCGCCATCCACAAGGATCTGTACTCCCGCTCCCTGAAAAACATGCAGATCGCGATCGAGGCGGCCGGGACGCTGGGGCTTCCGATCCTCCTGACGGAGCAGTACCCGAAGGGCCTCGGAAAGACCGTGCCGGAGGTCATGCGGGCCTTCGACGGAAAGGACTACCGGCTGATCGAGAAGATGACCTTCAGCAGCGCACGGGACGAGGGGTTCCTCTCCGCCGTTTCGGACCTGAACCGGAGACAGGTGATCATGGTCGGGATGGAGACCCACGTATGTGTCTACCAGACCTCGGTCGACCTTTCCCGGGCAGGGTATTCGCTTTTCATCCTCGACGATGCCGTGTCTTCCCGGTCTCTGCACAATTACCAGAGCGGGCTTCAGGCGCTGCGGGACGCCGGCTGCACGGTCGTAAGCACGGAAACGGCGATCTTCCAGCTCCTCAAGGTGGCGGCAACGCCGGAGTTCAAGAAGGTGGTGTCGCTCATCAAATGAGGGTGCGCACCTTCCTTTGCGCCTCTCTCGCGGCGCTCGCCTGCGGCCTCTTCCTCTCGGACGCCGGGGCGGGCCGGCAGAGCCTGGCCCTGTTCCCGCCCCAGCCCATCGGATTGGAAGACGGGGCGAGGGTATCCACGCTCCTGGGTCAGGTCCTCGCGGAAAAGCTTCGGGACCGGTTCGACGTGCACCTCCTGGAGCAGGATCGGGGGAGCGACCCCGGAGAGAGGAGACGGAAGGCGCGTCCACTCGGTGCCACCTATGTCCTGACGGGGGCCGTATCCCGCATCGGCCGCACGGCAACGCTCGACCTTACGATTGCCCCGACCGAGGACCCGGAAAAAGGGAGGACGGTCTTCGTAACGGCCAAAGACAATGAGTTGCCCCTCGAGAGGCAAGGCAAAACGGATGTTGTGGACCTTCCCTTCGCATACCGGACGATGGCCATCGAGGCGTCCGATAAACTTTCCCTTCTCTTTTTTGGCGGCGGCCAGATCGGCGAGGGGGGGGCGAAGCCGAAGATCCCGCTGTTATCGGGCAAGGTCGGTGTCAGCAGGAACATCGACGGGAACGTCGTCTCTCTCGCCATAGGAGACACCGACCGCAACGGGAAACCCGAAATCGCCGCGGCCTACCCCGACTCCATCGCGCTCTACCGGGTAGCGGGGGAGGACCTGTCCGAGAAGGCCAGGATCCCGGAGGGACGCGGGGGGATCATCCACATCGATATCGCGGACCTGAACCGGAACGGGATCGGCGATGTCATTGCCGTTAGGCATCTCTCCGGGAAAGCGTCCTCCGACATCTGGGAGTTCGACGGAAAGGAGTACCGGCGCATCGCGAAGGACATCCCCTATTTCCTCCGCACGGTGGATCTGGGGGACGAGGGGGTAGTCCTCGTGGGCCAGGAATCCGATCCCGCGGCGATATTCAAGGGGCCCGTCTTCCGGGTCGCCCTGGAACGGTACAGGCCGGGGGACCTATCCGAACGCGGCGCCCCGATCCCTCTTCCGGACGGCACATGGATCTATTCCTTTGTCCCCGTTCGGTTCCAAGGGAGGATACGGTACGTATCCCTCGGAGAGTCGGACAGGCTCATCCTGCTCGGCGAACAGGGGGACAAACTCTGGATGAGCATTGAAGCGGTATCCGGGACCGCGGTTTCCCTCGAAGCGGCCGACACCGGGGTTCCGG
>CP070783.1:622248-628501 GCA_020346465.1 Deltaproteobacteria bacterium
AAGTCCAGTCGCCCCGACCATTTTCTTTCCTGAGCTCGTCGGCTGAACGTGAGAAATCCGTCCCCCATCATACTCGTGTCCAACGACGACGGAATCCGTTCCGACGGGATCGCCGCCCTTGCGGAGGCTCTGCGCGCCCTGGGCACGGTGTACGTGGTCGCCCCGGACAGGGAACGAAGCGGGGCGGGACATTCCCTCACGCTGGCGCAGCCGCTTCGGGTCGAAAAGATCGGGACGCGGGCGTACGCCGTCGACGGGACGCCGACCGATTGCGTGAACCTTGCCGTGAACGGAATCCTCAGAAAGAAGAAGATCCATCTGCTCGTGTCCGGCATCAACAAGGGGGCGAACATGGGGGACGACATCACCTACTCGGGAACCGTCTCCGCGGCGATGGAGGGGACCCTGCTGGGGATCCCTTCGATCGCGGTCTCCCTCGCCTCGCGAAACCATTTCCGGTTCGATGCGGCAGCGGAATTCTCCGTGAACGTCGCACGCAAGGTGCTTCGCCAGAAGCTTCCGAAAGACACGCTGCTGAACGTGAACCTTCCCAACGTCCCGATGGACGAGATCCAGGGTGTGAGAATCACGCGCCAGGGAAAGCGGATCTACGGGGAGGCCATCGTGGAGAAGCGCGACCCCCGCGGGAGGAAATATTACTGGATCGGCGGCGATTCCCTCGCCAGTCAGGACATTCCCGGCTCGGACCTGGTCGCCGTCGCGCAGAACTACATTTCGATCACGCCGATCCATCTCGATCTGACGAATCACATGTCGCTGCGCAACCTCAAACGATGGAAGTGGTAACGGAGCCGGGCATTGGGGTGGCGCAGACCGAAAGCGGAACCGGGCGAGGATTCGGCCGCCCGGAGCAGGAAAGCCATGGTGGAGGAGCAGCTCAGGGCCCGCCGCATTCGGGACGAGAGGCTTCTCGCGGTCATGACGGAAATTCCCCGACACCGGTTCGTTCCCCCGTCGCTCGCCGCCCGCGCCTATGAGGACAACCCGCTCCCCATCGGGGACGGGCAGACCATATCCCAACCGTACATCGTCGCCGAGATGACCCAGGCGCTCATCCTCGAAGGAACCGAGAAGGTGCTCGAAATCGGTACCGGGTCCGGCTACCAGACGGCGATTCTCTGCCGGATGTCCCGGGAGGTGGTCACCGTAGAGCGCCTGGAATCCCTCTCCCGGGGGGCCCAGGCCAGGCTTGCCGCCCTCGCGATCGGCAACGTCCGGTTCCGCATCGGGGACGGAACGCTGGGTGCCCCGGAAGATGCTCCGTTCGACCGGGTGATCGTCACGGCAGCCGCGCCCGACGTGCCGGAGCCCCTCTTCACGCAGATGAGGGAAGGCGGCATCATGGTGATCCCGATCGGGGGTCGGTGGGAGCAGGATCTGGTCAGCGTCCGCAAGGAGGAGGGGATCCCCCGCAAGGAATACCTCGGCGGTTGCCGTTTCGTCCCTCTCCTGGGGGCCCACGGGTTCTCCGAATGATCGGAAGGATGTCTGTCCGGGAGAGGTTCCGGCTCCCGGAGGTTCTGCTTGCCGCACTGATCCTCGCGGGGATTGTCCCGGCTTGCTCGAGGGGGACGGGCGTCTACCACCGGGTGGAGAGAGGGCAGACGGCCTACCGGATCGCAAAAGCATACGACATGGATCCAGGTGCGCTCCTCGAGGCAAACGGGATCGATGACCCCCGGACGCTGCAGGCGGGACAGATGCTTTGGATCCCGGGAGCGACCGGCACGAGGACCGTCCCCCCCCCGGGGGTCCTGGATACCAGTTCCCGTCTGTCGGGGAAAAGGTTCGTACTCCCGTTGCGCGGAACGATCTCCTCGGGGTTCGGGATGCGGGACGGGCGGAGGCATGAAGGGATCGATATCCTGGCGCCGGGGGGGACTGCGGTCCGGGCTGCGGGTTTCGGCGTGGTGCTGTACGCCGGGAACGGGATGCGAGGGTACGGAAACGCGATCGTTCTGGACCACGGGGAAGGGGTCACAACCCTGTACGGACACCTGAGATCCTTCCACGTCCGATCCGGCGATGCCGTTGCGGCAGGAAGCGTGATCGGGACGGTGGGAGACACCGGAAACGCGACGACGACTCAC
Organism: Deltaproteobacteria bacterium; assembly: GCA_020346465.1. GTDB lineage: Bacteria > Desulfobacterota > Deferrimicrobia > Deferrimicrobiales > Deferrimicrobiaceae > CSP1-8. Next base: position 624,360 of record CP070783.1, read on the forward strand.
CTCCACTTCGAGATTCGGCTGGAAGGGGAGGGTGTGGACCCCGAAAAATATCTGGAGGAGGCGGAAGCCCTGCGATGAAAGCCCTCAAGAAAAGGATCCGGAACATCCCCGACTTTCCCATCAAGGGAATCCAGTTCAAGGACATCACAACCCTGCTGTCCGACCCGGCGTCCTACCAGCGGGCGATCGACCTCATGGCGCACCGCCACTTCCAGAAGGGCGTGGAAGCTGTCGTCGGGATCGAGGCCCGCGGGTTCGTGATGGGGGCCGCGATGGCATACAAGCTGGGGATCGGCGTCATTCTCGTGCGCAAGGCCGGGAAGCTTCCGCACAAAACGGTAGCTGCGGAGTACACGCTCGAGTACGGCAAGGACAGGCTGGAGATCCACGAGGACGCGGTACGACCCGGAATGAAGGTGGTCGTGGCCGACGACGTGCTCGCCACGGGAGGAACGGTCAGCGCCGTGGTGGATTTATTGAAGCGACAGGGCGCGGTTGTTGTAGAATGTTGCTTCCTGGCCGAATTGACGGACCTTCGCGGGCGCGAGAAGTTGAAGGGGCAGAAGGTGTTTTCCCTGCTCAAGTTCAGGGATTAGGTGGGGAAGGGGATGCCGGGGGAGACGCCCCCGTAGCTCAGGCGGATAGAGCAGCGGTTTCCTAAACCGTTTGCCGGGTGTTCGAGTCACCCCGGGGGCGCCAGTAATTTCCCTTCCTTTTCCAGGAACCGATCGATATCCTTTCGTCGGAAGCGCCATTGGTTGCCGCTCTTGTACCCCTTGAGGACTCCCTTTCGGGCGAGGTCGTTGACCGCATCGGGGCTCATGTCCAGGAGAATGGCGAGGTCGCGTGTCTTGAGAATGTTGGGAAGATGGTCCAATTCCCATCGCCTTTCAGAACGCTATTTCAAGGGCTTTTCATCAAGAGAAATAACACAATGATCGCTGTTTGTAAAGCTGTTTCTTTATGGGAATAACTCGCCATTCTATTCACACAAACGGCAGTGACTGCTCTTCGGCTCAGGACCGCCCGTGAGGGTTTTCCTCTTTTCCCTTGTCGGGATCCCGCTTCTGATCGTCGATGGAGTTCTTCTGTACACGTTTCCGGTTCCTGCGGGGCAGCTGGCGACGCGCGAGGAAGGGTGGATCGTCCTGGGGGGCGCCCTGGCCTACCTGCTGGTGCATTTCTTCCTGCGGAAGCCTGAACGGTTTTACCTGTGGGGCCACGAATTCTCCCACCTCGTGCTTGCCAAGATCTTTTTCCGGAAGATCCACCAGTTCCATATCTCGTCGAGAGACGGAGGCAAGGTGGTCCTGGACCGGACCAACGTGATGATCGACCTCGCCCCGTACATCTTTCCCCTGTACTGCGTGGGAACCGGCGTCGCGGCCTCTCTGTTTCGGCGAACGTCCCCCTGGGTGCCGGACATCTACCTTGCGACGGCCTCCTTCCTGTTCACGATGCATCTCCTTTTCTCCGCCGAGGGGTTTCTGGTAGGACAGCCGGACCTGCGCAGGAGCGGAAGGCTGTTTTCCGCCGCGGTCGTCCTGCTCTTTCTCCTGTTGTGGATACCCTGCCTGATGGGGCCCGGGATCATCGCGGGATGGACAGGCGTGGCGCAAGCCTACAGGGCATGGGTTACAGCCGGCAAAGACGCCGTCAGGTGGCTTCTCGATTTCGTCCGCTTCCTTCTGATCTCCTGAGAAGATCCGGTGAACTTTTTGGGGCCGATTTCCGTAAAGAAGAATAGATCTTTTGGGCATCGCGGAGAGGAATCCTCCTTTCTTGACACGGATCGAGGGACGGATAGAGAAACGGTTTTTCCTGGGCGGGGTCGCGATGATCCTCGTGGGGGCGGCGTTTGCCTGGTTGGCTGCAGACCTCCTCGGCTGGAACCTCTTGGACACAGGCCGGGGGTCACCCGTCTTCCTTTCGGGATACGGTCCGCTGGTGGCGGTGGCAACGTTTTCCCTGCTGATCGGGATTCTCCTGCTCTTGTTCCGGGCTTACCTGACCTCCTTCAAAGACGCTGTCCGCATTCTGGCGGATGCTGTACGGTCCCATGGGGAGGATCTTCCCGACACGGCCGACTGCCGGGTGACGGTTGAGACCGCCGGTCGTCTCCTCGACAGGGTTCGGGAGAATTTCGGGGTGTCCGTAAAGCAGGCAAGGGAAGACCAGGAAAAACGGGTTCGCGAGATCACCGAGGCGCATCGCGATTTGCTCACCCGTCATGTTTTCACCAAGAAGATGCTTCAGGCTTCCCGGTCTCACGAGGTCCTCGAGGCCCTGCTCAAGGGGGTGCGGGAGGGCCTCGGGTTCAGCGGAGCGGTCCTCGGCATCCTCGACGAGAGGGGAGATCTCGTGTTTGGGAGCGAGGGGGGGGGGAACGGACAAGGAAGCGTTCGGATTCCGTGCTCGAATGAAATGTCCCTTCTGGCTCGAACGGTCTGGAGAGGTGACGCAGTCACGATCCCTTCGCTGGACGGCAAAAGCCATTGCCCGGAGGACCGGGCCATTCTGGGGGATCGGCCGGCGTTCCTGGTGCCGGTGGCTAGGAAGGTCGGCAGGAAATGCTCCGAAGTCCAGGCGTGCGGACACCTCGAGTGCCCCGCCTATGACACCCTGGACATGGACACCAAATGCTGGATCGAGGGGTTTTCGACCTGCATACTGCACGTTTCGGGTACCCTCGAGGAGAAACGGAAAGAGTGCCTCCAATGCGAGATGTTCGCACCGTCCGCGATTCTTGTGGTGCGAAGCCAACCCGGTTCCCGTCCGATCAGCCGGAAGACCACGGATTCGGTCGTCACGCTCGTCCGCGAGGCGGCAACGGCCCTGGAGTTGGTCGAACTGAACGAGAACACAAGAAGGCTCTCGAAAACGGACGGCCTGACGGGGCTTGCGAACCACAGGGAGTTCTACCGGTCCCTCACCAGGGAATTGGCACGCGCCAGGCGGTACGGACACCCCCTTTCCCTCCTCATGCTGGACGTCGATGATTTCAAGAAGTTCAACGATCAATTCGGACACCTGGCAGGGGACGCTGCCCTCAGGAAGATCGCGGGCCTGTTGCGCGGCGTCGTGCGCACCAACGACATCGTGGCCCGGTACGGGGGAGAAGAGTTCGGGATCATCCTTCCGGAAGCGACGCCCGCCGGGGCGCTGATGCTCGCGGAGCGGATCAAGACGGAAATCGATGGGCACCGTTTCTTCGAACCCTCCGGCGGAGAGGGCCGTCTCACCGTGAGCATCGGGATATACTCCATGGGGAAAGAGGATGTTTCCGAGCAAAAGATGGTAAAATTTGCGGATGAGGCGGCGTACCTGGCAAAAACCATGGGGAAAAATCGTGTTGTCGTGAAAGAGCATGTTTGACCGAAAGGAATTCGAGCGCAAGGAAACCGAGGCCCTTGCGCCTTACGCCGTCAAAAGCGGGGAGTCGAGGGGGAGGAGGTTCACGGAGCCCGAGGACCCTTTCCGGTCGGTGTTTCAGCGGGATCGGGACAGGGTCATCCACTCCGCGGCCTTCCGGCGTCTGGAATACAAGACGCAGGTATTCGTGAACCACGAGGGGGACCATTACCGGACCCGGCTCACCCATACCATCGAGGTATCCCAGATCGCGCGCTCGATCTCCCGCGCCCTCCGCCTGAACGAGGACTTGACGGAAGCCATCGTGCTGGCCCACGACCTTGGGCACACCCCGTTCGGGCACGCTGGCGAGCGCATGATGGCGCAGCTGATGGAAGGGGAGGGGGGCTTCGAGCATAACCTCCAGAGCCTGAGGGTCGTGGACGTCCTCGAGAAACGGTATCCGGCCTTCGGGGGACTGAATCTGTCCTTCGAGGTCCGTGAGGGGATCTGCAAGCACAGCTCCCAATATGACAAGCCGCCCCCCGTTCCGGAATTCCAGCTTCCGGGGTACCCGACGCTGGAGGCCCAGGTAGCGGATATCGCGGACGAGATCGCCTACAGCAGTCATGACGTCGACGACGGTATCCGGTCGGGGATGCTTTCTGTGACGGGCCTTGAGGATGTCGGCCTTTGGAAAGAGGCAGTCTCGACGGTGAAGAAGGAATATCATGCAATAGATGAAGATATTCTTAAATCAAGATCGATATCTTTCATGATTTCCTCTCTTA
>CP070783.1:628601-639357 GCA_020346465.1 Deltaproteobacteria bacterium
CAGGGGACTACCTCTTGTTCCTCGACGGGGACTGCATGGCGCATCGCCGCTTCGTCGAGGAGCACCTCCGGCTGGCGGGGCGCGACTCGATCCTCGGGGGAAAGAGGGTCGAGATCGGGCGGGAACTCTCCGCACGAATCCTGGCGGAAGGGCAGCCGGTCACATGCCTTTCCCTCCGTCTGATCCGGGACTCTTTGGCGGGTCGAAGCCGGAAAGTGGAGGAAGCCTTCCGGATCCGCTCCCCCCTCCTTCGGCGCCTCCTCCACAGGGACCGGATCTTCGACGACGGGATCTGGGGATGCAACTTCAGCCTTCCCCGGGAACTGTTCTACCGGACCAACGGGTGCGACGAGGATTTCCTCGACGGATCCATCGAGGACAACGACCTCGGAATCCGCGTCGTGAACAGCGGGGGCACCATACGGTCCGTACGCGCTTTGGCCGTCGTCTTCCACCTGTGGCACCCCGCCACGTGGGTCTACCAGGGGGAGAAACACCGTCACAACCTCGGGATCCTGGACAGGCGCATCGCGATGAGGGAATCGCGGTGCGTGAACGGGATCGACCGTAAGGGGGCCTAGCGGGCCGATCCGGCCATCAGGCTGCAGAGCGCCTCCGCCGCCGCCGCAGGGGGGATGCTCGCCCGGCACTCCGCGTCCCGCGGGCAATGCTTGAGCAGGCACGCGGTGCACGGAAGGGGCGCCTGGAGGAACCGGTGCCCTGGGCCGCACGGGGCATTGCGGTTCCCGTCGGTGGCGCGGAACACCGAGACCGTCTTCGCCCCCGCCGCCGCGGCGACGTGGAGCGGGCCGGTGTCCGGCGCCATCACGTGCCCGACCTCCCGGTAAAGGGCCGCCAGTTGCTTCAGGGACAGGCGGGGAAGGATCTCGACCGTCCCCTCGGCGAGCGCGCGGATCTCCTCCGCCTCCCGCCGCTCACGCCCGCTCCCCCAGGAGAGCAGCACCCCAAGATCTGGAAACCGGGCCCGAAGGGACCGGACCGCCCCGGCCCAGAAAGCGGGGTCCATCCTCTTGGTCTCCCACGTGCTCCCCGCGTGAAGCGCGACGCGGGGGGAGGCCCCCGGCAGTAGCTCGGAGACGATGCGTGCGGCGGTGGAGGCGTCTGCGGCGGAGGTCGCCACCGTCGGACGCAATTCCCGGGGATCGAAGGTGACCCCGAAAGGGGCGCTGACCACCCGAAGGTATTTCCGGACGATATGCCGGTCCCCGGGGAGCAGCGCGACTTTCCGGTTCGTGAAGAGGAGGTTGGGCAGCTCGCGGACCCCCCCCCGGTCGAAGCCGAAACGGAGCGGGGCGCCGCTGAGGCGGGTCACGAGCCCGCTCTTGGCGTTCCCCTGGATGTCGAAGGCGGCGTCGTATCTCCCCTGCCGCAGTTGCCGTACGCCCGCGAGAGCCTCCCGACGGGCATCCGCGGTCGACCACTTCCGCTTCCATCGGCGGATGTCGAGGGGCACGACGCGGCGAAGGCCCGGGTTCCCCTCGAGCAGCGGTGCGAACCGCCGGTCCACGGCCCAGTCAACCTCAATTCCGGGCGCCGCCTTCGCGAGGAACTCGATCACCGGCAGGGCGTGCGCGACGTCTCCCAGGGCCGACAGCTTCACGACCAGAACCCGGCGAAGCCGGGGCGGGAGCGGGCCGGCCCCCGGGCGCGCCGCCCCCATCACCCTGCGAAGAACAGGCGCACCTTGCGGATCACCTCGTCCTGGTCCGCCTCGGAGAGGAAGGCGGACATGGGGAGGGAAACGACCTCGCGCGCGGCCGCCTCGCTTTCCGGGAAATCCCCCCTTCCGTATCCCAGCCCCCGGAAGGCCTCCTGGAGGTGGAGGGGGATCGGGTAGTGCACCGCCGTGGGAATCCCGTTGTCCCTCAGGTGGGCGACGAGATCGTCCCTCGCCGGCGTGCGTATGGTGTATTGGGCGAAGACATGGGTGTTTCCGGGGGCCACGGCGGGAACGGACACGACGTCGCCCAGCCGGTCGGAGTAGCGCGCCCCCATGTAGGCGCGCGTGACCAATTCGTCGGGAAACCGGGGGAACTTGCCGAGCAGGACGGCCGCCTGCAGGTCGTCGAGCCGGCCGTTGATCCCGATGGCCCGGTGCATGTACCGCTCCCACTGCCCGTGGTTGCGCAATCCGCGGACCCGGTCGGCCAGCCCGTCGTCGGAGGTGAACACCATCCCGCCGTCCCCGTAGCACCCGAACGGCTTGGAGGGGAAGAACGAGGTCGCCCCCATGTGCGGCCAGCCGCAGGAACGGCGGCCGTTCCGCTCCGCCCCGAACGATTGCGCCCCGTCCTCGATGACGAACAGCCCGTACTCCCCGGCGAGCGTAAGGATCGCCTCCATCTCCGGGCACTGCCCGTAGAGGCCGACCGCGATGATCCCCCGGGTCTTTTTCGTGAACGCCTCCTCGATCCTGTCCGCGCGGATGTTGTACGTCGCGGGATCGATGTCCACGAACACCGGGGCGGCGCCGAGCAGGGCGACCGCCTCCGCCGTGGCGACGAAGGTGAAGGGGGTGGTCACGATCTCGTCCCCCGCCCCCACCCCCTGCGCCATGAGAGCGAGGAGCAGGGCGTCGGTCCCCGAGGAGCAGCCGATCGCGTGCGCAGCCCCCGTGTAGGCGGCCAGCCTTCCCTCCAGTGCGTTCCCCTTGGGTCCCATGATGAACTGGGCGCCCTGCAGGACGTCCTCCATCTCCTTCCGGATCTCGGACTCGTAGGCCGCGAACTGGCTCTGCAGATCGACGAACTTCATGGAGAACGATCCTTCCCGCAACGGGTGCCGCGAGGCAACATTTTCTCCTTGTACCACACCGCCGGGGGTTTTCCAATTTGCGTCCCGTTTTTGGTGGCAGACGGGAGTCGGACTTGCTATAAATAGTAGTTTCCGGAGGGATGGCCGAGCGGCTTAAGGCGGCGGTCTTGAAAACCGCTGAAGCGCGAGCTTCCGTAGGTTCAAATCCTACTCCCTCCGCCAGGATGCTTCGGGGAAATACGCCGGAGAGGTGGCCGAGTCGGCTGAAGGCAACCGCCTGCTAAGCGGTTGTACGGGTAAAACCGTACCGAGGGTTCGAATCCCTCCCTCTCCGCCATCCGCCCCCGCTCGAAATCCGCTGCCGGAGAACCGAAGGATTTCGGGCTGTCGCGGGACTTTATCGGTCCAGGGTCCCCGCGAAGGCTGGCGCCGTTCGATCAGGAAGCGGAGAGGTGTCCGAGCTGGCCGAAGGAACGCGACTGGAAATCGCGTAGGTGGCTAAACCCCGCCTCGAGGGTTCGAATCCCTCCCTCTCCGCCATCCGCTTATTGGCAAGAACCGAATCCGGTCCCCGTTCGGGGACGCGAGGAAAGAGGAGGTACGAGGAATCATGAAAAGACTCGCTCTGGTGTTCGCGGCGCTCCTGCTGATCCCTATCGCGGGCGCTTCCTGCAAGAAGAAAGAGCAGCCCCCTCCCCCGCCGGTGCAGGGGGGGATGCCCGGACAGCCCGGATCGCCGCACGGACCGATGGAAGGCGGCCCGGAGAAGAAGGTCGTCGTCCCCGACGACGTCAAGGCCGCATGGAAGGCCGTGAAGGTGGAGGTGGAGTTCAAGGAGAAGAAGACGAAGAAGGAGTTCACCGTCCCGGTGCTCTCCGAGTACAAGGTCCCCGACACCGACCTGGTCCTGAACGTGGGCGATTTCCTTCCCCATTTCTCGATGACGGCGGAGCAGATCACCTCCAGCTCCAACAACCCGGAAAACCCCGCCTGCAACATCGAGGTGCTCGAGGGAGGGAAGCAGGTGTTCAAGGGGTGGCTCTTCGCGAGGTTCCCGGACGTCCACCCGTTCCAGCACGACAAGTTCGCGGTGAAGCTGCTGGAGGGCGTGAAGAAGTAGGGCCGCGGTCCCGAGCGACGCCCCCTTGGTCAGGGGGCGTCGCTCTCCAGGGCCCGGCGGACCACCGCCATCATCTGCTCGTGGATCCTGCCGTTCGAGGCGAGGATGTCGGGCTGGTGGATGTCGTAGGGGGAGCCGTCGAGCCGGGTCGCCCATCCTCCCGCCTCCCGGAGGATGAGCAGCCCTGCCGCCGTGTCCCAGGGCTTGAGCTTCAGTTCCCAGAACCCGTCGAATCTTCCGCAGGCGAGGTAGCACAGGTCGAGGGCCGCAGACCCGTCGCGGCGGATCGCCTGCCCGGTGAAGACGAACTCCCGGAAGAAATCGAGGTTGTTGTCGGACGCCTGGTTCACGTCGTAGGCGAAGCCGGTGGCGAGGAGGGACCGCCGAAGCTCCCCGACCGGGGAGACGGTTATCCGCTCTCCGTTGAGAAAAGCCCCCGCCGCCGCCGACGCGGTGAACGACTCGGACAGGAGGGGGTCGAACACGGCCCCCGCGAGGAGTTCCCCATTCCTCTCGATCGCCACGGACACGCAGAAGCAGGGGTAGTTGTGGGCGTAGTTGGTCGTCCCGTCGAGGGGGTCGATGAGCCAGCGGTACGGCGAGGGGGAGACAAGCTCCGAACTCTCTTCGGAAAGGATCCCGTGGTCCGGAAAGGAGGAGCGGATCCTCCCGATGATGTACTCCTCGGACTGCCGGTCCACGTCCGTCACGAGGTTGATCTCGCCCTTGTAATGGATGGACTGCCGCTTCCCGTAGTTCCGCCGGAGGATCTCCCCCGCCCCGCGTGCCACATCCTCCGCGAAGTCCCGCCAATCCCGGTTTTCCATCGGGTTTCCTCCCCGGCCGCTTTGCATCGCGCGCCGGGTCATTATAGTATGGTGATTGTGCCGGACCCGCAATAGGTGCGCGGAGACCCGGAACGCCGGACAAAAGGAGATCGAAATGACGTTCCTGCGCATGGCCGCCCTGCTCACGGTCCTCCTCCTGCTGCCCTCCTGCGCCTCCCGGAAAGAGGCGAGAGCCTGGCAGCCCGGCGACAGCGTCATCTGCCCGCACTGCAGCCGGGAATTCCCCGTTCCCGAGAAACTGGGACAATAGGAGGCCGGCCCCGCAGGGCGACCGGCCCGCGGGAGGACCCATGCAAGGAAGGGGAGGGTCGATGAGAAGCAGGGCGGTCGTCCTGAATTACGGACAGACGCACGCGACCCTCGAGGAAAGGATTTTCCGCAGCGTTTACCGGCTGGCCGCCCGTCCTCCTTTTCCCCCCCCCTCCGAGGATGCCCTGATCCGCCAGAGGATCGCACGCCCCGTCGGGTGCCTTCCCCTCCGGGAACTTGTCCGCCCTGCGGACTCGGTCGCCGTTCCCGTGTCGGACGTCACGCGCTACTCCGCCACGGAGAGGTTCCTCACCCCCCTTCTCAAGGAGATCGACGCCGCGGGCATCGCGAGGAAGCGGGTGACGGTATTCGTGGCGCGGGGGACCCACCGGGCCCTGTCGGACGAGGAGCTTCGCGAGGTCGTGGGGCCGGAGATCTCCTCCGGCATCCGCGTGGCGCAGTCGGACCCCGACGGGGAGACCGTCCACCTCGGCGTCACCTCCCGCGGGACGCCCGTCCGCATCAGCCGCCCTTTGATGGAGCACACCCGGATCGTGCTCACGGGAACGATCACCTTCCACTATTTTGCGGGCTTCGGAGGGGGAAGGAAGGCCCTCGTCCCGGGCTGCGCCGCGCGGGAGACCGCGACGGCCACGCACTTCCGCATCTTCCGGACGGACGGTCCCGGGAAGCATCCGCTCGCCCGCCCCGGGATCCTCGCGGGGAATCCCGTGCACGAGGACATCGTCGAGGCCGTCGCCATGGCGGCCCCGACCTTCCTGTTCAACTCGCTGCTCACCCCGCAGAGGAAGATCTTCGACGCGGTCGCCGGGCACTGGCAGAAGGCGCACGAGGAGGCGTGCGCCCGGTATGCGAAAGTCTACCGCGTCCCCGTGGCGAAGAGGTATCCCCTCGTGATCGCTTCCGCAGGGGGATTCCCGAAGGATATCAACTTCATCCAGTCCCACAAGGCGCTGGACAGCGCCTTCCGCGCCACCGAAGAAGGGGGGGTCATCATTCTCCTCGCCGAGTGCCGGGACGGGTTCGGAAGCCCGTCCTTCTTCCCCTGGTTCCGCTTCGGGGACCCCGGGGAGATGGAGACCGAGCTCCGGGCGAACTACCAGATCTACGGGCAGACGGCCCACGCGACGTTTTCCAAGGCAAGAACGTGCCGGGTGGTCCTGGTCTCCTCCCTGCGGCCGGAGGACGTGGAACGGATGGGGATGCTCCCCGCCGCCTCCCTCGACGACGCCGTCCGCAAGGCGGAAGGTCTGCTGGGGGGGCTGCCCTCTCCGCTCGTCATCCCGGACGCGGGCACCGTCCTGCCGGACGTGGCGGGAAACTCCCTGCCGACCTGACGGGGCCCCTCCCGCGGCGCCCGTTGTCGGCTCCCACCGTCGAGGAACTCGGGAATATTTTGCCCCCGGGGGGACCACCCCTCTGATAAGATTTTTTCTGGTGCCCCGGTGGGAGTGCGTCATCTGCGGCTACATCCACGAGGGCGGGATGCCGCCCGACATCTGTCCCGTCTGCGACGCGCCGAAGGAATTCTTCCGCCCCCTCCGGGATTGAACCGCCCAACCCGTCCTGCGGTCCCGGCAACCAGCCGGAACCGTCTGGCCGGCAGGTGCATCGCACAGTACATGCCGGGGGCACGACGCGGCAGGCCTACCCCGGAAGGAGCGGGCACGGAGGGACCGGATGAAGATCCTGGAGAACACCTGGTTTCACCCGATCTTCGTGCATTTTCCCCAGGCGCTCTTCCCGGTCTCGCTGGCGTCGTTTCTGCTGTATCTCGCGACGGGAGCGAAGGACTTCGAGACAGGGGCGTTCCTCATGGCCGCCTTCGGCGCTGCCACCGCGCCGGCGGCCACCATCACAGGGTTCCTCGACTGGAAGATCCGGTACCAGGGGTACATGACATCCGTGTTCCGGATCAAGATCGTCGGCGCGTTCGTTCTCATCGGCCTTTCCGTCCCCGCGGTGCTGCTGCGGGTCTACGTCCCGGACGTTGCCGCCCAACCGCTTGCCGGGATGGGGTGGGTGTACGGCTTCCTTCTGGCCGCCTGTACCCTGACGAACGTCGTCCTCGGCCATTTCGGCGGAAAGCTCATTTTCCACTAAGGGGTGCCGCCATGGATTTTCTCCGCGAGTCGATCCAACGGCTGACGGAAGAGGCAAAGAAGATCGAATACGAACTCCGGGTGGTCCTCCCGAAGGAGATCCAGGCGGCGCTCGCGCACGGGGACCTCACGGAGAACGGCGAGTACGAAGCGGCCAAGGAGAGGCAATCCACCCAGAACGCCCGCCTCGCCCAGATCCAGAAGAGGCTTGCGGACCTCTCCCGCATCGACGTCGCGGCCATCGCGAGGGACCGTGCGGGCCTCGGAAGCAAGGTAACCGTCGAGGATGCCGGGACGGGGCAGGAGACCCGGTATACCCTGGTGATCCCGGAGATCGCCGACGGGAAGAAGAACTTCGTCTCGATCGCCTCGCCGATCGGGAGGGCGCTCCTCAACCGGAGACCGGGCGACGAGGTCTCGATACAGACGCCCAAGGGAACGCTCGATTTCGAGGTAACCGGGGTCGTCACCGTCTTCGGCGACACCGTGCGGTAACGGGGTTTACGCCAGGTCGGGGAACCTCCGCTCCACCTCGTCCACGATCCCCTTCACCTCCTCCGACCGGTGCCGGGGGCAGACGAGGACCGCATCCCCGTTCCGGATGACGACCACGTCCTCCATCCCGATGACCGCGACCACCCCCCGGTCCGATCGGACGAGGGCGCCGCGGGTGTCCTCGAGGATCGCCTTCCCGGCGGTGACGTTCTCCCCCGCCCCCCCCAGGAACTCGTGGAGGGACCGCCAGGTGCCGATGTCGTTCCACCCGAAATCCGACGGGATGACGAGGATCCCGTCCTCCTTCTCCAGGATCCCGTAGTCCACGGAGACCGACGGCATGCGGGCGTAGGCGCGGCGCAGGCCGTCCCGGAATCCCCTCTTCCCGGCGTCCCGGAGCGCCCGTTCGAGCTCCCGGTGGACCGCGGGGAGGAACCGGGCCACGCGGTTGCGGTAGGTTCCCGCGCGCACGACGAAGACGCCGCTGTTCCAGTAGAACCGGCGGGTGCGGAGGAATCGTCGGGCGGTCTTGAGATCGGGTTTCTCGGTGAACCTTCGCACCAGGTACGCGCCATCCCTCCCCTCGCGGTACGGGTCACCCCTCTCGATGTATCCGTAGCCGGTTGCCGGGTGGGCGGGAGCGATTCCCAGTGTCACGAACCGGCCGGTGCGCCGGGCAAGGCGGAACCCCTTCCCCAAAACCGCCCGGAAGGATGCCGCATCCGCCACGGCGTGGTCCGCCGGCGTGGCGGCGATCACCGCGTCCTTGTCCCGGGCCTCGATGAGCGCGGCCGCCAGGGCCACGGCGGGAGCGGTGTTCCTGCCCTCCGGCTCCAGCACGATGTTCCCGGGCGGGACGCCGAGGGCGCGGGCCGAAAGGTGCGGGGCGTCCTTTTCCCCCGCCACGACCCAGACGTTCTTCCGGGGGACCAGGGGAAGCAGGCGGCGCACCGTCTCGACGATCATCGGCCCGCCGCCCGTCAGGTCCAGGAACTGCTTCGACCGATGCATCCGGCTTTCCGGCCAGAACCTCTTCCCCGAGCCCCCCGCCATGACGACCGCGTGGTCCATTCGAAAAACACCTCCCCCGCAATTTACGATAGAATACACCGGTGAAGAAAAACCTGCAGACCACTTTCCTCACCGGCCTCTTCGTCATCGTGCCGCTGGTGGTCTCCGTCGCCCTCCTCGTCTGGTTCTTCCAGACGCTGGACAGCCTGTTCTCCCCCCTGATCGGCGGCGTTGCGAAGATGATCCGGCCGGATATCGCTCACATCCCGGGGACGGGAATCCTCACGGGGCTGCTGATCATCCTCCTCGTCGGCTTCTTCGCGAGGAACGTCGTGGGCGAGAGGATCCTCTCCGCCCTCGACACCTTCATCAACCGGATCCCCTGGTACCGGACGATCTACTCCACGGTGAAGCAGCTGACGGACGCCTTCTCGCCCAACAACGCCCGCTCGTTCAAGGAAGTGGTCCTGGTGCCTTACCCGATGGAGGGGTCGCAGGCGATCGGCTTCCGCACGGGCACGGTGGAGAGGAACGGGAAAACGCTGGCCGTCGTGTTCGTCCCCACCAACCACATCTATTTCGGGGATGTCCTCTTCTTCCCCAAGGAGGACGTGGTGCGCCTCGACATCCCGGTGGAGCTGGCGGTCCGCATCATCGTTTCGGCGGGGATCGGTGCGCCGACGAGCTTCCTCCCCCCGGAAAAAGAACCTTGACAACACGTTCCGTGCCCCCTTACCCTTAGGAAATCATGATTCCCGTGACGCGTCCGTGGATGGTTTGTCGACTTCGCACCCTCGCCCTACTGGGCCTACGGGGGTGCCGGCCCGCAACCGCGTGAGCGCGTGACGACATAGGCGTACGCTCAACATGGCCGCGGGGACCGGCAGCGATCCCCGCGGCGTTTTCGTTCCGGCCGCCGGGGATCTGCAACCCGGCGGCCTTTTTTGTCGTTGGCGGGGGACGCTCCTCGACGTGCTGCCCGAGCCGAGGAATGTCCCCCCTGGAAGGAAAACCGAAGGGAGGAAGAGATGGCGGAAAAAGTATTCATCTTCGACACGACGCTGCGGGACGGGGAGCAGGTCCCCGGAGCGAAACTGGCAAAGGAGCAGAAGGTGAAGATCGCCCGGCAGCTTGCGGCGCTCGGCGTGGATATCATCGAGGCGGGCTTTCCCGCCTCCTCGCCGGGAGATTTCGAGTCCGTCCAGGCGGTCGCCCGGGAGGTCAGGGGGCCGATCGTGACGGGGCTCGCCCGCGCGATCAAGAAGGACATCGACACGTTGTGGGAGGCCGTCAAGGGCGCGAAGCGGGCGCGGATCCACACCTTCCTCGGCACGTCGGACATCCACATCCAGAAGAAGTTCCGCTCGGACCGGGAGAAAATCCTCCAGTGGTGCGTGGACACGGTAAAGTACGCCTCCTCGCTCTGCCCCGACGTGGAGTTCTCCACCGAGGACGCCGCCCGCACGGACTTCGACTTCCTCTGCCGGACGGTCGAGGCGGTCGTGAAGGCGGGAGCGAAGACGATCAACGTCCCCGACACGGTGGGGTACGCGACGCCCCAGGAGATGGCGGACCGCATCCGGCGGCTGAAGGAGAGGGTCCCCGCGCTGGACAAGGTCATTCTCTCCATGCACTGTCACAACGACCTGGGGATGGCAACCGCCAACACGCTGGCGGGAATTCTCGCGGGGGCGAGGCAGGCCGAGGTGACCATGAACGGGATCGGGGAGCGGGCCGGGAACGCCGCCCTCGAAGAAGTGGTCCTGGCGATCCATACCCGGAAGGAGATCTTCGGGAACCTCCGCACGGGGATCAACACCAAGGAGATCATGAAGACGAGCAAGATGGTCTCGGCCCTCATGGGGCTCTCCATCCAGAGGAACAAGGCGATCGTGGGATCGAACGCCTTCGCGCACTCCTCGGGCATCCACCAGGACGGGATCATCAAGGACCGGTCCACGTACGAGATCATCCGTCCCGAGGACGTCGGCGGGTCGGCCCACTCCTTCACCCTCACGGCGCGTTCCGGCCGGGCGGCGCTCAAGCACCACATCGCGAACCTGGGGCACAAGCTCACCGACAGCCAGATCGACTCCCTCTACCAGAAGTTCCTCGCGCTGGCGGACAAGAAGAAG
>CP070783.1:639457-651636 GCA_020346465.1 Deltaproteobacteria bacterium
TCGCCATGATGTCGATCTGCCTGTCCAGGACATACCCCTTCTCGCGCTCGGTGTACCCGCCTCCCTTCCTCCAAAGGCGATCGAGTTCCGCGTCTTCTTCGCGGTGAAGGGGGTGAAACCAGGTCAGGTTGAACAGCGTCATCAGGTCCGTGTAATCCGAAGCCCCGTAACCGCCCGGCATTCCTGGTTTTCCCGTCGCTTTCATCGCCTTTTCCCTTTTCCGGTACAGTTCCGCGTATCGCCGCTGGGGCAGAATCATGGTGGGGGGGTGCGCCGAAAAGAAGTTGCGGAGAAGGAACACCTCCTCCTCTTTGGAGAGGTCGAGGGAGTTTTTCCGGGAAACCGAGAGGAATGTGTCCTCTGCGCCATGTTCCACGTAGTCCCGGATCTGGATCAGGAGCGACGGAACCAGATTGAAGGTATGGCGGACCCCCGGAAATTCCCGAAAGAGGCGCGGAAGCGCCACGTAGTCCTTGATGGCGTGGAGACGGACCCAAGGAAGGATATAGGTCCCCGTTTCCGGGTCCTTGTAATAGGGCTGGTGCATGTGCCAGAGGAAGCAGAGAGAAAGCTTCATCCGGCGTTTCCCCTCTTCTCCTATCCCGTGTGCGAAAGCTTGATTTCGATGAGATCCTTCAGGGGTGTGTCGGGATTCTCGGCAAGGATCTTGCGGAACACGGCAGCCGCCTCCTCCTTGCGTCCCTGGATCGCCAACATTCTCGCCTGCCCCATCCAGACCTGACTGCGCAGTTCCCCGTTTGCGAACGCGGCAGCCTCTCCGTAGGCCTTCTGGGCGTTTTCGGCGTCTCCCTTCGCTTCGAGGGCCTGCGCCAGCCCTTCGCGGAGAAGGAAATCCATGGTGCTCCCCTGTTCCTTCCCGCTCCCGATCGCCGAGCGGAATTGCTCCGCGCTCCGTTCGTAGTCCCCGCGAACGTAGGCGATGCTTCCGAGGTAGTACTTCGCGAACACCTCGCCTCGGGTGCCCGGGTGCAGGGTTACGTAGGTGCCCAGGAACTGCTCGAGGCGCAGGAGTTCCTCCTCGCCTGAGACCGACGGAGCCTGGAGGAGCGCGCGCGCGCGGGTCAGCTGGGGCCAGAGTTCACTGGCCGCTTTCGTCTCCTGCCACCGGTAATAGGCACGCGTCCCGAAGATCGCCCCCAAGCCGAGGACGACTACGGCAAGGACGCCAAGAAGCGTGGAGCGGTTTTCCTTCATCCACAGCGTCGCCCTGCCGAGGGTGGAGATGAACTCGTCCGGACCTTTCAGGTCTTTGCGCGTGTATTTGATCTTCGCCGCCATCCTGTTTTCCTCACGTTGGTCTTTCCGCCGGCACAGGTCCCCGGCCGGACACGCTGATGGGGGCCCCGACCGGGTGCCGGGACCTCACATCTTGTACTTGCTGAAATCTTCCGGATCCATCTTCTCGAGAAGCTCCGTCCACTTGTCTTTCTCGGCACCGGGAGAGGATGTTGCATCGACCCTCAGCGCTTTCTCGATCACCGCATCCCTGACCATGATCGGGACCTCCATCCGGATGGCGATGGCGATCGCGTCGCTCGGCCGGGAATCGATGACGACGGAATTTCCACCGACCTCCATGTGGAGGGCCGCGAAATAGGTGTTGTCCCGGATGTCGGTGACTTCCACCCGCAGGAGCTTCACCCCGATCTGGTCGAGGAGATTCTTGAAAAGGTCGTGGGTCATCGGTCTCGGCAGCTTCAGGTGTTCCAGCCCCGCGGCGATCGCGTTCGCCTCCAGCATCCCGATCCAGATCGGCAGTGTGTTGAGGTTTTCCTTGTCCCGCAGGATGACGATGGGAGACTGGGTAACCGGATCGATCGTAATGCCGATCACTTGCATTTCCTTAACCACACGGTCCTCCTTCCTCGCCGGAAAGGGAATGGGGTCCGGCGGACCGAATTCGGACACGGTGCATACACCCTTGCTTTGCCGTGACCGGGGAAAAATTGACAGTCTTGTGGCAGGGGGTGCGGCCGCACAGACGGGTGGGGTCCTTCGCGCTTTTCCCCTCGACCAGCACCTCCATCTCCTTCCCGACGCAGGCCTCGAGGCGCTCGCGCGTATGGCGGTCCTGGAGGGCCTGGAGACGAACCAGCCGCCTGCCCGCCTCCTCCCGTGCCACGGTGCCGGCCATCCCGGCCGCCTTGGTCCCCGGACGGGGGGAGAACCGGAAGGAGAACGAGGAGTCGAAACGGACCTCCTCCATGACCGCAAGCGTGTCCCGGAAGTCGGACTCCGTCTCTCCCGGGAACCCGACGATGAAATCCGAAGAAAATGCGATCCCCGGTCTCGCCATCCGGAGGTTCTCGACTTTCCTCAGATATTCCGATCGGGTGTATCCGCGTTCCATGGACGACAGGATGCCGTCGGATCCGGACTGGATCGGCAGGTGGATGTGGGGGCACAGGGAATCGATCTCGGAAAAAAGATCGATCGTCTCCCGGTCAAGATCCCTCGGGTGCGAGGTGATGAACCGGATCCTCCGGATTCCCGGGATGCGGGATATTCTTTTGAGCAGAGCGGGGAAAGGGATGCCCCCCTCTTTTTTTCCGTAGGAATTCACGTTCTGCCCCAGGAGGACCACCTCACAGACGCCCCGGCACGCCAGCTCGCGCACCTCGTCCAGAACCTCCGCGGATGGCCGGCTGATTTCGCGGCCCCGCACGTACGGTACGATGCAATAGGCACAATAATTGTCGCAACCCTGCATGATGGTCACCATGGCGCTCGCCGCCCCGTCCGCCAGGTAGGGGAGCACGTCCCAGTGACTCGTGTCATCGGAAAGGTCCGTGGAAACCGCGGCGCCCTCCCCTTCCGCAATCCGAACGAGCTCGGGAAGGCGGGAGATGCTGTGCGTGCCGAACACAATGTCGACGTGGGGCGCTCTCTCCCGCAAGGCAGACCCCTTCTGCTGGGCAAGGCATCCTCCCACGGCGACGATACGCCCTTCCCGCCCGCGCTTCCATCCCCGAAGGCGGCCGAGAGCGCTGAAGATCTTCTGATCCGCCTTCTCCCGGATGCTGCAGGTGTTCAGGAGCACGAGGTCGGCATCGGAAAGGGATTCCGCGGGATGGTAATCCATTTCCCCGAGGAGCGCCAGCATCCGCGCCGAGTCCACCTCGTTCATCTGGCACCCGAACGTCTCGATGTACACATGCCGGGCCATGGTGGTTCATTATAGCACCGGGCACAGGGTGTTCAATCCGTGGCATGCGGGGAGGAACGTCGGTCCTCGGGTCACGCGGAAGCCGACATCCATTCCCCCCGGATGAGGAAACGGGAAGGATCGATCTCCTCCCGGAGAAGGCGAAGTTCCTCGGGGGTGGGGGGGGGGATCTCCTCGATTTCCTTCGACATGAGGGGACGGAATCCCAGATCCTTCACGACGTCGTCCGGGTCGAGTCCCCGAAGGACGGCAAGGAGCGTGATCCGTTTTGTCTCGCCGTCGAACCCGAAGAGCGCCTTGGAGGTCACGACGCGGTACGGTCCGGTACCGGCAGGAAGCCCTGCCTTCTCCCGGGCCCCCGGGCCAGTCAGGTAGCCGGGCGAAGTGAGAAAATCGACCTTGGGGACAAACCGCCGCCCCTCGTGCCTGATCACGATGATGGTTTTCCAGCAATGGGACGCCACCTGGTTCCCCCCGCCGCTTCCCGCGAAACGTCGCCCGGGATTGCGGTACGTTCCCCCGAGGAAGGTGGAATTGATGTTTCCGTAGGGGTCGATCTGGAGCGCTCCGAGCATTCCGTAGTCCATGTACCCGGAGGCGGAGTAGGCGAATGCCCAGTTCATGTTCAGCCACTGGATCGAGCGATAGGTGTTCTGCGGTCCTCCCATCGTTCCCCGGACGAACGGAAGGACGGATTGCGGTCCGACCGCACCGAACTCGAAGAGCTGGATGACGTCGGGGACATAAAGCCTCTGCCCCAGGATGGCCACGATCTGCGGGATTCCCCACCCGACGAAGAAGGTCTTGCCGTCCTCGAGCAGCCGCGCCCCCTGTGCGATCATGAACTCCGTGTCTGTGAACTCCACGGTGCGTGCCATGGCTCCCCCCCCCGACGGTCCTTCCGGTTACCGGTACCCTTCGACGATTGACGCCTTCCGCCGGAGTTCGCTCATTTTCCCCGCTCCTACCCTCTTGTCCAGGAACTCCTCGTGATCCGCTACGCTGTAGACGTTTTCGTGCAGGTACGCCTGCATCTGCTCTTCGTTCTGGATCCCGTTCAGGATATCCACGTGCGGGAGGTCGAGTTCGTACCTTGCCGGCATCGCCCCGGGGTAGGCGCCGAAGGGAGCGTGAACCACCGCGTCGACGAGGAAATACGGGATGGTGGTCCTCATGGGGTCCTTCCGGAACTCTTCGGGATCGACGATCTCCTCCGCCGAAATGATGACCCGGTGGGAAGCCATCGCGGCCTCGAGGGCGAACAGGTTCGTCCCGAAGATGCGGGCGTCGCCGTAGACGTCCGCCTGGTGGACGTGGAGAAACGCCACATCCGGATGAAGGGCGGGCACGACGGCCACGGGGAGACCCGTGTAGGGATCCCCGATCACTTTCGCCGCGGAAGCGGACATGTGGTCCGAGCCGAGGAGGTCGCGGGTCGGCAGGAAGGGGACTCCCCGGGCGCCTGCGAGGAGGCGAAGGGCAAGGCCGCCGTTGGTCCACTCGTACACCCGGACCCGGCCTTCGCAGACCGCCTGTCCGATGTAGCCACCGTACCCCAGAAAGCCGACGTCGATCCGTGTTGCGCACCCCGCGCCCGTCAGAAGCGCGGATTCGTGGAGGGTGAACTCCGCTCCGATCCAGAGGTCCTTCCTGCGCTGGCGGATGACCTCCCGGATGAGCGACTGCGGTCCTCTCGTCAGGCTGGAGAAGTCGTAGACGATATAATCCCCGTCTGCGACATAGGTCGAAACGGCCTTTTTCGCCGAACACAGTTTCGACTCCGCTTTCCGGCTTTTCCGTTCTTGCACGAACCTCCGGAAATCGTCCGGGTGCTCGAAGCGGTACTCGATGTCTCCCTCTCTCCGGATGTTCATGCCCGCCCTCTCCGTATTCCTTTCCCTTTTCCCGGTTCTGCGCCGAGGGGAAAGTCGAACCGGTGATTCACCACCTGTTCCGCGATGGAGTACGGGTCGCGGGTCTTGTTGGCGATGTCCCGGAGAAGGTGGTCGAGTACCTTGTTCCGGGACAGGTCGTCCACGGCTTTGTCGATGAGCTTTTTCTTCAGGATCTCCAGAAGTTCGACTCTCGCCCTCTCCCTGCGGTACCGCAGGAGATTCTCCTCGCGGGAGATGAACGTCCAGTGCTTTTCGACCTCGGAGAGAAGCTCCGGAACTCCCGCGCCCGTCTGGGCGACGGTGGCCATGACGGGGGGCTCCCACTCCCCTTCCCGGTAAGTGTTCATCCCTACCATCGTTTCAAGCTCCAGCTTCGTCCTGTCGGCTCCTTCCCGGTCGGACTTGTTCACCACGAAGATATCGGCGATCTCGAGGATCCCCGCCTTCAGGGCCTGGATGTCGTCCCCCATGCCCGGCACCACAAGAACGAGGTTCGTATGGGCCACCTTGACGATTTCCACCTCGTCCTGGCCGACTCCGACGGTCTCGATGATGACGACGTCTTTCCCCATGGCGTCCATCACGTTGACGATGTCGATGGTGGACTTGGAAAGGCCGCCGAGGTGGCCCCGGGTGGCCAGGCTCTTGATGAACACGCCGTCGTCGAGCGTGTGCTTCTGCATCCGGATGCGGTCCCCGAGGATCGCCCCTCCCGAGAACGGGCTGGTAGGGTCGATGGCGACGATCCCGACGCTTTTTCCCTCCCGCCGGAGATGCTCGGTGAGGCAGTCCACGAGGGTGGACTTCCCGGCCCCCGGAGCGCCCGTGATCCCCAGGATGGACGCCCGGCCGGTATGGCGGTACAGGGTCTTGAGCGTCCTGTGCGCGGAGGGGATCTCGTCGTCCAGGTCCCGCATCAGCCGGGCGGCGGCCTGGATATCGCCGGAGAGGACCTCTTTCGCCGAGACCGCCATGGCGGTCAGTGCCCCCGGATCAGGCGGCGTGCGATGATCATGCGCTGCACCTCCGAGGTCCCCTCGCCGATTTCACACAGTTTCGCGTCCCGCATGTACCGCTCCACGGGGTATTCGCAGGTGTACCCGTATCCGCCGAACATCTGGACCGCCTTGATCGTGGACCGCATGGCGGCCTCGGATGCAAAGAGCTTCGCGATCGCCGCCTCCTGGACGTAGGGCAGCCCCGCGTCTTTCCGGTAGGCGGCGCGGAAGGTCAGCAGCGAAGCTGCGTCGAGTTCCGTCCCGGCGTCCGCAATCATCCACTGGATGGCCTGGAACGACGAAATTGGCCGTCCGAACTGGTGCCTCTCCTTCACATAGGCGATGGCTTCCTCCATGGCTCCTCGCCCTATGCCGACCGCAAGGGCGGCAATGGAGATTCGCCCGCCCGGGAGGTGCCGCATCGTGTCGCGGAACCCGGCGTTGACCTCTCCGATCACGCTCCCGGGTTTGACCTCGAGATCCTCGAAAACCAGCTCCGCCGTGTCGGAAGAGCGCATCCCGAGCTTGTGGAGGTTCTTCCCCGGGGAAAGGCCGGGCGTTCCGGCTTCGACCAGGAAGGCGGTCACGCCGTCCCGGCCCTTTTCTTTGTCGGTCACGGCGAGGATGACATACACCCCGGCAATGCTTCCCTGGGTGATGAACATCTTGGTGCCGTTGATGACCCACCGGTCTTTCCTCCACTCCGCACGGGTTCTCATGCTGAGCGAGTCGGACCCCGACCCGGGCTCGGTGAGGGCCCATGCGCCGAGGGTCCTGCCCGACGCGAGTTCCGGCAGATATTTCCTCCGCATCGCCTCGGAGCCGAACGCAAGGATGTGGGCCACGCACAGGGAATTGTGGGAGGCAACGGTCAAGCCGAGGGATCCGTCTCCCTTTCCGATCTCCTCCACCGCGATGGCGTAGCTGATCGTGTCCATCCCGGAGCCGCCGTACTCCTCGGGGACGGTCACGCCCATGAGCCCCAGCTCGCCCAGCTTCGCCACCGTTTCCGCCGGGAACGACGCCGTTTCGTCCCATTTCCTGGCATGCGGGCGCACTTCTTTCTCGACGAAGGAGCGAACCATGTCCTGGAGGGCAACATGCTCGGGGGATAGCCCGAAATTCACCGCGCATCCCTCCCCTTACGCCGGGACGAAGTAGACGTCCGTCGTCTTGAGCTGGGAGTTCCTCCGGAACTTCGCCTTGACCTTCATTTCGATCCGGATCTCTTCGGGTCCGGACACGCCGATCAGCCGGGCAAGAAGCAAGGTGTCCACACCGTCGAACTCGACGAGGATCAGGTGGAAGGGGGTCTCCTTCAGAAACTCCTCGCTGCCGTAGTAGCATGTCGTGAACGTGTGGACGCGCCCCTGCTGGGGAAGCTCCGTCCAGTCCGTCTCCCGCCCGCAGGCGGGGCAATGAAGCCTGGGGGTCGCGTACGTGTATTGGCAAGGGCCGCAACGGGTTCCGAGAAGCTTCCGGTTGGCAAGACCGGCGAAAAACGGAGAGTCCTGCCCGTAGGAGTGCAAATACTCGACGGAATAGGGGAACCGGATCACGAGGGGGGACATCCCCTTCAGCGTGGAAAGGTCCGCCGGGAAGGGGACGTTGAATACCGTGGTCCCCGTCATCACCTCCTCGAGTCCGGGGTCCCGGTGCTGCGCGGTCGGTTTGGTCAAACGGGCCCTCTTCTTCGACACGGTTTACCACCCCCGTTCCAGGATCGACACGGTGACGTAGGTGCCCGTGCCGGCGTGACTGTGGATGAGTCCGCGTTCCGCCTTTTTCAGCTGCAGTTCCCCCGACCCGAAATGCCTCCCGATGGTGCCCTGGATCTGCCAGAAGGCGAACACCGCCTGCATCAGACCGGTGGCGCCGACAGGGTGACCGCAGGCGATCAGTCCCCCCGAGGGATTGACCGGAATCGTTCCCTTCTTCTTCAGCTTCATCCCGTAGTCGATCCGGGGCAGGAAGGGGTGCCCCTCCTCGATGAACCTTCCCCCCCCGCCGTACCGGCAGAGGGCGAGATCCTCGTAGGTCTGGATCTCCGACGACGTGTAGGCGTCATGCAGCTCGACGAAGTCGATCTCCCGGAGCGGGTCCGTGATCCCCGCCATCCGGTAGGCCTGGAGAGCGGCGGATCTTCCCGCCCGGAAGGAGTGGACGCCGGGGTATGTCAGGTTCCGGTAGTCGCTTTCCTTCTCGTTCGGTGCGAGGATCACCTTTCCCCGGGGACGGTCGGCCATCCGCATCATATCGGTGCCTGTTCCGACCCCGGTGATCCTGACGGGCCTGTCGGTAAGCTGGAAGGCCGTCTCCTCGTCCGCGAGGATGCAGACCGCCGCGCCGTCCGACATGACGCAGATGTCGAGAAGGGTCAGGGGGTAGGCCACCATCTCGGCGTTGCGCACGTCCTGGACCGTGATCCGTTTCCGTTTCTGCGCGTAAGGGTTGAAGCAGGCGTTCCCGTGGTTCTTGACCGACACCATCGCCATCTGTTCCAGCGTCGTTCCGAACTCGTGGATGTGCCGGTTCACCATCATCGCGTAGTAGCCGGAATAGAACCCCCCGACGGGATAGTCGAAGTTGACGTCGGAGGCGAGGGCGATGAACTCGTTACCCTTCCACGTCTGGACGCGGGACATCGTTTCGAACCCGAATGCCACGCAGCAGTTCATCCGTCCCGACGCAACGGATTCCCAGGCGGCCTGGAAACACAGGCCTCCCGTGGCGCCGCCGCCCTCGATCCTCTTGTTCGGCTTCGGACAAAGGCCGAGGTAGTCCGTTGCCATGATTCCCGCCATGAGCTGGCGCGTGAAGTGGTCCGAGAAGTACGACGCCACCGATCCGTCAATCCTGTCGGTCTTCAGCCGGGGGACATCTCCAAGGGCGTGGTCGAACGCCTCCTTGACCATCTTCTGGAACGTCGCGTCCGGCCGTGCCTTGGCGAACTTGCTGACTCCTCCCGACACCATGTAGACCGGTCTCACGTCTTCCCCCCGTCCTCGCGTCGACCTCGCCCGGGCAGCCTTCCGGCTACGCCCTGGGCCGGACGCGTTTGTTGACGTAATCGACGATTTCCGACAGGGTCGTGCCCGGGGTGAAGATCCGGTCAACCCCCTTCTTCCGGAGCCCGGAGATGTCGTCATCCGGGATGATGCCTCCTCCGAATACCACGACATTCCCCATCTTCTTCTTCCGGAGAAGCTCCACGACCTTCGGGAAGAGATGGTTGTGCGCCCCCGAGAGGATCGACAGGCCGATCGCGTCCACGTCCTCCTGCACCGCGGTGTTCACGATCATCTCCGGTGTCTGGTGGAGCCCCGTGTAGATCACCTCGAACCCGGCATCGCGCAGCGCGCGTGCGATGATCTTGGCTCCCCGATCGTGCCCGTCCAGCCCCGGTTTTCCCACCAGGACCCGTATTTTCCGGGCCCCCTTCCCGGGTTTTGCCTCCCGTTTCTTTTTTGCCAGCGCACTCGCCATGTCCTGTCCCCCCTGTGGCATATTAATACATTGCCGGGTCGGTATGCGTGCCCATCGTCTCGCGGAAGGCGTCGCAGATTTCGCCGAGGGTGACGTATTCCCTCACGGCGTCGAGGATGACGGGCATCAGATTGGTTTTCGAGAGGGAAGCGTCCTTCAGCGCGTCGATGCGGGAGGCCACCCGCCTCGCGTGCCGTTTCCTGCGCACTTCCCGGGTGCGGGCGATCTGTTTCCGCTCGACCTCCTTGTCGATCTTCAGCAGCGGGATGGGGAGTTCCTCGTCGCCCTGGTAGCAGTTGACCCCCACGATCTTCTTCTCCCCCTTCTCGATGAGCCGCTGGTAATGATACGACGCATCGATGATCTCCTTTTGGGGGTATCCGCGCTTGACGGCCTCGACCATCCCCCCCATCCCGTCGATCTTCCGGACATAGGCCGAAGCCTTCTCTTCCATCTCGTCCGTCAGCGTTTCGAGGAGGAAGGAACCGCCGAGCGGGTCGATGGAGTTCGCCACTCCGGATTCCTCGGCGATGATCTGCTGCGTGCGAAGGGCGATGGTCACGGCCTGCTCGGTGGGAAGGGCAAGCGTTTCGTCCATGGAGTTCGTGTGGAGGGACTGCGTTCCCCCGAGGACCGCCATCAGCCCCTGGAGGGCAACCCGGACCACGTTGTTGACCGGCTGCTGGGCGGTCAGCGTGACCCCCGCCGTCTGGGTGTGGAATCGCATCTTCCAGGAATTTTCGTCCTTCGCCCGGAACCGGTCCCTCATGATGCCCGCCCACATCCTTCGGGCTGCCCGGTACTTGGCGATCTCCTCGAAGAAGTCCATATGCGCGTTGAAAAAGAAGGAGAGACGCGGGGCGAACGTGTCCACGGGGATTCCCGCATCGATGCCCGCCTGGACGTAGGCGATGCCGTCGGCGATGGTGAACGCGAGTTCCTGGACCGCCGTCGAGCCCGCCTCCCGGATGTGGTACCCGCTGATGCTGATGGTGTTCCACTTCGGCACGTGGTCCGAGCAGAACGCCAGGATATCGGTGATGATCCGCATGGAGGGGTCGGGAGGAAATATCCAGGAGTGCTGGGCGATGTATTCCTTCAGGATGTCGTTCTGGATCGTCCCGCCGATATCGCGGGAGGAGACACCCTGCTGCTCGGCCACCGCGATGTACATCGCCAACAGGATCGCCGCGGGAGCGTTGATGGTCATGGAAGAGGTGATCCGGTCCAGCGGAATCTTGTGGAAGAGGATCTCCATGTCCCGCAGGGAGTCGACGGCCACCCCGCACATCCCGACCTCGCCCCGGGCCCTCGGGTGGTCCGAGTCATACCCCATGAGCGTCGGGAAGTGGAACGCCACCGAGAGGCCGGTCTGCCCCTGGCCGAGCAGGTAATGGTACCGGGCATTCGTGTCCTCCGCCGACCCGAACCCGGAGAACTGGCGCATCGTCCAGAGGCGCCCCCGGTACATCGACGGATGGACGCCCCGGGTGTACGGATAGGTCCCGGGGAACCCCACCTTCTTCAGAAAATCGAACCCCTCGAGATCCGCCGGCGTATACAGGAGGGAGATCTCCTCGTCGGAGACCGTGGAAAATCGACGCCGCCTCTCGGGTGAACGGGAAAGAAGGGGGAGCAGGCGGTCCCGTTCCCACTGCTTGCCGCGCTTCTGAATCGTTTTCGTTTTCTTCCTGTCGTACATGGTTCCCCCCTAGTTTCCCCTCACCGTTCGATCCCCACCCGGGCGTCGATCCCTTTCCCGTAGTAATGTTTGACCTCCGTCATTTCCGTCACCAGGTCGGCGGCGGCGATGATCTCCTCCGATGCGCCGCGCCCGGTCAGCACGATCTCCATGCCGCCCGGTTTTTTCCGGAGGATGTCCAGGATCTCCGGAAGGGGGAGCAAACCGAAATCGACGGCGCAGTTGATCTCGTCGAGCACGACGATGTCGGCTTTTCCTCCGAGAATGGTCTGTTTCGCGAGCTCCCATCCCTCCTGCGCGAGGCGGATGTCCTCGGGGTCCGGCTCCTCCCGGTTCACGAAGGTGTCCCTCCCCGCCTGGTGGATCTCGACGAAGGGGGAAAGCATTTTCACCCCCTTGAGTTCCCCGTAATCGATCCACCCCTTCATGAACTGGATGATCACGGTCCGAAGGCCGTGGCCGGCCGCCCGGACGGCCAGTCCCAGGGAAGCCGTCGTCTTCCCCTTGCCGTTTCCGGTGTACACCTGGATGTACCCCTTCCCGATGGCTCCCGTTTTCACCGGCATCCCTCCCGCAGCAGGTCCCTTGCGATGATGACCCGCTGGATTTCGGAGGTTCCCTCGTAGATCGACGTGACCTTGACGTCCCGCAGATGCCGTTCGACCGGGTACTCGCGGATGTACCCGTACCCGCCGTGGATCTGGACCGCCCGGTGACAGGCGCGGTACGCCGCCTCGGTGGCGAAGACCTTCGCGATCGACGCCTCGCGGGTGAAGGGCCTTCCCGTTTCCTGGCGATATGCGGCGCGAAGCGCGAGAAGTTCCGCGGCGTCCAGATCGGTGGCGGAATCGGCCACCATCCCCTGGATTGCCTGGAACTCCGAGAGGGGCCGGCCGAACTGTTTCCTCTCC
>CP070783.1:651736-654787 GCA_020346465.1 Deltaproteobacteria bacterium
CTCTCGATCTCCTTTGCCATCGTTGCCCCGCAACGAGTGCAGGTTCCTCAAGTGGAAGTGAGGATGACGGCCTGGACTCCGTCCCGGATCAGCTCGACCGCGATCTCTTTCGCGAATTTCTGGGCGTTGTCCACCGAGGTCCCGTTTCCCACGGTGGCGTAATACCACGGATGCACCTTGAACCCCAGCGCCTTTTCCAGATTCCTCATCATGTCGATGGGAAGCACCCGGTTGGGATCCTCGTTGGCATAGGTGTTGTCATATCCGCCGTGAGCGGACTGATGGCTTTTGGTCTCCAGAGTCGCAAGCCCTTCGAGGGAATATTTCCCGTACTTGGAAGCACTCGAGCTTTCGATATGGTCCGGATTTCCCGTGGGCACGATGCCGCCGGACGTGACCAGGGCGATGGTCACTCCTTTGAGGTCGGCAAGGGCCGGCCGCGGCTCGACGCGGTCGAAAAAGGGGATCGGATATTCGGTTTCGAACGGCTCCCCGCGGATCTTCCGAAGAAGCATGTCGATGGCGCGCCGGTACGCCGGCTCTTCATGGAAGAAATTCTGTCTTATGCCCTGCTCGAAGCACCCTTCGGCCTTGGGGGATTCGATCGCCTGTCCGCGCAGCCTTTTGACGCCGAGCCGGACCATGTTCCGGACCGCATCTTCCATGCCGGAAACGGTGCTGGCGGATTCGACGATCAGAACCGTCTTTCGGTATTGATCCAGGCCGGGGTTCTCTTTGTACATTGCGGTGATGGCAGGGATGCCCAGCGGTTCCAGGGCCTGGCAGATCGCGCCGCAGGCCATCCCGTATCGCCCGGCATTGAACGCCGGCCCGGCGACGACCAGATCCGGATGGTATCCCCGGATCACGGGAATCTGTTCCCGAAGAACGTTTTCCTGGTTGTCGGCGAAATAGCTGTCGCCGCAGACGACCGTGGCGACGATTTCGACATCCGCATTCTCCTCGCGGAACAGTTTCTCAAAAAGGCGGCCGGGTCCTTGCGGACCCTGGATCGTGAAAGGTTCGATGTCCGCCTTCTCTTCGCCGCCCACGCCCCCGAAGAACTGATTCACATAATGGACGATTCGGGTTTTCCTGTTTCGGGAGGCCTCGGCCATCTACTTCATCCTCGAGGAGATTCTTTCGAATCCCAGCTGGTTGGTGGACCCGATGAGCGCCTGCAGCTCGATGGCGATGCTGCCGTCCGGGAGGAGGCATTTGCTGGAGCCGCCGGCCAGTTCGGTGATGACGCGGTCGTCGCCGATGACCTTTTCCAACGGCGGAAGAACGATCACGTCGTTGGCGTTTCCGGTGGACACGATGGCGTCGGCTTTCGGGTGGGTGTCGGTCAGGGATTGCGAGGCGCCGTCCTGTCCCGCGAATTCGTCCGTGAGCAGAACCGTCTTGATGCCGTGCGCCTCGATCTTGGAGCAGTTCATCATGAGATCGGCATCGGGATTGCCAAAACCCTCCTTGGAGACGATGACGCCGTCGGGAGAAAGCGACGCGATCAGCTCGGCCGCCATCGTGGACGAACGCTGTTTATCGCCCAGCGTGACGTTTTCGTTGGTGATGACGCAGCCGGCGAAGTCCCAGTCCGTCCCGTGTCTGCGCAGGAGCTCGAGGATGATGGGATTGTTCTGTTGGTGATACGTCGTGTTCTTGTCGCAGGCCGAGACGCAATTTCCGGAAACAATGGCGCCGAACAGCACTTCCGTCGGCACGATTCGTCTGGGCAGCATCGTTTTGACATCCACCCCGCAATAATACGTGTCGTGCAGAAGGCCCTGGGTTTGGAGCATGTACAGGTAGGCGATTCGGGGCAACCCGCTTCGCCCGGCGCGTTTTGGGGGACCGGGGGAGCCCGGATACTCCGGATTGACAAGGGTTTCGTGGCTGCCTGCGGGAAGCGGATGGTTCAAAACAGACCGGGCGATGTAGTCGGAGGCCTTGAAGCCGGCCATTCGGACCGTTTTTTCGTGATCGTGTCGCTGCGTCCCCTCTTTCACGGTGATATCCAGCACCAGGTGGTGCTTCTGCGAAAAGAGCGAGTACCGGGCGCCCGGACCGGACATGTCGATCAACCCTTCCTGGAAGCCCACGATCGATCCCACGGTGGTCACGACCATCCCGGACAGCGACACGATCTCCCCGGATGGAACCCCGTTGGCATCCGCATCCCATGCGGAAAGCACTCCGGGAAAGACCGGATATTCCGGAATCAGACTCAGGCGGGGTTCGATGACATCCTTGACGGGGATGATCCGAACTGATTCCCCGGGGCGGGCAATCGCCAGCTTGACGTCCTTGATGTTGGGATCGGATTGCAACAGGCCGGTTAACTCATCGACATATATAAACAATTTGCCGTTTTCCAGCCTGGTGGGGGAGGAAAAACCGAGATCCGTGACGGCGATTTTTTTCCACTGATGCGTTACAGGCTGCACACCCTCTTTAGGTTTCGCATACGACATATTTGCCTCCTAAAGGGCGGGCTGATTCTCAAATATTCGGTTCCGGGAACTATACCTTTATCACAACCGAAGTCAACCCATTTTGAGTGATCGGCGATCACCCCCCGAGATAGGCTTTCTTTACGAGGGGATTGGCGAGAAGTTGCTCTGACCTGCCCTCGAGCACGACCCTGCCGTTCTCCAGCACATACCCCCGACCGGCGAATTGAAGCGCCATCCGGGCGTTCTGCTCGACGACCAGAATCGAGGTTCCTTCCCGGTTGATTTCCTTGAGCGAGTCGAACACGCTCATCATCAGCAGGGGAGCCAATCCCATGGAGGGCTCATCCAGGAGCATGATCTTCCTGCCGCTCATGAATGCCCGCCCGACGGCCAGCATCTGCTGCTCGCCGCCGGAAAGCGTACCGGCTTTCTGATGTTGCCGCTCGGAAAGCCGCGGGAAGATCGAGAATACCCGGTCCCTGTCGTTCGCGATCGCTTTGCCGTCCCTCCGGGCGAACGTGGCGAGCCGAAGGTTCTCCATGACCGTCAGGTTGTCGAACAGGCGTCTTCCTTCGGGGACATGGGAGATGCCGAG
>CP070783.1:654887-663134 GCA_020346465.1 Deltaproteobacteria bacterium
TCCGGGAGCTGCAGGAGAAGCTGGCTTCCCTGAGCAATCAGAAGAAAGAATCCTCTGCCAACAAAACACTTTATACGAATACGGAAAGGGAAAAGATTATCGTGGACGCAAAAGCGAAGCTGCTTACCCTGCAGCTGCAGGAGCAGGATCTCCTGAAGAAATACACGGAGGAAAGCCGCCTTGTCGTGAACGTCCGCAAGGAGATCCAGTTCGTCCAGAATTTCCTGAAGGAACAGGAGGAGGACATCAGCGCGAGGGTGGGAACAGGCAACAGGGTGTATCAGGAGATGGAGCTGGAGCGGATCAAGACCCAGGCCGACCTGAAATCCCAGCAGGCCAAGGCCGCAACCCTGGCAATCCAAATCAGCAGGCTGGACGAGGAAATACGTTCCCTCGACTCCAGCGGAATCCCGTTTGAGAACCTGAAAAGGGAGCTGTCCACCAACGCAAAGTATTATCAGACCTACGTGGACCGGCTGGAGGAGGCGCGGATTTCGGAAAACATGAACCTCAACAAGCTGGCCAATATCAGCGTGATCCAGGAGGCTGCCGTCCCAGAAAAACCGGTCAGGCCCCGGAAGAGCTTGAATCTCCTGATCAGCATTTTCATCGGGGGCGTTTCCGGAATCGGGCTTGCCCTCTTCTCCGAGGGGATCTCGCAGAGTTTCACGACGCCCGAAAGTGCCGAAAGGCGTCTGGCACTGCCCGTCCTGACCGTGATTTCCTACAAAAAAGGGTAGCGGCATGTATCTGAAGCATTTCCGCCTGGAAAAACACCCGTTCCATGTCACCCCGGACCCGGAATTCCTCTACATGAGCCCCAGCCACAGAGAGGCATTGGCGTCGATCATCTACGGAGTGGAGGAGAGAAAGGGGTTCATTGCGATCATCGGAGACGTGGGGGTGGGAAAGACCACCATACTCCGCTCCTACCTCGAAAAGGTCGACAGGAACCAGCTGAAGACGATTTACGTGTTCAGCACCAATATCTCGTCCAAGGATCTCATGAGGGCGATCAGCGTGGACCTTGGAGTCCCCCTGGAATCGGACGATTTCTACGGGATGGTTCACGAACTGCACGTGGCATTGATCGAAGAGTATCTGCAGGGGCGCAATGTCGTGCTGATCATCGACGAGGCCCAGAACATGCCGGCGGAAACCCTGGAAAATCTCCGCATGCTCTCCAATCTGGAAACGTCCAAAGAGAAACTCCTCCAGATCGTTCTTTGCGGGCAGCTCGAATTCGATGAATCGCTGAATCGCAGGGAGTTGCGAGCACTCCATCAACGGATTTCTATCAAGACATACATCGTTCCCCTTTCTCAAACGGAAAGCAGGGAGTACGTCCGGCATCGTCTCTCCCTGGCGGGGCGAAAGGACATGGATCTTTTCACGAACTCCGCGCTGAACAGGATCGTCGCTACGTCACGGGGGATTCCCCGAACCATCAACATCCTGTGCGACAACTGTCTCGTTTCCGCCTTCGGGGCCCGACAGAACCAGGTCACCGGAAGAATCGCAAGGGAAATGGTTGAAACCCGCTCACGGAAGACCCGGGCCGTTAGCCGGAGATGGAGCGTCGCTGTTGCCTGCCTCCTGCTGGCCATTCCGGCCGGGATCGTCATCTACCACAGTGCGGATTGGATTCCCTCCCTCTATCCATGGATGGCGGAATACCGTCTCGACGGGCAAAGACACGGAAATCCTGGCCAAAGCAGACAGGGGATACCGGATGACATCCCGGTTCCCCGGTTGAACAAAGTTCACGCAGGGAACGGCCCGTTGGAAAGAAAAGAGGCGTCGGTGGAGAACCCAGCGGGAGAACATCCCTCCTCCGTCGTGAGGATTGTGAGGAAGGGAGATACCGTTTCCGCCCTCAGCAAAGAGGTTTACGGATTTTTTCACGTCGGGATGATCGGATGGATCAAGAAGGCGAATCCCTGGATCGTGGATCCCGACAGGATCGACGTGGGAGAGAACATCTATTTCCCTGACTTGCATGCGAATACGGGCTGGAAATCGGAAAATCACCGGGAGAACCAATGAGTAGAATCTACGAAGCACTGGAGCGGGCGCAACGGGAAAAGAAAAAGCGGGAACAATCGCAAACGTTCCCTTTCTCCGAAGATCCCTCCCGGAAGAATGCAGAGCGGGGTATGGAAAAGGAGATGGTCCATCTGTACCAGAGCATCGATGCACTCCTTTCGGATTCCCCGAAAAAGGTGATCCAGTTCATCGGGGCCAGCGAAGGAGAAGGGACGTCGACCGTCGTCCGGGAATTCGCCAGGGTCTCGTCCATGATCATAGGCAAGCCGGTTTTGCTGCTGGACGCGGACAAGCGCTCCGGAAGTCCATCCCTTTTTCCCGGCAATACACCGGAAAACGGGGTGGAGGACGAATGGGAAAGCGAGGAAAAGTTGGAACAGGCCATCGCGAAGATCGAGGATTCGAATACCTCCCTCTCCCTGATTTCCCAGGATACTTACCCCTATCCGAAATACTTCTATTCTCCCAAAATCTCGGTCTTCTGGGATAAATTGAAGGAGCGGTTCGATCTCATCCTGATCGACTCCCCTCCGATGTCGGCATCTCCGGACGGAATCGCCATCGCCCGCAGGGTGGACGGGGTCGTTCTGGTTCTGGAAGCGGAAAAAACGCGGGGACCGGTGGCGGAGAATCTGAAGGAACGGATCCAGAAGAACGGCGGAAATCTCCTCGGGATCATCTTCAACAAGCGACGGCACTACATCCCGGAATTCCTCTACAAGCGATTGTAAAAGCATCCCCATCCCCCAAAGAGGGAAAACACCATTGGGTCCAAGCAGATTCCGAAGGCTTGCCGATTTCTTTCTCGGCGTTGATCAGAGCCCTTCCCTTGCGGGAGTGCAGGACGCGGAGACGCTTCTCAACATTTTGGAGCGCGAGAGGGCCCGGTCAGACCGGACCGGGAACGCATTCTCGTGCGTTGTGTTCCGGGCCGACGGCGGAACCGGGAAATCCGATGCTTCCATGCGTCGCCTCGCACAGATTCTCGTCAACACTGTCCGGATCGGCGACGCAATCGGATGGATCGCTGGAGGAAGTCTTGCCGCAGTCCTGCCATCGGTCTCCGCGGAAGGAGCCGGGAGATTCGCGGACAGGGTTGCGCAAAAGTTCGGCTCGGACGGCTCGGAACTTCTGCGCACGATCCACACTTACCCGCATTGGAAGGATTCTTCCACGCCCCGTCCGGAGTCATCGCCACCCCCGGGCGGTCCCGACGGCGACACCTCTTCGGAGCCCCCGGGAAAGAGAAACGCCCCCCCGAAACAGGACCGTGCCGGACCGGCGGGGAGCATGGAGCCGCTCTTCTCCCGGCGGACGCCGGGGTGGAAACGCGCACTGGATGTAACAGGCGCCATGCTGGGACTGATCCTTTTCTCTCCGCTGTTTCTCCTCCTGGCGATACTGATCAAAACGGTCTCCCCCGGACCGGTGCTCTTCCGGCAGGAAAGGATCGGATACGGGGGGAAGCCCTTTACCTTCCTGAAATTCCGTACGATGCATGTCAGCAGCGATCCGACGGTGCACCGGAAACACCTGCACGACCTGATCGATAACGACAAAACGTTGACGAAACTCGATGCCTATCGGGATCCCCGCATCATCCCCTTCGGGAATGTTCTGCGTCAATCGTGCCTGGACGAACTGCCCCAGTTGATCAATGTGCTGTCCGGCGAGATGAGCCTTGTCGGCCCGAGACCGATTCCCCCATATGAAGCCGACGAGTACCTTCCCTGGCAGAGACAGCGGTTCAACGTCCTGCCCGGGTTGACCGGACTCTGGCAGGTAAGCGGCAAAAACAGGACCACGTTCCGGGAAATGATGCGCCTCGATGTCGGATACTCGAAAAAGGTGTCCCTGTGGCAGGATGCGAAGATCGTTCTCAAAACCCTTCCCGTGATCTATACCCAGGTATCCGATTTTCTGGCGGGAAGGAGGATGCAGGACAGAGATCTCCCTGCGGCGAGCGACCAGAATTGAGCTGAGTGGAAGATTCTCGCGTTCCGGTTCCTGTCCTTCCCGGAAATCCCTTCTGCATGAAAACAGGCCTGCAGGAAAAACCAGATCAACCATGAGGAGGCAGCAATGGTACGAGTCGGCATCGTAGGTTTAGGGTATTGGGGACCGAACCTCGTCAGGAACTTCTCGGAGTTGCCGGAATCCGAAGTCACGGCCGTCTGTGACATCGATCCCGGCCGCCTGCAGAAGGTATCCTCCCGTTTTCCCCGGGCGCTTGCGACATCCGATGTCGAGGAGTTACTGGATCGCGGCCGGATCGACGCCGTCGTGATCTCGACGCCCACCAGGACACACTATTCCCTCGCCAAGAAAGCTCTGGAACGGGGAATCCATGTGTTTACCGAAAAACCGATGGCGACGTCCATTGCGGAGTGCGAAGAACTCATCCATTTGTCAAAGAAGAATGGCACGCAACTGTTTGTCGGTCATATCTTTCTGTACAACGCTGCCGTTTTGAAGCTGAAGGAATACGTCAACAGCGGGGAACTCGGGAACATCTGCTACATATTCTCCTCGCGATTGAACCTGGGCCCTGTCCGTACCGATGTAAACGCCCTGTGGGACCTGGCGACCCACGACATATCGATCATCCTCCACCTGATCGACAGCGAACGGGTGAGCGTCAACTGCCAGGGGCTCGCCTACCTCAACAGCAAGATCCATGACGTCTGCACCGTAACGATCCATTTTCAAAACGGCTGCATGGCCATTCTTCATTCCAGCTGGCTGGACCCGAACAAGGTCCGGCAGATGACCGTCGTGGGGGACAAGAAGATGGCCGTCTACAACGACATCGAGCCCCTCGAGAAAATAAAAATTTACGAAAAAGGAATCGACAAACCTTTATACACGGATAATTTCGGGGAATTCCACTTCAGCTACCGGTACGGCGACACCTTCAGCCCCCGCATCATCGAAACGGAGTCGTTGAAGGCGGAGTGCCAGCATTTTATCCATTGCATCCAGAAAGGGATCGAACCGAGAACCTGCGGCCAGAACGGCATGCAAGTCGTGAACGTTCTTGCGGGAGCGGATCTTTCCCTGCACGACGGCGGCGGGAAAGTGCTCTTGCAATCTCTCGCAGGCAATAAACAATAACCGCAATCCCGCAAGGAGGGAGCCATGCAATACGGAACAACCGCCACGCTGACCGTTCCCGAGGAGTTGGTACAGATCGCCCCCCCTGCCCGTTTCGATCCGGGAGTGGTGGTCGGATATGCACCCGAGAGGAGAGGCGTCTCCCTGGAGCTGCGCATCGGGAAAGGTGCGCGGGTCCGGTCGGGGACGCATATCTATGCGGGGTCGGTCATCGGCGACAACCTGCAGACGGGGCATAACGTCCTGATCCGCGAAGAGAACGACCTGGGGAACGACGTTTCCATCTGGAGCAACACGGTGATCGATTACGGATGCAGAATCGGCAACGGGGTCAAGATCCACTGCAACGTCTACATTCCGCAGTTCACCGTCCTCGAGGACGACGTCTTCATCGCCCCCGGTTGCACCTTCGCCAACGATGTCCACCCCGGATGCGAACAGTCCAAGGAGTGCATGAGGGGACCGGTGCTGAAGAAAGGCGTCGTTCTGGGAGTGAACGTTACGGTCGTCCCCATGGTAACGATCGGCGAATACTCCCTGATCGGGTCGGGAAGCGTCATCACGAAGGATGTCCCACCGTACAGCGTCGTCGCCGGGAATCCCGCACGGTTCCTTCGGAAGACGAAAGATCTGACATGCAAGTCCGGTCTCCGGAGCCGCCCGTACGAACACCCCTGATCCGTTCCATCGCCCCCGTCGATCCTTTTTTCCCTTCGGTTGGATGAAATCCTCGGAAAGGAGACGCAACATGGTCGTCCCTTTGGTAGATCTGGTCATCCAGTACAGGAACATCCGGGAAGAGATTCTTCCGGCCATCGAAAAGGTCATGAGCAGAGGCGCGTTCATTCTCGGGGAGGAACTCGGCCTGTTCGAAGAGGAATTCGCCCGGTACTGCGGAGGTTCCCATTGCGTCGGGGTGGGCAGCGGGACGGACGCATTGTTCCTCGCATTGCGTGCGCTGGGCATCGGCGCGGGGGACGAAGTCCTCCTGCCCGCGAACACGTTCGTGGCAACCGCATTCGCCGTATCGTTCACCGGCGCCACCCCCGTATTTGTCGATGTCGACCGGAAAGACTACAACATCGACGTGACCCTCATCGAAGGGGCCATCACTGACAGGACGAGGGCGATCATCCCGGTCCATCTCTACGGACAACCCGCGGAGATGGGCGAGATCATGAGGCTGGCAAAGAAATACGACCTGCGGGTCGTCGAGGATGCCTGCCAGGCGCACGGAGCCCGGTACGGATTCCGCCCGGTGGGGGCGATCGGGGATGCCGGCTGCTTCAGCTTCTATCCGGGGAAGAATCTCGGCGCCTACGGGGACGGCGGGGCCATCGTCACGAACCGGGCGGACCTGGCCGAAAAGATCCGGCACCTCCGGAATTACGCCCAGAAAGAGAAGAACGTCCACCCGGTGATCGGATACAACAGCCGGCTGGACAGCCTTCAGGCAGCCATCCTGCGGGTGAAACTCCGTCACCTGGAAACGTGGACCGAAAACCGGAGAGCCGCGGCGAAGCTTTACGACGAGCGGCTCTGGAAGGCCGGTATTGATGTTCCGAAGGAGAAGTCCGGATGTCGGCACGTGTACCATCTCTATGTGATCCAGCACGATGCCCGCGACGAACTGATCCGGGTCATGCGGGACAAAGGAGTTTTCTGCGGCATTCACTATCCCCTCCCGCTCCACCGGCAGGAGCCGTACCGGCTGGTGAGAAAGATCCCCCGGAACCTGCCGGTTTCCTCGGAGGTATGCGGAAAGATCGTCTCCCTACCGATGTTCCCGGAACTGACGGCAGAACAGGTAGACCACGTAAGTCGGGAAATCATCCATTTCACGAACGGAAAGATGGAGCGGATTCCTTAAGCGGGAATGGCCTTGTCCCTCGATATCGTCGATCCGATCCTCCATCGCGGATGGGACGACGTGCTGGTCTCCAGCCCGGACTCCTCGGTGTTCCACTCCTCCGGCTGGGCGAGGGTCCTGTCCGGATCGTACGGCTACATCCCCCGCTATTTTGCGTCCTTTCAGGCCGGGAAGATCTTCGCCCTTCTTCCCGTCATGGAGGTGAACAGCCTCCTGACCGGCAGGAGGGGAATCTCCCTTCCGTTTTCCGATTACTGCGACCCGCTGGTACCGGCCGGGATCCCGTTAGAATCCCTGATGGCACAGATCATCGATCACGCAGGCTCCTCGGGATGGCAGACCTTGGAAATCCGATGCAGGAACGGACGGCTTAAGGGAACTTTACCCTCCTCCACCTACTACGGCCACATCCTCCCGCTGACGGGCAGCGAGGAGCAGGTCTTCTCCCGGTTCCGGGAAAGCACGAAGCGGAACATCCGGAATGCGATCCAGGAAGGGGTGACGGTTTCAATATCGCGGTCCCCGGAGTCCCTGGCGCAGTATTACCGGCTGCATTGCCTGACCAGGACGGAGCACGGGCTTCCTCCCCAGCCCTTCCGGTTCTTCCGAAACATCCATCGCCACATGCTTTCCGAAGGTCTCGGGTTCACGGTTCTGGCTTCCTTTGCCGGTACGGTGATCGCAGGCTCCCTGTATCTCCATCTCGGGGACAGGGCCTATTACAAGTACGGGGCGTCGGACAGGAACTTTCGGCATCTTCGGGCGAACAACCTCATGATGTGGGAGGCGATTCGGTGGTTCGCCAGGAACGGATACAAAACATTCTGCTTCGGGAGGACCGAGGAGGAAAACGAGGGGCTACGGCAGTTCAAGAAGGGATGGGGGACGAACGAGGAACATCTTCACTACTACAAATACGACCTGACACAAAAGGATTACGTCACGGATCGTCTGCTGATTTTCGGATTCCACAACAAGGTGTTCAGAAAGATGCCGGTCTTTCTGTCAAGGATCGCCGGGTCCTTGATGTACAGGCACATGGCGTAACCATCCAGAGAAAAAATTCGGCGATCTTGCCGAGATTTCCCTTCCGGATATCATGAACGGAGAGGTGGCATTGGTCGATCTCTACTACCGTCTAAAACCCTTCATCCCTCGTCGCCTGCAAATTGCCATCCGCAGGAACATCGCTCTTCGAAAAAGAACGCGGTACCGGA
>CP070783.1:663234-672493 GCA_020346465.1 Deltaproteobacteria bacterium
GCACAGAGTTGGCAGAACTACAAAGGGGCCGCAGTCACAAAACGGGCTTGGATGAGCCGGCAGGAGACCGGAAGGACCGTGGCGCCGCCGAGAGGGAGTTGATTTATGTCCGGCCACAACAAATGGAGCTCGATCAAGCACAGGAAGGGGAAGGCGGACGCCCAGCGGGGCCGGGCCTTCACCAAGATCACGCGGGAGCTCATCACCGCGGCGAAGATCGGTGGCGGGGACCCGGACGGGAATGCCCGTCTCCGCCAGGCGATCACCGCCGCCCGCGCCGTGAACATGCCCAACGACAACATCCAGCGGGCGATCAAGAAGGGGACCGGGGAGCTCGAGGGGGTAACCTACGAGGAGTACCTGTACGAGGGATACGGTCCCCACGGCGTGGCGGTCCTCGTCAAGGTCCTGACCGACAACAAGAACCGGACCGTCGCGGACATCCGGCACGTGTTCTCGAAGCACAACGGCAACCTCGGCGAAGCGGGGTGCGTCAACTGGATGTTCAGCAAGCAGGGGTCGGTCACCGTCGGGAAAGAGTCGATCGAGGAGGAGAAGCTGTTCGATCTCGCGATCGAGCTGGGGGCGGAGGATGTCGTGAACGATCCGGAGGCGCGCGAGTACGAGATCCGGTGCGAGCCGGAAGTGTTCGACGAGCTGAAGCGGGGGCTGGAGGAGAAGGGGGTTGCGATCCACACCGCCGAGGTGGCGATGCTCCCGCAGTCCACGGTCCACCTCGAGGGGAAGGCGGCCGACCAGATGCTTCGCCTGATGAGCGCCCTGGAGGAGTCCGACGACGTCCAGAACGTCTGGGCGAACTTCGACATCTCCGACGAGGCGATGGAGGCCTTCGGGGGGTGAGAGGTTCTTCGCTCCACCTTCGGCGGCCGGGGCCTCCGGCTCGCGGGGGCGTCCCCTCCGCTACGCTCGCGACCTTGCGCCCGCTCGCTGCCGGTTCCGCTCGACGCAAAATCAGCCTCGCTCCACAGGCCGCTTCGGGGACCCCCCGCATCGCTCGGGTCCCTGGCCGACGTGACCGGCCGACGTCTCGCCCGTGTTCCGGATGAGCGCGGCTCTTTGATGCCCCGGCGCCGCATCCTGGGGATCGACCCCGGCTCCCGGCGGACCGGCTACGGGATCCTCGACGTTCGCGGGAACGACCTCTCCCCGGTGGTCTGGGGCGTCATCCGCACGGATTCCGCCGGTTCCTTCCCTGATCGGCTCCACGAAATCCACGCGATGCTGTCCGAACTGATCCGTCTGCACCGGCCCACGGAGGCCGTCGTGGAGAAGGTCTTCCTGGCCAGGAATCCCGCGTCCGCCCTGAAGCTCGGGCAGGCGCGGGGCGCGGCCATCGTCACCTGCCGTGCGCACGGCCTTGCCGTCCACGAGTACAGCGCCAAGGAGATCAAGCTGTCCGCGACGGGCTTCGGCTCCGCACCCAAGGAGCAGGTCGGCGGGATGGTATGCCGTCTCCTCGGCATCCGGAAGCCCGTCTCCCCCGACGCCTCCGACGCCCTTGCGATCGCCTTCTGCCGGGCGGTATCCCGGGACCTTCCCCCGTAGAATCTCCCTTTCCTCTTTTTCCCGTACCCTCCCGATGCTTCCCATGCCGCAACTCTTTGGGTTGACAGGCAGAAAACAATGTTTTACCGTTGGATCGATCTCCCTAGATATAACCGGAAGAAGGTTCGCCAGATGCGAGGCAGGCGAGGCCGAACGGATATGCAAGGCATCCTCCGGGATTTATTTTGTGGTACTTTAACCTTGTTTCCAGGTCGCACAGGTCGTTCCGGCAAGGACGACTGTCTCCTATCTGTCACCTTCGATGTCGTAGTGTAAAAGTTGATATTTTCTTCCGAAAGGGAACGCGTCGTCATGCAATGAACAGAATTCAGAGGGAGCGGGCCGGCGGTGTTTTCCTAACAGTCCGATAACGCGGGGGAGCCGGATCGATGATGTCTCGCATTTCCAGGGGGGCGTTGCTGGGAGTCGCCGTCGGGATTGCAGGGATCGTTGCGAGCAATACCCCCCTTGGACTGAATCTCGAGGAAAACCAGGGGCTTGAGGTCCTCTTCCTTCTGAGGGGGCACAGAACGCCCCCCCCGGACGTCGTCGTCGTCAGCATCGACAAGGAGTCCGCGGACCAGCTCGCGCAGGACGACGACGTGACGAACTGGCCCCGGACCCTGCATGCGGACCTCACGGAGAAGCTTGCGGGGAGCGGCGCGGCGGTCATCGCGTTCGACGTCTTTTTCGAGGAATACGGGGACATGGAAGGCGATATCGCGTTCGCCGAGGCGATGCGGAAGGCGAAGAACGTGGTGCTGTGCGAGCGCATTCAGTCCGAGAAGGTGGTGGTGACGAACGCGGGAGGTGCACCGGGAGGGCAGATCGAGATCGCGCGACGATTTCCCCCGATCTTTCTTTTCGCCAACTCCTCGGTCGCCTCATCGCCTTACCCGCTTCCCAAGATTCCCGTCAAGGTGAGCCGGGACTGGATGTTCCGGGCTGCGACGGGGGATTCCCCCATGCCAACCATGCCGGTCGTCGCGTTCCAGCTGTATGCGCTTCCCGTGTACGGCGATTTTCTCCGTCTCCTGGAAGAGGTCTTTCCCGCCCGGGCAAACAGTCTCCCCCGTTCCGGGGAGGAAATGGTCCTCTCGCAGGGATTGAAGGGGATGATCCAAGACGTCTGGGAGATCTTCGAGCATGAGCCGCTGGCGGAGAAAAGGATGCTGGATGCGCTCGACAGTCCCCCCCTGCGATCCGCGGATGAAAAAACGCGGCGAACCTTGAGGTCGCTCATCCGCATGTACGGAGGGGGCGCCACCAAATTCCTGAATTTCTACGGTCCCACGCGGACGATCCCCACCATCCCGTTCTGGAAGGTGCTTACATTCGGGGACGCCGAACAGGGCCACCCGTCCCCGCTGGAGGTTGCGGGGAAAGCCGTTTTCGTCGGGTCCTCGGAATCCCGGCCGCTCGCGCAGAAGGACGGGTTCTACACGGTGTACACCAGGGAGAACGGGGTGGACCTGAGCGGCGTGGAAATCGCGGCGACGTCCTTTGCCAACCTGGGTGAGGATATGCCGGTCAGACCGCTTCCGTTCCACTACCACGTCGTCACATTGTTCCTGTGGGGGTTGGTGATAGGGATTCTTTCCTTCATTGTGCCTCCCGCCTTCTCCATCCCTGCGGTGGCCTTGCTCTCCCTTCTTTACCTCGGTGCGGCCGGATACCGGTTCGCCACCGCGGGCGCGTGGTACCCCGTCGTCTTCCCTCTTCTGTTCCAGGGGCCCCTTGTCCTGGTGGGGACCGTCGCGTGGAACTACCTGGCGCTGGGCCGGGAGCGGAAAAATTTCCGGAGGGCGTTCGAGTACTACCTCCCCGTCGACGTCGTGGACGAGCTGGCGAACAACATGTCGGGTCTCCAGGTGAGCAACCGGATCGTCGACGGGATCTGCCTTGCCACGGACGCGGAGCAGTATACATCCCTGTCCGAGTCGATGGACCCGAAGGAGCTCGCGGGATTCATGAACCGATATTACGAAGCGGTATTCGATCCCATAAAACGCCGGGGAGGAATGGTGTCGAACGTCGTCGGGGATTCCGTTCTGGCTCTGTGGCTGCCTAGCAGGGACAAACCCGATCCCCTGAACGATGCCTGCGGGGCGGCGCTCGAGATCGTCAGCGCCATGGGGCAATTCAATCGAAGCCAGGGGATGCAGGCGCTTCCCACACGCATCGGTCTGCACTCCGGCGAGATCTTCCTCGGGAACATCGGCGGCCCCCAACACTTCGAGTACCGGCCGGTAGGAGACATCGTCAATACGGCGAGCAGGATCGAAGGGATGAACAAATACCTGGGAACGAGAATTCTGGTTTCCCAGGAGGTGTGTTCCAGAGTCAACGGCTTCCTGACGCGGGACGTGGGGATGTTCCTGCTCGCGGGAAAATCCAGGGCGGTGAACGTGCACGAACTGGTGGCCCGCCTCGAGGAATCCAGTCCCCGGCAACAGGCCTGTTGCGCGCGGTTTACGGAAGGGATCGAGGCGTTCCGGCGTCAAGCCTGGGACGAGGCGTCCGGAAAATTCCGCGAGACGCTCGATATCCACGAGGGGGACGGACCGTCGCGCTTCTACCTCAATCTCTGCGCGCGGTATTCCCAGAACCCGCCCGGAGATGCGTGGAACGGCGTGGTCCGCATCGAAAGCAAGTAGGCACCGGTTTACGCTGTCCATCTGAAAAAGGCAAAGGAGGAGATGAGATGTCGTCGAGACGATTCCTGACGGGGCTTGCCATCCTGGCCGCGGTCGTTCCGGTGTTTCCCCTGTGTTCCACAGATGCCCTTGCCGGTCCGTGCGAAAACCCGGTTGCGGTGGCGGTCTCGGTGGAGGGAGAGGTGAAGGCCAAAAGGGCGGCTGCGCCGGAGTGGGAGCAGGTCATGCGCAAGGACGCCTTCTGCGCGGGGGATACCGTCCGGGTGATGGCGCGGAGCCGGGCAGACCTTCTCCTGATCAACGAGACGACTCTTCGCCTCGACCAGAATACGGAAATTCTCTTCAAAGCGCCCGAGAGGGAGAAGGAGTTCTGGTTGGATGTACTTCTGGGGGGCACCTATTTCATGAGCCGCACGCCCAAAGCCTTCAAGGTGAATACCCCCTTCGTCAACGCGGGAGTGGAGGGGACGGAGTTCTTCGTCGGCGTGGAAAAGGACAGGACCCTTTTGACGGTGTTCGAGGGAAGGATCGCGGCGGCGAACGACGCGGGGCAGATCCAGCTTTCCGGCGGGCAATCGGCATTGGCGGAGGCAGGCCGGGCGCCGGTTCCAACCGTCGTGGCCAAACCCCGCGACGCGGTCCAGTGGACGCTCTTCTACCCGTCCGTGGTTGCTGTCCGTCCCGGCGCCCCCGCCGACTGGCGGGATCGGGCGTCGGCACTGCTCTCGGTCGGGCGAGTCGATGAGGCTCGGGCAGAGATCAACGAGGTTCTGAAAAAGACGCCTGGCGACGCGGATGCGCTTTCGCTGCAGGCGGTCATCGCGGTCGCGCAGAACGAGAAGGAAAAGGCGCTCGACCTGTCGAAGAAGGCGGTCGCGGCGGCACCGGAATCGGCCACCGCCCGGGTCGCCCTTTCCTACGCGCAGCAGGCGGATTTTGACCTGGAGGGTGCTCTTTCCTCTCTCCGGGAGGCGGTGAAGATGGAGCCCGAAAATGCCCTGGCCCGGGCGAGGCTCTCGGAACTGCTCCTTTCCTTCGGACGGCTGGACGAGGCGTTCGACGAGGCGAAGAAGGCCGCAGGGAAAAATCCTGACATCGCCCGGACGCAGACCGTTTTGGGGTTTGCGTACCTGGCGCAGATAAAAACGAAGGAGTCCCAGGCCGCCTTCGAGAAGGCGATCGCGCTGGACCAGGCCGATCCGCTGCCGCGGCTGGGGCTGGGGCTGGCGACGATCCGGGACGGAGACGTGG
This sequence comes from Deltaproteobacteria bacterium, assembly GCA_020346465.1. Classification (GTDB taxonomy): domain Bacteria; phylum Desulfobacterota; class Deferrimicrobia; order Deferrimicrobiales; family Deferrimicrobiaceae; genus CSP1-8. The sequence goes on from CP070783.1 coordinate 668,709, forward strand.
AGACAGGGCGCAAGGAGATCGAGATCGCGGCGAGTCTTGACCCGAACAACTCCCTCATCCGCAGCTACCTGGGGAAGGCGTACTACGAGGAGAAGAGGGGGAAGACCGCCTCGACGCAGTTCTCCATGGCGAAGGAGCTCGATCCTAATGATCCAACCCCGTACTTCTACGACGCGATTTTGAAGCAGACGACCAACCGTCCTGTGGAGGCGCTGCACGACCTGCAGAAGTCGATCTCACTGAACGACAACCGGGCGGTCTACCGGTCCCGCCTGCTCCTGGACGAGGACCTGGCGGCGAGAAGCGCCAGCCTGGGGCGGATCTATTCCGACCTGGGGTTCCAGCAGATGGCGCTGGCGGAGGGGTGGAAGTCGGTCAACACGGATCCTTCGAACTTTTCCGCGCACCGGTTCCTGGCGGACTCCTACGCGGCCCTGCCGCGGCACGAGGTCGCCCGCGTCAGCGAGCTGCTGCAGTCGCAGCTCCTCCAGCCCATCAACATCAACCCGATTCAGCCGAGCCTTGGGCAGAACAATCTGTTTATTCTTGAAGGGACAGGACCATCATCCCCATCTTTTAACGAATTCAATCCCCTGTTCAACCGGAACCGCCTGGCCCTTCAGGCGAGCGGAGTATTGGGAGAACACAGCACCCGCGGGGGTGAGGTCGTCCACTCTGCCGTCGCAGGGACTTTGTCGTACAGCGTGGGTCTTTTCGACTTCCACACCGATGGATTCCGGCCCAACAACGATCTGGATCAGAACATTTTCAATGCGTTCGCCCAGCTTAGCGTTTCCCACAAAACAAGTCTCCAACTGGAGTTCCGGCGGACGAACAGGAAAAATGGGGATCTCACGCTCAATTTCGATCCGGAATCCTATTTACCTGGTTGGCGGCACGAAGAGGAGAAAACAACCGTGCGGGTCGGCTTCCACCATGCCTTTTCGCCGGGTTCCGACCTAATCGGATATGTCGCCCACCAGGAACTGGATATCGGCAATCGCGACAGCATTTCTATCCAAATGCCCCCCCTCGATATCTTTTCGGATGATAGACAGAATGATGAGAGCAATGGCGGGGAACTCCAGCATCTGTTCCGGTCCAAGAGGTTCCATCTGGTCAGCGGCGCCGGGTACTTCTCGGTCGATCGCGACGAAAGATCCGAAACTACCATCCAGTTTCCCCCTCCCGATCCTCCCTTCCAGGATATTTCCTCCAGGGGGAGCGATATCCGCCATGCGATCCTGTACGTGTACTCCCAGATCCATTATCCGAAGAAGGTGACGTTTACCGTGGGTGCGAGCGGCGATTTCTATCGGAACGATATCTACAGTGACCGCGACCAGCTCAACCCGAAATTCGGGATCACCTGGAACGTTTTCCCCGCTACGACGATCCGGGGAGCGGTTTTCAGGACTCTGCAGCGATCCTTCGTGAACGATCAGACCCTCGAACCTACTCAGGTGGCCGGGTTCAACCAGTTTTTCTTCGATTCGGAAGGTACGCGTTCTTGGCGATACGGGGCCGCCGTCGATCAGAAATTCTCCAGCAACGTTTTTGGAGGCGTGGAATATTCCCAAAGGGATCTGGATGTGCCGTACGAACAGATAGATTTCGTTCCGGAACCTGTTTCCACAATCTATCGCGTTGACTGGAAGGAACGCCAGGGGCGCGCATACCTCTTCTGGACGCCTCACAACTGGGTTGTACTGAGCGCCGAATACCTTTACGAACGGTTCGAGAGGGATCAGGAATTCAGTGCGGGGATAGAAAACGTGAAAACGCACCGTGTTCCTCTGGGGGTCGGTTTCTTCCACCCCAGCGGAATCTTCTTACGTCTGAAGGAAACATACTTCGACCAAAAAGGAGATTTTCAGTCCCAATTCGCTCCCGCCGCCGTTCCGGGCTCGGACAGTTTCTGGATTACCGATGCCTCGCTCGGGTACCGCCTTCCGAAACGATACGGGATCCTGTCTGTCGATGCGAGAAACCTGTTCGACAAGTCGTTCCGGTACCAGGATACGGACCCGGTTAGTCCCGTGCTCCAGCCGGTGCGGACCGTCGTCTTCAAATTCACGCTGGGGCTTTAACGCGTTGGCTTAAAAAGGGGGTGATCCTAGTGGGATAGGCGATTGAAAAACGACCGAGTGGATGAGGGAAAGCAGCGAATCTGCATGAGACTGCTCAAAGCCAAGGAGGGGAATAATGAGAACTTCTCGAATCATGGCAATTCTGGTGCTTCTCTGTTTTACGTTTGCCGGATGCGCGGGAATGAAAGCAGGAAATAAAATATTTGTAACCGATACGGTTAAAATGGAACGGGAAGCAGGAAGTGATAAAATTAAAGTTAATGGAAAGGAAGAATCTTTTGTAGATGGAAAAATAGTGGAAGGTAAGAAAACAGGAAGAGATGATTTGGATAAGATGTTAGATAAGATCGAAACAAAAAATAAAGGGGATGTTACAACCACTTATAATGAAACATGTTGGTGGAAATGGGATGGAACTAAATGGGTAAAAAAATGTGTGAATTAAAGGAGCTATTGTAAAAATAATTTATTTAATTAAAACAAATAAAAGCCCGGTAGAAGGCCGGGCTTTTTCTTTTTTTATACCTGGTTGCATACATTCTGATTCCCCTTGCATGTCTTCAGAATGCAATGCGGGTTTGCAAGGCACATCTTTGTCTTTGGTTATCATTCATTGTCCGTTATATTTTCCCTATCCAATGGTTGGAACCGCGGCCGATATATAGGTTGCTGATTGCGAGGGGGTATGGCCGGGAAGACCGCATCGGTCGCGAAGATCACCCGTCCGGTTCTGGCCGGGAGCTACCCACGGAGCAGACTCTTCCGCCTGATCGACCGCGGACGGAAACATCAGGTTCTCTGGATTTCTGCCCCTCCGGGCTCGGGGAAGACGACCCTGGTCAGCAGCTACCTCGCGGACCGGAGGCTTTCCTCCCTGTGGCTGCGGCTGGATGAGGGGGACGCGGATCCCCCGACCTTCTTCCACTACCTCGGGCTTGCGGCGCGAAATGTGTCGCCCCGAATCCGGAAACTGCTTCCCGTGCCGACACCGGAGGAATATCCCTCCATTTCCCTCTTTGCCCGGCGGTATTTCGAGCGCCTGTTTGCACGCCTCAAGGCCGGGTCGGTGATCGTGTTCGACGACTACCAGAAAATCCCTGCCGACTCGGAAATTCACGCGGTGTTCCGGGATGGTCTCTCTCTCCTCCCTCCCGGCATCCGTGTCGTTATCATCAGCCGGGAGCAGCCCCCTACGCAGTTCGCCCGGCTTCGCGCCGGTCAAGGGATGGAGGTCATCGGCTGGAAGGAGATTCGGCTTTCCCCCAAGGAGACGGAAGGGATCGCGCACCTCCGGTGGAAAGGAAAGGAGGCCAGGGAAACGATCCGGACCCTGCAAGATGTGGCCGGCGGATGGGCCGCCGGCTTCGTACTCCTGCTGGAGAGAGCCGGACCGGGATCGAGAGAGTTGCTGAACCTGCCCCGGCAAAAACCCCAGGAGATCCTGGACTACTTTGCAGGGGAGATCCTGGAAAATCTGGACGAGGAGATGCACTCGTTCCTGCTCAAGAGCGCCTATTTCCCCTGGATGACCGGCAAGATGGCCGCCCGATTGACGGGGCTGGCCCGGGCCGGGCAGACCCTGTCCTACCTGAACCGCCACAACTATTTTACCGAGGTGCGCCCGGGCCCCGAACCGGTGTACGAGTACCATCCCCTGTTCCGGAATGTCCTGCTCTCCGCCGCCGCCGCCCTGTT
>CP070783.1:672593-749890 GCA_020346465.1 Deltaproteobacteria bacterium
CAGGAGTCGCAATTGATCTACACCGACGAGACGTCCCGCCTCCGGATCGTCGACGCGAAAGGGGAACCCCAATACAAATCGGAACCCCGGTACGGACCGGCCCTCGATTTCTTCGAGTGGGGGCCGTACATCCAGATCGAGGGCCGCAGGAAACCGTATCCTTTGAGGAAGGCGGTCCGGATCGCCCCCGGCGGGGGGGAGTTTCCCCTGGTCCTGATTCCGGAGGGGAAGGCATCGCTTGCCGGCGTGGTCAGCGGCTACTACGAATCGACCCGCCTGGTGCTCCTGCAGTGGGACGGCGGGAATTTCGTGGAGAAGGCAGGGAGCCAGAGCAGCGGCCAACTGCTTTCGGGTGCCGATTTCCTCTCGCCGTCCGGCCTCCGGCGGGGGGGAAAGGTCATCGCCTCGGTGATCGAGAAGACGGGAACCGCCTGGAGGGACAAGATCAGCCGGCTGGAATTGTTCCTTTTGGAATGAAGGGGAAACGGTTTGACCTCATAAGGAATATTCTTGACAAGCCTTATCGTTGGTGGTATCAAGGTCAAAAAAAAACAAGGTTTTTTTTTATTTAAAGGCCTGCCATAATCGCGAAGGAACGCTGAGCGCACGGGAAGCACGGGAGATAAGGCTGACACGGGAGGAGGTGGTGGCTGGAGGGAGAATGAGGAAGGGATTCTTATCGATTCGTACTTGATCTGCAGGGGAAGAAATAGGATCTCATCTCTTCAAGGAGGGGAATCATGAGGAAGTGCCTGGTTGTTTTAGTTGCCGTGATCGCCGTGGCGATGGTTGCCGCCCCGGCGATGGCGGACATGAAAGCGAGCGGGTTCTATCGCTCGAAGGCGTGGTTGTCCAACTTCCATGACGGAGGCGGCGGTCCGAGCTTAAGAAACAGCGATGAGGAACAGACCAACGCATACGTTGAGCAGCGCTTCCGCGTGAAGTTCGACTTCGGGACCGAGAACGTCAAGGCGGTGTGGTACCTCGAGAGCGACATGCTCTTCGGCGATGCATCCGGAAGCAGCCCCACTCCGGCGACCCGGAACGCGGGCGGCGCGCTCGGCGGCGACAAGGTCCAGACCGAGACCAAGAACATCTACGTCTGGTTCAAGATCCCCGACACCTCCATCGACATGACGTGGGGTCTCCAGGCGCAGAAGGATGCGTACCAGGGCGTCTTCTACAACGCCGACCTGGCCGGGATCTTCATGAACGGGAAGTACGAGCCGATCGGCTACACGCTCGGCTGGGGCAAGCTCTATGAGGGCGATAACCAACGTTCTGACGACGTGACCCTGTACCAGGCCGAGGTGGGGTGGGCCCCGAGCAAGGAGACGAAGCTGGGGTTCAACTTCTACTTCCTGCAGGACGACGCCGGAAGGAACCCGACGGGAGCTGCAAGGCTGGACCCCACCGCGGGTTCTTTCGGTCCATCGTCGCCGGTCGACTTCTATAAATTGAGACTCTACATGCCCGGCATCGACGCGAGCATGAAGCTGGGGCCTGCGGCCCTCTCGGGCTTCATCTTCTACCAGACGGGTACGTTTGAGTCCTTCATCGGGGACCCGGACGTCGACGTTTCGGCCTTCGGGATCGATGTGCGCGCCGACATGGCGCTCGGCCCCGGGAAGTTCTTCATCGAGGGGCTCTACCTGAGCGGAGGCGACGGGTCGGGCAACGATTACGAGGCGCCCATCACCCTGGGCGACTACCAGGCCAACGGCTCCAATACCGGTCCCGGCGGGTACTCCAGCTATACCCGGCACAGAATGCAGATCCTGCTGGCGAGCTGGGACACGATCAACGTCTCCCAGTGCCTGATCGGCTGCTCCGGCGGCGAGTACGGCGACAGCCTGGGGAACGGCGGACGCGGGCTCTGGTTCATCGGGGCCGGCTACAACCAGAAGTTCTCCGAGAAGTTAAGCGGCGAGGTCAACATCGGGTACATGGCCGCGACCGATCTGTTGGAGGGAGAGAGCTCGTTTAGGGACAAGGACTTCGGCACCGAGATCAACGCCGGGGTGGCCTACAGCATTGCGAAGGGGCTCTCCTTCGGCGTGTACGGCGCCTACGTCTTCCTGGGCGACTTTGTAGCGGATGACGCAACGTCGGATTTCCAGGATCCCTGGACGACGTACGCACGCATCAACTACAGCTACTAATCGCGTAACAGTCGCATAACCCGTACGACCGACCCCCGGGGGGGCCACCCCCCGGGGGTTTCTTTCCTTAAAGGGGACGTTGCTGAACTTTCCGGCACCCGGCGCATCCGCCGGGAAGGCCGGAAATTCGGTTTGACGGAACGCTCCCCTTTCCAGTACATTGGCATCTTTATCACGGGAGGCAAAAACACCGAATGTTCGAGAACCTGTCGGAAAAGTTCCAGGGAGTTCTCAAGAAGATGCGCGGGCACGGGCGCATCTCCGAAGGGAACATCGAGGAGGCGCTGCGCGAGGTCCGGCTGGCGCTCCTGGAGGCCGACGTCAACTACAAGGTTGTGAAGGAGTTCACCGCCGCCGTCAAGGAGAGGGCGCTGGGCGCGGAGGTCCTTTCCTCCCTATCCCCCGACCAGCACTTCATCAAGATCGTCCACGACGAACTGGCGAAGATGATGGGAGGGGAGGGGCAGGACCTGGACCTGGCAAGGCGCCCGCCGGTCCCCGTCATGCTCGTGGGGCTCCAGGGGTCCGGCAAGACGACCTCCTGCGGGAAGCTCGCCCTCCACCTGCAGAAGAGAAAGCGGCGCCCGTTCCTCGTCCCGGCCGACGTCTACCGGCCGGCGGCGATCGAGCAGCTCAAGGTCCTGGGGGCCCGGATCGGGGTCCCCGTCTTCGACAGCGACCCTTCCGCCGACCCCGTCGAGATCTGCCGGCAGGCGGTCCGGCAGGCGGACCTGTCCGGCCTCGACACCGTTCTTCTGGACACCGCCGGGAGGCTCCACGTCGACGAGGAGCTGATGGAGGAGCTGCGCAGGATCCGGGAGGCGGTCGAGCCGGGGGAGATCCTGCTGGTGGCCGACGCGATGACGGGACAGGACGCGGTCAACGTCGCCCGGGCGTTCCACGAGAAGGTGGGCTTGACCGGCGTTCTCCTCACCAAGATGGACGGCGACGCGCGCGGCGGGGCGGCGCTTTCCATCCGGGCGGTCACGGGGGCCCCCGTCAAGTTCGTCGGGGTGGGGGAGAAGCACGACGCCCTCGAGGCCTTCTACCCCGACCGGATGGCGTCCCGGATCCTCGGGATGGGCGACATCCTGACCCTCGCGGAGAAGGCGCAGGAGACGGTCGACACGAAGAAGGCGGAGGAGCTCGAGCGCAAGATCCGCCGGAGCGAGTTCACGCTCGAGGATTTCCGGGACCAGCTGATCAGCATCCGGAAGATGGGGTCGATCGAGGACCTCCTCGGGATGATCCCGGGGATGGGGGGGAAGATGAAGGAGCTCAAGGCGGCCGCCCCCGACGAGAAGGAGCTCGCGCGGGTCGTGGCGATCATCGACTCGATGACCCGCGAGGAGCGCGGCAACGCGAAGATCCTGAACGGCAGCCGCCGGAAGCGGATCGCGGAGGGAAGCGGGACGACCGTCCAGGACGTGAACCGCCTGCTCAAGAACTTCCAGCAGGCGGAAGGGATGCTCCGCCGGTTCTCGAAGGGGGCAGGGAAGAAACGCGGGAAAGGGATGCCGTTTTTTTAGGTAGACTTGTGGCAAAGACCATCGGAAGATCGATTCGGGAGGTGAGGAGATGGCGGTAAAGATTCGTCTGACGCGGACGGGCAGGAAGAAGCTGCCCTCGTACCGCGTCGTGGTGGCCGATTCCCAGGCGCCCCGGGACGGCAGGTACATCGCGAGGGTGGGCGTCTACGATCCGAAGGAGAACCCGCCCCGGTTCCTGGTCGACGAGCAGCTGACGCTCAAGTGGCTGCACCGGGGAGCGCAGCCGACGGAGACGGTCCGGAGCCTGCTCCGGAAGGCGGGGATCTGGAAGAAGTTCCACGAAGAGAAGAGAGAGAAGAAGGCGGTGGCGTAGGGAGCCGCATCCCCCGGGACGCGCGGCATGGAAGGCGGCAGGGAGCGGCGCGCGATGACGGGCAGCCTGGTCGAGGTCGGGCGCGTGGCGGGGCCGCACGGCCTGGCGGGGAAGATCCGGGTGAAGACCTATGCGGGGGACCCCTCCGGGCCGTTGCACGCCCGGACCGTGCGTCTGTCCGCGGAAGGCCCCGGGGGGGAGAGGCGGGTCCGCGACTTCGAGGTGAGGGCGGCGCAGCCGCAGGGCGGCTTCGCCGTTTTTTCGTTGGACGGGATCGACACCCCGGATGCGGCGAGGGAGTGGTCGGGCGCATCCGTCTCGGTCTTCCGGGAGGAGCTCCCCCCCCCGGCCGAGGACGAGTACTACTGGGTGGACCTGGTCGGCTGCGAGGTCGTGACCGGGGCGGGGCACCGCCTCGGGGAGGTCGCCGCCCTGGAGGCGGGACCGGCCCACGACTGGCTCGTCGTCCGGCGCGAAGGCGGGGAGTCCCTCCTTCCGATGGTCGAAGCGTTCATCCGCGAGGTCGACGTGCGGGGGCGCCGCATCGTGGCGTCCCCCCCGGAGGGGTGGTAAGGTGCGGATCGACATCCTGACCCTTTTTCCCGGGATCTTCGCCGGGCCGCTGGACCACAGCATCCTCGCCCGGGCGAAGGAGGCGGGGCTGCTTTCGGTCGCGGTGCACGACCTGCGGGAATACGCCGGGGGGAGGCACCGGGTGACCGACGAGCCGCCCTACGGGGGGGGCGGCGGGATGGTGATGAAGCCGGAGCCGATCTTCGCGGGCGTGGAGGCGATCCGCGAACGGTTCGGGCCGGGGAAGGCAATCCTCCTGTCCCCCCAGGGGGAGATCCTGACCCCCCGCCTGGCGCGCTCCCTCGCCGCGGAAGGGCACCTCATCCTCATCTGCGGCCGGTACGAGGGGGTGGACCAGCGCGTGGCGGACCACCTGGCCGACGCCGAGGTCTCCATCGGCGACTACGTGCTGACCGGCGGGGAGCTGCCCGCCCTCGTGGTGGTCGATGCGGTGGCCCGTTTCCTTCCCGGCGTGCTCGGGGACCCGGAGGCGGCGCGCAAAGATTCGTTCGAGGAGGGGATCCTCGAGGGACCGCAATACACGCGCCCCCGGGAGTTCCGCGGCCACCCGGTCCCCGACGTGCTCCTGTCGGGGAACCACGCCGCGATCGAGGAGTGGCGCCGCGAGGAAGGGGTGCGCAGGACCCTTGCGAGGCGCCCCGCGCTCCTGAAGAAAAAGTTGACACCCGGCGGCGGCGTGGAATAGATTACTAAGTCTTGCTTTGTCCAAGGAAACCGATTCGGGAAAGGGGTTCGGGTGATGAGCAATCTCCTCAGGGAACTGGAGAAATCGCAGCTTCGGAGCGATCTCCCGGCGTTCCGGGCCGGGGACACCGTGCGCGTCTTCCTGCGGATCCGGGAAGGGGAGAAGGAGCGGGTCCAGTACTTCGAGGGGATCGTCATCGGGTTCCACCGCAACGGCCCCTCCACCACCTTCAAGGTCCGCAAGGAGTCGTACGGCGTGGGGGTGGAGCGGACGTTCCCGCTGAACTCCCCGCTCATCGAGAAGATCGTCGTGAAGAAGAAGGGGGACGTCCGCCGGGCGAAGCTCTTCTTCCTGCGCAAGGTGTCCGGCAAGAAGGCCCGGATCCGCGAGAAGAAGGACTGGCTCGGGAAGAAGGGGATCGACGTCCCGGTCGAGGGGACCGCGGAGACCCCGGAAGCGGCGGTTGCCGCGTCCGAGGAGATCGCCGCGCCCGAGGATGCGGCGCAGGCCGAGGCCACGGAGCCCAAGGAGTAGGGCGTTCCGTTGGAGGACCTGGAGACCCGGGCGCGTGCGAGGGGGTTCCGCACGGTGGCCGGCGTCGACGAGGCCGGACGGGGGCCGCTTGCCGGACCGGTGATGGCAGCGGCGGTGGTCCTTCCCCCGGGGTTTAAAAGTCCGGAAATCCGCGATTCGAAGGCCCTTTCCCCGAAAGCGAGGGAAAGGGCCTTTTTCCTTGTCACGTCGAACGCCCTTTCTTTTGCGGTCGCCCATTCCACCCACGAGGAGATCGACCGGGAGAACATCCTGCGGGCGTCGCTCCTCGCGATGCGCCGGGCGGTGGAAAAACTCGACCCCGTTCCAGACTTTCTCTACGTCGACGGGCACCTCCCGATCCCGGGGGGGGCGGACGGCCCGTGGAGGACCATCCGCCAGGAGCCGCTCGTTTCCGGGGACTCCCGCTGCGTCTCGGTCATGGCGGCGTCCATCCTCGCGAAAGTCACCCGGGACCGGCTGATGCTCGAGTACGACCGGGTCTACCCCGGGTACGGCTTCGCCTCCCACAAGGGGTACCCGACCAAGGCCCACCTGGCCGCCCTGGCGGTTCTCGGCCCCTCCCCGATCCACCGCAGGACCTTCCGCGGGGTCCTTCCCGGGTGACCCGGCCGCCGGACGAGAGGGCGGCGGCGGGCCGCGAGGCCGAAGAGTCGGTCTGCGCGTACCTCGGGGAAAGGGGGGTGCGGGTCGTGGAGAGGAACTTCCGCGCCCGCGGCGGGGAGATCGACATCATCGCCCGGGACGGGGACGTTCTCGCGTTCGTCGAGGTCAGGTTCCGCGAGGAGGACGGGCACGGGCTCCCGGAAGAGTCCGTGGGGCCGGTCAAGCGCAGGAGGATCGTGGCCGCGGCGCGGGCGTACCTGTCGACGATCCCGCCGGACTCGTGGAGGGAGGCGCGGTTCGACGTCGCGGCGGTCGACGGCGGGGGCGCCCCGGTCATCCGCTACTACCCCGGCGCGTTCGACGCCCGGGGGAAGATCCTCTAAACCGGGCGTTCTTCCCGGTGCCAAGGAGCGCAGCTGAGAGGAAGCCCCCCCGCGAGCGCTTGGCACCGGGGGGGAGCGGCCCCTCCGTTATCCGAAGAACTCCTCGGCGATGTGGTAGATCCCCATCTCGACCGTCTTGGACTGCGCGGTGGCTTCCGCGAGGGGAACGGCCACGATCCGGCTCCCCTGGAGCGCGGCCATCTTCCCGAACTCTCCGCGGTGGGCCATCTCGGTGGCGAAGACGCCGTACCGGGTGGCCAGGACCCGGTCGTGGGCGGAGGGGGAGCCGCCGCGCTGGATGTGGCCGAGAACCACGTAGCGGGTCTCGAACTTCGTCCGCTCCTCGATCGCGTTGGCCAGCACCTGGGAGATCCCCCCCAGGCGCACGTGCCCGAACTCGTCGGTCTTCGTCTCCTGGACGACGAGCTGGCCGCTCTCGCCCGGCTTCTCGCCGAACTTCGCCCCTTCCGCCACGACGACGATGCTGAAAGATTTCCCGCGGCTGTGGCGGCGCAGGATCAGGTCGCACACCTCGTCGAGGTCGATCGGCTTTTCCGGGATGAGGATCACGTGCGCTCCGCCCGCGATCCCCGAGAAGGTGGCGATCCAGCCGGCGTTGCGCCCCATCACCTCCACGACCATGACCCGGTTGTGGGATTCGGCCGTCGTGTGGATCCGGTCGATGGCGTCGGTGGCGATGCAGACCGCCGTGTCGAACCCGAAGGTGAAGTCGGTCCCGGACAGGTCGTTGTCGATCGTCTTGGGGACGCCCACCACCGGAAGGCCGCGCTCGAAAAGCTTGCTCGCAGCCCCCAGGGTGTCCTCCCCCCCGATGGCGACGAGCGCGTCGAGCCCCAGCAGGCGGAAGTTCTTCAGGACCTTGTCGGGGCCGCCGGGGTCCTTGAAGGGGTTGGTCCGGGAGGTGCCGATGATCGTTCCGCCGATGGGAAGGATCCCCGAGACCATCTTGACGTCGAGGTCGGTGTAGGAGATGTCGACCAGCCCCTTCCACCCGTTCCGGATGCCCACGACGCGGGAGTCGAAATTATCGGATTTGCGGACCACCGCCCGGATGACGGCATTGAGGCCCGGGCAGTCCCCGCCGCCGGTCAGCACGCCGATCTTCATGCTCATCCTCCTGTTCGGGTATCGGTAAAGTATAGCAAACCCCGCTCGCCGCAATTGAAAGGAGTGTGGCTATATGCTAATTTATAGGACTTATCCCGGCAGGAAAGAAAGGAAAATCGTTGTCCGTCCCGGCAAGGGAAAAAGTCGAACTGCTGTCCGGAAACGAGGCGATCGCCCGGGGGGCGCACGAGGCGGGCGTTACGGTCGCCTCCGCGTACCCCGGGACCCCGAGCACGGAAATCCTCGAGAATTTCGCCCGGTACGAAGGGGTCTACGCGGAGTGGGCCCCCAACGAGAAGGTGGCGGTCGAGGTGGCGCACGGCGCCTCGATGGCGGGGGCGCGGGCGCTCGCGGTGATGAAGCACGTGGGGGTGAACGTCGCCGCCGACCCGATCTTCACCGCCTCCTACACGGGGGTCCGCGGGGGGTTCGTGATCGTCACCGCCGACGACCCCGAGCTCCACTCGTCCCAGAACGAGCAGGACAACCGCCACTATGCCGTCGCGGCGAAGATCCCGATGCTGGAGCCGTCCGACTCCTTCGAGGCGAAGGAGTTCACCCGGCTCGCCTTTGCCCTTTCGGAGCGGTTCGACACCCCGGTCTTCCTGCGGAGCACCACCCGGATCTCCCACGCCAAGGGAGCGGTCCGGCTGGGCGAGGTGTCCGGGCCCCCTCCCGCCCTGGGGTTCGTGCGCGACCCGGCCAAGTGGGTCATGCTTCCCGACAACGCGAGGCGGCGCCACGCGATCGTCGAGGAGAGAATGCGGTCGCTCGCGGAGTTCGCGGAAACGTTCGACGGCAACCGGATCGAGTGGGGCGACCGGGAGCTGGGGGTGATCACGGCCGGCGTCTCGTACCAGTACGTCCGCGAGGCGTTTCCCGAAGCGTCGGTTCTCAAGCTGGGGATGGCGCACCCGCTGCCGTCGCGGCTCGTCCGGGAGTTCGCGGCGGGCGTGTCGCGGGTGGTGGTCGTCGAGGAGCTGGACCCCCACATCGAGACGCACGTGAAGGCCCTGGGGGTGCCCGTGCAGGGGAAGGAGATCATCCCCATCGTGGGGGAGCTTTCCCCCCGGATCGTCCGGGACGGGATTTCCGGGAAGTCGGTCCCCGTCCACCCGGCCGAGGGGCTCCCCGGCAGGCCGCCGAACCTGTGCCCGGGGTGCCCGCACCGGGGGCTCTTCTACGTCCTGAACAGGCTCAAGGTCACGGTGGCCGGCGACATCGGCTGCTACACCCTGGCCGCCCTCCCGCCGCTCGGGGGGATGGACACCTGCGTCTGCATGGGGGCCTCCCTGGGGAACGCCTTCGGGATCGAGAAGGCGCTGGGAAAAGCCGCCCTCGGGAAGGTGGTGGCGGTCATCGGGGACTCGACCTTCCTCCACTCGGGGATCACGCCCCTGATCGACATCGTGTACAACCGCGGCTTCACCACGGTGATCATCCTGGACAACCGGACGACCGCCATGACCGGCGCGCAGGAGAACCCGGCCACGGGCAGGACGCTTATGGGCGAGCCGACCCGCCGGCTGGACCTGGCCGCGCTCTGCCGGGCCGTGGGGGTGGACCACGTCTACACGGTCAACCCGCACGACATGGCGCGGACGGAGGCGGTCCTCCGGAGGGAGCTCTTCCGCGGGGAGCCGTCCGTGGTCATCACGGAGGCGCCGTGCGTCCTTCTGCCGGACCACCGGCGAAAGAAGCGGCCCGTCTACGAGGTGATCCCCGACCTCTGCACGGGGTGCATGGCGTGCAGCAAGCTCGGCTGTCCTGCGATAGAATGGGTGCCGTTCACGCCGGAGGAGGCGGTCGCGGCGGGAAAGAAAGGGTCCCAGAAGGGGATGGCCCGCATCAATCCCCTCCTGTGCGACGGGTGCAACCAGTGCCCTCCGCTGTGCAAGTTCCAGGCGATCCTGGAGAAAAAGGATTGACGCAGGCCCGCGGGAACGTCTTCCTCGCGGGCGTGGGCGGGCAGGGGGCCCTCCTCGCGTCCGAGGTGCTGGGAGAGGCGTTCCTGCTCGGCGGGTACGACGTGAAGAAGAGCGAGGTGCACGGGATGGCCCAGCGCGGCGGGGCGGTGACGACCCACCTGCGGTACGGGCCGAAGGTCTTCTCGCCGCTCATCGAGCCGGGAACGGCCGACCTGCTGATCGCCTTCGAGAAGATGGAGGCGCTGCGGTTCGCGCACTTCCTTTCGCCGGAGGGGGCGGCGGTGGTCAACGCGCAGGAGATCATGCCCCCCTCGGTGGCCACCGGGAGGGAGAGGTACCCGGAACGGATCGAGGAGAGGCTTGCCGGGGTGACCCCGAACCTGTACATGGTGGACGCCCTGGCCGCCGCCCTCTCCCTGCGCGAGGTGCGCGCCGTGAACATGGTGATGGTGGGAGCCGCCTCCCGCCTGCTCCCGCTTCCGGAGACGTGCTACCTGGAGGCCCTCCGGGGCCGCCTCCCGGAGAGGATCGTGGGGGTGAACGAGAAGGCGTTCCGCGCCGGCCGGGCCCTCCTGGCCCCGCGCGGGGCGGGACGGTAGCGCCAGGGGGGACCGCGCGGTCTCCCCCGGGAACGGAGGATGACGGATGATCTGGGACGACGAGTTCGAAACGCTGCCGCGGGAGGCCCTGCGGGCCCTGCAGGCGAAGCGCCTCCGGGACCTGGTTGCCAGGGTCTACGGCGCCGTCCCGTTCTACCGCCGCAAGCTCGACGAGGCGGGGTGCGGGGCGGGCGACGTGCGAAGCCTCGGGGACCTGGAGAATCTTCCCTTCACGACGAAGGAGGACCTGCGGGAGACGTACCCGTTCGGCCTGTTCGCCGTCCCGATGGAGCGGGTCGTGCGCGTGCACGCCTCCTCGGGGACCACGGGAAAGCCGACCGTCGTCGGCTACACGCGCCGCGATATCGACATCTGGGCGGAGCTGATGGCCCGCACGCTCGCCTGCGGCGGGACGACGAAGGGGGACGTGGTCCACAACGCCTACGGGTACGGCCTGTTCACGGGGGGGCTGGGGGCCCACTACGGGGCGGAGCGGATCGGCGCGACCGTCATCCCCATCTCCGGCGGGAACACCAAGCGGCAGATCATGCTGATGCAGGACTTCGGGTCCACCATTCTCCTGTGCACCCCGTCCTACGCGCTCAACCTCGCGGAGGTGATGGCGGAGGAGAGGGTCGACCCCGCCGGCCTGCGGCTCAAGTGCGGCCTGTTCGGGGCCGAGCCGTGGAGCGAATCGATGCGGGGGGAGATCGAGAGGAAGCTCAAGATCAGCGCGCTCGACATCTACGGCCTCTCGGAGGTCATCGGGCCGGGGGTGGCGTCCGAGTGCATCGAGGAGAAGCGCGGCCTGCACATCTTCGAGGACCACTTCATCGCGGAGATCATCGATCCGGCGACGGGGAAGGCGCTTCCCTTCGGGGAGACGGGGGAGCTCGTCTTCACCACGATCACCAAGGAGGCGTTCCCCGTGATCCGCTACCGGACGCGCGACATCTCCCGCCTCGACGTCACCCCCTGCTCCTGCGGCCGGACGCACGTGCGGATGGACCGGATCTCCGGGCGGACCGACGACATGCTCATCATCCGGGGGGTCAACGTCTTCCCGTCCCAGATCGAGTCGGTGCTGATGGCGATCGAGGGCGTCGAGCCCCACTACCAGCTGATCGTCTCCCGGGAGGGGTCCCTGGACCTCCTCGAGGTGCAGGTGGAGGTGGGGGAGGCGATCTTCTCGGACGAGATCAAGGGGCTCGAGACGCTGGCGCGGCGGATCGAGCACGAGATCAAGGACCTGCTCGGCGTCTCCAGCAAGGTGAAGCTGGTGGAGCCGAAGACGATCCAGCGGAGCGAGGGAAAGGCCAGGCGGGTCATCGACAACAGGAAGTTATAGGAGGCGGGGCCTGCCCGCCGGAGGGACGACATGAAGGTCGAGCAGATTTCGATATTCCTGGAGAACAAGTCCGGGCGGCTGGCCGAGGTGACCCATGTTCTTTCGGGGGCGGGCGTCAACATCCGGGCGCTCTCCCTGGCCGACACCGCCGATTTCGGGATCCTGCGCCTGATCGTCAACCAGACCGACCGGGCGAAGCAGGTCCTGAAGGAGACGGGGTTCACGGTGGGAAAGACGGAGGTGGTGGCCCTCGAGGTTCCGGACCGCCCCGGAGGGCTGGGGGGGATCCTCAAGGTCCTGCACGAGGCGGGGATCAACGTGGAGTACATGTACGCCTTCGTCCAGCGGTCGGGGGACAACGCGATCATCATCTTCCGGTTCGACGAGACGGACAAGGCGATCTCGGTCCTAACGGGGGCCGGGGTGCGGGTGCTCAGGGGGGAGGAGGTCTACGCCCTGTGACCCCGGAGGGGAGTTGAACGAAAACCGGCCGGAAAGTGGTAAGGTAAGGCATTTACCCGCCGGGTCCCCGGGGTTCTACGGAAACCGGGACACGCAGCGCGGGGGCGGCGGACAACTCATGACAAAGGAGGGGGAAATGCGGGGGAAAATCGGAGTCATCATCGGAATCGTGGCGTTTGCGCTCTTTCTGGGCGCGGGCGTCCAGGCGGCGGAGCCGATCCGCGTCGGGGCGATCCTCGCGGTGACCGGAGGGGCTTCCTTTCTCGGCGGGCCGGAGTCCAGGACGCTCGAGATGCTTGTCGAGGAAGTCAACGCCAAGGGGGGGATCAAGGGGCACAAGGTCGAGCTGTTCATCATGGATTCGGAGGGGAAGCCCGAGAAGGCGGTCTCCTTCGCCAAGCAGCTGATCGAGGAGAAGAAGGTCCTGGCGATCCTGGGGCCCTCCACCAGCGGGGAGACGATGCAGATCAAGGGGCTGGCCGAGGAGGCTAAGACGATCCTCCTCTCCTGCGCGGCGGCCGAGGTGATCGTGAACCCGGTGGCGAAGTGGGTCTTCAAGACCCCGCAGAAGGACAGCGACGCCATCCAGGCGATCTTCAACCAGATGAAGGAGATGAAGATCACCAAGATCGGCGTCCTGTCCGGCAATACCGGGTTCGGCAAGGCGGGCAAGGGGCAGATCGAAAAGCTGGCGCCGGAGAACGGCATCACGATCGTGGCCAACGAGGTCTACGACAAGGCCTCCACCGACCTGACGGCCGAGGTGACGAAGGTCAAGGCGGCCGGGGCCGAGGCGATCCTGAACTGGTCGATCGTTCCGGCGCAGTCGATCGTGATCAAGAACGCCCGTCAGATCGGGTTCGTGGGCCCCATCTTCCAGAGCCACGGGTTCGGGAACATCAAGTATGTGGCGGCCGCCGGAGCGGCCGCGGAGGGGGTCATCTTCCCCGCCGGACGGCTGCTCGTCGCCGACGTCCTTCCGGCTTCGAATCCGCAGAAAGCGGTTCTCGTGAAGTACAAGAACGACTACGAGAAGAAGTACAAGGAGGACGCGAGCACCTTCGGCGGGCACGCCTACGACGCTTTCATGATCCTCGCGAAGGCGATCGAGAAGGCGGGCAGCACGGACAAGGAGAAGGTGCGGGACACGATCGAAACGATGCGGGGGTTCATCGGCACCGGCGGCGTCTTCGACTTCTCGGCGGAGGACCACAACGGGCTCGATATCGACGCGTTCGAACTGCTCACCGTGAAAAACGGGAAGTTTGCCATATACTGAAAGCAGGAAGGACGGATCGGCAGGAACCTTTACCGCGGGAGTATCCGCGCACGCCGCGGATACTCCCGCTTTGTTGACGGGGCGCGATGAACCTCGACCTGTTCCTGCAATACGTGGTCGCCGGGATCACCTACGGGACGATCTACGGGATCGTCGCCATCGGCTTCAACATCATCTACAACACGACGGGGATCATCAACTTCGCCCAGGGGGAGTTCGTCATGCTCGGCGGGATGACCGCCGTGACCCTCGCCCGGGTTCTCCCCCTTCCGGCGGCCATTCTCGTCGCCGTGCTCGTCACCACGGTGGTCGGCGCCCTCATCGAGATCCTCTTCATCCGCTGGCTCCGCCACCCCTCGGTGCTGCGGATGATCGTCATCACGATCGGGCTCTCGATCCTGATCCGGGAAGTGGCGCTCCACATCTGGGGGGAGGGCGTCCGGGCCCTTCCCTACTTCACCGGGACCTCGGTGACCTCGATCCGGCTGGGGGGGGTCTACATCTCTCCGCAGGTGCTCTGGGTGGTCGGCATCAGCGCGGTCGTGGTGGCGATCCTGGGGGGGTTCTTCCGGTACACCCTGCTGGGGATGCAGATGCGGGCGTGCGCCGCGAACCGGGACGCCGCGCGGCTGTGCGGCATCAGCGCGAAGAACATGGTGACCCTCTCGTTCATGCTCAGCGCAGGGATCGGGGCGCTCGGAGGGTGCATCGTCTCCCCGATCACATACGTATCGTATGACAGCGGGGTCCCCCTGGCGATCAAGGGGTTCACGGTCGCGATCCTTGGGGGGCTGGGAAACAGCGCGGCCTCCGCCGGCGCGGGGATGCTTCTCGGGATTCTCGAGTCCTTCAGCGTCTCGGTGCTCCCGGCGGCCTACAAGGACGTGATCTCGGTCGCCATCCTGCTCGTCATCCTCTTCGTGAGGCCCAGCGGGCTGTTCGGGAGCGCCGAAGTGGCGCGCCTGAAGGAATTCTGATGAGGAAACAGGGGCTCCAGATCGCCGGGTTCGCCGCGGTGGTGGCGGCGATCCAGCTGGCGACCTTCCTGACCGGGAACGTGTACCACCTGACCCAGCTGACGATGTCCGCCTACTACTCGCTGGTCGTGCTCGGTCTCTGCATCCTCACCGGGTATGCCGGGCAGATCTCGATCGGGCACGCCGGCTTCTTCGCGATCGGGGGGTATCTCTCCGCGCTGCTGACGACCCACAACTTCTCGGCGCACGGGGGACGCGTCGTCTCGGGGCTGGCCGCGATGGGGATTCTCGCGCGCCGTCCCGACCTGTACGGGGGGGAGCTGCTCACGGTCCATCCCTGGCCCGCCTGCATCCTGGCGGTCTTCGCCGCCGTCGCCGTCGCCTACGCCATCGGGGGGCCGGTCCTCAAGCTGAAGGGGCACTACCTCGCCATGGCCACGCTGGGGTTCGGCATCATCGTCTACCGGATCGTTCTCGGGACCGAGCTGGTCGGCGCAGCGGACGGGATCTACGACGTCCCGGCCTTTCCCCTGCTTCCGGGAATCGCGGTGTCCGGGAAATCCTCTCTCCGGGTGATGAACTACTATGTCGCCTGGGGATTCGTGATCCTGGGGATGGTCTTCCTGATGAACCTCGTCCGCTCCCGCGTGGGAAGGGCGCTCGCCTCGATCCACGGCGCGGAGGATGCCGCCGAGGCGATGGGGATCCCCACCGCCCGCTACAAGCTGAAGATCTTCGTGGTGAGCGCCGCTTTCGCGGCGGTGGCCGGGGTTCTTCTGACCCATTACAACGGGGGGATCGGTCCGTCGGAATCCTCCGTCATGAAATCGGTCCGCTACCTGGCGATCGTCGCCATCGGGGGGATGGCCAACCTCTGGGGGGCCCTCTTCATGAGTCTCATCCTGAACTACCTCTCGCTGAGGGGGTATTTCGGGTCCTTCGACGACGCGGTCTTCGGGGTCATTCTCATCCTGATCATGCTCTTTGCGCACGAGGGCCTCCTGCGGAGGCAGCTGCTCGACCAGATCCGGGGCGCCGTCATCCGCCGTGGCGGGGGAGACGACCCGTGACTCTCCTCTCGATTCGGGACGTCAGCAGAAGGTTCGGCGGCATCCAGGCGGTGGACAACGTATCCTTCGACGTGCCGCACGGCGCCATCACGGCCGTCATCGGCCCGAACGGCGCGGGAAAGACGACGCTCTTCCACCTGATCTCCGGGTTCCTCCGCCCCGACCGGGGGTCGGTCGTCTTCGGCGGGGCCGAGATTCTGGGGCTGATGCCCCACCAGATTGCGGCGAAAGGGATGGCGAGGACCTTCCAGCAGACCCGTCTCTTTCCGAAGATGACCGTCCTCGAGAACATCCTGGTCGGCCGGCACCTCCATAGCCGGGGGGGGTTCGTGGCCTGCATGCTCCATCTGCCCTTCACCCGGAGGGAAGAGCGGGCGGTCCGGGAGGCGGGGCGGGAGATCCTGGAGTTTTTGGGGCTCTCCGGCCAGGCGGACGCGGAGGCTGTCCGTCTCTCCTACGGGCAGCAGCGCATGGTGGAGCTCGGGCGGGCGCTCGCCTGCGAGCCGCGGGTCCTCCTGCTCGACGAGCCCGCGGCGGGGCTGAACATGCGCGAGACGGCGGAGATGGGAAGGCTGATCAGCAGGATCCGCGAGCGGAACGTCACCATCCTGCTCGTGGAGCACGACATGTCTCTCGTCATGGACATCTCCGACGAGATCGTCGTGCTCTCCTACGGGCAGAAGATCGCCGAGGACGTCCCGTCGGCCATCCAGCGGGACCCGGAAGTGATCCGGATCTACCTCGGGGAAGGCGATGCTTAGGATCAAGAACCTCGAGGCGGGCTACGGCCCGCTGAAGGTCCTGCGGAAGGTGTCGCTTCATATCGGACCCGGCGAGATCGTCACGGTCATCGGGGCCAACGGGGCGGGCAAGTCGACCTTCCTGAAAACCATCGCGGGACTTCTGGGCGCCAGCGGGGGGGAGGTTCTGTTCGAAAAGCAGGACATCCGGAAGCTGCCGGCGGAACGGATCGTCTCCCTCGGCTGTTCGCTCGTTCCCGAAGGCCGGCAGCTGTTCGCCCCCATGACGGTCCGGGAGAACCTGGTCCTGGGGGCCTGCGTCCAGTTCCGGAGAAGAAGGGACGAGGAGGTGAAGGAGGACCTGGACCGGGTCTTCGTTCTCTTCCCCCGGCTGAAGGAACGGGAGACGCAGCTGGCCGGCACCCTCTCCGGGGGGGAGCAGCAGATGCTGGCCATCGGGAGGGCTCTCCTTTCGCGGCCCCGGATGCTTCTCCTCGACGAGCCCTCCATGGGGCTCGCTCCCCGGATGGTGCGGGAGATCTTCGCCCACATCGCCCGCCTCCGGAGGGAGTTCGGGCTGACGATCCTGCTCGTCGAGCAGAACGCGCGGGGGGCCCTCGCGATCGCCGACCGGGGGTATGTCCTGGAGACCGGGCGGATGATCCTCCAGGGACCGTCCGGGGACCTGCTGTTGAACAAAGACGTGCAGCGCGCCTATCTGGGGCGGAGCCCCGAAGAGGACGCGTAAACCAAGGAGGTGGACCGATGTACTGGGAGCCCGACAGGGAGTGCATGGGGAAGGAGGAGCTCGAACAGCTCCAGTTCGAACGGCTCCAGTCGACGCTGAACCGAATCTACTCCCATGTCCCCGCCTACCGGAAGAAGTTCGACGCCCTGGGGATCCTGCCGGAGGACATCGGCTCCCTGGCGGACTTCTCGCGCCTTCCGTTCACCACGAAGGAGGACCTCCGGGAGAACTACCCCTATGGCCTGTTCGCGGTCCCGCTGCGCGAGGTGGTCCGGATCCACGCCTCCTCGGGGACGACCGGGGAGTCGACGGTCGTGGGGTACACCCGGAACGACGTCCGGATCTGGAGCAACCTCACGGCCCGCGTCCTCACGATGGGCGGGGTGACGAAGGACGACGTGGTCCAGATCGCATTCGGGTACGGTCTCTTCACGGGAGGATTCGGCCTGCACTACGGCGCGGAGCAAATCGGCGCCTCCGTGATTCCGGCCTCGAGCGGCAACACCCATCGCCAGATCAAGATCATGATGGACTTCAAGACGACGGCCCTGGTCTCCACTCCCTCCTACGCGCTGCTCGTCGCGGAGACGATCCGGGAGCAGGGGATCCCCCCCGCGGCGCTCTCCCTGAAATACGGTCTGTTCGGGGCGGAGCCCTGGTCCGAACGGATGCGCCGGGAGATCGAGGAGAAGCTGGGGATCGTCGCCACGGACAACTACGGTCTGTCCGAGATCATCGGGCCCGGCGTCTCGGGGGAGTGCCGGGAGCAGAACGGCCTCCACATCAACGAGGACCACTTCCTGGTGGAGGTGGTCGACCCGGAGACCCTGCAGCCGATGCCCGGGGGGGAGACGGGGGAGCTCGTGATCACGTCGCTCACCAAGGAGGCGTTCCCGATGATCCGGTACCGGACGCGGGACCTGACGAGCATCCTTCCCGGGGACTGCCCCTGCGGCCGCACCCTGCGCCGGATGGCCCGGGTCCGGGGACGGACCGACGACATGCTGATCATCAAGGGGGTGAACGTCTTCCCCTCCCAGATCGAGTCCGTCCTCTTCGAATTCGAGGGGACGGAGCCGCACTACCAGATCGTGCTCGACCGGAAGGGGGGGCTCGACGAGGTGACCGTCCTCGTCGAGGTGGGCGAGTCGATCTTCTTCGATCAGATGCGGCAGCAGAGGGGTATGATGGAACGGATCCGGAAGCGCCTGGCCCAGGAACTCGGGATCACCGTCGAGGTCAGGCTCGTCGAGAAGAAAACGATCGCCCGCTCCGAGGGGAAGACGCGGCGCGTCATCGACAACAGAACGCTGTAGGGGGCGCCGAATGGGCACGGGGACGCTGTACATCGTGGCCACCCCGCTGGGGAACCTCGAGGACATCACGCTGCGGGCGATTCGCGTCCTCCGGGAGGTGTCGGTCATCGCCTGCGAGGACACGAGGCGCACCGTCAAGATCCTCAACCGCTACGAGATCCGGACGCCCCTGTTCATCTTCCACGAGTACAACAAGGTCCGCGCCGGGGCCAGCATCCTGCGCAGGCTGCGCGAAGGGGAAGGCGTCGCCCTCGTGTCCGACGCCGGCACGCCCGCCATCTCGGACCCCGGGTACGAGCTGGTGAGGGGGGCGATCGGCGCGGGGGTGCCGATCGAGGTCGTCCCCGGCCCCTCGGCGCTCATCGCGGCGCTGGTGGTGTCCGGACTGCCGACCGACCATTTCACGTTCGAGGGGTTCCTGCCGGCCCGAAGGGAGAAGCGCCGGAAGGCGATGCAGGCCCTCGCCACCGAGACGAGAACGATGATCTTCTACGAATCTCCGCAGCGCGTCGCGGCGTTCCTCCGGGAGGCCGCGGAGATCTTCGGCGACCGGCGGGCGTGCATCGTCCGGGAGCTGACCAAGATCCACGAGGAGATTCTGCGGGGGACGCTTCCGGAGCTGGACGCGGAGATCTCCCGGCGCGCGTCGGTCCTGGGCGAGATCACCATCGTCATCGGGGGCGGGGTGAAAACGGTCGAGCTGTCCGCGGAGGAGATCGTCGCGGCGGCTCTCGAGGACGCCTCCGGGTCGTCCCGGGATCTTGCGCGGGAGATCGCCGAGCGGACGGGGCTCTCCCGCAAGGAAGTGTATGCGGAGATCCTGAGGCAGCGGCAGAAATAGGAACGGGCGGCCGGTGGGCCGCCCGTGCATCGGGGATGCGACGCGCGGAAAGCGCCTATCTCTTCTGTTCGCTCACCAGCGTCAGCAGCGAGTCGGTAACGTTCGTCACCAGCCCGTGGAACGTCTCTTTCGCCTTCCGGAATTCCGGGCTGGCGAGGATTTTTTCCAGGGCCGCGAGGTTGTCGAGATCCACCTGGACCACGCGCTGCGGCGAGGAACCGCCCAGCATGCTCTGGTAGATCCTGACCGACCGGACGCCGGAGAACCTGAGCCAGATGTCCTTCCCGGCGCGGGCCAGGTATTTCTGGTACTCCTTCCCCTTCCCGGGGAGAATGTCGAACCGGTACTCGAACGTGATCATCGGTGAACCTCCTGCCAGGATGTTTGCTGCGCCCCAGCCGAACAACGGTCTCCGCGGGCGTCAATCGGCCCGGATGACGATCTTCCCGAACTGCTTCTTCTCCTCCATCCGGCGCAGGGCTTCCCGGGTTTCGGACAGGGGGAAGACGGAATCGACCACCGGACGGATCCGTCCTCCCTCGAGGATCCGGAGCAGATCGGAAAACTCGGCGTGCGTCCCCATCGTGGAGCCCATGACCGTCAGCTGGTTCCAGAAGATCCGGGCGAGATCCTCCTCGGGATCCGGCCCCGTCGTCGCCCCGCAGGTGAGCAGCCTGCCGCCCCGGGCGAGGGAGGCGATCGACCGCTTCCAGGTCGCCTTCCCCACGGAGTCGAGCACGATGTCGACGCCCCGCTTCCCCGTGATCTTCCGGGTCTCGCGGGAGAAGTCGGCCGCCCCGTGGTCGATGGCGAACTCCGCCCCCATCTCCTTCGCGCGAAGGAGCTTGTCGGGACTCCCCGACGTGACCCCGACGGTGAGCCCGAGCAGTTTCGCGATCTGGAGCGCCGCGAGGGATACGCCTCCCCCGATCCCGAGGATGAGAATCGACTCGCCCGGCCTGGCCTTCGCCTTGGTGACGAGCATCCGCCATGCGGTGAGGAAGGTCAGGGGAAACGCCGCGGACTCCTCCCAGGTGAGGCCCTGCGGCCTCGGGTATGCGTTGGCCTCGGGGGCAACGACGTATCCGGCGAAGGTCCCCCAGACGTGCTCGCCCAGGAGGTGGAAGGATACGCAAAGGGAGTGCTCCCCGCGGAGGCAGAACTCGCACGCCCCGCAGTTGATGCCCGGGTTCAGGACCACCTCGTCGCCCGGCGCCACCCGCGTGACCCCCGGGCCGACGAGGTCGACGACCCCCGCGCCGTCCGCCCCCATCACGTGCGGCATCGCAAGCGTGAGCCCCGGGATCCCGTTCCGGACGAAGAGGTCGAGGTGATTGAGCGCGCCCGCGCGGATCCGGACCCGGACCTCGCCCGGCCCCGGGACGGGGTCGGGGAGGTCGCCGTGCCGGATCTTGTCGAGCCCTCCGTGCTCGCGGAAAAAGCAGGCCTTCATGGGCGCGATCCCCCGTCAGGGTCGGACCGTCTCGAGCCGCCGCCTCATGGCACGATCTTGTTGCGCTGGATGAGGTCCTCCAGCGTGAAGACGTCGATCTGGAGGAGCTCCGCGGCCCTCTCCCTGTCCCCGTTGGCCAGCGCCAGGGCCTGAAGGACCATCGGCGTTTCGAGGTCCTGGATGTTGCTGCTCGTGGCGGGTCCCGCCGGGGTGGGCGGCTCCCGATCGGCCGCCTTCCTCCCCCGTCTGCCGTAGAGGATCTCGGTGGGCAGGTCCGCGGCGTCCACGACCGTTCCCTGTTTCTTCCTTTTGGAGATCGACCGCACGAACTCCTCCAGCTCCCGCACGTTCCCGGGCCAGGAGTAGGCCGCGAGGGCGGCCATGGCCGTCTGGCTGAAGCCCCGGAGCGGCTTTTTCCGGGTCCGGTTTCTCTCGAAGAGGAAGTGGTGCAGGAGCAGGGGAATGTCCTCCGCCCTCTCCCGGAGGGGCGGAACGCGGATCGTTCCCGGAGCGAAGAGGTCGCGAAGCGCCCCCGTCATGTTCCCCTTTGCGACGAGGGTATCGGGGTCCGTCGCGGTGGAGGCGACCACGCGGATGTCGAGCTCGACCTCCTCGGTTGCCCCGGCGGGCGTGATCGTCTTCTCGGTGAGGAGGGTGCCGACCCGCTCGAGCACCCGGGGGCCCGCCTCCCCGATTTCGGACAGGAACAAGGTTCCGTGGTTCGTCATCGCGATCTTCCCCGGCCGGGCGAGCACCGCCCCCGGGTAGGCCCCCGCCGCGTGCCCGAACAGGGTGTCCTCCAGGGTCTCCTCGCTGGCCCCCGCGCAGTGCACGGGGACGAACAGGGCCGAGGACCGCGGGCTGTGGAAGTGGAGGATCCGCCCGAAGAAGGATCGTCCCGTGCCCCGCTCCCCGACCAGCAGCACGGGCGTTTCCGTGTCGGAGAGCCGCTGCACCGCGGCGAGGACCTCCTGGACGGGCGCGCTCGTCCCCACGACGGAGTGCAGCAGGTGCCCGCTGCGGGATTCGGCCTTGAGATAGAGGTTCTCCCGCTTCAGCTGCCGCTGGACGAACGCCTTGTCGACGAGGTGGAGAACCTCCTCCGCCTTGAAGGGCTTCGCGAGGTAATGGAAGGCGCCCGCCCGCATCGCCTCGATGGCCGTGTCCACCGTCCCGTACCCCGTCATCATGATGACCTCGGTGTCCGACTGGAGCTTCTTGGCCGTGCGGAGCACCTCGATTCCGTCGAACCCGGGCATCTTGAGGTCGGTGAGGACGATGTCGAACCGGTTCTGCTCGAGGATGTCGATCCCGGAGGGCCCGGAGTCGGCGGTGTGCACCTCCCAGCCCTCCGTCCGGAAGAGATCGTCGAGGAAGGTGAGAATCTGCAGTTCGTCGTCGATGATCAGGATTTTTTTTTGCAACGGGATTCTCAACGGCTACTTTCTCCGGATCGCCCAGAGGATCGCTCCCCCGCCCGCGACGAGGATGAGCACGAGGGACGCCACCTCGAGCCGCCGGAACCGGGACCGCGTGTCCTTCTCGGCGGCTGCCCGCTCCTGGTAGGCGGTTGCCCCTCCCCCGGCGTCGTCTGCGTGAACCGGAAGCGACGGTGCCGCCATGAGGGAGAGGAGCAGGAGAAGCACAGGGAGCGCGGCCCCCCTCGCTCTCCTCCGGCGCGGCGGAGGGAAGGGTTCCATCGTGTCTTTTATACCACGAAACGGAGGGAGGCGGAGCAGGAAGCGCAACGGTTCCCGGAGAGGCCGGAGAGGTCGGTGCGGTACCCGTGCCTGCGGACGACGACCGCGCGGCATGCCGGACAGACGGTGTCCCCGCCCCCCTCGAGGGGGTAGTTGCCCACATAGACATACGGCAGCCTCTCCCGGGCGATCCGGAAAGCGGCGGCAAGCCGCAGAGGCGGGGTCGGGGGGGCGGTGAACCGGTACATGGGCATGTACCGGGACAGGTGAAGGGGGATGTCCGGGTCGACCCCGGCGACGAAGTCCACGACGGCGCGGACCGACTCGTCCGAGTCGTTCTCCCCGGTGACCAGGAGGTTGGTGACCTCCACGTGGGTGGCGCCCGCGCTCCGCCGGATCGTGTCGAGCACGGGGCCGAGCGTCCCCCCGCAGATCTTCCGGTAGAACTCCGGGTCCATCGATTTCAGGTCGACGTTCATCGCGTCCACCAGGGGAAGGAGATCGGCGAGCGGCTCCGGGGAGACGAAGCCGTTGGTGACGAGGACGTTGGCCATCCCGGACTTCCGGAACTCCCGGGCGCAGTCGGCGACGAATTCGAACCAGATCATCGGTTCGTTGTAGGTGTAGGAGATCCCGATGGCCCCCTCCCGCCGGGCGGCCCGCACGAGATCGGGGATGGTCACGGGGAACAGGGGGGCGCGCTTTTCGACCAGGTGATAGTTCTGGCAGAAGCCGCACCGGAAGTTGCACCCCACCGACCCGATCGAGAGGATCGGCTTCCCCGGATGGAAATGGAAGAGCGGCTTCTTCTCGACCGGGTCGACCTGGACGGCCGCCACTTTTCCGTAGGTGAGGGCGACGAGATCGCCTCCGCGGTTCTCCCGGACGCCGCAGACCCCCTGCTTTCCCTCGGCGACGAGGCAGCGGTGGGGGCACAGCCCGCATCGCACGTTGCCGTCCTCGCGCTTCCAGTGGGCGGCCGGGTGGAGTTCAGTACCGGACATGGAACCCCTCGTGCCGTTCGGCGGCGTCGCGCCACGTGACGGCGACGTCCGTGACGATCGCGCCCGGCGGCCCCTCGCGCAGGAAGGCGATGACCTTCTCCACGGCCGCCTGCTCCCCCTGGAGGACCGCCTCGACCTGGCGTCCCGGGAGGTTGCGGACGAAGCCCCGGACCCCGCACCGTGCCGCCGCCTCGCGCGTCGATGCGCGGAAGAAGACCCCCTGGACGTGCCCGGTCACCACCACGTGGGCCTCCCGGACATCCTTCATGCTCCTCCTCCGAACTCTCCCTCGAGAAATTCCCGTTCGCTGATCACGCGGATCCCCATCTCCTTCGCCTTCGCGATCTTGGAGCCGGGGTTCTCCCCCGCCACGAGGTAGTCCACTCTCCGGCTGACCGCCGTCGCGACGGTCCCCCCGCCCCTGCGCACGATCTCCTTCGCCTTCGCCCTCGGGAGCCCGAGGGTTCCCGTGAAGAGGAATGTCTTTCCGGCGAAGACCCCTTCGGCCGGCGGCTCCGGACGGATCGCAAGGGTTCCGTTCTCCAGGAGGTGGTCCACGGTCCGCCGTCCTTCTGCGGACTCGAAATAGTCCCGGATGCTCCGCGCCACCTCGGGTCCCACCTCGTGGACGGCGGAGAGCTCCTCCGGGGTCGCCGCCCGGATCGCCCCGATCGTCCCGAATCTCCGGGCGAGCACCCCGGACAGGTGCTCCCCCACGTGGGGGATCCCCAGAGCGAAGAGGAAACGGCCCAGGGTGGGGGTGCGGCTTCGCTCGACCGCCCGGACGAGGTTGTCGGCGGACTTTGCTCCCAGGCGATCCAGTCCGGCCAGCGGTTCCCGTTCCAGCCGGTACAGGTCCGCCGGCTCGGCGACCAGACCCTCGTCCACCAGCGCGGAGAGGACCTTGGGCCCGAGCCCGTCGATGTCCATGGCGTTCTTCGAGACGAAGTGGCGGAGCGACTCCTTGCGTCGCGCCACGCAATCCGTTCCCGTGCAGCGATGGGCCGCCTCGCCCGCCGCGCGCGTGACGGCGGAGCCGCAGATCGGGCACCGGTCGGGGATCCGGAACGGCGATCCCCGGCCCGGCGCCCCGCGCTTCGCGGAGAGGGATTCCACCACCTCGGGGATCACGTCCCCCGCCCGCTGGATGACGACCCGGTCCCCCACGCGGATGTCCTTGGCGTCGACGTTGTCCTGGTTGTGCAGCGTGGCCCTCCGGACCTTCACTCCCCGGACGGTCACGGGGGACAGGATCGCCACGGGGGTAATGGTTCCCGTCCGGCCGACGCTCACGACGATCTCCTCCACCGTGGTTTCCGCACGGTCGGGGGAGAACTTCGCCGCGATCGCCCATCGGGGGGAGCGGGCGACCTCCCCCAGTTCCCGCTGGACGGCCAGTTCGTCGACCTTCACCACGATGCCGTCGATCTCGTAGGGCAGGGAGTCCTTTCCCGCCTCCACTTCCTGGTAGAAGGCGATCACCCCCTCGATGTCGAGGGAGCCCCTCGTCCCGCCCCGGTTCACGGGGAATCCCCAGGCGTGCAGGCGGTCGAGGACATCCCTGTGGGTGGCGAAGAGAAAAGGGCCGAAAGGCGGGGGAACGGAGGCTCCGGGATCGATCCGCCCGATCCCGTAGACCCAGAGCCTGAGGCGCCGGCTCGCGGTCACGCGCGGGTCGAGCTGGCGGACCGACCCTGCCGCGGCGTTCCTCGGGTTCGCGAAGGCTGCTTCCCCCAGGCGCTCCCTGCCGCGGTTGAGGCCGGCGAAATCGTCCCTGTCCATGAAGATCTCGCCGCGCACGTCCAGGACTTCGGGGACGGGCCCGGCGGAGGAATTCCGCGGGATGGCGAGCGGGACGTCCGGGATCGTCTTCAGGTTCGCGGTCACGTCCTCGCCCCGGACGCCGTCCCCCCGGGTGGCTCCCCGGACGAACGACCCCTTTTCGTAGGTGAGCTCCACCGCCAGGCCGTCGATCTTCACCTCGGCGGTGTACGCGCATGGGTCTTTGCGGCCGCGGCCCCCGGCAACCCCCCGGCTCTCCAGGTGCCGGCGGACCCGGGCGTCGAACTCGCGCAGTTCCTCCTCGCCGAAGGCGTTCTGGAGCGACAGCATGGGCAGCTCCCGCACGACCGTCCCGAACGACTCCACGGGCTCCGCCCCTACCCGCTGCGTGGGCGAGTCCGGGTCGAAGAGCTCGGGGTGGGCCTCCTCGAGGCGGGCCAGCTCCCGGAACAGGGCGTCGTACTCCGCATCGGGGATCACGGGCGCGTCATCCCGGTAGTAGCGGTCGTTGTGGTACCGGATCTGGCGCCTCAGTTCCCGGATGCGGGATCGGGGAGAGCCGCGGGTCATCCTCTCGTTCCTTCCGGGGCGGCCCAGGAAAAGGCTTTGATGGGGTTCCCACCCCGATTATACAATGAATCGGGCGAAGGCACGTTCGCCGGAAGAGGTGCCCGATGCGATCGTTCTGGAAGAAGTTCCTGGGGACCGGAGAGAGGGATCCCGATGAGGGGAAGGGCCAGTACGGCGTGGATTACGTCGGCGTCTCCGAGCTGATGCGGTTCAACAGGAACCTGCTCGAGGCGCGGAGGCACGAGAGGAGCGGGATCGAGTTGTACACGAGGTTCCTCGAGGAGGCGAACGACGAGAGGGGCCGGGAGATGTACCGGAAGCTCCTCGAGGAGGAGCGCCGGCACGTCCGCATGGTCGAGGAGGAGATCGAGGAGCACAAGAAGCAGGGGTGCTGGAGCTGATCCCGTCCTACCCCTCCTCGAGCGCCACGATGCCGGGCAGCCGTTTCCCCTCCAGCAGCTCGAGGAACGCACCGCCGCCGGTCGACACGTAGGACATCCGCGAGATCAGGCCCGCCTTGTGCAGCGCCGTGTCGGTGTCGCCGCCGCCGACGATGGTGATCGCGTTGCTCTCCGAGAGGGTCCGCATGAGCGAATGGGTGCCGGCAGCGAACGCCCCGATCTCGAACGCCCCCAGCGGACCGTTCCAGACGATGGTCTTCGCGTCCTGCAGCGCCTCCCGGAACAGAAGCGACGTGGCCGGCCCGATGTCCCCCGCCGTCCACCCGGCGGGAATCTCCTGGGCGGGGACGGCCTTCGAGGAGGACGGTGCGTCGAGCCGGTGGGCGACCACGACGTCGACGGGGAGGTAGAGCTTGACCTTGCGCCCGGCGGCGTCCGCGAGCACCCTGCCCGCGGTTTCCACCATCTCCGCCTCGTACAGGGAGCTGCCCACCTCGCAGCCCTGGGCGACGAGGAAGGTGTTGGCCATCGCGCCGCCGATGAGGATCTTGTCCACCTTGTCGATGACGTTGTGGATCGCCTCGATCTTCCCGGAGATCTTCGCTCCCCCGAACACCGCCGCCAGCGGGCGGGCGGGGGAGACGAGGGCCTTCTCGAAATAGGCGATCTCGTTTTTCAGGAGGAGCCCCGCCGCCTTCTCCGCGACGAACCGGGTGACGGCGACGTTCGACGCGTGCCCCCGGTGGGCGGTCGCGAACGCGTCGTTGACGTACACGTCGCACAGGGCGGCGAGCTGCTTCCCGAACGCCTCGTCGTTTTTCTCCTCGCCGGGGTGGAACCGGACGTTCTCCAGCAGGAGGACGTCGCCCGGCCGCATCGCGGCCACGGCCTTCTCGGCCGCCTCCCCGACGCATTCGGGGACGAAGGGGATCTCCTTCCCGAGGAGGGCGGCGAGGTGGTTCGCCACGGGAGAGAGGCTCATCTCGGGGACCGCTTTCCCCTTGGGGCGTCCCAGGTGGGAAAACAGGATCGTCTTCGCGCCCTTTTCCAGGGCGAGCCGGATCGTGGGGAGGACCGCCTTGATCCGGGTGTCGTCGGTGATCTTCCCGGCCTTGTCCAGGGGGACGTTGAAGTCGACGCGAATGAGCGTGCGCTTCCCCGAGAGATCGAGCTGGTCGATGGTCCGCACCTTCATCGTTACCCCTCCCTGGCGTTCTGCGAGAATAGTACCAGAAAGCCGCGCCGCCGTCAGCGCCGGAGCAGCCCCATCACGATCTCGAGCGCGATCAGCAGGATGATGATCATCTCCAGCGTCTCGGCCCGCCCCGCCGCCGCCCGGTTGTTGAGGATCGTGTAGATGTCCTCGAGGGTCTTGAGCTGGTCCCGGATCGTCCCTTCCCACCGCTCCGCGCCCACCTTCCGGCGGGCCTCGTCGTACACGCGGGCGAGGTACGCGTCCCCGGCGATCTTGAGGACGTTGGTGATCCTCTCCCGGACCATCGAGACGTCCATCTTGATCTCGGAGAGCTTTCGCAGGGGGGTTTCGTACGGGTCGTGCAGGAGGGACAGGAAGTTCCGCCGCTTGTGCAGTTCGTCCCCCATCTCGTCGATGGCCGCGTGCAGGACCCGGTCGAAGAAGCGGAGCTCGAGCATCTGCACGTTCAGGAACTCGAGGACCTCGACCGTGTCCTGGAACCTGCGGTCGTAGAGGAAGGCGGCGTTCCACTCGGAGAGGATCAGGTCGTTCTCGAAATACCGGATCGGCCCGCGCAGGATGTCGGGGAGCGCCTCCGCGCTGAACACGCCCTGCTCCAGCGTCAGAAGCCTTGCGATGTCCTGGGGAAGGCGCGCGAGGGCCTGCGAGCCGGTCATCTCCGGGGAAAACACGCCGACGTGCCACACGCTGTAATCCTCCGCGATGTCCGCGAAGCCCGGCCGGGTCACGGCGGGGCGGATCCGCTCGAACAGCCGGGAGGCGATCCCGCGGGCGGCTTCCTCGATCCCCGGCTCGCCGGCGAGGAGGAGCGCGGTCCGGACATACTCCTCCCACGGCATGTCGCGGACGGGGAGGCAGAGGACGACGGAGAGCGCCCCGAAGTCGAAGATCTTCACGGCGGCCTCCAGGCGGACCGTCGACGTCTCCACGCGCAGCTCCACCGCGCCGGAGGGGAGAAGGAGCGGCTTGGGGCGGTACTGCAGGTGCTGCGGCACGGGACGCAGCCCCGCAAGCCCCGGGGATTCCGACGCCTCGGAAAGCCGGGAGGCCTGCGGAAGGGAGATGTCGAAGCCGACGTCGTAGGCGAAGAAGAAGAAGAGGTGGCCGGACGCCACGCGGAGTCCGCTCATTTCTTACCCCCCCGGGAGGTAGGGAAACAGGTTGAACAGGAGGTGGAGAAGCACGGGGACGTAGATGTTGCCCGACTTCTTCCGGGACCACCCGAACAGGAGGGCGGGGAAGAAGGTGAGCGCGCGGTACGCCGACGCGTGGGTGACGAGGTGCCCCGCCGCGAACAGGAGAGACGAGGGGAGGACCGGCTCCCAGCCGTTCTCCTCGAAGGCGTCGTACAGGTATCCCCGGAAAAAGACCTCCTCCGGGAGGGCGACGAGGAGCGCCTGTCGGAGGACGAATGCGCCGAGGGGGGGAGCCTCCGCCTCCGGGAAGGAAGGGACGGGGGAGAAGGGCAGGGAGGATACGAGGAAGAAGGCCAGCGCTCCCCCCGCCCCCAGCGCCAGGAAGAGGGCTGCGTCCCTCTTCAGGTTCCCGGGACGGGTCCAGGACGGGGTGCGACCCTTCCGGTAGTGCAGGAAGGGGGCGTAGAGGAACAGGGCCGCCCCCAGCAGGCCGGGCTGGAGCAGCGGGGACCGGAAGGGATAGTGGGCGGCCAGGCGAAGCGCGACGACGATCCCGGTGAGGAGGAGAATCGCCTGGCTGGGGAAGGGGCCGGGTGTGCGCACCGTTTGCGGTTTCCCCCTTTACTGGAACGCGCGGATCCGCCGGAACAGCTCCGGGAAGCGGTCGATCGTGAAATCGGGGGAGTGCGCGTCGAACCCTTCCGTGCCGAAGCCGTAGGTGACGCCGCAGGTGGCGGCTCCCGCCCTTTGGCCGGCCAGGATGTCGTTCACGGAGTCCCCGACCATGATCGTTTCCCCGGGAGGGATCCCCCGCTGCGTCATGATGCGGAGAAGTCCTTCCGGGTGCGGCTTCTTGGTTTCGAAGCTGTCTCCCCCGCGCACGTCGACGAAGTGCCGGGAGAGCGACAGGCCGGCAAGGATGGCCCGGGTCATGTCGATCGGCTTGTTGGTCAGCACGGCCATCTCGAATGCCCCGCTGTGCGCCTCCAGGCTCTCCCGGACCCCCGGGTAGGGAATGGTCGTGTCCAGCAGGTGCTCCCGGTAATGGGCGAGGAACGTCTCCAGGATGCGGGGAAGGTTCTCTTTCCCTTCGGATCCCGCGGACCGCTGGATGAGCATCGAGGCTCCGTTTCCGACGTAGGAGTAGACCGTTTCGTTCGGCAGGGGAGGGAGCCCGAACGCACCGAGGGCGTGGTTGACCGAATGCGCCAGGTCGACCTTGGAGTCGACGAGGGTTCCGTCCAGGTCGAACACCACCAGCCGTACCGTTTTCCCCATCTCCTCCCCTTCCCGGTGCGGGGAGAGGGTCCGCACCTTTTCCCATTGTAAGGGATAACCGTCCCTTCCCGGGACAGGAGACTTGCCGGTCCTTCCCTGTAAACCTCATCGTGGGCTCTTTGGTTGACAGCGGCGCCGCGTTCCGGAAAAATGGGGGATCGCCGCAGCCGCGGCCCCGTGGGGGGGGATTCCTTGGAAGGGTTCTGGAACCGGATACGGGAAGACGCCATGGGCGGGACGGGGATCGGCCCGGAGGACGCCCTCGCGGTCCTGTCGCTGCCGCAGGCGGCCCTCTGGCGCCTCCTCGACGTCACGGAGAGCGTCCGGCGGCGCTTCAAGGGGGACGGGGTAAGGCTCTGCTCCATCGTGAACGCGAAGTCGGGGCTGTGCTCGGAGGACTGCTCCTTCTGCTCCCAGTCCCGCCGCTCGAAGGCCGACATCCGGAAATACCCGCTGATCGAGGTGGAGGAGATGGTCCGGGCGGCACGGGAGGCGAAACAACGCGGGGCGAGGGAGTTTTCGATCGTGTCGTCGGGCCTGGCGATGCGCGACCGGGGGGAGCTCGAGCGCGTGGGGAACGCCGTCGAGCGGATCCGCGACGAGGTGGGGATCGAGACGTGCGTGAGCCTCGGGACGCTGCGGTCCGACGACGTGGCGTACCTTCTCTCCCGGGGGCTCCGGTCGGTGCACCACAACCTCGAGACGTCCCGGAGCTTCTTCCCCTCGATGTGCTCGACCCACGACTACGAGGAGGACGTCCGGGCGGTGCGGGCGGCGAAGGCCGCCGGGGCGTGGGTCTGCTGCGGGGGGATCTTCGGCATCGGCGAGACGGCCGCGGACCGCGTCGAGCTGTCCATGACGCTCCGGGAGCTTTGCGTCGACTCGATCCCGGTGAACTTCCTCAACCCGGTCCCGGGGACCCCGGTCGAGGGGATCGACAGGCTCACCCCGTTCGCGTGCCTCACGATCATCGCGATGTTGCGCCTTTGCCATCCCGGCCGGGAGATCATCGTCTGCGGCGGACGCGAGGTGAACCTGCGGGATCTGCAAGGCCTCATCTTCGCCGCGGGGGCCACCGGGACGATGGCGGGGAACTACCTGACCACGGCCGGGCGCCCGGCCGAGGACGACGTCCGGATGATCCGCGACCTCGGCCTTTCCCTCCTCCCCGTCTGATGGACCTTTCCCTTCTCGACCGGGAGATCGCCGCCCTCAAGGAGAAGGGGCGGTACCGTTTCCTGCGGCGGCTGTCCACCCCGCAGGACGCCCGGATCGTGATCGAGGGGAGGGAAGTGCTGAACTTCTCCTCCAACAACTACCTGGGACTGGCGAACCATCCCGAGGTGGTCGAGGCGCTCGCCCGGTACGCCGAGCGCTACGGCGTCGGCTCGGGGGCCTCCCGGCTCATCTGCGGACACATGGATGTCCACGCGGAGCTCGAGGAGGCGGTGGCCCGCTTCAAGGGGACGGAAAGCTGCCTGACGTTCAGCGCGGGCTACATGGCCAACCTGGGGATCCTGTCCACCCTCGGGGATTCCGGCGCGACGATCTTCTCGGACGAATGGAACCACGCCTCCATCGTGGACGGATGCCGGCTCTCCCGCGCCCGCGTCGAGGTCTACCGCCACGCGGACGTCACCCACCTGGAGGACCTGCTCAGGGCCTCCTCCGCCCGGCGGAAGATCGTGGTGACGGACAGCGTCTTCAGCATGGACGGCGATGTCGCGCCCCTTCCGGACCTCGTGGAGGCCAAGGACCGGCACGGGGCGATCCTGGTCGTCGACGACGCCCACGCCACGGGGGTGCTCCCCCCGCACGGGCGCGGCTCCGCGGATCACTTCGGCCTCTCCGGACGGGTCGAGATCCTGATGGGAACCTTCTCGAAGGCGCTGGGAACGTACGGCGCGTACCTGTGCTCCACACGCCGGATGGTGGACTACTTCGTCAACAAGTGCCGCCCCTTCATCTTCAATACGGGGCTTCCCCCCGCGATCGCGGGGGCGACGCTCGCCTCGCTCGGTCTCCTGACCCGGGAACCCGGGCGTCTCGCCGCCCTGTGGGAGAACGCGCGTCTGTTCCGGGCGGAGATGGAGGCGAGGGGGAGGAGCGCCGGTTCGGACACCGCGATCGTGCCGATTCCCGTCGGCGGCGACGGGGACACGATGGCGGTATCCCGGGCGCTGTTCGACCGGGGGGTGTTCGTCCACGGGATCCGCCCCCCCACGGTGCCGGAGGGGACGGGGCGTCTGCGCCTGACGCTCATGGCCACGCACACCGCCGGGATGGTGCGCACGGCGGCTGCGGGGATCGACGAGGCGCTGCGGGAGCGGGGAATTGGAGCGGACGGAGCTGCTGCGGCAAAGGGATAAGGCCACGATCTGGCACCCCTTCACCCAGATGGCGGACTGGGAGAAGGACGACCCGCTCGTCATCGAGCGCGGCGAGGGGAACTACCTGTTCGACACGGAGGGGCGGAGATATTTCGACGGCGTGTCGTCCCTGTGGGTGAACCTGTTCGGGCACGGCAGGGCGGAGATCGACGAGGCCGTGCGCTCCCAGCTCGGCAGGGTGGCCCATTCCACCTTCCTGGGGCTCTCCCACCCCCCCGCGATCGAGCTCGCGGAGAAACTCCTGGCCGTTGCCCCGCCCGGCCTCTCCCGCGTCTTCTATTCCGACAACGGCTCCACCGCGATGGAGGTGGCCATCAAGATGGCGTTCCAGTACTGGCGGCAGCGGGAGGGGGGCGCGGAGGGGAGGCGGGAGTTTCTCACGTTCTCCGAGGCGTACCACGGCGACACGATCGGGTCCGTCTCCGCCGGCGGGATCGACCTCTTCCACAAGATCTTCCGGCCGCTCCTGTTCCCCGTCCGGAGGCTTCCCTCCCCCCACTGCTACCGGTGCCCGTACGGGCTTGCCCGCCCCTCCTGCGGGCTCTTCTGCGCGGAGCGGATGGAGGAGGAGGTCCGGGCCCGGAAGGGGGACATCGCCGCCGCGATCGTGGAGCCGCTCGTGCAGGGGGCGGCGGGGATGCTGCTGATGCCGGAAGGATACCTCCGGAGGCTCCGGGCGGTGACGCGGGAGTGCGGCGTCCTCCTCGTCTGCGACGAGGTGGCCACGGGGTTCGGGCGGACGGGAACGATGTTCGCCTGCGAGCAGGAGGGGGTCTCCCCGGACATCATGGCGGTCGCCAAGGGGATGACCGGCGGGTACCTCCCGCTCGCCGCCACGCTTGCCACGGAGGAGGTCTACCGGGCGTTCTTGGGCCGGTACGAGGAGTACAGGGCCTTTTTCCACGGCCACTCCTACACGGCCAACCCCCTCGGATGTGCGGCGGCGATCGCGACCCTCTCGATCTTCGAGCGGGAGGACGTCCTCCCGCGGGGGAGGCGCCTGGCGGGGACGATGGCACGCGAACTCGCGAAGCTGTCCGGGCGCCGGAACGTGGGGGAGATCCGGCAGAAGGGGCTGATGGCGGGGATCGAGATCGTCGCCGACCGGATCACGCGCGAGCGGTTCCCCCCGGAGAGGAGAATCGGCCAGCGGGTGATCCGGGAGGTGAGGGAGCAGGGGGTCATCCTCCGTCCGCTCGGCGACGTCATCGTCCTGATGCCCCCCCTGTCCTCCTCCCCGGCGGAGATCGAGTCCCTGGTCCGCGCCGCCGGACGGGGGATCGACGCAGTGCTTTCCGGATAGGGGGAAAACGGTGGGCCGCGCCATCCTCGTCACGGCGACCGACACGGGGGCGGGGAAGACCTTCGTCTCCTGCCTCCTCGGGGAGGCGATGCGGAGGAAGGGGTTCTCCGTCAGGCCCCTGAAGCCGGTCGAGTCCGGGTGCGAAACGGGTGCGGACGGCGCTCCGTTCCCGGGCGACGCCTCGTCCCTCCGCGACGCGATCGCCCCGGATCTGCCCCTTTCCGCGGTCTGCCTGTACTCCCTTGCCGCCCCGCTTTCCCCTCACCTGGCCGCGCGCGCGGAAGGGGTGACGATCGAACCCGGCCGCATCCGGTCCGCGATCGAGGGGGCCGCGGAGGCGTCCGACCTCGTCCTGGTGGAGGGTGCGGGCGGGATCGCGGTGGAGATCCGCGAGGGGTATTCCTTTGCCGACCTCGCAAGAGACGTCCGTCTTCCGGTCCTGGTGGTTGCGGAGAACCGACTCGGGGTCCTGAACCATCTGGCCCTGACCGTGCATTTCCTTCGGTCCGGAGGGCTTTCCCTCTTCGGGGTGGTCCTGAACGACCGGACGCGGGACCCGTCCCCGGCGCGGGAACGGAACGAGGCGGAGGTCCGCCGCATCGCGGGGGACCGGTACCTGGGGAGGGTTCCGCACGGAGCCCGCGTCCTGCCGGAAGGGATCCTGTCCGGGGTTTTCGGGCTCTTCCCTCCCTGATGCCCTCTCCCGCCCGCGATCCTTTATAATACCGGACATGTCCCCGCGGCGTCGGCGCACCCCCCTCGAGCGGTGCCGAAGAATCTTCCGCTACATCTACCTGCGTCTGGTCCGCATGGGGGGGGATCCGCCCCTGATCGCCCGGGGGTTCGCTCTCGGGGTGTTCCTCGGGGTATTCCCCACCTTCGGCATCGGGATTCCGCTTTCCCTGCTCTTCGCCTCGCTCTTGCGGTGGAGCCGCGTGTCCGCGGTGCTCGGGTCCCTCGTGATGAACCCGCTCACGACGCCGTTCTTCTGGACCCTCTCCGGAACGGTGGGCGCCGCCATCTTCCATGCGGATGCGAAGAGAGTGCTGACGAGCGCCCAGAACGGGGAGCGGCTGCTGACCCTGACCAGGGGGGCGGGGATCTACCTCGCGGGAAACACGATCGTCGCCCTGGTCACCTCCGTGATCGCCTACTATCTGGCGCTCCGGGCGGTCATCCTGTACCGGAAGAAACGGCGGGAGCGGAAGCGCAGGACCCGGGAGAGCGGCGGTTAGGCGTTCCGTTTCCCCCGGTCCACGACCCACACGACCGCGAAGCTCGCGAAGAACAGGCCCAGGAGGGGGACGCTCATCAGCATCAGGTTGTAGACGTCCGGGGTGGGCGTGAGGACGGAGGCCAGCACCACGCAACCCAGGATGGCCTGCCTCCACTTGTTCCGGAAGAACCCGGACGTGAGCCAGCCGGCCTTGGCCAGAATGTAGGAGGCGAGGGGCGCCTCGAAGGAAAGGCCCAGGACGAGAAGCATCGTGCCGCAGAAGGAGACGAACTTCCGGGCCGAGATGAGCGCCCGCACCTCCGGCGTTTCGAACCCCGTGAGGAACCCGACGCCGGCCGGGAGGAGAACGTAGTACCCCAGCAGCATGCCGACGCAGAAGAGACCGGTCGCCGTCCCGATGACGGCCCACCCCCACCGTCTCCACGCCGGCAGCCGGGGGGCGATCGCCCCCTGCCACAGCATCCCCGCCCCGACCGGCAGGGACAGGGCCAGGCCGCTGTACAGCGCGATCGAGAGCATGGCGAAGAACCCTTCCGACGGGTCGTACGCGACGAGCTTCCGGTTGAGGAGCTGCACCAGGAACAGGAGGATCCGCTCCGAGAAGGCGAAGCAGGCCGCCGACAGGACGAGCACGGTCAGCGCATAGATCGCCAGCCCCTTCCGGGCCTTCTCGATCTCGGCGAGGATTCCGAGGAACCGGTTTTCCAAGAGCCCTCCGGCGCGCAATTCTGGTATGTAATAGTACAGCGCCTGCGGGGAAGAGGGAAAGGATGCGGTACGCCATACCCGGCTACGTGCACCGGCCCGGAATGCATTGCGGCTCCTCCGCCATGCGGAACCTGCTCGCCTTCCGGGGGGTCGTCCTCTCGGAGCCGATGTGCTTCGGGATCGGTTCGGGGGCGGGCTTCCTGTACGTGACCGGGCTGCCGGTCCCTCCGGGCGTTGCGTTCCACGGGCGGATCCTGGAGATGGAGAGGGAGCTGTGCGGCGCCCTGGCGATCCCCTTCCCGGAGCGGCCGGAGGAGGGCGGCGACGCCGGGTGGGAGAGGGCGCGCGAGGCGGTCCTGTCCGGAAACCCCGTCCTGGTCAGCACGGATCTCGCCTACCTGGACTATTTCGGGACCGGGACGCACTTCTCGGGGCACCGGATCGTCCTGTTCGGGTTCGACGACGAGGCGGGAGATGCGCTCGTGTCCGATTCGGAGCGGGAGGAACCGCAGAGGGTTCCCGTGGCCTCCCTGAAGGCGGCGCGTTCCTCCACGGTTCCGCCGTATCCGATGGAGAACCGCTGGTGCGTCGTCCGGCCGGAGGGGCCGCTGCGCCCCCTCGCGGAGGCGATCCCGCGAGCCCTCGGGAAGAACGCGCGGGAGATGCTCTCCCCGCCCGGGGGGTCCGCCGCAGGCGTCTCCGGGATTCGC
Organism: Deltaproteobacteria bacterium; assembly: GCA_020346465.1. GTDB lineage: Bacteria > Desulfobacterota > Deferrimicrobia > Deferrimicrobiales > Deferrimicrobiaceae > CSP1-8. The sequence goes on from CP070783.1 coordinate 708,763, forward strand.
CGGACGGCCGGGGAGATCGCCCGCTGGCCCGGGATGACGAAGGAGTGGTCGTTTGCGGCCCGGTTCGGGTACCAGATCATCGAGAAGCGGGGCACCGGCGGCGGCTTCTTCCGGAGGCTGTACGCCCGCTACCTGGAGGAGGCCTCGTCCCATTACCCCCCCCTGGCCGCGGCGGGGCTTGCCGCGAAGATGGGCGCCGTCGCCGACGGCTGGACGGAGATCGCGGCGGGGCTCAGGGCAATCTCGGAGTCCGGGGACGCCGGGGGATTTCTCCGGGTGTCGGAACTCCTGCTGCGGCAGGCCGACCGGGAGGAGGCGTTCTGGCGGGAGGCCGCCTCCCTCGTCTGACGCCCCCCCCTCCTGCGTCTGCGTTGCCGCATGCATCCTTTCCCTGGTTACCAGGTGGCGCATCGGTGGGGCGGCCGCCGCAGGGGATCCCCCGAGCGGGAGCGCCGGCGGAACCGGCGGAGGCCCCGTATCCTGAATGGTACAGGGCGGGCATACTTCCCATGCACGAGAATGCCCGGGGAAGGGACCGATGGGCACGTTCGCTGGGCGCAGCCGGGGAGCTGGTGCGATCCGCGAGCGGGGACCCCGGAGGCGAAGCCGCTCCATGTGTCCCTTGTCATGCAGGGGACCGTCTACTCCCGGTGCTTGAGGTGCCGGCGGACGTACCAGACGATCGCGGCCACGATCACCGCCCCGATCAGCAGGTCGAACTTGTGGAAGTATTCCCGCAGGATCGGCCACTTTTCCCCCATGACCATCCCGACGTACGCAAGCCCCAGGCACCAGGGAAGGGATCCGGCGAACGTGTAGAGGATGAACCGCTTCATCTCCATCCGGGAAACCCCCGCGGGGAAGGCGATGAAGGTGCGGATGACCGGGAGGAGGCGGGCGAAGAAGACGGTCGCCTCGCCGTGCCGCTCGAACCACCGGTCCGCCATGTCCAGGTCGTGCCGGGAGATGAGGATGTACTTCCCGTACTTCTCGATGAGCGGCCGCCCCCCGTACATCCCGAGATAGTACGCCGGGACGGAGCCGACGACGCATCCGAAGGCCCCCGCCAGCCCCACGGACCAGAGGGAATATTTCCCCAGGAAAACGAGGTAGCCGGAGAACGGCATGATCACCTCGGAGGGGAGGGGGATGCACGCCGATTCGATCGCCATCAGAAGGACGATGCCCGGCAGCCCCATCGTGGAGATCACGGAGATGACGAACGAGGCGAGAAACTCGAGGATCCTGGTCACCATGGCATCGGGTCCCTTCTATCCCACCGTGATGTATGGAGGTCCGAACCGCAGCGTCGGCTGGGCGTCGCCCACGGGAACTCCCTGTCCCTCTTTCCCGCAGGTCCCCAGGCCAAACCCCAGGTCGGACCCGACCATGTCGATCATTGAAAGGGCCTCGGGGCCGTTCCCGGTGATGGTGGCGCCGCGCACCGGCTCGCCGGGACGGCCGTTCTCGATCCGGTACCCCTCGGCCACCTCGAACATGAAGTCGCCGGTCACGGTGTTCACCTGCCCCCCCCCCATCTTCCGCACGAGAAGCCCGCGGTCCACCGAGCGCACGATGTCCTCCGGCGGCGTCTTCCCCGGAAGGATGATCGTGTTCGTCATCCGGGGCACCGGCTTGTGCCGGTACGACTCCCGCCTCCCGTTCCCGGTCGAACGGCCCCCGTCCCTTATCGCATGGAGACGGTCGTAGAGGAACCCTTTCAGGACGCCGTCCGAGACGAGGACGGTCCGCTGCGCCGCGGTCCCCTCGTCGTCGGCGCCGAACGATCCCCGCTTCCCCGGCACCGTGGCGTCGTCGACGATCGAGACGAGCGCGCTGGCCACCTGCGTTCCGAGCGAGTCCCGGTAGACCGACATGCCCCGCCGCGCGAGGTCCGCCTCCAGCCCGTGCCCGATGGCCTCGTGGACCATCGTTCCCCCCGCCTCGGAGGAGAGCACGACCGGCATCCGTCCTCCCCCGATGCGACCCGCGGTGAGGGCACGGACCGCCCTTCCCGCGGCTTTTCCCGCGAGTTCCTCCGGAAGGACCTCCTCCAGGAACTCCCATCCGCACGTCCCGCCGCCGCTCTCGTACCCCATGGTGAGGACCGATCCGTCCCCGGCGACGCACTGGACGGTGAGGAGGGTGAAGGTCTGGGCGTCCGAGACGAAGACGCCCGGGTGCGCCGCGACCTCGATCCGCCGTTCCGTCTCGCCGTAGGTCGCCCGGACCTGGCGGATCTCCCGGGACAGGCCGCGGGCGACCCGGTCCATGCCGGAGACGAGAGCGACCTTCTCCCGGACCTCCCGGGATTCCGGGGGGATCCGGACGTCGGACGGCCTGCGGGCGGCGGTCGGGGTGGCGGGGAGGACCGCCGGAACGCCTCCGCCGTCCGCGTACCGCGAGAGGTCGCGCGCGAGGGAGAGAACGGCCCGTCCGTCGCACTCGTTGGTGAAGGCATAGAAGGTCTTCCCCCGGAAGAGGAGACGGATCCCGATCCCTGCATCGGACCCCGACAGGACGCGCTCGACCTTCCCGTCCTCCCTCTGGACCGACAGCGATGTCACCTCTTCGTGGAAGAGCTCCCCGTACTCTCCCCCGCGGGACAGGAGCGCGGACAGGATCGGTTCCACGTGCATTTTCGAAAGCATCGGCCCTCCGGGGCGGCGGGTTCCCCGCGTTTTGTGTATACTGATCCTACCAAGTGTACCCGAGGGAGGAGATGAAAGCGAAGATCTTGGCCGTGACCGTGGCGGCCGTTTTGCTGACCGCCCAGGACGGAGGGGCGTTCCACGGAAACGCGACGGCGGTCGGCGCCCGCCTGCAGGGACGCGCCTACTCCGAGTTCCTCTCCGGCTACATGCATTACCGTGCGGGAGACCTCGACGCCGCCCTCGATTCGTACCGCAAGGCCCTCCGGTACCGGGAGAACGAGCCGGCGATCCTTTACGAGACGGCGAACGTCCTGGTCAAGAAGGGCAGGTTCGAGGAGGCGAGGGAGTACCTGGAGAAGGCCCTTGCCGTCGACGACACCCACGTCCGTTCCCGCTATCTCCTGGCGGGAATCCTCGCCTCGTCGGGCGACAGGGAAAAGGCGATATCCCTGTATTCCCGGGTGCTGTCCGACGACCCGGACAGCGAGGAGGCGTATGTCCACCTTTCCACGCTCTACGCCGAGAGAGGGGAGTTCGCCCGGGCGGAGGAAACCCTGGACATCCTGGTCGGGAAACGGCCGGAATCCTTCCTCGCCTACTATTACCGGGGCCGGCTCCGGGCCATCCAGAAGAAGTTCGAGGCCGCGCTTTCCGATTTCGACCGTTCGCTCTCGATCCACCCGGCGTTCGACGGCGCCCTTCTCGACTCCGGGGGGGTTCTCGAACTGATGGGGCGGCATGCCGAGGCGGAGGAAAGGTACAGGAAGGCGCTTGCGCTCGACCCGGACGACCCGGCCATCCGGGAGCGTCTCGGGCGGGTCCTCATCCTGGAGAAGAAGATCGACATGGCGGTCGACCAGTACGAGGAGCTGAAGAAGTTTTCCGAGGGGAACCTGGATTTCCGGGCGAAGCTCGGGCTCCTCTATCTCGACCGTGAACGGTACGACGACGCGATCACCGAGTTTCTCTTCGTGCTTGCGGCCCAGCCGGGGAACAGCCAGGTGCGGTTCTTCCTGGGGACCGCCTACGAGGCCAAGGGGATGCCCCGGGAGGCCGAGCAGGAATTCCGGGCGATCCCGGAGTCGTCGCCGGTCTACCGGGACGCGATGCTTCACGTCGCGATGTCCCTCGGACGCCAGGACCGGATCGACGAGGCGATCGGGGTGACCGAAAAACTGCGGGAGAAGTTCCCGGATGACGTCCCGCTGCTGATCTACCTGGGGACCCAGCTGGAGGAGGCGAAGCGGTACCAGGAGGCCCTGGACGTGCTCAAGGAGGCGGCGCAGAAGGATCCGGAGAGCGCTTCGGCCCGGTTCTCCCTCGGGGTGGTCTACGACAAGCTGGGGAACCTCGACATGCTCATCTCGTCCATGGAGAAGGCGATCGAGCTCGATGCCGGGCACGCGACGGCCATGAACTATCTCGGGTACACCTACGCGGACCGGAACATGCGCCTCGCGGAGGCCGAATCCCTCATCCTCCGCGCCCTTGCGATCCGCCCCGATGACGGGTACTTCATCGACAGCCTCGCCTGGGTGTACTACCGGAAGGGCGACTACCCGCGCGCGGAGGCCGAACTGCGGCGCGCGCTCACGTTCATCCCCGACGACCCCGTCATCCTCGAGCACATGGGGGACGTCCTGTCCGTGGGGGGGAAGAGGGAGGAGGCCGCGGATTTCTTCGAAAAGGCGATTTCCCGCGGGCACGAGAAGCCGGAGGAGATCCGGAGCAAGCTGAACCAGATCCAGAAGGCGGGCTCCACGGCGAAGTGAAGGTCGAGGGTTCCTCTCCGAGGAGACTCCCGGAGGCCCCGGCGGGGCGGGGCGCGAGGGCGGGCCGTGCGGCGATCGCCCTGGTCCTGGGGGCGGTCCTGCTGGCTGCCGGCTGCGCCCCGGCGCGGCAGCGCCTGGTCGGGGAGGAAGCCCGGACGGCGACCGTGTTCTTCCTCTCCGCGGCGGACGTCACCTTTCCCGTCCGGGCGTCGTTTTCGGGGATCGCCGAGTTCTCCGGGCGGACCGTCCCTTTCATCGCCGGCCTGAACTCCCGGACCGCGTCCGAAGAGACCCTGGGGTTCTACGACCCCATGGGGCGAGCGGTCCTGTTCCTCGATAACGACGGGAGAAGCGTGTCGGTCCTCCGCGGTCCCGCCGCGGAGGAGTTCCCGCTCAGGGACGCACGCTCTCTGGATGCGGGCCCGGTGTCGCTCGGGCGCATCCTTTCGGGCGCCCCCGGGTACCCCGTCTCCGGGGGAGAGGCCGAAAGGGGCGCGGACGGGGAATGGGTCCTCGCGGGGAAGGGGCAGACGCTTTTTTCCGACCCGTCGCGGCGCCTGCTCTCCCGCGCGGAGTATGATATTTCTGGAAAGCACGTCACCGTGACGTACCCGGGCAGGGATTCCCCCGGGCCGCCCCGGACCGTGGAGGTCGAGGTGATGGGGAACAGGATCGTGCTCCGGAGGGACGCGGAATGAAGATCGCGCGGATGGCAGCGGTTGCCCTCGTGCTGGCCCTTGTCGCCGGGTGCTCGAAGGAGAAGGCGGATCCCGGGGGCGCGGGCGCCCCGGGCGCCCCGGCCTACGGGGACGCCATCGTCGACGGGAGCATCGGGGACGTCAGCGGGTTCCTCACGGCGGTGACCAGCGACTCCGCCTCCCACGGGGCGGCGAACTACGTCTTCAACGGCCTCGTGCGGTACGACAAGGACCTCAAGCTCGAGGGGGAGCTGGCGGAGTCCTGGGAGGTCACGCCCGACGGGAAACGGATCACCTTCCATTTGCGGAAAGGGGTGCGGTGGCACGACGGAGAACCGTTCACGTCGGACGACGTCCTCTTCACCTACCGGAGGCTGATCGACCCGAACACGCCGACCGCCTACGCGGAGGACTTCCGGCAGGTGACGCGGGCCAGCAACCCGGACCCGCACACCTTCGTCGTCGAGTACGGGAAGCCGTTCGCCCCCGCGCTTGCCTCGTGGGGGATGCACATCCTCCCGAAGCACCTGCTCGAGAAGCACCCCGACATCTCCCGCAGCCCCCTGAACAAGAAGCCGGTGGGGACGGGACCGTTCCGGTTCGTGGAGTGGAAGACCGGGGAGAAGACGGTCTTCGAGGCAAACCCGGACTACTTCGAGGGGAGACCGTACCTCTCCCGCGTCGTCACCCGCGTCATCCCGGATCCGGCCACCATGTTCCTGGAGCTCAAATCGGGCGGGATCGACATGATGGGGCTTACCCCCCTCCAGTACACCCGGCAGACCGAAACGGAGGAGTTCCGGACGTCGTTCAACAAGTACCGGTACCTCTCCTTCGGCTACACCTATCTGGGGTTCCGGCTGTCCCACCCCTTCTTCTCGGACAAACGGGTCCGCCAGGCGTTTGCCCACGCGATCAACAAGAAGGATATCATCGACGGCGTCCTCTTCGGGTTCGGGCAGGAGGCCACGGGGCCCTACAAGCCGGGGACCTGGGTGCACAACCCCGACGTGAGGAGATACCCCTTCGACCCCGAAAAGGCGAGGGCGCTCCTCGCCGAGGCGGGGTGGACGGACGCGGACGGCGACGGCGTCCTGGAGAAAGGGGGAAGGACGTTCGCATTCACGGTCCTGACCAACGCCGGGAACGAGAGCCGGGCGAAGACGGCCGCGATCCTCCAGCAGAACCTCGCCGCCGTCGGCGTCCGGATGGAGATCCGGACGCTGGAGTGGGCAGCATTCATCAACGAGTTCGTCGACAAGCGGAAGTTCGATGCGGTGATCCTCGGCTGGAGCATCACCCAGGACCCCGACCAGTACGACATCTGGAGCTCGCAGAAGACGGGACCGAAGGAGCTCAACTTCGTGGGGTTCCGGAACGCCGAGGTGGACCGGCTGCTCGAGGAGGGCCGCCGCACCTTCGACATGGAGGGGAGGAAAAAGGCCTACTTCCGCATCCAGGAGATCCTGGCGGAGGAGCAGCCCTACGTCTTTCTCTACTACCCGGATGCGCTTCCCGTCGTGCACAAGCGCATTCACGGGGTCGAACCGGCCCCCGCGGGGATCTCCTACAACTTCATCAAGTGGTACGTGCCCGAGGCCCAGCAGAGGTACACCACCTTCCAGAAATAGGGGACGGATGCTCCGCTATATCGCCCGCCGTCTGCTGCTCACGGTCCCGCTCCTGATCGGGATCAGCCTGATCTCCTTCCTCGTCATTCACGCGGCCCCCGGCGGGCCGGTGGAGATGGCCACGGACCTGAATCCCAAGGTCACGGCGGAGGCGAGGGAGAGGCTCCGCGCCTATTACGGCCTGGACCAGCCGGTCCACGTCCAGTACGCGCAGTGGCTCGGGCGCATGGCCACCCTCGATTTCGGGCAGAGCTTCTCCCGGGACGGGAGGCAGGTGTCCGAGAAGATCGGCGAACGGATCCCGGTGACGCTGTCGATCAACGTCCTGTCGATGCTCCTCATCTTCCTGGTCGCGGTTCCCCTCGGCATCTACTCCGCGGTGCGGAAGGACTCGTGGTTCGACAGGATCTCCACCGTGGCGGTGTTCACGGGGTTCGCCGTGCCCACGTTCTGGTTGGCCCTGCTGCTCATGATCCTGTTCGGCGTGAAGCTGGGGTGGCTTCCCATCTCGGGACTCGTCTCGCTGGAGTACGACTCCCTCGGCCCGGCGGCGAAGGTCTGGGACCGGACGAGCCACCTCCTTCTGCCGGTGTTCGTGTCGGCCTTCGGGGGGCTGGCCGGGTTCTCCCGCTACATGCGGTCGAACATGCTGGAGGTGATCCGGCAGGACTACATCGCCACGGCCCGGGCGAAGGGGCTCCCGGAGCGGAAGGTCGTGTTCCGCCACGCGATGCGCAATGCCCTGCTTCCCTTCATCACCATCCTGGGGCTGTCCGTGCCGGGTCTTCTCGGGGGGTCGGTCATCTTCGAGTCGATCTTCGCCATCCCGGGGCTCGGGCAGCTCTTCTACCAGGGCGTGATGTCCCGGGACTACCCGCTGATCATGGGGGCGCTTGTGATCGGGGCCTTCCTGACCCTCATCGGCAACATGCTGGCCGACGTCGGGTACGCCCTGGCCGACCCCCGGATCCGGACGGAGTGACGGGATGGCGGCAGGGGCGACCTCCATGTTCCGGGATTTCCTCCGGCGGCTCCTCAAGAACCGGCTGGCGGTGGCGGGGGCGGTCGTCGTTTCCTTCCTGTTCGTCGTTGCGGCGTATCCGTCCGCGTTCGCGCGTCATGACCCGAGCCGGATCGATGTCCGGAAGATCCTCGAGCCCCCTTCCGCGGACCATCCGCTGGGGACCGACGAGCTGGGCCGGGACGTTCTCTCGCGCATGGTCCACGGGGCCAGGATCTCCATGGAGGTCGGGTTCGTGGCCACGGGGATCGCCACGGCCATCGGGCTCGTCGTGGGGCTCATCGCCGGGTTCTACGGGAGGTGGGTGGACGGGGTGCTCATGCGGTTCGTCGACATCATGCTCTGTTTCCCCTCCTTCTTCCTGATCCTTGCCGTCATCGCCTTCCTCGGTCCGTCCATCATCAACATCATGGCCGTCATCGGGCTTACCAGCTGGATGGGGGCGGCCCGGCTCGTCCGGGCCGAGACGCTCTCCCTGAAGGAGAGGGACTTCGTGTCGGCGGCCAGGGCCCAGGGGGCGGGGAACCTGCGGATCATCTTCCGCCACATCCTCCCCAACGCGCTTGCCCCCATCCTCGTATGGGCCACCCTGGGGGTCGCCGGCGCCATCCTCGTGGAGTCGAGCCTCTCCTTCCTGGGCATCGGCGTGCAGCCCCCCACGCCGTCGTGGGGGAATATCCTCACCGCGGGAAAGGACAACATCGAGTTCGCCTGGTGGCTCTCCGTCTATCCGGGCCTGGCCATCCTGGTCACCGTCCTCGGGTACTATCTCCTGGGCGAGGGGATCCAGGACGCCGCCGACCCGCGGCTCAAGGGGAGGTGAGGGATGAACACTCCCGCCGCCATGCGGCAACTTCGAAGCAGTCGGGGACCACGCCTCGCGGGGGGCTTCCCCTCTGCTACGCTCGCGACCTTGCGCCCGCTCGCTGCCGGTTCCGCTCGCCCGACCAGGGTTCTCGCTCCACAGGCCGCTTCGTGGAACCCCCCGCATCGGCAAGGGTCCCCCGGTCACGGGCGGAGCAGCCGCAGGAGGATATCGCCGTGAGCGCGGAACTCCTCTCGGTCCGGGACCTGACCGTCTCCTTCCGGACGGAGAAGGGGAAGGTGCGCGCCCTGTTCGGGGTCTCTTTCTCCCTGTTCCCCGGCGAGACGCTTGGACTCGTGGGCGAGTCCGGGTGCGGGAAGACCGTCACGGCACTGTCCATCCTGAAGCTTCTTCCCGCCCCTCCGGCCGAAATCGAGGGGGGGTGCATCCGGTTCCGGGGCAGGGATCTCGTTCCGCTCTCCGACAGGGAGATGTGCCAGGTGCGGGGGAAGGAGATCTCCATGATCTTCCAGGAGCCGATGACGTCGCTCAACCCCGTTCTCACCATCGGCGACCAGGTCGCCGAGGTGTTCACCGCCCACCGGGCGGGCGGGAAGACGGAGGCCGCCGAACGGGCGGTGCAGTGGCTGCGGCGGGTGAAGATGCCGGATGCGGAAAGGAGGGCGCGGGAGTACCCGCACCAGATGAGCGGCGGAATGCGGCAGCGGGCGATGATCGCGATGGCGCTCGCCCTCGAGCCGGCGCTCCTCATCGCCGACGAGCCCACGACGGCGCTCGACGTCACCATCCAGGCGCAGATCCTCTCCCTCATCCGGGAGATGCGCGAACAGCAGGAGATGGCGATCCTCCTCATCACCCACGACCTCGGGGTGGTCTCGGAGGTCGCCGACCGGGTGGCGATCATGTACCTGGGCCGGATCGTCGAGATCGCAGGGACGGCCGACCTCTTTGCCGATCCGATACACCCCTACACGGAGGGGTTGCTCCGCTCCCTGCCCGGGAAGAGAGCCGGGGAACGAAGGCTCCCGTCGATCCCGGGGACGGTGCCGGACCTCGACGCCATCCCCCCGGGGTGTCCCTTCGCGGACCGGTGCCCTTTCCGGCAGGAGGCGCAGGCCCGCTTCGGCGCCGGGGAAACGGAAACGGACGAACTGGCGGTCTGCGACCGGGTGGATCCCCCCCTCGAGGAGTACGCCCCGGGCCACCGGGCGGCGTGCCACTATCGGAGGAAGGTCCGGAAGGAGGAGGACGGATGAGCCGGGGAGACGGACCTCTTCTCTCTCTGGAGAACATCTACAAGTTCTTCCCGGTGAGGAAATCGTTCTTCGTCGCCGGGACGCTTCGCGTGCACGCGGTCGACGGCGTCTCGATCGACGTGCCTGCGGGCAAGACGGTGGGGCTCGTGGGAGAGTCGGGATGCGGGAAGACGACGCTCGGCCGGATGGCGATCCGCCTGATCCCCCCCGACGCGGGAAGAGTGGTCTTCGAGGGGCGGGACATCACGACGCTCGCCGGCGAGGAACTCCGCCGGATCCGGAGCAAGATGCAGATCATCTTCCAGGATCCCTACTCCTCCCTGAACCCCCGGATGCGGGTCCGCGACATCGTGGGGGAGGGGTGGCGGGTCCACGGGATCGCCCGCGGCGCCGAGGCCCGGGAGATGGCCTGGCGGCTTCTCCGGCGGGTGGGGTTGTCCGCCGATGCCGCCGACAAGTACCCCCACGAGTTTTCGGGGGGGCAGAGACAGCGGATCGGGATCGCCCGGGCGATCGCCCTCTCCCCCCGGCTCGTCGTGGCCGACGAGCCGGTGTCGGCCCTGGACGTCTCCGTGCAGGCGCAGATTCTGAACCTTCTCCGCGACATCCAGGAGGAGTACGGGATGGCCTACCTGTTCGTCTCCCACGACCTGCGGGTGATCCGCCACGTGAGCGACACCGTGGCCGTGATGTATCTGGGGAAGCTGATGGAAGTCTCCCCGGCCGAAGACCTGTTCCGGGAGCCGATCCACCCCTACTCGCGCAGCCTCCTCTCGGCGGTGCCGATGCCCGGAGGCGCGCTGCGGGAAAAGATCGTCCTTTCGGGGGAGATCCCGAGCCCGATTCACATCCCCCCCGGGTGCCGGTTCCACACCCGCTGCTTCATGGCGCAGAGGATGTGCGGGGAGGTCTCTCCCCTCCTGCGGGAGTGCGCCCCGGGGCGCTACGCGGCCTGCCACTTCGTGTAGGCGGACCCACCTTCCCGGAGCCTTCCCGGTCCGGGGGCACCGGTCAGGCGAACGAACGTTTCCGGGCCACGCCCACGAAGTTGTGGCGGCAGTAGGGGCAGAATTTCCAGTGGGGGGAGATCATCTTCCGGCACGACGGGCAGCTTGAGACGAGGGAGTGGCCGCACCCCGGGCAGACCACGAAGTCGGCCCCGAGGGACACGCCGCACTTCGGGCAGCCGGCGCCGAACTCCTGCTCCGTTTCCACGACCCGGTACAGCTCCGCGAGCGTCGTCACCCCGTCCTTCACCTTGGCAAGGGCCGCCTGGCCGAGCGTCACCATCCCCTTGGCGACGGCGAGCTGGCGGATGTCGGTCTCGGAACCGTTTCCCATCACGAGATCGCGCATCTGCTGGTGGAACGGCAGGATCTCGAAGATCCCTGTCCTCCCGCGGTATCCCGTCCCCCCGCACGCCTGGCACCCCTGCCCCTGGAAGAATGCGATCTCCCCGTTGTTCGACTTTGCGAGGCCGATCCGCGCGAGATCCCGTTCGGACGGCTGGACCTTGACGCGGCACTTCGGGCAGATGACCCGGACCAGCCGCTGGGCCACGATGGCGATCAGGGTGGAGGCGATGAGGTAGGAAGGGACCCCGAGGTTGCGCAGCCGGGTGATGGTCGCCGCCGAGCTGTTGGTGTGGATCGTCGAGAGGACCAGGTGGCCGGTCAGCGCCGCCTGCATCGCGATCGTGGTCGTGTCGAGGTCGCGCATCTCCCCCAGCATGATGACGTCGGGGTCCTGCCGGAGCATCGCGCGCAGGGTCGACGCGAAAGAGAGCCCGATCTTCTCCTGGACCGCCACCTGGTTGATTCCGGCGATCTCGTATTCGATGGGGTCCTCGATCGTCGTGATGTTCCGCTCCAGGGACTTGATCTTGTTGAGCCCCGCATACAGCGTGGTCGTCTTGCCGGAGCCGGTCGGACCGGTGACGAGAAGGATCCCCTGCGGCCGGCGGATCAGCTCCTCCAGCATCTGGAGTTCGGCCTCGCTCATCCCCATCGACTCGAGGGGGATGTGGGAATTGGCCGAGTCGAGGATCCGGATGACCACCTTTTCCCCGAACGAGGCGGGCATCGTGGAGACGCGCAGGTCGAGCGACTTTCCCCCCACGCGGACCCCGATCCGGCCGTCCTGGGGAAGCCGTTTCTCCGCGATGTCCATCTTGGCCATGATCTTGATCCGCGAGATGACCGCGCCCTGCACCCACTTGGGGAGCTCGAGGGACTTCCGGAGGACGCCGTCGACCCGGTTTCGGACCAGCATGGTCGTCTTGGAGGGCTCCACGTGGATGTCCGAGGCCCCCTGGTCGACCGCCTCCGCGATGAAGAGGTTCACCATCCGGACGATGGGGGCCGCCTCGCTCTTCTTCCGGAGGTCCTCGCTGTCCCTCCTGTCCCCCTCCCTCGTGTCCTGCACGACCTCGACCAGACGCTCCTCGGCGATGTCCTTGACGATGGTGTCCAGGGAGGACCCCAGGTTGTAGTGCTGGTCGATCGCCCAGAGAATGCTCGAAGGGGTGGCGATGGAGGTCTTGATGGTGAAGCCGGAGGCGAACCGGACATCCTCGAACGCCTCGAAGCTCAAGGGGTCGGCCATGGCGATGTGGAGGTCCCGGTCCTCGAGCGAGACCGGCACGATCCGGTGCTTCCGGGCGACCTTCTCGGGGATCAGCTCGATCGCCTGCGGCTCGACGGGCGTGTTCACCAGGTCGATCAGGGGGATCCCGAGCTGGAGAGAGATGGCCTGGGCGATCTCGTCCTCGGTGGCCATCCCCAGGGAAACGATGGTTTCCCCCAGCTTTCCGCGGCGCGTTCGCTGCGTGGACAGGGCGCGGGTCAGCTCCTCCTCGGACAGGAGTCCGGTCTCCACCAGCATTTCGCCGATCCGCTTCCTTCCCGATGCCACGGTTCTCCTCCCGGGGAACTAACGGCACGTCATGGTGGTCTATATCGGAAGAACGGGCGGAAACTTGCGTGTGAAACCGTGTTGGTGCTCCGGCATCAATATGTTGTGGGAGGGTAAAGGAAATGGTGCGAAGACACGGAAATCGATGCCCCCGGTGCAACGGGGCGATGGTATACGAGCGGTTCCAGGACATGCTGGACCTCTTCTACGCCTGGAGGTGCCTCAACTGCGGAGAGATCGTGGATCCGGTGGTGGCGCGGAACCGGGAGCCGGAGAGAAACCGCAAGAAAAGGGCCGTTGGCTAAAATACTGATTGAATATCAGGAAGTTGCAAATCACCAGCCCGGTCTTTTCGTTGACAGGTCTCCCTGATTTGTGGTACCGTACCCCCGATCAATCAGACATATGGGGCAGGGGGAAGGGTGCGAGACCGTTTCACGTTTTCCATCCAGGTCGGGGCCGGTCCGCGATCCCGGGAGTTCCGGATCGGGCGGACGGGCCTCGTTCTGACCGTCGGGATGCTCGCCTTCTTTTTCGTTCTGGGGACGCACTTTATCTACGATTACAGGGAGAATTTCTCGAAAACGAGGGAACTCCAGTCCCTTCGGCACCGAGTTAGCGAGCAGAACCTGACGCTCTACAACCTCTATGCGAAATTCGAGAGCCTGGAGACCGAGGTCGAGCGGATCCGCACGCTCGACGCCCGGGCCCGGTCGCTCATCCACATCAACGAGGAACTGGCTCCGGGCGGGAAGAAAGGCAGGCCGGGAGAGGGGATCGGGGGGGCGGAGACGCCCGAGCCCACCGCGGCGGACCGGCTGGACACCCTCCTCGACCTCCGGTACGACCGGCTCAAGGAAAGCCTCCTGGTGGAAGGGAAGAACCTCGAGGTCCTCTGCGAGAAGCTCGACGCCCGCAGGACCTACCTGGAGAGCCTGCCCTCCCTGTGGCCGGCGCGGGGTCTGGTCGCGTCGGGGTTCGGCGTCCGGCTCTCCCCCTTTACCGACACCAAGGTCTTTCATCGCGGGCTGGATATCGTTGCCACGAAGGAGAGCCCCGCGAGGGCGGCGGCGGGGGGAAGGGTGGTCCGGTCCGGGTTCGAGTCGCTGTACGGCAACCTCGTCGTGATCGACCACGGGAACGGCTATCGCACGGTCTACGCCCACCTGGCGGAGAAGGCGGTCGCTGAGGGCGACACCGTGCAGAGGGGGGATGTGATCGGCAAGGTGGGGGAGACGGGGAGGACGACCGGCCCGCATCTCCACTACGAGGTCCACGTGAACGGCCTTCCCGTGAACCCGATCCGCTTCCTCAACTGACAGGGATAGGGCGCGGCCGCCAACCGCTCCCGCGGCGTTAAGCCCGCCGGGGCGTTTTTTTTTCGGGGAGCCGTGGGCCCGCAGAAGGATCGCTTCGATGCTGCAGGATCTCTTCAAGAAAATGTTCGGCACGCACAACGAGCGCGTGCTGGACCGGATACGGCCCCTCGTCGACCGCATCAACGCCCTCGAGCCCGCGGTGGCCGATCTCCCGGACGACCGCCTCGCGGCGCGCACGGCGGAGTTCCGGCAGCGGCTGGAGAAGGGGGAGTCCACCGACGACCTCCTCCCCGAGGTCTTTGCCACCGTCCGGGAGGCGAGCAGGCGCGTCCTCGCCATGCGGCATTTCGACGTCCAGCTCGTGGGCGGCGTGGTGCTGCACGAGGGGAAGATCGCCGAGATGCGGACCGGCGAGGGGAAGACGCTCGTCGCCACCCTCCCCATCGTCCTGAACGCCCTGACGGGCCGCGGCGTCCATCTCATCACCGTGAACGACTACCTGGCGAAGCGGGACGCGGAGTGGATGGGGGCGATCTACCGGTTCCTCGGACTGTCCGTGGGGGTCATCGTGCACGGATTGGACGACCAGGAACGGCAGGCCGCCTACCGGTGCGACGTCACCTACGGGACGAACAACGAGTTCGGCTTCGACTACCTGCGCGACAACATGAAGTTCCGCGTGGAGGACATGGCCCAGCGCGAACTTCACTACGCGATCGTGGACGAGGTCGACTCGATCCTGATCGACGAGGCGAGGACCCCCCTCATCATCTCCGGTCCGGCCGAGGAGTCGACGGACAAGTATGCCCGGATCAACTCGATCCTCGGCTTCCTCAAGAAGGAGGAGGATTACAAGATCGACGAGAAGGCGCGCAGCGTCATGATGACCGAGGACGCGGGGATCCCCAAGGTCGAGCGCCTGCTCCAGGTGGACAACCTCTACGACCCGCGCAACATCGAGATCCTCCACCACGTGAACCAGGGGCTGAAGGCCCACGTCCTCTTCAAGCGCGACGTCGACTACATGGTCAAGGACGGCCAGGTGGTCATCGTCGACGAGTTCACGGGGCGTCTGATGCCGGGGCGCCGCTGGTCGGACGGCCTCCACCAGGCCGTCGAGGCCAAAGAGGGGGTCAAGATCGAGAACGAGAACCAGACTCTCGCCACGATCACCTTCCAGAACTATTTCCGCATGTTCGAGAAGCTGGCGGGCATGACGGGAACCGCCGACACGGAGGCGGTGGAGTTCAAGCAGATCTACAACCTCGACGTGGTGATCGTCCCCACGAACCAGCCGATGATCCGGGAAGACCTCCGGGACCAGATCTACCGCACCGAGAAAGAGAAGTTCCAGGCCGTCCAGGAGGAGATCCGCCTCCTTCACGAGGCGGGCCGGCCGGTCCTGGTCGGGACGGTCTCGATCGAGAAGTCGGAGCGGCTCTCCGGCATCCTCAACCGGCACGGCATCCCCCACAACGTCCTGAACGCCAAGCACCACGAGCGGGAGGCGCAGATCATCGCCGAAGCGGGCCAGCCGGGCAAGGTGACCATCGCCACGAACATGGCGGGACGCGGCGTGGACATCAAGCTCGGCGAGGGGGTGGTGGCGAAGGGAGGTCTCCACATCATCGGCACCGAGCGGCACGAGTCCCGGCGGGTGGACAATCAGCTCCGCGGCCGCGCGGGGCGGCAGGGGGACCCCGGCTCGTCGCGGTTCTACCTGTCCCTCGAGGACGACCTCCTCCGGATCTTCGGCTCGGACCGGATCTCCCCCCTCATGGAGAAGCTCGGGATGGAGGAGGGGGAGCCGATCGAGCACAACCTCATCAACAAGGCGGTCGAGAACGCGCAGAAGAAGGTGGAGGCCCACAACTTCGACATCCGGAAGCATCTCCTCGAGTACGACGACGTGATGAACAGGCAGCGCACGGTCATCTACGACATGCGCAAGGAGGTCCTCTCGGGGGAGAGCCTGCGGGACACGGCGATGGAGATGGCCGCCGAGATTGCCGAGGAGCTGGCGGAGCGCTTCGCGGAGGAGAAGGTGCACCCGGAGGAGTGGGACCTCACGGCCTTGCGGGACGCCGTCTTCACCCAGTTCGGGGCCCGGCTGGCGATCCCGGAGGAAGACGTCCAGGGTCTTACCCGGGAGAAGCTCGCGGCCCGGATCGAGGAGGAGGCCCGGTCCGCCTACCGGAAGAAGGAGGAGGAGTACGGCGAGGATGCGATGCGCTACCTGGAGCGGATGTTCCTCCTCTCGACGATCGACGCGCTGTGGAAGGACCATCTGCTCTCGATGGACCACCTCAAGGAGGGAATCGGCCTTCGGGGATACGCGCAGAAGGACCCGCTGAAGGAGTACCAGCGGGAAGGGTTCGACATGTTCGCCGACCTGGTGTTCCGGATCAAGGAAGAGTCGCTCAAGCGCCTCTTCCACGTGAAGGTCCAGCGGGAGGAGCCCGCCCGGGCCGCGCGGCAGACGCCTCCCCCGGCCCGCAGGGTGAACCTCTCCCGGGGGGACATTTCCCGTGCGGGGGTGACCACCCAGCGCCACGCCTCCAAGAAGGTGGGGCGCAACGATCCGTGTCCCTGCGGCTCGGGGAAGAAATACAAGAAGTGCTGCGGCATGGGGGCCTGACGGGATGCGCCTGCCGGTACAGGTGGCCGTTCCCGGCTTCCGGGGGGGCGGCGTCTGGTGCGGAATCAAGAAGGGCGCGGCCCCCGACCTGGCGATCGTCCTGAGCGACAGGCCGTGCACGTCCGACGTTCTGTTCACGCGGAACCGGGTGGCGGCGGCGCCGGTCGAGTGGGGAAGGGGGCTCCGGCCCCGGACCCGGTCGTCCCTGCGCGGCGTGGTCGCCAACAGCGGGAACGCCAACGCCTGCACGGGCAGGGAGGGGCTGGCGGCGGTCCGGAGGGTGTCCGCGGAAGCGTGCCGGGCGCTCGGGCTCCCCGACGAATCCCTTCTCGTTTCCTCCACGGGGGTGATCGGGGTGCCCCTCCCCGCGGACAGGATCCTGGCGGCGGTCCGGGGGCTGTGCGCCTCGCTCTCGGCCGCGGGGATCCCCCGGGCGGGGGAGGCGATCCTCACGACCGACGCGTACCCGAAGCGTTGCGTGCGGAAGGTCCGGGTCCGCGGCGGGACCGTCACCCTGGGGGGCATCGCGAAGGGGGCCGGCATGATCGCCCCCGGCATGGGGACGATGCTCGCCTACGTGTTCACGGATGCCGCCGTCCGGGCGCCCGACCTCCGGAAGACCTTCCGGGAGGCCGTGGCCCTGTCGTTCCACCGGATCGTGGTGGACGGCGACATGAGCACGAACGACACGGCGGCGATTTTCGCCAACGGCGCAAGCGGGCTCCCTCCGCTCGGGGGAAAGGGGCTCTCCGCCTTCGGGGACGCGCTGCGGGAGCTCCTGCTCGATCTGGCGCTGATGATCGTCCGCGACGGGGAGGGGGCGACGCGCGTCGTGCGGATCGCGGTGACGGGGGCAAGGAGCGACCGCGACGCCGAGGCGGCGGCCCGCGCCGTGGCGACCTCCCCGCTGGTCAAGACCGCGGTCTTCGGGGCGAACCTGAACTGGGGCCGCGTGATCGCCGCCGTCGGGCGCGCCGGGATCGAGATGGACCCGGAGCGGGCCGAGGTCCGCTACGCGGGAGAGAGGGTCCTGCGGCGGGGGATGATGATCGACCGGCAGGCGGAGCGCCGGGCCGTCCCGAAGATCCGGAGGAAGTCGTACGGCATCGACGTGGACCTGGGGGTGGGGAAGGGCCGCTCGTTCGTCTACTTCTCGGATCTGGGGCACGAATACATCCGGATCAACGCCGGATACCGGACGTGATCGTCCTTTATCGCTTGAGAATCTCGAGTCATTCGTGATACATATATCTGCTTAGCCGTTCATCTCCCACGGGCGGGACTCTCCCCGGGGTGCCCCGGATCGACCGGGGTGGATGGGGAGGGGGGGAACGCCCGGAGGAACAACCCCGAAGCGAGGAGGGCACAGAGACATGGCAAACGGTCAGGGTTCGGTCATCACGATGAAGCAGCTGCTGGAGGCGGGGGTCCACTTCGGTCACCAGACCAAGAGGTGGAACCCGAAGATGAAGAGGTACATCTTCACCGCCCGGAACGGGATCTACATCATCGACCTGCAGCAGACGGTGAAGATGTTCCGCACCGCCTACGATTTCGTGCGGGACATGGCGGCGGAGGGGAAAACGGTCCTGTTCGTGGGCACCAAGAAGCAGGCGCAGGAGGCGATCGAGGAGGAGGCCAGGCGCGCGGTCACCCCGTACGTGAACGTCCGGTGGCTGGGAGGCATGCTCACCAACTTCCAGACGATCCGCAAGAGCCTCGACCGGCTCCAGAAGCTGACGGACATGACGACGGACGGCACGGCCGAGAAACTCCCCAAGAAGGAAGTCCTCAAGCTTGCCAAGGAGCGCTCCCGGCTGGAGAAGGTGCTGGGAGGCATCAAGGACCTGCGGCGCATTCCCGACGCCATCTTCGTCGTCGACCCTTCCCGCGAGGAGATCGCGATTCTCGAGGCGCGGCGCCTGTCGATCCCGATCATCGCCATCGTCGACACCAACTGCGATCCGGACCTGATCGATTACGTCATTCCGGGAAACGACGACGCCATCCGGGCGATCAAGCTGTTCCTGGGAAAGATCGCGGATGCGATCATCGACGGGAGAGCGGCGTTCCTGGAGAGGACGGCGCAGGCGGGGGACAAGGAAGCCGAGACGCCGGAGGTCACGATGGCGCTCATCTCGACCGAGGAAGAGGCCGCGGAGGAGAGCGAGGCCGGCCGGGTTCCCGCCGCCGCAGAGGAATAACCTCCGCAACACCGATTTCGCCCAGGAGAGGACGAGGATGCAGATCACAGCGGAGATGGTACGCGAACTGCGCGAGAAGACCGGCGCGGGCATGATGGATTGCAAGAGGGCCCTGTCCGAATCGGGCGGGGAGATGGAGGCCGCGGTCGACGTCCTGCGCAAGAAGGGGCTGGCCGCCGCGGCGAAGAAGTCGTCGAGGATCGCCTCCGAGGGGGTCGTCGCGGCCCACGTCACCGAGGGGTCCGCGACGCTTGTCGAGGTGAACTGCGAGACCGATTTCGTCGCAAAGACCGACGATTTTCAGACGTTCGCGATGCAGGTCGCCGAGGTGGTCAACGCGAAGGGGCCCAAGGACGTCGAGGAGGCGCTGCTTCTCCCCGGGGGAGGGGGAGTCCCGATCGCGGACATGCTGAACGAAAAGGTGGCGAAGATCGGGGAGAAGATCTCGTTCCGCCGATTCGCGCGGTATGCCCTGCCGGCGGGGGCCAGGGGAGTGATCGTTCCCTACATCCACGCGGGGGGGAAGATCGGGGTGGTGGTGGAGCTTCTCGGGGCGGGGCCGGACGACGGGGAGTTCCGGGCGCTCGGCAAGGACATGGCGATGCAGGTCGCCGCGGCGAATCCCCTGTTTCTCTCCCGGGGGGACATTCCGGCGGAGGCGATCGAGCGGGAGAAGGCGATCTATCGCGAACAGGCGCTCGCCGCGGGCAAGCCGGAGAAGATCCTGGACCGGATCGCCGAGGGGAAGCTCGAGAAATTCTACGGCGATTTCTGCCTGCTGGAGCAGGCGTTCATCCGGGATCCCGAGCGCAGGGTGAGCGACCTGCTGAAGGAGATGTCGGCGAAAAAGGGCGAGGATGTCCGCGTGGGACGGTTCGCCCGGTTCCAGGTGGGCGAGGGGCTGGAGAAACGGTCCGAAGACCTGGCTTCGGAGGTCGCGAAGCAGCTTGGTCAGGGGTAAGTTCCCCGCGTCCGGAGGGTTCGTGGGAAAACCGGTGTATCGACGCATCCTGCTGAAGCTGTCGGGCGAGGCCCTGCTGGGATCGCAGGAGTACGGGATCGACGACAGGGTCCTCGCGGACCTTTCGGAGGAGATCCGGGAAGTCACCGCCCTGGGGGTCCAGGTCGCCCTCGTCGTGGGGGGCGGGAACCTTTTCCGGGGGATCCAGACCAGCCGGGAGTACCGCATCGCGCGCGCCTCCGCCGACTACATGGGGATGCTCGCGACCGTCATCAACAGCCTGGCGCTGCAGGAGAGGCTGGAACGGGACGGCGTGATGACGCGCGTCCTGTCCGCGATCGAGATGCGGGCGATCGCCGAGCCGTACATCCGCCGGCGCGCCCTGCGGCACCTGGAGAAGGGAAGGGTGATCATCTTCGCTGCGGGGACCGGGAACCCGTATTTCACGACGGACACCGCCGCCGCGCTTCGCGCGATGGAGATCAACTCGGACGCCATCCTGAAGGCTACCCGGGTCGACGGGGTGTACGACAAGGACCCCCTGGTCCACAAGAAAGCCAGGAAGTTCCGGGAACTGACCTACATCGACGTCCTGCAGAGAAACCTCAAGGTGATGGACGCCACGGCGATCTCCCTGTGCATGGACAACGACCTTCCGATCGTCATCTTCAACCTGACCAGGAAAGGGAACATCCGGAGGGTGGTTCTGGGAGAGAAGATCGGCACCGTGGTCCGGGGAGGAGGTCACTAGTGGAAGCCCTTTTCAAGGACACGGGCGCGAAGATGGCGAGAAGCATCGAGGCCTTCCGGAAGGAGCTGGGGAAGATCCGGACGGGGAGAGCCTCCTTCTCCCTCCTGGAAGGGATCCGGGTGGACTATTACGGGACCCTCACCCCGCTCCAGCAGGTGGGAACCCTGTCCGTCCCGGAAAGCCGTCTGATCACGGTCACTCCCTGGGACGCCAAGATGGTCGGCCCGATCGAGAAGGCGATCCAGTCGGGCGGGCTGGGCCTGAACCCCTCCAGCGACGGCAAGGTCGTGCGCATCCCCATCCCTCCCCTGACCGAGGAGCGGCGCAAGGACCTCGTCAAGGTGGTCCGGAAGATGGCGGAGGACGCCCGGATCGCGGTCCGGAACGTCCGTCGCGAGTCCATCGAGCGGATCAAGGAGGGAGAGAAGAAGAAGGAGATCTCCGAGGACGAGATGAAGCGGTCGCAGGACCGGATCCAGAAGGAGACGGACAGCTTCATCCGGAAGATCGACGAGATTCTGAAGTCGAAGGAACAGGAGATCATGGAGGTCTGACGCCTGCGTCGGGCCCGTTTCCTCATGCGCCACTAGGATGTTCCCGACGGGACGAGAAGGCACGCAACCATGAAAGGCGGCGGTCTCCCTCCATCCGCCCCTCCGCGGCACGTCGCCGTCATCATGGACGGGAACGGGAGGTGGGCCAGGCAGCGCGGCCTTCCGCGCGTCGAAGGACACCGGATGGGAATCCGGTCCGTCCGGGCCGTCGTCGAGTGCGCGCGGGAGATCGGCATCTCCTACCTCACCCTGTACGCGTTCTCCACGGAGAACTGGGGACGTCCCCGGACCGAGGTGACCACCCTGATGGGGCTTCTCCGGGAGTTCCTGATCCGGGAGCTCCCCGACCTCAACAAGCACGGGATCCGGCTCCGCGTCATCGGGGAGACCGGGCGGCTTCCGTCCCACGTGCGGGGAGTTCTCGACCATGCGGTGGAGGCCACCGGCCGGAACAGCAGCATGACGCTCACCCTGGCGCTGTCGTATGCCGGCAGGAACGAGATCGTGCGCGCGGCCAGGAAGCTGGCCGCGGCCGCGGCCGCGGGAAAGATTCTCCCGGAATCGATCACCGACGAGGATGTCGCCGGCAGCCTGGACACGGCCGGGATCCCGGACCCGGACCTGGTGATCCGGACCAGCGGAGAGATCCGGGTCAGCAATTTTCTCCTGTGGCAGGCGGCGTACGCGGAGTTCGTCTTCACCGACGTCCTCTGGCCCGATTTCGGGAAGCCGGAGTTCCTCGCGGCCCTCGAGGAATATGCGCACCGCGACCGCCGCTTCGGATTGGCGGGGGAACAGGGAACCCTCTCCCCGGGCGACCCGTGACCGTGCTGGGGAAACGGATCCTCACCGCGGTCGTGCTCCTGCCCCTCCTGGTGGGGGTCGTGCTGTTCGCGAAGGGCTGGCCTTTTGTCCTTCTGGCGGGAGCGGCGACCATCCTGTGCGCGCGGGAATATTTCCGCCTGTTCTTCCCCGTCCCCCGGGACCGGTGGTCCGGTGTGGCCGTGACCGGCCTGCTCTATCTCTCCGGGGTCCTCCTTCCGGTCCCCATGGCGGCGGCGGCCATGCTGTGCTGCGTCTCGCTGGCCGCGTTCCCCTTCCTGGCAGGCGGAGAGCCGCACCCGGAAAAGGTGCGGAGAGCCGCGCTCGGGGCGCTCGGCGCGGTCTACCTCGGCGGGTTCCTCGCCTCCTATCCCCGGACCATCGCGCTCCCGGCCGGAGAGCACTGGGTTCTCCTGGGTCTCGTGGCGGTCTTCTCGGGGGACGTCTTCGCCTATTTCGTCGGGAAGACCTTCGGGAAGCGGCTCCTCTCGCCGGATGTTTCCCCGAACAAGACGGTCGAAGGAGCCCTTGGGGGGCTGGCCGCGGGGATCGTTCTGGGGGCCGGCTACGGGGCCCTGTTCCTGCCCGGCGTTCCCCTCTGGTACGTCTCCCTCGTCTCCGCTGCCGTGCAGGCGGCGGGGCAGGCCGGAGATCTCTTCGAATCGCTCCTCAAGCGTGCCGCGGGGGTCAAGGACAGCGGGAGTCTCCTGCCGGGGCACGGGGGAATGTTCGACCGGCTGGACGCCGTCATCTCCGCGGGGCCGGTGCTGTACCTGCTTGCGCTGCTTGCCCCGCTTGCCGGGGGGCCGGGATGAGGCCGGCCAGGGGTGTCGCCGTCCTGGGGTCGACCGGCTCGGTGGGCCGGAACGCCCTCGACGTCATCGCGCGGTTTCCCGATAGGTTCCGGGTGTCGGCGCTTTGCGCGGGAAAGAACGCCGAGGAGCTCTCCGCGCAGGCGCGGCGTTTTCGCCCTCCCGTCGTGTGCCTCTCCGAGGAGAGGCACGGCTCCCGGCTGGGTCGTCTCCCCCGGGGGACGCGCGTCGTGTTCGGCGAGGAGGGGATGTCCGAGGTGGCCTGCTCCGGGGAAACGGACATCGTTCTGGCCGCCGCCGCCGGGGTGACCTCCATCCGGCCCGTCATCGCGGCCGCCCGGGCCGGAAAGAGGATCGCCCTCGCGAACAAGGAGCTGCTCGTGATGGCGGGGAAGTTTCTCGTGGGGGCCGCGCGGGCCGGCGGGGGAGGGATCCTTCCCGTCGACAGCGAGCACTCCGCGGTCTTCCAGGCGATCGAGGGGCACCGGAAGCAGGACATCTCCCGGATCATCCTCACGGCCTCGGGGGGGCCGTTCCGGAACCGCACCTTCCGGCAGATGCGCAACGCGACGGTGGGAGAGGCTCTCGGGCACCCGACGTGGCGGATGGGCGCGAAGATCTCGGTCGACTCCGCCACCCTGATGAACAAGGGGTTCGAGGTGATCGAGGCGATGTGGCTCTTCGATCTCCCCCCGGACAGGATCGACGTTCTCATCCATCCCCAGTCGATCGTGCACTCGATGGTGGAGTACCGGGACGGCAGCCTGATCGCGCAGCTGGGGGTCCCCGATATGCGGATTCCCGTCGGGTACGCCCTGTCGTATCCCGAGCGGCTCCCGCTGGAACTGCCCCGTCTGCTTCCGCATCGAATGGTCAGCTGGGTGTTCGAGCCGCCGGACAGGAAGAGCTTCCCCGCCCTCGCCCTGGCGTATGCCGCGGCGGAGGCCGGGGGGACGGCGCCCGCGACGCTCAACGCCGCAAACGAGGTCGCGGTGGCCGCCTTTCTCGCCGGGCGGATCCGCTTCACGGACATCGTCCGGGTGGCGGAGGCCCTGATGGCGGCATGGCGCAGGGGAGGAAGGCCTGCTACCCTGAAAGATGTGCTCCGCGCGGATGCGGAAGCCCGGGAAGAGGCGACCCGCATCATATCCCGAATGAGGAGACCGCACAAACCGTGATCTATTTCCTGTCCTTCATCGTCGTTCTGGGAATTCTCATCTTCGTGCACGAATTCGGGCACTTCGTCGTCGCCCGCCGGCTCGGCGTGGGGGTCACGAAATTTTCCCTGGGGTTCGGGCCGAAGCTCGCGGGATTTACGAGGGGGGGAACCGAGTACATCATCTCCGCGATCCCGCTGGGGGGGTACGTCAAGCTCGTGGGGGAGAACGAGGCGGAGGAGGTTCCCCCGGAGGAACGGGAGAGGGCGTTTTCCCACAAGCCGGTGTGGGTGAAGATGGCGGTCGTCGGCGCCGGCCCGGTCGCGAACCTCGGGTTCGCCTTTCTCGTCTTCTGGCTCCTCTTCCTGAGCGGGGTTCCCGCACTGACCCCGAAGATCGGGGACGTTTTGCCGGACACGCCGGCTGCGCGGGCCGGGCTCGAGGCCGGCGATCTCATCGTCCGGGTCGGGGAGAAGGAGATCACGACCTGGGAGGAGCTCGCCGCCGGGATCGGGAAATCGGGGGCCGGCAAGGGACTTCCCCTGACCGTTCGCCGCGGGGAGAAAGAGTTCCGGGTGGAGGTCACGCCGGAAACCCGGGAGGGACGCACGATTTTCGGGGAAAAGACCGAGGGACCCAAGATCGGCGTGGTGGCCAGCAACGAGGTCATCCACCGGAAGGTCAACCCCGTGGCCGCGATCGGCCGCGCGGCCGGAGAGACGTGGAGGATCATCCGGCTGACGGTGCTCACCGTGGTGAAGCTCGTCATGCGGGTGATCCCGTCCGACAACCTCGGGGGGCCCATCCTCATCGCGCAGATGGCGGGGGACCAGGCCAAGGAGGGGATCTCCCCCTTCGCGTACTTCCTCGGGTTGCTGAGCGTGAATCTGGGGATCCTGAACCTCCTCCCCATCCCGATTCTCGACGGCGGCCATCTGCTCTTCTTCTCGATCGAGGCGCTGCGGCGAAAACCCCTCTCCCCGGAGGCGAGGGTGATGGCGCAGCAGGTGGGGCTGGCCGTGATCCTCATGCTCACCGCCCTCGTCTTCTACAACGACATCGCCCGCCTGATCGCCGGTTAGCCGGGTGATCCTGGCCATCGAATCGGCGACGCCGCTCGCGAGCGTGGCCCTTGTCGCCGGGGAGCGGGTCCTGGGAGAAACGGTGCTCCCCCCGGAGGAGCGGGTGTCCGCAACGCTGATCTCCGCCATCGACCGGCTTCTCGGAGAGTCGGGCCGGGGGCCGGACGGGGTCACCCACGTGGCGGTCTCGGCAGGCCCGGGGTCGTTCACCGGGCTTCGCGTGGGAATGGCGGCCGCGAAGGGATTCTGCCTCGGGTGGCGCCTGCCCCTCGTGCCCGTACCGACGCTGCATGCCCTGGCGACGCGGTCCCGCGCCGGGGAGGCGCTGGTATGTCCCGTCCTGGACGCCAGGAAGAAGGAAGTCTACGCGGGGATCTTCCGCTGGGAGGGGGTAAAGTGCCTTCGCGTCGCCCCCGACGCCGCGGTGCCGCCGGATGCTCTCCCGGACTGGTTCCCGGAAGGGAACGTCCTGTTCTGCGGGGACGGAACGGTTCCGTACGGAGAGCTGCTCCGGGCGCGGATGGGCCCGCGCGCCCTGTTCCTCCCCCCGGGCGAGGGATTGCCGAGGGCGTCGGCCGTCGGCCTCCTGGCGGCGCGCACGATCCGGGAGGGGGGGGTGCCGGAGGCGCGGACGGTCGTACCGGCATATCTGCGGGCCTCCGAGGCGGAGAGGCACCGGGGAAAAAGAGGCCGGGCCGCGCCCGGAAATTGACAATTGACCTTCCTCTGCTACACTCAGATATCATCCCAGATCCGGAGGTGCCGATGGGGGGGCGGAGCCAGGAAGAGAAGATCGCCGCGCTTGCCGAACAGGATCCGGAGTTCAAGAACCTGATCGAGGAACACCGCATGCTGGATGGAAAACTCAAGGAGTTCGACCGGAAAATTTACCTTTCCCCCGACGAGGAGATGGAGCGGAAGCGGCTTCAGAAACTCAAGCTGGCGAAGAAGGACAGGATCGCGCAGAGGCTTTCCGGACAATAGGAACGGTACGGGAGAATCCTCCTGCCGCGGGGCGCGAGGGCGGGCCGCTTGCGCGTCCGTTCCGGGGGGCGATCCCGGCGGCGGGCGCAGGCCCTCGAGGGGGATTCCGTTCCCGCGGGGGAGTGTTTCTCTCGAGACGGGCGAGAGGGGAGAAGGAATGCGAAGTGACCTGACGAAAAAGGGATTGGAGAGAATGCCCCACCGGGCGCTCTACTGCGCCGCCGGCGTTCCGCAGGAAGCGATGGGAAAGCCGTTCATCGGCGTGGCGACCTCCTTTACCGACCTGGTCCCCGGGCACGTCGGGATGCGGTCCCTCGAGCGCGTCGTGGAGAACGGCGTGCACGCCGCGGGCGGCTACCCGTTCCTCTTCGGGGTGCCGGCGGTATGCGACGGGATCGCGATGGGGCACCGGGGGATGCACTTCTCCCTGCCTCTGCGGGAGCTGATCGCCGACATGATCGAGTCGGTCGCGGAGGCCCACGCGCTCGACGGGCTCGTCCTGCTGACCAACTGCGACAAGATCACCCCCGGGATGCTCATGGCCGCGGCGCGGCTTTCCCTCCCCTCCATCGTCCTGACCGCGGGGCCGATGCTCTCGGGCAGGATGGGGGACAGGCGGCTCTCCCTCGTGTCGGACACCTTCGAGGCCGTCGGGCGGTACCAGCGGGGGGAGATCGACGGGAAGACGCTGCGCCGCCTCGAGGCCGAGGCGTGTCCGGGGGAGGGGTCGTGCCAGGGGCTGTACACCGCCAACACGATGGCGTGCCTGACCGAGACCCTCGGGATGTCCCTGCCGGGGTGCGCGACCGCCCTGGCCGGCATGTCGAAAAAGCGCCACATCGGGTACGCGACGGGGAAGCGCGTCGTGGAGCTGGTGCGAAAAGGGATCACCCCGCGGACGATCCTGACGCGCGCCGCCTTCGAGAACGCCATCCGGGTCGACCTCGCGCTCGGGGGGTCCTCCAATTCCGTCCTGCACCTTCTGGCCATCGCCCACGAGGCGGGCGTCGCCCTCCCGCTGTCCGAATTCGACCGGCTGTCCCGGCAGACGCCGCAGCTCACCACCGTCACCCCGGCGGGCCCCCACATGATGGAGGACGTGGAGTTCTCCGGAGGGATCCCCGCGATCCTCAACCGGCTGCTGCCCAGGCTGAAGAAAAACCCGACCGTCTCGGGGGAGGACATCACCGCGATCGCCAGGAAGGGGCGCGTCGTCAACGACGGCATCATCCGCCGGGTCTCCGCCCCCGTCCGGCCCGAGGGGGGGATCGCGATCCTCACCGGCAACCTTGCGCCGGGGGGTGCGGTGGTCAAGCAGTCGGGCGTCGACCCCTCGATGTTCCGGTTCCGGGGGAAGGCCAGGGTCTTCGAGTCGGAGGATGCCGCGATGGCGGCGATCATGGCCGGGAAGATCCGGCCGGGCATGGTCGTGGTCATCCGCTACGAGGGCCCGAAAGGGGGGCCGGGGATGCGCGAGATGCTTTCCCCCACGTCGGCGATCATGGGAATGGGGCTGGGAACGAAGGTGGCTCTCATCACCGACGGGCGCTTCTCGGGGGGGACCCACGGGCCGTGCATCGGGCACGTATCCCCCGAGGCGATGGAAGGGGGGCCGATCGCCCTCGTGCGGGACGGGGACGGGATCGTCCTGGACATCCCGGGGCGGAAGCTCACGCTGGACGTCCCGGCGTCCGAGCTTTCCCGCCGGAAAAAAACCTGGAAAGCCCCGCCGCCGAAGGTCCGGACGGGGTATCTGGCCCGGTACGCCAAGCTCGTGGGCTCGGCGGGAACCGGCGCCGTGATCCGGTAGGGAGGATGAGGTGAAGATGACCGGAGCGGATATTTTTGTCAGGGCTCTGGAGGACCTCGGGGTGGACGTCGTCTTCGGGTACCCCGGGGGAGCGGTGCTCAACATCTACGATTCCCTGTTCCAGAACACGAAGATCCGGCACCTGCTCGTCCGCCACGAGCAGGGCGGGGTGCACATGGCCGACGGGTACGCCCGCGCCTCCGGGAAAACCGGCGTGTGCCTGGTGACGTCGGGACCCGGGGCGACGAACACGGTCACGGGGATCGCGACGGCCTACATGGACTCGGTGCCCATCGTCGTCTTCTCCGGCCAGGTGCCGACGCTCATGATCGGAAACGACGCGTTCCAGGAGGCCGACATCGTCGGGATCACCCGGCCCTGCACCAAGCACAACTACCTGATCAAGCAGACGAAGGACATGGCGCGCATCATCAAGGAGGCGTTCTACATCGCTTCCACCGGGCGCCCGGGCCCCGTGCTGGTCGACATCCCGAAGGATGTCCTGACCGGCTCCGCGGAGTACCACCTCCCGAAAGAGGTGAAGCTGCGGGGGTACCACCCCAACTACGAGGGTCACCAGAAGCAGGTGGAGAACGCCATCCGCATGCTGCTGGAGAAGGAACGCCCCGTCCTCTACGCCGGAGGGGGGATCATCCTCTCCGATTCGTCTTCCCTGCTTTCGGAGTTCGCCCGGATCCTCGGGATCCCCGTCACGACCACGCTGATGGGGCTGGGCGGCTTCCCGGGGACCGACCCGCTCTCCCTCGGGATGCTCGGGATGCACGGCACCTTCCGGGCGAACATGGCGATCTCGCACTGCGACGTGATCCTGGGGGTCGGGGCGAGGTTCGACGACCGGGTCACCGGGAAGATCGACGAGTTCGCGCCCGGTGCGAAGATCATCCACGTGGACATCGACCCGACCTCCATCCAGAAGAACGTCCCCGTGAACATCCCGATCGTGGGGGACCTGAAGGACGTGCTCCGGAAGATGATCAAGCTCGTCAAGGGAACGAAGGAGGCGGCGAAGTACCGGAAGAAGATCGCCCCGTGGCGGGACCAGATCGCGCAGTGGAAATCGACCCACCCGCTCGCGTACAAGCAGGGAAAGGGAAGGATCAAGCCCCAGTACGTGGTCGAGCAGATCTACCAGATCACGAAGGGGGATGCGATCATCACCACCGAGGTGGGGCAGAACCAGATGTTCGCCGCCCAGTACTACCTGTACGACAGGCCGCGGACCTTCCTCTCCTCGGGCGGGCTGGGCACGATGGGATACGGGCTTCCGGCGGCGATCGGTGCCCAGGTGGCGATGCCGGGCAGGCTCGTGGTGGACATCGCGGGCGACGGCAGCATCCAGATGAACATCCAGGAGCTCGCCACCGCGGTGCAGTATCGTCTCCCCGTGAAGGTGGTGATCCTGAACAACGGGACGCTGGGAATGGTGCGGCAGTGGCAGGAGCTGTTCTTCCAGGGGAAGTATTCCCAGACGTGCCTGCCCCAGGTGCCCGATTTCGTTCGCCTCGCGGAGGCTTACGGGGCGGCGGGGTTCCGGGCGACGAAGCCCGGGGAGGTGCCGCAGGTTCTCCGGGAGGGGTTCGCCGCGGACGGTCCGGCCATCATCGACATCCTGACGGATCCCGATGCGATGGTCTATCCGATGGTGCCCGCGGGGGCGCCGCTCACGAAGATGCTGCTCGTGTGACGGGACAGGGGGAAACGCGATGCGCCATACCATTTCCGTTCTGGTGGAGAACGAGTTCGGGGTCCTGAGCCGCGTGTCCGGCCTGTTTTCCGGGCGGGGGTTCAACATCGAGTCCCTGACGGTGGCGGAGACGCTCGACCCGACCGTTTCCCGCATGACGATCGTGACCTCCGGGAACGACCAGATCGTCGAGCAGATCCTGAAGCAGCTCAACAAGCTCGTCGCGGTCATCAAGGTGGTCAACCTGACGGGTGCGGAGACCGTAGACCGGGAGCTCGTGCTGATCAAGGTGAACGCGGAGCCGGAGACGAAGGCCGAGGTGCTGCGCCTGGTGGACATCTTCCGGGCGAAGATCGTCGACGTCGCCCCCCGGTGCTACACGATCGAGATGACGGGCGACGAGGAGAAGATCAACGCGCTGATCCAGCTGCTGAAGCCGATCGGGATCCGGGAGGTCGTGCGGACGGGGCGCGTGGCCATCGCGCGGGGGATGTAGCGGCAGGGGGAAAGAGGAGGCGGTTCGTTCCACACTACCCGGGGAGGGGATCACGATGGTCCGGATCTACCGAGAGAAGGATGCCAGGCAGTCGATGCTGAAGAAAAAACGGATCGCAATCCTGGGGTACGGCAGCCAGGGGCACGCGCATGCGAATAACCTGAGGGACAGCGGGATGGATGTCGTCGTGGGAGAGCACCCCCGGGCGGAGAACGCGGCGAAGGCGAAGAAGGCCGGGTTCGACGTCGCGGACGCGGCCGCCGCCACGGCCACGGCCGACGTCGTCGTCATGCTCCTGCCCGACGAGCTGCAGGGGGACATCTACCGGAATGAGGTCGGGCCGAATCTCCGGAAAGGGGCGTACCTGGTGTTCGCCCACGGCTTCAACATCCACTACGGCCAGGTCGTCCCCCGGGACGACCTGAACGTGTTCATGGTGGCCCCGAAAGCCCCCGGCCACCTGGTCCGTGCGCAGTACGAGAAGGGGGAGGGCGTCCCCGCCCTCATCGCCGTCCACCAGGACCCCGCGGGGAACAGCCGGGAGATCGCGCTGGCTTACGCAAGCGCGATCGGTTCGGCCCGCGCGGGAGTGATCGAAACCTCCTTCCGGGAGGAGACGGAGACCGACCTCTTCGGGGAGCAGGCGGTCCTCTGCGGTGGCGTGACGGCGCTGATTTTGGCGGGATACGAGACGCTGGTCGAGGCCGGCTACGCCCCCGAGATGGCGTATTTCGAGTGCCTGCACGAGCTGAAGCTCATCGTGGACCTCATCTACGAGGGCGGGATCTCCACGATGCGGTACTCCGTGAGCAACACCGCGCAGTACGGCGACCTGACGCGCGGGCCGCGGGTCGTCGACGCACGGACGAAGGCCGAGATGAAGCGGATGCTCGCGGAGGTCCAGGACGGGTCGTTCGCCCGGGAATGGATCCTGGAGAACCGGGCCAACCGCCCTGTCTTCAACGCCCTCACCCGGCGTGGCGAAGAGCACCCGATCGAGGAGGTGGGCCGCCGCCTTCGCGCGATGATGCCGTGGATCGCGAAGGGGCGGCTGGTCGACCGGACGAAGAACTGACCGGGGAATTGGTCCGGAAGCGATGGGTCCGGGACAAAAGGGAAGGGAGGACGGGGTGATCGCCCCGGAAGGGATCCCTTTTCTCGCGGGGGCGATGGCCCTCGCGGCCGTGCTCTCCCTCGTCTGGCCGAGGACGACCCCCGCCACGATCTTCGGGGTTCTCCTCGCCGTGTTCGTCGGCTGGTTCTTCCGGAACCCCGACCGGTCCCCGCCTTCTCTCCCCGGGGCGGTTCTTTCCCCTGCGGATGGTAGAATAGTGTACGCGGGCGACAATCCGCCGGGAAGGTATTTCGGGGAGCCGGGGAAGCGGGTGAGCGTCTTCATGTCGATCCTCGACGTGCATGTCAACCGTGCCCCGGTTTCCGGCAGGGTGGTGTCCGTCCGGTACCATCCCGGGAAGTTTCTGGCGGCGAACGTCGAGAAGGCGTCGCTCGCCAACGAGCAGAACGGGGTGCTCCTGGAAACGCCGGATGGCCACCGGATCGCCTATGTGCAGATCGCCGGGCTCATCGCCCGGCGCGTCGTGTGTGACGTCGTACCCGGGGACTCCGTCCGGGCGGGCCAGCGGGTCGGGCTCATCCGGTTCGGGTCGCGGGTCGACATCCTGATGCCGGCCGCCGCCTCCCTGAGCGTCCAGGTGGGGGACAGGGTACGGGCGGGGGAAAGCGTCGTGGGGGTGGTGCAATGAGAAAACGAATGAGGCGGGAGGACGGGATCAGCCGCGGGATCTACGTGCTGCCCAACCTGATCACGTCGGGCTCGCTGTTCGCCGGGTTCTACTCGATCGCCGCGACCTACACCGCCCAGTTCGAGAACGCAGCGATCGCCATCATCGCGGCGGTGGTGCTGGACGGTCTCGACGGCCGGCTCGCGCGGATGACCCGGACGACCACGAAGTTCGGGGTGGAGTACGACTCCCTGGCCGACATTGTCGCCTGCGGCGTGGCGCCGGCGTTTCTCGTGTATGGCTGGGCCCTCTCGCGCTTCGGGCGGTGGGGCTGGCTGGCTGCTTTCCTCTACCTGGTCTGCGGGGCGCTCCGGCTCGCCCGGTTCAACGTCCAGGTCAATACGGTCGAGAAGGGGAAGTTCAACGGGCTCCCGATTCCCGCCGCGGCGACGTTCGTGGCCTCCATGATCCTGCTCTTCTACTACCTGGGCGGGTCCGGGAACTTCAAGCATATCGCGGTGCTCCTGGCCATCTACGTCCTGGCGTTCCTGATGGTCAGCACCGTGAGGTACAACAGCTTCAAGGACCTGGAGCCGTTCCGCCGCCGCCCGTTCAACACGCTGGTGGTGTTCGTCTTCCTCGCCCTCCTGCTGGCCGCGGAGCCCCAGGTGATGATCTTCCTGTTGTGCTCGGCGTACATCGTCTCCGGGCCGATGGGGGAGCTGGCGAGAGCGCTGCGGGGCCGACACCGGAAAACGAGGGAAAGCGAGAAGGACGTTCATGGGCATGACGCTCACGGAGAAGATCCTCGCGAGGCACGCGGGGAAGGAAAAGGTTGAGCCGGGGGAGCTGATCCTCGCGAGGGTCGACCTTGCCCTCGGGAACGACGTGACCAGCCCGCTCGCCATCCAGGCGTTCCGCAGCCTCGGGATCGGGGAAGTGTTCGACCGGGAAAAGATCGCGCTCGTCCCGGACCACTTCACGCCGAACAAGGACATCCGTTCGGCCGACCAGGCCAGGATGATGCGCGACTTTGCCCGCGAGCAAGGGATCGTGAACTACTTCGAGGTCGGGAGGATGGGGATCGAGCATGTGCTGCTGCCCGACGAGGGTCTCGTCGTTCCCGGCGACCTCGTGATCGGGGCGGACAGCCACACCTGCACCTACGGGGCGCTGTGCGCCTTCTCGACCGGCGTCGGAAGCACCGATCTGGCCGCGGCGATGATCTCCGGCGAGGTGTGGCTCAAGGTGCCCGAGTCGGTCCGGATCGTGCTTTCCGGCAGGCCGGGAAAGTGGGTGGAGGGGAAGGACATCATTCTCCACATCATCGGCACGATCGGGGTGGACGGCGCCCTCTACCAGTCGATGGAGTACGCCGGGGACGGCCTCGCGGCTCTCCCGATGGCCTGGCGATTTACGATCTCCAACATGGCGATCGAGGCGGGGGCGAAAAACGGCATCTTCCCCTTCGACGGCGTCACGAAGGCGTATGCGGACGGGCGGTCCGCCCGGGAATACGCCGTGGTCGTGGCCGACCGGGACGCCCGGTACTCGGGGGAGATCGCGGTCGACCTGGGGGCCCTCGAGCCGCAGGTGGCGTTCCCGCACCTTCCGGAGAACAGCCGGCCCCTGTCCCGGGTGGGGAACGTCCCCATCGACCAGGTGGTGGTGGGCTCCTGCACCAACGGGCGGATCGAGGACCTCCGGAGCGCGTGCTCGGTCCTGCGCGGCCGGAAAGTGCACGGGAACGTCCGGATGCTCGTCTTTCCCGCGACCCAGGAGATCCACCTCCAGGCGATGCGGGAGGGCCTGGCGGAGATCTTCGTGGAGGCGGGCGCGGCGTTCTCCACGCCGACCTGCGGGCCTTGCCTGGGGGGCCACATGGGGATCCTCGCGCAGGGGGAGCGGGCCGTCGCCACCACGAACCGGAACTTCGTGGGACGCATGGGACACCCCGAGAGCGAGGTCTACCTCGCCAATCCCGCGGTGGCGGCCGCCTCCGCGGTGCTCGGCCGGATCGGCAGTCCCGACGAGATCAGCTGACCGCTGCGCATGCCCGCCGGACCGGGGACCCCGGCGATCCGGGGGCCCCGGCACAGCGTTCGCGGTCATCCGGTCGGGCCGGCGGGAATAGAGGGTGCGGCAACGCGGAAACCCGGAAAGGGGAGGTAATCCGATGGTGCTCAAAGGACGGGCCTGGAAGTACGGGGACGACGTCGACACCGACGTCATCATCCCCGCCCGGTACCTGAACACCTCCGACCCGGCGGAGCTCGCCCGCCACTGCATGGAGGACATCGACAGGGAGTACGCGGCCCGTGTCGCCCCGGGGGACTTCCTCGTGGCCGGGAAAAATTTCGGGTGCGGCTCCTCGCGGGAGCATGCTCCCATCGCCATCAAGGCATCCGGGGCCTCCGCCGTGATCGCGAGGTCCTTCGCGCGGATCTTCTACCGGAACGCCTTCAACACGGGGCTGCCGATCTTCGAGGCGCCCCGGGCGGTCGACGAGATCGACGCGGGAGACCTGCTTGCCGTGGACATGCGGAACGGATCGCTGCGGAACGAGACGAAAGGCCGGGAATACGGGATCGCGCCGATCCCCCCGTTCATGCAGGAGCTCGTCGCCGCTGGCGGGCTGCTCCGCTACATGGCTGCCCGGCGGAAGGAAAGGGTGGGTCCATGACCAGGATCTGCGTGTTTCCCGGGGACGGGATCGGCCCGGAGGTGGTCCGGGAGGCGCTGTCCGTTCTCCGGACGGTGGAGGAGGTTTCGGGGACGAGGCGGTTCGAGACCGAGGAGGAGCTGCTGGGCGGGGCGTCCTATGACGCCCACGGGGTCCCGATGACCGAACGGGCGCTTTCCCTGGCCCGTTCGTCGGACGCCATCCTCCTGGGGGCCGTCGGCGGGCCGAAGTGGGACCAGCTCCCCTTCGAGGTCCGGCCGGAGCGCGGCCTGCTGGAGCTGCGGAAAACCTTCGGGCTCTTCGCGAACCTCCGGCCCGCGAAAGTGTACGGACCTCTCGTCGACGCATCGCCCCTCCGCAGGGAGCTCGTGGAGGGGATCGATCTCCTGGTCGTGCGGGAGCTCACCGGGGGGATCTATTTCGGCGAGCCCCGGGGGGTCCGGATGATCGACGGCGTCGAGACGGGATGCAACACGGAGGTGTACGCCCGCCCGGAGATCGAGCGGGTCGCCCGGGTCGCCTTCGAGCTGGGCCGGAAACGCACGGGGAGGGTGACCTCCGTGGACAAGGCGAACGTCCTGGAGACGTCCGTGCTGTGGAGAAAGGTCGTCACGGAGGTGGGCGAGCGGGAGTTCCCGGACGTCGCGCTTTCCCACATGCTGGTCGACAACTGCGCCATGCAGCTCGTCCGCAGTCCGAGGCAGTTCGACGTGATCGTCACGACGAACCTCTTCGGCGACATTCTCACGGACGAGGCGTCGATGGTCACGGGCTCGATCGGGATGCTCCCCTCCGCCTCGCTTGGAGGAAAGGTGGGGTTGTACGAACCGATCCACGGGAGCGCCCCGGACATCGCGGGGAAGGGGCTGGCCAACCCCCTGGCCATGATCCTTTCCGTGGCCATGATGCTAAACTATTCTTTTGACATGACCGAAGAGGCTGCCCTGATCGAGAACGCGGTCGGGAAGGCGCTCGCGGACGGGTACCGGACGGGGGACATCTACCGGGAGGGGCCCGGGATTCGGCGGGTCGGGACCTCGGAGATCGGGGACAAGGTGCGGCGGATCCTGTTGGACACCACGTGACAAGGAGCGAGGAACATGGCAACGAAACGGTTTAACGTCGCGGTGGCGGGCGCCACCGGCGCGGTCGGGGAAGTGATGCTGCAGATCCTCGAGGAGAGGAATTTTCCGGTCCGGAACATCCGTCTGCTGGCCTCCGAGAGGTCGGTCGGGAAAAGGCTCCGGTTCCGGGGAGAAGAGGTGCCCGTCGAGCTCCTCGGGAAAAGCGCCTTCAAGGGGATCGACATCGCCCTGTTCTCCGCGGGGGCGTCCCGGAGCAGGGAGTTCGCCCCGGCGGCCTGGGAGTCCGGGGCGGTGGTCGTCGACAATTCGTCGGCCTTCCGGATGGAGCCGGACATCCCGCTGGCCGTGCCGGAGATCAACGCCGACGCGATCGCGCAGTACCGGAACCGCGGGATCATCGCGAACCCGAACTGCACCACGATCATCGCGATCATGCCGCTCAAGCCCCTGCACGACTTCGGAACGCTGCGGCGGGTCGTGGCCTCCTCCTACCAGTCGACCTCCGGGGCGGGGGCCAAGGCGATGGCCGAGCTCATCGCGCAGACGAAGGCGTTCGCCAGGGGCGAGAAGCTGGATGTGGCGGCGTTCCAGCACCAGATCGCCTTCAACGTCATCCCGCACATCGACGCCTTCCTCGAGAACGGGTACACGAAGGAAGAGATGAAGATGACGAACGAGGGGCGCAAGATCATGGGAATCCCCGATCTGCGCGTCACCTGCACCACGGTGCGCGTGCCGGTCCTGACCGCCCACTCGATCTCGGTCAACGCGCAGTTCGAGAGGAAGATCTCGCGCGAGAAGGCACGGGAGCTGATCGCGGCGTTCCCCGGCTGCCAGGTGATGGACGATCCGGCGAGCAACGTCTACCCGATGCCGCTCTTCTGCGCGGGAAAGGACGACTGCTACGTCGGCCGCATCCGGGAGGACGAGAGCGCGGAGAACGCCCTGAACTTCTGGGTCTGCGGGGACCAGCTGCGGAAAGGGGCGGCACTGAACGCGGTCCAGATCGCCGAGGTGCTCGTCCGGAAGCACCTGCAGCCCGCCCACGCGTAAGGGGCGTGCGCGGTCCGGATCGAGGCAGCGCCGCCGGGAGCGGGGGAAACCTCCGCTCCTGATGACGTTTCGAATCCGGGGGCCCTTCCGCAGCTGTTGCTTGCAGAGCCGGGACCCTGGCTCGCGGGGGATTCCCCTCGGCTACGCTCGCGACCTTCGCCCGCTCGCTGCCGGTTCCGCTCGCGAACTCCGAGACCTCGCTCCACAGGCCGCCTCGCGGAACCCCCCGCATTGCCCCGGGTCCCCGGTTGCCGCGGCTGCGTAGCCGGTCCTGTGTGCCCTCCTCAAGGAGGGAGCGCCATACGGCACAGATTGGGCAGGGAGGGCTTCCGGAACGATGCGCCGCGTGAGACTGACGATCGCGTACGACGGGACCGCGTACAGCGGGTTCCAGCTCCAGCCGAACGGGGTCACCGTGCAGTCGGTGATCGAGGATGCCCTGGGGAGGCTTCTCCAGGAGCCCGTCCGCGTCCGGGCGGCCGGCCGCACCGACGCGGGAGTGCATGCGCGGGAGCAGGTGATCGATTTCGCCGATTCCGGGAGGCGGTCCCCCGGAACGATCGTCCGCGGGGGAAACGCCCTCCTGCCTTCGGACATCCGGTTCCTCTCCGCCGAGGAGGTCCCCCCCTCCTTCGACGCACTCCGCCGCGCGAAGTCCAAGGAATACCGGTACTTCCTCTACATCGCCCCCGTCGCCTCCCCCTTTCTGGCGCGCTACGCCTGGCACCTCGGCGGGCCCGTCGATCTCCGCCCGATGCGGAAAGGCCTGGCGCACATCGTGGGAAGGCACGACTTTTCCTCCTTCCGGGGACAGGGGTGCACGGCGAGGACGACCGTCCGCGAGGTCTTCCGCGCCGGCATCGAGGCGGAGGCCATTGCGGGCCTTCATTCCGTGAGGATCGCGGGCAGCGGGTTCCTGAGGCACATGGTGCGCAACGTCGTGGGGACGCTCGTGGATATCGGCAGGGGGAAGGGCCCGCCGGACCGGGTGCGCGACCTTCTGGGGTTGCGGGACCGGACGCTCGCGGGGCCCAACGCTCCGCCCCACGGGCTGTTCCTGTGGAAGGTGGCGTACGGAGAGCCCCGGGAGGCCGGTTCGGGCGGGGGGTAGCCCGGAGATCGGCTTTTTCTCTTGACGCTGGGCGCCGGGTGAGGTTAAATATCTCCTTTGATTTTGAAGAGAAAGGTTTGCACCGATGAAGAGCACGGAGTTTTTCACGAAACAGGACGCAAACCAGGAATGGCACGTGGTGGACGCGGAGAACCAGGTGCTCGGCCGGCTTGCGACCCGGGTGGCGTCGGTCCTGCGCGGAAAGCACAAGCCGTCGTTCACGCCCAACGCGGACGTCGGCGATTTCGTGATCGTCGTCAACGCGGAGAAGGTGAAGCTCACCGGCAACAAGATGACCGACAAGACGTACTACCGGCACACGGGATACATCGGTGGCCTGAAGGAGACCACGGCGGGAAAGGTGATCGCCTCGAAGCACCCCGAACGCCTCGTCGAGTGGGCGGTGCGCGGGATGCTTCCGAAGAGCAGGCTCGGGGACCGGCTGTTCACGAAGCTCAAGGTCTACGCCGGCCCGGACCATCCCCACCGGGCCCAGAAGCCGAGTCCGCTGGCCGTGAACGAACAGGAGAGGGTGTAGCCGCATGGCACAGACGAAGGTCTACGCGACAGGGAAACGGAAAACCTCCATTGCGCGGGTGTACGTGACGCCGGGCAGCGGACGCATTCTCGTGAACGGCCGCGACTTCGAGGAGTACTTCCCCGTGCTCGCGTTGCGGGCTGCCGCCGTGCAGCCGCTGGTTCTCACGGGGAAGCGGCAGAGCGTGGACGTGGAGGTCAATGTCACGGGCGGCGGGCCTGCGTCCCAGGCCGACTCGCTCAAATACGGGATCGCCAAGGCGCTGCAGATCGACAACCCCGAGCTTCGCTCGATGCTGAAGCGGGCGGGCTACCTGACGAGGGACGCCCGCGTCAAGGAGCGGAAAAAATACGGACGGCCGGGGGCGCGGAAACGGTTCCAGTTCTCCAAGCGGTGAGCGCGAAGGGCTTTTTGCCCCGCGGGCGGGTTCGAAAGGGGAAGGCCGGTGGCGCCTTCCCCTTTTTCGTTTCTGCGGGGCCCTGCGGGCGGGGGCGGGAAAGCCCGCGCAAAGGAGAGACGATTCCATGACCGGGAAGGCGGTTCCCATGACCAGGGTGGCCATTTACGGGGCGACGGGGTACACCGGGTTCGAGCTCGTCCGTCTGCTCCTGTCGCACCCCAGGGCGAAGATCACGGTGCTGACCTCCGAACAGTATGCGGACCGGACGGTCGACCAGGTGTTCGCTCCTTTCCGCGGAAGGCTGCCGAAGGTCGCCTTCCGCAGGATGGGTCCGTTGCGCCCCGGCGACGCGGATGCGGTCTTTCTCGCCCTCCCGCACACGGTTTCCGCCTCCGTGGCCGGGGAGATCCTCCCCCGCGGGGTCCGGGTCATCGACCTGTCGGCCGACTTCCGCTTCCGGAGCGTCCCGCTGTACGAGTCCGTCTACGGAGTCCGGCACGCGAACCCGGCCCTCTGCGGGCAGGCGGTATACGGGCTCCCGGAAATCCACCGGGACGCTCTCCGGAAGACCCGGCTGGCAGCGGTCCCCGGATGCTTCCCCACGGCGGTGATCCTCGCTCTCTACCCGCTGCTTGCGGAAGGGCTGATCGAGGCGAAGGGAATCGTGGCCGACTGCAAAACCGGGGTCTCGGGCGGCGGGAGAGGGCCGGCCCTCGGCTTCCACTACCCGGAGGTGGAGGGAGGGGTGCGCCCGTACGGGCTCCCCCGGCACCGGCACAACCCGGAGATGGATCAGGAGCTCACGCTCGCCGCCGGAAGGAACGTGGCCGTCACCTTCGTCCCGCACCTCCTCCCGATGGTGCGGGGGATTCTGGCGACCTGCTACGCGAAGGCGGGGGCGAAGGTTGCGGGGAAGGACCTGGAGAACGCCTTCCGGAGGCATTACGGGAAGGAGCCGTTCGTCCGCCTCTGTCCGGAGGGGGCCTTGCCCTCGACGAAGGACGTCTCGGGGAGCAACTTCTGCGACATCGCCTTCCGGCTCGACGGGGAAAGCCGTCGCGTGATCGTCGTCTCCGCGATCGACAACCTGGGAAAGGGCGCATCGGGGGCCGCCGTCCAGTGCTTCAACCTGATGATGGGTTTCCCGGAGGACGAGGGTCTCCGGGCGGCCCCCCTCTTCCCGTGAGTGCGTCCCCCCCCGGCGTCGCGGTGATCATCCCGGCGAGGTACGGCGCAAGCCGCCTCCCGGGGAAGCCCCTGGCCCAAATAGACGGTCGCCCGATGATATGGTATGTTTGGGAAAACGCGAGGGAATCGAGGTGTGCGACGCGCGTGATCGTGGCCACCGACGATGAGCGGATCGCGGGCGCCGTGCGCGGATTCGGCGGGGAAGCGGTCATGACGTCCGCCGGATGCGCCTCGGGGACGGACCGCGTGGCCGAGGCGGCGCGGGGCCTTGCCGAGCAGATCATCATCAACCTGCAGGGCGACGAGCCGATGATGGACCCGTCGGTGATCGATGCCGTTGCCGGCCCCCTCCTTGCGGACCCGGCGGTCCCGATGGCGACGGCCGCCGTCGTCCGGGAGGACCCGAAGGAGTTCTCCCTGCCCTCCGTGGTCAAGGTGGTGGTCGACGACCGCGGAGACGCCCTCTACTTTTCCCGGGCTCCCATCCCCCATTACCGGGATGCCGGGTCCGGCAGGTACCGGAAGCACCTCGGGATCTACGGATACCGGAGGGACTTCCTGCTCCGCCTTTCCGGCCTTCCCCAGAGCGCGCTGGAGGAGGCGGAACGCCTGGAGCAGCTCCGCGTCCTCCAGAGCGGCGGGAAG
Source organism: Deltaproteobacteria bacterium (assembly GCA_020346465.1). Lineage (GTDB taxonomy): Bacteria > Desulfobacterota > Deferrimicrobia > Deferrimicrobiales > Deferrimicrobiaceae > CSP1-8. The sequence continues at coordinate 749,274 of CP070783.1, forward strand.
ATTCGCGTGGTGGACGTGGACGTGGCATTCGACTCGGTGGGCGTGGACACCCCCGAGGATCTCCGTGCGGTGGAGCAGAGGATATGCGCCCGGAAAAGACGGTGAAGCCGAAGTACATCTTCGTGACGGGGGGGGTGGTCTCCTCCCTGGGGAAGGGACTCGCCGCCGCCTCCATCGGGGCTCTCCTGGAGGCGAGGGGACTCCGCATCACGATGCTCAAGCTCGACCCGTACATCAACGTCGACCCGGGCACGATGAACCCGTTCCAGCACGGGGAGGTCTACGTGACCGAGGACGGGGCCGAGACCGACCTCGACCTGGGCCACTACGAGCGGTACACGTCGACCCGGATGGGCAAGAAGAACAACTGCACCACGGGGAAGATCTACCATTCCGTGATCACCAAGGAGCGCCGCGGGGATTACCTGGGGGGCACGGTGCAGGTCATCCCGCACATCACCGACGAGATCAAGCGGGTGATCCATTCGGCCGCGCAGGGGTACGACCTCGCCATCGTCGAGGTCGGGGGGACCGTGGGCGACATCGAGAGTCTCCCGTTCCTCGAGGCCATCCGGCAGGTGAGGACCGACCGCGGGAAGGAGAACGTCCTCTACATC
>CP070783.1:749990-754586 GCA_020346465.1 Deltaproteobacteria bacterium
CTCAGGCTCCTTGCGATCATCGGAATCTTGGTGGCGATCTCCCTTTTCCGGGTGAGCTCCCCCTTCGTGATCTCCAGGTCCTGGGAGACCTCCTGGTATCTGGTTCGCAGGCGTTCCGTTTCCGCCTCCTCCTTTACATCCCTCGATTTCCGGAGCGACCACCCGAGAAGGACACCCGAGATCACTCCGATCACGATCACGAGATTCAGAAAGAGGGATTGGACATCCATTGGCATATCCCGGACGGATCTCCTTTCTCCGGTTCCGTGCTTCTCCCGGTCCTCCCCGGTGAGCGGTGGGACTGCACCAACCCGGGTGATAGTATCAGCATTTCCTCGAAGAGAAAACCTTCCTGTTTCCTGCCGGGGCGCCCGGGAGGGACGGGTCTGTCCCGGCCGCCGGAAATTGGTTTTTGCGGCGGGGAGACGGCCCCTGTACAATGAAAGCGATGGCCGTTTTTCCGGACATCGGGGCCCTGACCGGCCGGGCGGAGAAACTCGCTGCCAGGCTCTCGGAGTGCGACATCTGCCCGCGGGTGTGCCGGGTGAACCGGACGACGGGGGAAGTGGGCGTCTGCGGGGCCGGGAGAAACGCCCCGGTGTCGTCTTTCGGTCCCCACTTCGGCGAGGAAGCCCCCCTGGTGGGGGTGAGCGGCTCGGGGACCGTCTTCTTCTCCGGCTGCAACCTCCGGTGTGTCTTCTGCCAGAATTACGAGATCAGCCACACCGTCGAGGGAAACGGGGTCCCCGCCGAACGGCTTGCCGCCATCTTCCTTTCGATCCAGCGGATGGGGTGCCACAACCTGAACCTGGTCACCCCGACGCATGTGACGCCCCAGATCCTCGAGGCCCTCTCCCTCGCCGTGTCCGGTGGGCTTTCGATCCCCGTGGTGTACAATTGCGGCGGGTACGAGAGCGTGGATACGCTGCGGGAGCTGGAAGGGGTGGTGGACATCTACATGCCCGACGTCAAGTTTCTCGGCACGGAACCGGCGTCCCGCTATTGCGCCGCCCCGGATTATCCCGAGGTGGTGCGCGCGGCGCTGAGGGAAATGGCCAGGCAGGTGGGCCCTCTGGTGATCGACCGCCGCGGGGTGGCCCAGAGGGGCCTGCTCGTCCGCCACCTCGTCATGCCCGGGGAGGCGTCGACGACCCGCAGCGTGATCGACTTCCTCGCGGACGGAATCGGGAAGGATACCTACCTCAATCTGATGAACCAGTACCGCCCGTGCGGACGGGCGCCCGGGTTTCCGGAGATCGGCCGTCGCATTACGTCCGGGGAGTGGCGGGAGGCCCTGGACTATGCCCGGGACAGGGGGATGTTCCGCCTGGACGGTCTGTAGGCCCCCCGGAGGGTCGCCGTGTCTTGACATCGGTCGCCCCGGGTTGGTAGATTAGAAGTTAGCACTCGGCCCGGCCGAGTGCTAATCTGTTTTCCTGGAAGGGAGAAGCGACAGCGGTGCTGGACGAACGCGGGGCCCAGGTGCTTCGCCTCGTCGTCGAGGATTATATCGAAACGGCGGAGCCCGTCGGCTCGCGCACCATATCCAAGAAGATGGGTCAGGCTCTCTCGCCCGCCACGATCCGGAACATCATGGCGGACCTGGAAGAGGTAGGGTACCTGTGCCAGCCTCATACCTCGGCGGGCCGGATCCCCACCGGCGCGGGATTCCGGTATTACATCAACCATCTCCTGGCCAGAAAGCAGCTGATCCGGTCCGAACGCGACCTGCTCCAGCAGGTGGCGGAGGCGGGGGTCGCCGGGGCGGACGACATGGTCCGGCATGCCAGCCGTCTTCTGTCCACCCTTTCCCGGCATGCCTGCGTGGTCGTCGTCTCCCGGTTCTCGCACCAGGCGCTGCGGTCCCTCAGCCTGCTCCGTGCGTCGAGCGACAGGATCCTGCTGGTGGCGGTGCTCCAGGGCGGCTGGGTCCAGCATCGCCTCATCGAGGACGAGCCGGGCCTGACGACCGACGAGCTCGAGAAGATCAACGCGTACCTGAGCGATCTGGCCGTGGGGCTCACCCTTCCGCAGCTCCGCGCGAAGATCCTGAACGAGATGAAGCGGGAGAAGGCGCGTTACGACAGTCTCATGCGCAGGGCGCTGCTGCTCGGCTCCAAGGCTCTTTCCGAATCCGTTCCGGGGGAGGTCTACATCGAGGGCAGGGCCAATATCCTCGAGCAGCCGGAGTTTGCCGAGGACGTCCAGAAGCTCAAGCGGATTCTCCATGCCTTCGAGGAGAAAAGCGTCATCCTGCGGCTTCTCGACGCGGCGATGGAAAGCGAGGCGCTCCAGGTCTCCATCGGCTCGGAGAACCCCGTGGAAGAGCTCCCCGAGATCTCGGTGGTTTCCTCGGGGTACCACCAGGGGGAAACGGCAATGGGGAGCATCGGCCTCATCGGCCCCGTCCGGATGGATTATTCGCGGGTGATCCCCCTTGTGGAGTACACGGCACGTCTCCTCAGCTCCATTCTGGAGAACCGGTAACGCGCGCGATTCCCCCGGACCGGCTTTGCGGAAAGGGAAGATCCTTGTGACGAGAGGGATTGACGATGACGGATGCGGATAGGGAAAAGGATCCGGCAAGGGAGTCGGAGGAGGCCGCCGGGGAGATCCTCGAGGAACCCGGGGAGACGGGGGAGCAGGAGGATTTCGCCGAACCGGAGGAGGACGAACTTTCCCGGGTGAAGAACCGGCTCGCCTACCTCGCAGCGGAGTTCGACAACTACCGCAAGCGGGCGGCCCGGGAGAAGGAAGCGGTCGTGGCATACGGCAACGAGCGGATTCTCCTTGCGATCCTGCCTTTTGTGGATAATCTGGAACGGGCGATCTCCCAGACCAACGCCGACACGCCGGCGGAAGCCCTCCTGTCCGGCGTGCAGATGACGTACGACCAGATCCTGGGCGAACTCCGGAAGTTCGGACTGGAGCAGATTTCCGCCGTCGGGGAGCCGTTCGATCCGAACCGGCACGAGGCGATCGCCAGGGTTGCCTGGGAAGGAAAGCCCGAGGGTGCGGTATTGGCCGAGAGCCGCAAGGGGTATCTCCTGAACGGACGGCTTCTCCGGCCGGCACAGGTGACGGTTGCGCAGGGGCCGCAGGAGGCGGGGGCACAGGAGCATTTCGATCAGGGGAGCGCAGATGGCGAGGCGTGATTACTACGAAGTGCTCGGCGTGGAGAGGAACTGTTCCCTCGAGGACCTGAAGAAGGCCTACCGGAAGCTCGCGCTCCAGTATCACCCGGACCGGAACCAGGCCAACGAGGAGGCCGAGGAGCGGTTCAAGGAGGTCAACGAGGCGTATTCCGTCCTGTCCGACCCGCAGAGGCGACAGCAGTACGACCTGTATGGTCACGCGGCCCCGGCCGGCCAGGGGTTCGAGGGGTTCGGAGGGTTCGGATTCGGCGGCGTGGAGGATATCCTCAACGATTTCTTCGGGTTCGGATCCGTATTCGGCGGGGTCCGCGATCGGGCCCGCCGGGGGGCGGACCTGCGGTACAACCTCACCGTCACGTTCGAGGAGGCGGTGTTCGGGGTGGAGAAGGAGATCGTGGTCCCCCGGTCGGGATCCTGCACGGAGTGCACGGGAACGGGGGCGAAGAAGGGAACCCGCCCGGAGAGGTGCGCGGCGTGCAACGGGCGGGGACAGGTCACCGTCCAGCAGGGGTTTTTCTCGCTCTCGCGGACCTGCGGGCGCTGCCGCGGCACCGGAGAGGTGATCAAGGAACAGTGTCCGGAGTGCGCCGGGAGCGGGACCGTCCGGGAGAAGAGGCCGCTCAAGATCAAGGTTCCCCCGGGGGTGGACAACGAGACCCGCCTGAAGCTCCGGGGAGAGGGGGAGGCCGGACGGGGCGGCGGACCCGCCGGGGACCTCTACGTCGTGATATCCGTGCAGGAGCATCCCTTCTTTGCGCGAAGCGGGCAGGATCTGCTCTGCGAGGTGCCGATCACCTTCTCGCAGGCGGCCCTCGGCGGCGAGATCGAGGTCCCGACGCTGGGGGGGAGGAAGAGCCTCTCCGTCCCGCCGGGAACGCCGTCCGGCCGCGAGTTCATCCTCCGGGGGGAGGGTGTCACGGTCATCCATTCCCACCGGAGGGGGAATCTCGTGGTGCGCGTCGTCATCGACGTGCCGAAGCGGCTGACGAAACGGCAAAAGGAGCTGCTGACCGAGTTCCAGCAGATCGCGGCGGAGTCTCCCGGTCCTGCCTCGCGGAGCTTTTTCGAGAAGGTCAAGGAGATCTTCGATTGAGGGGAGGGCGCGCCGGGTCGGGCAAGGGGCCGGATCCTGCCGTCGCGGTCGGCCCGGCTTTGCGAAGACGCGGGGCGAAGGCGTTCGTCGTCCTCCTCCTCGCGGTCCTTCTCGCCGCCCCTGCGCGCGGCGAGGCGCCCCCGCCTCTCCTGGGACCATTCCCGGAGACCGAGCCGGTCGAGCGGCTGGACGGGACGACGGGTGCGCAGGGAGGGGCCGACAGGAGCCCCGTTCCCCTTCTCTCCCTGTGGCGGGCCGAGACGGCGTTCCGGTCCGGGGACCCCTCCCGTGCCCTCCCCCTGTTCCTCGACCTCGCGTACAACTACTCCGACGACGAGCGGAAAGGGT
>CP070783.1:754686-765223 GCA_020346465.1 Deltaproteobacteria bacterium
AGTCGGGCCGGATGTCCACCGGGCAGATCTTCCGGCACTTCCCGCACCGGGTGCAGGTGTCGGCGTTCCACGCCAGCTGCAGGAAGCTTCCCCGGTTGAAGAGCGAAAAGATCGCCCCGAGGGGACAGGCGGCCCGGCAGAACGGCCGTTTCGCCAGAACCGACGAGGTGACGAAGAGAAGCAGGATCCCGATCTTGACCCAGAACACGGAGCCGGCCAGGGTGCGGATGCTCTCGCTCAACGTCACCCACGGCAGCCCGGCGGAAAGCGTTCCCATCGGGCACAGCCGCGAGAACCAGTGTTCGTGGGTAAGGGCGGGAATCAGGAAGACAAGGACCGCCAGCGCCGCGTACCGGAGCGAGGAGGCCCACGCGGGAAGGGTCGCCTTCCAGGTCCGGACCTTGTAGAGGATGTCCTGCAGGAATCCGAAGGGACAAAGCGTCCCGCAGGTCATCCGCCCCACCGACGCACCGACGACCGCCACCGTCCCGGCGGCGTAGAAAGGGACCTTCCCCGTCGCCGCGAAATGCTGCAGCGACCCGATGGGACAGGAGAACAGGGCGGAGGGGCAGGCGTAGCAGTTGAACAGGGGGGTGCAGACCCCTTTCAGCGGTCCCTGGTAGAGGGAGGGACCGAGGAACCCCTGCACGTACGCGTTGGGCAGGACCGTGCCCAGCCCCTGGAAGATCCTCCGTTTCAGGAATGCCACGGGATCACCCGACCCCGATGCAGGAAAGTCAAAGGAGCGCCCCGTTGAACAGCACCTTGGCGAACTCGGCCCGGTACAGCCCCAGGGCAAGAAGCCCCGCGGAGGCCAGGGCCGTGAGCAGAAAGAGGACCGCTCTCCCCCTCATGGCTGCTGCCCGGGTCCCCGGCGCCCTTTACGCGCCACCGTAGGAGTGCAGGCCGGACAGGACCAGGTTCACCCCCAGATAACAGAAGATCGTCGCCAGGAATCCTATGATCGACAGGATCGCCGCCCGGCGCCCGTGCCATCCCCGCGTGACCCGGGCGTGCAGGAACGCCGCGTACACGAGCCACACGATGAGGGACCACGTCTCCTTGGGGTCCCACGACCAGTAGGTGCCCCAGGCGTAGTTCGCCCAGGCCGCCCCCGTGATGATCCCGGCGGTCAGGAACGGGAACCCCCAGACGATCGCCTTGTAGACCAGGTCGTCCAGGACCTTCGTCGAGGGGAAGCGGCCGACGACGCCGCCCGTCACTTTCCTCTCTTCCCGCTTCGCCTTCATGAGGAACATGACCGCCACCCCGGCGGAGACGGCGAAGCCCGCGTACCCCACGAAGCAGGTGATGACGTGGGCGTGGAGCCAGTACGACTGCAGGGCGGGAACCAGCGGCTGGATGCTGCTCTCGTTCGTCAGGGCGAACAGCATGGTGCCGAAGGCGATCGGCATCACGAACGCCCCGAAGGTCCGGCTCTTGTATTTCCACTCCACCGCCAGGTAGAACAGGTTGACCGACCACGCGAAGAAGACGAGCGACTCGTAGAGATTCGTGACGGGTATGCGGCCGATCCCCATCTTGTACGACTCGGCCCACCGGACGCCGATCGCCGCGGTCGACACGATCGCGGCGGCGATGCAGACCCACGTCCCGATGCGGGCGATCGTCTCCTTCTTCCCGTACAGGGCCGCGACGTAGTTGACGGAGGCCACGCCGAACAGCAGGGTGGTGAGATCGAACAGTCGGACGTTCAGCATGATGACTTATCTCCCGGATGCGCAGGCGATACGGTGCGGGGTCATGGTTTGACCGCCTTCATGTCGCCTTGTATTTTCTCAAACTTCTTCTCGAAGGCAAGCCTGTTCTTGTTCGTCGAGCCGGCGAGGACGACCTCCACGCGGCCATCGCCCCCGCGCGAGAGCCGGATCCAGAGCCGCTGGTGGGACAGGAAGAACGCGATGATGATGCCGATCACCATCAGGGCGCACCCCAACCACACGATGTTCACCCCGGGGTCCCGGGCCACCTGCAGCCCCGTGAAGAAGATCTCGTTGAGCCCCGCGAACGACAGGTAGCGCGTATCCTTCCGCTGGCGGTCGAACTCGGGGAAGGCCTTGAGGAGCCAGAACTGGGCCGGCTGCGTGCCCGGCTTCTCGAGGACCACGAGCAGCGCGGGGCCGAGCCCCTGGAAGTCGGGCCGGTAGTCGACGGCGCTGATCTTGCCGTACCCGGAAATCTCTGCGTGCCGTCCCGGGGACAGGGAGATCGTTTCCCGCTGGCCCCCGTCGGGATTGCTGACCGTCACCGTGACGGTCGACGCGCCGGCGGGCCCGTAGCTTGCCTGGTAGAACCAGACTCCCTTGTACTGCAGCGGGTCGTTCACCTCGATCGTCTTGCGGAGGACCTCCCTGCCGTTCTCGATGACGCTCAGGTCCGAGGCGTACTCCTTGGGCTGCCCGTTGGGGTAGTATTCCACCCAGAACTTGTTGCAGCGCACCGAAAATCCGAGGTCGACGTGGTTCGTCCCTCCCCGCGTCGGGATTCTCCGGACCGACTCCCCCTCGACGATGTTGGCGTACCCCTTGAAACCGAGCACGTTGCCGACGATCGCCCCGAGGAAGATGATGATGATGGAGATGTGGGTCACGTAGACGCCGAAGCGGGAGGCGACCCCCTTCTCGGCGTACAGGTGGAACGTCCCGCTGTTCTCGGTCACGCGGGGCCGGGCGAAGGCGCCTCCCATGGCCGCCCGGTACGTTTCGGCCAGCGCCGCAAGCTCCCCCTTCTTCTTCCACCGGTCGACGAACCCCAGCGACTTCTCGAGGTTCTCGTCCAGGGTGGTCTTCGGGTTCCTGACGATCCGTACGACCCGCGGGAGCCTGTCGACGGTGCAGCAGATGAGGTTGACGGTGAACAGGACGAGCAGGAGGAGGAACCACCAGGAGTGGTACATGTCGAACAGGGACAGCTTCTCGAAGAGGCGGATCGTCCCGTCGGTGTAGATCTGCCGGTATTTCTCGAGCGGCTGGTTCTGCTCGATGACCGTCCCGATGATGGAGGCGATCGCCAGGAAGATGATGACGAAGATCGCGAGCTTCAGGGAGGTGAAGAACTTCCACACCCTGTCCATCAAAGATTCTGCGTGCTTTGCGTCAGCCATGGGGATGCACCTTCGAACGATGGGTAGACATCAAATAACTATTATACCTTACATGGGTGTGATGAGGGGGTATTCAACAAACCGGAGAGGGGGGGTGACCCCCTCTCCGGCGCGCAACGCGAAACCCTCCCGCTACTTCACGTGGCACCCGTCGCACTTGGTCGGAGCCTTCTTGCTGGCGTCCTTCTTGTGGCAGTCCTTGCACGTGGTGTGGAACGCCTCCTTCAGCGCAACGGTCTTGCCCTCGGCCGCCGCCTTGTGGCAGGCGGAGCACTTCTGCTCTTTCCCGGCGGCGTCCTTGTGGTGGCACACCTTGCATTCTTTTGCGATTGCGGTGTGGGCCTTGTGGTCGAACGGAACCGGAGGTTTGGTTTTCTGGATCTCCTTGATGACCACCTTGTCAGGCGCGTCCGCGCCTACGACCAGGCCGGCGGAAAACGTTACAGCCATAACGATGGAGATAAATGCCGCGAACTTCTTCATGCTGGTTCACCTCCCTTCGGGCTGGTTTATAACCACAGATTGCATCTCGCGCACCGCTCGGATTCCCGGCGGACGCAATCTTCGTCGTACCCTTTCTGGACTTCCTCGAACGTTCGCCGGCTTTCGTCCGGCGGGATCCGCGCGGCCTCCCGCCGGACCCTCCATTCCGGACGGTCCTCAACCTGGGGTTCGCCCACCCGCCGAAAACGATCCGTAAACCTCGCTTTTCTGACTTCTTCGACGCAGAGATCGCCGTAGATATTCAACGCGGCCGCCCTGCCCGAAGCGCAGGCCTCGACGACCGTCCCGGGGCCCCCCACGCAGTCCCCGCTCATATAGGCCGGAATTGTAGTGTGCTTCCCGGGAAAAATCAACACGGAAAGATGGCGCACGGGGTCGATCCTCTTCTGCGTCGCGGAAGGAGGCAGAAAGTCCAGAGCCGGCCGGCTCCCGATGGCCTGGATGACCGTCTCTGCGGGAATCCCGAACTCGCTCCCGGGAACGGTGCGGGGAACGATCCGGCCCTTCGCGTCGAAGCCGATCCGTTCCACCCGGACCGCCTCTATCCCGGCCACCCGGCCGTCGCGCAGGACGAATTCCTTCACCGCGGTGCCGGGAAGGATGCGCACGCCCTCCGCCGCCGTCTCCTCGATCTCCCACGGGTAGGCCGGCATCTCGTCCCGCGACTCCAGGCACGCCAGCGCGACCTCCTCCGCGCCGAGCCGGACCGCCACCCGGGCCGCATCGAGCGCGACTTTTCCCCCGCCGATCACCGCCACGCGCCCGCGCAGCGTCACCCTGTCCCCCCCGCGGACCCGGGAGAGAAGCGCCAGGGCATCGAGGAACCCCTCCTCCTCTCCACCGCTGCGGGGGAGGCGCACGGGCTCGCCCGCTCCCACCGCCAGAAGGACGGCCTCGAAGCCCTCCCGGGCCAGACTCTCGAAGGAGAGGTCCCGGCCGAACTTCCGTCCGCCCCGGAAGGCGACCCCGCGGGCGAAAACCGTCCGCAGGTCGGACCGCAGCGCCTCGCCGGGAACCCGGAACTCGGGGATGACGGTCCGCATCACCCCCCCCGGCTCCTCCGCCTCGTCGAACACCGTCACGACGGCTCCCAGGCGCGCCAGCGTGTCCGCCGCGGAGAGCCCCGCGGGCCCCGCCCCGACCACGGCGACCTTCGGCCTGCGCGCTACCTCGTCGCCGCACGAAGACGGCCGGACCGCCGCGGCATACCCCGCGTCGGCCGCGTACCGCTTGATCGCCATGATGGCGATGGGGGCGTCGAATTCGGTCCGGACGCACTTCTGCTCGCACGGGTGGGGGCACGCCCTGCCGCAGAAGGCGGCAAAGGCAAGCCTGTCGTGCACGAGGGCCAGGGCCTCCCGGGGACGCCCCTCCCGCACCAGGGCGATGTAGTCGGGGACGTTGATCCCCGCGGGGCAGGCGGCGTGGCACGGGGCGGCCGGTTCCCCGGGGCCGCGGCCCGCGTCGACCCGGGCCAGGTACCAGACCAGGAGGAAGGCGCCCAGAAGGAAGGCATGCCCCGGGGTCGGCCCCCGCCAGACCGAAAGGACCAGCCCCGCCGTCAGGGGGAGAAGGGAGGCCCAGAAGGCCCCCGCGAGAAAGCGGCCGCTGTAGAAGTGCCCGGCGCCCGGGTAGACCAGGGAGAGTCTGGCCGCGTTCCGGCGGACCCTCTCCCGGTTGATCTCCCAAAGAAGCCGGTCGCGCTGGTCCATCCTTCCGACGCAACGAAGGCACCTGTCCTCCTCCCCCTTGCGCTCGACCTCGCAGAGGAGGCAATCCTTGTACCCGGATCGAAGGAGGTTTTCCGGCCGGAGGAAATCCATGACCCAGTTATAGTGCGGCAGGGTGAAGGTAGAAAGCAAGAAAAGGGATATGCATACTGGAAATACGTTTCCCCTTGACTCCCCTGATAAAAACAAATAATTTCAATGCGTAAGAACCCTTCACCCTGGCGCCATCGTTGCTCTGCATGGGAAAGCACGGCCCGCTCCCGGCGTTGTCCATCCACCCGATTAAATCCTGACCGAAGTTGCTACGAAAGCAGCAGTTCCTCTCTTTTTCGATATAGAGGGGCAACCATGGGTCAGATCTCTCCGGGTCTGTTTGCCTGCTTCTTCCAATCAACGCGGATTCTGCTGCGGAACCTCTTGCACCCCGGTGCGAGACTATCCTGCGCACGGGTCGGCAAGGAGGAGAAAGGGGGAGATATGAGAGCGGCCAAGATCCTCACCGTTGTAATGGCGGCAACCCTTGCGGCGGCCAGTACCAGTACCACGTCGCTCGCGTTCCACGCGGGCGGCGTCGCCGAGTGCGAGGGCTGTCACTCGATGCATGCTCCGGATCCGGCGGGAGAACATCTGCTTGTGGGGGATACAACAAGCGCCACATGTCTCGTCTGTCATGGGGCTTCAGGCGCCGGCAGTTATCACATCGCCACCCCGCCGACCGATCTCGGTCCGGGCTCCGCTCCGTACAACATCACCCCCGGCGGAGACTTCGGCTGGCTGGAGAAGACGTACATCTTCGTGGTCGATGGCGCGGCGGTCACCGAGGACGGCAACAGCCACGGCCACGACATCAACGCGGGGGCTTTCGCCGCTTGGGGCATCATCACAAACAATGCCACCTCTCCCGGGGGGACCTACGCGCAGTCCGATCTTGGCTGCCCGTCCTGCCACGATCCGCACGGGACGTATCGAAGGACGAGCGCCGGCACCATCGTCCAGACCGGGTTCCCCATCAAGGGATCCGGATCCTATCCCGGTCCGGAGAACGATCCGACGACGACCGAGGCGGTCGGCGTCTACCGGCTTCTCGCCGGTTCCGGCTACGAAACGGGGGCCCTGACCTACAGTGGCGTTCCCGCCGCAAAGGTTCCTTTATCTTACAACCGGTCCGAATCCACCACCCAGACCCGCGTGGCATACGGTGTCGCCACGACCGGCGGGCATATCAGCTGGGGCGACTGGTGCGCCACCTGCCATGGGGCTATGCACTCCGAGGGAGGAAGCAACTACGTCCACGCAGTGGATGAGAGTTTGGGCTCGATCGGCGGGTCCGGGGGCTTGTACGGGCTGTATGTAAAATCCGGCGATATGACCGGCGGTTTCGCCACTTCGTTCCTTTCCTTGGTGCCGTTTGCCACGAACAGCTCCGACTACACCGGGGTTCTCGCGCCGCTTGCGGTGAACGACGATACTCAGCTCGGCGGACCCGAAGCGACCGACCAGGTCACGTGCCTGTCCTGTCACCGGGCGCATGCGAGCGGTTTCAGGTACATGCTGCGCTTCGGCTACGATTACGCCTTCATGACCATGGAAAGCCAGTACGCCTTCAATTCGGCCGTCGGCCGCGGACGCATCGAAAGTGAGATGGAGATCGCCTACGGCGGGAGGCCGGCTACGCGGTGGGCGACCTACCAGAGAGTTCTCTGCAACAAATGCCACGCGAAGGATTGACGGCCCGTGGGGAACAATGGTGTCGGGGAAGTGCGGTAAGACAGCGCGATAATTATACCGACGATGATCAGAAAAGGGGCTACGGAAGACCGTAGCCCCTTGTTGTTCCCTGGCGTCCCCACGGGGATTTGAACCCCGGTCGCCGCCGTGAAAGGGCGGTGTCCTTGGCCAGACTAGACGATGGGGACGCGTGGGTGGTGAGCCCAGCAGGGATCGAACCTGCGGCCCTCTGATTAAAAGTCAGATGCTCTACCAACTGAGCTATGGGCTCCCCGTAAATATTCTATGCTAAAGACCGGAAGACGGGGGTGTCAAGCCCGGAATGGGTTCTTCCGGAGGATGGTCTGGTTCCGGTCGGCGCCGATGGAGATCAGCATGACCTCCACGCCGCTCAGCTCCTCGAGCCTGCGCACGTACCTCTGGGCGGCCTTCGGGAGATCGCCGAACTCGCGGGCATCCGACAGGTCCTCCGTCCACCCTTCCAACTGCTCGTAGACGGGCACCGACCGCTCCAGCTCGGAGACGGTCAGGGGGATCTCCTCCCGCCGGACGCCGTCGATCTCGTAGGCGGTGCACACCTTGACGTGGGGAAGCCCCGACAGGACGTCGAGCTTGGTGAGCGCGATGCCGCTCAAGGCGTTCAGCCGGTGGGCGTACCGGATGACGGGGGCGTCGAACCAGCCGCACCGCCTCGGTCGGCCCGTGGTCGACCCGTACTCCCATCCCCGGTCCCGGATCTTCTGCCCCATGTCGTCGAACAGCTCCGTGGGAAACGGCCCGCCTCCCACGCGGGTGATGTACGCCTTGGCGACGCCGATCACCCCGCTGATCTTCGTCGGGGCGACCCCCGACCCGGTGCACAGGCCGCCGGCCGTCGTGTTGGACGAGGTGACGAACGGGTACGTCCCGTGGTCGATGTCCAGGAGCGCGCCCTGCGCCCCCTCGAAGAGGACCTTCGCCCCCCGGTGGATCTCCTCGTTCAGGAACAGGGAGGTGTCGATCAGGTGCGGCCGGATCCGCTCCCCGTAGGAGAGGTACTCGTCGAGGGTGGACGGGAAGTCGATCTCCCCCGCGCCGTAGTAGTTCTTCAGAAGGAAGTTCTTCAGCTCCAGGTTGGCGCGAAGCAGCTCCGCGAAAACGTCGGGGTGGGCCAGGTCGCACGCCCGGATGCCGGTGCGCGCGATCTTGTCCTCGTAGCAGGGGCCGATGCCCCGGGCGGTGGTGCCGATCTTCCGGCTCCCCAGCCTCTCCTCCCGCGCCCGGTCGAGGGCGATGTGGTACGGGAGGATGATGTGGGCCAGGTAGCCGATCCGGAGCTGGGAGTCGTCCTTCAGGTAGTCGCGGGACTTGAGCTTGTCGATCTCCGAAAGGAGCACCTTCGGGTCCACGACCACCCCGTTCGTGATCACGCACTTCTTCCCCGGGTGCAGGATCCCCGACGGGATCAGGTGGAAGACGAACTTCTCCCCCCGGACCACGAGCGTGTGCCCCGCGTTGTTCCCTCCGGTCGCCCGCGCGATCGTGTCGGCGAAATCGGAGTAGATGTCGACCACTTTCCCCTTGCCCTCGTCGCCCCACTGGGCTCCCAGGACGATGATGTTCTTCAATGGCCTGCCTCGCTTCCTAGAACGTGAGATACTTCGCGACGGTGATGTTGGGGAGCTTGCTCAGGGTCTCGAGGACCTTCTGCGGCACCGGGTTGTCCACGTTGATGAGCGAGACCGCCGTCCCCCCCGCCTCCTTCCGCCCGAGGTTGAACCCCGCGATGTTGATCCCCTTCTCGCCGAGGAACGTCCCGACGCGCCCGACCACGCCGGGGACGTCCAGATTCTCCAGCATCAGCATCCCCCCCGTGAGCTCCGCGTCGATCGGGAACAGGTTGATCTTGACGATGCGGGGGGTGGTCCCGAACACGGTCCCGGAGACGGAGGACTCCCCCGCCTCGGTCACCGCGACCACCCGGACGAGGCTCGCGTAGTCCTCCGACCTGGCGGCGGTCGCCTCGACCACCTTGATCCCGCGCTCCTCGGCCACCATCCGGGCGTTGACGAGGTTGACCTCCTCGGTCTGGTACTGGAGGAGCCCTTTGAGCACGGAGATCGTCATCGGGGCCGTAACGAGCTTGCCGACTTCGCCCAGGTACTCCACCCGCAGCTCCTTGAGCGGCGCATCGAGCAGCTGCCCGCGGAACGCCCCGAGCTTCTCGCACAGGGTCAGGAACGGCTTGAGCGTGGGCAGAAGCTCCGCGGAGACGGACGGGAAGTTGACGGAGTTGCGGATCGTCCCCTTCTTGAGGAAATCGCAGATCTGCTCCGCGATGAGGACCGCCACCTTCTCCTGCGCCTCCGTCGTCGCGGCGCCCAGGTGCGGCGTAAGGGTGACATTCGGGTGCCTGAGGAGCGGCGCGTCCCCCGGGGGGGGCTCCACCGGGAAGACGTCGAGCGCCACGCCCCGGACGTGCCCCGACTCGAGCGCCGCGAGGAGGTCCGGCTCGTTGATCAGGGCCCCGCGGGCGCAGTTGACGATGCAGACCCCCTGTTTCATCTTCGCGAGCGACTCCGCGTTCACCATGTTCTTCGTTTCGGGCGTGAGGGGGGTGTGGAACGTGATGAAGTCGGACCGCCCGTACAGGTCGTCCAGCGAAACGAGCTCGACCCCCAGCTTCCCCGCGTCCTCCCTGCTCACGTACGGGTCGGCTCCGACCACCACCATCTTCAGCCCCAGCGCCCGCTCCGCGACCACCTTGCCGATGTTCCCCAGGCCGACCACCCCGAGGACCTTGTCGGTGAGCTCGGTCCCCATGAACTTGCTCTTTTCCCACTTCCCTTCCTTCATCGAGGCGTGGGCCTGCGGGAGCTGGCGCGCCATGGCCATCATCAGCGCGATGGCGTGTTCCCCGGTGGTGACCGTGTTCCCCCCGGGGGTGTTCATCACGACCACCCCCTTCTTGGTGGCCGCCGCCTTGTCGATGTTGTCGGTCCCGCTGCCCGCCCGCCCGATCACCTTGAGGCGGGACACCTTCTCGAAGGCGAGAGCGGTCGCCTTCGTCGCCCCGCGGACGACCACCCCGTCGTAGTTGTCGATGACCGCGGCCAGCTCCTCCGGCGTCATCTTCCCCTTGACGTCGGTTTCGATCCCTTCCCGGGCGAACACGTCAAGCCCCACCTTCTGCAAGTTGTCGAGGGCCAGAACCTTCATCGCTGCGCTCTCCTTTACCCTGTAGTTAAGATTCGAGGATCTTCATCGCCGAGGCCACGTTCCCGGGGGGGGCACCGGGAAGACGAGCACCTCCCGGTTCTTCCGGAAGAAGCAGGGGAGCCTCTTTCGCGCCTGCGCCATCAGCGCCCCGAGGGCCGGGACGCGGTGACGGATGATGGAGGCGGACACCGCCAGCAGCACGCCGGGCGGAACCGGGGCGGGCCCGGGGGCCGGAAAAACCCTTTTCTGCATC
>CP070783.1:765323-771231 GCA_020346465.1 Deltaproteobacteria bacterium
AAGCTCTCGGCCGTTCTGCTCCTTCTGTTCTTAGGCATCGGGATCCTGTTCGTCCTGCTGACCTTTTTCACGACGCGCGTCCATCTCCAGGAAATGACACAGAAACTGAACCGGTCCCTTGCCCTGCATATCGCCTCGGAGACCCCCCTGATCCAGGACGGACGCGTGCAGGAGGAGGCGATCCGCGAGATCTTTCACATGCTGATGGCGGTCCATCCCGGGATCGAGGTGTATCTGCTCGACAAGGAAGGAAAAATCCTTACCTATTCCGCTCCTCCCGGCAAGGTGAAAAGGGAGCGCGTCTCCCTTGCGCCGCTGGAATCGTTTCTTCGGGGGGCGAAAGCGTTTCCCATCCTGGGAGACGATCCGCGGAGTCCCCGGAAGGAAAAGGTGTTCTCCGTTGCCCCGGTCCCTCCCGGAGGGCCGGTGGAAGGGTACCTGTACATCATCCTCGGAGGCGAGGAGTACGACACCGTCTCCCGGATGCTCCAGGGAAGCTATATCGTCCGGCTGAGCGCGTGGGTGGCAGGGGGCGGGGTGCTCTTTGCCCTCATGACGGGCCTTCTCCTGTTCTACCGTATCACCTACCGCCACCGAAGGCTGGCAAAGGCCGTCGTCGATTTCCAGGAAAGCGGGTTTTCCGACGCCCCCGATATTCTGCCAGGACTTGACGCGGGCAAGGGGGATGAAATCGGACAGCTGGGAGCTGCCTTTACGAAAATGGCGGATCGGATTGCCCAGCAGATCCGGGACCTTCGCCAGTCCGACCATCTCCGGCGGGAGCTTGTGACCCATGTTTCCCACGACCTCAGAACGCCGCTGACCTCCCTCCAGGGGTATCTCGAAACCCTCTCCATGAAAATGGCGGAGCTTTCCCCCGGGGAACGGGAGGAGTATCTGCGGGTTGCCCTGCTTCAGTGCCGTCGGCTCTCCACGCTGGTATCGGAGCTGTTCGAACTGTCGAGGCTCGATTCTCCCGACGTGGCGATCCGTCACGAGCGGTTTTCTCTGGGGGACCTCGTCCAGGACGTGCTTCAGAAGTTCCGGCTTGCGGCGGAGGAGAAGAAGGTCCGCCTCTCGGTGCGGATCGAGGAGGGGATCCCGTTTGCCGTAGGCGATATCGCCCTCATGGACCGGGTGCTGGAGAACCTGATCGGAAACGCTCTTCGGCACACCCCGGAAAACGGCCGCATCACCATCGAGGTGGAGAACGCCGGCTCCGGATTGGCCGTCCGGGTTTCCGACACGGGATGCGGCATTCCGCCCGAACGGCTTTCCCGTCTGTTCGACCCGATTCCGGGGAGATTCGGCGATCCGGGGAAGGACGGGGAGGGCCCCGGTCTCGGCCTGGTCATCGCCCGCAGAATCCTCGAGCTTCACGGAACCGATATCACGGTCCACAGCGTGGTTCACGAAGGATCGACGTTCGCATTCCATTTGCCGGGAACGGATTATTCTCGTCCGTCCCCGTGATTCATTTGTGATTCTTTCGTAACGGGTTCGTGACATCGGTACGGCATGATGGAAGAGAAACATGGGGACCAAACACGGAACGGGAGGCAGGGACGCGATGGAAAGATGGATGGAACGGGAAATGGGGAGGGGGGAGTTTCTCCGGAATATTCTCCTCCTGGCGGGTGCCGTTCTGCTCGACCCGGGGATCCCGGGAGGACGGGCAGGCGCCGCGGAACGTCCGGCGGCGCCCAAAGAAGGAAAACCGATGGATAACGGAACGATCAGAATCTATTCCGCTGCGCAAGAGAGGTATGTCATGGAGGAAAAAATCCGCAAGACGGACAAAGAGTGGAAGGATCAGCTGACGCCCGAGCAGTACCAGATCACGCGAAAAAAGGGGACCGAAAGGGCGGGCACCGGGAGGTATCTGAACAACCACGAGAAGGGGATCTACCGGTGCGTCTGCTGCGGAACGGATCTGTTCCGCTCGGAGACCAAGTACGAGTCCGGTACGGGATGGCCGAGCTTCTATGCGCCGATCGCCGAAGAGAACGTCCGTACCCAGGACGACTCCAGCTGGCTCATGAAAAGGATCGAGGTACTTTGCCGAAGGTGTGACGCCCACCTGGGGCACGTCTTCAACGATGGACCGAAACCGACGGGGCTTCGCTACTGCATCAACTCCGCGGCTCTGGATTTCGCCAAAGCGGAGAGGACGGGAAAGTAGCGGGCGACCATGAGGCGCAACGTGAAGGGATCGAATTTCGGAAAAGGAGCGGGGGCATGTCGAAATGGACGGGGTATCTTTTCTCATTGTCATTGGCGCTCGTCGCAGCCACCTCGGTTGCGGCAGGCAATGATCCGGGGACGAAAATGACGGAAAAGGCGTCGAAGAATAAGGAGAATGCGACGTTTGCCGGGGGATGCTTCTGGTGCATGGAATCGCCGTTCGACAAGCTGCCCGGGGTCGTCTCGGTCACCGTCGGCTATACCGGGGGGACGGTGGAGAATCCGACCTACGAGCAGGTATCCGCGGGCGTGACCGGGCACGCCGAAGCGGTGCAGATCGTCTACAACCCCTCGGAGATCGGTTACGAGAAGCTCCTCGATGTCTTCTGGCACAATACGGACCCGACCGTGAAGGACCGCCAGTTCTGCGATGTCGGCTCCCAGTACCGCCCCGGCATCTTCTACCACGGCGAAGAGCAACGTCTTCTGGCCCTCAAGTCGAAGGAGGCCCTGGAGAAGACCAAACCTTTCAAGGAACCGATCCTCACCGAGGTCACGGCGGCGGGCGAGTTCTATCCGGCCGAGGAGTATCACCAGCACTACTACCGGAAAAACCCGATCCGCTACAAGTACTACCGCTCCGGGTGCGGGCGCGACCGGCGGCTCAAGGAGCTGTGGGGAGATGCGGCCGGACATTGAGCGGACCCCGGGTGTAGAAAGGACAGGACAATGCGTTTTCCCGGGAGACAGTACCTCGTCCCCCTTGTCATTGCGGTGCTGGGTATCCTTCTCCTGCCGGAGTCAGGAGTTTCCGGCGGTCCGGATCCACAAGGCGGGGGCTATCGGGCGGCCACTTTTTACGTCGCCTGATACGACGTGGGGAAAGCGGCCCTGGAAGGGCTGCACGGGGTAAAGAAGGTCGAATCCGGCTTCCGCGGCGCGAGGGAGATCAACAAGGTCTATTTCGACCCCGCGGAGATCGACGTGGAAACGATGGTGGAAGCGCTGACCCGCGCCGGGACCTATCGGGGAACGGGGGAATGAAGGGGGGAGCGACAGCGGGACGAGAGAGGCATGCCCGACCGATGGAAGCGTCACGCGCCGGGCCCTCTCCCGTCCCGCCCAAGATTTAGGCGAGGGTGTCGACCAGCCCTTTCACCGCCGCCACCGACTTGTCCATCATCGCCTGCTCCTCGGCGTTGAGCTTGAACTCGATGATCTTCTCGACGCCGCCGGCGCCCAGCACGGTGGGCACGCCGACGAAATAGCCCTTCACGCCGAACTCGCCGTTCAGGTAGACGCAGGAGGCGAGGACCCGCTTCTGGTCCTTGAGGACGGACTCGACCATGGCGATGGTTGAGGAAGCCGGGGAGTAGAAGGCGGACCCGGTCTTCAGAAGGGCGACCACCTCGCCCCCGGCCTTGCGGGTGCGGTTCACCATCGCTTCCATCACTTCCTTCGCCTTGGCCGCATTCCCGTACTTCCGCTCCAGCAGTTCCATGACGGGGATCCCGGCCACGTTGGCGTACCGGACCAGGGGAACCATGTCGTCGCCGTGTCCGCCGAGGGTCAGGGCGGTCACATCCCGGACGGAGACGCCGAGTTCCCAGGCGATAAAGGTGGCGAAACGGGCCGAGTCGAGAACTCCGGCCTGCCCGATGATCCGGTTGTAGGGTAAGCCGGTGATCTTCTGGCAGAGAGTCACCATCGCGTCCAGCGGGTTGGAGATGACGATGACAAAGGATTGCGGGGCGTACTTCTTGATCCCCTCGGCGACCTGCCTCATGATCTTGGAGTTGACCTCGATCAGGTCGTCGCGGCTCATCCCCGGTTTTCGGGGAAGGCCCGCCGTGACGATGACGATGTTCGCACCGGCGATGTCCTCGTAGTTGTTGGTTCCCTTGAGGAAGATGTCGAAGCCGTCGACCGGAGACGCCTCGGCGATGTCGAGACATTTCCCCTGGGGCATCCCTTCGACGATGTCGAACAGCACGACGTCGCCGAGTTCGCGCTGGGCGCAGAGCTGAGCAAGCACGCCGCCGATCTGACCGCCACCGATGATCGCAATCTTCTTTTTGGCCATGACTGCCTCCTTGGGGATATGTGGTCGAACAAAGAGGAAAGATCACCCACAAACTAAACCATTTTTCCGACAATTTCCATGAAAATCCGGGGGAGTGCATCGACATGCGATCCCCTCCCTCCGGGTTCCGGTCCCCGCTGCGTCACCGATCGATCATTGCGTGGTACTGCTGGAGACTTCTGACATCCCCCCGTCCTTGGAGGACCGCCGAGATTCCCTTTGCCGCCGCGATGGCGGCCGCGGTGGTCGTGATGTGAGGAACCTGGTACTTGATCGCCGCCTTCCGGATGTAGGAGTCGTCGTGAACGCTCATCTTCCCGACGGGCGTGTTCACGATGAGCTGGATCTCCCCGTTCTTGATGGCGTCCACGATGTTGGGGCGCCCCTCGTGCAACTTCAGGATATGGGACGACGGGATGCCGCTCTTCGCGAGGAACATATGCATCCCCTCGGTCGCCACGAGGGAGAAGCCCAGCTCGGTGAAGCGCCGGGCCGCCTCGAGAGCCCCCGGGCGGTCGCGCTCGGAAACCGTGATGAGGACCGTCCCCCCGAGCGGGAGGAACTGCGAGGCCGCGACCTGCGCCTTGAAAAAAGCCTCCCCGTAGGTTTTCGCCATCCCCAGGACCTCGCCGGTGGAGCGCATCTCCGGCCCGAGGAGCGGGTCGACCTCCGGAAACATGTTGAACGGGAAGACCGCCTCCTTGACCCCGAAGTAGGGGATCGGGCGGCGGGCAAGGGAAAGGTCGCACAGCTTCTTCCCGAGCATCACCTGGGTAGCCAGCCGGGCCATCGGGATGTTGCACACCTTGCTTACGAGCGGCACCGTCCGGCTTGCGCGGGGGTTGGCCTCGAGGATGAAGACGGTGTCGTTGGCGATGGCGTACTGGATGTTGATGAGCCCCACGACCCCGAATTCGATGGCGATCTTCCGGGTGTACTCCTCGATCGTGTCGATGTGCCTGCGGGAGATGCTCACCGGGGGGATCACGCAGGCAGAGTCGCCGGAGTGCACACCGGCGAGCTCGATGTGCTCCATCACCGCCGGGACGAATGCGTCGGTCCCGTCGGCGATGGCGTCCGCCTCCGCCTCGATGGCGTCATCCAGGAACCGGTCGATCAGGATGGGGCGTTCGGGGGATATTTCCACCGCCTTGGCGACGTATTCCCGGAGCATCTCCTCGTCGTGCACTTTCTCCATGGCGCGCCCGCCGAGCACGTAGGACGGGCGGACCATGAGCGGGTAGCCGATCCGGGCGGCGATTTCGATCGCCTCCCCGAGCGTGCTCGCCATGCCGGATTCCGGTTCGGGAATCCCCAGGCGTTCGATGATCCGTCGAAACCGGTCCCGGTCCTCGGCGAGGTCGATCGTCGACGGGGGGGTGCCGAGGATCCGGACGCCGGCCTTCTCGAGATCCGCGGCGAGGTTGAGCGGGGTCTGTCCGCCGAACTGGACGACGACCCCTTCCGGTTTCTCCTTTTCGTAGATGGAGAGCACGTCCTCCACGGTCAGCGGCTCGAAGTAGAGCTTGTCGGAAGTGTCGTAATCGGTGGAGACGGTCTCCGGGTTGCAGTTGATCATGATCGACTCGAAGCCCGCCTCGCGAAGGGCGAATGCCGCATGGACGCAGCAGTAGTCGAATT
>CP070783.1:771331-834851 GCA_020346465.1 Deltaproteobacteria bacterium
CAGACATGAAATCCCTCCTTGCGCCCCAACGGGGGGACGGGGCTACAATTCCACAATCCCGTTCTGGATCGCGAACCGCGTCAGCTCCGCGTTGTTCTTCAAGTTGAGCTTCCTGAGGAGCCGTGCGCGGTAGGTGTCGATCGTCTTCGTGCTGATGTGATAGGTCTCCGCGATCTCCCGGTTGCTTTTCCCCAGCGCAAGACCGCGGAGCACCTGGATCTCCCTGTTCGACAGGGAATCCAGGGGAGACAGGGCCTTGGCCCCCCTGGCCACGCGCAGGGCCAACGACTCGGCGATGGACTCCGTTACGTAACGCCCGCCGCCGTGGACCTTGCGGATGGCCGCCAGCAGCTGCTCCGCCGCCGATCGCTTGGTCACATACCCCATCGCCCCCGCACCGATCGCCCGAACCACGTACTGCTCCTCCTCGTGCATGGTCAGGATGAGAACGGGCAGTTTCGGATCGTGGGCGAGAAGCCGTTCGACAACCTCCAATCCGTCCATGCCGGGCATGGAAAGATCGACGACCGCCACGTCGGGCAGGCTCTCCTGGACTTTCCGGATGGCCTCGCGGCCATCGGCGGCTTCGGCAACAACCACCATGTCGCCGGCATCTTCCACCAGCCGGCGAAGTCCGGCACGGACGATGCTGTGATCGTCTGCGAGGAGTACCCGGATCAATGGTCCGCTCCGCTCGCGAGACCGATGGGCACATGCAAAACCACCCGCGTGCCGTTTCCCGGCCGCGAGTGAATTTCCAGAGTGCCCCCGATCAGGGAGGCGCGCTCGCGCATTCCGGCCACCCCCAGCCCCCGCGAATCCAACAGGGCTTTCGTATCGAAACCGTGGCCATTGTCCGCCACGGACAGAGACAACAGACCGTCTTCCGCCGCAAGGGAGACGTCCACCCGGGAGGCGGAGGAATGGCGCGCCGCATTGGTGAAGGTCTCCTGGGCGATCCGATAGGCTGCCGTGGCGACGGTATCGTTTATGTCGGGCACATCGCGATGCGTAAACACGCAGAGGATCCCCGTCCGCTTTTCGAAATCCATGGCGAACCATTCCAGCGCATCGACGAGCCCCAGATCGTCCAGCACTCCCGGACGCAGCCGAGTCGCCATGCCCCGGACTTCATCGATGGCATTGTCGATCAGGGTGGACATCATCATGGCTCGCTCCGCGGCTTGATCATCGGTCCCGTCCAGTCGATCTCTCAGCCACACCGAATCGATGCGCAAAGCGGTGAGCACCTGCCCCAGTTCGTCGTGCAGTTCCCGGGCGACGGCGGCGCGTTCTCTTTCCTGACTGGCCATGATGCCGTCCGAAAGACGCCGTAATTGATCCTGTGCCCTTTTCACTTCGGTGATGTCCGTGGAAATCCCGCAGACCCGGATGACGGATCCGTCTTGATCGTACAGAGGAAATTTCACGGAAAGATAGATATGGATGCCGTCTTCCTGAGGAACGCGCTCCTCCACCTGGCAGGGATGCCCTTCCGCGAACACTCGCAAGTCGTTTTCCCGAAACTGGTCGGCAATCTCTTTTGGGAAAATATCGTGGTCGGATTTTCCTTGTATCTCCGCGTTCCGTATCCCGAACAGTTCCTCATAGCGGAAGTTGACCAGCCTGTAACGACCGTCCTTGTCCTTGATATACACGACGGAGGGAGTATTCCGGAGAATGCCCGTGATCTCCCGGGTTCTCTCCCCCACCTGGCGTTCGAGATCCCTGGAGTAGCGGTGGAGTTCCTCCTTGGCGCTTCGTAATTGCTCTTCGCTCTGCCGCAACGCCTCCTCAGCTTCTTTCCGCTTGAGGATGTCGGTACTTGCCTTCCTGTAGAGGAAAAATACCGATCCCCCGATGAGAACGCATAAGGCAAGGACGATCGATCCCGAAGCCTTAAGGAAGGGAACGGAGAGCGTCTTCGATCGTTCCCGGAGGCTGTGCAAGTAAATCACCTGCCAACCCGGATAGCGATCGAGATCCATCCGGTACATCAGATACCGATTCCTTGACGCATCCACGACGATCTTTTCATCCCGGGCCTCCACGCCGATCCACTCCCAGGGCCAATCGCCGAATTGCTGGGAATCGACGATCTCGGAGATCTCTTCGGGGGACAGTTTCCACAAGGTGTGGTAGACCCAATCCTTCCGGTTGGAAAGGAACACGACGCCATGGGGATCCGTGAGCAGCACGATCCCTCCGAAGTCCCGGCGGAACCCGGCTTCCATATTGTCGATGGGGGCCTTGATGACGGCGACTCCGATCGGAGCGTCTCCCCTGCTCCGGTAGACCGGATGGCTGTAATACACTCCCCGTTTCCCCGAAGTCACCCCCAGGGCCATGTAGGTGGCGGGAGCCCCCCGGATGGCCTGCCGCCAATAGGGACGGAAGGAAAAGTTCCGCCCCACGAAGCTGTCCGGGGCGTTGCGATTGCTGGAAGCCACGGTGTTTCCGACCCGGTCCATGAGGTAACAGACGTCGGCATCCAGGGATTCCCGGAAATGGTCCAGGATGGCATTCGCCTTTGCCAGGGCGATCTCATCCGTTCCGGACAGGGCCTGTCCCAGTTCCTGCAATCCCGCCAACGCCTTTACCGATTTCAGATTTTCGGACAGATAGGAAGAGAGGTCGTTCTTGATTCTTTCCGCCTGAACGGCAACCTGTCTTTCCGCCTCCTGGAATGCGGATTCTTTGAGGGAGGAATAGTAGAAGTGCCCTGCAATCGAAACCGAAAGAAACGCAAGGAGGGACAATACGACGAGAATCATGCGAAGGTTCACCGGATCACCCCACCATGTTCAAGCCGCCGTTCACGCTCAGGACCTGCCCCGTAATATAGGACGCCTCGTCCGCGGCGAGGAACCGGATCGCCGCCGCGATCTCCTCCGGCGTGCCGACCCGCCGGAACGGGATCCCCCGCTGCATCGCCGCGATGATCTTCGCCCCCTCCTCCCCCTGGAAGCTCTCCGCAAGAAGCGGGGTGTCCGTCGGTCCCGGGCAGACGCAGTTGACCCGGATGTTCTGCCGGGCGACCTCCCGGGCGATCGCCTTGGTGAAGGCGATCACCCCCCCCTTGGCGGCGGAGTAGACCGCCTCGCCCGAGCTCCCGACGCGCCCGGCGTCCGACGCGACGTTGACGATCGCCCCGCCCCCGTTCCCGGCGAGCATCCCCTCGAGGGCCGCGCGCGTGCCGTGGACCGTTCCCATCAGGTTGATCCCCACGACCTTCTCCCAGTCCGAGGGAACCGTCGAAAGGAACGGGGTGATCCGGTCCCACCCCGCGTTGTTCACCCAGATGTCCAGCTTCCCGAACTCGTTCCGGATTCTCTCCCCCGCCTCCCGGACCTGCCCGTACGAGGAGACATCGGCCGTGACGTGGAGAAACCGGGATCCGGACTTCTGTCCCACCAGCGCCAGGTCCTCCGCGGAGTCGTTGCGGATGTCCAGAATCGCCACGGTCGCCCCCTCCTGGAGGAACCGGACCGCCGTCGCGAACCCGATCCCCCGGGCCCCGCCCGTCACCACCGCCACCTTGCCCTTCATGGATGCCCCCTCCCGGACCCTCGTTGTTCCCGACCGCGTCGGGATGGAACAGCCTAACATTGACTTTTCCGGTTGGCTATACTACCGTCGTCCCCATGCGGCCGACGCGCTTCCTTCTCGCCATCCCGATGGCCGCGGCCCTGCTTGTCGTATCCTGTTCCGGAAAACTGGCAGAGCAGAAAGGGCTGACCGACTCGGACCTCTTCTCCCGGGGGCAGCAGCTGCTCGCGAAGAAAAAATACGACCGGGCGATCGAGCATTTCCAGGTGCTCCTCGAGCGGTTCCCCACCTCACCCCTGGCCCCGCAGGCCCAGCTTTCCCTCGCGGACGCCCGCATGGAAAACAAGGACAACCTGGAGGCGGAAATCGCATACGACGATTTCCTGCGCCTGTATCCGGCCCACGGGAAGGTCCCCTACGCCCTCTTCCGGAAAGGGGAGATCCTCTACCGGCAGGTGGGCAAACCCGGCCGGGACCAGACGAAAACCGTCGAGGCGATCCGGGCCTACAAACGCGTCCTGGAGCAGGACCCCTCCGGGCCGTATGCGAAGGATGCCGCCCATCGGATAACGGAGCTTCGCAACCGCCTCGCGGAGAACGAAGCCGTCGTGGTCTCCAACTACCTGTCCCGCAAGAAGTACGAAAGCGCCGAATCCAGGGCGAGGAGGGCCATGTCCGAATATCCCGACACGGCCTCCCTGCCGACCCTGATGTCCCTCCTGGCGAAAGCCCTCGAGAAGGAGGGGAAGAAGGAGGAGGCCGCCGAGGTCCAGAGAAGCCTCCAGGAGAAATTCGGGGAGACGGGAGGGAAGAAGCGATGACCAGCGAACTGTCGATTCTCATCGCCACCGGGAAGCGGGCCTATGCGGAAAAGGACTTCCGGCGGGCGGAAACGATCCTGCGCGAAGCCATGGAGGGCGGGGCGAACTACCCCGACATCCACCACACCCTGGGGCTCATCTACCACTACTGGGGGAAGCTCGAGAAGGCCGTGCAGGAGTTCGAAAAGAGCCTCTCCCTGAACCCCCTGTACACGGAGGCCCTGATCTCGCTGTCGATCACGCTGAGCGAAATGGGCCAGTACGAGGGGGCCCGGGATGCCTACGAGAAGGCGGCCGCCTCGCTCACGCGGCCGGGGATCGTGGCGACGGGGAACGAGCCTGCCGCCAAGATCGCCAACCTGCACGCCGAACTGGGAGCGCTGTACCTCGCCTTCGGGAAAACGGAGGAGGCGATCGCGGAATACCGGAAGGCCCTGCTCGTCGCGCCCGGGTTTCCCGACCTGCGGATCCGGCTGGCCGCCGCCCTCCGGGAAGCGGGGCGCCTCGAGGAAGGACTCGAGGAGCTGGACATGGCGATCGCCAGCCGGCCCGGGCTGGTTCCCGTCCTCGCCCAGCGGGGCGTGATCCTGTACCTGCTGGGGAGGAAGGAGGAGGCCCGCGAGGCGTGGGAGAAAGCCCTCTACCGGGACCCTCTCAACAAGCTGATCCAGCTGTACCTGAACGCCCTCGAGCGGGAATCTTAGCCTGGCCGGGAACCCCTCCCGGCAAGCCACGCGGAGAGCGACGACACCGCGGAGTCGACCCCTTCCACGTTCGATCCCCCCGCCTGGGCCATGTCCCGGCGTCCTCCCCCCCCTCCGCCCACGAACCGGGCCGCGTTCTTGACGATCTCGGACGCGGAATAGGCGGGAGCAAGGTCCGGGGTAGCCCCCGCGACCAGATGGCATCGCCCCTCCTCCACGGTTCCCAGGAGCAGGAGGCCGCTCTTGAGCCTTCCCTTCACCGCGTCGGCCAGCTCGCGCAGCGCCGCGGGATCCATCGGCTCCACCTTTGCCTCGACCACGCGGACGCCCTTCACATCCTGAGCCTTCGCGAGCACCTCGCCCACGAGATCCCGCGCCGACCGGCGCCTCGCCTCCTGGACGTCCTTCTCCAGCGCCCTGACCTGCGCCTGGAGTTTTCGCACCCGTTCGACGGCGTCGGCAGGGGAAACCTTGAGGTCCAGGGCGATCTGGAGAACCCGGTCGGCGTCCTCCCGGAGGTGGCGGAAGGCCTCGGGGCCTGTCAGCGCCTCGATCCGGCGGACCCCGGCGGCGAGCGCCCCCTCCGAGACGATCCGGAACATCGCGATCTCCCCGGTTCGGCGGACGTGGGTCCCCCCGCACAGCTCCCGGCTCACGCCGGGAACGGTCACCATCCGGACCTCGTCGGCGTACTTCTCCCCGAAGAACGCCATCGCCCCCTTGGCGATCGCCTCCTCGTACGGGAGGCGCTCCCAGGTCACCGGCCTGTCGGAGAAGACGGCGTCGTTGACGGCATCCTCCACCATCCGGAGAGCGTCCGCCGGGGTCGCCTCGAAGTGGGTGAAATCGAACCGGAGCTTGTCGGGGCCGACGTAGGAGCCCGCCTGTTTGACGTGCCCCCCCAGGACCTTGCGCAAGGCCGCCTGCAGGAGGTGGGTGGCGGTGTGGTTCGCCTGGGTCCGCGCCCGCAGCGTGGAATCCACCCTCAGGTCCACCGTCATCCCCTCGGAC
Source organism: Deltaproteobacteria bacterium (assembly GCA_020346465.1). GTDB lineage: Bacteria > Desulfobacterota > Deferrimicrobia > Deferrimicrobiales > Deferrimicrobiaceae > CSP1-8. The sequence goes on from CP070783.1 coordinate 777,417, forward strand.
ACCGTGCCCTCGGCCACCTTCGCCCGATGGATGACCAGGTCCGCCGCCGGCCGGCTTGCGTCCGTCACCGCGAGACGAAATCCCTTTCCCGTCCCTTCCCCCGCATCGCCGGCCTGCCCGCCGGATTCCCCGTAGAAGGGGGTGACGTCCGTCACCAGGTCGACCTCCTCGCCCTCCGCCGCCGACATGACCCGTTCCCCGTCCCGGAACAGGGCGACCACCCTGGCCGCCGCCTCGAGACGGTCGTACCCGACGAACTCGACGGACACCCCGGTCCGGGAAAGCTCGCCGGTGGCCGCATCGGAGACGCCCACCTCGCCCCCCTTCCAGGCCTCGCGGGACTGGGCGCGCTGCCTCTCCATCTCGGCCTCGAACCCCTCGGTGTCGAGGGCCACCCCGCGCTCCCTGCACAGGTCCGCGGTCAGGTCGACGGGGAAGCCGAACGTGTCGTACAGCTTGAACGCGACGGACCCCGCGAAGACCCTGGCGCCCGCGTTCCCGATCCGGGCGAACTCCTCCTCCACCATGCGCAGCCCCGCGTCGAGCGTTTCGAGAAAGCGCTTCTCCTCGTTCAGGGCGACCGTGTCGATAAAGGATGCGCTCCTTTCCAGCTCGGGATAGGCGGGAGAGAAGTCCCGGACGACGGCGGCCGCCACCTTGTGCAGGAACGGCCCGTCGAAGCCCAGCTTCTTCCCGTGGCGCAGGGCCCGGCGCATGATCCTCCGCAGGACGTACCCCCTCCCCTCGTTGGCGGGGAGAACGCCGTCGGCGATGAGGAACGCCGTCGCGCGGGAGTGGTCGGCGATCACCCGGGTTGCGGCATCCCGGGAGGGGTCGCCCCCGTACTTCACGCCGCTCAGGCGCTCGATATCCGCGATGATCCTCCGGAACAGGTCGGTGTCATAATTGCTCTTGACCCCCTGGATCGCGGCCGCCAGCCGCTCCAGCCCCATCCCCGTGTCGATGCTCGGCTTCGGGAGGGGAGTCCTCGTGCCGTCCTCGCCCTGGTTGAACTGCATGAACACGAGGTTCCAGATTTCGAGGAACCGGTCGCAATCGCAGCCCACGGCGCACGACGGGCGCCCGCACCCCGTTCCCTCCCCCTGGTCATAAATGATCTCGGAGCACGGCCCGCACGGTCCCGTGGGACCCATCGCCCAGAAGTTGTCCTCCTCGTCGAACCGGACGATGCGGGAGGCGGGCAGCCCCATCGTCTTGTGCCAGATGTCGTACGCCTCGTCGTCCTCCCGGAAGACGGAAACGGTCATCCGTTCGCCGTCGATCCCCATCTCGCGCGTCAGGAAGTCCCATCCGAAGAAGATCGCGTCCTTTTTGAAGTAGTCCCCGAAGGAGAAATTCCCCAGCATCTCGAAGAGCGTGTGATGGCGCGCCGTGTACCCCACGTTCTCCAGATCGTTGTGCTTGCCGCTCACGCGGAGACACCGCTGCGCCGTGGCGGCCCGCTTCCAGCCGGCGGACGCCAGTCCAAGGAAATATTCCTTGAACTGCACCATGCCGGCATTGGTGAACAGCAGGCTCGGGTCGTTTCCCGGAACCAGCGGCGAGCTGGGCAGCACCTTGTGCCCGTGCCTCTCGAAATAGGAAAGAAATGCGGCGCGGATCTCTGCACCGGTCATGGGATCTCACCCTTCTCCTTCCGCGATGTCGTCCGAAAGCCCCCGGATCGCCTGCCGGCAGGTCTCGGCGGAAAACCCGCGCCCGGACAGGAACCGGAACGCCTTCGCGGCCCCCGCGCGCCCCCCCGGGATCTCCCCGCGGAACTTCCTCCCGAGCGCGGCGGATGCTGCGGCCAGATCCTCTTCCGGCCGGGACACCGCACGCACGGTCTGCTCGACCATGTCCCGGGGGAACTTCCGGAGGAGCAGCGCCCCCGCGATCCTGCGCGGCCCCAGCCGTCGGACGTCCCTGTATCTCCGGGCCAGATTCTCGCAGAGACTCCGGTCGTCCACCAGGCCGAGCTCCCGGAGCCTGCCGAGGACGTCCTCGGCATGCGCCTCCGGGAACCCCTTCGCCGCAAGCCGGAACCGGATCTCCCCTTCGCTCAACGCCCGCCGGGAAAGCATGCGAAGGGCGGCGGACAGCGCCCCTCCCGACGGAGACGGCATCGCTTCCCCTTCACTCCTTCGGGGGCGTCCCGTCCTTGTCAAAATCGTCCCAGGTAAGGTCGGAGGTCGACGAAACCCCGCGCACGCGGAGGGCGAAGTCCTCGGGGTTGGATGCCTGCCGGAGCGCCTCCTCCATGGAGATCAGGTTTTCCTTGTGGAGAGCCATGAGGGACTGGTCGAATGTCTGCATCCCGTAGCTCACGTATCCCTGGGCGATGGCCTCCCGGATCTTCTTTGTCTTGTCCTTGTCCTCGATGTACTCCCGGACGCGCGCCGTGTTGATCATCACCTCGACCGCCGGGACCCTTCCCGTCGCGTCGGAGCGGGGGACCAGCCTCTGGGAAATGACGCCCTTCAGGATCGAGGCCAGCTGGATCCTCACCTGCTTGTGCTGGTAGGGGGGGAACACGCCGATGATCCGGTTGATCGTCTCCGCCGCATCGAGGGTATGGAGCGTCGACAGCACGAGATGTCCCGTCTCGGCCGCCATGATCGCCGTCTCGATCGTGTCGAAGTCGCGCATCTCTCCGACGAGGATCACGTCCGGATCCTGGCGGAGGGCGTTTTTGAGGGCCCCGGCGAACGTGGAGGTGTCCGCGCCGATCTCCCGCTGGTTGATGATGCTTTTCCGGTCCCGGAGAAGGAACTCGATCGGATCCTCGATCGTGAGGATGTGGCAGCTCCGGTGGTTGTTGATGAAGTCCACGATCGAGGCCAGGGTTGTCGATTTCCCGCTCCCCGTGGTCCCGGTGCACAGGATGAGACCCCTCGTCTCCAGGGCCAGCTTCTCGATCACTCTCGGCAGGTGCAACTCCTCGAAGGAGAGGGTCCCGATCGCGATGACCCGGATGGCGATCCCGATCGTGCTGCGCTGCAGAAAGAGGTTCACGCGGAACCGCCCCAGCCCCGGCACGCTGTAGGAGCAGTCGACCTCGTGGTTGTTTTCGAACCGTTCCTTCTGCTCCGTGGAGACGAGGATCCGGTCGCTGATCGCGTTCAGGTCCTCGACCCGCAGGGGCTGCGGCACCTTGAGGGGCACGAGCTTTCCGTTGATGCGCACGATGGGGGGAAGCCCCACCTTCAGGTGGATGTCGGAGGCGGAATTCTTGACCGCGGCCTTGAGGATGTCGTTGAGGTCCAATTACGCCTTCCCTTCCTGCGCGGCCTTGGGGGGTTCCGCCATGCCCGACTTCTCGAGGATTTTCCCGCACAGCTCCCTCGCAACGTCCGGGTGGTCCCGGAGGAAGACCCGCGCGTTCTCCCTTCCCTGTCCTATCCTCTCCCCCTGCACGGAGTACCACGAACCGCTCTTTTCCACGACCCCCAGGTCGACGCCCAGGTCCAGGACGTCCCCCTCGCGGGAGATCCCGTCCCCGTAGAGGATGTCGAACTCCGCCTCGCGGAAGGGGGGCGCAAGCTTGTTCTTGACCACCTTCACGCGGGTGCGCGCCCCGATGACCCCGTCGTCCTTCTTGATCTGGCTGATGCGCCGGATATCCATCCGGATCGTCGAGTAGAACTTCAGGGCGTTGCCGCCGGTGGTCGTCTCGGGGTTGCCGAACATCACCCCGATCTTCATGCGGATCTGGTTGATGAAGACGACAGCGGTCTGGGACTTGCTGATCGTTCCGGTCAGCTTCCTGAGCGCCTGGGACATGAGCCGCGCCTGGAGCCCCATGTGGGAGTCGCCCATCTCCCCCTCGATCTCCGCCTTCGGCACCAGCGCGGCCACCGAGTCGATCACCAGGACGTCCAGGGCGCCGCTGCGCACGAGCATCTCGGCGATTTCGAGCGCCTGCTCCCCCGTGTCCGGCTGCGAGACGAGGAGATCGTCGGTGTTCAGCCCGAGCTTGCGGGCATAGTTCAGATCGAGTGCGTGCTCCGCATCGACGAAGCCCGCGATCCCGCCCTGCCTCTGGGCCTCGGCGATGATGTGGAGGGCCAGCGTGGTTTTCCCGGAGGACTCGGGCCCGAAGATCTCGGTCACGCGCCCCCTGGGGATCCCGCCGATCCCCAACGCGATGTCCAGCGAGATCGCCCCCGTCGAGATGGCGGGGACGTCCTTGGTCTGGACGTCGCTTCCCAGCCGCATGATCGCGCCTTTTCCATAACTCTTCTCGATCGCCGCAAGTGCCATGTCGAGCGCCTTGCGCCGGTTCGGATCCTGGCTCATTCTCCTGCTCCTCTCTGTGCTGTCCTGTCCGCCCCTCCCCCGAAGGGAATCTCGCGCAGGACCGAGTAGTTCGCCCCCGACGGGGAGAGGCGGCTTTCGTACAGACGGTACGAGTTCACCGATACGGTGTCGATCCTCATCCCGGAAACCGCAGCGGCGTACGCTTCTCCCCAGCCCGGCGCCACCTTGCCCCTGACGCGCCCCACCGTCACATGGGGGTGATAGGGCCTTTCGTCGCGGGGAAAACCCGCCCCGGAAAGCGCGTTCTCCATATTCTCATGCAACTTCCCGACCAATTCAAGCGGTTCCCGGATCCCGACCCATAAAACCCTTGGTGCCCGAAGCGTCGGGAATCCGCCGGCCTGCCCGACGCGCAGACCGAAGGGGGGGATCTCCCGAACCGCTTCCGTCAGGAGCACGGCCAGCTCATCCACCCGGCCGGGTGGAGTCTCGCCGAGAAACTTCAACGTCAGGTGCAGGTTCCGTTCGGGGACCCAGGACACGGGAACCTTCCTGTCCCGGAGGGGGGACACCGCCCCGGCGATCGTCCTGCGGCATTCCGGGGGGAGCCCGATCCCGATGAACAGCCTCACCGGCCCCTCCCCTCCTCCCCCGAAAGAAAGGACACGAGGAGTTCGAGAGCGTGCCGAACCGTCTCTCCGCGGACGGCGTCGCGGTCGCCCGGAAGGCTGAGGTGGTGCGAAAGCCGGACTTCGCCCGACGCGATCGCCACGTAGACTGTCCCCACGGGCTTGTCCGGGCTCCCCCCCCCCGGGCCGGCGATCCCGGTCGTCCCGATCCCGATGTCCGCCCCGAAGCGTCGCGCGGCCCCGTCCGCCATCGCCTCCGCGACTTCCCGGCTCACCGCCCCCCGGGATTCGATGAGGTCCGGCGGCACGCCGAGCTCCCTCGTCTTCGATTCGTTCCCATACGCAACGACCCCCCCGAGGAAGTAGGCGGAGCTTCCCGGGACGGACGTCAGCGCCTCGCACACGCCTCCCCCCGTGCACGACTCGGCCACCGCCACACGGCGCCTTCCGGAGAGGAGCACCCCCCCGGCGCGGGCGGCGAGGTCCCGGGTCACCCGGTCAGCCACAGGATCCCCCGGCACGCAAGGTTGGCATACAGGCCCGCCACCAGGTCATCGGCCACCACGGAGGCCGTCCCGCTGCGGGAGTCGATCCACGCAGCCGGGCCGAACTTCACGATATCGAACAGGCGAAAGAGAAGGAACAGGAGGAATCCGGATTTCCACCCCCAGGGAATCCCCGTCGCCGCCAGCAGCATCCCCGCGACCTCGTCGATCACGACAGAAGGCGGATCCTGCCGGCCGGTCACCCGGATCTCCACCCGCGCGGCGGGGAAGGACAGCACCAGGAGCGATGCCAGCACCCCGAAGTGGATCGCCCCCCAGCCCCCTCCCCAATACCACAGGGGAAGGGCGAGGAGGGACCCGAGCGTTCCGGGGGCCAGGGGAGCGTATCCCACCCCCAGTCCGGAGGCGACGGCCCGCATGACCACGCGATCCGGAAAACGTTTGCCATCGTGCATGAGGATTATTAGATGATAAATTCATTTGAATTATCAAACAAATAAAACTATATTTTCCAGATGGACCCGAATCGGGACTCATCGCCGGACCCAATGCGGGAAAAAGTCGTTCTGGCGATGATCGAACTCGGCAAAGGGATAAAAAACGTCAATTTCTACCCCCCCGGCCACCCGGCTCTCATCCAGGCGATGGAAAAAATCGTCGCCGCGATCGAGACGGTCCCTCCTCCCGAAGCCGGCATCGAGATCGACGTGACCAAGAACGCCCTCCTGTACCGGGAGGAGCCCCTTCCCCCGGGCAACAAGGCGATCGCGGACCTCAACCGCGAGCTCTACCACCGGCGCGCCAGCAGGCTCATTCTCCTGAATGGCCAGAAACCGGAGGAGATCATCGCCTTTCTCGGGGTCATGAACCGGGACATCCAGGATCTGCACGAACAGGGGGGGCTGGAGAAGGCCCTGCTCCGGGAGAAGGTCTCCCGGATCTGGGTGAACCGTGTCGACTACGAGGGGCTCACCGAAATGCTCAAGAAGGAGGAGGAGGGACCGGCTCCTCCGGAAGAAGACGAGGCGGGGGTTTCGGCCGACGACCAGCCCCCCGATCTCGAGGAACGGCCCCCGCAGGGTCCGGAGATCGGGGAGCTTCTCCGGAGGCTGGAGAAGGAAACGGAGGCTGCCGCCTACCGCGACCTCGTCGTCTCCCTGACGGGCGCTCTGCTCCGGGAGCACGGCGACCGGCGGATCGAATATTCCGGCCAGGCGCTCTCGATCTACGTGGTGCACGCCGAACGACCCCCGGCGGGAGACCCGGAGATCGCCGACATCGCGCGCACGGGGATCCGGGAACTCGTCTCCGACGACCTGGTGGCCCACTACATCCGGCGCCTCAAGGAGCGGGGAGGAAGAAACCGGGCGGAGACGGAGGCCCTGCTGACGGCGTTCGGCGAGCGCGCCGTGAAGAGCCTGCTCTTCGCCCTGGCCGAGGAGGGGGATTTCCTCATCCGGAAATCGGTCGTCGACATCCTCTTGCGGATCGGGCCCCCCGTGGTTCCCGCGATCCTCGACAACCTGAACGACGCCCGATGGTACTTCGTCAGGAACATGGTCACGGTCCTGGGAAACCTCGGGGAACCGGACCTCGCTCCCCACATCGTCACGTCGCTTTCCCACCCGGATCTCCGGGTGAAGAAGGAGGCGATCAAGGGGTTGTCCAGGCTGTCGCATCCCTCCGCCGTCAACGCCCTCTCGGAACTGTGCTTCTTCCCCGAGGAGAGCATCGCGCTCCAGGCTACCGCCGCCCTCTCCCAGAAAAAGGAGGAGCAAGCGGTCCAGATCCTTGCCCGGAGGGCCGTCCAGAAGAGGATTCTCTATCCGAACTACCGCCTGGCCCACGAGGCGATCGAGTCCCTTCGCATCATCGACACCGACGCGGCGCTTTCCGCGCTCGAGGAGATCCTGCGCACCAGGGTGATCTGCGAAACGCCAAATTCCCGCGAGATGAAGCAGCACGCGCTTCGATGCATCTCAAGGATGTCGGGAGACCGGCCGAAAGAGATCGTCCTCCGGGAGAAAAGCGGCCATGCGGCGCATCTCAGGGCGGAGGCGGAGCGGATCCTGAAGAGGAGAGGCTGGTGACAGAAGCATGGCAATGAACCGCCGGCAGCAGGAAGAGAGGATCGTAAGCCTCATCCGTTCCCTGGGAACCTCCCTGAAGAACCGCGGACTGTACCCCCCGGCACACCCTCTGGTCCGGAAGCCCGTGGAGAAGTGCTTCTCGGAGATCCTCCTCTTCTTCGCGGACCGGCAGGAGCTCGCCCTGGCGATCTCCGACGAGACCCTGGTGTTCGAGGGGGTTCCCATCTTCAACCTGACCTCCTCCCTGGAACTCTTCACGGCCCGGCTCGCCGCCATCGGCATCCCGGCGATCGTGTTCGAGAAGGGGCTTGTCCAGGCGGACATCGAGCATCTCATCCGGTTCCTCCACGAAACGAAGGAGGAGGGGCTCTCTTCCTCCGACATCCAGGAGCGGATCGAGGAGATGGGCGTCACCCACATCCGGGTGAAGCCGCCCTCCGAAGAGGGGGAGGACGATTTCTCCCTTGCGCGGGAGATCTACGGCAACGCGATCGACGCGGTAGCCTCGGTGATGGAGGAGATCCGCAAGGGCCGGATCCCCTCCGGGGCCGAGTCGGACCGCGTGGTCAGGGACATCAGCGGCATGCTCCAGCGGAACCGCGACGCCATCCTGGCCCTCACCCTGATCCGGAACTTCGACGAATACACCTACAACCACTCCGTCAACGTGGCCGTGATCTCCCTCGCGATCGCCGAAGCGCTTTCCCTGGACAGCCAGGAGAAGACCGAAATCGGGGTGGCCGGGCTCCTCCACGACGTGGGGAAGACCCAGGTCGCCCTCGACCTGATCCGGAAGCCGGGGAATCTCACCGTCCAGGAGTTCGAGGAGATCAAGAAGCACCCCGAGGAGGGGTTCGTCCTCCTCGGGAAGATGTCCCACATCCGCCCCGCCTCCGCCTACATGGTCCGGGAGCACCACCTGCGGTACGACCGGAAGGGATACCCGGAACTGGGAACGGAGTACGCCGTGAACCCGAGTTCGCAGATCATCGCCGTGGCGGACTGCTACGACGCGATCACGACGATGCGGGCGTACCAGATGGCGAAGCCTCCGCTCGAAGCGCTCGAGCTCATGGGGGAGCTTGCGGGAAAGTCGATCGACCCGGACATCCTGTCCGTCTTCAAGAACGTGATGGGGGGCTACCCGATCGGGACGATGGTGCGCCTCAGCACCATGGAGGTGGGGGTCGTCGTCGGGGTCGGCCCCGAGGGGCGCGGGCCGATCCGGGTCTCGGTTCTGGTCGACCGGCAGGGGACCCCGCTTCCCCGCCCGGAGGAGGTGGAGATCGCCGGGCTCGACGCCGTGGCCGCCACCGCCTCGACCGGACGCTCGATCCTGGGCACCGTCAACCCCCTCCTGTACCCGGACGCCCGGAAGGGGGTTCCCCTCCCGGCCCCACCCCCGTAACGAGGGACGCACGACCCCCTTCGGATCTACCCCGCGCTCCACTCCCCGAGGGCGCGCGCGGTTGCCGCCCTGACGGTCTCGTCCCGGTCGGCGGCGTGCGCGAGAACTTTCTCCCACCCGGCGCTCTCCGTCACCCGGGCGACCGCATGGATCGCCTTGGCACGCACCTCGGGGTCCGGGTGATCGAGGTACCCCTCGATGACGGGCGCCAGTTCCGTCCGCCGGGACTTCCCCAGCGCCTCGAGGAGGTTGCCGAGCACGACGCCCTCTTCCCCGGGAAGCCTGGCCACCATCGCCTCGAGAACGGCCCCGGTCAGGCAGGACTCGAGGGCGCGGACGGCGGCCCCGCGGACTTCCTGCTCCTTGTCCGACAGGGCGGCAAGAAGGATGGTCGTCCCTTCCGTCCCCCCGATCTCCTGCGCCGAGAAGACAACACGGACCCGCTCTTCCAGGGAGCCGGTCCCGAGCACCCGGAGGTAGGAAGACACCGACTTCTTTCCCCGCAGCCTGTCGAGAGCGGCGGAGGCCGCCAGGCGGACCGCGACGGAAGGATCGGACAGCATTCCCTTGAGAATCTCCTCGATCCTGTCGATCATCGGCTTTCCCTCCCGAGCATGTCCCGTGCCGACGGCAGTCCGTGCGCCCCCGTCGCAAACCGGACGGCGTCCGCAATCGCCCTTCCGAGTGCCCGTCCCGCGAGAACCGCCGTCTGCATCGGGTTTCCCCTGCGCCCCGCACCCCCGGTGGACAGGGCCACGACGACATCGCCGTCCATCGGGGTGTGAACGGGCCGGATCGACCGGCAGAGGGCACCGTGCGCCATCCTGGCGACCCCGGCAAGTTCCTCCCGGGAGAGGTCCTCGGCGGTGGCGACGACGCCAAGGGTCGTGTTCCCCGGGGCGAACGGCTCCCTCGCATACCCGTCGAGAAACGCCTCTTCCGTCCCCGACCGCCCTTTCCCGTCTTCGGTCCGCGCCCCGGCGAGCCACTCCCCCGAGAGGGGGTCGAAGACGTCCCCGAAGGCGTTCACGACGGCGCAGGCCCCGACGATCGCCCCTCCCCCGCGCTCGCTCGCGGTTCCGAACCCGCCTTTCATCGCGCGGCCCAGCCCGAAAATCTTCCCCACGGTCGCCCCGGCCCCCGCCCCCACGGACCCCTGTGCCGGGGGGTCCGGAGACGCCTTTTCCGCGGCGGCGCGCGCCATCTCCGGAGTGGGCCGGAAGGCCGGGTCCCCGAAGCCCAGGTCGTAGATGACCACCGTGGGAACGATCGGAACCGGTCCCGCCGGTGTGGGAAAGCCGATCCCCCTTCCCTCGAGGAGGCGCATCACGCCGGCGGCGGAGTCGAGCCCGAAAGCGCTTCCCCCCGCCAGGACGAGCCCGTGGATGAGGCGCGCCGGGTGGGGCCGGAGGAGCGAATCCATCTGCCTCGTCCCGGCGGCTTCCCCCCGGATGTCGGCCGCCCCGGTCGCTCCCCGGGGGAAGAGAAGCACGGTGATCCCCGACCCTCGCCCGAGGTCGTGCTCGTGCCCCACGAGAACCCCGGGCACGTCGGTGATCGATCCCCCCATCCTCCCTCCGCAATTCGTATATATCTACCGGACTGCGGTGGGTTCGTCAATCGTGTTGACGGTGCCGTCACGGGAAACGTACACTTTTTACGGGGGATTATCGGATGTCCGATCCAAAGGGCGGGAGGATTCTCGGGCTGGACTTCGGCAGCCACAGGATCGGGGCGGCGGTCTCCGATCCTCTCGGGATCACCGCCCAGCCCCTGGCGGCCATCCCGCGCCGGGGGGACAGGCGGGACATCGAGGCGATCGGGGCCTTGGCCCGGGAGGTCGACGCCGGCAGCGTGCTGATCGGGCTGCCCCTGCACCTGAGCGGCGAAGAGGGGGTCCAGGCGAAAAAGGTGCGGCTCTTCGCGGAAAAGGTCCGGAAGCATCTGGAGATCCCGGTCGAAACCTGGGACGAGCGGATGACGACCGTGCAGGCGGAGCGCCATCTGATCGCGTCGGGCGTCCGGCGCGAGAAACGAAAAGAGATCCGCGACAGCCTCGCGGCGGTCTTTCTGCTGCAGAGCGCCCTCGACCTGAGGAACCGGAAGTAGCCCTCCCGTGCCCGTCCGGACATTGAGCATCGCCGCCGCATGCGTTCTCGCCGTGGGCGCCGTCTTTCTCTTCCTCGTGACGGCCCGCCCGCCCCTGGACCAGTGGAGCATGACGAAGGTGTACATCCCGAAAGGGAGCACCTTCCCGCAAATCGAGAAAATGCTCACCGAGAAGGGCGTCCTCCGGTATCCGTTCGCGTTCCGGATCCTCGTCGTCGGCTCGATGGCCAGCAAGAAGCTCCAGTACGGGGAGTACGCCTTCCCGGCACCCCCCTCCGCGCTCGAACTGAGGGAAACGCTCGTGAGCGGCGACGTCGCGAAATACCAGGTGACCATCCCCGACGGGTCCACCCTCTTCGATATCGCGGAAAATCTCGGGAATCTGGAGCTTGCCGACCCCTCGGACTTCCTCGAGGCGGCCACGTCGCCGGCCCTGGCCAGCCAGATGGGAATCCCGGGAAGCACCCTGGAAGGGTACCTCTTTCCGGACACCTACCTCCTTGTCAAGGACATGACCATGGAGGAGATCATCGGCGTCATGGTGCGCCGGTTCCGCAGGAAGTTCACCCCGGAAATGGAGGGGAAGGCGGAGGAAAGCGGGTTTACGCTGAAGCAGATCGTGACGATCGCCTCGATCATCGAGAAGGAAACCGGGATGGAGGAGGAAAAACCACTCGTATCCGCAGTGATCCGGAACAGGCTTTCCCTCGGGATGCCCCTCCAGATGGATCCGACGGTCATCTACGGGCTGAAGAAGTTCGGGGGGAACCTCACGAGAAAGGACCTGCGGTCAGGACCATCCCTACAATACGTACCGGAACAAGGGGCTCCCGCCGGGTCCGATCTCCAACCCCGGCCTCACGTCCCTCGTCGCCGCGGTCGAGCCGGCCGATGCGGACTATCTGTATTTCGTCTCCCGCAACGACGGGTCCCACCGGTTCTCCCGGACTCTCCGGGAGCACAACAAAGCGGTGATGTTCTACCAGAAGGGGATCATCCCGGAAGCGACCCGCGGCAACGGGTCCGCGCAAAGCCGGGAAAACGGGGCGGAGGCCTCTACTCCTCCACCTCGGCCATAGGGACCTTCTTGACCGCTTCCTCGGGTTCCTCCCGGGTGTACTTCTCCTCGCGCTCGATCACTTCCTTGCATTCCACGCAATATTTGGCGAACGGCACGACCCGGAGGCGCGCCCGCGGGATCTTGATCCCGCACTCCTCGCAGAGGCCGTAGGTCTCTTCCTCGATCCGGTCGAGTGCGTCGTCGATCTGCTTGAGCTTCTGCTTTTCCCGGTCCGTGAGGATCATGTCCAGCTCCCGCGTCCTCTCCTCGGACACGGAGTCCAGGATGTCCCCGATGTCCGAGACGCCGCTCACGGCGGTCGCCTTGGACCTCCTGGCGATATCCCGCTCGAGCTCTTCCCGCATCTTGAGAAGCATCTCCTTGATCGGTTTCATCTCTTGAGGCCCCCACGTTCTGTCGAAAAACTACGGTAGTATACCCGGTGAATACCCCGTGTCAACCGGTTTTGCGAGGAGATCCCACGCCCGCGCCCCCGTCACCCTCGCCCGGCAGAAACGGCCCGGGGAGGCCCCGGTTCCGGACAGGAGCACGTTCCCGTCCACCTCCGGCGCCTGCCCCCGGTGCCGTCCGACGGCGCGACCATCCCCCCGGGCCTCCTCGACGAGGACTTCGACCTCCTCCCCCACCATCCCCGCGTTGCGGGCGGCGAGGATGTCGATCTGCGCGTCCTGGACCCTTCGGGCGCGCTCCCGCTTCACCGCCTCGCCGACCTGGCGCTCCATCGCACAGGCGGGGGTCCCCTCTTCGCGGGAATAGGGGAAGACCCCGAGGTAATCCCACCGGGACTCGTGGACAAACCGGAGGAGCCGGTCGAACGCCGCGGCGGATTCGCCCGGGAACCCCACGATCAGCGAGGTCCGGAGGAAGATGCCGGGGACCCGCTCCCGCAACCGGGCAAGGAGGGCCCACACCTCGTCGGGGCCGTAGCGTCGCCCCATCCCGGCGAGAACGCGCGCATCGATGTGCTGGACGGGGATGTCGAGGTACCGGCACACCTTTCCCCCCTCCGCCACCAGGTCGATCAGCTCGTCGTCGATGCGTCCGGGATAGAGATAGAGCAGGCGGACCCAGCGGATCCCCCGGATGGCGCAAAGGGCCCGGACGAGTCGTGCCAGACCCCTTTTCTCCCCCCGTTCCGCGCCGTAGGAGGTGATGTCCTGGCCGACGAGGTTGATCTCCCGCGCACCCCGGCGAACGAGCATCCGCACCTCGGCGAGGAGGGAGTCCCGGTCCCGGCTCGCAAGCGGCCCGCGGATGTCCGGAATCGTGCAGTAGGCGCACCGGTGGTCGCACCCCTCCTGGATCTTGAGGTAGGCGGACGCCTCCCCTTTCTCCCGGTACCGGTGCCGGTACGCCTCCTCGGGCAGGGCCGCTGTCCCCACGAAGGAACGCGGCTGCGCCCCCGCGAACAGCCCCCGCAGGAGCCCGGGAAGCGCCGGGATGTCCCCGGGCCCCACGAACAGGTCCACCTCCGGCAGGGCGCCCGGCAGCTCTTCCCGGTACCGCTTCGCCAGGCACCCGGCCACCACGAGACGCCGGATCCGCCCCCGCTCCTTCTCGCGCGCCATCGCCAGGATCTCCCCGATCGACTCCTCCTTGGCGTCGCGGATGAATCCGCACGTGTTGACGATCCCCACGTCCGCGGGGCTCCGGGAAACGATGCGGCACCCGGCCTTGACGAGAAGGCCGGTCAGCACCTCCGCGTCCACGGAATTCTTCGCGCACCCCAGGGTCAGGATGCGCACGGCGATCCCTGCCGGTCCCTTCCCGCTCACCCGTCCACCACCTCGACGCCGGGCGACTCCCGGAACCGGAAATGGTCCGCCGGAAGGGCCGGGTCGATCACGATGTCGTCGAGAAAGAGATGGTTCGACCCTCCCAGGTGGTCGTACAGGTGAATCTCGCGGATCGCGAGCCCCGCGTCGTCCACCACCAGGTCGACCCTTTTCACTTCGGGCGCCCCGTCCCCCTTCGGAACCAGGCGAAGGGCGGTCTCCTTCCTTCCCTCGAGGGGAAACGCCTTCTCCACGCGGAAGTAGTCCGTGATGTCGCCCTTCCCGAACAGGAGCAGGAGGGGGATCCTGCCGCCGAGCGCCCCCTCGTCGATCTTGCGCCGGAAGACCCGGGTCGAATCGGGAGGCTGGAAGTAGAAGGATTCCCCGTCCGCCAGGAACAGCTGCTTCCCGGGCACCCGGTAATCCCACCGCATCCGCAAGGGACGCTGAAAGTAGACCGTGCCGGCGGCCTTCCTCACGATCCCCACGTTCTCCAGCGGAACCTCCTGCCGGAACTGCGCGGACAGGGTCTTGACGCCCCCGTACCTCTTCGCAACCCGGCGCAGCAGCGCATCGCCGTCCGCCTCGCCCCCGCCGGAGGCGTTCGGGGAGACGGCCGCGACCAAAAGAAAGAGGGCCGCCAGTGCGGCCCGATGCCCTAACCTCATGGGAGAACCCCTTTCTCCTTCCCTTCCGGGAAACGACCTGCCCGGTCCGAATGCCGGATCGCCGTCCCGCTCCTCCGGGCGTTCACTCCCGGTTCGTCATGTAGACTTCCCGCGGCTTTCCGCCCTCGGACGGCCCGACGATCCCCTGCCGTTCCATCTCCTCGATGATGCGGGCCGCGCGGTTGAAGCCGATCTGGAGCCGCCTCTGGAGCATCGAGACCGACGCGCGACCCGCCCGGACCACCTCCTCGACCGCCTCGTCGAACTTCTCGTCGCGCGAAGGGTCCCTCTCCTCCTCTTCGGTCGGCGGAGCGGTGATGGAGGGCTCGTATTCGGGCGACCCCTGCGCCCGAAGGTGGGCGGCGACCCGCTGGATCTCCTCCTCGCCCACGTAGGGGCCGTGGACCCTGACGATCCCGCCCACCCCGGGCTGGAGGAAGAGCATGTCCCCGAACCCGAGAAGGGTCTCGGCCCCCGCCTGGTCGAGGATCGTCCGCGAGTCGAACTGGGAAGCGACCTTGAAGGAGACGCGCGACGGGAAGTTCGCCTTGATGATGCCCGTCAGGACGTCCACCGACGGCCGCTGCGTCGCGAAGATGAGGTGGATCCCCGCGGCCCGGGCCATCTGGGTCAGCTGGGTGATGGAATCCTCGACCTCCCGCCGCGATGCGCTCGTCATCATGAGATCGGCCAGCTCGTCTATGACGATCACGATGTAGGGAAGGCGCTCCATCTCCTCCGTCTCCCCGTCCCGCGCCTTCACCCGGAGAACGGACCGGGACCTTCTGTCCACCAGCTGGTTGTAGGCGTCGATGTGACGGACGCCGTTTTCCATCATCTCCTGGTACCTCCCCCGCATCTCCCCGACCGCCCACTTCAGCACCTGGGCGGCCTCCCGCGGCTGGGTGACGACGGCATGGAACAGGTGGGGGATGCCGTCGTAGAGGGTGAGCTCGAGCATCTTCGGGTCGACGAGAATCAGGCGGACATCCTCCGGGGTCGCCCGGAAGAGGAGGGAGAGGATCAGGCTGTGCAGGGCGACGCTCTTGCCCGACCCCGTGGCCCCGGCGATCAGCAGGTGCGGCATCTTCGAGAGATCCCGGATCACCGGCTCCCCGAAGATGTCCTTCCCGATGACGAGCGAGAGCATGGCCTCGGAACCGGCGTACGCCGCGCAGCCGAGAAGCTCCCGGAGCCCGATGATCGCCCGCTTCTCGTTGGGAATCTCGAACCCCATGACGCCCTTCCCGGGAATGTTCGGGACGACGCGCACCGACTCGCACCGCATCGCCAGCGCGAGGTCCCCCGCCATCGCCACGACCCGGTTCGCCTTCACGCCGGGGGCGGGCCGGAACTCGTACGTGGTGACCAGGGGGCCGGTCCGGATCTCGGTGATGTTCCCCTCGATGCCGTGCTCGGAAAGCTTCTCGAGAAGGGTTTCCGCGTTCCGCTGCAGGGACTCCTCGTCCGCCCCGTTCCCGGCCTCGGCGGGAGAATCGAGAAGCTCCAGGGAGGGGAGAACGAACTCCTTCCCCTCCCTTCTCGGGGCGGGGGAAACCTCGGGGACGGGCGGCGAGGCGACGATCCGGGGAGAGGCGGCGTCGCGCCGCGCCGCCGGGGCGTTTTCCCTCGCCGGCCTTTCCCCTTCCCAATCCTCCCGGGCGACCATCTTCTCCTTGACGATCGCGCGGACCTGCTCGGCGGTCTTCTTCCGCCTCCACAGAGAGGGCAGGCCGCGCAACGGCAATCCGGTGAACCACATCAGGGAGAGGAGGAACAGGGCGGCGAGGCAGATCAGGCCGCCTACCTTGCTCAGCAGCTTGCCGAAGAAGTTGACGCCGAGCAGGTGCCCCACGATCCCGGGAAGGAAGATGTCCGAGCCGAACAGCCGGACGTGGCCTGCGAAAAAGGAGGCGATCCCCAGGAGCGAACAGACGGCGAGAAGTCCACCGGCGGTCCGGCTCCAACGGCCCGCCATTTTTTCCCCGCGGAACGTCCAGTACGCCAGCGCCAGGCAGAGGATCGGAAACCCGACCGCCCCCACGCCGAACAGCTGGAGGAGGAGGTCGGAAACGATCGCCCCCACCGCGCCGCCCCAGTTCCGCACCACGGCTCCCTTCGAACTCCAGGCGGACAGGGAAGGGTCCATCTGGTGGAAGGAGACGAGCGCGACCGTGAGGAAGATCCCGACGGTGAGGAAGAAGATGGCGAGGGCGTCCCTGCGGATTCCGTCCCCCATGCTAGAGCTCCAGAAGTACGGGTATGATCATCGGTTTCCTGTCGAGGCGCTTGTTGAAGAACCGGCGCAGGGCCTTCCGGAGGTCCGTCTTGATCTCCGCCGCGTCCTTCCTCGCTTCGGGGCCCGCCTCCTCCCACGTGGCGAGGACGACCCTTCTCGCGTCCTCCATTATAGTATCGGAAGCGTTTTCGGAAACCACCCCCCGGGTCACGATGTCGGGTCCGTACAGGATTTCCCCGGAGGTCTGGGAGATGGCCAGCACGACCATGACCATGCCGTCGTTCGAGAGGTGAAACCGGTCCTTGAGCACGACGCCCTCCACCTCCCCCACCCCTTTCCCGTCGACGAACAGCCGGCCTGTCGGAACCTTCCCCGCGCGGGTCAACACCCCTTCGGAAAACTCGAGGATGTCGCCGTTCCGGACGAACTCGGGGCGCGGAACCCCCATCTCCAGCGCGAGGGCCTTGTGGATCATGAGGTGCCTCGGCTCGCCGTGGACGGGGATGAAGTGCTCCGGGCGGAGGATGCGGACCATGCTCCGGAGCTCCTCCCGGCTGGCGTGGCCGGAGACGTGGATCTCCGAGATCTTCTCGTAGCGGACATCGGCCCCCGCCAGGAAGAGGTGGTTGATCACGTTGGCGATCGCCCGCTCGTTTCCCGGGATGAACTTCGAGGAGAGGACGGCCGTGTCCCCCTCCCGGATCCGGACGTGCTTGTGCTCCCCCAGCGCCATCAGCGTGAGGGCGGAACGGGGCTCCCCCTGGCTCCCCGTGGTCAGGACGGCGACCTCCCTGCCGGGAAGGGTCTCGGTCTCCTCCACGGGGAGGAGGATGTCCGGATGCGGCAGCCTCATGTACCCCAGCTCGAGCGCGGTCCGGACGTTTCCCACCATGCTCCTGCCGCAGAGCGCCACCCGGCGGTCGTTGCGGGCCGCCGCGTTGATGACCTCCTGGATCCGGTGGATGTTCGACGAGAACATCGCGACGATGACCCGGCCCCCGGCGGCGCCGAAGAGTTCCGAAAGGGCCTCCCCGACGAACGCCTCCGGCAGGCTGTGCCCTTCCCGCTCCACGTTCGTGGAGTCGGAGAACAGCGCCGTCACCTGCTCGTGCGCCCCGACGGCCGCAAGGCGGTCCATGGCGGTCGGGACGCCGTCCAGCGGCTGCCGGTCGATCTTGAAGTCCCCCGTGTGGACGAACACGCCGTCCCGGCAGCGCAAAATATACCCGAACCCCCCCGGGATGCTGTGGCAGACCGGGAACGTCTCCACGTCGAGATCGCCGATGCGGAACCGCCCGGACCGCTCGATCGCCTCGAGCCTCGCAACGCCGTCCAGGCCGTACTCGGAAAGGCGGTTCCGCAGGAGGCCGAGCGTGAGCGGGGTTCCGTAGACGGGAACGTCGAACTCCCTCAGCAGGAACGATACCGCGCCGATATGGTCCTCGTGCCCGTGCGTGAGCAGGAGCGCCCGGAGCCGGTGGGAGATCTCCCGGAGGCACCCGAAGTCGGGGATGACGAAATCGATCCCGAGCATCGTGTCGTCGGGAAACATGAGGCCCGCGTCCACGAGGAGGGCGGATTCGCCGTCGTCGAAGAGCATGGAGTTGAGACCGAACTCGCCCAATCCTCCCAGCGGGATGATGCGCAGCGTCACGACGGTCCTCCCCTCTCCCAGGCCCCGGACCGGCCGGCGCCGGACCGGACGCCCCTCCGCGCGTCTCCGGCGTTCATGCGAGCGCCGCCCCGGAGCCTTGGTGATCCCCCTCGCGCCGGGCGGAAAGAATCCGCTTCCGGGTCTCCTCCGCCATCTCGTCCCTGGTCAGGGTGGACCCGCCGTTCCCGGTCACCAGGGGCAGAACCCTCACGACAAGAACGGACGGCCGGACCAGGAGCGACCCCCGCGGAAGGGCCCTGGCTCCCCCTTCGATGAGCACCGGCAGCAGCGGAACGCCCTTTTTCCGCGCGAGGTAGAACGCTCCCGGCTTGAATTCCCCGATGGTCCCGTCCCGGCTGCGCGTCCCCTCGGGGAAGATCACCACCATCTGCCCCCGGTCGATGCGGTCCGTCGCCTCGCGGACCAGGTGGACGGCATCCTTCGGGTCCTCCCGGTCGATGAAGAGATTCCCGGCTTTCGCCATGGCGGTTCCGAACACGGGGATCCTGCCGAGCTCCCGCTTCGCGAGAAACCGGACCTCTCTGGGGAGCGCGGCGAGGAAGAGGGGGATGTCCACCAGGCTCTGGTGGTTCGCCGCGAGGATGGCCCCGCCCGCCGGAAGGTTCTCCAGCCCCTCGGTGCGAACCTCCCACCCGCCGATCCGGATGAACCCCCTCCCCCACCACCGCATGACTCCCGACGGGAGCCGGTCGGACCCCGTGAGAACCCCCGCCGCGAAGGCCGCCAGGGAGGAAACCAGGGTGAGGAACAGGATGGCGATGGATCTGAGGATGGCCGGGATCACCAATCCGCTTCCTCCCGCATGCTGACGAAAGAGCAATTTCCTATTATGACATGGTCCAGCACCGGAATCCCCACGATTCCGCCGGCGGAGCGCAGTCTCCGCGTGACTTCCCGGTCCTCCCGGCTGGGGAACGGGTCGCCGCTCGGGTGGTTGTGCACGAGGATGACCGCAGCCGCGCGCTCCGCGACCGCGTCGGCGAAGACCTCCCGCGGGTGGATGAGGCTTCCGTTCAGGATTCCCACCGAAACGCGGACGTCCCGCAGGACGCGGTGCTTGACGTCGAGCAGGACGGCGAGGAAGACCTCGACCGGGGAACCGGCGAGAAGGTAGCGGTATCTCCCGAACACCTCGGCGGCGGACGTCACCGGCTCGGACCGGGGGAACGGGGGGGAGAGGGCGCGACGGGCAAGCTCGAGGACCGCTTCCCACCTTTCCCGGAGGGTGCCGTCCGACGGTTCCTCCCCCGCGGCGACCTTCCGCATCCCCTCCCAACCGTCCGGAAAGGCGGCGCGGAACAGGGCCGTCTCGTCCAGACCCTCGAACGGCCGCCCCGGGCTTCCCACCCTTCTCCTCATTCGTTCCCCGGCTTCGATGATGGCGGGAAAGCGATTCAATATCCATTCCCATATTTCCCCAAAGGTTCCGAAACATTTCGGCGATAATACCCTTATGGATTCCCGGGAAACCATGGATCTTGTCTTCCGGCTGCGCACGAACGTCGAGACCGTCCTCCTCGGGAAAAGCCGGGAGGTGGAACTCGCGCTCGCCTCCTTCCTCGCGGGGGGGCACATCCTCCTCGAGGACATCCCCGGAACGGGGAAGACCACCCTCGCGCGGGCGATTTCCGCAAGCATCTCGGGGACGTTCCGCCGCATCCAGTTCACGAGCGACCTTCTCCCCCAGGACGTGGTCGGCGTCCACATCTTCGACGCGGACAAGAGGAGCTTCACCTTCTCCCCGGGCCCGCTGTTCGCGAACATCGTCCTCGCCGACGAGATCAACCGCAGCAATCCCCGCGCCCAGAGCGCCCTTCTGGAGGCCATGGGCGAACGCCAGGTGTCGGTGGACACGAAAACGTACCCCCTGCCCGATCCGTTCCTCGTCATCGCCACCCAGAACCCCTTCGAGCTGCACGGGACCTATCCCCTCCCCGAGTCGCAGCTGGACCGGTTCAATCTCCGGATCCGCCTTTCCTACCCCGACCGGGAATCGGAACTGCGGCTGATCCGGGAAAACACGCTGGCGAGCGCGCGGGACGGTCTCCTGCCCGTGATCGTCCCGGAACAGATGCGGCAGATCCGGGCCCTGGTCGAACGCGTCACGGTCCGGGATTCCATCGTGGGATACATCTACCGGATCGTGGAGGCCACGCGGCAGCACCCCCTGGTGCGGCTCGGCGCGTCCCCCCGGGCCGCCATCGGCCTCAAGAGCACCTCGCAGGCGCTCGCCTTCCTGGCGGGCCGGGACTTCGTCACCCCCGGAGACGTGCAGAAGACCGCAAAAGCGACCCTCTGCCACCGCATCTTCCTGAAGGGGGAGCCGGGGGAAGCCTCGCAGGCGGATGCCGGGGATGCGATCCTTGCGGAGATCCTCGAGGCCGTCCCCTCCCCCGTCTGATGGATCTCTTCCGTGCGCTGCGCCTGCCACGGAAGCTCCGGGTGACATTCCCGGGGAAATGGTTCCTCGCGCTCACCGTCGGCGTGGGCATCGCGGCCATCAACACCGGAAACAACCTGCTCTACCTCGCCCTCAGCATGAACCTGAGCCTCATCATCCTGTCCGGCGTCCTGTCGGAGTGGTGCCTGCGGGGATTGCGCGTCCGCGTGGCCCACGCCTCGGAGGCGTTCGCCTCCCGGGAATCCCTCCTCGCCGTCACCTGCTCGGCCGAGGGAAAGTGGTTTCCCGCGGTTTCCGTCTCCGTCTCCTCCGGGCTCCCCGGGGCCGGGAAGACGGCCTGGTTCCCCGAGATCCCGCCGGGGGAAGCCGATACGCGGGTCATCCCGTACCGTCCCGGGCGCCGCGGACCGGTCCCCTCCTTCGCGTGCACCGTCTCCACCCGGTTTCCCTTCGCCCTCTTTGAAAAATCCGCCGACGTGCCCCCCGGGGGATCCTTGCTGATCGTCTACCCGGAACCGGACGGGCCGGAGGCCGCGCACCCCGGCGCGAATCACGGCGACCCGGCCGGCGGGAAACCCTCCGGGGGAAGAGAGGGAACGTCGATCCGAAGCGTGAAGGACCACGCTCCTTCCGACCCCGTCCGGGACATCCACTGGAAGGCGTCGGCGCGGCGGGGAAAATGGATGGTGAAGGAAAGGGAGGCGGAACCCGAGCAGGAAATCGACATCCTCCTGCCCGTCCCTTCCGCGCCGCCGGAGTTCGAACGTCTCGTTTCGCAGGCCTGCGGCCTCGTCCTCCGGTGCGAACGGGCGGGGGTGCCGTACCGTCTCCGGGTCGGCGACCGCATCCTCGTCGGCCCCGGGGACGGCGGACGGCGAAGGAAGGCGCTCACCATCCTCGCGCGGGTGGAAGCGGACGGCACGCTTCTTCCGGAAGCGGGAAAGGAAGGGTCGTGATGGGGGCGGAGCGGCGAGCCCGGATTCCGGCGATCCTCTGGATCTCTCTCCGGGCCCACTGGGCCCTGGGCCTGCTTCCGCTCGCATTCCTCACGGAGATCTCCCGCCCCGCACTGTCCCTTGCGGCGGCTGCGTTCGCGGCCGGCGCGGTCCTGGACTGGAACGAATCCCCCCGCCGGGGGTGGCACCGGGCCGCCTCCCCCCTTCTGGTGGCGGTGTGCGCGGCGGCGGCCGGCGACCTCTTGGCGGGAAGCGGGGACCTGCTCGCCTCCGTGTCCCTTCTCCTGCTCGGCGTCCAGTCGGTCAAGTTCCTCCTCCCGAAAACCCACCGGGATGGCTGGCAGCTGTGCGCGTTCTCGTTTCTCGAGTTCCTCGCCGCGGCGGCCTCGACCACGGAGATCCAGTTCGCGGGCTTCCTTTTCCTTTTCCTGGTCCTGTCCGCCGGGGCCATGTGGGCCCTGCAGGTCGAGGAGGGTGCAGAAACGGGAGGTGCCGCCGCTCCCCGCGCGCGCCCGGGGTTCGCCGTCCTTCTGCTCCTGTTTTCCGCGGTCGGGGGCCTGTTGCTGACCGCTGCGCTGTTCGCGGTCACCCCCCGCATCGGGCTCGGCCAGTTCCTTCGCCGCCTGGGGAACCGGGAAAGCATCACCGGCTTCTCCAACACGATCTCCCTCCGGGACGTCACGTCCGTCAAGGTCGACCGGCGCGTCGTCGCGCGGATCGAGTTCCCCGCGCTGGCCGCCGGGGTCTCCCCCCCCGGACTGTACCTGCGCGGGGCGACGTACGCCCGCTTCGACGGAACGCGGTGGAGCCGGGCGAGGAGGCCGCTCGCAAAGGTCCCGATAGCCGGAACCCACTACGTTCTCTCCCCCCCGAAGGAGGTTCCCCTCTCTTCCGCGGAAATCTTCCTGGAGCCGATGGACCGCCCCGCCCTTTTCGTCTATGCGGGAGCGGTTTCGCTCGAGGGCGCCCTGGGAGAGATCCGGACCGACGGCCAGGGGAACTATACGCTGGCGGAAGGGAGTTCGGCGGTCCGCTACCGGATGCTCTTTTCCCGGGAGGAATCCCGGCGGGGGAAACGCTCTCCCGGTCCCGACGGCTCCTACCTTGCCCTGCCGCCGGGCTCGGACAGGATCCGGGAGCTGGCGACGCTGGTCACCTCGCAGGGAACCTCGGAGGCCGAACGGGCGGAGCTCGCCAGACGGTTCTTCCTGTCGGGGTTCCGATACACCCTGACCGACGCCGCTTCCTCGGTGGAGGAGTTCCTGTTCCGCAAGAAGGCGGGGTTCTGCGAGCATTACGCCGCCGCCCTGACCCTCCTCCTGCGGGCGGCGGGCATTCCTGCGCGCGTCGCCGCCGGCTACCAGGGCGGCGAGTGGAGCGATGTCGGGAATTATCTCATCGTGCGCCAGTCCGACGCGCACGCATGGACGGAGGCGTGGATCGGCGGCCGGTGGGTCACCCTGGACGCCACGCCCCTCCTGGGGGAGAACTCCCCGTTCTTCGCCCGGACGGGAACGTTCGGCATGTACATCGACTGGAGCCGGCAGCGATGGATCAAGTACGTCGTGAACTACTCGCTCAGGATGCAGGCGGAGGCCGCGTCGGGAGGGTGGCTCGCCCTGCGCCGGTCCGGCGCCCGGATCCGGAGGGCTCTCGGGATGCCGGACGGCCTGTCCGGCCGGAACATCGCCGCGTTCGGATTGGCACTGGCGGCGCTTTTTCTTGCCTGGCGCATGCGAGGGGGCGGGGGATCCCTCTTTTCGGGGAGGAAGGGAGCGGGGGATCCGCCGCTGCCCAGGCCCTATGCCCGTCTCCTCCGGCGCCTGGCGGCCGGCGGCAGACGCGGATCGGCCGGCACCCCCCTCGAGACGATGCTCCGGGAGACGGTGGCCGGGACTCCCGCTCTCCTTCCCCACGCCGACCGTTTCCTCTCCCTGTACCACCGGGACCGCTTCGGACCGCATTCCCTTTCCGCCGCGGAATCGGCCGAGGCGGCCCGGCTCGCGGATCTTCTCAGGAGGGGCCTCCCCCGGACCGCTGGCCGATGAACGGGTCCGGAAAACGGACGATGCCGGCGCCGGCGCAGCCCGCCGGAGATCCTTCCTTCCCCCACCATGACATCGGTTGTCGGGAGAGCCCATGGCGGTACGCGGATTGCAGCCCCCGTGCGCGACCGGTTCGGCGCCTGCGGGCGACGACGCCGGAAATCCGCGCAAGGCACGGGAGGCCTCCCCGTTGCTCGTCCGCGTTCTCTCCTCCACCATCGCGGGGATCGACGCGCTCCCCGTGGAAGTGGAGACCGACATCTCGAAGGGGCTCCCCTCCCTAACCATCGTGGGACTGCCCGGGGGGGCGGTGCGCGAGAGCGCCGACAGGGTGCGCGCGGCCATCCGCAACTCGGGGTTCCCTTTCCCGGGACGCAGGATCACGATCAACCTCGCCCCCGCCGACCGGAAAAAGGACGGAGCCCTCCTCGACCTGCCCATCGCCCTCTCCCTCCTCTGCGCGGAAGGGCTTGTCCCGGCGAACGCCCTGGGGAAAACCCTGGTCGTAGGCGAACTCTCCCTCGACGGATCCGTCCGGCCCGTCCGGGGCGTCCTCTCCCAGGCTCTTCTCGCCCGGGAGAAAGGGCTGTCGGGGATCATCGTCCCGTCGGCCAACTGCGAGGAGGCCATGCTCGTCCCCGGCCTTGCGGTCATCCCCGCGGAGACCCTCCGGGACGCCGTGGAAACCCTGTCCGGACAGGCGCCCCCGCCGCCGCGGGAAGGGCAAAGACGCCTCCCCCCCGCCCCCGCAGAACCCCAAGGGCCGGACCTGCGGGACGTGGTCGGCCAGCCGGTGGCGCGCAGGGCGCTGGAGATCGCGGCGGCGGGGAGGCACGCGCTTCTTCTTTCCGGCCCCCCCGGGTGCGGGAAGACGATGCTCGCGGAGCGGATGCCGGGGATCCTGCCCGACTTCGACGGGGACGAAGCGCTCGAAACGGCGAAGATCTACAGCGCCGCGGGCGAGCCCCCCTGGCCGCGCCTCATCACGCGGCGCCCCTTCCGGACCGCCCACCACTCCGTGTCCCCCGCCGGACTGGTGGGCGGCGGAACCCCGCCGCGCCCCGGGGAAATCGCCTTCGCCCACGGTGGGGTTCTCTTCCTCGACGAGTTCTCCGAGTTCCGCCGCGACTCCCGGGAGGCGCTCCGGCAGCCCCTCGAATCCGGGGAGATCCGGATCGTCCGGGCGGGCGGCGTCTACCGGTTCCCGTGCCGCTTCCTGCTCCTCGCGGCGACGAACCTGTGCCCGTGCGGGAGCGCCGGCCACCCGAAACGGATCTGCCGATGCTCCCCCCCCGTCCTCTTCCGGTTCTCGCAGAAATTCTCCGGCCCCCTCCTGGACCGGTTCGACCTGTCGGTCACCGTCGTCCCCCTGTCCGGCGACGACTGGTCGGAATCGTCCGGCGGGGAGGAGTCGCGCTCCGTCCGTCGCCGCGTCACGGCGGCCTCCCGGCTCCAGTCCCGCCGCTACGCCGGGAATCCCTTCCGGGCGAACGGGACGGCGGCCGTCCCCTATTCGGGAATGACCTCCTCCTTCTCCCCCGAGGCACGCACGTTCCTCGTGCGCGCGGCCGACCGGATGGGACTTTCCGGCAGGGGGATCGGGAAAGCGGCCCGGGTGGCGCGGACGATCGCCGATCTGGCGGGGGAGCAGAAGGTGTCCCTGCCCCACGTCGCGGAAGCCCTGCAATACCGGCTCCCGGAGGTCGCCCTGCCGGGGAACGGGGGGCGCCGCCCCGGAGCCTGATCGCCCCCGCTCCCCGACGGAAAAAGGAGCCTACAGCCGGTCCGCGATGTCCCAGAAGACCTTTTCCACGTAGTTGCGGAACCCGTGGATGAACGCGCACCGCCGGTTGAACCGGGCCAGGGACCCGCAAAAGTACAGGCCGGGAACGGAGGACTCTCCCGTGCGGGAGATCACGGGGTACCCGTCTTCGTCGGCCCGCACGTCCCCGCCGTCCACCGGGATCCATGCCGGGCGGTACCCCGTGGCGCAGAGGATCCGGTCGAACTCCTCCTCCTCCCCGCTCTCGAACCGGACCCGGCGGCCCGACACGCCCACCGCGGGGTCCGACTCCCGCAGCGCGATGATCCGGAAGCGGAGACACTCCTTGAGGGTGCTTTCCGACGACCCCCGGATATCCTCCAGTTCCCCCGTCCCGCTGAAATAGCGCAACGGCGACCGGGTGCAGAGCGTCACCTCGGCGGTCCCGGCCAGCTCGATCGCGATCTCCGCGGCGGAGTTCCCGCCGCCGATGATCAGGACGCGCCTTCCCGAGTAGGTCATGCAATGGACGAAGTCGGACGAGTGGATGACGTACGGGTTGGACGCGATCCCCGGGATGTCCGGATACGCCGGGCTGGACAGGGAGCCGGTCGCGACGACCAGGAAGCGGCAGGAAACCTGCCCGGCGGACGTTTCGACGGAGAACCCCCCCGGGGCGACGGCGGCGCGGGCCACGGACGTGTTCTCGACGATCCGGAGCAGGTGCTCGCGGGCGAAGGCATCGATGTAGCAGAGAAAATCTTCCCGGGTGGGGAACGGCCTCTGCACGCCGTGCAGCGCCCACAGGGGGTACTTGAGGGTCAGCGACGTCCAGTCGACGCCCGGGACGGCGGGGGAGAGCAGCTTCATCCCGTGACGCATCAGGCGCCACGACTGGGCGATCTTGCCCCGCTCGAACAGCTGGTAGTCGATCCCGTGCTCCTCGAGGAAATGCCCCAGGAGGAGCCCGCCCGGCCCCCCCCCGACGATGATCACGTCCCTCATCGGTTCCCCTTCGCGGTACAATGGATTGCGGTCCAATATATCACCGGAGCGGGGCGATTTCCGATATTGACAGGAAACCCCGACTTTTCTATAGTAAATGGTTCTTACCGTTGCCCGTGGAGGATGAAATCGATGTACGCTGTGGTGCGCACCGGAGGGAAGCAGGTCCGCGTTTCTCCCGGTGACGTGATCAAGGTGGAGAAGCTTTCCCTGGAGCCGGGGGAGACCGTGGAGCTCTCGGACGTGCTGCTCGTGTCTTCCGGAGAGGGAACGGCGGTGGGAACCCCCACGGTTCCCAACGCGAAGGTCGTCTGCATGTCCCTCGGCGACGGGAAGGAAAAGAAGATCGTCGTCTACAAGTACAAGCGGCGGAAGGGGTACGCGCGCAAGCAGGGGCACCGCCAGCCGTTCACGAGGCTTTCGGTCAAGGAAATCCGGGTGGGCTGAACGCCCCCGGGGGAAAGGGTCCGCAATGGCGCACAAAAAAGGGGTCGGAAGCTCAAGGAACGGACGGGACAGCCAGGGACAGCGCCTCGGTGTCAAGGCGTACGGCGGCGAGACCGTCACCGCCGGGGCGATCATCCTCCGCCAGCGGGGCACGGCCGTGCATCCGGGCCGGAACGTCGGAATGGGGAGGGACCACACCCTGTTCGCCCTGGTCGACGGGAAGGTCCAGTTCGAGCGGTTCGGGAAGGACCGCAAGAAGGTGTCCGTCCTCTCCGTCCAGTAGCGCTTCCCCTCTCCATGCCATTCATCGACGAGGCCACCATCACCGTCCGGGCCGGGGACGGAGGGCGGGGTTGCGTCAGCTTCCGCCGGGAGAAGTACGTTCCCCGGGGGGGGCCGGACGGCGGCAACGCCGGCAACGGCGGCAGCGTCATCCTCCGGGTCAGCCCGAACCTCTCCACCCTGCTCGATTTCCGGTACCGGAAGATCTTCAAGGCCAAACGCGGACAGCACGGGATGGGAAAGAACATGCACGGGAGGAACGCGCCCGACCTCGTGATCCCCGTGCCGCCGGGAACCACGGTGACCGACGGGAAGACGGGGGAGCTGCTGGCCGACCTCACCCGGGAGGACGATCAGTTCCTGGCGGCGGCGGGAGGGCGCGGAGGGCGCGGGAACGCCTCCTTCGCCACCTCGACGAACCAGGCCCCGGACACGGCGCAGCCGGGGATCCCCGGGGAGGAGAGGACTCTCGTGCTCACCCTGAAGCTCATCGCCCAGATCGGCCTGGTCGGGCTCCCCAACGCGGGGAAGTCGACCCTTCTCTCCCGGATCTCCCGGGCCAGGCCCAAGATCGCCGACTACCCGTTCACCACCCTCTCTCCCGTCCTGGGCGTGGTCTCCCACAACGACGAGGAGTTCGTCGTGGCCGATCTCCCGGGGCTCATCGAGGGCGCCCACCGGGGCGCGGGCCTGGGGCACCGGTTCCTCAAGCACGCGGAGCGCACCGAGGGGCTGGTGCACGTCCTGGACGCCGCCCGGCCGGCCGACGAGATCGCACGGGCATGCCGGGTCGTCCGGCAGGAGATGGGGAAGTTCCTCCCGGAGCTGGCCGCCCGCCCGACGCTCCTGGTGTTCAACAAGATGGACCTTCCGGGCGCGCGGGAAGCCGCGGAGCGGGCCCGCGCGGAGTTGAATTTCCCGGAGAGGGATGCCTATTATATTTCCGCGGCCACCGGGCAGGGGATCCGGGAACTGCTGAACGGCCTGGTGGCGCTTCGGAGACGCCCGCCCTATGAGCTCTGAGACCAAGACGCACCGCGCATCCGTGCTCCTCTCCCGGAAGTTCCGGCGGATCGTCGTCAAGATCGGCAGCGGGGTCCTCGCGGACGCCGAGGCGGGGCTGCGCGTTCCGCACATCCGCGCGCTGGCGGGCCAGGTGGCGCGGGCCTGGGAGGAGAGGGGGATCGCGTTCGTGGTCGTCACCTCGGGCGCGGTCGCGGCGGGACGGAAAAAGATGGGGATGGCAGAGAAGCCGCGGACGATGACGCTCAAGCAGGCGGCGGCCGCCGTCGGGCAGACGAGCCTGATGTACGCCTACGAGCGGGCCTTCGAGAGGCGGGGGCGGAAGGTGGGGCAGCTGCTCCTGACCCACGAGGACTTCGAGAGCAGGGAGCGGTACAACAACGCCCGGAACACGGTCGAGGCGCTCCTGTCCCGCGGCATCGTGCCGATCATCAACGAGAACGACACGGTGGCGACCGAGGAGATCCGGCTGGGGGACAACGATCACCTGGCCGCCCTCGTGACGCAGATGATCGGGGCGGACCTGCTGATCCTGCTGACCGACAACGAAGGGGTCTTCACCCGGGATCCCCACCGCTTCGCGGACGCGCAGCGGATCCCGGTGATCGGGACGATCGACGAGGAGCTGCTGCGGGTGGCGAGCACCCTGCGGACCCAGGCCATGGGGACCGGCGGCATGGCGTCGAAGCTGCTGGCGGCGCGCGTCGTCAGCGAGTCGGGCACGCCGGTGGTGATCGGGTCGGGCCTGGTGCGCCGGTCCATCGACGACATTCTCGCCGGGAAAGAGGTCGGAACGCTCGTCCTCCCCACCGACCGCGGACGGAGGAGCAGCCGGAAGATGTGGATCGCCTACGCGAGGCACCCGCACGGCACCATCGTCGTGGACGACGGGGCCGTCCGGGTCCTCCGGGACGGGGGGAAGAGCCTCCTGCCCGCGGGGGTGGTGTCCGTCCAGGGGAGATTCCGCCGGGGGGACGCCGTCTCCATCAGCGACCTGAACGGGCAGGAGTTCGCCCGGGGGATCACGGCGTGGAGCAGCAAGCAGGTGGAACGAGGCAGGGGGAAGAAGAGCCACGAGGTCCGCTCCCTCCTCGGCGAGGGAACCCCCATGGAGGTGGTGCACCGGGACGACCTCATGATCATCAACCCCCACAAGTCCCCCGAGGGGAGAAAAGGAGCAGACCCGTAGATGGCGGAGACCAGGACGACCACGACCGAAGAGATCGTTACCGGGATCTGCCGCGCGGCCCGGGAGGCCTCGGCGCGAATGGGGCGGGCAGGCACGGCCGAGAAGAACGCGGCCCTTGCCGCCATGGCCGGGGGACTGCGCGAACGCGCGGAGTGGCTCAAGGAGGAGAACCGGAGGGATCTCGAGGCGGCGGCGTCCAAGGGGCTCTCCGGGGCCATGCTCGACAGGCTCACCCTCACGGACGCACGGATCGAGCAGATGGCCGCGGGGATCGAGGAGGTCGTCGCCCTGCCCGATCCCGTCGGAGAGGTCGAGAAGATGTGGCGGCGGCCCAACGACCTCTGGGTGGGAAAGATGCGCATCCCGCTCGGCGTGATCGGGATCATCTACGAGTCGCGGCCGAACGTCACCGCCGACGCGGCCGCGCTCTGCATCAAGTCGGGCAACGCCGTCATCCTGCGGGGGGGCTCCGAGGCCATCTTCTCCAACACCGCGATCGCGCGGAT
This sequence comes from Deltaproteobacteria bacterium, assembly GCA_020346465.1. Classification (GTDB taxonomy): domain Bacteria; phylum Desulfobacterota; class Deferrimicrobia; order Deferrimicrobiales; family Deferrimicrobiaceae; genus CSP1-8. Next base: position 807,473 of record CP070783.1, read on the forward strand.
CCTCCGCGACGCGATGCTCCATGCGGACCTTCCCGCGGACGCCGTGTCGGTGATCGAGCGGACGGACCGGGAGGCCATCGACCGGATGCTCGCCGCCGAGGAGTACATCGACCTCATCATCCCCCGCGGGGGAGAAGGGCTGATCCGGAGCGTGGCGGAGAAGTCCCGCATTCCCGTCATCAAGCACTACAAGGGGGTCTGCCACATCTACGTCGACGAGGGCGCGGACACGGGGCAGGCGGTCGCGATCTGCGTCAACGCAAAGGTCCAGCGGCCCGGGGTGTGCAACGCGATGGAGACGCTCCTGGTGCACGAGAAGGCCGCCGGGGAGTTCCTTCCCGCCGTCTCGGCGCCGCTCCGGGAAAAGGGGGTTGAGCTCCGCGGCTGCCCGCGGACCCTGTCCCTCGTGCCCTGGGCGAAGCCGGCCTCCGCGGAGGACTGGGGGACCGAGTACCTCGACCTGATCCTCGCGGTCCGGGTGGTCCCCTCGATGGACGAGGCGATTTTGCACATCCGCCGGCACGGATCGCTGCACACGGAGGCGATCCTCACGAAGGACCACGCCCGGGCCATGCGGTTCCTGCGCGACGTGGACTCCTCCCTCGTCCTCGTCAACGCATCCACCCGGTTCAACGACGGGTTCCAGCTGGGGCTCGGGGCGGAGATCGGGATCAGCACCACGAAGATCCACGCGTTCGGTCCGATGGGGCTGACCGAACTCACGACGACGAAGTTCATCGCCTTCGGGGACGGCCAGGTCCGGACGTAATTGGGGGCGAACCGACCATCGGCGGCCCTGTTCGGCGGGACGTTCGACCCGTTCCACAACGGCCATCTGCGCATGGCGATCGAGGTTAGGGAGGCGCTCTCCCTTCCCCGGGTCGTGCTCCTTCCCGCCCACTACCCGCCCCACAAGCCCCGTCAGCCGGTCTCCGAGGCCAGGCACCGCCTCGCCATGGCGTCCGCCGCCGTCGCGCGGCTCCCGGGGATCACGGTCTCCGACCGGGAGATCCGCCAGGAGGGCCTCTCCTACTCCCTGACGACGGTGCGGGACTTTCACCGGGCGGAGCCCGGGGTCGACTGGATCTTCGTGATGGGGGCGGATTCCTTCGGGGAGATCTCCACCTGGCACCGGTACGAGGAGCTCCTCGCCGCGTGCGACATCGTCCTCCTCCCGCGGCACGGGACCCCCCGCAAGCCTGCGCCCCCCTTGGGGTTGCGTATTGAAAAAGAGGAACCCCATTGCTATAGTTGGAAGGGAGAAAGCTACCGCCTCCCGGGAGGGCGAAGGCTGCTCTGCCCCGCCCTGCCGATCCTGGACATCTCCTCCCGCTCCATCCGGGAGAAGGTCCGGAACGGGAAGAGCATCCGGGGGCTTGTCCCGCCGGAGGTGGAGGAATACATCGCCGAGCACGGCCTGTACCTCGGCGCCGGGGAGGAAGGACGACCATAACCACGCGGGATACGCTGATCCAGTGCGCGAAGCTGGCGCAGGAGAAGAAAGCCGCCGGGATCCGCGCCCTGGACGTCCGGGAGAACGCCACCTTCACCGACTACTTTCTCCTCTGTTCGGGAACGTCCGACCGGCAGGTCACCGCCGTCGCCAGCCACATCGAGGAATCGCTCAAGAAGAAGGGTGTGTATCCGATGGGGGTGGAGGGGATCCGCGAGGGGCGGTGGGTCTTGATCGACTATAGCGATTTCGTGGTGCACATCTTCCTGGACAGCGTCCGGGATTTCTACCAGTTCGACCGGTTGTGGGGATCCTCGCCGGAAATTCCCATCCCCGCAGACCGATAGAGTCCCGGAGGCCCCCTACCCATGGCGGTTCGACTGCTCTTCCTCCTCTTCGTCGTCATCCTGGTCGCCTTTTCGTACATCTCGCTCCTGAACGGACAGCACATCCAGTTCTTCTACTCCGGGAGCGGGCAGGTGGAGGTCACGGTCAGCGAGCTCGCCATCCTGGCCTTTTCCCTGGGCGCGGCGATGGTGATCCTCGGCACGATGGTCAAGGACGTGACCCAGGCGTCGAAACACTGGAAGGAGAGCCGGGAGAAGCAGCGGCGGGACGCCGCCCGGGCCCGGGTCGCCAAGGCGTCCGGCCTCTTCCAGCGGGGGATCCTCGACGAGGCGGCGGCGGAGGTGCAGAAGAGCCTCTCCGTCAACGCCGAGGACCGGGAGGCGCTCGACCTCCTGGCCAACGTGGAGTCCGAGCGGAAGAACTACCTGGAGGCCGTCAAGGCCCTGACCCGCGTGAAGCAGATCGACCCCTCGGACATCACCGTCTACTTCCGCCTCGCGGAGCTGTCCCGGAAGATGAACGACCTGGAGAACGCGCTGTCGCTTCTCCGGACGATCGAAACCTCCGAGGGGGAGAACCTGCGCGCCTGGGAAGGGATCCGGGACATCCACATCCTTCGGGAAGAGATGGTGGCCGCCTACGCCATGCAGAAGAAGATCCTCAAGCTCAAGGGGAAAACCGCATCCGAGGGGGACAAGGCCCTGTTCGACGCCCTCCGGTACGAGAAGGCGGTCCGGCGCATGGCGGAGGGAAAGACCGACGACGCGGAGCGGCGCCTCCGGGAGCTCATCAAGGACCAGCCGCTCTTCACGGCGGCCTACCCCGCCCTCGCCGGGCACCTCCGGGAACGGGGAAACCTGGAGGAGGCGACGGAGACGCTGCTTGCGGGGTACCGGGCGACCCGCAACGCCGTCCTCCTGATCCGGCTCGAGGATCTGGGGGTGGAGACGGAAAGGCCGGAGGCGGTGATCGCGGTGTACCAAGACCTGCTCCGGGAGTTCCCCTCCTCCTACGACGTCAATCTCTTCCTGGGGAAGTTCTACCTGAGGCTGGAGATGAACGACGAGGCGCTGGAACAGTTGTTGAAGGCGGAGCATCTGGACCCGGAGTGCGAATCCGTGAACGTCCTGCTCGCCGAGGCGCTCCGGCGGAGAGGCCGGTATGAGACCGCCTGCCATCACTACCAGCGCGCGTTCGGATACAAGCGGCGGTACCTCATCCCGTTCCGCTGCACCGGATGCGGACAGACGACCATCAAGTGGGCCCCCCGCTGCTCCTCCTGCGGGGTCTGGAACGAATACGCCATCTTCCACGGCCACCCGGAACACGCCATCCCCGCCACCGCCCGGTGATCCCCGCGGCGCGGGGAGGCGCCTCCGCGCCGCCCTTGCGACCGCAACCCGGGCGCTTTCCGCCGAGATCGCCCTCCTTCGGACGCTGCTCCCCCCCGCGACGCCCGACCTCTCCCCCGGGGCGGTAGACACCTGGCCCGCCTGCCGGGAGGGACAGGGGATTTCCCCCTGTCCCCAGGACCGGCCGTTCGACCTCGCCCTGTCCCTGTTCGCCTACCGGGAGGAGGTGCGGGAAGGAATCCGGGCCGCCAAGTACGAGGGCAGGAGCGACGTGGCGCACATCCTCGCAAGGATGCTCTTCGAGGCGATCCGCGGGGCATGGGCCGACCGCTTCCCGGCCGGGTTCCGGCCGACGATCGTCCCCGTACCGATCCGTCCGGCGAAATATCTGCAAAGGGGGTACAACCTCCCCGCACTGGTGGCCCTCCCCCTCGGCCGTCTTGCCGGATGGCCCTGCGACCCTCTCCTCCTGCGGAGGACGGGGGAACTCCGGCCCCAGGCGGGTTCCCCTCTCCCCGACCGGGAGGAAAATATCCGGGGTGCGTTCGCCGCCCGGCCCGGGGCGCGGGTCCCTCCCGACATCCTCCTCGTCGACGACGTATATACCTCGGGGGCGACCGTCGGCGCGTGCGCCCGCACCTTGAAAAACGCCGGGGCGGAGCATATAGTGGTCCTGACGGTGGCGCGCGCCATTCTTTGAGTCACCCGACGCCCATCCCGCCCCAGGCAACCAGTAAGGGAGACCGCATGAGACCGCCCTTTCGGGCCGCCGCCCTTCAGGTCCCCGTCGAGATGGGAAACGTCGAAGCGAACGTCTCCCGGGCCTTCGCCCTCCTCCGCGATGCCGTATCAGGGGGGGCGGCCCTGTGCGTCCTCCCGGAGATGTGGAGCACGGGCTTCTCCTACGGCAACCTGCGGACGCTGTGCGGGACCACCCCCGATCTCCTGGTCGATCTGCGCCGCTTCGCGGCCGACCGGCGCGTCGTGATCGCCGGCTCGCTTCCCGAGCGGTCCGGAAGGTTTGTGTACAACACGCTCTACGTCATCGACTCGACGGGGGCGGTCGCGGGGGAGTACCGGAAAGCGCACCTGTTCTCCCCCTCCGGGGAGCACCTCCACTTCCGGCGGGGGACGGCCGCCCTGACCGTCAAGACCTCCGTGGGGATGATCGGCCCCCAGATCTGCTACGACATCCGGTTCCCCGAGCTGTCCCGGAAATACGTTTCCGAAGGGGCGACCCTGTTCTGCGTGCCCGCGCAATGGCCGGCCGCCCGGAAGGCCCACTGGGACCTGCTCACCGTGGCGCGCGCCGTGGAGAACCAGCTCTTCGTGGTGGCGGCCAACGCGGTCGGGAGGTCGGGCGATTTCACCTACGCCGGGGGGTCGGTCATCGCCTCCCCGTGGGGAGAGCGGCTCGCCCAGGGAGGGGAGGACGAAGGCATCGTGTCCGCGAAGATCGACCCGGCCCTGGTCGACGAGGCAAGAAGGAGGATCCCGTGCGCAAAGGACCGGAACGTCCGCGCCTACCGGAAGACCCGGCCAAAAAGATAATCCCCCGCAAGGCGGTCCGCGCCGCCCTCGCCCGATGGCGCCGGCAGGGAAAGACGATCGTCTTCACCAACGGGTGCTTCGACATCCTGCACGCCGGGCACGCGCGGTACCTGCGGGAGGCGGCCGCTCTCGGCGACGTTCTCGTGGTGGGCGTGAACGGCGACGCGTCCGTGCGGCGCCTGAAAGGGGAAGGACGCCCCGTCCAGCCCGCCCGGGACCGCGCCTACCTTCTGGCGTCGCTCGCCTGCGTCTCCCGCGTCGTCGTCTTCTCCGAGGACACCCCGGCGGCCCTGATCGAGCAGGTGGTCCCGCACGTGCTCGTCAAGGGGGAGGACTGGAAGGGAAAAGAGATCGTCGGTTCCGGGTTCGTCCTGTCCCGCGGCGGGACCGTGCGGACGATCCGGCTCCTCCCCGGACGGTCCACCACGTCCATCCTCCGCCGCGCGCGGGCGCATTCCTGAATTCGGCGACGCGCTGCAGTGAGGGGGGATCCGGGCCCGCGCGTCAGCGGCGGGCGGAGGCGATCTTCCTGAGCGCGGCGAGAAATCCGGAGATCTCCCTGCGCGTGCTGAACGGCCCCGGGCTCACGCGCACCGTCCCCTCCGGGAACGTGCCGAGCGTCCGGTGGGAGTTGGGAGAGCAGTGCAGCCCGGCCCGGACGAGAATCCCGAACGTCTTCTCGAGCCGCATCCCGACCACGCCGGGGTCCATCCCCTCCACCAGGAAGGAAACGAGCGAAACGCGCCGGGACGGATCGCGGGGGCCGAAGACCGTCACGCCCGGGATCCGCTCCATCCCGGAAATCAGGTCGCCCAGCAGCTCCTCCTCCTTCCGGCGCACGGTCTCCACCCCCCTGCGCAGCAGCCAGGCGAGCGAAACGGCGAGTCCCGCGATCCCCACGCTGTTCTGGGTGCCGGACTCGAGGGCGTCCGGGAAGAAGTCGGGCTGGTGGTCCGACTCGGAGCGGCTGCCCGTCCCTCCCTCGATCAGCGGCACGAGCGGCACGCCTTCCCGGACGTAGAGAAACCCCGTCCCCTGCGGGCCCAGGAGGGCCTTGTGCCCCGTAGCCGCCAGCATATCCGCCGGGATGTCGGCGAGGGAGAAGGGGATCGATCCCGCGCTCTGGGCGGCGTCCACCAGGGTGAACGCCCCCGCCCTGCGGGCCGCGCGCGCGATCTTTGCGACGGGCTGGATGGCGCCGGTCACGTTCGACGCGTGGACGACGGCGACCAGCCGGGTGTTTTTCCGGATGGCGGCGGCGACCGCGCCCGCATCCACGACCCCGCCGGGGCCCGCGGGGACCACCGTCACGGAGACGCCCCCCTCCTCCATCCGCCGCAGCGGCCGCATCACCGAGTTGTGCTCCAGGGAGGTCGTCACCGCGTGATCGCCCGGACGCAGGATCCCCTTGATCGCCTGGTTGAGAGCCTCGGTGGCGTTCTCCGCGAACACGAACCGCGAGCTGTCCCGCACGCCGAACAGCGCGGCCAGCCGTTCCCGGGCGACGAACAGGTCGCGGGCCGACCGGATGGAGAGGGCGTGTCCCGAGCGCCCCGGGTTCCCCGCGCGCCGGATCGCCCCGGCCACGGACTCCGCGACCCCTTTCGGTTTGGGCAAAGAGGTTGCCGCGTTGTCGAGGTAGACGAATGAACGCGGATCGGGCAGATTACGACTCCGTGGGGATCTGAAGGACGCGGCCGCTGCGCAGGGACTCCCGGGGATCGATGTTGTTCCGGTCGGCGAGCTGGTTCACCGTGACGCCGTGCCGCCTGGCGATCGACCAGAGCGTCTCCCCGGGGCGGACGACGTGGCGGGAACCGTTCCCGGAGCGCGAGACGCCGCCCGGGATCCGGATGACGGAGCCGGCCCGGAGGGTGCCGGTGGTCTTCATCCGGTTCTCACGCGCCAGCGCCTGAATGCTCACGCCCGACCTTCTGGAAATCGTCCACAGGCTGTCGCCCTTCCGCACCCGGACCTTCTGCCCCCGCCGATACCCCTCGTCCCCCCGCATGTGCGCCATCCGGAGCCGGTCGGGAGACACCTTCGTTCCGGGGACCGACTCCTCCCCGGAAAGGCCGGTCACCGGGATGATCAGCTTGGGGACCCGGCGGAGGGAGTCGCCCCGCAGCCCGTTCATCTCTTTCAGGGTCGAAATCGGCGTGTTGTATTGATCCGCGAGGGAGGCAAGCGTTTCCTTCTTCTTCACCTTGTGTTCGAGGAAGGTGACCCTGGCTTCCGTCCGGATCTCCTCCATCCGTTCCGCGGCGACCGGCCCGAACCCCTTGGGAAGGCGGATTTCGACCATCTCCGCTTCGGGATGGGTGCAGAAGCGCCTGAGCTGCGGGTTCAATTCCTTCAGGGTCTCGACGGGGACCCCGATCAGGCTCCCCATCGCGGCAAGATCGGTTCCCCCGGGGACGGCCACCTTGTCGAACGCGATCGGCTCTTCGTACCGGACGTCCCCGAAGCCGTACTTCTCCGGATTCTTCGCGATCGTGAGCGCCGCGAGCATCTTGGGTACGTAATCCTTCGTCTCCCGGGAGAGGTACCGGTAGCGGGTGAGCGTTCCGAAATCGTCCGTCTTGTAGCGGGAAACGGCCCGCTGGATCTTGCCTTCGCCGCAGTTGTAGGCCGCCGCGGCAAGGGGCCACGAATCGAACATGCCGTACAGGTCCTTCAGGTAGTTGGCCGCCGCGTGCGTCGATTTCTCGTAATCCCTGCGCTCGTCGACCCACCAGTTCACCTGGAGGCCGTATCGTTTTCCGGTCCCCGGGATGAACTGCCAGGGGCCCGCCGCCCGCGCGACCGAATAGGCCTGCGGGGAGAACCCGCTTTCGATCAGGGCAAGATAGACGAGATCGCCCGGCATCCCGTACTTCGCCAGGATCTCGCGCATCATGTCCGAGTACTTTCCGGAACGGGCGAGCCAGACCTCGAAACGGTCCCGCGCGTTGGTCTGGAAATACCGGATGAACTTGTCGATCCGCCGCGTGAGGTTCGCGTAGCTGCCGTCGCTCCCCTTCTCGACTTCGTCCGGCGCGTTGGCGAAGAATTCCGCGTCCAGAACCACCACCGGTTCCGCTTCCTCTCCCGTTTCCATCGCGCCGGCGACGTCACTCGGCGCAAGAACAATGTCGGAGTCCTTCTCGTCCCGGAGGAACGCACGGAACGGCACCGTCCCGGCGGGCGGTTCCGGCCCCCGCAGGGAGGCGTTCGCGCCGGTCAGGATCGAAGAGAATACCGGCACGTCTCCCGGCGCGCGGGGCGCCACACCTTCCGTCCGATCAGGCGCAGGAGGCGGAACGGCCTTCAGAGGGACGAGGGAAAGGGCGGACCACGCCGGCACCGCCGGCGACGGCTCCGTCAATGCCTGCGGGAACGCCGAGAAAAGAGGACTCTCCGAGGCGATCCCCCGGACAGGGGTTGTCAGGATGCTTCCGAAAAACGTCACTACCGCGAGAATGATTCCCATCTGTTTCCGGCCCACATCCCCCCCGGCAGACAAAATATAAGTGCCCATTCTATTTGGCAAATCCCTGCATGTCAATCACGATCTCTCCCTGGAGCAGCAGTGCATTACCAACAAGGTTCTTCCTCGTACACCTCTCCTTCACGCAAGATGTGTACCGATCGGGGAAGAAGTTTGGCCCGGGAGAGGACCTTCCGGGCACGGTCCTTGTCGGGGGGGAAAATCCGGATCGCGAGTCCGCAGTCCGACGTGAGCCGCCTCGGGACGGGGATGAGCCGCATCGGCACGCCGCCTCTCTTCAGAATCTTCTCCGCAGACATCACCTGATGCGTTCCCCGGAAGATGAGGATGACTTCCGGGTGGGCGGCCCGCGCCATTTGGATCCTCCCTGTCCCCTGTTCTCCGGCAAAGGAAAAATCTTAGCGACGATGTCTCGCTAAAACTCTCGAATGACCACGGGAAGAGTCGTGACGATTGTTTTTACATAGTCATCCTGTTTCCCGTAATTCGAGTGCCAGATGTAGGTTACTGCATTGCCCTGGATGGTGATCTCCTCGTGGGTCCTGCTATTCATGCCACTCACGGGTACCCCGGTGGGAAAATACACCTCGACCGTTTTTTCCACTCCATCGGCAAGAAGGTTCACCGTCGCGGGAAACGGAGATGTCGTTACACCGCCGGCGCCCTCCCACAAGCCCAAGGAAAAGAGAAGTGCCAGCCCGAGCAAAAAAACCATTTTTTTCATATTCTCGCCCTCCGAATGTCTCTCTCCAATTGGCAGGCCAGATTCCGGTTCGGTTCCTGTTGATCTTGTCGTGCGGGACGTTTCCATCATTATAAATTACTTTGCCATCCCTCGTTCCCCTGCCAAAGGGATTGCAGATCGCCCCGACCGAACGGAAAAATCCGCAAACCCCCGCAAACAGGAGGAAACGTCCACCGGTAAGATATAGAAAATGTATGAGTTATTTCCTTCCCTCGGGTTTATCCATTATAATCCCGGGAGGAACCGACGGGCGGGAAACGATCATCCTGAGCACTCATACCTTATCGTTCATGGGAGTCATCGGCGTCACCGCGCTGGTCCTCAACATCCCCCTGGGCTATCTGCGCGAAGGGCAGCGGAAGTATTCCCTCGCCTGGTTCGCGTACGTCCACCTTTCCATTCCCCTGATCGCCTGGCTCAGGATCGCCAACCACGTCACCTCCTGGCTGATCCCCTTCTTCATTCTCTGCGCCGTCGCCGGGCAGATCGTGGGGGGGAGGGTTCGCAGGCAGACGGAAGGGGGGGGGCGGTGAGCGTCCGGAGGCTCTCGACGATCCTGGAGACGCTCCTTGTGGACACGCTCGGTCTTCCCGCCGCCGCGGCCCAGGTGCGCCTCCTCCGGTCCTGGGGGAAGATCGTCGGTCCCCTCCTCGGCGGAAAGACCTCCCCGGGAAAAATCCGCAACGGCGTGCTGACGGTCTTCGTCCGGAATCACGCGTGGGCCCAGGAGCTTCAGCTTTCCAAGCCGGCGCTGCTCGAACGGATCCGGTCGTTCGAGGGCGGGGATGCGATCCGGGAGATCCGGTTCGCCGTCGATTCCGGGAGCTGCCCGTCCGACGGGGCGGAATCTCTCCCCGGGAAGGAACCGTCCCCGGCGGCGGAACCGTCTCCGCACCCCGACGGCCCTCTCCCCCCCGATCCCGGAGGCCTCGAGGAGGTCCGCGATCCCGAAACCCGCGAGATCCTTCGCTCCATCAGCCGGAAATCGTCCCGCAGGAAAGGATAGGCTTCCCTGCACCGCGGGCGCGTTCCGTCCACTCCCCCCTACTCCCGGAAAAACCCCGTGAAGATCTTCTCGACCTCCGGATGATACCGGCGTCTGCCCGCATAGACGACGAGGGGAGGCAGGACGACCTGCTCCGCCGTCTTCCGGCGGCTTCCCGCCACCAGCACCCGGTTCGCCGGCTCGTCGGCGTGGGGATGGACGAACCGGATGGTCTCCGGCAGGATGCCGGCGGCCTCGCCCAGGGCGAACAGCTCCGGGAGGCGGGCCGAGGGACAGACGATCGCGAAACGGCCCCGCGGGGCGAGATACCTCCCCGCGGCGGTGAAGACGTCGGCCATCGTGCACGCCACCTCGTGGCGGGCGATCTCCCTGCGGGGGTCCGGGTTCCTCCTCCCCTCGCCGATTTTCCGGTACGGGGGGTTGGCGACCACGAGGTCGAAGGAGCGCGGGGAGAGGCCCGGAATCGTTTCCCGGAGATCGCCCAAAACGGCGGAAAGACGGTCCCCCAGCCCGTTCTCCCGGATGTTCCGGCAGGCGTACTCCCACAGCGTCCGCTGGATCTCCACCCCCACCCCCGTTTTCAGGACATCGCACCGCCGGGCGAGGAGAAGAAGGACGACCCCCGACCCGGTGCCCAGGTCGAGGACCGACCTGCCGCAACAGGCGGACGCGAAATCGGCGAGCAGCACGGAATCGATGGAGAACCGGTACCCCTTCTCCGGCTGGCGGACCCGGAGGGGGGGAATCGCACCCCCCCTATCCCGGCAGCGTGTCATCTCCCCGCACGGGGAGAATCAGAAGGCCCGTCAGGATCTTCGGGTAGAAGAAGGTGGTCTTCTGGGGGAGGACGTGCCCGGAGAGGGAGACGTCCCGGAACTCCTCCATCGTGACCGGATTGAGGAAGAAGGCGGCCTGGAGCTCCCCGCCCGCGAGCTCGGAGGCGGCTTTCCGGGCTTCCTTGTAGTACCGGACGAACCCCCCCGCCGTGACCGCGTCCGGGGAGATCCCCAGGATCCGCTCGAAGAGGAAGCCGTGGAGGATCACCACGTCGAGCGTGCGAAGCCTGGCGGGAAAGCGGGACAGGTTCTTCTCGCCGAAGCTCTCCGGGTCGGGGAACGAGGCGACGTAATACCGGCCGGCGCCGGCGCTCCAGGCGATCGCCTTCCCTTTCCGTCCCGCCTCCGCGACCGCCCTCTCCGCGTCCTCGGGCGTCCCTGGACGGGTGTCCAGGGGGACCAGGGAGCCCACGCGGGCGGCGAACTCCTCCGCGGAGAACCCCGGCACCGAGTGGATCCCCCGGTGGGTGGGAAGGATCACGATCCCCTCGTCGTCCATGTTGCACAGGAACATGAGGACGTGCTCGTACGCCGCGTCCTCCCTCGACCCGTGTCTCTGCCTCATCTCGTCCCGGAAGGCGAGCGCCGTCTCGTACCGGTGGTGCCCGTCGGCGATGAACACCTTCTTGTCCGCCATCTTCCCCACCGCGTCCGCGAGGGACGCGGGGTCGGAGACCCGCCACATCCGGTGCTTTACCCCGAGGTCGTCGGTGGCCGTAACGTCCGGCTGCGCCGGCAGCTTCGCCCGCAGGGCCCTCGCCACCCCGTCCCCGGGGTCGGAGTAGAGCCCGAAAATGGGGCTCGTGTTCGCCTCCGTCGCGCGCATGAGCGCGAGCCGGTCCTCCTTGGGCCGGGAGTGGGTCTTCTCGTGGGGGTAGACCATCCCTTCCCCGAAGGCCGACAGCCGGAGGGCGCCGAGGAACCCCTTCCGGACGAACAGGCCGTGGCCGGGAAGGGAAAACTCCTGCTCGTAGTAGTAGAGGGAAGGGTCCGCGTCCCGGACGAGGGTCCCCTCCTCCATCCACTGCCGGTAATGGCCGGCCGCCCGGGTGTACTTGTTCTTCTTGGGGCCGTCGCCTTCCTCCTCCAGCCCGAAATCGATGTGGGCGATGTTGCGGGGGTGGCGCAGGTGAAGGCTTTTCTGCTCCTCGGGGGAGATCACGTCGTAGGGCTGGGAGACGACCTGCGACAGGTCGCTCCCTTTCGACAGGTCGTAGCGGATTCCCCGAAACGGCGACACGATGGCCATGCTTCTACCCCTCTCCGAGAGCGTTGATAATGGTCGGAAAGGGGATCACCCCTTCCCGCAGGAGGGAAACCCCTCCCTCCCCGACGAGCACGACGGTCGAACCGGCCGACGCCGGAGCGGGCCCGTCCCAAAGGATCCAGTCGGCCTCGCCCGCGAACTCGGTCACGAGCTCCTCGGCCGTCCCCCAGGCGCCGGGGCTGCCGGCCCGGTTGGCCGACGTCCCCGTGATCGCCCCCCCGGCCGCCGCGGCAAGCGCCCGGGGAACCGGATGCCCGGGGACGCGCAGGCCCACGGTCCCCGTTCCGCCGGTGATGGCCGCAGGAAGCGACGGCCTGGCGGGCAGCACGATGGTCAGCGCCCCCGGCCAGAATCTCTCCATCAGCCGGGACGCCTCCGCGGGAATCCGCCGGGCCAGGGAGGACGCCCTCGCGGGCCCGTCGAGCAGAAGGGGGATCGGCTTTCCCCCCTCGCGCCCCTTCGCGGCAAGGAGCCGGGCGAGCGCCTCTTCCGAGGCCGGGTCGACCCCGAGCCCGTACAGCGTGTCCGTCGGAAAGACGAGCATCCCCCCCGCCCGGAGAGACTCGACCACGCCCGGCGGCGGGAAGGAGACCGATCCCGCGTCCAGGCGGACCAGGCGGGTCATCCCGCCCCTTCTCCGTCCAGCACGACGAGGTCCCCTTCGGGCCTCCCGAGAGCCCGGGAGACGACGGGGCACTTGCATCGGAACAGGAAGAAGGCGTTCCGGAGGTGCCCGAACAGCGTTTCGAAATTCGCCTGCCCCTTCGACAGGATCAGGTCGGAGCCCGCGATCCGGTCGCGGAACTCCCGCGTGCAAAGGGCCAGGTCGGTCCCCACGCCCCGGTTGCCGTTCGACACGACATCGCCGTAGGCGGACAGCCCCAGCCGGTGGGCCTCCGCCTCGGTCAGGTCGTCGATGACGGGCCCTCCCTTCACGCCGACCCAGACCGTCCTCCCCGTCCCCGCAATCCGCGCGAGAAGCGGCACGTCGAATGCCACCTCTCCCGCATTGTCCAGCAGGACGCCGATCGTCCGGGAGCCGTCGATCCGGGCCCTGAGCTTCTCCGGGATCTGCCGGGATCCGTCCTCCGCCGCAAGCCGTCCCACCTCGACCTCCATGGACTCCCGTTCGACGATCCCGGAGTCCATGATGTTCCCGAAGACCGAAAGCCACACGGCCGCCGCCACCGGGTCCGCGGAGCCGGCGACGAGCGCCTCCGCCCTCGAGGCCATCTCCGCAAACCGGCCGAACTCCCGTTCCTTCACCTCCCGGAACGGGTCGTCGGCCCCGAGTTCCTCCCGGACGATCTCGTGCAGGCGGGTGGCGACCCTCGCCGGGACCTCCCCCGGCGAAACGTCGGACAAAATGCCCGCGACCCGGTCGCCCACGGCCTTCCGGCCGGACCCGGAGGCACCGTGCGCGCGGGCCGCCAGGTCCGCCTGCCGCAGGAAACAGGGGAAGCACTCCGGGGAAAGCGCGATCATCGGATCTCGTCGGCCGAGGCGGCGACCTCCTCTGCCATCCGTCTCCTGCTCTCCCGGACCTTCTCCCGGAGCCCGGGATCCGAGAGGGAGAGGATCTGCGCGGCGAGGTGCCCCGCGTTCCGGGCGCCCGCTTTCCCGACCGACATGGTCGCCACGGGGATTCCCGCCGGCATCTGGACCGTCGAGAGGAGGGAGTCGAGCCCCGCCAGCGGCGAACCCTCCAGCGGCACGCCGATCACCGGGAGAAGGGTCTCCGCCGCGACAACACCCGCGAGGTGCGCTGCGTAGCCGGCTCCGGCGATGATGACCGAATACCCGTCTCCCTCGGCCTGGGCCACGATCTTCCGGGTGCGGGCGGGGGACCGGTGCGCGGACGTCACCGTCATGGTGCAGGGAATCCCGAACCCGGACAGGACGCGGGCGGCCTCTCCCATCACCGGTTCGTCCGACTTGCTCCCCATGAGGATCAGGACCTTGCCGGCCATCGGTCAGACCTCGTCCCGCTGGAGCGCCCGTTTCCCGATGTCGGTCCGGTAGTACGCCCCTTCCCACCGGATCTTCTCGACCGCGCGGTATCCCCGTGCGATCGCCTTCCGGATGTCGTCGTCCACGGCGGTGACCCCGAGCACCCTTCCCCCGCTGGTGACCAGCTTCCCGTCCCTAATCGCCGTGCCGGCGTGGAAGACCTGGACGCCGCCCAGCCCTTCCGCCTCGTCGATGCCCAGGATCGGATCCCCTTTCCGGTAGGGGCCCGGGTATCCGGCGGAGGACATCACGATGCAGACGGTCGGCCTCGGGTCGATCTCCATGACCGCGTCGGTGAGCTTCCCCTGGGCGCACTGCATCAGCAGGGGCACGAGATCGCTCGCGAGCCGCATGAACAGCGGCTGCGCCTCGGGGTCCCCGAAGCGCACGTTGAACTCGAGGACCTTCGCCGCGCCCCGCTCGATCATCAGGCCGCCGTAGAGGATCCCCCGGAACGGCGCCCCCTCGGACCGCATCCCGGCGAGGAGCGGCTCGAAGATCTCCCGCTGGACCTTCCGTTCGATCTCGGGGGTCAGCACCGGCGCGGGGGAGTACGCGCCCATTCCGCCGGTGTTCGGCCCCGTGTCGCCGTCGCCGATCCGCTTGTGGTCCTGGGAGGAGGGCAGGGGAACGAACTTCTCCCCGTCGCTGAAGACGATGTAGGAGGCCTCCTCGCCCGTGAGGCACTCCTCGACGACGACCCGTTCCCCGGCGGGACCGAACACCCGCTTCTCCATCACGTCCCGCAGGAAGGCGACCGCCTCCTCGTACGTCCCCGCCACGGACACCCCCTTCCCCGCCGCGAGCCCGTCGGCCTTGATCACGACCGGGAGACGGTGCGTGAGGACGTACTGCTCCGCGTCGTCGAAGGAGTCGAAGACCCGGAACTCCGCCGTCGGGATCCCGTATTTGGCCAGGATGTTCTTCGTGAACACCTTGGACCCCTCGAGCTGCGCGGCGGCCTTGCTCGGCCCGCAGACCAGCAGGCCGCGCCGGGTCAGGTCGTCCGTGATGCCGGCGGCCAGAGGCGCCTCGGGCCCCACGACCGTCAGGTCGACCCGCTGCTTCACGGCGAAATCGACGATCCGGGAGGTCTCGTCCACCGGCACGGGAACGAGCTCCGCGCTTCCGGCGATCCCCGGGTTCCCGGGCGCCGCGAAGATCTTCTCCACCAGAGGACTCTGCGCGATCTTCCAGACGAGGGCGTGTTCGCGACCCCCGCTACCCACGATGAGAATCTTCAGCCCCACCGGTCTCCTCCTTCCTGCTCCATGCGCCTTTGGGATCAGTGACGGAAGTGGCGCACCCCCGTGAACACCATCGCCATCCCGTGCTCGTCGGCTGCCGCGATCACCTCCGCGTCCCGCACCGATCCCCCGGGCTGGATCGCGGCGGTCGCCCCCGCCGCGGCCGCCGCATCGAGGCCGTCGCGGAAGGGGAAGAAGGCGTCCGAGGCCACGACCGTCCCCGCGGTCGGGCGCTGGGCCTTCATCACCGCGATCTTCGCGGAGTCCACGCGGCTCATCTGTCCCGCGCCCACGCCGACGGTGCGGTCCCGGAGCGCGTAGACGATCGCGTTGGATTTCACGTGCTTGCACACCTTCCACGCGAAGAGCAGGGCTTCCTGCTCCTCCCCGGTGGGGGCGCGCTTCGTCACGACCTTGAGGGAGGCGGGCTCGAGGACGTGCCGGTCCCTCCCCTGCAGGAGAAGCCCCCCGCTCACCTTCTTCATCTCGTGCCCGGGGTCCCCGCCCCAGCGGAAGACCCCGCCCGTCTCGAGGAGCCGGAGGTTGGCCTTCGCGGAGAGGATCTTGCGGGCCTCCTTGTCGAACGACGGGGCGACGACGGCCTCGAAGAAGGTCGCCGCGACCTCCCTCGCCGTCTCCCCGTTGACCGGCCGGTTGAAGCCGATGACCCCCCCGTAGGCCGAGACCGGGTCGCACTCCCGGGCCTTCTTGAAGGCGTCCACGAGCCGCCTCCGGGACAGCCCCACGCCGGAGGGGTTGGTGTGCTTGATGATCGCCGCCGCGGGCTCCGCGAACTCGAGGGCGAGCTGGAGCGCCGCGTCGAGGTCGACGATGTTGTTGTAGGAGAGCTCCTTGCCCTGGAGCTGTTTCGCCCCGCCGAGGGTGGGCTCGCCGGGCAGGCGGGTGTCGGCGTAGAAGGCCGCGGTCTGGTGCGGGTTCTCCCCGTACCGGAGCGACTGGACCCTGCGCCACTGGGCGGTGAACGTGATCGGGTACTCCCCCCCCCCCTCCGCCACGCGACCGAGATAGTTGGAGACGGCGGCGTCGTACCGCGCCGTCAGGACGAAGGCCTTGCGGCCCAGATCCGCGTGCGTTCCGGGGTCGAGGTTGCCGTTCCCCTTCTTGAGCCTCCCGAGGATGTCGGGATAGTCCGACGGGTCGGTGACCACCGCCACGTCCCGGAAGTTCTTCGCCGCGGAGCGCAGCATCGCGGGACCGCCGATATCGATGTTCTCGATCGCCTCCTCGAGCGTGCAGTCGGGCTTCGCGACCGTCGCCTCGAACGGGTACAGGTTGACCACGACCATGTCGAACGGGACGATGCCGTGGGACGCGATCGTCTTCATGTGGAAGGCGTTCTTCCGGACCGCCAGGATTCCGCCGTGGATTTTCGGGTTGAGCGTCTTCACCCGGCCGTCGAGCATCTCCGGGAAACCGGTGTACTCCTCGATCAGCCGCACGGGGACCCTCTTCTCCCGCAGCAGCCCCGCCGTCCCTCCCGAGGCGAACAGCTCCACCCCCAGCCGGGACAACCCCCGGGCGAACTCCGCAACCCCGGATTTGTCGGAAACGCTTACGATCGCCCTGCGGATCCTCGCCATGGCACGGTCCCCGTCCTTTGGTCTTTAAAGTGTGCGGCCGCCTACGGCCGGAGCGGGATGGTTCCCAGGACGGTCTTCAGGTCGTCGTCCCCGAACTTGATCCCGAACCCGAAAAAGAGAGTGCGGAAATCCTCATCGGAATTGAGGACATCGTCCACGCCGGCCGTGACGAAAAAGTTTTTCACGATATCATAGTTGCCGAACACTTTCAAATGCGCCTTCTTGTTGCTCCGGGTGAAGTCGAAGGCGTCCACGCCGATTTTCAGGCGGTCCTTCAGCAGGTGGTAGTCGAGCCCGAACCCGCCCGTGGACTCCATGAGGCCGCCGCGGATCGTGACGTCCGAGAACCTCTTCGCGATCAGCGCGTTGAACTTCAGGTCGTTGGAGTACGTCTCCTGCTTGGTGACCACCGTCGCGCCGGGGGGCGTGACCGTGGTCGTCGTTTCGGAGGCGTCGTACTTCCCCCGCGGGTCGTCCACGATCCCGAGCAGGTAGTACTTGTCGGCCGAGGGCTGGATGCGCAGGTCCGCGTAGGTCTTCCACGCCGAAGGCTCGGTCTGGTACTCGAGACGGAAGTCCAGGAAGGTCTTGAGCGCCTCCCTCTTCTCGATGTAGCGGTTGATCGACTCGAGCGTGTCGTCGAGCGTGGTGATGGTCGTGTTGTCGGAGACGAGCTTGCCGAGCGTCCCCTCCCCCCGCTCGATCCGGGCCATCACCTTGCCCGCCGAGTCGAGCGTGTTGTCGAGCTTCGCGGAGGCGCTCCGGAGGTTCTCGAGGCTCTCCCGGATGTTCGACCGGTTCTCCGCGACGACGCCGCTGACGTTCTCGCTCATCTCCTGGAGCTTGCTCGCCAGGCCGGGAGCCTCGGTCTTGAGCGTCTCGGAAAAGGAGCGCAGGTTCGCGATCATCGCCCGGAGGTCCTCCTTGTTGGCGGCGGAGATCTCCTTCAGGTCCGAGGAGAGGGTGTCGATGTTGGCCATGATCCGGTTCAGCCGCTCCTCGTTCCCCGCCACCACCGTCCGCAGGACCTCGGTCGTCTCCCGGACGTTCCGGATGATGTCGGAAAGCGCCTCCCTCCCCTCCTCCGTGCCCATCGTCTCGGAAAGGGTTCTGGTGAAGTTCTGCAGGTCCTCCGAGATCCGCGACACCTTCCGGATGATCTCGTCGAGGTTGGCGGGGGGAATCGTCTCCGCCACCCGGCCGCCGGGGGGAAGCACCTTTTCGGTCTCCTTCCCCGGCAGGATCTCCACGTACTTCTCCCCGAGCAGCCCCTGCGTCTGGATGGAGACCACCGAGTCGACCGGGATCCGGACGTCGTCCCGGATCCTCAGGACGAGACGGGCGTTGTTCCCCACCAGCTCGATCGCCTCCACCTTCCCGATCGGGACGCCCGCCATCTTCACGTTCGCCTTCGGCTCGAGCCCGGCCGCCGTCTCGAAGTCGACGGTCAGCCTGTACCCCTTCGCCCCGATGCCGCCCATCCGGCTGACGCGGAACGTGAAGAAGGTGAGGACCACGATCCCCATCAGCACGAAGATCCCCACCTTCGCCTCTCTCGACATCAGCGACCCTCCTGCATCCCGCTCTCGCCCGAGCGGCGGACGAAGCGGAGGAAATCCTCGTGCTCCGCGGTGATGGGGCCCTCCGCCCTCCCCTCGACGAACTGGGAGACGACGGCGTTGCGCGTGTTCCGGATCTCCTCCGGCGTCCCCGTCTCGACGATTCTTCCTTTATACAACATGGCGATCTGGTCCGCGATCTTGTACGCGGACGCCATGTCGTGCGTGATGGAGATCGACGTCACCCCGAGCGACTCCCGGAGGGAGACGACCAGATCGTTGATCACGTCGGCCATGATCGGGTCGAGCCCCGTCGTCGGCTCGTCGTACAGAAGGATCTCGGGCTCCGAGGCGATGGCCCGGGCCAGGCCGACCCGCTTCTTCATCCCCCCCGAGAGCTCCGCCGGCATCAGGTGCTGGATGTCCCGCAGCCCCACCATGGCGAGCTTCTCCTCCACCACGTCGCGGATCTGGCGCTCCGGGTAGAGATGGAGCCGGCGGAGGGCGAACGCGACGTTCTCCCCCACGTTCATCGAGTCGAACAGGGCGGAGCCCTGGAACAGCATCCCGAACTTCCGCCGGACGCGGACGAGCTCGCGCTCGTTCATCTTCGTCACGTCCTCCCCGTCGATCAGGATCTCCCCCGCGTCCGCGCGGAGGAGCCCCACCACGCACTTGATGAGGACCGACTTCCCCGTCCCGCTCCCCCCGATGACCACGGTGTTCTTCCCGCGCGGGACATCGAGGTCCAGACCGTCGAGGACGACCTTCTCCCCGAACCTCTTGTGCAGTCCCCGGATCCCGATCATTGCACGATGCCCGCTCCCTCTCCCCGTCCCGGATGCGCTCCGCGGGGCGCCTTCAGAACATGAACGACGTCATGAAGTAGTCCGACACGAGCACCGTCATCGACGAAGCCACCACCGCCCGCGTGGTGGCCCGGCCCACTCCCTCCGCGCCCCCCTGGGCGATGAACCCGTTATAGCAGGAGATGAGCGCGATGAGAAAGCCGAAGACGGCGGCCTTGACGAGGCCCGTGTAGATGTCCCGGAACTCGAGATACTGGTACGTCTTGTCCGTGTAGACGTACGGGTTGGCGCCGAGGAGGTAGACGGACACGAAGTATCCCCCCAGGATGCCGATCAGGTCCGCGAAGATGACCAGAACCGGAAGGACGAGGGTGGAGGCGACGACCCGCGGGACGACGAGGTACTTGACCGGGTTCGTGGCCAGCGTCACCAGCGCGTCGATCTGCTCCGTCACCTTCATCGTGCCGAGCTCGGCCGCCATGGAGGCCCCCACCCGCCCCGAAACCATGAGGCCGGCGAAGACCGGGCCCAGCTCCCGCGTCATGGAGAGCGCGACCACCGAGCCGACGAAGCTCGTCGCCTGGAACCGCTGGAATCCCGACCAGCTCTGGAGTGCCAGCACCATCCCCGTGAAGGTCGCCGTGACCATCACCACCGGCAGGGAGTTGATCCCCACCTCCTCCATCTGCTTGACGATGTTCTTGATCTCCGAGGGCGGCCGGAACAGCCAGGTGACGCACTGCACCAGGAGGACGAAGATGTTCCCCAGGTCCTCGATCAGCCGGAACACGCGGGTGCCGAAGGAATCGAGGAAGGCGGCGAGGCCGTTCCTTGTCCGGGTGTCAGCCAACGACAACCCTCGGGATCCGCCGCCCGACCTGCGTGAGGATCTCGTAGGGGATCGTCCCCGCGATGCGGGCGAGCTCGTCGGCGGTCGGCCCCCCCTCCCCCATCACGACGACGTCCGTCCCGATCGACACGCCGGGAACGCCGGTGACGTCGAGCATCGTGTGGTCCATGCAGACCCGGCCCGCCACCGGGGCCCTGTTCCCGTTCACCCCCATCCAGGCGGCGTTGGAGAAGGCGCGCCGGTAGCCGTCGGCGTATCCCACGGGGACCGCGGCGATCCTGCGCGTCCCCGCGCAGTGGAAGTGCCGCCCGTAGCTCACCGGGTGCCCGTCGGGAAGGTCCTTGAGCGAGACGATCCTGGTCACGAGCCGCATCACCGGCTTGAGCCCCAGGCCTGCGCCCACCCCCTCCGCCGGCAGGGACCCGTAGAGGATGATCCCCGGGCGCACCATGTCGTGGACGTGCTCCCGGTACGACAGGATCCCCGCGCTGTTCAGCGCATGGGCCCGCACGGCCGCGCCGAACGCTTTCCGGACGAGGGGGACCTCATCGCCGAACGACGCAAGCTGCATCCGGGTGTACTCCTCGTCCGACCCGGCGCTCCCGTCGGCCGAGGAGAGGTGGGTCATGACCCCCTCGACGAGGAGGAACCTCGCGGATCCGATCGCCTCGACCGCCGCCCTCGTCGCCTCGCGGAGGAGACCGAGGCGCCCCATCCCCGTGTCGATCTTGATGTGCACGGGAAAGGGGACCCCGCCCCGCTCGCCCGCGCGGTCCAGGAAGGGGATCTGCCCCAGGTCGAACACGGCGGCGGAAAGGCCGTGTTCGCGGGCCTCCCCGGCCTGCGGCTCGTCCACCCCCCCCTGCACCAGCACCGGCCCGGCGATCCCGGCCCGGCGCAGCTCGATCCCCTCCTCCACCGTAACCACCCCGAACATGCTCACCCCTTCCTCCGCGAGCGCCCGGGCGACGGGGACCGACCCGTGCCCGTAGGCGTCGGCCTTGACGACCGCCAGGATCTTTGTGGAGGGGGGAAGAAGGGAGCGGACCGTCCTGACGTTGTGGCGCAGTGCAGGGAGGTGGATTTCCGCCACGGTGGGTCTTGCCAAACGGGCGCTCCTTCAAACGGCCGGGATGGGCACGATCTACCCGGAAAGTCTACTTGAACCCCCCCGTCAAGTAAAGACGGGCGGCCGCTCCCGCCTTGCCGCGGGCTTCCCGATTGACAACGGCGGGGGGGGGAGATACCATGTTCCTACAGACGCCAGGGG
This sequence comes from Deltaproteobacteria bacterium, assembly GCA_020346465.1. Lineage (GTDB taxonomy): Bacteria > Desulfobacterota > Deferrimicrobia > Deferrimicrobiales > Deferrimicrobiaceae > CSP1-8. Next base: position 828,867 of record CP070783.1, read on the forward strand.
TGCTCTTCGCTGAGAGTCCGCGCATCGCGCGGGCAACCCGTCGAACCTGATCCGGATAATACCGGCGCAGGGAGCGTGGTTCTCTCCGCACCGTACCTTTCCCTGGTGCGGTTTTTCTTTTTTCCCAGGGGGGGAACGAAGACGATGCTTCCACAGAACAAGCCGAGGAACGGCGACCTCCTCCCCGTCTCCGCGGAGGAGATCTCCCGGCTTCTCGGGGAGGCCGCCCCCTTCCGGCGGCGCGAGGCGTTTTCCCTGCTCGGGTCCCTGACCCCGCGGCGCAGGCTCACCCTTCCGGAAGCCGCCCGCCTGCTGGCCACGGCCGACCCGATGGTGTGGGAGAAGGCCGCGGCGATGGCCCGGGCCGTGCGCGAAGAGGTCTTCGGGCGGCGGATCGTGCTGTTCGCCCCCCTCTACCTCTCCAACGATTGCGTGAACAACTGCCTGTACTGCGGATTCCGCCAGGTCAACCGGGAAGCCCGGAGGATCACCCTCTCCCCCGCGGAGGCGGTCCGGGAGGCCCGCTTCCTGGAGAAGAAGGGGTACCACCGCCTCCTGCTGGTCAGCGGGGAGAACCCGGGGAAGACCGACGCCTCGTACCTCGCGCAGGTCCTGCGGGCGATCTACCGGGAAACGGGGATGCGCATCCTGCACGTCAACGCCGCCCCGATGCCGGAGGAGGAGCTTGCGCTCCTCAAGGAGGCAGGCGCGGGAGTCTACCAGGTCTTCCAGGAGACGTACCACCCGAAGACCTACCGGGAGATGCACCCCTCCGGGCCGAAGGCCGACTACGCCTGGCGCCTCACCTGCATGGACCGGGCGCTGCGGGCGGGGTTCCGGGACGTCGGGATCGGCGCGCTGCTCGGGCTGCACGACTACCGGTTCGAGGTCCTGTCGGTCATCCGGCACGCGGAGTCCCTCCTGGAGACGCACGGGACCTTCCCGCACACGATCTCCGTCCCCCGGTTCAAGAGGGCGTTCGGCGCCCCCCTGACCAGGCCGCCCCGGCCGGTCTCCGACCGGGAGTTCGAGAAGATCGTGATCGTCTACCGGCTCTCCGTCCCGCCGGCGGGCGTCGTCGTCTCCACGCGGGAACCGGCGGCGCTGCGGGAGAGGGTGCTCGACATCGGCGCCTCGCAGATCAGCGCGGGGTCGAAGACCGACCCGGGCGGATACACGCAGGAGGCGCGGCACGCCGACTCGGAGCAGTTCGAGCTCGACGACACCCGCCCGATCGAGGAGATCGTCCGGATGATCCTCGGGCGCGGGTACCTTCCCTCCCTGTGCACCAGCTGCTACCGGATCGACCGCACGGGAGAGACCTTCACGGAGATGGCGACCGACGGCCACATCCGCGGGTTCTGCCTCCCCAACGCGCTGCTGACGCTGGCCGAGTACGCCGTGGCCGCGGAGGACGCCCGGCTGCGGGAGCAGTGTCTCGCGGCGGTCGCGGAGGGGACGAAGGAGATGGAGGGGTCTCCCCTCGCCGGGGAATTCGCGCAGAAGCTGGCGCGGGTGATCGCGGGGGAGAAGGACCTGTTTTTCTGATGCGACGGAGGAGCGCATGGAAATCTTCGTGAACGGGGAGACGCGGCAGATCGGGGAGGGGGCGACGGTCCTTCTCCTCCTCCGCGAGCTCTCCCTGCCGGAGACGCGCGTGGCGGTGGAGCGGAACCGGTCCCTCGTGCGGAAGGCGGAGTTCGCCGACACGGTCCTGGGCGAGGGGGACCGGATCGAGATCGTGACATTCGTGGGAGGGGGGTAGAGCATGGACACTCCGTTTACCCTTGGAGGAAAGACGTTCCGGTCCCGGCTCCTGGTGGGCACGGGGAAGTACCCGGATTACCCGTCGATGGTCCGGGCGCTCGAGGCCTCGGGGGCCGAGATCGTGACGGTGGCGGTCCGGCGGGTGAACCTGGACAGGAGCAAGGAGTCCCTCCTGGACCACGTCGACCCGAAAAAGTACACCCTCCTTCCCAACACGGCCGCCTGCTACACGGTGGACGACGCGGTGCGCACCTGTTTCCTCGCCCGCGAGGCGGGGATGTCGAACATGGTCAAGCTCGAGGTGATCGGGGACGAAAAGACCCTCTTCCCCGACACGGAGGGGCTTCTGGTGGCGGCGAAGCAGCTGGTCAGGGAGGGGTTCATCGTCCTGCCGTACACCAACGACGACCCGATCATGGCGAAGAAGCTCGAGGACGCGGGGTGCGCCGCGGTGATGCCGCTGGCGGCCCCGATCGGGTCGGGCTTGGGGATCCGCAACCCGTTCAACATCCGGATCATCCTGGAGACCGTGAAGGTCCCGGTGATCGTGGACGCGGGGGTGGGAACGGCGTCCGACGCGGCGGTGGCGATGGAGCTCGGGTGCGACGGCGTCCTGATGAACACGGGGATCGCGGGCGCGAAGGACCCGGTGCTGATGGCCGAGGCGATGCGGGAGGCGGTCTCCGCGGGGAGGAAGGCGTTCCTCGCCGGCAGGATCGCGAAGAAGCTCTACGCCACGGCGTCCTCGCCGCTGGACGGGACGTTCTTTTAGGAAAGGGAAAGGCGCCGGTGAAGGTCGACTTCCGCGTCTACCTGATCACCGACCGCAGGCAGGCGCCGGGGGGCGACATCGCAAGGGCCGTCGCGGGTGCCCTCGACGGCGGGATCCGGGCCGTCCAGCTCCGGGAGAAGGACCTTCCGGGGAGCGAGCTCTTCCGGCTCGCCGGGCGGATGCGGGATCTCACGGCAAGGCACGGGGCCCGGCTTCTCGTGAACGACCGCGTCGACGTCGCCCTGGCCGTCGGTGCCGACGGCGTTCACCTCGGGGGCGCCTCGATCCCCGCGTCGGTCGCCCGGGGGCTCCTCGGCAAGGAGGCGCTCATCGGCTGCTCCACGCACGGCGCGCGCGAGCTGCGGGAGGCGGTCGACCAGGGGGCGGACTTCGTGACGTTCGGCCCGGTCTACCCGACGCCGTCGAAGGCCGCGTACGGGCCGCCGGTGGGTGTGGCGGCCCTCGCGGAAGCGTGCCGGACGGCGGCCGTCCCCGTCTTCGCCCTGGGCGGGGTCAAGGCGGAGAACGCCGGGGAGGTGATCGGGGCGGGCGCGTTCGGCATCGCGCTGATTTCCGGGATCGTGGCCGCGGCGGACCCCCGGGGGGCCGCGGCGGAACTTGTCGCCCGTTACGAAAAACCGCCCGCCGCCGGAAAGGCGCGGGGCGGGAACGCGAAGGAAGGTGAGCCATGACGCTGCTGCATAACGCAAGGAACGGAATCCTCTCGCCGCAGGTGGCGCTTGCCGCCGCGGAGGAAGGGATCCCCCCGGAGAAGCTCCGGGGCCTCATCGCATCGGGGAGGGCCGTCCTCCCCCGGAACCGGAAGCGCAGGGAGATCCGGCCGGTCGCCATCGGGGAGGGGCTGCGCGTCAAGGTCAACGCCAACGTCGGCTCCTCGCGCGACCGGGCCGACGTGTCGCTCGAGCTGGAAAAGACGCGGGTCGCCGTCGCGGCGGGCGCCGACGCCGTGATGGACCTGTCCACGGGGGGGCCGATCGACGAGATCCGCAGGGCGATCCTCGCGGAGTGCCCCGTGCCCGTGGGGACCGTCCCCGTCTACCAGGCCGCCGCCGACGCGGCCGGCAAGGGAAAGTCCTGGGTCGAGCTCACCCCCGACGACTTCTTCGAAGGGATCGTGAAGCAGGCCGAGGACGGGGTCGATTTCATGACGGTCCACTGCGGGGTGACGCGGGAGGCCCTCGAGCGCCTGATCCGGGAAGGCCGCCGGCTGGACATCGTCAGCCGGGGCGGGTCCCTGCTGGCGGAGTGGATGGAGTACAACGACCGGGAGAACCCGTTCTACGAGCAGTACGACCGGCTGGTCGACATCTGCCGGGAGTACGACATCACCATCTCGCTGGGGGACGGCCTGCGGCCGGGATGCCTCTCCGACGCGACCGACCGCGCGCAGGTCCACGAGCTGATGATGCTCGGCGAGCTCACCGAGCGCGCCTGGGAAAAGGACGTGCAGGTCATGATCGAGGGGCCGGGGCACGTGCCGATGGACCAGATCGCGGCGAACGTGGTGCTCCAGAAGCGCCTGTGCCACGGGGCGCCGTTCTACGTTCTCGGTCCCCTGGTCACCGACATCGCGCCGGGATACGACCACATCACCTCCGCGATCGGGGGGGCGATCGCCGCGTGGAGCGGGGCGGATTTCCTGTGCTACGTGACGCCGTCCGAGCACCTTCGGCTCCCGTCGGTCGGGGACGTGAAGGAAGGGGTGATCACCTCCCGCATCGCCGCCCACGCCGCCGACATCGCGCGGAAACTCCCGGGCGCGATGGACCGGGACAACCGGATGGCCGACGCCAGGCGGAACCTCGACTGGAAGAGCCAGATCGAGCTGTCGCTCGACCCGGAGCGGGCGCGCGAACTGCGCGGGGGAAGCCTGCCGACGGCCGACGAGTCCGCCTGCACGATGTGCGCAGACCTCTGTGCCATCAAGACATCGCAGAAGGCGATCCGGCGACGGTAGCGGCCGGGGGGCCTCCGCTCCGGAAGCGGAGCCGGGGCTCATGCCGGTGGACCGGGCGCTGCGCCAGCGGGGGATCGTCGAATCCGACATCGCCGGGGAGGGACGCACACTTCTGCCCTATCTCGCCTCCCCCGGGGACCGCGAGTCCCTCTACGGCCTTCTCCACTCCTACGCGTTCCGCCTCTTCCTGCGCGACATCCTCGCCCTGCGGGACCGGTACCAGCCGGAGCGCCTGGGACCCTTCTTCTCGCCGGAATCCGTGGAGCGGATGGCCCGGCAGGTCGAGCGCCTCGGGCTCATCCGGCGCATGCGGGGCGGGAAGATCCGCCTGTTGGCCGACGCGGTCAAGGATTTCGGGGACACCTTCGAGTGGTTCGTCGCCGAGACGCTCCGGCGGGAGTTCGCCGCCGACGTCCTCTGGGGGGTGACGATCCCGGGCCTGCCGTGCGGGGGGGATTTCGACATCCTCGCGCTGGTCGCCGGGAAGCTCCTCTACCTGGAGACGAAGACCTCCCCGCCCAAGCACATCGAGCAGAAGGAGATGTCGGCGTTCCTCGCCCGGGTGAAGACGCTGTCGCCGGACTTCGCCATCGTCCTCGTGGACACGCACCTGAGGATGAAGGACAAGCTCGTGCCGCTTCTCTCGGAGGGGCTCCGCGCGGAGGGGATGGCCGACGGGAAGATGGAGAGAGTGGAGAAGGAGACCTTCTCCTGGGAACGGCGGATCTACCTCACCAACGCCAAGCGGGACATCGCGTCGAACCTCTCCCTCTGCCTGCGGAACTACTTTTTGGACCGGTTCTTCGGCTGAGGGGGGGTGGCCGGGAGATCCTTGACGGCGGGCAGCGAGGGGATCTCGCGGATCTTCTCGCGAAAGCCTTCCCGGATCTTCTCCGGAAAGAGCTTCTCCATCCACCGCGCGGCCTCCATCGCGGTGGGGGCGAGCGTCGACTGCCGGAGGAAGGCGGTATCTTTCGGGAGCAGGATGACCAGCACGAAGACGAGGAGCACCGAGAGGAGGGCTCCCTTCACGAACCCCGCCACCATCCCGGCGGCCCGGTCGGCCCCCGAGAGCTCCGAGCTGCGCACCACCCGCTCGACGATGAGGCCCGCCAGGCGAACGATCACGTAGACGCCCAGGAAGGTCAGCAGGTACGCCACGACCTCCCCGTGGGGGAAGTCCAGGTGCAAGTTCTCCTGCACGGCCGCGTAGTAGCGCACGCCGCCGACGTGCCCCAGGATGAGCCCCCCCCAGGAGAAGATCTGGCGGATCACCCCCTGGAAGATCCCGTAGACGGCGAACCCGAGGCACAGGGCGATGATGATGATGTCGAGAAAGCTCACGCCCCTACTTTACCCCAAATCGCCGTGCGCGACCAACCGCCCTCCCCGGGGGAACGCTTGGATTTTTCCCCCTCCGCGTGTATAAAAATAACTACCCCAAAAGGGGACGTTCCTGAACTTTCCC
>CP070783.1:834951-842954 GCA_020346465.1 Deltaproteobacteria bacterium
GGCGGTCGTCAGCGTCGCCGTGTACGTGGAGGTATTGTCGAGAAACACATCCGGCTTGAAGGTTACGGTGTTGTCAGTGACATCGACCGTCCCCGCGACGACGTTGTCCAGCGCGTCGGTCAGGAGGAACGAGTTGTTGTCCACGGTCGCGTTGTCGAGCGCTTCACTGAACGTGGCCATGACCCAGACGTTGATCGCCACGTTTACCGCGTTGTCGGCCGGAACGGTGGAGTCGACCGTCGGCGCCGTGTTGTCCACCGCGGCCGGGAAACTGGTATCGTCGCCCGGGAACGTCAGAGCGTTTATCTCGACGATGTTCGTGAACGTGTCCCCGTCGGAGTCGTCCCCCTCCACCGCTTGGATCGCTGCCAATCCGGCGTCTGTCCCGCGTCCCCCTGCGGTATCGATCGCCGACCCGTAAAGGTTGAAACTGGATCCCGAAGTGTGGCACGTGGTGCAGTCGTCCAGCGCCGTTCCGGCGGTCGTGTATTCCGTGTTGAAGGAACCCAGAATATCTGTATTGCTGTACGCCGTCCCCCCGACGGCCAGCATGACCGCGACGACGCATACGGTCATCGACAACGAGATCGCGACAGCCCTTCCTTTGTTACGCATTCTTTCCCCCTTTTTCCCTTTGAATTTCTTGTGTTGACCGCGATCCGATTCCTCGCGGGTCCCCGCTCGGAAATCCAATCTTTGAATCCCGGCCAACGGTTCCGTAATAATCGCCCCTTATTACTCCTGGCCGGTAGCCGCCGGCCTCATCCCTTCAACATCCCGAAAGAAATAGGTTTATCCCCCGGTTGTTCCCCGGTGGGCCGTGATTCCGCCCGAAAAAAAATCTCATTAGTATCCAGACAGGAAGGATTGCTGCAACATCTGCGCCTGTTGAATTAAGGAGAGGTTTGGGGGTCGCGGGAGCCCGCCGTCAGGGAAGGAACATCCTCCCTTCCGAGAGGCAATCGCACAGTTCGCGGTAGACCCGCCGGATCCGTTCCCGCGACGGGGCATCCCCCAGGCGGTCGAGGATCCTCCGGGCCAGCGTCCCCCGGGAAAGGATCACCTGAAGGGTATCCCGGACAGCCGCATCGTCTTCCGTGCTCCCCGTCAGGAGCGTCCCCGCGAGGTGGCTCCAGAGTTCCCCGGCGGTGCAGCGGTCCCGGGCAAGGCCGAACGCCTCCAGGTACCGGCGGTCCCGGATCACGGCTCGTTCCCCCTCGCGCACGGCGGCGAGGAAGATCTCCTCCAGGGGATCGATCCCCCAGCCCATGAGGTCGGCCACGGGGGTCATCGTCCCGCGAACGAGCGCCTCGAGAACCGCCACCACGGCCGAGGCGATCGCGATGTCCGCCCGGGGGCATTCCTGGACGTCCAGGATGCGCAGCTCGATCGTGGAGCGGTCGAACCGGGGGATGGCGCCGCGGGAGTTGAGCCACTCGTGCCGCAGCACCTTTTCCGGGTCCAGGGGGGCGATGTCGCGGTAGAGACGCCGCAGGATCCGGTCGCGGTATTGCCGGCGGGTGTAGACCGCTTCGGGGATCACCCGGCCGGTGATCGAGGGGATCCGCTGCTGGTTGCTCCGGTAGACCTCCACCCGGCTGTCGAGCAGCCCGGTCAGCTTCCCTTCCATGGCGGGCGAGCTGGCGGCGATCGCCGGAAGGACGGGGAGCAGGAAGCGGACGGCCGCGTGCAGCCGCGCGAACTCCTCGTCCCCGTGAAAGGAGAAATTGAGGTGGACGCTCTGCAGGTTGGTCCACCCGTGGCGCCTGCAGTCGAAGATCCGGTGGTACGCGTCGTAGATCGCCCGGTTCTGGTGGGGCCAGAACCGGGATTCCCGCGAGGGATCCATCAGGGGGTGCATCCCGGTCGGCATCAGCGCCCCCCCCCGGGGGCGGAGCAGCGCGTTGATCCGTCCGACGTGCCCGGCGAACACCCCGGCAAGCCCGGACAGGGCGGACACCGGCCCGTTGGTCTTGAGCTCGACCACGTGGAGGGCCATCTCGTTGGACCAGCGAAGCGGCCCCTGCTCGACCTCGTCGGTGTACTCGTCCGCGACGGCGCGCAGCAGCTCGTCCACGACGGGCATGACCGAGAGGGTCTCCCGGTCCACGATCATGTACTCCAGCTCGACGCCCAGCCCCTCGAGCAGGGGAAGGGGCTTTGCGGCCGGGCTCATGGATAGGCCATCGCCTTGCGCTGCTCGATGCGCCGGAGGAACACCCGCATGATCCGCAGGTAGACCTCGTCCTTGAGGACCCGGTCCTCGACCCCGGCGTCGATGTTGGGGTTGTCGTTCACCTCGATGGCGAGGACCTTCCCCCCCACCTGCTTGAGATCCACGCCGTACAGCCCGTCGCCGATCAGGTTCGCCGCCTTGAGGGCGGCCCGAAGGACCGGCTCCGGGAGGTGCTCGACCGGGAGCGTCTCCACCTTCCCCTCGTCCCGCTTCAGCCCGTTCACGTCCCGCTTGAGGATCTGCCAGTGGTGCCTCGCCATGTAGTACTTGCAGGCGTACAGGGGCTGGCGGTCGAAGACGCCCACCCGCCAGTCGAAGGGGGTCGCGAGAAACTCCTGGGCGATGACCAGCCCGGACCGCTCGAGGAGGGCCGCAACCGCCTCCCGGAAGGCCTCCTCGCTCTCCACCTTGACGACGCCGCGGGAGAAGGAGGAGTCCGGCTGCTTGAGGATCAGCGGCAGTCCCATCTCGCGGACGACGGCGTCCTTGTTGCCCCGGTGCACGATCATCGTCCGGGGGACGGACACCCGGTTGCGCTCCAGGAGCTCGGCCAGAAAGACCTTGTTCGTGCACTTGAGGATCGACTCGGGGTCGTCCACCACCACCATCCCCTCGGCGACGGCCTTCCTGGCGAACCGGTACGTGTGGTGGTTGACGCTGGTGGTCTCGCGCAAGAAAAGGGCGTCGAATTCTCCCAGCCGGCTGAAATCGTCCTTCGCGATGAGCTCGGGCCGAAGCCCCACCTTCTCGGCCGCCTTCTGGAACCGGATCAGGGCCTTCCTGTCGGAGGGGGGCTCCGTCTCGCCGGGGGACACGAGGATCGCCAGGTCGAAGCGGGCGCGGGCCTTCCTCCCCCCCAACCGCCGGGCCCCCTGGAAATATTTCTGGGCTTCCTCGACGACGAACTCCCGGTGCTCCTCCGGGATCTCGCCGGCCGCCAGGGGGCTGACCCCCTGGAGGAACCATTTTCCGGATCGCTCGTTCCACGCGAAATTCGCCCGCAGGAGCGGCGCCGGGAACAGCTTGAACAGGTGCTGGCTCAGCTGGTCGTACCGCCTGGCGAGATTCCGCCCGAAATAGATGCTGACGACGAACTCCCGGCCCTGGAGAGGGGCAAGGGACTTCTGGATGATCTCGTCCAGCTCGATGGAGGCGACCCGGATGACGGTCTGCGATTTCAGGTCCTGGATCGTGGAGATGCCGGGGAGCGGCTTGTGCCCTCTCGCCGTGGCCAGCAGCGACACGTAGTAGCCCAGGCTCTGGTAGCGGAAGGACCGGCAGAGGTTGAAGACCTTCGTGCCGCGATGCTCGAGGAAACGGGGATCGGTCAGGTACGATCGCGCCAGGGCGATCTCGACCCCCGGGATGCCCGATGGCCAGTCGGCCAGATCGTCAACGACGATGAGCGTGGACACGGGCGGTTCCTTTTTTCTCCTCCCGGGGCGCAAGGACGAGCAGGTTGCCGTCGTAGGTGAGAACGCCGAGCAGGATCGAGCAGATGACGCGGTCGATGCTGACCTCGTAGTTCGGCTTCTCCGTGCCCGGCTTGGCCCTCAGGGGGTCCGCCACGAGCACGGTCCGGTTCTCCCGGTTGTAGCCGCACAGGACGACGAAGTGGCCGGCCGACTCCCCCCGCACGTCGTCGTAGTCGGCGTTCGGCCCGAACTCGCGCGCGCTCCCGTAGAGATAGGTGGCGCTCAGCCCCGTGATGATCGGCAGGGACCGGAGCAGATATTTCCGGATCAGGCGGCTGTTCAGGTCCGCGTACCGAAGCTGCCCGCCGAGGGCCAGGAACTCCAGGTAGGCGCGGGACGCGGTCTGCAGCTTCGGATCCCTCTTCACCCCCATCTGGGCTTCCAGCCGTTCGCGGATGTCCGCCTTCCCGGGCAGAAACCAGGTCGGGTCGACCAGCTGCAGGTCGTACGTGTAGACGATCGCGCTGTAGCCCCGTCGCAGGGCATGGCAGGCGAGCAGCGGGGCGAGCGTTCCGCCCGTGTCCAGCATGGGGACTTCGGAAACCGTCCGGCCAAGCGAAATGTCGTCCCCGTAATACCGGTACACGGCGTGCAGGGCCGTCGGCCCGCACGTTTCGGGATCGGGCTGCGGCAGCATTTCCATATGGAGACGCGCTTCCATGGGGGTCTGGTCCAAATCCTGTCCCTCCCGAGAGAGGATTCTACCCCAACCGCCGGGAGCGTGTCGCCTCCTCCCGTCGGGTCGCCCACGATCGCGGTGGTCCTTCCGGGAAAAGTCGTGATACGCTGTCCGGCGTTGCCTGATCACGGCGGTCGAGGAACCGGTCTCCCGGCACGGCGGGGCATGCATCCGCCGGGCCGCCGGAGGAGGTGCGGATGATGGTGATGGCCCTGCTGTTTGCCGCGGGACTGGCGGTCGGAACGCTGGGAACCCTGATCGGCGCCGGCGGCGGCTGGATGATCGTTCCGCTGCTCCTGTTCGGACTCCACTTCACCCCCCAGCAGGCGGTGGGGACCTCCCTTTCGGTGGTGTTCCTGAACGCCCTCTCCGGAAGCGTCGCCTACATGATCCAGCGGCGCGTCCTCTACCGGATGGGGGTGGCCTTCGCCGTCGCCACCATTCCCGGGGCCCTCCTCGGCGCGACGCTCGTGCAGTTTCTCGGGTCGCGCTGGTTCACGCTGCTCTTCGCCCTCTTCCTCCTTGCGCTGGCCGGCCTCCTGCACAAGGGACGGACGGTCGGCGGAGAGGCACTGCGGAATCCGACGTCCGCGGAGGTGGGCTCGCTTACCTCTCCGGTCATGCGGCTGGGGATGGCGCTAAGCTTCCTGGTCGGGGTGATCTCCAGCCTGTTCGGCATCGGCGGGGGGATCGTCCACGTCCCCTTCCTCATCGTCATCCTGGGGCTTCCCGTGCACGCGGCCACCGCGACGTCGCACTTCGTCCTGGCGATCACCAGCCTGTCGGGCACCCTGATCTTCCTGCGCAACGGCCAGGTCGTTCTTCCCGTCGCAGCCGCCCTGGGCGTCGGGGTGCTCCTGGGCGCGCAGGCGGGGGCACGGCTCTCCACCCGGATGCGCAGCGAGCCCATCCGCCGTCTGCTGGCCGCAGCGGTTACGGTGTTCGCGCTCGGCCTCATCGTCCGCCACGTGTTCGGCTGAACGGCAGGTCCGCCCGCTACCGTTTCACCTCGACCTTCGCCTGCTGTTCGTAATAGCGGATCAGCCCGCCATGGTCGAGATCGCCAAGACCATCCGCCTTGAGGGCCTGCATCACCTCCATCACCGATGCGGTCAGCGGGAGCGGCACGCCGATTTCGTGGGACGTCTCCAGGACGTTCGCCAGATCCTTGATGTGGAGACGGATGCGGAACCCGGGGGCGAATTTGCGGTCCATCGCCAGCGGCGCCTTGGCATCGAGCACGGTGCTTCCGGCCAGTCCCCCGCGGATGGCCTGATAGACGAGATCCGGCGCCACCCCCGCCTTGCTGGCCAGGACCAGGGCTTCGGACATGGCCGCGATATTGAGCGCGACAATGATCTGGTTGGCCAGCTTGGTGATGTTCCCGGCCCCGAGATCGCCGGTCAGGACCACGGAGCCGGCCATCGCCTTCAGGACCGGACAGTACCGGTCAAAGACCTCCCGTTTCCCGCCGACCATCACCGAAAGAGTCCCGTCGATCGCCTTCGGTTCCCCGCCGCTGACCGGGGCGTCCAGCATCTCCACGCCCTTGTTGGCCAGCTGCTGCCCGATCTCCCGGCTCACCAGCGGCGCGATCGAGCTCATGTCGATCAACACGGCACCCGGTCTGGCGCCGTGAATCACGCCGTCCCCCCCCAGAACGACCTCTTTGACCTCCGGGGAGTTCGGCAACATGGTGATCACGACATCGGTCTTTTCCGCGACCGCTTTCGGCGTGGGCGCCGTCCGGGCGCCTTCGGAAGCCAGGACATTCATCGCGTCGGGGTTTATATCCATCACCACCAGTTCGTAGCCTGCCTTGAGGAGATTCCTGCTCATCGGCTTGCCCATGATCCCCAGTCCGATAAACCCGATCTTCATGATGCCTGCTCCTTTCCTTTCTTGTATTGGGTGCATCCCCGGGCTCGTCTCCCTGCATCAGGACCGGGCAGACTCTTCCGCGGCCTGCCCCTGTCGGTTTCGGGGCAGCCGGGATTCGTCCCGTAGGGCGACCGTGCGCGTGCACGCGGGCGGAGGGTTTCCGGGAAAACCCTCCCGGGGGAAAAAACATCGGGCCGCCCCGGGGAAGGCGGCCCGCACCAGCTTGAGAAGATGGTCGGGATGACTGGATTTGAACCAGCGACCCCCTGGTCCCGAACCAGGTGCTCTACCAGGCTGAGCCACATCCCGAAGGAACTTGCTATGGTACCAGCGGCGCCGACGGGCCGTCAATACGCTACAGCCCCATCGGCTCCCCGCACAGGAGCACGGAGATGTCCGAGTGGGCCGGCTTCCGCTCGATGATGGAGTAGACCCGGCAGATGCGCTGGGGGGAATCGCAATCCTGGCAGAAGCCGGACGAGACGCACGGGGTGGAAAGCTGGAGCCGCTTCGCATTTCTCGGCGCGGCGGTCGCCTTGATCCGCCGGATGGCTTCGCTCACGTCGGCGACCACCTTCTGCCCCCCGGCCACCACGACCGTCTTCCCGGGGCCGAAGGCCATCGCGTTGATCCGGTTCCCGATCATGTCCAGGTTCACCAGGCACCCGTCCAGGGTGACCGCGTTCGTCCCGGTGAGAAAGAGGTCGCAGGTGAGCTGCCCGATCCGCGCCGCCGCCTTCTGCTCGGGGGGAACGCGGCCGTGGTCGAGCAACGTCTTCCCCTTCCCCTCCAGGGCCTCGAAGATCCCCAGCTCCCGGACCGAGAGCGAGCCCCCGAAGCCGATCGACCCCGCCTTCTCGCACTCCGCGAGCACCCGCGTCCGCACCGACTCCGCGCCGGGATAGAACGCCGCGTCGAACCCGTTCTTCCGGAGCGCCTCGACGCAGCGCTTCGCGCGGGCCTCGAGCTGCCACAGACCGATCTCCACCCGACTCATCCCTGACCTCCCGTCCGGCCTTCCCCGCCCTGCCCGCGTCACGCGGGGGCGGAAACCGCCCTGCGAATGTTCTTCCGCATCTCGGCGATCGTCTTGCCGTAATCCTTCGTCCCGAAGATCCCGGAGCCGGAGACGATCACGTTGGCCCCGGCCCGGACGACCTCCGCGACGTTGTCCGTCTTGATCCCCCCGTCCGCCTCGATGTCGACCGGAAGCCCCGCGCGGGAAATCTGCGAACGCAGAAGCTCGATCTTTCCCGTCATCGAGGGCAGAAACGCCTGGCCCCCGAACCCGGGGTTGACGGTCATGAGGAGCACCATGTCGACGTCGGTGAGGACCCACTCGATGGCCGAAAGGGGCGTGGACGGGTTCAGGGAGACCCCCACCTTCTTTCCCAGCTCCCGCACGCGGGCCAGTGCCCGCTGAAGGTGCGTGGTCGCCTCGGGGTGGATGGTGATCACGTCCGCCCCGGCGTCCGCGAAGGCCTCGAGGGATCTCTCCGGCTCGACGATCATGAGGTGCACGTCGAGGGGGACTTTCGCATATCGCTTGACCGCCGCCACCACGGAGGGACCGATCGTGATGTTGGGGACGAACCGGCCGTCCATGACGTCGAGATGGATCAGGTCGGCACCCGCCTTCTCCACGGCGCTCACCTCCTCGGCAAGCCGGCCGAAGTCGGCCGACAGCAGGGAGGGTGCGATGTAATAGTCCATTCCATTCCCCTTTCGCGGC
>CP070783.1:843054-898335 GCA_020346465.1 Deltaproteobacteria bacterium
TACTGTTGCAAAGTTGGTCAGCAACCACATTGGAAGATCCAGTGGGTCTAGCGATTTGTCGGCCTGTTTGGGATCATACGCCTGATATTCCGCATAGCCAGGGAGATAAAGAACAGAAATAGCAAGGCCTTTCTCGTTAAAGCCGTCTGTATAGGCGGGCTTATGGAGGGCATTAAGACCCACGACGCCGTACTTGCTCTTCCATTTGAGGCCCGGCTTGTTATCCGGCGTAGTGCTTTGAAGGTCGAGCCCCCGCGGCGTCACCATCACCTCTGATTCAAGATCAAATGCTCCCCATTCCATGGTTCGAGCCTGAATGGCCGAACCGTCTTGCGCCTTAAGAGTGATCCCTGTACAGGCGTCTGCCTCCTGCCAGGTGGTGAAGGCCACAATCATGACAGCCAGTACGCTTAACGCGGCCAGGCAAATGGTCCCCCACTTCTTCGGGCGACTTGTTTTTCTATGTTTCATATCACTCCTCCTTTTATTAAGAGATCCCGGTGGTATCTTTGAGCTTACAGTGTTTTCTTGAAGATCTTGCCGTCCTTCATGATGATCTCGAAGATGTTCTGGTCAGCCACCAGGTCAAGGTTCCCAGCGGATTGCCAACGACGAACAATTGATCTGCATAGGTGCCTTTGCCGAACGCTCCGCTGAGCTAAGGGCACGTCCGAGAGGAAAGTCATCATACCGAAAGGGGTTTCCCGCGTCAACAGCGTCTACGAGAAACCCCCAATTCACCCCAAAAAGGGCAGTTGTTTGCACGGGGTTTGCGGTCCGTGCGTTTTCTGAGAGGAATGTACACCCAGCAGGCGTACCAGCAGATCACCGGACGATTTGGATTATACTATCGCTGCGTAAACAACATCCTCCCGGTGGGGATCCCGACCGATCGTTCCGGTTAATCAAAAGGAGTTGCGACATGTACAGGATCCTGATCGCGACCGCCACGGTGCTCATCCTCGTCCATTCCATCGTCGGTCCCGCAATATCCGCAGACCCGGAGATCCGCACCGAGCGGGTGAAGTTTTCCAAGGGTGCCACGTCTGCAGCCGTCAAAGGCCGTGTGAAGGGGTATTCAAATGTGGATTACCTAGTGCGTGCAGGCGCCGGCCAGACGATCACCGTCTCGCTGAAGAGATCGAACCCGTCGAACTACTTCAACGTGCTTCCGCCCGGCAGCAAGGACGTGGCGATGCACGTCGGGCAGACAGGAGGAGACTTCCAGGGCATCCTTCCAACCGACGGCGACTATACCATACGCGTCTACCTGGTGCGCGCCGCGGCGCGGCGTAACGAGTCGAGCGACTATACCCTGACCATCCGCGTGACCGGGAAGGCACTTGTTCCGGTTCCCGCTTCCCAGGATGCGGTCCTCCCGGGCACGCCGTTCCATGCCTCCACAAAGATCGTCTGCGTCCCGTACAACGAGAAGTATCGGGAGAAAAAATCTCGGGAATGCGATGCCTACGTTATTCGCCGCGGCTTCGACGGCACCGCGACCGTCGAGATCCCGCAGGAGAACTCGGTCCCTCGCCGCATCCTGTTCGTGAAGGGAAAGCCCGTCGCATCGGACTCTCCCTTCCCCTTTACCTTTATTCGGAAGGACGACCTGACCATCGTCACATTCGACACCGATGAGCGGTACGAAATTTTCGACGCGCTGGTCTTCGGCGGCTAGGCGATGTAACCCGATGAGGAAGGGCCCGTCCGCAAGGTGAAACAGGGACCGTTGGAGCGGGCGTCCGACCAGTTCGCCGATCTGGGTTGTTTGCGCGGGGTTTGCGGTCCGTGTGAATTACGGGCCCCAAACTCATTTTGCCCTGTGCCGCATACCCCTTTCCTATCAGTCGTGCAAGTGTGGTGCGACCAGCACGGCTTTGTGAGGTCTGTATTTGTCGAACAGTCCGATCAGGTGTCCAGCATCCTTGGGGGTTCCCTGCTTCACGGTAACCTCCCCGCTCTTCACCAATTCCTCCACTGTAGCTCGGCTCAGGTAAATCTTCGCCCAGGCTTCACCGGAGAGAGAAAGGGTAACGTCCGCCGGTTTGTAATGAGCATCCGGGTCATCGAGGTATTCCGCCACGGCCCGGCGGATATGCAAACCAACCGTTTTGTGATCGCCCTGGAAAGCGAACAGGAGCACCTTGTCCGTATCTCCGCTCTTCTTCGGGTCGATCCGCACACGGAAGTATTCCACGAACGTCTCGGGTTCCCCGGAAATCACTTCGGGCCTGGGTGGAATCAAGCGCGGGATGGTCACCTTGCCCTCCAGCGCGAGCGCCTGGGAAAGCAAATGAGAGCGCGCATTTGCTCCTGTGGCAAGATACCCGAGCTGCCGCAGAACCTTTGCCTTGAAGAAGCGTGCTTCCTTGTCTCCGGGATCGAGTTTGTAGAGGTAGTTGACCAGCTGGGCAGCCCAGGCATACTCCTTTTCCTCATAGGCCTGTTGAGCCGCTTCGAGGACTTTGGTGCGTCCCCCGATCAGGTTCACAAGGCGTTCGGCTTCTTCCGTCGGCGAGGGTCGGAACAGGGTGGCGGCGTCGTTGTTGTACCAGCCGATCGCATAATAGTAGATCGCCGGCGGCTGGAACGAAAGTTCCCCGTAACTCTCGAAGTTATAAGGGTCTTTGGCAAGGTATTCCGGCATCCGTACCATGTGCCGCAGATCCTCCGGGCCGTACCCTCCCAGAATCCCCCGCAGAGTCTGGTCGAGAACAAAAGAGATTCCGTCTAGGTAGGCATTCAGCGTGTCCTGGATCTTCTCCTTGCCTATGATGGGCCTGTGCGCGGCACCCACCAACACTTCGGGCCGGAGATCGCGCACGAGTTTCACTCCCTGGTACCATTCACGGGCGTCCCGGAAGAGGTCACCGCGGGTGGTGTACATATTGGGGGGGGTATTCCACAACATGTTCTCGACGACCATTTTGCGTTCAGGAAACCACACCGTCACATGTACCTTGTCGTCGGTTCCGTACTTGGTGAAAAACTGCATTTTTTCACCGAGCACATCCAGAACCTCGCCATCTTGCACGGGATGGGTTACCGGAAGGTAGGCCAACTCGCCAATTTTGATATTGGTCGGACTGTACCAGGCATCGGGACCTTCCTTGGGAAGATAGGCATTGAATTGAAGGAGGGCGCGCGCTGTGAGCACGGGGCCAATCTCAGGGAAGTATGCTGGCGCACCACCCGATGCCATATTTCGGGCGACCACCTTGTTCATGTCGGGATGAGCAATGACCATCACGTCCTTGTCCCCTTCGGCCATAACCCCCGTACCGAACACGTAATGGGAATGCAGGTAGACAAACGCCTTGATCGGCTTCTTGCTGAAGGATCGGATGGCCTTCAGCAGTTTTTCCCCGTCCTCTTTGGTGTCCCCGGTGTCGAATACGATCAGGCCCTTGTCGGTATCGACAACGACCGACGCCGAAATCAGATACCCCCCGAGCACGTAGACATCCTTCACCGGCTTCTCGATTTCCGGCCCATCGACCCAGGCGGTCTTCGGCAGCTCCGTCAAAACCTCCCCATTGATGGTGGCGCCGTTAGGCGCCTCCCCCAACTTGGCCGGGGCACCCATATAGCGTGAGGAAGGCGCGTCCGGGTCCCCTGCGGAAACAGGCCCCGTAAACAGCATCAGCACCATAAGGGAAATCAGCAGGGCCTTTTGCCTCGGTTTCATCTTCGTTCTCCTTTCCCAAGCTTGACACTCCCGGTTCAACGCATTGCCATCCCGCACCTCATATTTAGGTAGCACAAAGTTGGCCTGGAGTCGAAAGTTATGGGCGCGCACGAGAGGTAAATCCTCTTACTGCAAGTGTTTCCGGCGTCAACAGCCTATCAGAAGAACTTCGAAATCACCCCGAAAATGCGGTTGTTTGCACGGGGTTTGGTGTCAACTCGGCCTTCAGCATAACCATTCCTCCTCGGTCTAGTGGAAAAGCGTTACCGGACCTCGGACCGATTTGAGAGGGGGCAGGTCACATTTCGGTATAATGAGGAACGGAATCACCATGGCGGAGAACGTCTTCAGCACGCAGGGTACACGGATATGCCGCCCCACGGGAAAGATACGTACGGAAAACACACGGAAAGGAGACCGGCTAATGAAAGAAAGGATCGGGACGGTTCAGAACAGGAAGATGCGCTATGCCTTGTTCGCAATCCTGGGAGCGATCCTGCTTGCCACGATCTACGCGCAGGTGTCGTTTGCCAGGTCGCCCCGGGAGATCGACGCAAGCGTGGAAGACTGCCTGGAACGGTTCTACAAGCAGGTGAAGGGGGCGAAGGAGTTTGCGAAGACAGCGAAGGGGCTAATCGTAATGCCGAACGTCGTGAAAGCGGGATTCTTCGTCGGCGGCCAATATGGGGAAGGGGCGTTGCGGGTCGGGGGAAAGACGGAGGGGTACTACAACCTCGTCGCCGGTTCCTACGGGCTGACATTCGGGGGCCAGTCCCAGGACATCATCATCGCCTTCATGACCGAGGAGGCCCTGAAGCAGTTTCGGGAAAGCTCGGGGTGGGAAGCCGGGGTGGACGCCAACGTCGCGATGGTCAATGTCGGAGCCGGTAGCGACCTCACCACTACCACAGTCCGGGATCCGGTCGTCGGTTTCGTCTTCGACACGAAGGGCCTGATGGCGGATATCTCCCTGAAGGGGGCGAAGTTCACAAAACTCAACAAGTAAAGGGATTCCGGGTGGCTGCAGTTCTCCCCACCCGGCCCCCCTTCGATCGCATCAGGGGTTTCCCCCCGGACGCTCCCTGGCAACAAGAGGAGAGCTTCATCTTGTCCGGTCGGCGAATCTTTGCCAAGAAACGGGAACGGCGCATCGTAGGCCGCCCTTTCGAGAGCGTCTTCAAGGAAAAGATCCCCGGTTGCAGAGGGTTGGAGCATCCGACCATCCGTAGCGCCGGCCATTTTCTCCAGGAGGATAAGGGTCCGGAGTTGGCAAAGGTGGTCACGGAGTTCATCCAGTCGACATAAAAAGCGATCGCTGCCGACGCGGGAGCCGATATTGCAATGGTGCCAAAGGGGGGACTCAACCCCACGGCCACACCAAATACTCCCTCAACGGCCAAATCAATGGAGATGTATCTCTCCGGCATTTTCCAAAAAACAGACGGAAAACAGCTCATTAGATCGAAATAAACAGGAAAAATTAAATTAAGATGGTCCCAATTTCCAATGCCATCATGAAGGGGTTTCCGGCGTCACAGGCAGCGACGGAACAGGACTATCCTGCACCGCTCCGCAATCTCAGTCCCACCCGCCGTGTCATCATGGGCCCCAGCACCGATGTCACCATGATCAATACGATGATGACATTGATCATGCGGTCATCGATCAGCGGTTGCCCAGCCGCGTTCAACGTCTCGTGGGCAACGCTTGCCGCTGCAAGAGTCGCGGCGACCTGGGGGACCGAGAGGCTCCACATGAGCAGCCGGTCATCCCGCCCCTCTCGGGAAATGGCCCCCGCCGCCTGTGCGGCGAGATATTTCCCGATGAGCAGTGCGCCGATCACGGACACCACCAGCTCTGCGTTGTAGAGGAGAGTGTGCCCAAATGCAGACAGGCTCACCAGAAAACCCGTGCTCAGGATGAAGACCGGGATGAACAGGGTATGACTGAGCACGGATAGCGTTTTGCCCGCTTCCGTTTCGCCCAGGCCGAGCTTGACGGCAAGGCCCGTCAGGAAAGCCCCGACGATCCCCTCGAGCGAAATGGCATTGGCTGCCAAGGAAGCGACGGCGATCATCAGGATCAGCGCCGCAAGGCGCAACTCCGCGCTCGGTCGCACGATCCTGAAAAGCCAGCGCACGAAGCTGCTGAGGCCCAGTACGAGAGCCGGAACGTAGACGCAAAGCTCGACCAACAGCACAACCATTTGGTGTTTCGAGAAACCGCTCATGTGTATCGGCAGACAGATAGCGAGGACGAGCATGGCAGCGATGTCCGTGATCATCGTCGCACCTACGGTGACGACCGCCGAGTCCCGTCGCATCAGGCCAAGGTCATGGATGATTGGCAGGCCGAGCAGCGTATGGGAGGCAAGCAGCGAACCGATCAGAATTGCAGCGTTCGTTCCATAGCTGAAGGCGAGACCGACCCCCGCGCCCAGGGCGAGCGGAAGGGAGAAGGTGAGCAGTCCGTAACCGGCGGCCTTCCAGCGGACTCGGCGAAACTGCTCCATGTCTATTTCGTACCCCGCAAAAAACATGAGCAACAGCTTCCCGAGCTCGGAGAACAGCAGAATCGTTTTGCTTTTGGGGTCGAGCCATCCAAGGATTTCGGGGCCCAGCAGTATTCCCCCCAGAATCAATCCCACAAGACCTGGAAGAGAATACCGTTCGGCAAGATTCGGCAACAGGACTATGAGGCCGAAGATTATCGCGAAGCGCCCGATGATGGGCAACTGATGGAACAGGTTTTGGATCATCTCCATATAGGTCTATACCTCTTCCGGACGATGACCCTGTTCGCTCGACGGGCAGGGAAACGGGTTTGGCTCCGGCCCTACCCCACCTGCCGCTGCGACGCCGAGAATCAGTCCTTTCCTGCCTTGCGATATGACCATGAGACACCCCCGTTTTCGATCACGCCCAATCTTAGCAGGGAGAACCGGAAAGAGCACGTAGATCATCGCCAAGGAGCGGGAGTCCGTTTGCACCGGGTTTGCGTCCTGCTGTCTCTTGTCCCCCCTGTCACTTCCTGCCATCCTGGCAGAGGGCATAACCGGCTGAAAACATTGGAAAGACGGGGGGATGCGGGAGGGTGCCCCCACAGTTCGTAGTCAAGTGCTCTATCCAGCTCTAGCTAAGAGCCCGCACGAGAGGAAAGTCATCACACCGAAAGGGGTTTCCGACGTCAACTGCGGATCCGGGGAACCCCCTTTTCACCCCGAAAAAGCCGGTTGTTTGCACGGGGTTTGCGGTCCTTGAGGGGGGGCCGCCAAGAGGATGCGGAAATCGATGTGTCTATTTACGTTGGAGCGTTTCGAATCGAATCCAGTGTCCGCTTGGTTCGCCGGAAGTATTCGTCGGTGAGCTTATCCTGCAAGCCGTATTTCCGGTAAATCCAATCCGCATAATGATAGTTCATGCGGTCAATCAACACGTAGTCGACCTTCCCCTCAAGAAGTTCCGCCAACCCTTCCGCGCCGGGAAGCATGGGCGCGATCATGGCGTAGGTCCGGATGCCGGCTTTGTGCAGTTCATCCAGCGCCCTGATCCTTTCGCTCACCGGCGGGGCCTTGGGTTCGAACAACCGCCTGATGCCGTCGTCCGCCGTGGTGACCGAGAGGCCAACTTCGAAACCCCGTCCTTGACGGAAGATGTCCATGTCCCGGAGGACCAGCGGGGAACGGGTCTGAATTGTCGCCGGCCATTCGTTTCGTGCCAGGATTTCCAGGCATTGCCGGGACAACCGATATTTGGCCTCAAGGGGTTGGTATGGATCGCATACTCCGCTGACCCAGACCCTTCCCCGCCTCTTCTTTCTTATTTCCAACCGCAGCAGATCGGCGGCATTGATCTTGACGTCGACAAAGTCGCCCCACGGTTCCCGGTGTCCGGTGACTCTCTTCATGAACCGCGCGTAGCAATAAGAGCACGCATGCTGACAGCCGATATACGGGTTGACGGCATAGTCGTAGACCTTCGATGCCGAAAGGATGCTTTTCGCCCGGACTTCCGTCACGTTCATGCCTTGGGACCTCTTCCTTTTTGCCTCGTGCAGTAACCATATTCATACCACCAAAGTTTCCCGATCAAGGGGCAGTCTCGCGTTTCCATACTCGGTGGAGGACCATCGGTCAGGGGAAAAAAGAGCGCTCGAAAGAGGAAAGTCGCCACATCGCAAAAGGTTTCCGGCGTCAACAGCCCTGCCGGAAACCCCTTTTTCAGCCCGGAAATGCCGGTTGTTTGTACGGGGTTTGCGGTGTGTCCGGGAGGGTTTCGGGTTGCACGACTTCCCATCGCGCATATACTGGTGGCAAAAAGCTGCAGGATGCGGCGTTGGCCTGTCGGAACATTGCCTCGCCTCTTCCGTCCCAATGAAGCTACATTTCCTGTCGAGGCGGGGCGGGGGACGTCTTGGCCAGGCAGAGGCCGACCCAACCCAAAGGTCAGGCAATGCGGGATTGTATCCCGGCGCAAGGAGATGTGCATGAACAAACAGCTGTTACCCACTCTTCTGCTCGCTCTAACGATGACGCTGCCTGGATGTGCATCGTTTGAACGGAACCAAGGAGTTGAGAACGCGTGGCGCGACCCTTCTGTGGCGGCCCCCGTGATAGGTCAGACGACCGAGTCCGACATCATCAAGGCGCTCGGCCCCCCTTCGCAGGTGATCGGGCTGGGGGACCAGACGGTGTTCTACTACCTGATGGAGCATCGCGAAGGCAAGGCCGGTATCTTTCTTATCTACAACTGGGTGAAGGAAGACACCATCTACGACCGGGCCATTTTTTTCTTCGACCAGAACGGGGTGCTGCGGGAATATGGATTCAGCAAAGAGAAAATCGAGCCACCTCGTTAGTGTGGTCGCTCTGCTGGTCTTTCTCTCGCTCACCAGTTCCGGCTGTACGATCATCGGCAGCCGCTACGGTGAGCCGATTGACGTTGCGCACTCCCGGCTGGAGGAGGGCGTAACCGACGTCGGCCAGATCGTCGAGTGGTTCGGGCCGCCGACCCATTTGAGCGCACTACCCGGCGGCCTGGTGATGGTTTACGAGTACCTGGACATTACCGAGCGGCAGCTCGGCATCAACCTGAATGTCGTTGGACTGGATTGGTTCAAGGTTGCCTTCGGGCGCGGATCGGCGATGCGCGAGGCTCTGGTGTTGGTGTTTGATGATGCCGGATCGCTGCGGGCGAAGGAGTTCCGGAGGTGGACAGAGGATATCGGGAAGGGCTTCGGATTTCAGCTCTTCTTCGCTGCCCTGCCAACCGTCGACAAGCGGCACCTGACCGGCCCCCCTGAGCAATTCGGTTGGGGACGTGCAACCCTGGGCACGCTGCCGGTCACGCTGAACGCAGGTCAAAGCGTCGACAGTGGAAGCCACGGCATCGAGATGCGCGGAACGCCCGTTTCGCTGGGGCAGCGCACACTTGAGATGAGGACGACTGGGCGCAAGAAAAAGGGCTTGGGGAATTAGGCGGCAAAGGGGGCAGGTCGACCCGACAACCAAGCTTCTGTTTCCGCTTATTGGTCTCTTTTAAAAACCTTAATTTCTATCCCGGGTACAAAGCCCATTCCAATTCCGTTACTTCCTTTAACCAAGTCTTATCAGTCAATACCGCTGGAGGGACTGGTACCCGATTCCCCGCTCCCGATCTGGCGCCGGTAGTGATCGACGAGCCTCTCCCACTCCAGGGATTCGATCCCCGACAGAGGAATCGGTCGCGACTCGAAAAAGAGGACGGCCCGAAGTCCGTCGGTGTGATACGTTCCCCCGCCCAGGGTTGTTCGCGGGCTCGATGCCATGACCTGCCCCACCCCCCGGACGAACCCGATCTTCGCGAGGAACTGCGAATAGATGAGATCCTGGACCAGGTCGTTTCGGGCCTCGTCCGCGTCGGGGTCGATGGGAAGGGGTGCGCCGTCCTCGCCAGTGCGGGCAAAGCGCCCCCCCAGCGGCGTGCCCACCTGGGCGACCCAGACGGGCCTGCCCCGGAAGCGGATCGTCGTCAGCCAGGCGCGAAGGAGATGCGGCTGTGCTGCAACCCAGAGCCCCCGCTTGCTGACGGAGACATCCTGGGAGCGCTGGAAGAGATACCGGGGGTCGGCCGGCGTAAAGCGGAAGTTGCGTCGGATGAAGGCGGGTGCCGCATCCTCGAGCTGTCCGACCAGCACGACGTTGAGGGGTTCCCCCTGCGCGCCGTCCTCGCTCGACACGCAGCACGGCAGCTGCTCGAGCAGCTCGCGCAGGTGCGACTCGTCGTCGGTCTCGACCACACCGGACCGGGCGACCACTTGGGCTATTTGATGATAATGGTCTTCGGTAAATTGGCTGTCCGGAGTCGGGACGATCAGGTGGAAGGACTTGGTCCATTTCCAGCCGACAAGGTCCACGTTGACAAACTTGCTGTCTTCATCCCGGTTCGTGTAGACGAAGCCCGATTCCTTTGCGTGCGGGTCGATGATATTCCGGAAGCTCCGCCTCTCGATGTGCTCATCGAGCTGCGCATTGGCGTCGTCGGAGAACCGCGCATGGTACCCGAAGGAGACCTCGAGCGGAGAAAAATATTCGGGGTCCACCCCTGTCGGCAGGAAATTGAGCTGCCGGTCCGTATCGTTCTGGATCTCGAGCCAAAGGGGTTGGATGCCTTTCTTCTCCAGGTCGATGCCGAATATGGTCCGGCTCTCCTCCAGACTTGGCAACGTTGCGGACACGCGGATCCCTTCCCCGGCAACCGTCCTGGCGCGCGCCCGCAAAGCCGTGTCGTCGAAGGAGTCAGGCCTTTGGGGGGCTTCAGACATATCCTTTTCCGAATCGGTCCGTTCTGTCGGCGGCATCTCCCAGTAGCGGATCAAATCCAATTCGCCCAGCGTGCGGGGTCTCGGCTCGAAAAACATCACCGCGCGCAGCCCGTCCGTGAAATAGGGGTCTCCGACGAGGTTGAATCGCGGGGCTTCCCTGCTCGACTCCCCGACCCCCTTCACGTAGCCGAAGCGGGCAAGCGCCTGGGAGTACGCCAGGTCCTCGAGGAGATACCGCCTCGCTTCGTCCACGTCGGGATCGATCACGTGCGTCGAGATGGTTGGCGACTTGAGGGTGAACTTCACGCCGATGTCCCGGCTTATCTGCCCCACCCAGACCTTCTTCCCCCGGAAGCGAAGCGGCGAAAGCCACATGCGCAGGTGGTTGCGCTGGTGGATGTTGCCCCGGGCCTTCTGGCCGGCCAGGTCCTGCCGCCGCCCGTAGACGTACAGCGGGCTGACGGGGGAGTACCGGTACCGCCCCCCCACCAGGAACGACTTGAACGTGCGCCAGGCCGCCTTCGACCAGAGAATTTCCGTTCCGTGCCAGCCGCGGCGCACGTATGCAGGGAAGATGTCCTCGTTGTTGCCGATGAATACCAGGTTCAACGGGTCCCCGTTCTCGGTGCCGTCCTTGTTCGTGGTGCAGCAGGGCAGCTTCTCGAGTTCCCGCCGAAGCACCTCCTCCTCCTCGGTCTCCACGATCTCCCCGCGGTCGTACAGCGTGTCGAAATCCACGAGGGTGTAATCCCCCTTGAACGTCGGGTCGGGGACGATGTAGGTGAAGCTCCTGGACTTTTCCCGGGAGATGAGGTCAACGTCGAGCGCTTTGTACCCCTCATCTCGATGGACGACCAGAAATCCCGATGCCGTGGCTCCTGGGTAGATGGGATTCCGGAACTGGAGGGCCTCGAAGTGGTCGTCAAGGGCCCGGCCGTCCCCGGCCGCGAAACGGAAGGCGTAGGCCGCCTCCGACGCGGAGTAGTACTCCGGGTCGAGGCCCGACGGGAGAAACCAGTAGGGAAGGTTCTCCCCGTTCTCCACCTGGATCCACACCGGCTGCATGCCCTGCGCGGCCAGGTCGACACCGTAGATCGCTTCCGCCTCTTCGGCCGTGGGGATGGCGACCGTCACCGTCAGCCCGTCCTGAACCTGCGTCTGCGCGCGCGCCTTGAAGGGCACCTCGGCGACCGGGCGCGGCGAGAAGGAGGTGGCGCAGCCCGACAACGCCGCCGAAACGGCGAGGATCAGACCTGCCAACGGACCAAATCCCGAAAGGAATTTTCCCATTGCCCTCATTTCCCCCGGTTCAGATCCTCTTCGATGAACCGGACAACGGCCTCTGCAAGGACCTCCCTCGGGAACGCGTTTTTATCGACGAAGGTGGACGCAATGAACGGGTTATTCCTGTTGATCGGAACAGCAATGGCCCAGTGGTCCGCGTTCACGTACCCCAGCAGGACGCTGCCCGGAATCAGCTGATCGTAGAAAATCAGCTGGCCGTCGTTGCGGGAATCGACCTGGCTCAAATCATCGTACCCCGATTTCAGGAAGGAAGAGAGGTGATCGGCATCGGGATACGTGATGACCGAGTAGTACCGGATCGATTCCGGCAGGCGGTGGTTGGCATACCACCGTTTCCGCATCTCCGGCTTGAGGCTCTCGAGACCACCTTCGTCCCCCGGATCGCATTCGGCGCCCGGCAAATGTTGCAAGAGGTTCAACGTGGACTGCTTCACGGTATTGGCCACCGGCGATCCGCCGACCGCCCCCGCAAGGCTCACGACCGCGGAAACCCTCTGCTGCAACTCCGGATAGGCCGCAACCGCCTCCAGGATGTCCGGGGCGCCTTTCGAGTATCCCACGAGCACCAGGCGCATCCCCTCCTTCGGATCGGGCATGCTCATGACGGCATCCCGAATGATCTTGGCATTGCGGGCACTGCTGGAGAGGGCCTCGACCTCCAGGAGGCCCACCTCGTGGCCGAACCGGGCGAGGTGATCATCGATACCCCCCTGGAAATCGATGATACCCTTGACACATTGTGTCGTAAGCCCGGGGACGTACAGAATCTGCAGCGGAGATCTGCTGGCCCCCAGCTCCACCGGGGCGCCCGCAGGCGGTGGCTCGTTCTCCAGCCGGACCAGCGCTTCCTCGCAAGGACGGTAATCCGGCATATCCGGACCGCGTTCGTCCGTGACCGCGCAATAGATTTCCCGGAAACGGGACCGTCCGTCGACGACGCCGGCCGCGGACGCGGGGACCAGGATCAGCGGCGGCGTATCGACGGAATACGCGATCATCGGTTTCGGGGCGCACCCGCACAAGACCGCAAAACCGACACCCAGGACTGCCACATGAAAAGAGGAAAGACGCCATCGGCGCGGCAGGAACGCAACAAGGTCGAGCGACAACCCATTCGGGTCGGATAAAGGGAAGTCCATCGGAATTCCCCCCAGCCAGATTTGTCCGCCACTATTCTAATGGAAATCCGATCCCGGGATCTCCTAAGGAATTTCTCCCCTCCAGGGCAGCACATCCCTCCCCTGTCAGTCGTGCAAGTGCGGTGCGACCCGCACCGTTTTGAAAGGTTTGTATTTGTCGAACAGCCCGATCAACGGTTGGGCATCCCCGGAGGTCCCCCGCCTCCCGTCAACGTCCCGCTCTTCCACAATTCCTCCACCGTCGCCCGGCTCAACGTATTTCCTCATTTATTCATATATCTAGGCAGCACCAAATTGGCCTGGAGCCGAAAGCGGAATCCCTCGGGACCGGTTTCCGGCGATTCCGCCCAGTAGCCGACGCCGGCCTGCAGGCTGACGGGCAATTTTCCCAAAAAGACCAGCTTGGAAACAGCGGCATTGATCGGTATGGACCACTTTTCGATCTTCCAGTTGTAGGTGCTCTCGGACTGCGCCGAGAGGGTCCATGCGCTCGGCCACGTGTACGCCACGAAAGGCTGTACAAATGTGCTGCTGATGTCCTGGCGATCGCTGTCTCCGGCAAAGGACCAGATGTGGTTGGCGAGGGCGCCCACCGTCCATGGTCCTCGCATCCTAAGCGCAACCGCGGCCGGTCCCACGCCCCATTTCTTTGCGCCAAGCAAGGAATCCGTTGCAGTCGGCAGGAGAAGAACCGGCCCGACACCCCAGATGATGCCGCCGGCACTCGGTTTCCTGGGAGAAAAAAACAGGGTCAGGTTGATGTCCCCCAGGCCAAACTGGGATCCCGCCCCCGGGAAGATATCTTTTTGGTAGGTCACCGGCAGGATCGTTCGGGAAATCAGGTTCCAGTCCTCATTCCATTTAAACGGGACCACCGGCTGGATGTTCGTTTGCAGCTTCCAGCCGTCGTCCAGGAGACCGATCTCGCGGTCGTAGTTCATCTGAATCGGAATCGTCATCAGGTCGGCCAGAGGATTGGTCAACTCCTGGGCGAGGCCGGCCTCTCCACCCTGCTTCGCTTCGGACGTGCCCTCGGCCTGGGCAGGCTGGATCCGGACATGAAAGGTCAGAAGTAAAAAGAGGATGAAAACCAGCGGCATCACTTTTTTCATCATGGATCCTCCTGTAGGGAACCTTTTCGATCTTCCCCGGCCCCTAGGGTTGGTAGAACCAGGGATCTAGCGGGCCGTACAGGCGGCGAGTCAATCGTTACATAACAGCCCGATCTTGCGAGCCGCAAGGTCAGCCTGCTCGGGAGTGGTCGCGTCCACCAGCTGCTGTTTCGCCGCCTGGCACTCCTCGGCGTCCTTCCGGGCTTCGGGTGCCACGGACTTGACCGCGGCCTGGTTGGTCTTGTCGCAGTACCCCGCCGACACCCGGCGAATGTTCGCCGTATCACCGGCCTTCTCCACCGCCACGCAATCGCCCTTTCGGATCTCCCGCTGGTCCGTAACCACCTGGATCACGCCGCCGGATCCTGCGTCCACCTGGTACAGCATCCCCTTCTGGCTGCCCTGGGCCGCACCGGCGATGACGCCCCCCGCCACCGCCCCGATGGCGGTGTTCCGGGCTTTCCTGCCGGATGATTTCCCCGAGGCAGACGCAAGGCCGAGCGCTCCGCCCACAACGGCGCCCGCTGGCACCGCCCCGGACTTCAGGTCCACGTCCCGGGCATCCGTCACCTTGCCGTACTGGATGGTCACGCTCTGGCCGGCCCGCTGGGCCAGCAGCGGGGTCGGTATCAACAGCATCCCAGCAAGCACCAAGGCCAGCAGGCCACGATGACGCAATAAAATTCGCATGGATTTCCTCCTTTTCCCACGTGGAAACTCCCGGTTCAACATGGCGCCTGCAGCCCCATTCCGTGCCGCTACTTTTCCGTCAACTTCTCGGCATTCGGCGGCGTCCAGGTTTTCATCTTCTCCAGGTCCGGCCCATAGATCCGCAGGATGGCATCCATCTTTTCGTCCTTTCTGCTGATGGGCAGCCAGTTCTCCCCGGGCACTCCCTTCGGTTGTTCCGCGGCGATGTGGATCGCGATGCCGCCATCCTTGTCGAGCTTCATCCCGGCGTTCTCGCCGACGCTGTACTTCTTCCGGTCATTCGGTATGAAGAACCCGTTTGCGGAATCGTACAGAGTCAACGACCAGAATATCTTGGCCGGTGGCAACGCATCTTTCGCCATGCGAATCACGTAATCATTCTGTGCGTTCATTGGTTGACCGTCTTTGGTCGTCACGGGCGGATACAGCGCTTCTGTTGCCGGCAACCCGATCGGTCCAAGAACCGATTGCATCAGCAACAGGTGCAGCGGTATCTGCCCCTTGGTTTGAAACAGGTTCTGTCCATGTTCTGCCGTTACCGCCGGGTCCATGGCGCGGGCGAATTCGCTTTTTCGAACCGTTTCGGCAATGCTTCGGAATCGTTTCCCGTCGATAGGAACCGCGCTGTTCTTGTCGAACGTCTTCCCCGGCTCGACTCCCAATGGTTTCAGCGCGGCAAGGAATGCCTTGTCCAGTTCATCATTCGGATCGAAGGTCGTGTGGTTGACCACGAATTGCATGACTTCGAGGAAATTGTTCCCATAGACATCGAGGTCCGTTTGACCGACATCCGGGAACCGGACATCGTTGATCGCTTTGGCCGGCTTGCCCTGGAATTCCGACAAGGTCATCACTTTGACGGATTGCATTTGTCCGATAATTTTTTCAAATCGGGCTTTTTCATTGGCATGGGGCATGACGCGGAATACCGCCGAAACGAAATCACCCGTCATTTCGAAGGCCCGATCGACACCTTTCACCGGGCTTCCATCGTAGTCATCGGTACGCGCGGTGTAAAACAACACTTTCTCGGGTTTCCGGAAATCCCCCTTGGTCACGGACATCGGGACGGTGACGTAGTGATCGTAACCGGTCACCATCAACGACACGTATTTGGAATCGAATGCCGGTATTTCGAGGATCACGGGGTCCTTGCGCAGGTCCAGCATGCAGCCTATGTAGAGCGTGTCGTTGTTGGGTCGCGCAATTTCCCTCATCGTGTGGTCTTTGAGTTTGGTGTCGGGAGCCACGGTGTTCCAGCCCCCCTGCCCCTGCGCGAACTTGTTGTTGACGTTGTACATGGCCACGTACTGGTACGACCTCCGGACGATGTCCTCGACCTGGGCGTCGCTGAGTTTTTCTGCGGTTCCCTGCACGGATTCTTTCTTCTGGCATCCCGCAGGGAGGGCCAGTGCGATCAGACAAACCATGAGCATCCACGTTTTCGCTCGCATCATCTTCCGACCTCCTATACAGGGTTTCCAGCGTCCGGCAGGGAACTCCCTGCTTGATGTTGCCGACGGAAAACCAGAAGCCGTATCTTCCCCGAGATCCGCCACCTGCACCTGTATGCTGTATATTGACTCCCGGGATATATTCTATTATAAATTAATCATTTAACAATAAGCTTTTCCGGGCCTGGCGGGGCAGATCGGCCGTGTCCGGTAGCCGAGAAATGGAGGAGCCCCCATGGAGAAGATGATGATCAAACTCGTCGTTTCCGCGTTGGTCGCGGTGATCATGGCATTCGGGCACGCAAGCCCTGCAAAGGCTGCGGAAGGCGGAGCGAGCCATTACCTGCCCGGGGCCTACGGGGACATCCTCATTGCCCAACCTCCCAAGCCGGGCTGGCAGGCCGCGGCGATGCTCTGGTACCAGGCAGGCGACGTCAGCAGAGCTGTCCTGCAGGGGCGGGTGAATCTGTCCCTCGATCTGGATCTCTTCCTGGCCATCCCCGCAGCAACCTACACGTTCGAACAGACAGTCCTCGGCGGGACGTACACGGTGGGTATTGCAATACCTTTCGGCTATGCCAATCTCGATGCCCGGGCAATCTTCCCCATCCTTGGGACCCGCGACGCGAGCGACGATTCGTTTGACCTCTCCGACATCGTGGTAACCCCGGTTCAGCTGAACTGGACTGCGGGAAGGTTCTCCTTCAAGCTCGCCGAGAACATCATCGCTCCGACCGGCGGGTACGACACGAGCAACTTCGTGAACCTTGGACGGAATTACTGGAGCTTCGATACCATCGCGGCAGTGAGCTGGTTCCATGAAAAGACGGGGACCGGAGTGGACCTCGCACCCGGGATCATGGTGAATACCGAAAACGACAAGACCGACTACAAGACCGGAACGGAGTTCCACCTCGACTTCGCGGCGAACCAGTTCCTGTCGAAGAGCTTCGCCGTCGGCATCAAGGGGTACTGGTACCAGCAGATATCGGGCGACAGCGGCAGCGGCGCCCTTCTCGGCGACTTCAAGTCGGAGGCATTCGGCATCGGCCCCGGGTTCGTCTGGGTCCCGCAATCCGCCGGCGGCAACCTCACGGTGCTCGGCAAGTGGATTCATGATTTTCACGCGGAAAAACGATTGGATTCGGACTATTTCACGCTTGTGACAGCATGGAAGTTCTGAGGAACGGATAGAGCAAGGCTCTCGCCCCGTCGGTAGGACCGCAGGCCCCTGAAAGATCCGCAGCCTCGCGATGAGCACCGGAAGTTGGTATTGTACGGGGAACAATGGTTGGGTCACGGCTTCGCCCCCCCTGGACCTTCCGAAGGAGAACGCTCATGAAAAAACGGGCAAGCGCGGTTGGTGCGAGACGGATGGTGATCTTCCGTTCGTTGTCCTTCCTCATTCTGGGGCTGCTGCTGGTCCGGCCTGCCCTTGCGCAATCCCTGCCCGCAATCGCCCCCCGACCCGATAACACGGCGACGGCGCAAAAGGTCGAGGAAGACCCGCTGGGCCGTTCGACCCCGTACGGAACCGTCGTGGGGTTCTACAGGGCCGCCAATGACAATAATTACGATCGAGCCACGAAGTATCTCGACACCAAAAGGCAAGCGGGCGCTGCGGAGGAACTTGCACGACAGTTGAAGTTCGTCATGGATCGGGGCCTGAAGGTGGACATCGACCAAATCAGCAAGAAAGCAGAAGGGAATGTGCAGGACGAATCGCGTACCTCACGGGAGAGGATCGGGGCGGTCGACACCGAATCCGGCAAGCTGGAGATCCTGCTGGAGCGGATGGAGCGTCGCGGGCAGAGTCCGATCTGGCTGTTTTCGTCCGAAACACTGCTGCTCATCCCCGCTGCTGCCGAGGAGATGAGCGCGTTCGACCTGGAAAAATATGTTCCGCGCCCCCTGACGCGCATCACGATCCTTTCATTCCCCCTCTACAGATGGATCTCCTTGATCCTCGGTCTCGCCCTTGCCGTGTTCCTGGGCAGGCTGTTCACAAAGGCGCTCGTCCCTCTGCTTCGCCCGCTGTTGCGCCGGTTGACCGGCGAGGAGGATGACCGCGTCCTCCTTTCCATCAAGGAGCCGATCCGGCTGATTCTGATCTCGCTGGCGATCCGGTTGCTGTCATCGCCTGCCACGTCCCTCGTGACACGCCAGTTCGGAAATCGGGTTGCAATCACAGTCGGCATCATCGGCCTGGCGTGGCTGTTGATCAAATGCAACGGCATATTGTCGGAGTTGGGATTGCGAAGTTTGCGCCGGCGACAGAGGCTCGGCAAAGTAGCGATGTGGACCCTCGCCCGGCGCCTGTTCAATACCACCGTACTCGTCACGACCGCGCTCGTGTTCCTTCACCGCGCAGGCGTGGACCTGACCGCCATCCTGACCGGGCTCGGGATCGGAGGTCTGGCGATCGCACTGGGAGCCCAGAAGACGCTCGAGAACCTGATTGGCGGCCTCATGATCATCACGGACGAGCCCGTTCGCGTGGGCGACTTCTGCCGGTTTGCGGACCAGATGGGAACCGTCGAGGACATCGGCCTGCGCTCCACCCGGATCCGCACACTCTCGCGGACCGTGATCGCCGTCCCGAACGGCCAGCTCGCCGCGGAGAACATCGAGAACTTCACGGTGCGTGACAAGTTCTGGCTCCGCCACCTGATCGGGGTGCGGTACGAAACCTCCGCGGATCAGTTGCGCTACCTCCTGGCCGGAATCCGCTCGATGCTCTACTCCCATCCGAAGGTCGAGCGGGACGGCGCCCGCATCCGGTTCGTCGGGTTCGGCGGCTCCTCCCTGGATCTCGAGATCTTCGCCTACGTGCGGGCGACCGAGATGCCCGAGTTCCTGGCCATCCAGGAAGATCTTCTGCTGCGGATCATGGACATCATCGCCCGGGCCGGAACCGGCATCGCCTTCCCGTCCCAGACGACCTATCTTGCCAAGGATACGCCGCTCGACGCGCAGAAGACGGAGGAGGCAGCGAACCAGGTGCGGCAGTGGCGCGAACGGGGGGAACTGCCCTTCCCCGACTTCCGCCCGGACCAGGCCGACCACCTGGGCGAACCGATCGAATACCCGCCGCCCGGCTCCTCGCTTCGGAGCGGGGCTGGCGACCTTGAGGACAAGTAGCCGATGATCTCAGCCGGACGGCCGAATGCTCTGGAAGCTTCTTGACCACAAAAGGATCCTCGGTTTGTTGACAGAAAACCCGTTTGCGCCGGGTTTGCGTCCTCCTGTCACTTCCTGTCCTGTTCCGTCGCTTCCTGTCCGTTTGGCGGAGTGCCTAACCGGCTGAAAACGCTTCAAATGCAGGGGGATGTCCCCACAATTCGTAGTCAAGTGCTCTACCGAGCTTCCGCTAAGGGCGCGCGCAGAAGGAAAGGAATAGTATCGCAAGGGGTTTGCGGTACGTACGGCTTCCCATCCAAAATCCGATGAAGACGTCAGGTAGAATTCCCCCGCAAGATGGTTGTGGATTGATCCCGGGGGGCAGGTCAGAGTCATCCATGCGCTTTCCCCCCTCTTTTCCCTTAATGACGGATTAGAGAAGAAAAAAGGATACACCTGACCCGATGACCTAAAATCGTTCCAGACTTTTTCCCATCGGGGGCGATGATTGAGGGAATTCCCCTTTGCCTTGGGGGAAAACAGGGTTACATTTTCCTTATGGATCAGGGCACACATGTCTTCCGGACCATCTATGCTTCTTATCATCCACGGATCTTCCGGTACCTGACACGACTCGTCGGACCAAACGAAGCGGAGGACCTGACGCAGGAGGTCTTCCTGAGAGTCAACAGGGGACTTCCGGATTTCAAGGGGGACGCGAAGCTTTCCACCTGGATCTATCGCATAGCGACCAATGTTGCTACCGACAGACTTAGAAGCAGGGCGTCCCAGGAGAGCCGATCCGGCAAAGCGATCACTCTCGATGAACAACTCATCGAAGAAAGCATTGATTTGAAGGGGGAAAGGAAACCCTCCTTGGAAAGACAGGCGATACGGGAAGAAATGAGTTCCTGCGTTCAAGACTATATAAACAGCCTTCCCGAGAGTTACCGCGTACCCGTGACCCTTAGTGAAATCGGGGGGTTGACCAATAAGGAAATCGCGGAAGCACTTGGATTAACCATGGAAACTGTCAAGATCCGGCTGCACCGGGGACGTGCAAAGCTGAAAGAAAAACTCGAGGCCGGATGCAATTTCGAACGCGATGAGGAAGACATCCTGGTTTGCGACCCGAAGGCCGATCCCGACCATTCCGAATAATATTTTCTGACAATACAGTACCGGGGTGTATCCTTTCCCGCCTCCTTTCCGTCTACGATTACCGGAAAGGAGGTGATCCAAGTGAGCGGCCTGGAGAGTTCCTGGATTTCCTACTGGTGGGTATTTCCCCTCATCCTGATGGTCCTCTGCTTTTTCGGAATGAGGGGGAGGAGAGGATCTGGAATGTGCGGTTTCCGCTCCTGGGGGACCGACACACGGGACATCCACCCGACGGATTCGGCAGTCGACATCCTCGACAAACGGTATGCCCTCGGAGAAATTTCCCGTGAGGAGTACGAGGAAAGGAAAAGAACCATAGGGCAAGGAAGGGCGTAGGCAATGATGCTCTGCCAATTCTTTGAAGCAACGTGAAACAGGGAGGAACTGATGGAAAAAGTTACAGGAGCAATTACCAGTGAATGGGAAGCGTACAAGCAGGAGGCATCGAGTTTCAAGAGATTGAGGGCAAGGATCTGCGAACATTGCCCTTTTTGCATTCACGCCCGGAAAAACCCGGACTCGACGATCGGAAAGATATTGCACCACAGGTTTCACGCCGACCACTGTCCGCTATGGACCGCCTACCGGGATGTCTACGGGGAGAGCGGGGACAGGAAACTGACGCATAAAGAAAGGGACAACCAAGAGGCAACATGGAGGAATGGGCCATGGAAAGGATGAAGAAAATGATGGAGAACATGAGCGGGGAGGAAAGAGTGGGGATGATGGAGCGATGTTTCGAATTGATGAAGGAAAAAGAGATCGTGAAGGACAAGGATCAGGATGAAAAGAAAAAGGATGAATCATCCTGCATTCCGGACATGGGCAAAATGGCGGAATGCTGTCCCGGGATGATGGAAACATTCTTTTCAAAAATGAAGAGCTGTTTCGAGGGAAAAGGGAACGAAGAGAAGAAAGATATCGGTGAGAAGACGGAAAAATAAGGAAAGGAATAGTATCGCAAGGGGTTTGCGGTCCACAGCTTCCGGCTTCCACGGAAATCCTCTCATCCAGTCGGTCTAAAGCCGGGGGGCAGGTCATACGTGCTCACCCCGAGGCGCTGCGCAACTTCCGGACGGGATACTCCCGCTCCGTCATCTGCCGGGTCGCCTCCGCGCGGACAACGACGTATACTGCTTGTGCGACATGGACAACTTCTCGGGAGGGAGAAGGTGACCCACTCCGGCAGGAACAAGCCTTGAGTGGGGTGTAAAGCATGCAGGGACAAACGCCGAAAGATTGAGAAAGGTGCTTGCCTAACCCATGTGCCGAATCGGTGCTCTATCGCCCTCCTGCCACTGGCTTTGTTTGACGGCTCTCAGTATCTTCATCTTCTCTCTCTCCGGCTGTGCCTCAATGAAAAGTGTTCAGACGGCATTGCCTTTTCCAGGCCATCGAGAAAAGGAGATCGAGCGAAACACGTTCCCGGTTGCACGAGGAGAAGACGTCATTGGCCGGCTGGCGATCGTCCGGCTCGAAAAGGGGGATACGCTCCCGGATATTGCCCGGCACTTCAGCCTGGGGATCAATGCGATCAGTGCGGCGAATCCGGGGGTGGATGTGTGGGTACCCGAGGCCGGAGAGCGTGTCACATTACCTCTGAGTTTTATCCTGCCGGACACTCCCAGAAAAGGGATTGTGGTCAACCTGGCCGCCATGAGGCTCTTTCAGTACAAAGAGGATGGGACGTCTCTGGTGGTAACGACATACCCGATCGGTGTCGGCACCAGCGAGCGGCCTACCCCCACGGGCGCCATGCATGTGGCGCGCAAGGCAGTCCGGCCGACCTGGCATGTTCCTGCTTCGATTGCCAGGGAACATCGCAAGAAAGGGGATATTCTCCCCGCAGCCGTCCCGCCGGGGCCGGAAAATCCCCTGGGAGAATACGCGCTCTATTTGAGCAAATCGGGGTATTTGATCCATGGCACCAATAAACCGGCCAGCATCGGCCTTACCGCGACCAATGGCTGCCTGAGGCTCTATCCGGAAAACGTGAAGATGCTCTTCGATGACACTCCGGTCAAAACACCTGTACTCATTGTTCACCAGCCATATCTCGTTGGGCAACGCAATGGCGTACTGTACCTGGAAGCTCATTCGCCACTGGAAGAGTCGGGCGCTCTTGAGTTGAAGAAACTCTATGCAAAGTTGCGAGCTGTTGAAAAGAACGCCGGGCGCGGGCTTGACTGGAAAAAGGTCAGGGAAGTACAGGCCGCGGCCCGGGGGATTCCCGTTCCCATCTTCGAATTGCGTCCGGGAAGTGAAAAAGAGGCCGCGAAACCTGTAGAAGTCGAGCACCCGGAGAGATTGTACGGCAAACCGGAAATACCGGCCCTGAAATTGCAGGCGTGGTATGTATTGGCTGCCGATGTGCCTGACAAGATCGAAGCTCAGAGGATCGCCGCCATCATCAATCACCAGGGGCCACAAATCCCGGCACGGGTGTTCGAAAAGAGCGATAACTATCGTGTTATCGCCGGCCCGTTCGACGGAGGCAGCGAAGCCAGAGAGGCAGTGAAACGCCTGAAAATAGATCTGGAAATAGACGGTATCGTAATCGAACCTGTCAAAAATGAATAACCGCCCTCGCTTTTTTTGTCCGGGGGATATATTGTGAACGGATGCGAACCCTCTTCCCGACAAGGAAGACGGAACATAACGGAGGTGAAGAGAGATGAAGAAAACCCTGTTCCTGATCACGATGATGCTTGTTCTTCCGGCTCTGATGATCGGGTGCGCAACAACCGGTGAGCTCCAGAAAGTACAGGCGGAGCAGAAAATGATCGATGCGAAAGCGGACCAGGCGTTGAAGGATGCGCAAGCCGCCAAGGCTGCAGCCGATGCGGCCCAGGTAAAAGCGGATGAAACATCGGCCCGCGCCGAAAGTGCGATAAAGGCGGCAGAGGAAAGGGAAAAGGCGGCAGAGGAAAGGGCAAAAGCGGCGGAGGAGAGGGAAAGGATGGCGGAAGAAAAAGCGAAAAAGGCCGAAGCCGCTTTTGAGAAGTCGATGAAGAAGTAAGTCCTTTGTATGGTATTGTCGACGTTCCTTTCGATGATTCGGACAAAGATGTGGCAGGGGCTAACGCCCCTGCCATTTCATTATCTGTCATGTGAGATTGTCCCGATGATTCTGCCTATGGGTTAGGAAAATGAGGAAGCCGGGAATCTTTCACCTCGGACCATTCCAGTTCTGTATTTGCCTCATCCTGGCACCGATTCTCCTATTCGGATGCAGTCACTTCAACGACGCGCGGCAGGCCAACATTACCTTCGCAGAGGCAAATGATCTGTTTCATCAAGGAAACTACACGGCCTCTCTGGACAAGTATTCGGAAATTGCCGAAAAATATCCCGATAAGGCAGACAGGGCTCTGTTCGAGATGGGTATTGTTTACGCTCATCCGAGGAACGAGCGGAAAGATTACCAGAAATCCCTGGAATGTTTTCAGAAACTCATCAAGGAGTACCCTGGGAGCGAGTACCGGCAGAACAGCGAGATGATGATATTCAATATCCGGAATGTCGTTCTCAAGGATCAGACGATCGCTGCGCAGCAGATGCAGATCGAAACGCTCCGGCACGAGATCCAAGGCAAGGAGAACGAGATCGTCACGCTGCAAAAAAAGATGGAAGCATCCGAAAAAAGGATTGAAGCACTCGATCAAAAGTTTTTTGACTATGCGACTCGGAACGGATCGGCAGACAGGATACTGGTAGAAAAAAGTGCACGCCGGTTGATGTTGATCTCGCAGGGTGAAGTGCTCAAGACCTACAAAATCGCCCTGGGGGGAAACCCGATCGGGCCGAAGGAACGGCAAGGTGACAACAAGACCCCTGAGGGGACCTATGTCAT
The DNA here is from genome assembly GCA_020346465.1 of Deltaproteobacteria bacterium. Taxonomy (GTDB): domain Bacteria; phylum Desulfobacterota; class Deferrimicrobia; order Deferrimicrobiales; family Deferrimicrobiaceae; genus CSP1-8. The sequence goes on from CP070783.1 coordinate 867,402, forward strand.
CGATGCAAGAAACAGGGACAGCCGGTTTCACCTCTCCCTGCATATCTCCTATCCAAACGAAAGAGATAAAAATCGCGCAAAAGAACTCGGTGATTCTCCGGGCGGAGACATCATGATCCACGGCATCAAGAATGGTTCCTCGTGGGTAGGCGACGCTCACGCAGAGGTCGACTGGACGAAAGGGTGTATTGCCGTTACGAACGAAGAAATAGAGGAAATTGCCAAGTTGGCGCCAAATGGGACGATCGTTGAGATACGGCCGTAGAAGACCGTGTACCCCTGGGGGGGCCAGCCTCCGCGGCGGGATCCGGGGCTGACGCGCTACCGTGCGTTGCGCTTTTCGTCCCGCTCGAACCCCGCACCTCTCCTCGCGACCTTTTCCAGCGGGTAAACCTCGGAGTCGACCAACAACCAGCAACTGCGATTCAGGTCAATCGGATTTTCTTCTCTTTCAGGAAAGCGGCGAATGCCTGATCCACAACCCGTATGTGGTCCCTCAGCCAGTTGCCCAGGAAGGTGCCGATGGCTCTGCTTAATTTTTCGGTGACCCCGTAATCCCGGAAATCCTCGACCAGGTCATCCAGCGTGGCTTTCAATTCCTCGTGCTTGGCCCTGTGGTCTTCCAGTCCGGGGTAGCCTGTTTCCGACATGTATTTCTCTTCCGTCGAGAAATGGAACTGGGTGTAGTCTACGAGGAAATCCAGCGCGTTCGCCACATGCGGCATGCCCCGATGATCCTCTATCGCGGATTGCACGTTTCCCAGACGTTCAATCCAATTCTGATGCTGTTCGTCGATCAACTCCACGCCGATGGAAAGGCTTTCGTCCCATTTCATCTTGCTCATGTTCTGGCTCTCCTGACCTTGTTTTCGGCGATCACTGGCAACATGAATTTCCCCCCTAACGATGGTTTCGAAATATACATAGGATTTGGACCAAAGGCAAGACCACAAAGCAGGATGACCTGCCCCCCCTCAAATCGGTCCGGCATGTCAAAGAAGCGATACCGTCCGGAAGAGATCATCGGCAGACTGCGCGAGGCAGATGTCCTGATCGAGCGGTGGAGGCGGCACTGCAACGGAGTACGTCCCCGTGACCGTTCCACGTCCTGCGTCCCTCGGTTCCTCCGCATGCGCCACACGGATAGCAAGGTGTAAGCTTTCTTGGCAGCTTACGATTCCCGTTTCATCTTGAGGGGTTGGGAAAGAGCTGCAAGATTTCTTTACAGCTGCGGTCTCCGGAGAGGTCATGTCGGCAGAACCGTTTCTCCATCAATAAACAACTGGTTATTCGGGAAAACGGAGGCGGCATGATGTTTGAAGTGTAATCGTCATGGGTAGGGAACAGGGCCAAGGGCATCGACCGAACTTCGGGTGCGGGAGGTCGCCATGAAAGAAAATCCGAAAATACTGGTAGTGGACGACGAGGCCTCGATCCGTCGCAATCTCGCTGTCGGCATGGCCCAGCGGGGGTACGAGGTCGACGCCTGCGAAATGGGGCTGTCTGCCCTGGAGAAGATCGAAGCGGCGAGGCGGTCCGGTGTTCCCCACAACTTCGTGATCCTGGATATCCGGCTGCCGGATATCGACGGGCTCCAGCTCCTGCGGATGATCAAGGACGTGTATCCGGACCTGCCCGTGGTGGTGATCTCCGGCTACGGCGACGAGCAGACCGGGGAGCGGGTGAAGGAGCGCCACGGCAGCGCCTACCTGGACAAGCCGTTCGAGATCGAGGCGCTGGAAGCCGAGATCCGGAGGATCGGCCCGTCGGAGGAGGAGGAGCCCGTGCCCCGGCCGGAGGCCCGGCCGGAGGAGCCGCGAAGCCAGAGCGCGTACGTCTTCCTCCGGGGCAGGCCGGACGCCGATCTGTCCGGGTGCTTCAACGCACTCTACTTCGCCGAAGGGGTCTGTTACTGCGACGCCGTGACGGGCGACTGGGATATTGTCCTTCTCGTCCAGGCGCCGGACCGGAGGGGGATCCGGGAATGGGTCGAGCGGAACGCGCAGCCTCGCCCCGAGATCATGCAGTTCGAGATCCACCATTCCGAGCGCCCGTTGCTGGGGAAGGACATCGAGTCGTTCATCCGGCATCACGAGCTGATGCAGGCGGCCGAGGGCCTGGGCGAAGAGACGGGCGACAGGCGGAAACGACAGCTCCTCTCGGCCTATGTTCTGCTGGAGCTCGACAGGTACTGCGTGCCCTCCCTGTACGCCACGTACTATTTCGACGAGGACGTCGTCTACTGCGACATGACCGACGACTGCACGATGGCCATCCTCCTCGTGCAGGGGCGCACGTGCGATGCGATCAGGCAGGCCGTATCCCGGCTCCGGTCCAGGCCAGGAGTGCTCCGTGCCAAGACCCTGAACATCGTAAAGTTCCAGGGTATTTAACGTGGCGGGGAGAAGATGGCGACGGATGAGGAACGCGCAAAGGTCGTCGTGATGCCGGCGTTCGGCCGGATGCTGTGGCGCCACGGCGGCGAGCCGGGCATGCTGATCCCGCTGCTCCAGGCGGCCCAGGATTCCTACGGCTACATCCCGCCGCTTGCGATCGAGCAGATCGCCATGGCGACCGGCATTCCGGCCAGCGAGGTCTACGGGGTCATCACCTTTTACAGGCAGTTTCGCTTGCAGCCGCTGGGCCGGCACGTCATTCGCGTCTGCAAGGGGACCGCCTGCCACGTCCAGGGGGCGGAAATGATCTCCAGGACCCTCGAGGAGGAACTCGGAATCCGCCAGGGGGAGACCAGCGAGGACGGCCTGTTCACCTGCCTCGAGGTGGCCTGCCTCGGATGCTGCAGTCTCGCTCCCGTGGTGATGATCGGCGAGCGGGCATACGGCCGGCTCACTCCCCAGAGGCTCCGAAGCGTTCTCCGGACGGTTCGACGGAAAACGGGCAGGGGCGCATGATGGACCTTCCGGCGTCCCGGGAGGACCCGATGCACACGGTGATGGTCGGACTGGGATCGTGCGGCATTGCCACGGGGGGCCTGGCCGTGCAACGGCGGTTCCAGGAGCTGCTGGGACCCGAAAACGGGGGGGTGAGGCTCAAGGAGACCGGGTGCATAGGGCTGTGTCATCGCGAGGTGCTGGTCGAGATTGTCGAAGACGGCCGGGGAAGGACCCTCTACGGCGAGGTGACCCCCGACCGGGTGGACCGCATCGTCGCGGACCATCTGCGCGGGGGCAGGGCGGTCGAGGAATGGATCGTGGACCGGGAAGAGCTGCTCGCCGGGCAGAAGCGGATCGTGCTGCGCAACTGCGGTGAGATCGACCCGTCCTGCATCGAGGAGTATCGCGCCCGGGGAGGCTACCTGGCCCTTTCGCGGGCGGTCACCGGGATGTCCCCGGGGGAAGTCATCGAAACGGTCGCCGATTCCGGGCTGCGCGGAAGAGGCGGGGCCGGGTTTCCCACCGGGACCAAGTGGAGACTCGCCCGGGCTGCGCAGGCGGAACGCAAGGTCGTCATCTGCAACGCCGATGAAGGAGACCCCGGCGCCTTCATGGACCGCAGCGTGCTCGAGGGAGACCCGCACTCCGTGCTGGAGGGGATGGCGATCGCCGGGTACGCCATCGGCGCCGGAGAGGGGATCGTCTACATCCGCGCGGAGTACCCTCTCGCGATCCGCCGGCTGCGCGAGGCCATCGCCGGCGCCCGGGAAAGCGGACTCCTGGGCCCCAACCTGTTCGACAGCGGTTTTTCCTTTTCCATCCGCCTGAAGGAAGGGGCCGGGGCGTTCGTCTGCGGGGAGGAGACCGCGCTGATCGCTTCCATCGAGGGCAAACGGGGAATGCCACGCGTGCGGCCCCCGTTTCCCACGGAAGCCGGACTGTGGGGGCTTCCCACCTGCATCAACAACGTGGAGACGCTCGCCAACGTGCCCTGGATCCTTTCCCACGGGGCCCGGGCCTTTCGGTCGTGCGGAACCGCCAACTCCAGGGGGACCAAGGTATTCGCCCTGGCGGGGAAGATCCGGAGGGGAGGCCTCGTGGAGGTTCCCATGGGCACCACCATCGACGAGATCGTCTACGGGATCGGCGGCGGAACCGTATCGGGGGGGCCTTTCAAGGCGGTCCAGATCGGGGGACCATCGGGCGGGTGCATCCCCGCCTCTTTGGGAGGAACTCCCATCGACTACGAACAGATCACCGCCACCGGCGCGATCATGGGATCGGGCGGGATGGTGGTCATGGACGACTCCACCTGCATGGTGGACGTCGCGCGGTATTTCCTGCACTTCACCCAGAACGAATCGTGCGGGAAGTGCACCTTCTGTCGGATCGGCACGAAGCGGATGCTCGAGATCCTGGAAAGGATCTGCGCGGGACGCGGGATTCCGGAGGACGTGCACACGCTCGCGGAGCTGGGCGAGCAGATCCGGATGAGCTCCCTGTGCGGACTCGGCCAGACCGCTCCCAACCCGGTGTTGACGACCTTGCGGTACTTCCACGAAGAGTACGAAGCGCACATCCGCGGCGGGAAATGCCCGGCGAGGGTCTGCCTGGCCCTCGTGGAATTCGGGATCGATCCGGACAGGTGCACGGGCTGCGGCCTGTGCGTCCAGGCCTGCGACGCCGGGGCGATCAGCGGCCGGAGCAAGGAGGTCCACCGGATCGACGGGAGCCGCTGCGTACGATGCGGGAAATGCCTCACGGTCTGCCGTTCCGATGCGGTGCGGAAAGGATAGCGGAATGCCCGGGAAAACGGACGAGGACCGGTTGCACCTGCCGGTGGAACTCACGATCAACGGGCGGGTGGTCGCGGCGCGCCCCGGCCAGACCGTCCTCGAACTGGTCCGCGAGCAGGGCCTGGACACGATCCCGACCCTCTGCCACGAGCCCGGACTTCCGCCGTTCGGCTCCTGCTTCCTTTGCGTGGTCGAGGTCAAGGATGCGCGCGGGCTCCTGCCCTCCTGCACGACCCGGGTCCGGGACGGGATGGAGGTCGTAACCCGCAGCGACCGGATCACGCGCGCCCGGAAGACCGCGCTCGCGCTGCTCCTTTCCGATCACTACGCCGACTGTGCGTGTCCCGGCCAGATGGCATGCCCGGCCGGCGTCGACGTCCAGGGATATCTGGGCCTTGCGAGGCTCGGCCACTACCGGGAGGCCCTGCGCCTGATCCGGGAGCGCAACCCCCTGCCCGTCGTCTGCGGAAGGGTGTGCGTGCGAAAGTGCGAAGCGGCGTGCCGCCGCAACCTGGTGGACGAGCCCGTCGGGATCAACCACGTGAAGCGTTTCGTGTCCGGGCACGCGAGTGTTCACCCGGAGCGGCTGCCCCCCACGGGGATGCGGGCCGCGATCGTGGGGGGCGGTCCGGCGGGCCTGACCTGCGCGTACTACCTGTCCCTGCGGGGCCACTCGGTCACGATCTACGAGGCGATGCCCCGCCTGGGGGGGATGCTCCGGTACGGGATTCCCCCGTACCGTCTTCCCCGGGAGGAGCTCGACGCGGACATCGACGTGATCCTTTCCCTCGGTGTGGAAGTCGTCTGTAACCGCAGGCTCGGCAGGGAGTTCACGCTGCAGGGACTGCGGGAGGAGGGATTCCACGCGATTTTCCTGGCTCCGGGAGCCCCCCGGGGCAAGAAGCTCGGTGTGCCGGGCGAGGATGCCGCCCAGGTGGAGTCGGCCCTCGATTTCCTGAGGGACACCGAACTGCACGGGCCTGGGCATCTCCACGGAAAGGTCGTCGTGGTGGGGGGAGGGAACTCCGCCGTGGACGCCGCACGGACCGCCGTCCGCTGCGGGGCGGAAGAGGTCGTAATCCTCTACCGCCGGTCCCGCAGGGAGATGCCGGCGTTCCACGAGGAAGTGGATGCGGCGGAGCAGGAAGGAGTCCGACTTGCAACGCTGGTCGCGCCGGTGGAGGTGATCCGGGACGCGGCGACCGGCCGGTTGGCGGGCATCCGGTGCGTGCGCATGGAGCTCGGCGAGCCCGATCGAAGCGGGCGGCGCAGGCCTCTGCCCCTGGAGGGTTCCGAATTCGAGATCCCGTGCTCCTTCGTCTTTTCCGCGGTCGGCCAGGAGACCGATCCGGATCTCTTCTCCCGGGAACCGGAAGACGGACGGCCCGCCGTCGGCCCCCCGGGCACCATCGAGGCGGACGCGGCCACGATGGCGTGCCGCCTCCCCGGCGTGTTCGCCGGTGGGGACGCGGTAAACGGCCCTGCCGCGGTGATCGACGCCGTTGCCCAGGGGCGGCTGGCCGCCGAATCGATCGACGGGTACCTGCGGACCGGGGAGGTGAAACGGTCCGACCCCACGTTCGTATGCCGGCGGGACGACTTCGGCCCCGTCCCGGAAACCCTGTACGAGGATGTGAAGCGGATCCCGCGCCGCGCCATGCCGCAGCGCGCGGCCGGGGAACGGAGGAACGACTTTCGGGAGGTGGAGGAGGGCCTTACCGAGGAAGCGATGAGAGAGGAGGCCGTCCGGTGCATGGAGTGCGGCTGCAAGGCCCTTTACACGTGCGACCTTCGCAGGTACGCGGTGGAATACGGCGTCGATGTCGGGGGTGTGGCCGGCCAGGTCCGACGTCACAAGGTGGACGACAGCCATCCCCTGATCGCCTTCGATGCCAACAAGTGCATCCTCTGTGGCCGGTGCATCCGCGCCTGCGAGGATGTCCTCGACCTGCCGGTGCTCGGCTTCGTGGGGAGGGGTTTCGACACGACGGTCCGGCCCGCCATGGGGCGGCCGCTGGCCGAGAGCGCCTGCAACGCCTGCGGCGCGTGCGTCGAGTCCTGCCCCACGGGGGCACTGACGGCCAAGGTTCCCTACGGGCGGCAGGGGCCGTGGCGGGCGACACGGGTCCCTTCGGCGTGCGGCTTCTGCTCCCTGGCGTGTCCGCTGGACCTGCACGTGGTGACGGACGGCCTCCTGTGGGCGGCTTCCCCCGGCGATGCCCGCCGCGGGAAGGGGGACCTGTGCGCAAAGGGCAGGTTCGGAACCGGCCTGCTCCAGTCCGGGGACCGGATCCGCATTCCTCTTGTCCGGGAAAACGGCCGGCTCGCGCAGGCCCCGTGGGAGGAGGCGCTGCGGGAAGCGGGCCGCCTCCTTTCGGAATGCCGCCTCCGGCACGGCGCCGGATCGATCGCCGTCCTGGCCGCCGCCCGCATGACATGGGAGGAGAGCCACCTCGTCAAACGGTTCGCCCGCGAGGGTCTGGGCACCGGTCTCGTCGCCAGCTTCGGCGCTTTACGCCGCGGGGGCATCCGGCGAGACCTGGACGATTTTCTCGGCCGGACCGCTTCCACCTGCCTCCTGGAAGACCTGGACGACGCGGACGTGGTCGTCGTGGTCGGAGCCGATCCCGGCACGACCCATCCGGTGCTCGGCATGCGGCTTCGGCGGGCGGCCCGGAAAGGCGCCGCCGTCGTGGTGGTGCATTCGAGCGAGATCGACATTGTCCGCCCGTCGACCCTATGGCTTAATCCCCGCCGGGGGACGTCGGGGATCCTGCTGGCGGAGGTCCTGCGCCGCATCCTTGCGGGCGGATCGAGCGACAGGCGGTGGGCGGGGGGCGGCGGCGGCGAACAAGAGGCGCTCCGGGATCTTCTGGAAGACGCCGCCCCGTGCGGAGCGCAGGAAGCGTGCGGCGTCGACTCCGGGAAGCTGGAGGCAATGGCACAAGCCGTGATCGGCGGGAAAAAGGTGGTCGCCGTGTACGACCTGGAGGAAACGGCCGAACGCTCGGTGGGCGACCTGGCCCTCCTGGCCCGCATCCAGGCGGCGACCGGCCACCTGGTTCCGCCCGCCGGCGGTCTCCTGCTGCTCGGGGGCGGCGGCAGCCGGGAAGCGTCCAGGCCGGCGATCGGGGGGGAGACGGACCTTCTGGACGCCTTGTCCGCGGGGCGGATCCGGGGAGCCCTGGTTATGCTCGAGGACCCGCTTTCCGACCCGGAAGGAGAGAACCTCCTGGCCGACCTGGAGACGCTTATCGTTGCGGACCATTCCTGGACGCGCACGGCGAAGGCCGCACAGGTCGTTCTCCCGGCGTCGACCCTCGCCGAAACGGAAGGGACCGTCGTGCGCTTCGACGGAACGCTTTGCCCGGTGGAGAAGGCGTGCAGCCCGCCCGGCGGCCTCACGACGGCCGAGATGATCCGCGATCTTGCCGAAGAGATCGGCTGCAAGATCCCGTCGGCCCGCCCCGACGCGATCCGCGCGGACCTTTTCCGGACGGAGGGAATTTCGCCCGCCGACGCGGCGAGGATCCTCGTCCCGCGAACGCTCGACCTCCGGAAGATCCGCCTGTCCGGAAAAGCCATGTTGCCGGTCCGGCGTTCCTATGCCACGATGAACGAGGCGGTGCGGGGCAGGCTGGCGGGCCGGGAAATACGGGGGGCTTTCTAGGGAAAGGAGCTGTCCGGTTGCCGGATCGTTCCCTGCGGGAAGAAGAGCTTCTCGTTCGCGTCGGGTGGATCGTCAAGGTCCGGTGGTTGTTCCTGGCGGTCCTGGCCGTCACCATCGTGGCCGGCCGCTACCTGTTCGGGATTCGATTCCCCGTCGGCAGGGTCCTCCTTGTGTGGGCCGTCATCCTCCTGTACAACCTGGGCTTCGATCTGTATTACCGGTTCCGGAAAAGCGGGGCGGCCCCGGATCTCACCGTCAGCCGGATCGAAACGTATCTGCAGATCGGGATGGATCTCCTGGCCCTGACCTTCCTCATCCATTTCACCGGGGGAGCAGAGAACCCGTTCATCTACTTCTACCTGTTTCATGCGATCCTTGCCAGCATGCTTCTCCCGCGCGCGGAGGTGTGGCTCCTGGGTCTGGTCTCCTACTGCATGTTTCTCTCGGTCGTTGCCCTGGAATACCTCGAGGTTGTCCCCCACTATCAGCTGGAAGGACTGTTCCTCCACTCCCGTCACGGGAACCTTATGTTCCTGTCGGTGGTGAGCCTGGGCCTCTTGATCACGCTGGTCATCACCATCTACCTGTCCTGTACGATCGTCAACAGCCTGAGGCTTCGCGAGAAGAAACTGGTGCTGACGCGGAACATGCTGGAGAAGAAGTCGGGAGAGCTGGCGGAGGCGAACGCGAAGCTGGTGGAACGGCAGAAGCAGCTCGTCCAGGCCGAGAAGCTTGCCTCGATGGGGCAGCTGGTGTCGGGCATCGCGCACGAGATCAACAATCCCATCCAGTTCATCCAGGGGAACATGCAGATTCTCCGGGAGGCGATCCGGGACATCCTGCCCGTCCTGGACGCGAAGGAGGGGAAGGACCACGGCCTGAAGATCGCCCGGCTCCCGTACCCGTTCTTCCGGGAACAGGTCCAGGTCCTCCTCAAGGACATGGCGGACGGCACGGGCCGCATCGGCAACATCGTCCGGGACCTGAAGACGTTCGCCCGCCGGGACGAGGGCCGGCTCGACGAGAAGGTGGACGTGAACCGGGTGGTCGAAGCCGCGACCCGGCTGGTGCACAACAAGATCAAGCGTTTTCGGCTGGAACAAAGCCTGGCGGAAGGCCTGCCCGCGCTCAAGGGAAGCCTGGTCCAGATGGAGCAGGTGGTGGTCAATACGCTCATCAACGCGGCCGAGGCGTTGGAAGATCGCCCTGACGCCTGCATCCGGATCGCCACCCGGCTGGAGAACGACGGCCGGCAGGTGCGACTGTCCATCTCCGACAACGGGCCGGGGATGACCGACGAAGTCAAGGACCGCCTGTTCGACCCGTTCTTCACCACCAAGCAGCGCACCGGCGGCACCGGGCTCGGCATGTCGATCACCTACGGAATCATCGAGGAGCACGGCGGGTCGATCGAAGTCGAAACCCGGCTCGGAGAGGGGACGACGTTCCATTACATCCTGCCGGTGGCCCGGGGCGCGTCGTGAACCGCATCCTGGTCATCGACGACGACAAGGCCGTCCTGAACTATTTCCAGGTGCTGCTGCTCCAGGCGGAGCGCTTCGAGGTCGAGGTGCTCGCCGACAGCACGAAAGCGTTCGAGACGATCGATGCGGGGAGATTCGACCTCCTGCTTCTGGACATGGACATGCCCGGGGTGACGGGGAAAGAGGTGCTGCAGCACGTGCGGCAGGACCATCCCGGGATGGAAGTGGTGATCATCACCGGTGTGGAGGACGTGGAGCTGGCCGTCGAGTCGATGAAGATGGGGGCCTACGACTACCTCTGCAAGCCGGTGGACGACAGCCGTTTGCTCACCACGCTGGACCGGGCGCTGGAGCGGTCCCGCCTGCGGGGGGAGATCGACAAGCTGAGGGATCAGATCGGCCTGGAGGGACTCCGGCACAAGGAGGAGTTCCGGGGGATCCTGACGCAGGACCGGAAGTTCCTGCGAACGCTCCGGAAAGTCGAGCAGATCGCGGAGAGCGACAACAACGTGCTGATCTGGGGGGAAAGCGGGACCGGGAAGGAGCTGGTGGCGAGGGCCATCCACCGGATCGGCAGGCGCCGCGACAAGCCGTTCATCGCCGTGAACGCCGGCACGTTCGCCTCCGAACTGTTCGCCTCGGAATTCTTCGGTCACGACAGGGGGGCGTTCACCGGGGCGGCCAGGGACAAGGCGGGGTTGTTCGAAGAGGCGGACGGCGGAATCCTGTTTCTCGACGAGATCGGCGCGCTCGACCTCCCGGTCCAGTCGAAACTCCTGAGGGTCCTGCAGAGCGGCGAATACTTCCGGCTGGGCTCTACCCGGGAACGGGGGGCGGACGTCCGGGTCATCGCCGCGACGAACAAGAACCTGGAATCGGAAATCGAGCACGGACGATTCCGCAGGGACCTGTATTACCGCCTCAACATCAGCTCGATCTACCTGTCGCCGCTGCGGGAGCGGAGGGGGGACGCGGAACTGCTCGCCCACCATTTCCTCGCGAAGCACGGCGCGTTGAACGACAAGTCGATCGCCGGGATTTCCGACGACGTGATGAGCCTGCTGGAGGCGTACGACTATCCGGGCAATGTCCGGGAACTGGAAAACATCATCGCCAGCGCGGTCGTCCTGGAGAACGGCCGAACGCTGACCCGGCGCAGCCTGCCGCCGTACCTTGTCAAGGCGGTCACCCGTGCCGGGCTGTCCGTCCCGCGGGAGGTTCGGAAGACCCTGGACGAACTCGAGGCGGAACACATCCGGATCGTCCTGGAACACACGGGCGGGAACCGGACGGCTGCTGCTGCCATTCTGGGCATCTCGCGGGTCGGTCTTCTCGCGAAGATACGGAAGTACGACATCCCCGTGAAACCGCCGGGGAAAGGGGGCGGCAAGCCCCCGCCCGGGGACGATCCCCCCGGGGATGATCCGCCGTGAGGGCAGATCGGGAACCGGGGTTGCGGCCCAGCCGTTCCGTGCGGCAGCGCAGAGGAGCGGACCCTGTTTCGTGGCGTTTGTCCGGAATGTCGTTGCCCCGGTCGATCCCGTTGACCGGCTTGGCAGGTTTGCCGGTGAGATCGGCGTGAAAGACTGCCGCGCGCTCCCTGCTGTTGGCCCCGCTATATATCAATAACTATAAATGTGTTTATCCGGGGTTGGGGTTGGGGTATGTTACTAATGAAGGGCACGTTTGGCCGCGGCGTAGCCATTTCCCGGGGAAATCGGTCACGGGAAATCCGAATGCAAGGCGCTGGTACCGGAGGTGGACCATGAAAGCGAAAGATTTCGAGAAGGAATTTTTTGCGATGCCCGAGAAGGAACAGAGGAAAGTCCTACGGAAGATCATGCCCGTCTTCTGCCGGAACATGATGCAGGACCACGGGAAGGTCCGGGAGATGTTCTCCATGGTTGCGGAGGAATGCGGCGAGCCGATGGCGAACATGGTTTCCATGATGGGGATGATGGGGCGCAAGAGAGGAGGGTGCTGCGGTTAGGTCGACAGAGATCGTTTCCGCCGGAAAAGGGGAAACAGGAAGATCCGTCGTTCTCCGCTGGGGAGCGGAAGGAAGAGACGGCCAGAGTCGGGACGGACCCGGGACAAACCGCCTTCGGCTTCAGGACGAGGGGGAGGAGGAGTCCGATGGGGCCTGTTCGACGCCCGGGTCGCCGGCGCCGATGTTGAACCCCGCGTCGACGTAGTGCACTTCGCCGGTCACCCCGGAAGCCAGCCCCGAAAGGAGGTACACGGTGGCGTTCCCCACCTCGTCCTGCGTCACGTTCCGCCGGAGCGAGGCCCCGCGGGCGTTCTTCTCCATCAGCTTGTGGAAATCGCTCACGCCGGAAGCGGCCAGCGTACGGATCGGCCCGGCCGAGACGGCGTTGACGCGGATCCCTTCCGGCCCGAGATCGTAGGCCAGGTACCGGGTCGCCGCTTCGAGGGCGGCCTTCGCCACGCCCATCACGTTGTAGTTCGGCACGGCGCGCACCGCCCCGAGGTAGCTCATCGTCACCATGGCCCCCCCCGGTCCCATCAACCGGGCCGCCCGCCGGGCGCAGGCAATGAAGGAGTAGGCGGAAATATCGAGCGCGAGATGGAAATCGGCGCGGGAGGTGTCCCGGAAACGGCCTTTCAGCGATTCCCTGTTGGCAAAGGCGATGGAATGCACCAGGAAGTCGAGCCGCCCCCAACGCGCCTCGACCTTGGCGAAGAAATCGTCGAGCTGGGCATCGTCGCCGACGTCGAGCGGTTCGACGAAGTTCGCATGGATCGACTCCGCCAGTGGGAGAACGCGTTTCCTCAACGCCTCGCCGAGATAGTTGAACCCGAGCTCGGCCCCCTCGCGATGACAGGCCTTGGCCACGCCCCATGCGATGGATTTCTCGTTCGCGACGCCGAGGATCAGCCCTTTCCTGCCTTGCAGAATGCCCACGAGACACCCCCTGGGTTCGGTCACACCCAATCTTAACAGGGAACACCGAAAAGACCACGGGGTTTGCAGTCCGTTCGATCACCCATCAACCGGCCCATTGTTTTCCGAAAGACAACGGAAAGGAAAAATTTCCCCCCGGGAATCCGATACCATACACAAAGAATCTTACCAGGTGTTCCAAGCAGCCCGTCACCCCCGGGATCAACGGTCAATACATGGGATTTGCAGGTACATCCGGGACCCCTGCCATGGCGGATACTTCCCTCCCCAAGTGCTTTCAACGATACTGGGGGTACGATCTCTCGCCCCCCTGTACGTCCTACATTTTCCCTTGGGACGGCGTATCGGTACAATCCATTTGGGAACCCCTGCTCCTTTCAGGAGGATGCAATGGGAAATCGACCGGAGAGGGAACCCGGGAGACCGAATATCTTCCAAAGAATGAACAGAAAGGAGAGTTCACCCGATGCCGAGGTTTCTGATTGAAGTCCCTCATGAAGCGGAAGAAAGGGCGTGTGCTCTGGCCATTCAGGTCCTCCTCCGGACCGGCTCGCATTACCTGACGAATGCGGAATGGGGGTGCATGGACGGGGATCATAAAGGATGGGTCATCGTGGATGTGGACAGCAAGGAGCAGGCCCGGGGCATATTGCCGCCCGTTTACCGATCCCAGGCCAAGATAGTGAAACTGAACAAGTTCTCCATGGAGGAGATCGAAGAGATCCTTCGTCATCACCCGGGGTGATTGGTCCGGGTAGCCCGACCGGCTTCTTCCTGGAGAACCAGGGCATCGGATAACCGCCGGGGGGATCCGTTTGCGCCGCGTTCGCGTCCGCCTGTCCCTTCCTGTCCCCTTGACGAAGGGCCTGAACGGCGGAAAACGCCGGGAAGACAGGGATCGGGAGCCAGCGGTTGCGCAAAAGGAGGAGGACCCGGGCGGGGACGGCCCCGGCGAAAGTCTCGCAAGGGGAACTGCGGTTTCCGGAAGGGGAAGACGAGGGGCAAGGAGGGATCATGAGGTTCCAGGGATTGGATTACTACGGGATCGAGGGCGACCTCAAGAGCGAGGCCCGCATGATCCGGGACACCGTCCGGCAGTTCGTCGACCGGGAGTTTCTGCCCGTCGTCCGGGATCATTACCGGGCAGGAACCTTCCCCCTCGCGATCGTCCCGAAACTGGGGGAGATGGGGCTTCTGGGCTCGACCCTCTCGGGGTACGGCCTGCCGGGGATCGACAACATTTCGTACGGGCTCGTCATGCAGGAGCTGGAGCGGGGCGACTCGGGGCTGCGCAGCATGGCCTCCGTGCAGGGGGCGCTGGTGATGTACCCGATCTTCACGTTTGGCAGCCCGGAGCAGAAGGAGCGGTGGCTTCCTCTCCTGGGGGCCGGAAAGGCGATCGGTTGCTTCGGGCTCACGGAGCCCGATCACGGCTCCGACCCCGCGGGGATGAAGTCCCGGGCCGTGCGGGACGGGAAGGGGTACGTCCTGAACGGCACGAAGATGTGGATCACGAACGGGACGGTGGCGGACGTGGCGGTGGTGTGGGCGAAGCTCGACGGGGTCGTGCGCGGCTTCCTCGTGGAGAAGGGGACGCCGGGGTTCTCGGCCCCGGAGATCCATTCCAAGCTGTCGCTGCGCGCCTCGATCACGTCGGAACTGGTCCTCGAGGACGTCCGCGTGCCGGCGGAGAGCCTCCTCCCCGGGGCGGAAGGGCTCAAAGGGCCGCTCCTGTGCCTGACCCAGGCGCGGTACGGGATCGCCTGGGGGGCCGTGGGATCGGCGATGGCCTGCTTTCGGGAGGCGCTCGCCTACACGCAGGAGCGGAAGATGTTCGGAAGGCCGGTGGCTTCGTTCCAGCTCACCCAGGCGAAGCTCGCCGACATGGTCACGCAGATCACGATGGGCCAACTGCTTGCGCTGCAGCTGGGGCGGCTCAAGGACGCGGGCACGATGCGCCCCCAGCAGGTGAGCCTCGCCAAGCGGACCAACGTCCGGATGGCCCTCGAAATCGCCCGGACCGCGCGGGGGATGCTGGGCGCGAACGGGATCTCGGACGAATACCAGGTGATGCGGCACATGTGCAACCTGGAGTCCGTGGACACCTACGAAGGGACGTACGAGATCCACACGCTCGTCCTGGGGAAGGACGTGACCGGGATCGACGCGGTGTCATGAATGAGGGGCCCCGCTCTTCCGGCGGCTGTTGTGCGTCCATTCCCCGGTGAGTCGGCTGACCCCGCCGATTCCACCACCCGGACGCCGGGAACGACGGCGCTCTCCGGCACTTGCCATCGATATCGTCGGTCGCTCCCTGCCGGGGGGGAGCGACGCCCCTAATCGTCGAAATCGCCCTGGGCGCCCGTGTCGCTGCCCAGGGTCTTCGCCCTCTCGACGATCTTCGCATCGGTCCACTCCGCCGGGTCCTCGATCCGGCCCGCCTTGGGTCCGAGGTCGAAGGACCCCGACGCAAGGATCGCCTCGATGGCCAGGGGCGCGGTGTCCTTCGCGTTGAAAACCCGGGTCATCATCTTGTAGGCGAACTCCTCGACCCCCCGGCACATCCGCTCCCGGATCCCGGCGGGCAGGGCGAGGAGCCGGTTCTCGAACGGAAGGTTCAGGTTCTTGTAGTCCCCCTTCTTCCACCCCTTCCCGTCGGCGTAGGCGACCATCTCGGCCCACACTCCATCGTCCATCCCTTCCCCCTGCCGCTTGATGAAGCGTCCCTCGGCGTCGAGCTGCGCGTTGCCGTAGTCATTGACCTCGAGTCCCCACGAGATCATCTGCAGGGCGGTGGCCACGTTCGCTTTGGTGGTGTGGGTGCGGTCCGCGATCTCGCGGAGCCGCTCGGAGCTGTTCCCGGAGGTCCCGTGCTGGGCGCCGCTCATCTTGTAGGGAACGAGAGCCTCGTGGATGTCGGCGGTCAGCCCCACCTGGATGCCCGCGTCGGACGCCTCGATCCCGTGGGTGGTCCCGTTGTTCAGGGCGATCCAGTCGGGGAAGATGCCGCGGGCGTTCAGGCCGCGGACGAGGAACAGCGCCTCCCCGACGGTCGAGAGCCCGGAAGCGCCCTTGATCTCGCCGACCTCGGTCTCCAGCCCGGCCCACTTCGGGATGAACGGGTTGATGGCGATGCTCGCGAGGAGGTTCCTGTCGTCGGGCTGGTGGGAGGCGTCGATTGCGATCGAGGTGATGCCCGCCTCGAACATGGTGGGGATCTCCACCTTCGCCGCCGCCAGGTCCTTCTCGTTCTTGATCCCGTAGTGGTCGGCGTGGATGGCGACGGGCACGGTGATCCTCATCTCGTTGCAGAGGGCGTCGACGATGCGCGCCATGTTCCAGTAGTTGACGGCGCAGTACGCCTTCTGGCCCCCTTCCGACTTGGCGATTTCGATGATCACGGGGGCATGGGCCCTCTGGGCGGCCTTGAGCGCCCCCCGGATGACGAAGTAGTTGCGCCCGTTGGCGGCCATGGCGATGGCCTTCCCCCTGGCCCGCATCGCCCGGTCGATGACCTTGCCGCTGACGATCAGCGCCCTCGAGGTCGGGAACAGGGACTGGATGTTGGGGGGGCGGCCCACCTGAAGGGCTTTCTCGAAATCCGCCGCATACGCCATGGGAGGTCTCCTTCCGGATGGGTTGAATCGACTGGGGAGAATTTTCTCCCGGATCGTCCCCGGGGGCAAGCCTTCTTGCAAACCGTCCCGAAAACCGCCGTCGGTTGCGCGGTCAAGTGCCCGATTCCGGTCAACAGGCGCAAGAGGGCTTCGAGCCGGACAGCCACCCGTTCAGGATCGACGTGGCACAGCCCACTCCGGGACTCACCGTGATCGCGTTTCCCGGGCAGTTCATCGCGCAAGCACCGCACTCCATGCAGGCATCCCGGTCGATGATCCGGGCTTTCCCGTCCGGAACGGAGAACACACCGTGCGGACAGACTTTTGCGCACATGCCGCATCCCGTGCAGGAAGCTTCTGCCAACCGGACGGTGGCGACCCCTTCGAGATACCGGAATCCATTCATCCCCATCCTCCTTCCGCCGGAGCGTCAGCCGGCGAGCGCCCCCGTGATCCAGAAGACGATGGCCGATGCCGCCAGGGCCGCCTGGACGGGGATGGCCCGGCGCATCTCCTTCTCGACCCCCGAGGGGGACGTGAACGGGGTCGCCCCGGTGAAGTTCATGGCGACGAACGACGAGACGGCCGGAAGCGCCGAAAGGATGGCCAACGTCTGAAGCGGTCCGACAGCATCCCGGTACAGGGCGGCACCAGATGCCGCAAGAAGGGCCCCGATGAACGCCCCTTTTATCGAGAAGGCCTTCCACGGGATCCAGGGAAGAAGCAGCGGTGTCGCGACCGCTCCGCCGAGGATGCCGGCCGCCAGGATTGCCAGGGCGGCGGTTCCCCGCTGCCAGGCGCCGGACAACGAGAAGACGCCGGGACCGATCCCCGCCAGGAGAAACAGGACCGGCAAGGCCAGGCCGACCGGTTTCAGAAGCCCCACGATCTCCATGGGCGTCAGAGAGAGCCGCTCCGCCAGCGGGAAGGCGACCCGTCGCATCTCCGGCGCCGCCTTCATTCCATCCGCCAGGAACCGCTTGATGTCCCTGGCATAAACGGGCCCGTAGGTCACCCCGAACCCGCATCCCTTCCGGACCCGGTGGGCGGACACCCCCGGCGCCCCGAGCTGCGGCAGGATGAGTCTTCGGTGCGTCACCACGTCCGCAAGCCGGGACTCCGTAACGCGCCGGACCACCTCATCCGTGCCGAAGGCACCCTTTCCCGCGGCGCACCAGACGTTGACCCCGTCCGTGTCGAGCACGAGGATCCAGGCGTCCACGCCGCCGAGCTCCTTCCGCAGCGCGTCCCATGTCATTTTGTAGTTCGCCGTGACGAGGACCGGCGACTCCGGAACCGGGTTCCCTGCGGCGTACAGGCGCGGGGCGATCCGGTACCGCCCGCGGCCGATCCCCCACCGCACCTTCCACCGGCCGAGGATGTCGCGAGCGCGCAAGGTGGCAACGACGCGGGGGACCGGTCCGGCAGGCGTTTCCACCCAGCCGTCGAGGAAACCCTCGCGATAGGAGACGGGTTCCATCACGGGCGCCGATCCCCCGCAGCAAGGGGACGGCGTCCGGGCAGACGTTCCGCATGCGGCAGCCGTTACGGAAGAACCGGGGGCCCCGCACATGTCGGAAACCTGCCCTGCGGGTCCCTCCTCCCATCCCGCCCGGGCCGATCTCTCGTGGCAGTCGCTCATCGTTTCGCTTTCCCTTGCTTTGCCGCGCAGCAACGCCGGAGGATCTCCCGGAATCGCTCGCTGTCCGGCCCGATCGTCCGGGCCAGCATATCGATTGTCTCGACGCATACCTCCCTCCGGTCCTCGGGGAGGGCGCCCAGGAGTTGCGACGTCATGGCAAGACATTCACGGTCCAGCTTGCGGTAAAGTTTCATCCCCTCTCCCTTCAACGCCACTTCGACCAGCCTCTTCTCCCGGTCGCTCCTTTTCCTGACCAGGTATCCGTCCCGCTCCAGGCGGTCAACGATCCGCGTCATCGTGCTCTGATGCAGTCCCACCTGGTCGGCAAGGTCGCCCATCGGCATCGGCCCACCCGCGAGGGCTTCCAGGGTATGAAACTGCTGGATGGTCAGAGGGCCGCAGGTCAGCTTTCCCCGCATGAGTTGATTGAAGAACCTGGCGATCCGTCCGAATGACCACCGGAGGGATGCCGCGCGGGCAGTTTCCGACGGAAAACCGGTGCTCCTTTTCCGCCTTCCGCCGATCGTAGCTTTTCCCATGCTGACAGCATATATTGTCAGCGGCATATGTCAACAGGATTTTACCGCCCTCCGCGATCGTTCCGGATCTTGGCGATACTTTTCCGGTGGATTCGGGGAAGAAGCGGGATTATCGAGAAAGCAGTACCGGAAGAAAGAGAGCGTCGGGTGGCCTGAAGGGGAAATCCGCTTGCGCCGGGCCTGCGTCCTTATCGGTCTTCAGGTGGACAGGTCAGGGCCATAACCCGGCCCGGTCACTTCGGGGCATCTCTTTTTTCATAGTGAGGTCTGAAATGATCGGTCAATGCAAAGGCGAGCTGTTCGAGATAGCGACCGTATTGATCTTCGGAAGTGTTCATGCTGAAGGAGATGTCTTTGGAGTCGGAATGCACGCCTGCCACCTTCCAGCGCCCCTGACGCGAATTGCTCCAGATCGTCGCCCCGCTCACGGTCTCCCAATGCTTGGAAACCATCGAGATGCTCACAACCGCAGAGGCGTGGAGGGAAGAAAGGTCGGTCCCGATACTCACCTTGGGTTGCACGTTGGAAATCTCAAAGCTTCCCGTAAAGACCGAGCTCACCCCGTACTGTTTTTCGATCGCTTTGATGGCCTCGATGTCCAATGAACTCCGGCCGAGCCTTGATACCAATTGATCTTCCGGCCCCAATTCGAGGAAGCGTACCCGAGGTTGGGCGTCCTGGATATACCCCATGAACTTTTGCGTGGCGACCTGATTGAGATTCCCGTTGGAGTTGGAGGTAAATTCCACGATGCCGATCGTTTTGTACGGCTGCAAATCGATTTTCGGAGGAATTTCCACGACGACCTTGTTGTGAGCGCATCCAAAGGCCAAAAAACCGGCCACGAAAGATCCCAGAAAGATTTTTTGTGCACGCGGGTTAAATATTTTCATTGGGGGTTCCTTTTCCCCGAAAGATGACGTCGACAGCCCTCCGCATGATGTATCGGCGATAGGCTTGAGAAAGTTCATTTCCTCAGGGAGGACGGGAATGTCACCCCGGGCTACGCCACGATGACGTCGAGCCGTTCCGGGCCGTGCACACCGATCGCCAGGGTGAGCTCGATGTCGGCCGTTCGGCTGGGTCCCGTGACCAGGGTGATGTTCGTGGGCGGGGCACCCGCCACCACCGCGAGGAGGTCGTCCAGGGTGGCGAAGATCCGGTCCCGGCGCACGATCGCCACGTGGTGCGCGGGAAGCAGCCCCGCCTGGACCGCCCGGCCCCCCTCGCTCACGCACACGATCGTACCGGTTTCGGCGATCGCGCCGAAGACCTCCTCCACCGTCACCTCCGCCGCCATGCAGTCGGCCACGCGGTTCGGGAAGAGGGGCGCCGCCGCCTTTTCGAGCTCCGTCAACCCGGGACAGTACACCGGCGATCCGGCCGGGACGATCCGGCCGAGCGCCGCGAGAAGATCCCCCGTGCCGGAGACGGAATGGGCTCCCGCCGCCGCTGCCGCGGCGTTCCCGAGAAAACGGGCCGAAAGGTCCGGGCCGCTCACGGCGCCTTCCTGCGGAAGGGGGTCTTCGCCGGCGCAGGCATCCGGCCCGCCACGTCCTTGCCGCCCAGAACGCGCACCACCGGCCAGAACCGACCGGCGAGTCGCTGCCCGAGGGCGAAGAGCGCCGGCGATGCGGCGACCTTGCCGAAGAGCGCCATGCCCGCCTTCTCTTTCGGGTCGGAGAACCCTTCCCGCACCTTCCGGCGCCGCAGCTGCAGGATGATGTCCACCAGGGGCACGCGCACCGGGCAGACGTCGACGCACGCCCCGCACAGGGTGCTGGCGTCGACCACGGGGTGCGACTTCGCCATCCCCGTGAGCAGCGTCGTCAGGATCAGCCCCATCGGCCCGGGGTACGTCCACCCGTAGGCGTGCCCCCCCACCGTCCGGTAGACGGGGCAGACGTTCATGCAGGCGCCGCACCGGATGCACTTGAGGATGTCGCGCGACTCCCCGCCAAGGATCTCCGTGCGCCCGTTGTCCAGCAGCACGATGTGCAGCTCCTTCGCCCCCGTGGCGTCCCCGGGCTTGCGCGGCCCGGTGATCACGGAGACGTAGCTCGTGATCGTCTGCCCCGTCGCGGAGCGCGGCAGCAGGCGGATGAAGTCGGGGAAGTCGGCCAACGACGGGATCATCTTCTCGATGGAGAGGATCGCTACGTGGAGCGGCGGGACGGTGGTCACCATCCGCCCGTTCCCCTCGTTGGTGAACAGCACGAGGCTGCCCGTGTCCGCGGCGGCGAAATTGGCTCCCGAGACTCCCGCATCGGCGGAGAGGAACTTTTCCCGCAGCACCTTCCGGGCGGTCCTGGTGAGCACCTGCGGGTCGTCGGAGTACGGGACCCCGAGCCGCTCCGAGAAGAGCTTTCCCACCTGCCGCCGGTCCTTGTGGATCGCCGGGACGATGATGTGGGAGGGTGCCTCCCCCTCGAGCTGGATGATGTACTCGCCGAGGTCGGTCTCCACGACCTCCATCCCCGCCGCCTCGAGGTGGGCGTTGAGGTCCACTTCCTCGGACACCATCGACTTCCCCTTGACGATCCTGCGCGCCCCCCGGTCGGCGAGGATCTTCCGGATGATCTCCTTCGCCACCGTCGCGTCCTTCGCCCGGTGCACCGTGGCCCCGGCGCGCGTAGCGGAGGCGACGAACTGGTCGACGTATCGCGGGAGGTTTTTCAGCACCTCCTCCCGGATGGCGGAGGCACGGTCCCGCATCGCCTCCACGTCGGCCACGGGGGCGAAGGCGTCGATACGCTTCGTCCCGAAGGTGTCGGCCGCATGCTTCATCGCCGCCCGCAGCTTCTGGTTTCCGACGGCTTTTCCTGCATTGCTGCGGAAGGAGAGGCTGGTCTGGGCGCCGCTCATATCCCCTCCGCGAGAAGGGACGCCAGGTGCGCGACCCGCACCGGGCTCCCCCGTTTCTTCATGGCGTCCGAGATGTTCATCAGGCAGCCGGCGTCGCAGCCGGTCACCGTGTCGGCGCCGGTGGCCACAATGGAATCCGCCTTCTCCTCCGCCAGCGCGCACGAAATCTCGGGGAGCTTCGCCATGAACATCCCCCCGAACCCGCAGCAGAGAGCGGCGTCCGGGAGGGGGACGAATTCCGCTCCCCGGAGCGATTGGAGCAGGATGAGGGGTTCCTCCAGGACGCCAAGCGCGCGGGTCAGGTGGCACGAGGAGTGGTACGTCACCTTTCCCTTCCCGGGGAAGCCTTTCTCGTGCGCCCGGAGCACCTGCACGAGGAACTGGGAGAGCTCGAATACCCTCCCCGCGGCCTGTTCCGCGGCGGCCCGCATCTTCGGGTCGTCCCGGAAGAGGGCGGGGTAGTGATGCTTGACCATCGCCGCGCACGACCCCGACGGCGTGACGATGGGATCCTCTCCCCGGAAAACCGAGAGGAAATGCCCGGCGACGCTCCTCGCCTCCGCCTGGTACCCGACATTGTAGGCCGGCTGGCCGCAGCAGGTCTGGCCCTTCGGAAACGTGACCGTCACTCCGAACCGTCGCAGGAGTTTGACGGTCGCCTCCCCCACCTCGGGAAAGAACGAGTCCACAAGACATGTGCCGAACAGTTGAGCGCGCATGCTCCTGTCTTATCCCCCCGTGACCGGTCCACCCGTATCTTAGTGGAAAAGCCCTCCCGGAGTCTCCAAGGGATTACAGGGGATCCCCTCCCCGGGAAGATCAAGAACAGACTCGATTCCCGATTTGGATTTATAATCTGGTCATCCGCATTGCACGATTGCATCGACGCAGGGGGGAAACGTGAACACTCCCAATGTGGCGTATTTTTCCATGGAGATCGCCCTCGACCCCGCCATTCCAACCTATGCGGGGGGACTCGGGGTCCTGGCGGGAGACAGCCTGCGCTCGGCGGCGGACCTGGGCGTACCCGTTGTTGCCGTCACCCTGCTGCACCGAAAGGGGTACTTCCGTCAGCACCTCGACGCCCAGGGGAACCAATCCGAGGAACCCGACGTCTGGAACCCGGAGGATGCGCTGGAGCCCATGCGCCCCACCGTGTCCATCACCCTCGAGGGACGCACCGTGCAGGTGCGCGCCTGGCGATACCTCGTCCAGGGGATTTCCGGAAACTCCGTTCCCGTCTACCTCCTCGATACGGACCTGCCGTCCAATGCCCCCCCGGACAGGGAGCTGACCCATTCCCTGTACGGGGGAGACAACCGGTACCGGCTCTGCCAGGAGGCGGTTCTGGGGATCGGCGGGGCCATGATCCTGCCCAGGCTCGGCCACGGGCGGATCGAAAGCTACCACATGAACGAGGGGCACTCTGCGCTTCTTTCCCTCTTCCTGCTCGGGCAACACCTGGCGGGCCGCAGCGTCGCCTCCGCGTCCGGCGAGGACATGGACGCGGTCCGGCACAAATGCGTGTTTACGACCCATACCCCCGTTCCGGCCGGCCATGACCAGTTTCCCATGGACCTGGCGCGGCAGGTGCTCGGGGAGGAATGGACGAAGTCGATCGGAGCGACCGGATGCTGCCACGACAATACGCTGAACATGACGTACCTCGCCCTCCGCTGCTCCCGCTACATCAACGGGGTCGCCATGGAGCACGGAGATGTGAGCAGGGACATGTTCCCCGGATACCCGATCCGGGCCATCACCAACGGAGTCCACGCCGTCACGTGGACGTCCCCGTCCTTCCGCGACCTGTACGACCGGCACATCCCCGAATGGCGCGCCGACAATCTCTATCTGCGGTACGCCATCGGCATCCCTCCCGAGGAGATCCGGCAGGCCCATGCAGCCGAGAAACACGCGCTGCTCGCGGACATCCGCAGGACCACCGGCGTTGCGCTCGACGAGAAGGCGCTGACCATCGGTTTCGCAAGGCGCGCCAGCGCGTACAAGCGGGCGGACCTTCTGTTCTCCAGCGTGGAGCGGCTGCGGTGGATCGCCCAGAACGTCGGTCCCCTGCAGGTCGTCTACGGGGGAAAGGCGCACCCCCGCGACGAGAGGGGAAAGGATCTCATCCGTAGGGTCTTCGCGGCTTCCGCCGCCCTCAAGGATGTCGTGAAGGTCGTCTACGTGGAGAACTACGACATGCTTTGGGCGCAGAAGATCTGCGCCGGGGTGGACCTCTGGCTCAACACCCCGCTTCGACCCCAGGAAGCCTCCGGCACCAGCGGCATGAAGGCCGCGCTGAACGGGATCCCGAGCCTGAGCGTGCTCGACGGATGGTGGGTCGAAGGGCACGTGGAGGGAGCCACCGGCTGGGCCATCGGAGATGGACCGGCGGTCCCCGAGGATCCAGCCGCCGACGCCGCCTCTCTCTACGACAAACTGGGGGGCACCATCCTGCCGCTGTACCACGGTCGCCCCGCGGACTGGGCAATCGTCATGCGGAACGCCATCGCCGTCAACGGCTCCTTCTTCAACACGCAGCGCATGGTCTCCCAGTACGTGGCCAACGCGTACCAGCCCAAGATCGAGGTCTGAATCCCGCCGCTCCGAGCAAAAAAAGGGCCCGCGGCGGGGGGGGGAGCACAGCGGAGTTGTCGGGTGACTCATGTCGGAACTGATCCTGGCGCGCATCCAGATGGCGATCTTCTTCGTCTTCCACATCCTGTTCGCCGTGGCGGGGATGGGGATGCCGGTCCTGATGGTCCTCGCGGAGGGGGCCTTCCTGCGGACCGGCAAGGCCGTGTACGCCGACCTGGCCCGGCGGTGGGCCCGGGGCACCGCCGTGCTCTTCGCGGTCGGGGCCGTCTCCGGGACGGTGCTCTCCTTCGAACTCGGGCTGCTCTGGCCCCGCTTCATGGAATTCTCGGGAGGCGTGATCGGCCTGCCCTTTGCGCTCGAGGGGTTCGCCTTCTTCACCGAGGCGATCTTCCTGGGGATCTACCTGTACGGATGGGAGAGGGTTTCTCCGCGCCTGCACCTGTCCGCGGGGGTGATGGTGGCGCTGGGAGGGGTCCTCTCCGGCGTGTTCGTGGTGTCCGCCAACGGCTGGATGAACAGCCCCTCGGGATTCGTCCTCGTGGGGGGAAGGCCTGCCGGCATTTCCCCGCTGTCGGCGATGGCCAACCCCGCGTGGAAGAGCGAGGCGATCCACATGACGCTGGCGGCCTTCGCCGCTACCGGATTCGCCGTCGCGGGGATCCACGCGTTCCGGCTGCGGCGGGAGACGGGCAACCGCTTCCATCGCGCGGCGCTCGTCATCGCGCTGTCGGTCGGGGGGGCGGCTGCGGTCCTGCAGCCCCTGAGCGGCGACATGAGCGCCCGCTTCGTGGCCCGCAGCCAGCCGGTGAAGCTGGCCGCGATGGAGGGGCAGTTCCGGACGGAGCGCGGCGCGCCCCTGCGGATCGGCGGCATGCCCGACCCTGTGAACGAAACCACCCGGTACGCGATCGAGGTCCCGCGCGGGTTGAGCCTGCTCGCCTTCCACGACCCGGACGCCGAGGTCCTCGGGCTGTCCGCGGTTCCCCGGGACGAGAGGCCCGACCCCCGGCCGGTCCACGCGGCGTTCCAGGTCATGGTCGCCTGCGGGATGTGCATGGCGGCCGTGGCGGTCGCCGGCGCCCTCCTCGGGTGGAGGCGCCGGGAGGTCTTTTTCGGCCGGGCGTTCCTGCTGGCCGTCGCGGCCTGCGGACCTTTGGGGCTTCTCGCCGTGGAGGCCGGCTGGGTCGTGACCGAAATGGGGCGGCAGCCGTGGATCATCCACAAGGTGATGCGGACTTCGGAAGCGGTGACGCCGGTGGGGGGGCTCGCCCTGCCGCTCGTCGTTTTTTCCCTGATCTATCTCGCCCTCGGCACCTTCGCGGCGCGGATGCTGCGGCGGGAGCTGGCGGAAAGCCCTTCCTTCCCCGGAGAGGAGGGTTGACGGGATGACTTCCCTGGCGGACCTGGCGGCGGGTTCCATCCTGGCCTCCCTCGTGCTCTACGCGCTCACCGGGGGGGCGGATTTCGGGGGAGGGGTGTGGGCCCTGTTCGACCGGGGGCCACGGGCGGGGGAACGGGAACGCCTGATCGTTCAGGCCATCGGCCCCGTCTGGGAGACGAACCATATCTGGGTCATCGTCGCCGTCGTCGTCCTGTTCACGGGGTTCCCCGGGGCGTACGCCCTTCTCTCCACCGCCCTGTTCCTTCCGGTCACCCTGGTCCTCGCGGGGATCGTCCTACGGGGGTCGGCCTTCGCCTTCCACGCGTACCACCTGCATCGGGAGCGCAGGGCTGCCGGGTGGGGGACGCTCTTCGCGGCCTCCAGTCTCCTTACCCCGTTTCTGCTGGGGGTCGTTCTGGGGGCGGTTTCCTCGGGCATGATCCGGGGCACGGGCCTGGCCAACCTGGCAAGCGGGACGCGCTCCTGGCTCGCCGCATTTCCTCTCTGCGTCGGGATGCTGACCCTTTCCTCCTTTTCCTACCTGGCGGCGGTCTACCTCATCCTCGAAACCGACGTTCCCGAGCTCCGGGAGGATTTCCGGCTCCGCGCGCTGGCGTCCCTCGCCGTCGTGATCTTCCTCTCCGCCGCCATCCCCTTGTTCTCCGGCGGGGGAGCCCCGGAGTTTCACCGGGCCCTGACGGGCAGCTTCTGGTCCCTGCCGCTGCTCGGGATCAACGCCTTGGCGGCCATATGTGCGGGGATCTTCCTGCTCCGACGCGCGTATCGGCTCGCCCGGGCCTGCGCCGCCGCGCAGGTGACCCTCCTTCTCGCCGGCTGGGGGCTGGCCCAGTATCCCTTCCTGATCCGGCCGGACCTCACGATCCGGGCGGCCGCCGCCTCGCCGGCGATGCTGCGCCTGCTGCTGGCCGTCCTCGGCGCCGGCGCCCTCCTGCTCTTCCCCGCCATCTTCCTCCTGCTCCGGGTGTTCAAGAAGGAGGCCCTCTTCGGCCGCTGACCGGCGCGGCATCCTGCGTCACCCGTGCGTGGAGATCCCCTGGAAGCCCGCATTCGATGAGGCGCTGGCTGGACCTCTGCCCCCCCGGAATCGGTCTCGAGGGGCTGCCGGATGCGCCCTAGGGATAGATCCGCTTCACGACCTTTCCCAGCGACAGCCCCTGGACGATGATCGAGAACACCACCGTGATGTAGGTCATGACCAGGATGACGTCCCGCTGCGGGCCGACGGGCAGGGAGAGCGCCAGCGCCACCGAGATGCCGCCGCGCAGCCCCCCCCAGGTCAGGATCCGGACCGCTCCGGGGCTGAAGCGGCGGAACGGCCGCAGAGCCGCGACCGTCGCCCCGACGCTGATCCACCGGGCCAGCAGGGTGACCCCGATCCCCGCGATCCCGGCGATGACGTACGCCCGGTTGAACGGGATCACCTGGATCTCCAGCCCGATCAGCAGGAACAGCACGGCGGTTAGGATCTCGTCGACCAGTTCCCAGAACGCGTCGAGGTGCTCGCGGGTCAGGTCGGACATCGCGAAGGCCCTCCCCTGGTTCCCGATGAGGAGCCCCGCCACGACGATCGCGATCGGGCCCGACGTATGCATCCTGTCCGCCAACGTGAACCCCCCCATGACGAGGGCCAGCGTGATGATCACCTCGACCTGGTAGTTGTTGACTCCCTTGAGCATCCGGTACGCCAGAAACCCGAAGAGCAGGCCGAGCGCGGCGCCGCCCACCGTTTCCATGAGAAAGAGGGAAAAAGCCTTCCCGACCGTGACATCGACCCCTCCGCCGGACAGTTCGAGGAGGATCAGGAAAACGACCACACCGATCCCGTCGTTGAACAGGGACTCGCCGGCGATCTTGATTTCCAGGCTCTTCGGGATCCCGGCCGTTTTCAGGATCCCGAGGACGGCCACCGGATCGGTGGGGGAGATGAGGGCGCCGAAGAGCAGGCAGTGGAGGAAGGGGATCGGTATGCCCAGGACCTCGAGGAGCAGCCAGGAGAGCCCCCCGACGAGGAACGTCGAGGCCATCACGCCCGCCGTCGCCAGCAGCGCGACCAACCATTTCTGCCCAGACAGCTCCTCCAGCTTGATATGGAGGGCCCCGGCGAACAGCAGGAAGGACAGCATCCCGTGGAGAAGCGCCTTGTTGAAGTCGATCCCCCTCAGGATCTCGACCGACTGTCTCTGGACCGCCCCCAGTCCGAACATCCCCATCCCGGCGATCCCGAGCGAAAACAGCATGGAGATGACCATCACGCCGATGGTGGTGGGGAGCCCGATGGTGCGGTAATTGACGTAGCTGAAGAGCGCCGTGAGGGCGATCAGGACGGCCGCGATCTCGAACAGCCCCATGTGCCTCGACCTCCTCCGTCCCCCGATCCCAACTGCCTTCCTTCGCCCTTTTTCGTACCACCGGCGGAGGATCGCGGGCTACCGCTGCTGCATCGGTCCCCTTTTCCTACGGGGTTTGCAGTCCGCTCCGTTTTCCCTTCGAAATCCGATAGAGACGGGTCTCATTTCCCGTTCCTCTGCCCGAATACTTCCGGCAACGGTGTGCCTGACGCCCCCGACGGGGGATTGATCCCGAGATAGGCCGACAGGGTCGGCGCGATGTCGTAGGGGGTCACCGGGCGAGCGATCCGCGCGGCCGCCACGCCGTTTCCGGCGAAGATCACCGGGACGTGGGTGTCGTAGCGCCAGGGCGAGCCGTGGGTGGCGGCGACGCTCAGGCCGTCGAAGTCGTTGATGAAAGTGTGCGGCGCGAACACGATATAGATGTCGCCCGAGCGGTCGGGGTCGTGGTTGCGCAGCACGGCACCCATCTGCCAGGTATCCGGCACATCCCCCTTGAGCAAGGCGCCACTGGAAACCGCAAGCGCCACGCCGGGGAACTTGACCAGTTCGGCGGCGACCGCGCGTTCGACCTCGCCCTGGTCGAGGCCGCGCTGGCGGATGAGCTCGCGGTTCAGGTAGAGGTAGGGGTGGAAGTAGGTCTGGATCAGCTCCTCGCCGATGCCGAAGCGCTTCTTCAGGGCTTCGATCGCCGGCTGGCGGTCGAGCGCCTTGGGATCGAAGTACCCGGCCTCGATGCCGAGATCCTTCAGGTAGCCGGGCACCTCGGGGGAACCGTGGTCGCCCGACAGCACGACCAGGGTGTTGGCAAGGCCGACCTTCCTGTCGATGAAGCGGAACAGCTCGGCCAGGGTGCGGTCGAGGCGGCGCTGGTTCTCTTCGGCCTCGAGGCTCGATGGCCCGAACAGGTGGTTGATGTAGTCGGTCGACGAGAAGCTGATGGCCAGGTAGTCCGTGACGGCGTCCCGGCCCAGCCCCTCGTTTTCGACCAGCGCCTTGGCAAAATCGAGGGTCAGCTCGTCCCCGGCGGGGCTCAGCGTCAGGAACGTGGTGAAGTACTTGCCGTCGCCGGGGCCGTAGGCGTGCGGGAAGACGCGGCCCCACCCGGGGAAATCGGTCTCCCACGAGCGGTCGTCCGCGTCGCCGAACAGGTACTCGCCCGCCTTGCCCGTCAGCTTCCACCCGCTGTCGGCATAACGCTGCGGGTGTTTTCCGGCGTTCCACGCCTCGACCCAGGCCGGGTACCGCTCGAAGTAATAGTCGCTGGTGACGAAATCGCCGGTCGCCTTCGAGAACCAGAACGCCTTGCCGGCATGGCCGGCCATCGCCACAGCGCCGCGATCCTTGACCGAGACGGCGAACACTTTCGCCCGGCCGCCGGTATGGCTGGCCAGTTCGTCGCCGAAGGTCGAGACCCGGATCGCCCCGGGCGAGCGGCCGTCGCTGCGCGCCGTGCGCTGGGTCGGGTCGATCTCCCTGGACTTGTCGACCCCGCCGCCGGCGGTCAGCAGCCGATGTGCCGGGTCCTCGATGTTATAGCGCAGTTCGCCGACCTCGCGATCGAGCCAGACGTTGGCGACCATGCCGTGGTCGGCGGGATAGGCGCCGGTGGCGAGCGACGCGTGGCCGACGACGGTCTCGGTGTTGGCGTGCTGGTATTGGGCGTAAACGTAGTGCGTGCCCTGCTCGAGCAGGTAGCGCCACCCCCCCTCCCCGTAGTGGCGGGCGAAGCGCATCGGCAGGTCGGCGCGCAGCGCATCGACGGTGATCTGCAGCACCAGGCGCGGCTTGGCCGGCTCTTCCCCGGCCAGAGATCGCGCAGGACTGCAAATCAGCAGGAGCACCGCAACGGCACAGGAGATCGACGGCAGGATCTTGCGGACGATGTTCGTCATGATCCCTCCCTTTCTTGTAAGACCTCGGAACGCCCTTTGGTTACTCTCCCCCCGGCAGCTCCAGTGTCGGTATCGACGGCAGCGTCTTTCCCACGATCCCCTGGATCCCGCCGTACATCCGGGCCATGTTGACGATGGCTTTGGTCGCCTGCTTCTCCCGCTTGGCCCACATCCGCTCCGTCGCCCTCTTCTCGGATTCGAGATCCTCCCGCATCTGGGTGAAGGCTTCGATGACCCCCTGCACGGCGTTCCGGAACTCCACCCCCGAGAGGAACTCGTAGAGCATCTCCATCTTCTCGTTCTTCCCCACGACCGAGGCGCGCGCCGACGCCACCTGGACGAGCCCCGCCCGAAGGATGTACGCCATCCCGATGGCCGAGGGGAAATCGCAAACCCAGATTCCCCCGAGGTGTCCGATATGGCGGAGTCCCTCCGGAAGGGACTGGGACACGATGACGGCCGCTTCCGCCTTGGCCTCCCTCTGGTCCTCCTTGAGCTTGTCCACCCAGGCGTTGCTCCAGTTCTTCGCCCTCTTGGACTCCCAGAGAATCTTTCCGCACGAATGACCCCCCGGCGTAAATACCTCCTGCATGCAATCCGCGCCTCTCACGCCTTTCGAGATTTCGGTGATCGAGTCGTGCGGAAACTCCCCCTGGAGCATGTTTTCCAGTTCGAGTTCCTGTACTTCCCCCTGCAGCTGCATGCTCCCCTGCTCCGCCCGCCGCTTGAGGTCGTCGATCTGCTTGAGAAGATCGTTGATCTTGTGCTCCTTGTCCGCCTCCCGCAGGCGGTACTCCTCGTCCTTCCTCCTGGCCACCTCGGAGGCGATGCCTTTCCTCTCTTCTTCGAGTTTCCGGGCCACCTCGAGGTCGAGCTGCTCCGACCGCTCCTCCAGATCCCGCTTCTCCTTCAAGAGCTTCATCTCCCGGGAGGTCAGCTCCTTTACCTTCTGCTGCTGCTCCGCGAGCTGCTTCAACACCGACTGGTGCTCGATCAAGGCCTCGCTTCGTGCCCTCTCGGTTGCCAGCCGTTCCGCCTCGGTAACCCTGTGCCGGATACCCTCCTCGGCGTCCTGGAGCCGCTTGCGATAGCTCTCCTCGAATTGCCGGGAGAGCCTCTCCTCGATGGAGCGGGTCAACGCCTGGCTGAGTTCGATTTCTTTGCCGCAGTAAGGGCAAACGACAGAAGTAGACGACATGGTACCCCTCCGAAATGACGTACCTCCAATTGTGACCCGCCCCCGATGATCGGTCCA
>CP070783.1:898435-907921 GCA_020346465.1 Deltaproteobacteria bacterium
ACGAAGATCATGGCGCATTCGAAATACCCGGTCCTGACGCATTACTGCGGGGGCCCGAGCTAAACCGATCGATCCGTTCCGCGAACCCCGGCCCGGTCAGGCCGGTCCGGGGTTCGGGAACATCGTAGACTGACCTTACCATGAAGGTCCCGCAACCTCTATCGCAGTGGCGGTTGAACCCGGCGACCACCGGAACTGCCCCGATGCATACCGGTACTGTCACTCAAGGGGGATGATCGGATGTCGAGGACATGCAGACACAAGGAGCTCGCCCGCTGGGTCGAGGAGGTTGCCGCCATGTGCCGGCCCGGGCAGATCCACTGGTGCGACGGTTCCCGGGAAGAGTACGACCGGCTGATGGCCGCGATGGTGCAATCGGGCACCGCCGTACCCATCGCCAGGCGGCCGAACAGCTTCCTCTTCCGGTCCGATCCCAGCGACGTCGCCCGGATCGAGGCCCGCACCTACCTCAGCACCATCTACCCGGAGGATGCCGGTCCGACCAATAACTGGATCGATCCGGCCGAGCTGAAAAAAACGATGACGCGCCTCTACGAAGGCTGCATGAAGGGGCGAACGATGTACGTCATCCCGTTCTCCATGGGACCCATCGGCTCGCCCCTGGCCAAGATCGGGGTGCAGATCTCGGACAGCGCGTACGCGGTCTGCAACATGCACATCATGACGCGGGTCGGCACCCGGGTGCTGGAAGCGCTGGGCACCGACGGGGAGTTCATCCCCTGCCTGCATTCCATCGGGGCCCCGCTGGAGCCGGGACAGCACGACGTCCACTGGCCCTGCGCTCCCATCGAGGACAAGTACATCAGCCACTTTCCCGAGGAGAACCTGATCTGGTCCTACGGATCCGGCTACGGGGGGAACGCCCTTCTGGGAAAGAAGTGCCTCAGCCTGCGCATCGCCTCGTCCATCGCAAGACGCGAGGGCTGGCTGGCCGAGCACATGCTGATCCTGCGGCTCGTGAGCCCCGAGGGCCGGACATACCACATCGCCGGCGCCTTCCCCTCCGCGTGCGGCAAGACCAACCTGGCCATGCTCCGGCCGACCCTCCCCGGCTGGACGGCCGAGACGATCGGCGACGACATCTGCTGGATGAAGATCCGGCCGGACGGCCGCCTGCACGCCATCAACCCGGAGACGGGTTTCTTCGGGGTGGCCCCCGGAACCTCCCGCGCGTCCAACCCGGTAGCCGCGGAGATGCTGAAAGAGAACGCCATCTTCACAAACTGCGCCCTGACCGACGAAGGGGATGTCTGGTGGGAAGAGATCGACGGGCCGGTCCCGCAGCACCTCACCGACTGGAAGGCATGGGACTGGTCGCCGGACAGCGACGAGCCGGCGGCCCACCCCAACGCGCGGTTCACCGCCCACATCCGCCAGTGCCGGAGCGCCATCAAGGACTGGGAGGATCCCGAGGGGGTGCCGATCGACATCCTCCTCTTCGGGGGGCGCCGGTCCGCAGCGGTGCCGCTGGTCTTCGAGGCGTTCCATTGGGACCACGGGGTCTTCCTGGGAGCCTCCGCGTCCTCGGAGAGCACCGCGGCCATCCTCGACCAGGTCGCCCGGGTGCGCCGCGACCCCTTCGCCATGAAACCCTTCTGCGGGTATAACATGGGGGACTATTTCCGTCACTGGCTCGAGATGGGCGACAGGCTCGGCGGAAAAGCCCCCAGGATCTTCTACGTCAACTGGTTCCGCAAAGGGAGCGACGGACGCTGGCTGTGGCCCGGCTTCGGCGAAAACTGCCGGGTCCTGAAGTGGATGTGCGACCGGGTCGACGGCAAGGTCGGGGCCGTCGAAACGCCCCTCGGCCTGATGCCGTCGGAAGGGGATCTCGATCTTTCGGGCCTGTCCATCCCCCCTGCAGACCTGGAGGAGCTCCTCCGGGTAGACCCGGATGTCTGGAAGGCGGAATATTTCGACATCGAAGTCTTCTTCGACCAGTTCGGCAGCCACCTTCCCAACCGCCTCGACGCCGAATTGAAGGCCTTCAGGGACAGGCTCCGCCGGGCCTGACCGGCGGGCGGCGGCACGCCGCGACCCCCAGGGAGGTGCACATGACGTCCCCGGGCTCCCGGGACATGCTCGCCATACTGGCCGGTTCCGGTCCGGACATCTTCACCACCCGCCCCGTCATCATGGGGACGCACGGAATGGTCACGTCCGGGCATTACCTCGCCAGCAGGATCGGACTGCACATCCTCGAGGAGGGCGGCAACGCGGTGGACGCCGGCGTGGCGATGGGATTCGCCCTGGCCGTGCTGGAGCCGTACATCTACGGCATCGGCGGAGAGGTGCCCATCCTCCTCTACCTGGCCGACGAGAGACGGGTCGTCTGCCTCTCGGGGCAGGGACCGGCCCCCCGGAAGGCGACCATCGGGTGGTTCCGGAAGAACGGGATCGACGCCATCCCGGGCGACGGATTGCTGGCCGCCGCCGTCCCCGACGCCGTCTCGACCTGGATCGCGGCCCTGTCCCTCTTCGGGACCATGCGCCTGTCCCAGGTCCTTACCCCCGCCATCGACCTCGCGGAGCGGGGATTTCCCCTGTTCGAAAGGCTTGCGTCCGCCCTCGAGCGGAGCTCCGCGCAGTTCCTGGAGGCCTGGCCGACCTCGGCGCAGGCCTACCTTCCCGGCGGACGTGTTCCTGCCGTGGGGGAAATCTATGCGCAGAAGGATCTGGCCGGGATGTTCCGGAGGCTCGCGGAGGCGGAGCACCAGGAACGGCGAAGAGGCCGCCGGGAGGCGCTGCAGGCCGCCCGCGACGCCTTTTACAAGGGGGAGATCGCGGAGCGGATCGTCCGGTTCGCCCGGGAAAGCAGGCTCCCCGACTCCACGGGAAAACGGAACGGCGGGCTGATCACCCGGGAGGACCTGCGGTCCTACGCCACCCGGGTCGAGCAACCCGTAACGGCGAACTACCGGGGGTACGACGTCTTCAAGTGCGGCCCCTGGTCCCAGGGACCGGTCTTTCTTCAGCAGTTGAGCATCCTGGAGGGATACGACCTGGCCAGGATGGGGCACAACTCCCCGGAATACATCCACCTCCTGATCGAGGCGGCCAAGCTTGCGTTCGCGGACCGGGAGAGGTATTACGGCGACCCGGACTTCGTCGAGGTTCCCCTCGCCACCCTTCTGTCCCGGGAATACGCGGCCGGGCGCCGGAAGCTGATCGACCCGGACCGCGCCTCCCTGGAGCTGCGCCCCGGGAACGCGCCGCCGGTCGCCCCCCGGACAAGGGAGGGCGGATCGGACATCCACAAGGGGGACACCACCCACCTGGACGCGGTGGACCAGTGGGGGAACATGATGTCCGCAACCCCGAGCGGGGGATGGTTCCGCAGCTCGCCGGTCATCGACGGCCTGGGCTTTCCCCTCGGAACCCGCCTGCAGATGTTCTTCCTGGACCCCCGCCACGCCAATGGCCTCAAGCCCGGCAAGCGTCCCCGCACGACCCTCACCCCCTCCCTGGCGCTCAAGGACGGCAGGCCGTTCATGGCGTTCGGCACGCCGGGGGCGGACCAGCAGGACCAGTGGTCCCTCCAGTTCTTCCTGAACTGCGTGGATTTCGGCATGAACATGCAGGTCGCGGTCGACGCTCCCACGTTCCACACCAGCCACTTCCCCGCGTCCTTCCATCCGCACGGCGCCCAGCCGGGGACCATGCACGTGGAAGGTCGCATCCCCGGGGAGACGGCGGCCGCCCTTCGGGCCAAGGGGCATACGGTCGAGGTCGGCGGGGATTGGAGCCACGGGCGGGTTCTCGGCATACGGTACGATGCCGGCAGCGGAGTGCTCCACGGCGTGGCGACCGCCCGCCTGGATACGGGCTACGCCATGGGGTGGTAGGTCGGGCGGGACGGAAGGGGTGAGCCAAGGGCTCCCTCCCGAACCGGGAGGGAGCCCTTTTTCCCCGCGCTTACACCGATGACAGGGGCGCGCCCTTGCTCCTCTTTTTCGCAATCGTCGTCTGGGCCGCCGCAAGGCGGGCCACCGGCAACCGGAACGGGGAGCCGCTCACATAGGTGAGCCCGATCTCGTCGCAGAACTCGACCGACCGGGGATCGACCTGCTCCCCGCAGATCCCCATCTTCATCCCCTTCTTGATCTTCCGGCTGTTTTCGATCGCCATCTTCATGAGAAGACCGACGCCCTTCCGGTCGAGGGTAATGAAGGGATCCTCCTCGAAGATCCCGTTCGCCACGTAGTACGGCAGGAACCTTCCCGCATCGTCCCTCGACAGGCCGTAGGTCGTCTGGGTCAGATCGTTGGTTCCGAAGGAGTAGAAGTCGGCTACCGGCGCGATCTCGTGGGCCAGCAGGGCCGCCCGGGCGATTTCGATCATGGTCCCCACTTCGTAGCGGACCTTGACCCGGTACCGCTTCTGCACCGCTTCGGCGACCCTCACCGTCAACGCGCGCATCATGGCCAGTTCCTTCACGTCGGCGATGAGCGGAATCATGATCTCGGGGACCGCCTTGATCTTCTGCTTGGCCACCTGGCAGGCGGCTTCCATGATGGCCTGGACCTGCATCTCGGAGATTTCCGGATACGTGATGCCGAGCCGGCATCCCCTGTGCCCCAGCATGGGGTTGAACTCGTGCAGCGCCTTGTTCCGCGCCTGGAGTTTCTGGAAGGAGACGCCCATGTCCTTGGCG
This sequence comes from Deltaproteobacteria bacterium, assembly GCA_020346465.1. Taxonomy (GTDB): domain Bacteria; phylum Desulfobacterota; class Deferrimicrobia; order Deferrimicrobiales; family Deferrimicrobiaceae; genus CSP1-8. The sequence goes on from CP070783.1 coordinate 903,111, forward strand.
ATCGCCCTCAGTTCCTCGTCGGTTTTCGGCAGGAATTCGTGCAAGGGCGGGTCGAGGAGACGGATGGTCACCGGGCGCCCGTTCATCACCTTGAAGATCCCGATGAAATCCTTTCGCTGCATGGGAAGGATCTTCCTGAGGGCCTTTTTCCTTCCCTCCGTGTCGTCCGCCAGGATCATCTCGCGCACCGCCTGCACTCTCTCCGCCTCGAAGAACATGTGCTCCGTGCGGACGAGGCCGATCCCTTCCGCACCGAACTTGAGCGCCATGCGGGCATCGGCCGGCGTATCGGCGTTGGCCCGGACTCCGAGCTCCCTCACCTCATCGGCCCATTTCATGATGGTGTGAAAATCCCCCGTGAGTTCCGGCTGCACGAGGGGAACCTTCCCCAGGATGACTTCCCCCGTGGTCCCGTTGAGGGTGATGGTATCGCCCTCCCTCAGCACGTGCGGTTCGAGGGTCATGGTTTTCTTCATTTCGTCGATGTGAAGCGCCGTGCAGCCGGCGACACAGCACTTGCCCATCCCCCTTGCCACAACCGCCGCGTGAGACGTCATCCCTCCCCGGGCGGTGAGGATCCCCTGGGCCGCATCCATGCCCCCGATATCCTCGGGGGAGGTCTCGGTTCTCGCCAGGATCACCTTTTCCCCCCTGGCGGCCCACTGTTCGGCGTCTTCCGCGGAGAACACGACCTTGCCGACCGCGGCGCCGGGGGATGCGGGAAGACCCTTGCCGATGACCTTGACGGGAACCTTCGGGTCGAAGGACGGGTGCATGAGCGTATCCAGCTGACCGGGGTCGATTCGCATGATGGCCGTCTTCTTGTCGATCAGCCCTTCCTTGACCATGTCGATGGCGATCTTCAGGGAAGCGGCGGCGGTCCGCTTTCCGATCCGGGTCTGGAGCATGTAGAGCTTGCCGTCCTGGACGGTGAACTCGATGTCCAGCATGTCCTTGTAGTGCCTTTCCAGCTTCCGGTAGATCGTTTCCAGTTCCTTGTACGCGGCGGGTAATGTTCTCTTCAGTTCATCGATGTGAAGAGGCGTCCGGATTCCCGCCACGACGTCCTCCCCCTGCGCATTGGTGAGGTATTCGGCGAAGAATTTCTTCTGGCCGGTGGAGGGGTCCCGGGTAAACCCGACGCCCGTGCCCGAGTTCTCGCCCATATTCCCGAACACCATGGCCTGGACGTTGCAGGCCGTCCCGAGATCATGGGGAATATTGTTGAGTTTTCTGTAGGTGACCGCCCGGTCGGCGAACCAGGAGTCGAACACGGCGTTGATGGCGAGCTTGAGCTGCTGGAGAGGATCCTTCGGGAAGCTTCTCCCGGTCTCCTTTTCGAATATCCCCTGGAACTGCCGGACGAGGTCCTTGAGGTCGCCCACGGTCAGGTCGGTGTCGAGATGGATCCCCTTTCTCCGCTTCACCCCCTCCAGGGCCTTTTCGAACAGCTGCCTGTCGACCCCCATGACGGTGCTCCCGAACATGGTGATCAGCCTTCGGTACGTGTCGTAGGCGAAACGCTCGTTCCCCGTCTTCCCGACCAGGGCCTGCAGCGTCGTGTCGTTGAGTCCGAGGTTCAGGACCGTGTCCATCATCCCGGGCATGGAAAACTTCGAGCCGGAACGCACGGAAAGGAGGAGAGGGGTTTTCGGGTCGCCGAACTTCGCCCCCATCGCCTTCTCCACCTTCTTCAGGTTGGAGAGCACCTGCTCCCACATGCCGGGGGGGTACTTCCTCTTGTTTTCGAAGTACGTATTGCACGCCTCCGTGGTGACGGTGAATCCGGGGGGAACGGGGATCTTCAGGTTGGTCATATTCGCAAGCCCCGCCCCTTTTCCGCCCAGCAGGTCCCTCATCTTTCCGGTTCCGTCAGCCTTTCCGTCCCCGAAATAGAAAACATACCGCTTCGCGCGCTTCGCCATTAGACCCTCCGAGAAGGATGGTTGATTTGCACCTGCTGTCGAAAAAACGGACCCCCGTCCAGAGCCCGGTGCCCCGGCGCTGATTGGCGGTCATTATAGATAATTGGATGTCCGGAATTCAATCGAAGTCTCTCGGCGCGCAACTCTTTCCGGGGCGGGTGCTCGCGGGGGGATCCCGCTGCGCTGCGCTCGCCGCAATCGCATCCTCTCTGCACAGGCCGCTCCGCGGCCCCCCCCGCGCACCGGGTCCCCGGTCGGAGGGCGTCTTCACCCGCCGATATAGTCCCGCACCGTTTCCAGGAATCCGGGAGGGACGTGCTTGACGCGGCCCTGTTCGTAGTCGTACATCACCTGGACCGTCTCCGCCTCCGTGAAGACCCGTCCGTCGCGGGGATCGAACAGCTCGGCCCGGAACCGGAAGGAACTTCGTGCGACGTCGGTTATGTGCATGCGGAGGCGCACCTGGTCCTGCAGCAGGATCGGGAGCCGGTACCGCACGGTCGCCTCGGCCAGGATCCAATCGTACTCCTCGACCGTTCGGATCCCGAGCACCTCGGCGCAGAATTTCGCCCTTCCGAGCTCGAAGAGGGTCATCGCCACGGCGTTGTTCACGTGGCCCATCGCGTCGATATCCCCGAACCGCAGGGGGATGTCGGTTTCGAAAACCTTCGCGGGGGCGGAGGGGAGGGAAGCGTCGAGCGGTTCGCCGAAGCGGCCGCGGAACGCGATCTCCCCGGTCCCTTTCCGGACGCGGGGCGCCTCGTCCTTCCTCCGGGTCTCCTCGTCTGCGTCCTCGGGCTTCCCCGCATACCCCACGGCGATCACGCTGATGGGGGAGAAATCGTCCGGCAGGGAGAGAGCGGCCTTCAAGGGCCCCTCCCCCCAACCCGCCATCGGGTGGACGAGGAGCCCCTGGTCCACCCCCCTGAGGAGAAGGCTCATCGTGGCCAGCCCCGTGTCGTGCAGGAAATATTCCCGGCTCTCCACGACGGCGCCATCGGCCTTCCTCGCGCCGGCCGCGATCAGGACCGGCGCCCGCTTCGCCCAGGCGTTTCCCCGGCCAAGGGCCTCCTCGAGGGCAGCCCGGGCGGGGTCCCCCTTTTCCACGATCACGAACCGCCACGGCTGCCGGTTTGCGCAGGAGGGCGACCAGCGGGCCGCCTCGATCATCCGCTCGATCTTCTCCGGCTCCACGGGCCTTTCCGAAAAGGCCCGCAGGCTCCGCCTGGCCGCAATCACCCGGGAGAAATCCACGTCACTGTTTCTCCGCCCGGCAGACGAGGGCTTCCGACTCCGGCGAAAAATCGGACCCGGCGAAATCCCCGAAAAACCGGATCCCGGAAAAGCCGGCCCGCGACAGCATCTCCCACAGCTCATCCGGGTAGATCGGGTAAAGAGGGATGTCGTTCCTCAGGATCCTGGGCTGTTCCCCCGCGGAAATCCTGAGCACCGTCTGGAACCGGACCTTCCGGTCCCCCTCCCACACGTAGCTCCGCCGGAACTCGATCGCCCCCTCGTCCGCCTTCATGAGGGGAAGGCTCGTGATCTTTCCGAGAAGAAGGCGCTCGTAGTTGAGGATCTGGAGAAGAATCTCCCCTCCCCCCGCCGTGACCCCCGCGGCGTCCCGGAGGAAGCGCGCCGCCTCCTCCTGCGGGACGTGGACCAGCGAGTTGCCCAGGCAGAGGAGGAGGTCGGCCGGATCCGTGACGATGCGGGAGACGTCGGAAAATCCGCCGGTCTCTACCCGCACCCGGGGAAACGGGGCGAGCTTCTCCCTCGCCCGGGCGACCAGGGACGGATCGGGGTCGAACCCCACGCACTCCGACCCCGCGGCGGCGAAGGGGAGAAGCTGAGCGCCCGAGCCGCATCCGGCGTCGGCGACGCGGAGCACACGCCCTCCTGCGAGAAGCCTTTCGAAGAGTGCCCGCTGGGCCTCGGATACCGGAAAGAGCGCGTCGTAGACGTCGCTCAGGTCCGTGTAGAACGCCAAAGTGCCTCCTCCCGTCGCGGCCTATTGTAGCAGGGGAAACCGCGCGGCCGGAAAAGAAAAGGTTGACGGGCGAGATTCTCCACGGATATGTATGGGAAGGTCTTTTTCGGGCCACGAAGAAACCCAAGGAGGGGGGAATGATGATGAAACGGGGATGGTTCGTCCTGTTCGTTGCCGTCGCCTTCACGGCGATCTCTGCCGCACCGTCGAGCGCCTTCAACCAGCCGCCGCTCAACCTCGGTTTAACGGACATCCTGGACGGCGGGGTCCCCGGCGTGGGGACCTTTTTCACCGAGTACGTGCAGGCGTACCAATCCTCTTCCTTCCAGGACGGGAACGGGAACGATATCCCGGGTTCTCCCGAGGCGGCTGTTCTTCTGTCGATGAACCAGCTCGTCCACGTCTACAAGCACAAGCTCCTGGGCGCCCACATCGGCGTTGACCTTCTCCTCCCGGTCGTGGCGATCAGCACCACCGGCAGTCTGCCAACCGGCGCCCCTCCGCCTGCCCCTGCGTTCTTTCCCATTTCATCGAATTCCAGCGTTCTGGGAGATCTGACCTTCGGGCCGTTTCTCCAGTGGCTCGACACGAAGCTTCTCGGAAGACCGTTTGTTCAACGTTTGGAATTGGACTTTACTTTTCCCACAGGACAGCATGACAGCCAGTATCTCCTCAATCCCGGAAGCAACCACTGGGTGATCGAGCCGTACTACGCCTTCACCTGGTTCCTGACGCCGAAACTCTCCACCTCGTGGCGGATCCACTACACCTACAGCACGAAGAACGACGACCCATTCGACGCCTACAAGGCCGCCGGGGTGTCCGAAATCACCCCAGGGCAGGCGTTCCACTTCAACTACTCCTTCGAATACGAGTTTTTCAAGGGATTCCGGGGA
>CP070783.1:908021-912817 GCA_020346465.1 Deltaproteobacteria bacterium
AATACAAGGGCGGTTTTCCTTCGCATTGCTTATGGATGGGGATGGAAGTGACGAGGAGATGAACAAGAAAGCGAAGCGACAGGAAGAGTTCTCCCTGCGCGTGGCCAAGGCTTTCGTCGAGGACGAGGGGAAGGGCCTGGCCCGTGTGGATGAGGATGTCCTGAAAAGCCTGGGGGCGGTTCCCGGCGATGCCCTCATGATCACCGGGCGCCGGTCCACCGTGGCCCGCGCTTCCCAGACCACCCCTCACTTTTCCGGCCAGAGCCTGATCCAGATCGACAGCGTCACGAGGGACAATGCGCAGATCTCGGTGGACGAGTGGTGCACGATACAGAAAGTCCCGTTCAAGACTGCCGATACCCTGATCCTCACCCCTGTGGATCCCCGCAAGCCGATCCCCAAAGATGCCGAGATCCGTCACATCGTTCAGCTGCTGGCAGGGCTTCACCTGGTTATCGGAGACAAACTCCAGATCGCCCTGTTCGGGACCCGCCCGCAATTTTTCATCGTGGAGGGAGCAAGCCCGAGAGGGGCCCTCCGTATTACCCCCCATACGACCATTACCTTCCGGGCAACGGACTTTGCCTACGAGAAGGCGTTCCGGGCCTCCTACGAAGACATCGGAGGCCTGGAGCAGGAGCTTCGCAGCGTCCGGGAGATGATCGAGCTTCCCCTGAAATTCCCCGAGCTCTTTACCCAGCTCGGGATCGACCCCCCCAGAGGGGTCCTTCTTTCCGGGCCTCCGGGAACGGGAAAGACCCTCATCGCGCGGGCCATCTCCAACGAGGTCCGGGCCCATTTCATCCACGTCAACGGCCCCGAGATCATCCACAAGTTCTACGGGGAGAGCGAGGCCAAGCTCCGGATGGTGTTCGAGGAGGCCCGCAAGAATGCCCCCAGCATCATCTTCCTCGACGAGATGGACGCTCTCGCTCCAAGGAGGGCGCAGGTCATCGGGGACGTGGAAAAGCGCGTGGTGGCGCAGCTTCTTGCCCTGATGGACGGTCTCGTTTCCCGGGGAGAGGTCGTGATCATCGGCGCCACGAACATGCCGGAGCTAATCGACCCGGCTCTCCGCCGTCCGGGCCGTTTCGACCGGGAGATCTCGATCGGCGTGCCGAAGCGGGCGGATCGCCTCCAGATCCTGAAGATCCATTCCCGGAAGATGCCGCTCGCGGAGGATGTCGACCTGCCCCGCCTGGCCGAAATCACCCATGGGTACGTCGGGGCGGATCTTGCCGCCCTCTGCGCGGAGGCGGGCATGGCGGCGCTGCGGCGCATCATGCCCGGGGTCAAGTTCGAGGTCGATGCCAAGCCCAGCCTTGGGGGGGATACGAAAATCGAGGTCACCGCCGACGATTTTCTGTCTGCGTTCAAGACCGTCGAGCCCACCTCGACCCGCGAGTTCATGATCGAAAGGCCTCACATCTCCTTCAAGGATGTCGGGGGATTGCACGAGATCAAGCAGAAGCTTCTGTCCATGATCCAGCTTCCTTTGCGGGGCTTGCCCGTCTTCAGCAATTCCCGTCTGACCCCCCCGAAGGGCGTTCTCTTCACCGGGCCGTCCGGAACCGGGAAAACCCTTATGGCAAAGGCTCTTGCAGGAGAGACGGGAATGACGCTCATCGTCGTCGATCCTCCCACCCTGCTGTCGAAGTGGGTGGGGGAGTCGGAAAAGGGACTGAGGGAGGTTTTCAAGCGGGCCAAGCAGGCATCCCCGTGCATCGTTCTCGTCGACGAGGTGGAGGCGATCGCCCCGGCCCGGACCGCGGAGGATTCCGGCCATGTCTCCCAAAGGATCGTCAGCCAGCTTTTCCGGGAGCTTGACGACCTGCAGAGCTCCCTGGGGATCGTAATCATCGCCACCACCAACCGTCCCGAACTGATGGAGCCGGCACTGCTGCGGGCCGGCCGCTTCGATTTCATCATCGATTTCCCTCTCCCCTCCACGGAAGAAAGGGTCGAGATCCTGCAGACGTACATGCGGACGCTTCCCTTGAATTCCCAGATCGATATCGATGCCCTCGCCGCCATGAGCGAGGGATGGACGGGGGCGGAGATCGAATCCCTTTGCAAGAAGGCGGTCATGCTGGCCGTGGAGGAATTCCTCAAACGGGAGGAAGAGCCCGATTTCTCCCGGTGCAAGATCACCTCCAGGCATTTCGAGCACGCAGCCGAGCAGGGAGTCTCTTCGACGATCCGGACCCGCGTCATGAAGCACTGACATTCCATGTCGAGGAAAAATCGGTGGAAGATAAGTTAAGAATGTTCGGGCCGGTCAAGAAAACGAAAATTTACGAGGAGATCGTTGAAAAGATCAAGGACATGATCAAAGATAACCGGCTCAAATCGGGAGAAAAACTCCCGGGGGAGCGGGAACTGGCGGAAGTCTTCCGGGTAAGCAGATCCTCCGTCCGGGAAGCTCTCCGCTCCCTGGAGACCCATGGGTTCCTCGAAAGCCGTCAGGGGGACGGAACATACATCGCCAGGCAGCCTGTCGACTCTCTGGTCAGCCCTCTGGCCTCCTTCATCCTCACGGAGAAGGACGGTCAGATGGACCTTTTCGAGATGCGCCGGATGATCGAACCCCATGTCGCCTACCTTGCCGCCCAACGGGCAACCCTGGAAGAGATCGACATGATGGGGGAAGCCCTGGAGCTGCAGGAGGAAGAGATCGCCCAGGGGGGAACCGGGACGGAGATTGATAAAACGTTCCACTACATCATGGCGAAGGCGACGAAAAACAAGCTGTTCGTGCGCATCACCGACAGCATCATGGACCTTCTCGCCGAAAGCCGGGACAGGTACCTTCAGGTCGAGGGAAGGCCCGAGAAATCGATCGCACGACACAGACAGTTGCTGGAAGCCGTCAAGGAGGGAAATCCGGAACGCGCGGCGCAGATCATGCGCGAGCATCTGGTGGACATCGAGAACATTCTGTTTGCGGCGCAAAGAAAGGAGGGATTCACCAAAACCGCAAAGAAAGGAGGGTAGGAGCGGGACCATTCTCGAGCGGGAGGATGGGGGCCGTAAATTTTCCAGCAGAAAAAAGGAGGTAAGAAGCGATGGCCGAAGTATACGAGGTAACGATCTGGGCGCGCGGAGTGACGCAGGATATGGAAGGCAGGCACCTGTCGCTCCTGCTTGCGAACGCCGCGGACAAGGGCGGGAAGTTCGTCCAGGCGTGGGACAACTACGCGGATCTGCCGGACAGGGTCGGGGTTCCGCTGCGGAAGTACACCCGCATCAGCGACGAAGAGATCGAGATGCGCTATGTCTACGAGAATCACAAACCGAACATGTCCATCGTCATGGACGACACGATCGTCAAGGGGATGGATATCCTGCGAGGGATGCCGAAAGGCGGGGTGCTCATCGTCAACACCAAGAGAGACCCGGACGAGATCCTCAAGCTGATCCCCAACAAGGACGTGCTCAGCAAGCTCGTCTGCGTGGATGCCACCGGGATCATCGGCGGCACCGGCATGGAAAGCCTCGATTTCATGGGATCGGAAGGAGGCGTGGAGGCGCTTGCCGTCGGAGCAGGCCTGTCGGCGGCCCTGGCGGGCGCGGCAGCGAAAGCAACGGACCGCGTGACCGTAGACAACCTTGTCAAGGTCGCGGCCAACAAGTCAGCCGTCAAGGAAGGGAACAAGGCGGCCGTGATCAAATCCCTATAAGTGCCGGAAGGAGAACGACATGAGCAAAAATTACTGCGAGAAGTTCCGAATCCCGAAACACCTCGAGGTCCCGATGGGGGCGGTGATCCCGGCGCCCGTGAAGGAGCAGCCGGCGATGAAGACCGGGAACTGGCGGACCGAGCGTCCCGTCATCGATCACGAGAAGTGCACGCTGTGCCTGAACTGCTTCGTCTTCTGCCCGGACGCCTGCTGGCATCTGGACGAGAAGGGGGAGCGGATGGTCTGGAACCCCATCTATTGCAAGGGCTGCCTCATCTGTGTCGAGGAGTGCCCGGCGGATGCCCTTAGATCCGAAAACGAGATGAATTTCAAGGGCGGAGTAGCACGTCTGGATAAGCCTTACTAACTGATACGAGGAGGAGGTATTGACAATGGCAAAAGAAACGTTTATGGCGGGCTGCTCTGCTGCCGCTCAAGGTGCCAAGCTGGCGAGGGTCGAGGTGATCAGCTCCTACCCGATCCGCCCCTACACCGGCATCATGATGGAACTTTCGAAAATGGTTGCAAACGGGGAACTCGAAGCGGAATTCGTGCACGGAGAGGGTGAGCATGCCCAGGTTTCGATCGCTTATGGAGCTTCCGCCGCCGGAGCGAGGGCGTACACGGGAAGTTCGGGCGTCGGGGTGACCTATGCGTTCGAGTGCTACTCCCCCGCCTCGGGCGGACGCTATCCGTGCCAGATGGCCATCGCCGACCGCGCGCTGGACCCCCCGGGGGATTTCGGCTCCGAGCACACGGACGTCATGAGTGCCCGGGACCAGGGATGGATCCTCGGATGGGCGGAGACGCCCCAGGAAATTCTCGACAACACCATCATCTACTACCGGATCGGCGAAGACCCGAAGGTGATGCTCCCCCAGTTTTCCGCACAGGACGGCTACTTCGTCTCCCACATCCCCGGAAAGGTGAGCATGCCGGAGCAGTCCCAGGTGGACGAGTTCCTGCCGCCCTATGCGCCACATCTTCCCCTCGATCCCACGAGGCCCTCGAACCACGGCCCCCAGATCTATGCCGACCAGGGGCCGGCGATCGACCTCCAGAGGGGACAGGCCATGCTCGACACACCGAAGGTGGTCGAGAAGGCGATCGAGGAGT
>CP070783.1:912917-921843 GCA_020346465.1 Deltaproteobacteria bacterium
CATGCCCGAGAACATTCGCAGGAGGGTGAGGAACACGAAGGTCTTGATGAGGAAGACCGGCGTGATGGGGAGACCCCCGACGGTGAAGTAGGGGCGGTTCAGGGCCTTGATGATGCGTGTGTTCAAGTCGCCGAAGAGGGGTAGAATCTGTTCGTACGCGAGGAACCCGATGCCGAGGACGGCGACGATCGCCACGCCCAGCAGGATCATGATCCGGTTGCCCGTGGTAATCTTCATGACGGTGCTCTCCTTGAAAACGTAATACGGTATGATACTGTAAAATAATACAGATTCGTTAGTCCCTCCGCTGCCGTCCCGAAACGTTATCGGACTTTTTCAGGGGAAGGGGAGCACATGGGGTTCATGAGCCGGTTTGCGAACGGGTCGAATCGTTCCGACCGAGAGGGCATCGGCATGACATTCGGGGAGAAATGGGCATGAAGACCGACAAGCGCTCACGGAAGGGAGGCGGGACCGCCGAGAGGAAACCCCGCCGCGTGGTCATCGAGAACGTCTTCCCGGAGATCGACGGGGGCCAGTTCCCCGTGAAAAGAACCGTCGGGGAGACGGTGACGGTCACGGCCGACATCCACACCGACGGCCACGACCTGATCACGGCTGTCCTCCGCTACCGGGACGGCGATGACCCTTCCTGGCGGGAAACCCCCCTGCGGGAGGTCGGCAACGACCGGTGGACCGGCAGCTTCCGGGTCTCCTCCCTGGGACGTTCTTTCTACACGCTTGCGGCATGGGTCGACCGGTTCCGCTCGTGGCGCCGCGACCTGGCGAAGAAGGCCGACGCGGGGCAGGATGTCCGGGTCGACCTGCTGGTGGGCGCGACGCTGGTCGAGGAGGCGGCGGGAAGGGCGAAGGGAGCGGACCGGGAATTCCTCAGGAAAGCGGCGGCCGCCCTGAGGGTGGACGACGGATCCGGGGTGGCGGGCGCCGTGCAGGATGCGCTGGACGAAGGACTTCTGCGCCGGATGGAAGGGGTTCCCGACCGGCGGTACGCGACGGAGTACGGCAAGGAGCTCGCGGTGGTGGTCGACCGGGAGAGGGCCCGCTTCAGCACGTGGTACGAGCTGTTCCCCCGGTCCTGCTCGCCGGTGCCGGGAAAGCACGGCACCCTGCGCGACGTGGTGGGTCGGCTGCCCTATATCGCAGGGATGGGGTTCGACGTCCTGTACCTTCCGCCGGTTCACCCGATCGGGCACACGCACCGGAAAGGGAAGAACAACATCACCGATCCGGGGTCCGACGACGTGGGCAGCCCCTGGGCGATCGGCTCCAGGGAGGGAGGGCACAAGGCCGTCCATCCTTTGCTCGGGTCCCTCGACGATTTCCGGCACCTCCTGGAGAAAGCGCGGGAGCACGGCCTGGAGGTCGCCCTCGACATCGCCTACCAGTGCTCCCCGGACCACCCGTATGTCACGGAGCACCCGGAGTGGTTCCGCCTCCGGCCGGACGGCAGCGTGCAGTACGCCGAGAACCCGCCGAAGAAGTACCAGGACATCTATCCCCTCGACTTCGAGACGGAGCACTGGCGCGAGCTGTGGGAGGAGCTCCGCTCCGTGGTCCGCTTCTGGATCGACCAGGGGGTCCGGATCTTCCGGGTGGACAACCCCCACACCAAGCCGTTCGACTTCTGGGAGTGGCTGATCGGGGGACTGAAGGAGGAGGTCCCCGAGACGATCTTCCTGTCCGAGGCGTTCACCCGGCCCAAGGTCATGGCCCGGCTGGCGAAAGCCGGATTCACGCAGTCGTACACCTACTTCGCCTGGCGCAACTCCAAATGGGAGCTGACGGAGTACTTCACCGAGCTTGGCCGAAGCGACGTCCGGGAGTATTTCCGCCCCAACCTCTGGCCGAACACCCCCGACATCCTGACGGAACAGCTCCAGTTCGGCGGAAGGGCGGCGTTCCTGGCGCGCCTCGTCCTGGCCGCGACGCTGGGAGCCAGCTACGGGATCTACGGCCCCGCCTACGAGCTCTGCGAGAACCGGCCGCTGGCGCCGGGGAAGGAAGAGTACCTCGACTCGGAGAAGTACGAGATCCGGCACTGGGACATCGACCGGCCGGACAGCCTGAAGGAATTCATCGGTTTGGTGAACCGGATCCGGAGGGAGAACGCCTGCCTGCAGTCGGACGGGAACCTGACGTTTCACCCCGTGGACAACGAGCAGATGATCGCCTACAGCAAGGCTACCGACGACCTGTCGAACATCATCCTGGCGGTGGTCAACCTCGATCCCCACCACACCCAGTCGGGATGGGTCGATCTCCCGCTGGACAGCCTCGGGCTCGACCCGGCGGTCCCCTTCCAGGGGCACGACCTCCTGAGCGGTGCCAGGTACATCTGGCACGGACCCCGGGTCTATTTTCAGCTCAACCCCGCAGAGATCCCTGCGCACGTCATTCGCATCCGCCGGAAGGTGCGGACCGAGCGGGATTTCGACTACTTCATGTAACGGAAACGGGGAAGGCGGGAAAGGGGTAGTTATGGCGGACAGGGGAAAAAAGCGGTACGTGCCGGACGAAGATCCCCTCTGGTACAAGGACGCGATCATCTACGAACTCCACGTCCGGGCATTCCACGACAGCGACGGGGACGGCGTGGGGGATTTCCGGGGTCTCACGGGAAAGCTGGACTATCTCCAGGACCTCGGGGTCAACGCGCTCTGGCTCCTCCCCTTCTACCCTTCGCCCCTGAAGGACGACGGCTACGACATCTCGGACTACACCGCCGTCCACCCCTCCTACGGGACGCTCGCCGATTTCCGGATCTTCCTGCGCGAGGCGCACCGGCGGGGAATCCGGGTGATCACGGAGCTCGTCGTCAACCATACCTCCGACCAGCACCCCTGGTTCCAGCGGGCGAGAAGGTCCCCCCCGGGCAGCAGGTGGCGCAACTTCTACGTCTGGAGCCCCACCCCCGACCGGTACCGGGAGGCACGGATCATCTTCAAGGATTTCGAGACCTCCAACTGGTCCTGGGATCCCGTGGCGAACGCCTACTACTGGCACCGGTTCTACTCCCACCAGCCGGATCTCAACTACGACAGCCCGGACGTGCGGAGGGTCATCTTCCGGGTCCTGCAGTTCTGGCTCGGCCTGGGCGTGGACGGCCTGCGGCTGGACGCGGTCCCGTACCTCTTCGAGCGGGAGGGAACGAACTGCGAAAACCTTTCCGAGACGCACAGGGCGCTCAAGGCGATCCGGAAGCGGGTCGACGAAAAGTTCCCCAAACGGATGCTCCTCGCCGAGGCCAACCAGTGGCCGGAGGATGCGGTCGACTATTTCGGGGACGGGGACGAGTGCCACATGGCGTTCCATTTTCCCCTCATGCCCCGGATGTTCATGGCCGTCCGGATGGAGGACCGGTACCCCGTCATCGACATCCTGACCCAGACGCCGCAGATCCCGGAGGTGTGCCAGTGGGCCCTGTTCCTCCGGAACCACGACGAGCTGACCCTCGAGATGGTCACGGACGAGGAGCGGGACTACATGTACCGGGTGTACGCCCACGACCAGCAGGCGCGGATCAACCTGGGGATTAGGCGGCGCCTCGTCCCCCTGCTGGGGAAGGACCGGCGGAAGTTCGAACTGATGAACGCGCTCCTCTTCTCCCTGCCGGGGACGCCGGTCATCTATTACGGCGACGAGATCGGGATGGGGGACAACATCTACGTCGGCGACCGCAACGGCGTGCGCACCCCCATGCAGTGGAGCGCCGACCGGAACGCCGGCTTCTCCCGGGCCTCCGCCCAGAGGCTCTACCTGCCCGTCAACATCGACCCGGACTACCATTACGAGACGGTCAACGTGGAGGCGAGGCAGAACAACCTGAGCTCGGCCCTCTGGTACATGAAACGGATTCTCATGCTGAGAAAGCGGTTCCGGGCGTTCGGCCGCGGAACGATCGAATTTCTCTACCCGGAGAACCCCAAGGTCCTTGCGTTCCTCCGCAGCTACGAGGAGGAGCTGATCCTCGTCGTGGCCAACCTCTCCCGGTTCTCCCAGTTCGTGGAACTGAACCTCGCCCCTTTCCAGGGGAGGGTGCCCGTCGAGCTGTTCGGACAGACCGAGTTCCCCGTCATCAGGGAGCATCCGTACCTGCTGACCATGGGTCCCCACACCTTCTACTGGTTCGCCCTCGAGCGCCAGGGGGTCTCCGCGGGAGAACCCGGTGGGCCGCACGAGGAGCGCAAGGTGCCGGCTCTCCGGGTGGCGGGGGGCTGGGAGCAGCTCTTCCGGAAGGAGGCGAAGGCCGGGGTGGAAAAGATCCTCCCGGACTACCTGAGGACGCGCCGCTGGTTCGGCGGGAAGGCGCGGCGGATCAAGTCCGTGAGCATCCGGGAATCGGTCCCCTTGCCCGGGACGGACCCCCCCTCCGCCCTCCTCCTGGTCCAGGTCGAATATTCCGACGTCGAGCCGGAGACCTACTCCTTCCCCGTGGCCTTCGCCACCGGGGAGCATGCGGCACGGGTGCAGCGGGAGTCTCCGCAGGCCGTCGTCGCGCACCTCACGGTGGGACGGGCCAACGGGGAAGAGAAAGGAGTCCTCAGCGACGCATTCTTCGAGAAGGACGTGTGCGACTTCTTCCTGCAGGCGATCAGCCACCGGAGACGGTTCAAGGGGAGTCACGGCGAGATCGCGGCCTCTCCCACGCGGGCCTTCCGGCGCATCCGCGGGCCGGAGACGGAGCACCTGGCATCCTCCCTCGTCCGGGCGGAGCAGAGCAACACCTCCGTCATCTACGGCGACCGCCTGATCCTGAAACTCTACCGGAAGCTCGACGAGGGGGTGAACCCGGACCTCGAAATCGGCACCTTCCTCACGGAGAAGGCGCACTTTCCCCACACTCCCCCCGTGGCCGGCGCCCTCGAGTACCGGGCGAACCACGAGGAGCCGGTCACCCTCGCCATCCTTCAGGGGTTCGTCGCGAACCAGGGAGACGCCTGGCAGTACACGCTGGACTCCCTGGGCCGGTTCTACGAGAGAGTGCTGGCCCAGCCTCCCGAGACGAAAACCGTCCCCTGCCCGACCAGGTCACCGCTGGCGCTGGTCGACGAAACGATCCCGGATCTCGGCGTGGAGATGATCGGCCCCTACCTGCTGTCGGCGGGACAATTGGGGCAGCGCACGGCCGAGCTGCACGTGGCGCTGGCGTCGAACGTCGACGACCCGAGCGTCGCGCCCGAGCCGTTCTCGGCGCACTACCAGCGCTCGCTCTACCAGTCGATGCGCAACCTCACCGCCCAGACCCTCCCTCTTCTCCAGAAGCGGCTCCGGACCCTCCCGGAGACGGTACGGGAGGAGGCGAAGCAGGTCCTGGACCTCGAGGACAAAATCCTGAAGCGCTTCCGCGCGATCCTCGACCGGAAGATCACGGCCATGCGGATCCGCGTCCACGGGGATTACCACCTCGGGCAGGTTCTCTTCACGGGGAAGGATTTCCTGATCATCGACTTCGAGGGGGAGCCGGCACACTCCTTGAGCTCGCGAAGGATCAAGCGGTCCCCCCTGCGGGACGTGGCGGGCATGCTGCGCTCCTTCCACTACGCGTCGAACGCGCCGCTCATCGGAAAGACGGGAGGGAGCGCGTTCCACACGGACGACGCCGCGCGGCTCGAGCCGTGGGGACGGTGCTGGAACCTTTGGGTTTCCGCGGCGTTCCTCAAGGCCTACCTGGAAGGCGCCTCCCAGGCGTCCTTCCTCCCCCGGTCGAAGGAGGAGCTGTCCTCCCTGCTTTCCGTCTACCTGCTCGAGAAGTCGATCTACGAGCTGGGGTACGAGCTCAACAACCGTCCCGAGTGGGTGAAGCTTCCCCTGCGCGGGATCCTCGAACTTCTCGGGACGTCCGAATGATGCAGGGCGCGACGACGGAGGCGGGCCCCCTCGGCCGGCTGGCGCGCGCATACGGCGTCCAGACCGCCTATTACGACATCGCCCGCCGGCGGCAGCAGGTTTCTTCCCGGACGCTCCTCGCGGTCCTCAAGGCGCTCGGCGCGCCGATCGAGAAAGCGGGGGACGCCGGGGAGGCGTTGCGGGAACACGAGCAGGCGAGGTGGCGAAGGCCTTGCGACCCGGTCGTGGTGGCATGGGATGGCGAATCCGGCGGGCTCCCGCTTCGCCTTCCGGGGGCGATGGCAAAGGGACGGGTGGGCGTTCGTCTCCATCTCGAGGACGGAACCGCCCGGAGCATACCGTGCGACCTGTCCCACCTCCCCGATGCGGGCGGCGCGGAGGTCGAGGGCGAACGGTACGTGACAAAGACGGTTCACCTTCCGAATCAGTTGCCGTTGGGATACCACCGCCTGGCGGTGGAGACCCGGGGGAAGACGGCGGAGGCCCTGGTCATCGCGGCTCCCCGGAAGGCGTACCGACCCGACCTGGACGAAGGAGGAAAGGCGTGGGGGGTCTTCCTTCCTCTCTACGCGCTCAACTCCCCGAGAAGCCTGGGAAGCGGCGATTTCTCGGATCTTTCGGCCCTCATGGAGTGGGTTTCCGGGATGGGCGGGAATGTGGTCGGAACCTTGCCGCTGCTCGCCGCCTTTCTCTCCGAGCCGTTCCAGCCAAGCCCCTATTCCCCGGCGAGCCGGCTCTTCTGGAACGAGTTCTATCTCGACGTCGAGCGGGTCCCCGAGTTCTCCGGAAGCGCCCGGGCAAGGGAACGGTTCTCCTCCCCCGGGTTCCGGGAAGAGGCCGACGCACTGCGGGCCTCGCCGCTGGTGGACTACCGGCGCGGGATGGCCCTCAAGCGGGGAGTCATCGAGGAGCTGGGGCGGTCGTTCTTCACCGGAAGCGATCCGGGGCGGCAGGAGGCGTTCCGGGAGTTCCTGGCGACGAATCCCCATGCGGAAGAGTACGCCGTGTTCCGAGCGGTGGGGGAGAGACAACGCGCCCCCTGGCCTGCGTGGCCTGCCCCGCTTGCGGACCGCACCGTCGCCCCCGATGCCTACGACGACGGGGCGAGACGGTACCACCTCTACGCGCAATGGGCCGTAAACGAGCAGTTCGGCGCGCTCTCGAGGGACTTCCGGGAGAGGGGGAAGTCGCTCTATCTGGATCTGCCGCTCGGGGTCTGCTACGACAGCTACGACGTCTGGAGACACCGCGACCTCTTCGTCCTGGACGTCTCCGCGGGGGCGCCCCCCGACGACTTTTTCACGCAGGGGCAGGACTGGGGGTTTCCTCCCATGCATCCCGCGCGAGGCCGCGAAGAGGGATTCCGGTACTTCCGGGAATGCCTGCGCCACCAGCTCCGCCACTCGGGGATCCTCCGGATCGACCACGTGATGGGGCTCCACCGGTTTTTCTGGGTTCCGAAGGGGATGTCCGCCCGCGAGGGGACCTACGTCCGCTACCCCGCCGAGGAACAATACGCCGTCCTCTCGCTCGAGTCCCACCGTCACAAGTCCTGGATCGTCGGCGAGGATCTGGGGACCGTCCCCCCCTACGTCCGTCCGGCGATGGCGCGGCACGGGGTTTCCCGGATGTTCGTCGTGCAGTACGGGCTCTCCCCGGACCCCGCCAGGGCGCTCGGGGCGGTGCCGGCGGGGTCCCTGGGATGCCTGAACACCCACGACATGCCGACCTTCACCGCGTTCTGGGAAGGGCGGGACATCGACGACCGGGTCGCCCTCGGCCTTCTCGACGGGCGAGGGAGCCGGCAGGAGAGGGAGAGGCGCCGGGAAGTGAAGGAAGCCCTCACGGCGTTCCTGGGACGGAAAGGATGGCTGGGCGGGGCCGGGAAAGGGACGGGTGCGGTCCTTGCGGCGTGCCTTTCGTATCTGGCGGCAGGCAAGGCCGGCGTCGTCATCGTCAACATCGAGGACCTGTATCTGGAGAGGGAGCCGCAGAACGTGCCCGGGACCAGTATGGAAAAGCCGAACTGGCTCCGGAAGGCCCGCCACGGATTCGAGGAGATCCGCGGGATCCCCCGGGTGATCCGGATCCTCCGGGAAATGGACCGTCTCCGTTCGACGGGGAAGGCGCGCCGGGGAAGTCCCCGGGGGCGGAAGGAAGAGCCGTTGAGTGAGGAGGTGGGATAAACGATGCGTTATGACGTGTCCCTGTTGAACGACCAGGACTTGTACCTTTTCAACGAGGGGAGCCATTACCGGCTGTACGAAAAGCTGGGCTCCCATTTCATGACCGTGGACGGCGAGGAGGGGACCTACTTCGCCGTGTGGGCCCCCAACGCCGGGGGGATATTCGTCACGGGGACCTTCAACGGCTGGAACCCCGGCTCCCATCCGCTCCGGCTGAAGGGGACCTCCGGGATCTGGGAGGGATTCATCCCCGGCGTCACGCGGGGGACCGCCTACAAGTACCACGTCGTCTCCCGGGTGAACGAGTACCGGTACGACAAGGCCGACCCGTTCGCCTTCCACGGCGAGGTTCCCCCGGACACCGGGTCCGTGGTCTGGGACCTGTGGTACGAGTGGGAGGACGGCGAGTGGATGAAGGACCGGCACCGGCGCAACGCCGCCGGCAGCCCGATCTCCGTCTACGAGATGCACCTGGGCTCGTGGATGCGGGTCCCCGAGGAGGGGAACCGGATGATGACCTACCGGGAGCTGGCCCCCCGGCTGGTCGAGTACCTCACGAAGATGAACTTCACCCACGTGGAGTTCCTCCCCGTCATGGAGCACCCGTTCTACGGATCGTGGGGATACCAGGTCACCGGGTTCTTCGCCCCCACCAGCCGGTACGGGACGCCGCAGGACTTCATGGTCCTGGTCGACACCCTGCACCGCAACGGCATCGGGGTGATCCTCGACTGGGTCCCTTCGCACTTCACCAAGGACGGGCACGGGCTCAACTACTTCGACGGGACCCACCTCTTCGAGCATGCGGACCCGCGCCAGGGGCACCACCCCGACTGGGACACGCAGATCTTCAACTACGGCCGCCACGAGGT
>CP070783.1:921943-966872 GCA_020346465.1 Deltaproteobacteria bacterium
CCTTCCGGCGGCTTCCCCGCCTGCGCTCACGCTCCAGCCACTCCGGCCTGGGATGAATCGGGGGTTCCTCGGCCGACCGCATTCCCAGGAGATCATAGTATTCCGTCAGCACAGGCTCGGGATCCGCGGACAGGAAATTCGCGTAGGCGCGGATGAAGCCGGTGGAAAACACCTTGGCCGGCCACCGCGAATAGTCCCCTTCCTCGATCCCTTGGAGATACTTCCGGCTGATGCGCAGCTCCGTGGAGACCTCTTCCAGGGTCTTTCCCATCTCCTCGCGACGTTTCTTCCACTCTGCCCCTGTTCCCATGCTCTCCGCCTTACCTGTTCCCCTGCTCGAGGATGTTGATGTAGCCCGCGATCTCCCCCCGCAGGGCGGGATCTTCCGCATTGGCCAAAGCGTTCCGGAACGCCTCGAGAGCCCTCCTGGGCCGGTCCATCCGCAGGGAGAGGCGGCCGAGGTCCATCCATCCGTCCGGGTTGGAGGGCGCCACCTCGACCAGCCGCTCGAGCGTCCGGGCGGATTCCTCAAGCTGCCCTTTCTCGGCCTGTACCATCGCCAGCCCCCGGTAGGCATCCACAAACGAAGGGTTCAGACCGATGGCCCGCCGGTACATCTCCCCCGCCTTCCCCAGGTCCTTCAGACGGACGTACTCTTTTCCCATGTTGTAATACCCGTATTCCGGAGTCGGATAGAGAACGTTCGCGACGGCCTTTTCGTATTCCCGGATCGCCTCCTCGCTCCGGCCCTGGAGGCTCAGGAGGAACCCCAGATTGTTGTGAGCCTCGGCATAGTCCGGTTTCTTCCGGATCGCCTTCCTCATGTACTCCTCCGCCTTCCCGAGGTCCCCCCGGGACTGGTAGGCAAGGCCGAGCGTCATGTCGATCTCGGGATTCTCCGGGTCGAGCTCCGCGGCGCGGGTGAGTTCGCGCATCGCGGCAGGCAGGTTGCGCTGTTCCAGGTAGGTGACCCCCATCTGCATCCGCGCGGACGCCTCCTTCTTCATGTCCGGCGTGGGCGTCGCGCAGGCGACGAGCAGCCCGCATGCCGCCGCGGAGACGGCCGAAACGATCCGCACCCCTGCTCTCCGGCTCACAGGTACTTCCCGATCAGCAGGGAGAGCCGGGTTTTCGTGGCCGGCCGGATCTTCTTCGGGTCCGTGATGATGGCGTGTCGGAGAGTCTCTCCGCACCCGCACCCTCCCTTCCCGGGGAGGCGTTTTGCAACCCCGCGGATGATTTGCTTGGCGTTCTCCACGTTCCGCCGGATGATGGCCAGGATCGCCCCGATCGATACGTCCTCCGAACTTTCGTGCCAGCAGTCGTAGTCGGTGGCCAGAGCCAGTGTGGCGTAGCAGATCTCGGCCTCCCGGGCAAGCTTCGCCTCGGGCATGTTCGTCATGCCGATCACATCGACCCCCCACTTCCGGTAGATCCGCGATTCCGCGCGGGTGGAGAACGCTGGCCCTTCCATGCACAGATACGTGCCGCCCCGATGGGTGCGCCGGACGACCTTCCTGGCGGAGGTGAAGGCGATATCCGCCAGCGTCGGACAGACGGGGTCTGCAAAGGGGATATGCCCCACGATGCCGTCGGAGAAGAACGTGCCGGGCCGGAAGCGGGTGTTGTCGAAGAACTGGTCGACCACCACGATGTCCCCCGGGCGGATGCCCTCCCTCATGCTTCCCACGGCGGAGAGGGACAGCACCCACCGGGCCCCGACCTTCTTCATCGCGTAGATGTTGGCCCGGAAATTGATCTGGGAAGGCGGGATCCGGTGCCCCCTTCCGTGGCGCGGGAGAAACGCGAGTGTCCTCCCCCCGATTTCCCCGAGGACCAGCGCGTCGGAAGGGTCGCCGAACGGTGTGCGGACCTTGACGTTCCGCACATTCTGCATCCCTTCCATCTCGTAGAGCCCGGAACCTCCGATGACACCGAGAATCTCCGACATGGTCCTTATCGTGCTCCTCTCCGGGAAATCCCTCCCCCCAATATTAGGGAGAAGATCTCCGTGCCTCAACCCTTTTTCGAGCTCGCCGTCGCCCCGGATCGCAAGCCGCCGTGCTCCCGCGGATGCGCGGGCACGCCCCTCAACTGCCCGCAGGCGGCACGGATGTCCGCCCCCCTCCGGTCCCGGGTGATCGTCTGGATCCCCGCGGCCATCAGGATGTCGCGGAAGCGGTCGACGGAGGACGGGGGGGGTGGCCGGAAGTCCCCGTGGTCGTGCGGATTGAACGGAATCAGGTTGACCTTGATTCGGGCGCCCGACAGCAGGCGCGCCAGGTCGCGCGCTTCGCCGGGGGAATCGTTTACCCCCGCAAGGAGGACGTATTCCGCGGTCACCTTCCGACCGCTCTGGAGAGGAATCTCCCGCATCGCGGCGACCAGCTCCCGCAGCGGGTATTTCCGGTTGACGGGCATGAGCCGGGAACGGACCTCTTCGCCTGCCGCGTTCAGCGACACGGCGAAGCTCACCGGATACCGGGACGCCAGCTCCCGCATCGCCGGGATGATCCCCACCGTCGAGACGGTCACCCGTTTCCCCGCCAGCCCGAATCCGCACGGGGCGAGGAGAATGTCGATCGCGCGGGAGACCTCCCGAACGTTTTCGAGCGGCTCCCCCATTCCCATGAACACGACGTTCGTCAGCCGCTCCTGACGCCCTGCAAGCCGCCGGGCGGCATGGCACGCCTGGTGGATGATTTCGGCCGACGTCATGTTTCGCCGGAACCCCAAGGCCCCCGTCGCGCAGAACGCGCACGACAGGGCGCAGCCCGCCTGCGTGGAGACGCAGAGGGTCCTGCGGCTTCCCTCGGGGATCAGCACGCTTTCCACCCCCTCTCCATCTTCCAGCCGGAACAGGACCTTTTCCGTCCCGTCGAGGGAGATCTCCCCCTTCTCCGCGGGGGGCGCCGAGATCCGGCAGACGGCCTCCATCTCCTCCCGGAAGCCTCGCGAGAGGTCGGTCATCACGGAGAACTCCTCCGCGCCCCTCTGGTAGAGCCAGCGGGATACCTGCCGTGCCCGGTATCGCTCCTTCCCCCGGGACCGGAAGAAGGATTCGAGCTCCCCCAGGGGCATCCCCTTCAGATCCGTCCGCTCGTCGCCCATGGGTTCCATCATACAACGGGTCGGCAGCGGAGGTGGCCGCGCGGCGGGCAAAAGAAACCCCGGTCCGCCGGGATCGTCTCCGGCGTGCCGGGGCCTGTCGGTCCTGCCGGGAACGCCCTTACCGGACCAGGTCCAGATCGCTGAAAAAATACCGGATCTCGGTTTCCGCCGTCTCCGGCGCATCGGATCCGTGCACGATATTCTGCTCCACGTTGTGGGCAAAATCGGCCCGGATCGTCCCTTTGTCCGCTTTCTTCGGGTCCGTGGCGCCCATCAGTCGCCGGTTGCGCGCGATGACGTCATCCCCCTCCAGCACCATGACGACGACGGGACCAGAGGAGATGAACTCCGTAAGGGAGCCGAAAAACGGCCGGTCGCGGTGCACCGCGTAAAACCCCTCCGCCTCCCCGCGCGTGAGACGGATCATCCGCATCGCGGAGATCCGGATCCCTTCCTTCTCGAACCTTCGGATCACCTCCCCGATGAGGCCTTTGCGCACCCCGTCCGGCTTGACGATCGACAGGGTGCGCTCCCCCCTGCCCCCCTCGCCGGACATGTCAGCCAAGCCTGGCCATGGCCATGTTGTAGCCGGCCATCAGGGCCTTCTTGTTCATCTCTTCCGTCCCCTTCGGGACGCGGGAGAGAACGGCCTTCTCGACGGACTCGATCTTCACCTTCCCGGTGATCGCTGCGATGGCTCCGGTCGCGACGATATTGGCGACGAACGATTTCCCGATCTCCTCGGAGGCCGTCCGGATGATGGGCATCTTGATCACCTGGAAATCCCCCTCGGGGATGTCGCGGACGAAATCCTCGTCCACGAGCAGGATTCCGTGGGGTTTGATGTCCTTGTAATACTTGGTGCACGATTCCTGCGTGAGCGAGAGCTGCAGGTCGATCCCCAGGGCCTTCGGGAAATCGATGACCTCCTCGGAAATGATCACCTCCGACTTGGAGGCGCCGCCGCGAGCTTCGGGCCCGTAGGACTGGCTCTGCACCGCGTTGATCTTGTCGTAGATGGTGGCCGCCTCGGCGAAAATGACCCCAGCAAGGATCAGCCCCTGGCCGCCGGAACCGGAAAAACGAATCTCGTATCGGTCGCTCATCTCAGCCTCCCCCCCCCTCTTGCTGCTTCTGCAGACGCTCGACCATCGCGAAGTAGGTTTCGGAAAACTCGGGGGCCTCTCTCTTGTAAAGAACGCCCGTGGGAAACTTTCCGGCGACCTTGTCGGGGGGAAGTTTCTCGAACGCGGAAAGGGGCAACGCCGACTCCTTCATCCACAGAAGCATGTCCGTGGGGGTCCGGAACTTGTTCCGGCGCCCGTGGGTCGTGGGGCACCCGTTGATGATCTCGAGTACGGACAACCCCTTGTGCTCTATCGCACCGATGATCAGCCGGTCGAGAACGGGGACGTGGTACGCCGTTCCCCGTCCCACCCACGTCGCCCCCGCCCCCTGCGCAAGCGAGGGGATGTTGAAGGTCGGGTCGATGTTGCCGAACGGCATCGTCGTCGCCAGGTGCCCGACGGGGGTCGTCGGAGAATGCTGGCCCCCCGTCATGCCGTAGATGAAATTGTTCATCACGATCACCGTGATGTCGATATTCCGGCGGCAGGCATGGATGAAGTGGTTCCCTCCGATGGCCGTCGCGTCGCCGTCCCCGCTGACCACGAGGACCCGCTTGTCCGGCCGGGCCATCTTCAGGCCCGTGGCAAACGGGATGGCGCGTCCGTGAGCGGTGTGCAGCGTGTTCCAGTCCACGTAGCCGGGAAGGCGGGATGCGCACCCGATCCCGGAGACGAGCGCAAGGTGGTCCTTGGGAATCTGCATCGTCTCGACAGCCCGGAGAAGCGACTTGAAGACAATTCCGTAGGTGCACCCGGGGCACCAGATGTGAGGCAGTTTCCCGTGCCGTATGTGCCGATCGTAGTTGAAGGCCATTATCCTACCTCCTTGATCTTCTCGAGGATCTGGGCCGGCGTGATGGGGTCGCCGTCGACGCGGAAGATGCCTTGGACGTCGCAGCGTCCCTTGGCGCACCGCTCCACCTCCAGGACGATCTGCCCCAGCGACAGCTCCGGGACGATGATCGCCTTGACGCGGGAGGCCAGCGCCGCAACCTCCTCGACCGGAAACGGCCAGATGGTGAGCGGCCGGAAAAGCCCCGCCTTGATCCCTTCCGCCCGGGCCATTTCCACGGCGTTCTTGCCGGAGCGCCCGGAAACCCCGTAGGCGAACACGGCGACCTCGGCGTCGTCGAGCAGGACCGTATCGTACCGGATGATGTCCTTCCGGTTCCCCTCCACTTTCCGGATGAGCCGGAGCTCGTCCG
This sequence comes from Deltaproteobacteria bacterium, assembly GCA_020346465.1. GTDB lineage: Bacteria > Desulfobacterota > Deferrimicrobia > Deferrimicrobiales > Deferrimicrobiaceae > CSP1-8. The sequence goes on from CP070783.1 coordinate 927,387, forward strand.
TGTGGATCCTTGGCGAGGCGTTCACCGGAAACCCGTCGGAGGCGTGGTTCAGACCGGTGATGTGCTGCCGGTACCCGCTGAAGAAGTCGGCGATCGGGGGAACGTCCCCCTGGGTCTCGTCGAACGGCTTGTACTCGGACGGCGGGCAGGTCGGCCGGCGGCGGTTCTCCACCTCCAGAACGCCTTTCTCCGGAATCTCGATCTTTTCCCGCATATGCCCCACGATCTCGTCGAAGGCGAGGATCACGGGGGTGCGGTACCTCTCCGCGAGGTTGAAGGCACGCACCGTCTCGGAGAAGATCTCCTGGACATACGCCGGAGTCAGGCAGATGACCGGATGATCGCCGTGCGTCCCCCACTTGCACTGCATGATGTCGCTCTGGCTCGGTCCGGTCGGAACCCCGGTCGACGGCCCGCCCCGCATCACGTCCACGATGACGCAAGGCACCTCGCAGAGCATCCCGAACCCGATGTTTTCCTGCTTGAGCGAAAATCCCGGCCCGGAGGTGGCCGTCATCGACTTCTTTCCCGCGAGGGACGCGCCGATGATCGCCCCCACGGAGGCGATCTCGTCTTCCATCTGCAGGATGACCCCGCCGATCCGCGGGAGCCTCCGCGCCAGATACTCCGCCACCTCCGTGGAAGGGGTGATGGGATATCCGGCAAAGAACGTACACCCTGCGTAGAGCGCCCCTTCGGCACACGCCTCGTTCCCCTGAAGCAGCTTTAAGGTGCCCACCGTCTCTCTCCTTTTACGATGTCTTTGGGTTCCGCTATTTCTTCTTCTCGACGAAGATGGCGAAATCGGGGCACCGCAGTTCGCACGCCATGCAGGCGGTGCACTTGTCGATGTCGATCACCTTCACCAGGAACATCTCCATCCCGAGGACTTTCGTCGGGCAGAGCTTGACGCAGATCTCGCACCCCTTGCAGAACCTCGGGATGATGCTGATCTTCACCTTCTCGTTTTCCGTCGCCTCGATCTTCTCGACCTTCTCGACCGTCGTTTCCTTCGCCACCATTGCCATCCTTTCCCTCCTAATGGACTTTCCTGCCAAGCCGCTGCGCCAGCGTAATCCCCAGGTCCGCGGGGGTTCCGGCCACGGAAATCCCCGCTTCCTTGAACGCCCCGATCTTGTCCGCCGCGGTCCCTTTTCCCCCGGAGATGATGGCTCCGGCATGCCCCATCCTCTTCCCCTTGGGGGCCGTCTGCCCTGCGACGAAACCGACGACGGGCTTGGTCATCTTCGACTTCACGAAGACCGCCGCCTCTTCCTCGGCCGTCCCTCCGATCTCGCCGATCAGGATCACGGCCTCGGTCTGCGGATCCTCCTGGAAGGCCGAGAGGACGTCGATGAAGTTGGTCCCGTTCACGGGGTCTCCCCCGATCCCGACGCAGGTGGACTGTCCCATCCCCAAAGCGGTCACCTGGTGGACCGCCTCGTACGTGAGCGTTCCGGACCGGGACACGATTCCGATCGCTCCCGGCTTGTGGATGTATCCCGGCATGATCCCGATCTTGCACTCTCCCGGCGTGATGATGCCCGGGCAGTTCGGCCCGATCAAGCGGGTGTTCTTTCCTGCCATGTACCGTTTCACCTTCACCATGTCGAGAATGGGAATCCCCTCCGTGATGCAGACGACCAGCCCGATCCCTGCGTCGGTCGCCTCACAGATGGCGTCCGCGGCGAAGGCGTGGGGAACGTAGACGACGCTCGCGTTGGCTCCCGTGGCCTTTACCGCATCGAGAACCGTGTGGAACACGGGGAGTCCCTCGATCCGCGTTCCTGCCTTCCCGGGGGTGACGCCCCCGACGATCTTCGTGCCGTATTCCAGCATCTGCTTGGTGTGGAAGGCCCCCACCGCGCCGGTGATCCCCTGCACGAGAACTTTCGTGTCCTTGTTGACCCAGATGCTCATGGTGGTCTCCCCTCAATTCGCCCGGGCGGCGGCGGCCACGACTTTTTCCGCCGCATCCTTCATGTCGGTTGCCGTGATGATGTCGAGATTCGACGCGGAGAGGATCTCCTTCCCCTTCTCCACATTGGTCCCTTCCTGGCGAACGACGAGCGGGACCTTGAGGCCGAGGGTCTTGACGGCCGCCACGACTCCTTCGGCGATCACGTCGCACCGCATGATCCCGCCGAAGATGTTGACCAGGATCGCCTTGACGTTCGCGTCGGAGACGATCAGCCGGAAGGCGTTGGTCACCTGCTCGGTGTTTGCGCCGCCGCCCACGTCGAGGAAGTTGGCGGGGGACCCGCCGCACGTCTTGATCATGTCCATCGTCGCCATCGCGAGTCCTGCCCCGTTGACCATGCAGCCGATGTTCCCGTCGAGCCGGATGTAGGAGAGGTCGTACTTGGAGGCCTCGGTCTCCGTGGGATCCTCCTCGTCGAAGTCCCGGTACTCCTGGATCTCCTTGTTGCGGAAGAGCCCGTTGCTGTCGAAGTTCATCTTCGCGTCGAGCGCAAGGACCTCGCCGTCCTCGGTCAGCACCAGCGGGTTGATCTCGGCAAGGGAACAGTCGGTGTCGACGAACGCCTTGTAGAGCCCCGTCATGAACCGGACCGCCTTGCCGGACAGCGGGGTCGGGATGGACAACCCGAAGGCGAGATTGCGCGCCTGGTACGGCATGAGCCCCAGCGCCGGGTCGACGTACTCCTTGAGGATCTTTTCCGGCGTGTTGGCGGCGACGGTCTCGATCTCCATTCCCCCCTCGGTCGACGCCATCATGACGATGCGGGACGTCGCGCGGTCGATGACCATCCCCAGGTAGAGTTCCCTCTGGATCGCTCCCGCCTGCTCCACGAGAACCCGCTTCACTCTCTTCCCCTGCGGGCCGGTCTGGGGAGTGACCAGGGTCATCCCGATGATCTGCTTCGCGCACGCCTTCGCCTCCGCCGGCGTCTTGGCCAGCTTGATGCCGCCGCCCTTCCCCCGGCCTCCCGCATGGATCTGGGCCTTGACGACGACGGGCGTTCCGAACTCCATGGCGATGACCTCCGCATCCAACGGGGTATCCGCCACCTTTCCTTTTGGGACTGCCACGCCGTACTTGGCCAGGATCGCCTTGGCCTGATACTCGTGGATGTTCATACCCTTCGACTCCTCCCGGAATGTTTTTTTATGCTGCTGGGGACCGCCGGAGATGCGGGCACACAAGAAAACGGATGCCCCCTCCCCCACGGGGTGGCATCCGCACGCAACTCCTTATGAAGTATATCTCATGAATTCTTCTGCCGGAAAGATGTCTTGTCCCGTCCCGGTCCCATCCCCGGCGATCCGGCTTTCCGGGGGACGCGGGACACCCGTCGCCTTTCGTGAGCCAGACAAAGGGAACCCCTGGCTGCCACTTGCTCCGTCGTCGGCGGCCCGCGGAGGAATGGTCCGCCGCAGCCGGGCCCTTCAGAAGCCCAGCCGGTCCACCGCCTCGCAAAGTTCCCTGACCACCTCGGCCGACTTCCTGAGCGCGTCGGACTCCTGCGGGGAGAGCCTGAATTTCACGACTTCCTCGACCCCGTTCCCTCCCAGCTTCGCCGGGAGGCCGACGAAGAGGCCGTCGCACCCGTCGTACTTCCCCTGCGAAAGAACCGCGCAGGGCAGGATCATCTTCCGGTCCAGCAGGATCGATTCGCACATCTGGACGGCCGCCGCCGACGGGGCGTAGTAGGCGGAACCCGTCTTGAGGAGGGCCACGATCTCCCCTCCGCCCTTCCGGGTCCGCTCGACGATGGCATCGAGCTTCGCACTGGGGATGAGGTCCTCCACCGGGATGCCGGCCACCGTGGTGTACCTCGTGGACGGGACCATCGAATCGCCGTGCCCCCCGAGAACGAACGCGGTGATGTCGTTCACCGACACCTCGAGCTCCATCGCAATGAAGGCGCGGAAGCGGGCGGAGTCGAGGATGCCGGCCATTCCCATCACCCGGTTTGCAGGGAGCCCGCTGTGTTTGTGGGCGACATAGGTCATCGCGTCGAGCGGATTGGATACGACGATGACCATCGCGTCCGGAGATTTCGCAACCGCCTTCAGGGCGACGTCCTTGACGATCCCCGCGTTCACCTTCAGAAGGTCGTCCCGGCTCATCCCCGGCTTCCGGGGAAGCCCCGAGGTGATGACGATGATGTCGGACCCCGCCGTGTCTTCGTAGCCGTTGGTGCCGGTCACCCTCGTGTCGTACCCGACCACGGGCCCCGCCTGCATGAGGTCGAGCGCCTTCCCCTGCGGCATCCCCTCCACGATGTCCACGAGCACCACGTCGCAGAGATCCTTCTCCGCCAGGCGCTGTGCGGTGGTCGCCCCGACATTTCCGGCTCCGATCACGGTGATCTTCTTTCGGTCCATCCGGACCCTCCCTGGTGGCGATGCCAGCGGGCTATGCCGCGCCGCCGGTCACTTGCCGGCGGCGTCCTTCTGCAGCGCTGCCGATGTCCGCTCCGGTGCCATCACCCTCGATGAAGGGAATGATCGGGTTGTCGGGCACATTCCGCGTCCTCTCCGGGCGGATAATGATCTTGCCCCCCTCTTCGGGCGGAACCAAATTCTTGAACAGCGCCTTTGCTCCCTCCTCAGGGAAGAAGATCGGGGATGAATTGGGACCGGTTGGAACGGAAAGCAGCCCCGCCAAACCATGCATACCGTATACAAAGGGGAGTTGGATGTCAAGGAAAAACCGGAAGAAATGGCCCTCCTCCGGGGCTCTTCCTCCATCCCTGCAATGCGTTCCTTGTCATCTCCGTTGCGCCCCCTTCAGGGAGGCAAGGACGCCCGCGACGTCCACATTCTCCCCGACGAGGCTTACCCCGCGGTCGATCTTCACCCTTTCGCGGATCCGGAGCCGTCCGAGCAAATGCTCGAACCGTTCGACCGTGGCCATCGTGTCCTCCTTGACGACCAAAACGGGAACCCCCAGTTCCCTGGCACGGTGCCGGACCCGTTCGTCCGGAGACACCCCCCCGGTGAGGACGAGGCACCGCGTGTCCGTCTCCAGGGCGGCGTGCTGGATGTCGGCGCGCATCCCTCCCGTGACGACCGCCTTGCGCGGGATGCGCCGGAATACCCTCAGGGCACCTTCCACATCCATCGCCCCGACGCAGAACCGTTCGATCATCATGTCCAGGCCGCCTTCCCCCGACTCCACGGTCGCGGGGAGGCCTTCCGCGAGCGTCCCCACGCTGATGCTGTGCATGACGGGGTCGACGGGGATCACGCCGAACACCCGGATTCCCCTGGCCTCGAAATACCGCCTGATGACATTCCTTGCGAACTTCTCCTGGGAAGGCGCGACGTGGTTGAGGACGGCGCCCAGGAGTCTCTCCCCGAGAATGCCGGCCGCCCAAAGGATCTGGTCCATCGATTTCTCCCCCTCGAACCGGTCGACCAGCAGCACCCGGCAATCGAACGAGGAGATGATGTCCAGCGGGGAAAGACCGAGAAAAAAGCCGTCGCGAAGATTGGCGGCTCCCCCCAGAATCAGAATGTCCGAGCGGGAGGCCGCTTTTTCCACGGCGCCCCGCACCTGGTCCAGGAGACGGAGCGGCTTCCCGTGGTAGGCCGCCATCACCAGGTCCTGCGTGATCACCACCGGGCAAACGTCTTCGCGGGGGCTGGGCAACCCCATCTCCTTCGCGAGGAAGAGGGCGTCCCCGTCCACGACCTTCCCCTCCTCCATCACCGGAATCTTCCCCAGCGGCTTGACATAGCCCACCGACACCCCGCCGGCCGCCCAGATCCGGGAAAGCCCGAGGGCAAGCAGCGTCTTCCCCGAGTAGCCGGATGTGGATGCGATATACAGGTTCATCTCTCTCCCTCCCCGATGGCCATCCGGCAATCGATCGCCATGAGCCCCCTGCCCTTCGGCAGCACCATTACCGGGTTGATATCCAGCTCCAGGATCCCGGGGAAATCGAGGGAAAGCCTCGAGATGCTCAGGATCGCCTCGACGATCGCCTCCTCGTCTGCCGGGTCTCCTCCGCGGAACCCTGCGAGAAGCGGGTAGGCGCGGATTTCCCGGACCATCTCCCCGGCCTCCTCCCGGGAGACCGGCGCCACGCGGAAGGTGACGTCCTGCAGGACCTCCACGTGGATCCCCCCGAGACCGAACATGAGGAGGGGGCCGAACTGGGGGTCCCGGCTCATGCCGAGGATCAGCTCTCTCCCCCCCGCCACCATCTCCTGCACGGAAACGCCCACAATGCAGGCAGCGGGCGACATCCTGCGGACGGAGGAGGTGATCTCCAGGAAAGCACGGGCAACATCCTCCGCCGAACGGAGGTTGAGCCGGACGCCTCCCACTTCCGTCTTGTGGAGAATCCCGGGGGAAACGATCTTCATCGCCACACTCCCCTCCATTCCCTCGAAGGCCGCCACCGCCTCTTCGCTCGTCCGGGCAAGCGCATGGTTCGGGAAACGGAACCCGTACGATTCGAGCACCCCACGGCTCTCTTCCTCCCCGAGGGTTCTCCTTCCCCGGGAGAGCACATCGCGAAGGATTTCCGCGGCCGCAGGCAGCGGCGCTCTCGCGGGTTCTTCCCAGGGGGGGAGGCCCGCTTCCCGGATGCGCCGGTACGCGATCATCGCCCCGAGTGCCCGGACGGCCCGCTCAGGTCCCGAGTACTGGGGGATCCCCTCTTCCCCGAGGATGGCGCGGGCCGCCCGGACGGACTCTCCCCCCAGAAAGGAGGCCAGTACGGTCTTTCCCGACCCTGAGAGCGAAGAGACAACCACCCGCGCCGTTTCCTCGGGCTCGGTCATCGCCTGGGGGGTAAGCAGCACAAGCACCGATCCCGTGGAGGGATCGTCCCGCACCGCCGCGAGAGCCTCCCGGTACCTGTCGGCCCGGGCATCGCCGATGACGTCCACCGGATTCCCGAGGCTCGCCGTCGGCGGGAGCACCGCCCGCAGTCGTTCCCGGGAATCCGCGGAGATCTCGGCCAGGGGAATCCCGAGCCTCTCGGCGGCGTCTGCCGCCATGATGGCGGGTCCGCCCGCGTTGGTCACGATCAGCAGCCGGTCCTTTTCCGGCACCTGCTGCAGGGCGAACCCCAGGGCGAGGTCGCACAATTCCTCTACCGTTTCGGCGCGCAGCAGCCCCCCCTGGCGGAAGGCTGCCGAATACGCCCGTTCGAACCCTGCAAGGCTTCCCGTATGGGAGGAGGCGGCCCGCGCCCCCGCCGCCGTGGCCCCGGCCTTCACCAGAATGACGGGCTTCTTCGCGGTCACCTCCCTCGCCGCGCGGAGAAATCTTCGCCCTTCGTCGATGCTTTCGACGTACCCGAGGATGACGCGCGTCTCCGGATCGTCCGCAAGATACAGCATCATGTCCAGCTCCGAAATGTCCGCCTTGTTTCCCAGGCTGACGACCTTCGAAAAGCCGATTCCCGCGCTGACGGCCCAGTCCAGGACGCCCGTCAGCAGGGCCCCGGACTGCGAAAAGAAGGCGATCGAGCCCGGGGGGGGAGAGCCGACCGCGAAGGAGGCGTTCATCCTCGCATGGGTGTTGATGACTCCCAGGCAGTTCGGGCCGACCGCACGGATCGACGCCTTCGCGAGGGCCTCCCGGAGGTCCCTCTCGAGGTCCGCCCCCTCGCCCCCGATCTCCTTGAACCCGGCGGAGATCACGATCGCCGCCTTCATCCCCTTTCCCGCCAGGAGAGGGATCGCCTCGATGACCTGGCGCGGGGGGATCACGAATACCGCGAGATCCACGCCGCCGGGGAGCTCCCCGATGTCCCGGTGGAAGGTCCTCCCGAGCACCTCCCCGCCCGCCGGGTTCACGCCGTAGATCTCCCCCGGGAATCCCGAGCGGATCAGGTTGGTGAACACGCCGTGCCCCACCTTCCCCGGGTTCCGGGAAGCTCCAAGCACGACAATCGATTTCGGTTGAAACAATTCGGGTGGAAACACCATCAAACCCCTTGAGTTTGCCGTCTGCTGTGGTATCGTGAACTTCCGAACAGGACCATTGTATTCCTGAAGTCCCCGTTTTCAAATCGGAAAGGAGGAAGGATCACAATGAGACGACATTGGGCGTTGACTCTTGCCGTCACCCTCTCGGCAGCAATGGCCGCCGGATGTTCCTCGGCTGGCGCCATGAAGAACGCACGGGCCGCCTTGGACAACGCAAAGACGGCGGGCGTGCAGGAAAAAGCGCCGTACGAGTATTACATGGCGGAATCGTACTTCCGGCTCGCGGAGCACGAGGTGGCCGAGGGCGACCGGAAGGGCGCCATCGAGTTCGCGGAAAAATCCGAGCAATTTTCCGCCGACGCAGTGAAGAAGGCGGGGGGAGGGGCAAAATGAGGAACCGGAATCTCTTTCTCTTTGCGGTGCTCGTTCTTGCGGTCGCCTTCGCCGCCGGATGCGCCAAGCGGGGGATGACCAAGAGCGAACAGGACCGTGCCGACGCGATCGCGGCCAAGATCGCGAAGGCGGAAAAAATGGGGATCAAGGATTGCTACCCGATGGAACTCGCGCAGGCGAAAACCACCCTCGACCATGCGATTCACGAGGGGAAGGAGTCGTACCGGGACCAGGCGGCCGAGAAGAAAGCCTACTTCGACGCGGCGGATAAGGCCGCAGACGACCTTCTCAACCTGATCGGCCCGTGCCTGGAGAAGATGGCGCCCAAGCCGACCGGGCCTCCGACGACCGGTGTCGCACCGCCGCCGCCTCCGCCTCCCCCGGCCGTTGCCGAGCCGGCCCCTGCGATGTTCGAGAACATCCACTTCGACTTCGACAAGTCGTTCATCCGGAATGACGCGAAGCCGACGTTGCAGTCGGTGGCGGACTATATGAAGAAGAATCCCGATGCGAAGCTTCAGATCGAGGGGCACTGCGACGAGCGGGGCACCCCCGAGTACAATATCGCGCTCGGCCAGCGCCGGGCGGACTCGGCGATGAAATACCTCACGAATCTCGGGGTCGCCGGGGACCGGGTCTCCACGATCACTTACGGGGAGGAGAAGCCGGCGGATCCGGGACACAACGAGGCAGCGTGGGCGAAAAACCGCAGGGGGGTCTTCGTACTCCGCTAAACCGGTAATGCGGCACCCGGGGGGCCGTTCCGGCCCCCCGGGTCAACTCTTTTCCGGCTTCGTCACACGGATGTGCAGTTCCCGCAGCTGCTTCGGGTCGACCGGAGACGGGGCGTCGGTCATCAGGCAGGTGGCCTTCTGGGTCTTCGGGAAGGCGATCACCTCCCGCAGGGATCTTGCCCCCGCGAGAATCATCGCGAGACGGTCCAGCCCGAACGCGATCCCTCCGTGAGGCGGCGCTCCGTACTCCAGCGCTTCCAGGAGGAACCCGAACTTCCTGCCGGCCTCCTCCGGCCCGATGTCCAGCAGTTCGAACATCCGGGACTGCACATCCCGCCGGTGGATCCGGATGCTTCCGCCCCCGATCTCCGCGCCATTTAGCACCATGTCGTACGCCTTCGCGCGGACCTTCCCCGGATCGGTGTCCAGCAGGGGAAGGTCCTCGTCCAGAGGTGCCGTGAAGGGATGGTGCATCGCCGCGTACCGGCCCGCCTCCTTGTCCCACTCCAGCAGCGGGAAATCGGTCACCCAGAGGAATGCGTAGCGGGACCGGTCGATGAGGTCCGCCTTCTCCCCGAGGTGCAGCCGGAGACGCGCGAGGGAGTCGCAGACGACGGGAAGCTCGTCCGCCACGACCAGGACGAGATCGCCGGGCTTCGCACCGCTCTTGGCGAGAAGCGCCTCCATCTGGTCGCTCCGGAAATGCTTCGCGATCGGCGACGCGAGGCCCGTCGCGGACACCTTCCACCAGGAGAGCCCGCGCGCACCTCCGATCTTCGCCACCTCTTCCAGAGCGGCCAGTTCGGTCCTGCTGGCCTCCCCGAATCCCGGTGCGGTGATCCCCCGGATCACGCCCCCTTTCCCCGCGATGTCGGCGAACACCCGGAACCCGGTGTCCCCAAGCTCCCTCGTGTAATCGACGATCTCCAGCCCGAAACGGATGTCGGGCTTGTCGTCGCCGAACCGGTCCATCGATTCCCGGTAGCTGATCCGGGGAAAGGGGCGCGGGATCTCGACCCCGATCACGTCCCGGAACACCCGAACCATCAGGCCTTCCATCATCCGGAAGATATCCTCCCGGTCGATGAAGGACATCTCGACGTCGATCTGGGTGAACTCGGGCTGCCTGTCGGCGCGGAGGTCCTCGTCACGGAAACATTTCACGATCTGGGCGTAGCGGTCGTACCCCGCGATCATCAGGATCTGCTTGAAGAGCTGGGGGGATTGCGGAAGCGCGAAGAACGCCCCCGGCGATACCCGCGAGGGCACCAGGTAGTCCCGGGCCCCTTCCGGGGTGCTCTTGGTGAGGACGGGCGTCTCGACCTCGATGAACCCGTTCTCGAAGAGGTAGTCGCGCGTGGACCGGGCGAGGAGGGACCGCTGGTGGAAGGCCTTCTGGACCGAGGGGCGGCGCAGGTCGAGGTACCGGTACTTGAGGCGGACGCTTTCCGCGACGTCGGTGTCGTCCTCGAGGGCAAACGGTATGGGCTTCGATTCGTTGAGGATCGCCACGGAGGAGGCGGCCACTTCGATCGCTCCGGTGGGCAGGTTCCGGTTTTCCGTCCCCTCGGGGCGCCTGCGCACCGTGCCCCGCACCGACAGGACGTACTCGGCGCGGAGAAGGTCGGCTTTGGCGTGCGCTTCGGGGACGGAGTCAGGGGACAGGACGACCTGGGCGATCCCTTCCCTGTCCCGCAGGTCCACGAACACCAGCCCCCCGTGGTCTCTTCGCCGGTGAACCCAGCCGCACAGGACGACCTCCTGACCGATATGCTCCGGGCGAAGCTGCCCGCAATAGAACGTCCGCTTGTGCTCAGGCAGAAAAGCGTCCACCTCTATTCCTCCCGGGTGTCATCCCGGCGGGTCAACCGCCGGATCGCCTCGTCCTTCGAAAGCTCCTCCTGCACCCCCGCCGCCATGTCCCGGAACGTGACCCCCCCGCGCCCGGCCTCCTCCTCCCCGAACACCACGACGAAGCGGGCCCCCGCCCTGCCCGCTCGCCGAAACTGGCCCTTGACGCTGCGCCCGTCGTAGTCGACCTCGGTCCGGATCCCCATGCCGATCAACGTCATCTTCCAGCGGAACGCCTCGGGAAGGAACCGGCTGCCGGCGGTGACCAGGAAGACGTCCGGTGCGGGGGCCCGGTACTCCTCCTCCCCCAGGAGCATCAGGAAGCGCTCGACTCCGATGGCGAAACCGATCGCGGGGATCCTTTCCCGGCCTCCCAGGATCTCCGCAAGTCCGTCGTACCGCCCCCCCGCCGCAACGGTATTCTGCGCCCCCATGCCGGGGATGACGAACTCGAAGGCGGTCCTGCGGTAGTAGTCCAGTCCACGGACCATGCGCGGGTTCCGGGTGAACGGGATTCCCGAATCGCGCAACACCCCTTCCACGGACTCGAAGTGCGCGCGGCAGGGGTCGCAGAGCGAATCGAGCGCGGACGGGGCGTCGGCAGTGGCGCGCATGCACCCTTCCGCCTTGCAATCCAGCACGCGGAGGGGATTCCGTTCGCGCCGACGGCGGCAGTCGTCGCACAGCCTGTCCTCCCGGGAGGACAGGAAATCGGACAGTTTCCGGTGGTAGGCGGGGCGGCAGGCGGGGTCCCCCAGGGAGTTGATCTCGAGGAAAACCCCCGAAAGCCCCGTCTCCTTCAGAAAGCCGTGAAGGAACGTCAGGATCTCCGCGTCGGCGAAGGGAGAATCGGTGCCGAACAACTCCGCTCCGAACTGGTGGAACTGGCGGAGCCGGCCCTTCTGGGGCCTCTCGTGGCGGAACATCGGCCCCACGTAGAACAACCGGACGGGCCACTCTCCCAGGGCGGCCCGATTGGCCTGCAACGCCCTCACCACGGGCGCTGTCCCTTCCGGCCGCATCGTGAGGCTTTCGCCGGAGCGGTCGGAGAAGGTGTACATCTCCTTTTCCACGATGTCGGTCGTTTCCCCGACCGAGCGCGCGAAGAGTTCGGTCTTCTCGAGGACGGGAGTCCGGATCTCGGAGAACCCGAACCGGGTCGCGTGCTCGCGGAACGCCGTCTCCAGAGCGGCCCACCTGGCGGACGTCGGGGGGAGGATGTCCTTCATCCCCCGTACGGAAGGGATGGTCATGGGACTTTTTGTGCGTCAGCGAGGTAGACGACGTTCCGGGTGGAGTCTTTCCCCCTGTACATCGCCTTGTCGGCCAGATTCAGCAGATGCTGCTTCGACGTGGCGTGATCGGGGAAGGCCGCGATCCCGATGGAGATCGTCAGTCGGATCTCGAGTCCCTTCTCCTGGCCGAACGGTTTCTCCTCGATCATCCTCCGCATCCGCTCCGCCACCAGAATCGCCTCTTCGGCCCTCGTCTCCACGAGGAGCACCACGAACTCGTCCCCTCCGTACCGGACCACGGTGTCGGTCTCGCGGACGCAGGACCGCAGCACGTTGCCCGCCTCCACCAGCACCCTCGTGCCGACAAGGTGCCCGTGCGTGTCGTTGACGCGCTTGAAGAAGTCAAGGTCCATGAACAGGACCGAGAAGAAGTTTCTGTACCGCTCCGACCGTTTCAGCTCCCGGTCGAGCACCACGTTGAGGTACCGGCTGTTGTACAGCTTCGTGAGGTCGTCGATATAGATCAGGTGCTGCGTATGAATTCCGCGTTCGGCGTTGAGGAGCGCGAACCGGACCTGGCGGTGGAAGAAGTTGAGGAGCGTGCTCCCGAGCACGTCCGCGCCGGGGACTCCTCGCAGGGCAAGAACGGCGAACATGCTCGACCCCGGGGAAAGATCGAACCGGAGGGTGAAGAACGTCCGGTTCTCCCCGAGCATCGCCTCGTCCTCCGGGGTGAGGCTCGCCACGCTCTCGGTGGGGAACACGGCGGGCACGGGCGAAGAGAGTTTCGTGATCCCCGCGCCGAACCGGAGGAGAAAGACTCCCGCCATCGAGTCGTCGGGGAACCCCGCCGTCGCCAGGACGGCGAACCCGGTCCCTCTCCCCTCCTGCTCGCGGAACAGGATCCCGAACGAGGCTCCGAGAGACTCCTTGAACATCTCGATCACGGTGTAGCCGAGCAGGTCCAGATCGGTCGTCGTGATCACGGGAAAACAGTAGTCGAACAGCTCTTCGAGCGACATTTTCCGGAGCAGCCCGTGCCCGAGAAAAAGGTACTTTTCCAGGGACGGGAGAAGCTCCCTTCCCAGATTCTCCTCGAAGATGATCTCCGACGCGCCCCCCCGCAACCCCCCCAGAACGGAAGGGCCTCCCTTCTTCGGGAGGATCAGGATCACGGGGGTCTTGGGGGCGAGGGAAAGGATGTCCCTGATGAACGCCTCCGCGGTTTGCGCCTTTCGGAATTTCCGGGCGACAATGACGGAGAAGTTCTCCTTGGAGAGGGCGGACACGCCCTTTTCCCAGTCCTCGTGGACCGTGATGTGGACGCCGGCCAGGGAGGGTTCCCGGACTATGCGGTCGATCGGCGCCGGATCGGATGAGAGGATCAGGACTCGCTGCTTCGCCATTTCATATGCCGGAAAAATTCATGCGACTGCCTTCCTTTCACCCTTCCGGGGGCAGGCGCAAAAATAGTTCCCAGAGGTTTGGGCGCCGTTCCTGCTCTATGAAAACGAAATCGCCGTCGCTTCGCAATGTAACAGCCCCATTTTCCAAGTAGAATGCCAGAACCGAGGGTATCAGATTCCCCCTTGTGAAACAAATGCTATTTTGGGAAACGACGGCGCCGGGGGCCGCCGCCCGGATCCACGCCCCGGGCTTGGCCTCGGCCGAACCATGGTGCGGCAGAAAAAGGATCCGTTTCCCCCCCTTCGTGTCGCGGAAGTTTCCCCCCCAGGCGGAAGGCCCCCTCTCCACGTCGCCGGGGAGCCACGCGGAGAAGGAGCCGTGGCGAATCTCCAGCAACAGGCACCGTTCGTTGGCCTTTCTCCGCCCGATTCCCTGTCCCGTCCCGCGGACGATCACCTCCGCTCCGCCCGACCCGTACCTGTCCCCCCGGGATTTTCCCCGGACCCTGCCGGTGTACCCCCCTACCGCCTTCCCGAACGCGCCCTTGGGAATCCCCCCGGGGATCCAGATCTCCCCCACAGGCAGGGACGACAAGACGGCCTCCGCCCCGCCGTAATGATCCTCGTGCGGGTGCGTCAGGACGAGCACATCGATCCGGCGGATCCCCCTGCTCCGGAGGTACGGAAGGAGGACGGTCTCCCCCTTGTTCCCCCGCAGGCCGCTTCCGCAATCGACGAGCATATGCCCTCCTCCCGGGAAGGAAATCACGTGAGCCGCCCCCTTCCCGACGTTCAACGCGGCGAGGGTCAGGCGATGGTCAGGCAGGGCGGCATACGGAATGTGGATCCAGGCGAGGAAGACGGCACTGGCAACGGCAACCGCAGGCCACGGTTCCCTCCCGCGGCCGCGGAGCCACAGGGATCCGAAGGCGGCCCCCCCCGTACAGACAATCGGTGCGGCGATCCCGGTGGGGGGAAGGGGAACCCAGAAGGACCCGTTTGCGGAAACGCGGGCAAGAACCGCGAGGGAGCCGTTCAGGACCTGCGCGGCCGTGCCGACGGTACCCCCGAGAAGGTCGACCGAGAAAACGCCTCCCGCCACCCCGAGGAAGGCCCCGCACACGCCGACGGTCCCGAGCACGGGAAGGAACAGGACGTTCCACAGGATCGCGCCTGCCGGGAGACGTTCGAAAAACGCCGCGGACACCGGCAACGTTCCCAGAAAAGCCGTCGCGGACGCGACCACGGCGTTCCTCGCCCATCCGGCGGCCTTCCGATGGAACGGCAACGGGGGCGACCCGTTTCGCCCCTTTCCCGCAAAGGTGGCGATCAGGAAGAAGGAGGCGCCGTAGGAAAGGAGAAACGAGGGGGAAACGATCATCGAAGGGGCGCAGGCGATCGTCGCCAGGAAAAGAACCGTCCATGCGGCGCCCGACCCTCGGACCCCGAGGAGATGCCGGAGGCACACGACAACACTGAGCATGCCGGCGGCCCGCATTGCGGAAACCGGCGACCCGGCCATCAGGGCGTACGCCCAGCAGGCAGGCAGGGCAAGGAGGGAGGAAACCTTGTTCAGGTCCGGAGACCCGTGCCTGCGGCGAGCGATCCAGAGTGCAAGCCGGACCAGATACGACTGGACCGAGAAGAAAAGGACCACATGCACCCCCGAGATCGCCAGCAGGTGGGCGAGGCCCGTTCTCCGAAGGAGGGTGACCAAGGGATGGGACGGGGGTGGGCTCTCCCCCGTCGCCACGGCGCGGAGATAGAGGGCGCCGTCGGAATCGCCGGCGTGGCGGGAGATCCACCGCCCTGCTCGCGCGCGGGCGCGCCGAAACGGGTCCATGAAACCCCCGGTTCCGCTCTTTATCGGAAGGAAGACGGTCCGGGACGCGTCCGCGGCGAACCGGTACTGGACGCGCATCGCCAGGGCGGTCCACTCCCGGGGGATCTCCCCGGGATTCCCGAGGCTCCTGACCGCGTGCAGTCGACCCGTCGCCCGGACCTCGGCCGGGAACGATACGGCTGCGTCCGGGTTCCAGACCGACAGGAGCAGCCGGCCGGGCCGGATCGAGCGGGACCCGTCAAGGGTCGATACCGAGGCCCCCTCCACGATCCCGCCCCATCCCGCATCGGTGTGACGGATCTGGGAGACAACCCCGCGAAGAACGACCTCTCCCCCGAGAAACGGCCGGACCAGCGCGGGTTCGAGAAGGGGAATCCGCCATACGGCCAGGACGCCACAGAGGGCAGCGACGGCATACGCGGAAAAGACCGGGGACCGGCGGAACACGACCAGGAGGAGACAGAGGAAGAGAAAACCGGCGACCAAGGCGGCACGGCACGGCCCCGCCGACAGACCGAGAAAGAACCCGACCAGGAGCGGGAGGGACAGAAGGAAAACATGGCCCATTCCCCGGAACGGATGACCCATGCCTTGGAGATTGCAACCCCCGTTCCCTCACGGGAAATCGAGGGCGCCCCTCAGGGGATGCGGAAGCCGGTCGTCGCGCCCCGCTGCGGAAGTGCCCCGGGAAGAAAACCCTCCAAAACGGTCCTTACGTATGCCCGGTGAACTGCTTCGCCCGTCGCGTGCGGTGGTAGGAAAGCGCGAACCGGTGGGCCTCGTCCCGGATCCGCATCAGGAGGAGCAGGACCGGGTCGTTCCCGGATAGGACCACCGGGTTCTTCCGGCCGGGAAGGAAGATCCTCTCCCGGGAGACCGTCCGTCCACCCCTTACACGCTCCTTGGCGAGCGAGACGACGGGGACGAAACCGCACCCGGCGGCGTCCATCGCGGCCAGGGCGGAGGACAGCTGTCCCTTCCCGCCGTCGATCAGAACGAGATCCGGCATCCCCCCGAAATCCTCGTCGTGCCCGAAGCGCCGCCGCACGACCTCCTCCATCATCGCGAAATCGTCCTGGCCCGTGGTCCCGCGGACCGCGAACTTCCGGTACCATTTCTTGACCGCCCGTCCGCCGATGAACGTCACCATCGAGCCCGTCGGCTCGGCCCCCCCGATGTTCGATATGTCGAACCCCTCGATCCGGACGGGGGGGCCTTGGAGCCGGCAAAGGGAGGCGAGCCTTGCCGACAGCCGCTCGTAGTCCGCCTCCTTCTCCTTCCGCATCCGGTTTGCCTCCGCCGCGTTCCGGTTCGCAAGCTCCACGAGGCGCGCCCTCTCGCCTTTGCCGGGGACCCGGACGACGACCGGTCTGCCCGCCCGCTCCGAGAGGAGGGAGTAAACCGGCTTCGGATCCGGGATCGCGTGGGGCAGCAGGATCTCCCCCGGGAAGTAGACCCCTTCGGAATAGTGCTGGAGGAGAAAGGAGGTGAGCGCCTCGTCCTCCCCCCCCGCTGCCCGGAAATGGTAGGAATGGGCGTCCGAGAGCCGCCCTTCCCGGATGTGGAGGATCGCCGCGGTGCCCTCGTCCCCTTCCCGGAACCAGCCGACGGTGTCCACCTCGCCGGAAACCGCACGCACGACCCGCTGCCGGACAAGGGTATTCTCCACGACGGTGATCCGGTCGCGGAGCCTGGCCGCCTCCTCGAACCTCATCTCCCTCGCAAGCCCGGTCATTTCCGTCCTCCAGCCCTTCAGGAGATCGCGGTAATTCCCCCGGAGGAAGCGCACGGCATCGTCGACGATGGGCAGGTACTCTTCCCGGGAGATCATCCCGGCGCACGCCCCTGCGCACCTTCCCATCTGGTAATTGAGGCACGGGCGCGTGCGGGAGGCGAACTTCTTCCGGGAGCAGGAGCAGAGGGGGAAAAACCGGTAGAGGATCCGGAGCGTTTCCCGGATCCCGCGGGCGGAGGAAAACGGCCCGAAATACATCGCCCCGTCCTTTGCCACCCGTCGGACCAGCTCGGGCCGGGGATACGCCTCTTTCCGGTCGATCCGCAGGAGGAGATACTCCTTGTCGTCCCTCAGGAAGATATTGAAGGGGGGACGGTGTTCCTTGATCAGCGTGTTCTCGAGGAGAAGGGCCTCCTTCTCCGAGGAGGTCACGATGCACCGAACGGACGCCGTCCGGCCGAGCAGGTGGGGAATCTGGGGGCGGCCGTCCCCGCCGCCGATCGCGTACTGGTGAAGGCGGGCCCTCAGGTTCTTGGCCTTCCCGACGTAGAGGACCTTCCCCCGTGCGTCCGACATGAGGTAGACGCCCGGGGCCCGCGGAAACGTTTTCCACCCGGATAGGGGGCCCATCGCCTACCTCGCCTTGAGTTCGACCCGCTCGAGGGCGAGCATGCGGTCCCGGATCTCGGCCGCCCGCTCGAAGTCGAGCTGCCTGGCGGCCTTCTCCATCTCCTTGCGCAGCTTCCGGAGATGGCGGGCCAGCTCCCCGGCGGAGGAGAAATCCCACGCCTCCTCCGGCATGACGGTAACATAGTCGCCCTCGCAGACCTGCCCGATCGGTTCGGCGATGCTCTTCCTCACGGTCTCCGGGGTGATGCCGTGCTCCTTGTTGAATTCCAGCTGCTTCGCCCGCCGCCGCTCCGTCTCGGAAATGGCGTCCCGCATCGACCCCGTCACCCGGTCCGCGTAGAGGATCACCTTCCCCGACAGGTTTCGCGAAGCCCTCCCGAACGTCTGGATGAGGGAACGGGCCGACCGGAGGAACCCCTCCTTGTCGGCGTCCAGGATGGCCACGAGGGACACCTCGGGGATGTCGAGCCCCTCCCGGAGGAGGTTGATGCCGATCAGGACGTCGAACTTCGCGAGGCGCAGATTCCGGATGATGTTGACCCTCTCGACCGTGTCGATGTCGGAGTGAAGGTACTGGACGCGAACCCCCTGGCCCTCGTAATACTCGGTCAGGTCCTCGGCCATCCGCTTGGTGAGGGTCGTCACGAGAACCCGCTCCCCGGCTTCCGCCCGCGCCCGGATCTCCCCGAGCAGGTCGTCCACCTGCCGGGTGGCGGGCCTGACCTCGACCCCGGGGTCCACGAGGCCTGTCGGACGGATGATCTGCTCCACCACGGCCCCCCGGCTCTCCTCCCGTTCGTAGTCGGCCGGCGTCGCGGAGACGTAGATCGTCTGTCCCACCCGCCGGTGGAACTCCTCGAACCGGAGCGGACGGTTGTCGAGGGCGGACGGGAGGCGGAACCCGAACGAAACCAGCGTCGACTTGCGGGAGAAGTCGCCGTTGTACATCCCGTGAAGCTGCGGCACGGTGACGTGCGATTCGTCGATGAACGTGAGGAAATCGTGCGGAAAATAGTCGAGCAGCGTGTAGGGGGGCTGGCCGGGACTTCGCCCGTCCAGGTGCCGGGAGTAGTTTTCGATGCCGCTGCAAAACCCCATCTGCCGAATCATCTCGAGGTCGTAGGCCGTGCGCTGCCGCAACCTCTCCGCCTCGAGGTTCTTACCCTCCTGCGTCAGCTCGTTCACCCGCTCGGCCAGTTCCGCCTCGATTCCGCTGACGGCGCGGTCGAGATGTTCCTCCGGCGTGACGTAGTGGCTGGCCGGAAAGATGACCGTCTCCGGGACATCGTACAGCCGGGTCCCGCGCAGGGGATCGACGTACCGGATCCGCTCGACGGTGTCCTCGTCGAATTCGACCCGCAGGACGCGCTCCTCCTCGTAGGCGGGAAACAGCTCCACCGCGTCGCCGCGCACGCGAAACGTCCCCCGGTGGAAATCGATGTCGTTCCGCTCGTACTGGATGTCGACAAGCCTCCGGATGAGGTCGTTCCGGGGAAACGGGGCTCCCTGCGTGACCCGCACCGTCGCCCTGCCGTAGAACTCGGGGGAGCCGAGGCCGTAGATGCACGACACCGAGGCGACGACGATCACGTCGCGCCGGGTCATGACCGACCGCGTGGCGCTGTGGCGCATCTTGTCGATCTGCTCGTTGATCGACGAATCCTTCTCGACGAAGGTGTCCGTCTGGGGAATGTACGCCTCGGGCTGGTAGTAGTCGTAATAGGAGACGAAATACTCGACGGCGTTGTCCGGGAAGAGCTCCTTGAATTCGGCGAACAGCTGGGCGGCGAGCGTCTTGTTCGGTGCGATGATCAGGGCCGGCCGGTCGGTCTCCGCGATGACGTTGGCCATCGTGAACGTCTTGCCGGAGCCGGTCACCCCCAGCAGGACCTGGCGCGGCAGGCCCCGGGAAAGCCCCCCCACGAGCCCCCGGATCGCTTCCGGCTGGTCTCCCGAAGGGGAAAACGGCAACTTCAGATGGAACCGGTTCTCCAACGCGTCACCCCTCCCCAATTATATATGGAGACACAAGCTGCCTGTGCCGTCGACCGCGGCACCGAGAAACGGGGACCCGGGGCGATGCGGGGGGTTCCGCGGAGCGGCCTAGGGAGGGCAACGAACCCGGAGCGGAGGCTCCGGATGTGGAGCCGGCACCGGCGCCCACGGCCGGGAGGAAGCGGCGCGGTGTTCTCTAGGTCCTGTACTTCCAGGTCGTGCCGGTTTTCAAGTCCTCCAGAACGATCCCGAGCGCGTCGAGTTCCTTGCGGATCCGGTCGGCCTCGGCGAAATTCCTGCCGGCGCGGGCGGCGTTCCGCTCCCCGATCCGCCGCTCGATTTCCTCATGGGAAATCCCGGCCTGTTCCGCAACCTCTGACGCTGCACCGACCGTCAATCCGGGGACCTCGCGCCGGAAGTATTCCTCCGCGGAGGAGGTAAGCAACCCGAGGACGCCGAAAAGCGGCTCCAGGAGAGCATACCCCGCCAGGAACCGTCCCGCCTTTTCCTTTTGCCCGAGCGGTTCGGCCGGCGCCAGGCGGTTCAGGGCCCGCACGGCGTCGAACAGGTGTCCCAGGGCCGCGGCCGTGTTGAAGTCGTCGTCCATCGCCCCCGCAAACCGGGCGGGGGCGTCCCGGAGAGCGGCGAAATCATCCCCCTCCGGCACGGACGACGCCCCGTGCCCCGTGGAGGAACACGCCTCCGCCTTTTCCTTCACCCGGTAGAGGCGGTCGAGTCCCGCCTTCGCCTCGGCGAGGCTCCGGTCGGAGTAGTCGATCGGGCTCCGGTAATGGCTCGACGCCAGGAAGAAGCGGACCACTTCCGGCTTCACCTTTCCCAGCACATCCCGAAGGGTGAAGAAGTTTCCGAGGGACTTGCTCATCTTTTCGCTGTCGACGTTGACGAATCCGTTGTGGATCCAGTACCGCGCGAACGGCTTCCCGGTTGCCCCCTCCGACTGGGCGATCTCGTTCTCGTGGTGCGGGAAGACCAGGTCCTTTCCCCCCCCGTGGATGTCGAAGGTCTCCCCCAGGTGCCGCATCGCCATCGCCGAGCATTCGATGTGCCATCCCGGCCTCCCGGGGCCCCAGGGGCTGTCCCAGGAAGGCTCCCCGGCTTTCGACGCCTTCCAGAGGGCGAAGTCGAGCGGGTCCCGCTTCCGTTCATCCACATCGACCCGCGCCCCGGAAAGCAGCTCCTCGGTGTTCTTCCCCGAAAGCTTCCCGTACTCCCCGAACCCCCGGACCGAATAGTACACGTCGCCGTTCACGACGTATCCCTTCCCCGCCGCGATCAGGCGTTCGATGAGCTCGATGATGTCGGGGATGTGGTCGGTTGCCCGTGGCTCCACGTCGGGGCGCACGAGTCCCATCCTGTCGAAATCCTCGTAGAATGCTTCGATGTACCGGTTCGTAATCGTGCGGAAATCGGTCTTCTCCCGGTTCGCCCGCTGGATGATCTTGTCGTCGATGTCGGTGAAGTTGCGCACGAACGTCACCTCGTATCCCCGGTACCGGAGATAGCGGACGATGATGTCGAAGGCGACGTTCGCACGGGCGTGCCCGATGTGGCAGAGGTCGTAGACCGTCACCCCGCACACGTACACCCTTACCTTCCCCGGCGAGATCGGAACGAAGGCTTCCTTGCGGTTTCCCAGCGTGTTGAATACGGTGAGCGCCATCAGGCCGTTCCCTTTTCCGTCGCCGGGAAGGATCCCACCAGGAGCGCGACGGCCCAGGCGGATATCCCCTCCCTGCGCCCTTCGAACCCCATTCCCTCGGTCGTCTTCCCCTTCAGGTTCACCCGATCGGCGGGAAGGGAAAGCATCGCGGCGATGGCCGTGCGGATCGCGGGAGCGACGGGAGCGATCTTCGGCTCCTCGCAGACGATGACGGCGTCGAGCCCCACCAGCCCGAACCCTTTTTCCACCATCCTCCCGCGCGCGTGGGCGACGATGCTGCGGCTGGAGATGCCCTTCGTTTCCGGTGCCCCGGGGGGGAAGTGCTGGCCGATGTCCGGCTCCCCGAGAGCGCCGTAGATCGCATCCGCGATCGCGTGGAGCAGAACGTCGCCATCGGAGTGGCCGAGGAGTCCCCGCTCATGCTCGATCCGGACCCCGCCCAGCCAGAGGTCCCGCCCCTCGACCAGCTGGTGCGCGTCCCCTCCGACCCCGATGCGGAAATCGGGCTGCCTGCGAAGGAACCCCTCGGCCATGCGCAGGTCCTCCGGGGTGGTGATCTTGATGTTCGCCTCCTCGCCCGGCACCGGGACGACGGGATGCCCCGCCCCCTCGACGAGGGAGGCGTCGTCGGTCCCCTGTCTCCCCTCTTCCCGCGCCCTGCCGTAGGCATCCCGCAGGATTCCCGCCCGAAATCCCTGCGGGGTCTGGGCAAGCATCAGTTCGGACCGGTCCCTCGTGCACAGGGTCTTCTCCGCCCTGTCCCATTCCTTGACGGTGTCGCGGACAGGCACGACCGGCACGACGGCCCCGTGTTCCCGTGCACGCTCCACGCATCTCTCCAGAAGCTCCTCGGACACGAAGGGACGCACGGCGTCGTGCACCAGGATGACTTCCGCCTCCGCGGGGACCGCGGCGAGGGCGTTCCGCACCGAATCCTGACGCTCCGCCCCTCCGTCGACCACGGCGAGGACCTTCTTCACCGAACGGTACGACGCCTTCATTTCGTCGGAAACGGACGGGGGAAGGGCGAGCACGACTCCGTCGACCTGCGGGGACGCGGTAAACGCGGAGAGGGTCCTGTCGAGAAGGGGACGCCCGCCGAGGGGGAGGAACTGCTTGGGAAGACCTCCCCCCATCCGTCTGCCGCCGCCCCCGGCGACGATGATCGCCACCACCCTGTTCATCACTCCTCCGGGATTCCTACGGACAGCGGATTCCCGCCACGGGGGCCGGACGGACGCGCGGGAAAAAGGAGAACCGGTCAGAGGTTCAGGAAGCGGCGCAGGTCCGCCTCCACCACTTCCTCCGTAACGGACCTGGCGATCGAGATCTCCTTGACCAGGAGAGAACGCGCCGTGTCGAGCATCTTCCTCTCCCCGAACGAAAGGACCTTCTCGCCCTTGAGGTGGAGAAGGTTGCGCAGAACCTCGGCGATTTCGAAGGGAGACCCGGACTTGAGCTTGTCCATGTACTGGCGGTAACGCCTGTTCCACGGCTGGGGGTCCACCCCCGTATCGCGGGTCCGGAGAATCTTGTAGATGGACCGGACGGACTTCGCATCCATGATCCGCCGCAGACCGACCTGCTCCACGTTGTTCATGGGAATCATGATGGTCACGCCGGTGTCGAGGATCCGAAGAACGTAGAAGGATGCCTTCTCGCCCCCCGAAATCGACTTCGATTCGATTGCCTGCACCATTCCGATCCCTTGGGCCGGATACACGGCCAAATCCCCCACTTTGAAGTTCATTGGAACAGACCCTCCGAGGAGCTACCAGGAAGTGTGATCGAAGTATTTGTTTTGCTGCTATTATAGGCGGATACCCCTGTTCCTGTCAATCGGGAGGAGCCCGCATGCCCTCGACCGTATGGTTCGCCGACCTTTCCGCCCCTCCGGGGAGAAGCCTGATCGACAAGACGGGGGAACTCCTCCGGGCAGCGGAGCTCTCCGGGAAAATCGGCCCCGGGGACCTCACGGCGGTGAAGCTGCACTTCGGGGAGAGGGGAAACGTCTCGTTCGTCCGGCCGGTCTTCGTGCGGAAGATCGTCGAGGAGATCGCCGCCGTGGGGGGGAAACCGTTCCTGACGGACACCAACACGCTGTACGTCGGCGGGCGCAGCAACTCCGTGGACCATCTCCGGACCGCCGTCGCCAACGGGTTCGCCTTCGCGGTGGTCGGCGCCCCGCTCCTCATCGCGGACGGGATCCGGGGGGAGAGTTCGGTCCGCGTCCCCGTGGAGGGGAAGATCTTCTCCGAGGTGGCGATCGGCGCCGAGATCGTCAACGCCGACGCGATCGTGGCGGTGACCCATTTCAAGGGGCACGAACTGTCCGGGTTCGGCGGGACGATCAAGAACCTGGGGATGGGGTGCGCCGCGCGGTCGGGGAAGCTCGCCCAGCATTCCACGGTATCCCCCACCGTGGACCCGGCGAACTGCACCGCGTGCGGGACGTGTGTCGCCCACTGCCCGTCCGGCGCCATCGAGATCCTCTCCGAAGAGGCGCTCATCGATCCGGCAACCTGCATCGGATGCGCGGACTGCATCGTCGTCTGCCCGGAGCACACGGTGCTGGTCGACTGGAACGAGGCGTCTTCGACGGTCCAGAGGAAGATGGCGGAGCACGCGGCGGGGGCGCTGCGGGGGAAGAAGGAGGCCAGCCTGTTCCTCTCCTTCGTCATGCAGATTTCCCCCTACTGCGACTGCTACGGGAACAACGACCGCCCGATCGCCCCGGACGTCGGGATCCTCTCCTCGGGGGACCCCGTCGCGCTCGACCAGGCATGCGCGGACCTCGTCATCCGGGCCGCCGGGAAAGACCCCTTCCGGGAAACGCACCCGGAGGTCGACTGGACGATCCAGCTCGCCCACGCCGAGGAACTGGGTCTCGGGACAAGAGAGTATATCCTGGAGACCCTCTGATGAAGGGAACGATGCTTTTTGCGGGAATCGATATCGGGTCGCTTTCCACCGACGTCGTCCTGCTCGACCGGAAGGGGAAGATCGCCGGGTCGGCCATCGTCGCAACGGGCGCCTCCACGAAGAAGGCGTGCGAGGAGGCCTTGTCCCGGGCCCTGGGCGAAGCGGGATCCGCCCCCTCCGCGATCGTCTTCACGGTTTCCACGGGGTACGGACGGGAGATGGCGCCATCCGCCGACCTTGCGGTCACGGAAATCACCTGCCACGCAAGGGGGGCGCGCCACCTGTTCCCCCAGGCCAGGACGGTGCTGGACATCGGGGGGCAGGACAGCAAGGTGATCCGGCTGACCCCCGACGGCAAGGTGGCCGACTTCGCGATGAACGACAAGTGCGCGGCCGGCACCGGGCGCTTTCTGGAGGTCATGGCGCGCACGCTGGAAATGGACCTCGAGGAGATGGGGCCCCGCTCCCTCCTGTCGCGGAAGACGGTGGCGGTAAGCTCCATGTGCACGGTATTCGCCGAGTCCGAGGTGATCTCTCTCATCGCTTCGGGGACGCCCCCCGAGGACATTGCCCGGGGAATCCATCTCGCCATAGCGGACCGGATCGCCGCGCTCGCCGAAAGGGTGGGAATGGCCTCCCCCGCCGTCATGACGGGGGGGGTGGCGAAAAATCCGGGCGCGCGCAGGGCGCTCGAGGGGAAGATCGGCTTCCCCCTCCTCGTTCCGGAGGACCCCCAGCTGGCGGGGGCGCTCGGGGCCGCCCTCATCGCACGGGAGAAGAGCCGGGCCCATCACTGAAGGTCCCGGCTTCCCCGCCGGACCGTCCGGCGGGGATCCCTCCCCGGCGCTACAGCTCCTTGTTCATGTCGAAGATTGCCCGGAACCGGTCGGCGTTCGTCCGGAAGATCTCGAGAATTTCCGGATCGAATTGATCGGGATCCGTCCGGCCGTCCCCCATCGTGATGATCGCGACAGACGTCTCGTGATCGAAGGGGGGCTTGTAGGGACGCCTGCTCCGGAGCGCGTCGTACTGGTCGATGAGGTTCAGGATTCTCCCCTCGATGGGGATCTCCTTCCCCTTCAGCCCCGCGGGATACCCTTTCCCGTCCCACCTCTCGTGGTGGTAGAGGGCGAACTTCTCTGCGGCCAGCAGGTAGGGACTGTCCGAGCCCCGGAGGATCTTCGCCCCGATGGCCGGATGGGTCTTCATGATTTCGAACTCCTCGGGCGTCAGCTTGCCCGGCTTGAGGAGGATCGAATCGGGGATCCCCACCTTCCCGATGTCGTGCATCGGCGCCGCGTAGAACATGATGTCGGCTTCCCGCGGCGGGATGTTCAGCGCCCTGACGATGACCTCCGTGTAGGAACTGATCCGCTTGACGTGGACGTAGGTGCCCTCGTCGCGGTACTCCGCGGCGAGCGTCAGCCTCTGCACGGTGTCGATCAGCGCCTCCCTGAGCTTCCGTGTCCTCTCGTCCACCTGCATTTCCAGGATCTTGCTGTGGTTCTCGAGGAAGTCCTGGTACTTCTTGACCTTCAGGAGATTGTTGACCCGGACCACCAGCTCCGTGCTGTCGACGGGTTTTCCCAGGAAGTCGTTCGCCCCCGCCCGGAGGGCCGCGATTTTCGATTCCCGGTCCGTCTGGGCGGTGAACATCACGACGGGGATGCTCCGCGTACCGGAGCCGTTCTTGAGCCGGCGGCATGTCTCGAAGCCGTCCATCTCCGGCATCGAGATGTCCAGAAGGATGATGTCGGGGTGCTGCTCCTTCGCCCGGTCAAGTCCTTCGAGACCGTTCGACGCCGAATCGACCGCAAAACCGTGGTTCGAAAGAATCTCCCCCATGACGTCCACCACTTCCGCCTGGTCGTCGACGATCAGCACCCTTGCCATCTGCCGGGTGGGCATTGCGTCTCTCTCCTTTCCCCCTGAAGCTTCCTCATTCCTTATCGGAAAAACCTCTCCCCCGGATTACTCGTTTTCCCCGCCCTCTCTCCCGGCGGCCCGCTGCGCCCCGGTTTCCTCTTTCACGATCTGGAAGAAGCGGGCTATCTCCTCGGAAGTGTTATAGAAATGGGGGGAAATGCGGATCCCCCCGCTCCGCGGGGCGCACACCACGTTCCGGGAAAGGAGCGCCTTCCAGAGAAGCTTCGGATCCGCTCCGGGGACCCGGAACGTCACGATCCCGGACCGCTCCTCGGGGTGGCGCGGGGTGACCACCTCATACCCCGACCGGAGGGCGCACTCGATCGCCTCCTCGGTGAGCCGGCGGACCCGCTCCCAGATCCGCTCCACGCCGACCGAAAGAATCAGCCGGAGCGAGGCGCCGAACGCGGCGAGCCCCACGGTGTTGAAGCTGCCCGGCTCGAAACGCTTTGCATCCGGCGAGAGATGAAAATCGTACTGCTCGAAGTCGAACCGGTTCCGGACGGAATGCCAGCCGAGCACCACCGGCTCCACCATCTCCATCACGTCCCGGGAAATGTAGAACCCGCCGATCCCTTCCGGGGAAAGCATCCATTTGTGGCCATCTGCCGCAAGGGCGTCGATTCCGTACGCCCTGACGTCCATCGGAACGACGCCGAGGCTCTGGATCGCGTCCACGAAGAAGAAGATCCCCTGCTTCTGACAGTACTCTCCGATCCCCGCCAGATCGTTCCGGTACCCGTTCGCGAATTCCACCGAGGAGAGCGCGATGAGACGGGTCTTTCCGTCGCAGGCGGCGAACAGGTCATCCTTCCGGACTCTCCCCTCCCTCGCCCGTACCATGCGGACCTCGATGTTGTGCGCTTCGAGGCGCATCCAGGGATAGATGTTGGCGGGGAACTCCACGTTGGCGGTGACCAGGTTGTCCCCCTCTTTCCACGGGAAGCCCGCGGCGATCAGGGAGATCCCCTCCGACGTGTTCTTGATGATGGCGATCTCGTCGCTCGCGGCCCCGATCAGCCGGGCGAACCTGTCGCGCGCCTCGTCGGAAGACTCCACCCACTTCCGGAGATGGAATGCGCCTTCGTCCCGGTATTGCTGCAGCAGCCGGATGCCCGCCGAGGCGGAGGAGGCCGGGATGGGAGAGACCCCCGCGTGGTTCAGGTACAGGAGCCGGGCGGCCACGGGAAACTCTGCGGTCCGCATGGTTTCGACATCGATCGGCACGGGCTTTCCCTCCTGCGGATGATGCGCAATCCCTATGTTACCAAGGATCCCGCGGGTCCATGGGGTATAATAAGCGGATGAAGCTCGACGACGGAACCACCCTGCGGTACAGCCGCAACATCCTGATCCGGGAGATCGGCCCCGAGGGGCAGGAGAAGATTCTCGGCTCTTCCGCCCTCGTGGTGGGGGCGGGCGGCCTGGGCTCGCCTGCGCTTCTGTACCTTGCCGCGGCGGGGATCGGCCGGATCGGGGTGGCGGACCGGGACCGCGTCGAGATCACGAATCTCAACCGGCAGGTGATCCACAAGGAGAGCTCGGTGGGACGCAGGAAGGTGGAGTCGGCGGGGGAGTGCATCCGGGCGATCCGCTCCGACGTGCTGCTGGAAGAGCACGGGGAGGCCCTCACGGCGGAGAACGCCGTGCAACGGTTCCGGGAGTACGACGTCGTCATCGACGGAAGCGACAACTTCCCGACCAAATACCTGTGCAGCGACGCATCCGTGCTGACGGGGGTCCCCCTCGTGCACGCGGGCGTCCTGCGGTTCGGGGGACAGATCCTGACGGTGATCCCCGGCGCGGGGCCTTGTCTGCGCTGCCTGATCCCGGAGATCCCCCCCCGGCGGGACGCGCCCACCTGCGCCGAGGCGGGGATCCTTGGGGGCGTTGCGGGCATCGTCGGTGCGTGGCAGGCCGTCGAGGCGCTCAAGATCGTCGCCGGGGTCGGAGAACCGCTTTCGGGCAGGCTGCTCGCCCTGGACACCCTGGCAGGCACCGTCTCCGTCCATGCCGTTTCCCGGGATCCGCGGTGCCCCGCGTGCGGCGAGGCTCCCCGGATCCGGCTGCCCCTCGAGGCCTCCGAGTACGATCAGGAACGGAGCTGCTTGATATGAAGGAAGCCGTGAACGCCCATCGGAAGCGCGCTGTCCTGCTTCTGTCCGGAGGCCTGGACAGCACCCTGGCGGCCCGGATGATGCTCGACCAGGGGGTGGAACTCTTCGCCCTCCACTTCACCTCCCCGTTCTGTACCTGCACGAGGGCGTCCGGGAGCGGCTGCCGGTCCCAGGCGCAGACCGTCGCCGAACGGATGGGAATCCCGATCCGCACGGTGTCGAAGGGAAGCGAGTACATCGAGATCGTCAGGAACCCGAGGCACGGGAGGGGTTCGGGGGAAAATCCCTGCATCGACTGCAGGATCTTCACGTTGAGAAAAGCCCGGGAGTACATGGAGCAGATCGGCGCCTCCTTCCTGGTGACCGGCGAAGTGGTCGGCCAGCGCCCCATGTCCCAGCGCTCCGATGCGTTCCGGATCATCGAGAAGCGAAGCGGTTGCCAGGGACTGGTGCTCCGGCCCCTCTCGGCGAAGCATTTCGAACCGACCATCGCCGAACGGGAGGGATGGGTCGACCGGGAGAGCCTCCTCGCCATCTCCGGAAGGTCCCGCAAGGAGCAGATCCGGCTCGCGCAGGCCTGGGGGGTCGGCGATTACCCCTGTCCGGCAGGGGGATGCCTCCTGACCGAAAAGACCTTTTCCCTCAAGGTCCGGGATCTCTTCGACCACTGCGCGGATCCGGACATGGCGGACATCCACCTCCTGAAGATCGGAAGGCACTTCCGGTTTGCCGACGGCCGGAAGGCGATCGTTGCGAGAAACGAGGAGGAGAACCGGAAGCTGGAGGCGCATTGCAGGGGGAAGATGCCCGTCTACATCGCGAACGGGTTTTCGGGTCCGTCGATCGGGGTCGAGTCGAAAAACGGCGCGGTGCCGACAGACCTCCTCTCCCGGCTCTTCACCCGGTACAGCAAGCCGGGGACTTCTTCCCCCTTCTCCGTGCGGGAGGTGACCCCAAGCGGCGAGAGGGAGCTGACCATTCCCGCAAACGCCGACTTTTCGGAGATGAACCGTGCGCTCCTCGGCTGATTCCCCGCGTCCCGTGCCGCTTCCCCCGGACCTTGCGGAAAAATGGGAGACCCTTCTCTCCTCGCTGCGCCCCCTGGGGTCGGCCGTCATCGCCTTCAGCGGGGGGGTCGACAGCACGTTCCTCCTGTACGCCGCTTTCCGGGCGCTGGGCGGGAGGACTCTTGCGGTCACCGCCACATCCCCCACCTATCCGAAATCGGAGCGCGACGAGGCGGAGAGGATCGCCCGGGACTGGAAGGTCCCTCACCGGTTCGTCGAGTCGAACGAACTCGAGATCCCGGGGTTCTCCGAAAATCCGCCCGACCGCTGCTACCACTGCAAGAAGGAGCTCTTCGGCATTCTGTCGGAGATCGCCCGCACGGAGGGGTACGCGGCGGTGTGCGACGGGACCAACAGCGACGACACCGGCGACTTCCGCCCCGGAAGGCGGGCCGCGAAAGAGCTGGGCGTGCGCAGCCCCCTGCTGGAGAACGGACTCTCGAAAGAGGAGATCCGGGCGTTGAGCCGGATGTTCGGCCTTCCGACGGCCGACAAAGGGGCGTTCGCCTGCCTGTCCTCGCGGTTTCCCTACGGGACGACGATCGATGCGGAAACGCTGCGCCGTGTGGAGGCGTGCGAGGAGATCCTCCGGGGCTTCGGCTTCCGGCAGTTCCGGGTTCGCGTCCACGCCCGCGTGGCCCGCATCGAGGTCGGGCCGGAGGAGATTCCGCGCCTGTTCGAACCGGAGATTTCGGAGGCCGTGCACGCCGGCTTCCAGGCGAACGGGTTCCTCTACGTGGCCGTCGACCTGAAAGGGTACCGCACCGGGTCGATGAACGAGGGGGGGCTCGTGGCGGGGCTCCCCCCGGACCTCGACCCCTGACCCCCCTCAGACGGCAACCCGGAGCAGGTCCTCGGCAAGGATGATCTCGCCGGCATACGTTTCCCGGCACCGGCCGAGAATGTCGGCCCCCTCGCACTCCGGGTAGAAATGGGTGAGGACCAGCCTCCGGACACGCGCCGCGGAGGCCATCTCGCCGGCCTCGCGGGGAGTCAGGTGCCCCTCCACTTTCCGCTCGTCGGGGAACGAGCACTCGAAGACGCCCACGTCGGCATTCCGGGCCGCCGCGACGAGCCCCCCGCACACATCCGTATCCCCGGAAAAAGCGACCGATTTGCCCGTCTCCGGATCTTCGACGCGGTATGCGACGCTCTGCGGGGTGTGCGAGACCGGCACGGCGGTGATGACCAGGGAGCCCAGGGAGACGGGCCGGACGGAGATCTCCTCGACCAGCAGGGGATAGCCCTCCGCTTCCACCCAGGACCCGTACGTGCGGCGCAGCCGCTCGTAGAATTCCCGAAACCCGGGCGCGCCCAGGAGGGTCAGCGCCTTCCGCCGTCCGACCCCGGCGTTCCTGAGGCTGAAGAGCAGCGGAGCGAGCTCGGCCGTGTGGTCCAGGTGGAGGTGGGTGAACGCCACGGCATCCGGCTCGGCCGGGGAGACGCCTAACACGGCGAGTTTCTGGAGCGTTCCCAGGCCGGCGTCCACCAGCACCGTGCAGCCAGCGTGTCGGAGCAAATAGCCGGCGGATCCCCTGCGGGGATGGGGCACGGCGGTCCCCGATCCCAGAACAACACATTCCATCCCGCCTCGCCCCCGTTCTTTCCGCAATGCCTGGCGGTCGGAACCTTCCGCACACCCCGGTGTCAGCGGCGGTTATTTGAGAATGTTCGACTTGAAGATGAGTTTTTCATGGTCTTCCCCGTCGTCGGGGAAGCTGGCGTGTCCGAACCGCGCATCGACCTTGAGGTCTTTCATGCTTTTCCGCATCTTCTCCACCTCGTCGAGGATCGCCTGCTTGATGCGGGGGATCGCGCTCATCCTGCCGTCCTCCGCCTCGGGGAGGATCATCCCGAATTTCCACTCGCCGATCCGCGCCACGACGTCGTACCCCCTGAGGGCGTCCGGAATGACCTTGGCCAGCCGCTTGATCACCCATTTCTCCCTGTCGATGGCGGAAAATTCCTTCGGGGGGATCCGGGGGGCCACCTCGCAGATCATGAGGACGAGCTTTCGCCGGAACCGCCGCGCACGGCTCAATTCGTGGAGCAGGCGGCCCTGGAAATATTGCAGCGTCGGCAGACCCGTCGACTCGTCGAGGTTCTTGAGCTTTTCGCTCCTGTCGAAGACGATCGCGTTTCCGATGGCCTTCTCGACGTACCGGATGAACTTCACGAACGTGCCCATGTCGTCGTTGTTGAAGGAGGACGGATAAAACGTCTGGTGCGGGAACTTGTCGAACATGGAGACGGTGCCGATGATCTCGCCGTCCCGGGTCAGGGGAAGCATGATCATGGTGCGGGCGACTCCGGCAAACTCCTTCCATTTCTCATCGCCGGCGGTATCCCGGACGAGAATCGAAGGCTCTCCCTTCAGGATCGCGGTGATCCCCTTCTTGTCCATCCGGAAGAGGTCCTGCTGTTCCTCCTCCCCCTTCATCCCGTAGAATTCCCGGATCCCGTATTTGCCGGTCTGCGGGTCGAGCAGCCGGATAACGCACGACTCGGCCTCCATGATGAGGGACGCGGAGGTCGCGACAAGGTGCAGGAGCCGGGAGAGGTCCAGGGTGGAGATGATGTTGATGCCGGCCTCGTTGATGGCGGCGATCTTCGTCATCCGCTCTGCCGTGGTTTCCTCCCGGAGGGAAACCCCGACGGAGTCCGAAAGAAGGAGGGCCGCCTCTTTGAGGGCCTCGGTCTTCTCCTTCGCCACCCCGCTCTGGGACACGGACTGGATCACGAGGACCCCGAGCGGATCGTCGGCCGAAACGAGGGGGAAGAGGAACATCTCGCCCAGGAGCCGGCTGTCCGCCGGTCGATCCACCTCGCGGAGCGTGATGGGCCTGCGCTCGCGCAACGCCAGATCCTCGATCGTTCCCGCCGAGGAATAGTGGACGACCTGGGCGGCAGGGGATACGCGAAGCGTGGTCGTCTTGAGGTACAGGTCTTCCGTTTCCCGTTCGAACAGGAGAATCGAGGACAGTGCGCCGGGGAGCCACTCTCCCGTCGCCTCGCAGAAATCCCGAAGCCGTTGCTCGATCGACGTCCCCGACCGGAGGATCTCCCCGACTCGCCTTACATAGTCGCCAGGCATGTCACTCCCGTCCCTCCTCCATGGAGATGCGGATGCGAATGCGCACGGGATTCCCCATCGCGTCGAGGAAAACCGCGGGCAGCACGGCGTGCCCTTCCCGGGAAATGGATACGTCCTCGAATTTCAGGAAAGAAAGCCCCTCCCCTTCCACCTTCAGGGAAACGCCGGGATGCGCGACCTGCGCCGGGGAGGTCTCCTCGAACCGTTCGGGAATCTCGATCTCGATCTCTTCGGGAATGTCGACCTGCGGGGGAGCCACCTCCCCGTGCGGCGCCTCCTCCGGGCGTTCCTCCTCCCTGACCGGAATCTCCTCGGGCAGGGATTCCGCGGAGACCTCCCTCGGGGGAACGATCATCTCCACGCCCTCCGGAATCTCCGTCGTCTCGGGGATCTCCCGGACCTCCGGGATCTCCCGGCCCCCGAAGCCTTCGCTTGCCGCGGGAATCTCCTCGATCTCCCGTGCCTCCTGGATTCCCCGGACCTCCTGGATCTCGGCGATCTCCTCGATCTCGGAGATCTCCTCCAGCGGCTCCGCCCTCTCCTCCGGCCGGGGTTCCCCGGTAAGGGATGCCGTGATCTCCTCGATCTCTTCCGGTTCGGCGGCATCGCCCGGGAGCATGAGGGTCTTTCGGAGGTGGGCGAACACGAGGCGGGAGATGCCCACCAGCGTCTCGGTCACTCCGACGCCGTCCTTGGCGATCCCCTCGAACACACGGACGTTCAGATCGTTCAATCGTTCGTTCATCTCCTTCACGGGCGCGATGTTCCTGAGGTCACGCTTGTTGAACTGCATCACGAACGGAAGGTCCTCGAGCTTTTTGCCGTAGGTGTTGAGGTTGTCTCTCAGGTTCTTCAGGCTCTCGACATTGCTTCCCATCATGTCGACCTGGGAATCGGCCACGAACACCACACCGTCCACGCCCTGGAGGACGAGCCGCCTCGTGGCGTTGTAGAAGACCTGTCCGGGAACCGTATAGAGGTGAAACCGCACCTTGAACCCCTTGATCTGTCCGAGGTCCAGCGGCAGGAAATCGAAGAAGAGCGTCCGGTCGGTCTCGGTGGGAAGGGAGATCAGCCTCCCCTTCTGTTCCGGCCTCAGGAGGTGGTGAACCATTTCGATGTTCGTGGTCTTCCCGGAAAGGCCAGGGCCGTAATACACGACCTTGGCGCTCAGCTCTCTCGTGGCGTAATTGAACAGTGCCATCCGTCCCCCCTACTTTCGAGTCTGGGTCAAGCGGTTTTGCGCTTCCCGGCGGATGTTCGTCGCGATGTTCCGGTTGCGGGACAGGGTGGCCAGATCGCGGGCGGGAAGGTGCCCGAGGAACCGCATCGCGACCGCCGGGGGGGTCCTCGGGTTCGACACCAGAAGCAGCTTCACCCGGATGTTCTTCGACCATTCCCGGTCCTCCGCGATGCCGCGGAGGACATCCTCGTTCGTCAGAGAGGACCCGGCGTATGCGACCGCGTCGGAATCGGTCATCCGGGGGCTGTTCACCACCGCGCGGGCCACCATGCCGTTCGGATCCCGCGAGAGGATCTGCCGGACTTCCTGGTTTCCTTTCGCGGCCAGCTCCATCTTCTGCGGCACCGTCAGGTTGGTGATGTACGACTGCAGCGATCCCCGCGCATCTTCCCCGATCGGCTGGTCCTGCGTCAGGCTTACCCGCACCTTTTGTTTTCCGTCGCCCATCACTCCTCGACTTCTTCCCCCATCTCTTTTCGGGTCTCCGCAATGACCTTCTCCGCGATCACGGAGGGGACTTCCTCGTAGCTGGACATCCTCATGGTGAACTGCCCCCTGCCCGAAGTGATCGAGCGGAGATCGGACGAGTACCGGAGGACCTCCGCCAGCGGGACGAACGCCTTCACGATCTGCAGCCTCCCCCGGGCCTCGACGCCCTGCACGCGCCCGCGGCGGCCGTTCAGGTCGCCGATGATGTCCCCGACATTCTCCTCCGGGACGACGATCTCCACTTCGGTGATCGGCTCGAGCAGCACCGGCTTTGCCTCGATCGCCGCTTTCCGGAAGCCGAGGGACGCGGCAATCTTGAACGCCATCTCGGAAGAATCGACCGTGTGGAACGAACCGTCGAAGACGGTCACCTTCGCGTCGACCACGGGATAGCCCGCGATGACGCCCCTGGACATCCGTTCGACTACGCCTTTCTCGACCGCCGGGATGTACTGCCGCGGGATGACGCCCCCGACGATCGCGTTGACGAACTCGAAGCCCGTGCCGGGAGGAAGGGGCTCCACGCGGAGCCAGCAGTCCCCGTACTGGCCGCGCCCCCCGGTCTGCTTCTTGTACTTCCCCTGGGACTCGGCCGACGCCTTGATCGTTTCCTTGTAGGGGATCTTGGGGGTCCGCAGCTCCACCTCGACGCCGAACTGGCGGCGGAGCTTCTCCACGGCCACCTCGAGGTGGATCTCTCCCATCCCGGAGAGGATGAACTCCCGGGTCTGCGCATCCTTTCCGAACTGCAGGGTCGGGTCCTCCTCGATCATCCGGGAGAGGGAGCTCCCCAGCTTGTCCTCGTCGGACCGGGTCTTCGGCCGGATCGCGAAGGAGATCACCGGCTCCACCGCCGGCGGCGACGGGTAAAGGATCGGGGTTTTCGGGTCGCACAACGTGTCGCCCGTGGACGTCTCCTTGAACTTGGCGACGGCCACGATCTCTCCCGCGGAGGCGGACGGAACGGGCCTCTGCTTCTTCCCTTCCAGCCGGAAGATCTGGCCGATCCGCTCGGTGACGTTCTTCGTCGCGTTCAGGGGCGACAGGTCGGGCGAAAGCGTTCCGGAGTAGATCTTGAAGATGGAGAGCTTGCCCGCGTACGGGTCGGCGAGCGTCTTGAACACCAGGGCGGAGAACGGGGCGTCGGCCGAGATCGGCCTGACCTCCTCGGCCTTCTTCTTCGGATGGGTCCCCTTCATTTCCGCGCGGAACGACGGATCCGGGAGCACGAAGTTGATCATGTCCAGGACCGGGTGGATGGCGATGTTGCGCAGCGCCGATCCGCAGAGGACCGGCAGGACCTTCATCGCCCGCACCCCGGCGGTGAACCCCTTCCGGATCTCCTCCTCCGTGAGCGAGGCCCCCTCGAGATACTTCTCCAGCAGGGAGTCGTCGGATTCCGCGGCCGCCTCCACCACCTTCTCCCGTCCCTTCGCCGCGGCGTCCGCGAGATCCGGCGGAATGCCGGTCACGTCGAACTGCCCCGTATCCCCCTTGTAGACGTATGCCTTCATCCCGAACAGATCGACGACCCCGCGGAACCCCGCCTCCGCGCCGATGGGAATCTGGACCGGGACGGCGTGGACCTTCAGGATGTCGGCCATCTCCTCGACCGCCTTGGGGAAGTCCGCCCGCTCGCGGTCCATCCTCGAGACGAACGCGATCGTCGGAACCCCCGTGTCGCACGCCAGGTGCCACATCTTTTCCGTCTGCACCTCGACGCCGGAAACCGCGTTGACCACGAGGACCGCGCCGTCCAGCTGCCGGAGGCAGGCATGCGTATCCGCCTCGAAGTTGATGTAGCCGGGGGTGTCGGCGACGGTCACCTCGACCCTGTTCCAGTTGTAGTGGTGAAAGGAGGTGCTGATCGTGATCTGCCGGCGGATCTCCTCCGGATCGTAGTCGAAGTTGGAGCTGCCGTCGTCCACCTTCCCCATCCGCTCGGTCGCCTTCGCGTTGAACAGAAGGGCTTCCGCCAGGGTCGTCTTTCCCGCGCCGCCGTGGGCGATGATCCCCACGTTCCTCAGTTGATGGATGTCCACGCTCCGTTCCCCCTCCCGCGAAGATCGTCTCTGGTCATGCGCCTGCCGTTCGGTTCCTCTCGTATATAATACGCAACCCCTCGAGAGTCAAATTCTCATCAATTACCTGTATTTTGGAGGACTCGCCGGCGATGGCGCCTGCCAGTCCCCCGGTGGCGACGACGATGGGGTCCGTGCGCACCTCCTTGCGGATCCGGTCGATGATCCCCTCCACGAGGGAGAGATAGCCGTAGAATATCCCCGACTGCATCGCCGCCACCGTGCTCTTCCCGATCACGGTCGACGGCTTGACGATCTCGACGCGCGGCAATTTCGACGCCTGCCGGAAGAGCGCCTCGGCCGATATGCTGGCCCCCGGGGCGATGACCCCGCCCATGTAGTCCCCGCGCGGGGATATGTAGTCGAACGTCGTGGCGGTGCCGAAGTCGAGGACGATGCACGCCTTCCTGTATTTTGCGTATGCGGCGACGGCGTTGACGATCCGGTCCGCGCCGACCTCCTTCGGGTTGTCCATCTTGATGGAGATGCCGGTCTTCACCCCCGGCCCGACGACGAGGGGTGCGATGCCGAAATACCGCATGCACAGGTCCACGATCGTCGGCGTCAGAGGCGGCACGACGGAGGAGACGACGATCGAGTCGATCTCCCGGGAGGAGAGATGGCTCCCGTCGTAGAGGTTCCGGATGAGGATCCCGTACTCGTCGCTCGTCTTCTGCTGGTCGGTCCAGACGCGCCAGTGATGAAGGAGCTTCTCTCCCTCGTACACCCCCAGGACCGTGTGCGTGTTCCCCACGTCTACGACGAGCAGCATCGTTCGCCCCTCACTCCCCTACCTCGAGGACTTCCCCGCCGGAGAGCCGCTCCTCCCCTTTCGCGCCGTCCCGCCGGAAGAGGAGCATCCCGGCTTCGTCCACGCCCGCGGCGGTCCCCCGCACGTCCCCGTCCGGGCACCGCACCATCACCCGCTTCCCGGCGAGCAAGGAGCGGCGGTTCCATTCGGGGAGAAGGGGCGCAAACCCTCCGGCAAGGAACTCCCGGTACGATTCCGCGAACCGGTCGAGAACCCGGGCGAGGACCTCGGCGCGCCGGAATGCCCTTCCGGTGGCCAGCCGAAGCGAGGTGGCGGTCTTCCGCAGGTTTTCGGGGAAATGGTGCGTTTCCGCGTTCACGTTCAGCCCCACGCCGATCACCACGTGGCGCAGGCGATCTGCGTCCGTGGACATCTCGGCGAGGATCCCCGCCGCCTTCTTCCCTTCGAGGTAGAGGTCGTTGGGCCACTTCAGCCGGGACGGGATCCCTGCCACATCCTCGACGGCTTTCGCGAGAGCCACCGCCGTCACGAGGGTGAGCTGCGGCGCCCTCCTGGGATCGACCGGTGGCCGCAGGAGAAGCGACAGGTACAGGTTCACCCCGGGGGGCGATTCCCACCGGCGGTCGAAGCGGCCCCGGCCCCCGGTCTGGGCGTCCGCGCACACGATCGTCCCGTGGGTTGCTCCCCTCTCTGCCGCCTCCGCGGCCCGGCTGTTCGTGCTGTCGGTGACGGGGAAAAACAGAAAAGTGTTCCAGAACGACCGGGAGGAAAGACGGGAAAGGACGTCGGCCTCCTCGATCACGTCGGGGCGCCCGAGAAGCCGGTACCCGGCTCCCCGGGCCCCTTCAATCCCGTACCCCCGGCGCCGCAGGGTCCCGACCTGCTTCCATACCGCCGCGCGGGACGTCCCCATCCGCCGGCCGATCTCCTCGCCGGACACGAACCGCCCCTGGTGTTTCTCGAGTATGCGCAGGAGCAGATCCCCCATCGCGCTCCTATCAGGAAATCGTGAAAAAACCCTTCGTTCCATTAAGCATTTTAGGGGACAGGAAATCAACCGAAAGATGGGGTGGAAATATCACAATTATCGCTTGAAAAAGACCCCTCCTCATCGCCAATGAGAATTCCACACCTGACCGGTCAGATGCCGTTATTGCCGTTGCGCAAATGATTCCGAGGAATTATAGTTTGCTCGATGGGACCCGAAACGGACAGAAAAAAGCTTACCATCGTTATCCCCGTCTATAACGAGAAAGACACCGTTCAAAAAATCGTGGAGTCGGTGGAATCGGTTCCCCTGGACAACCTCGAAAAGGAGATCATCATCGTCGATGATTGCTCCGACGACGGAACCGCGGAACTCTTGAAGAAGGATTCCGAAACGGGACGATTTCGAGTGGAGTATCACCCCGTGAATCGTGGGAAAGGGGCCGCCTTGCAGACAGGTTTTTCCCTGGCGGCCGGAGATATCATCCTTGTTCAGGACGCCGATCTCGAATACGACCCCAGAGAATACCCGAAACTTCTGAAGCCCATCCTTGACGGGAGAGCCGACGTCGTCTACGGCTCGAGGTTCGCGGGCAGCGAAGAGAAGCGGGTTCTCTTCTTCTGGCATTCTGTGGGTAACAAACTCCTGACTTTGTTATCGAACATGTTCACAAATCTGAACCTCACCGACATGGAAACCGGGTACAAGGTTTTCAGGCGTGAAATTATTAAAACTATTCAGATCGAGGAGAATCGTTTCGGATTCGAACCGGAGATCACGGCAAAAATCGCCAAGCAAAAATGCAGGATTTTTGAGGTGGGAATTTCCTACAGCGGGCGAACCTATGCGGAAGGGAAAAAGATCAACTGGAAGGACGGGATCAGCGCCCTGATATGTATATTCAAGTATAATCTTTTCCGTTAGCTGTTTCCTTTTTGTACCCCTGACAATGATTTATTTTCCGGAAATTAGTTGGGAGAGAAGAAAAGACGAATGAATGTTACAAGAGGAAAAGGGCTTCTGGAAGGGTTTCTGGCCAGGCAGAGATGGAAAATTGCCAATCGAATGATCCCGAAGGAATACAGAAACGGTCGCATTCTGGATATCGGATGCGGGGCATATCCATTTTTTCTTCTGAACACCGATTTCTCCATAAAATATGGCCTCGAAAAAACGATCTGTGAGGAGAACGAAGACCAGTATCAAAGAAACAACCTCACGATTATCCATTGGGATCTGGAAGAAAATCGAACCTTGCCGTTGGAGAACGAATATTTCGATGTGGTAACGATGCTTGCGGTTTTTGAACACATAGAGCCCGGGAAATTGGTCGACATTCTGAATGAAATCCATCGCATCCTCAAGCCGGA
>CP070783.1:966972-971009 GCA_020346465.1 Deltaproteobacteria bacterium
GTGGCCGTCGCCTCCGGTGCGGACGCCGCGGCAAACGTCCGCAAGGCGATCGACGCCGTCGGCGGGATCCGGGCCTTCGTCTCCCGCGGCGACGTGGTGGTCGTCAAGCCGAACATCGGATGGGACCGGACCCCCGAGCAGGCGGCGAACACCGACCCCGGGGTGGTGATCGCCGTCGCCGAACTGTGCCTATCCGCCGGGGCGAAGGAGGTTCGGGTTTTCGACCGCACCTGCAACGAGCCGAGGCGCTGCTACGCCAGCAGCGGAATCCAGCGGACCGTGGAGGAGTTCGCGAAGAAGCACAACGCGGGCGACTCCCTGCGCGTCTACCACGTGGAGGACCGGAAGTTCCAGCGGACGAACATCCCGGACGCCCTCGTCCTCCGGGAATGGGACCTCTACCGCGACGCCCTCGAAGCCGACAGGATCATCAACGTCCCGGTGGCCAAGCACCACACGCTGGCCAACGTCACCCTCGGGCTCAAAAACATGATGGGGGTGATGGGGGGGAACCGTGGGCAGGTCCATTTCCGCCTGACGGAATGCCTCGTGGACCTGAACCGCAGGATTCCCACCCACCTGGCGGTCATCGACGCCACCCGCATCCTGCTGCGGAACGGCCCCTCGGGGGGGAACCTGGCGGACGTCAAGCAGGTGGGGAAGGTGTTCGCCTCCGCGGACGTCGTGGCGGCGGACGTCGTGGCGGCGGAACAGCTCTTCGGCCTCGCCCCGAAAGACGTGCCGCACCTTCGGAAGGCGATGGACGCCGGACTGGGGGTCGCTTCCCGGGCGGGGATCGGCGTGGTGGAGGCTTAAGATGAAGGCAAAGCCCAAACGCAATCCCGCGATCGTCTGGAGGCTGGAGAAGGGGATGCGGGAGCTTGCCTGGGACAGGGCGCGAAAAGGGGAGGAGTACGAGGACGTCGGGGTCCTCACGCTCGTGCTGGGGGAAACCATCCACCAGCTGAACCTCGTGGGGGCGGAGATCTGGACCCGGGTCAACGGAATCAACACGGCGGAGAAGATCGCGGCCGAGATCGCCACTCTCTTTCAGGCGGATCCGGAGGAGATGCATGCCGACGTGATGGCGTTCCTGACCGATCTCGAAGGAAAAGGGTGGGTGACGCTTTCCGCGGGACACGGTCCCCAGGCGCCCCGGTGGACGGCACGATGAATAAGGGTATGGTACCATTCACCGGATGCTGAAGAAGATCCTCCCGATAGCCCTCGTAGCGGCGGTCGTCGCCGGCTGCTCCCGGCAGGAGCCGCCCCCTCCCCCGAAACCGAACCCTTCCCCGGGGGCGACCCTGCGCATCGGTCTGATCCCGGAGCAGAACATCTTCAACCAGCTCGAACGCTACCAGCCGCTCGCCTCCTATCTCTCCGCCCGGATCGGCGCAAAGATCGAACTCAAGATCCTCCCCCGGTACGGGAACATCATCGACAACTTCCGGTCCGAGAACCTCGACGGGGCCTTCTTCGGTTCCTTCACCTATGCGCTGGCCCACGCGAAGCTGGGTCTCTCCGTCGTTGCCCGCCCGCTCTCCCTGGACAACACCTCCACCTATTACGGGATGATCTTCGTGAGGAAGGACAGCGGCATCCGCGGCATCAGGGAGATGAAGGGGAAGCGGTTCGCCTTCGTGGACAAGGCGACCACCGCCGGGTATCTTCTCCCCCTGGACTATTTCCACGAGGGAGGGGTCAAGGATTACAAGAGCTATTTCCAGGAGACGTATTTCACGGGTACCCACCAGGATTCCATCTACGACGTGATCGCCGGGAGAGCGGATGCCGGCGCCGCGAAGGACACGATCTTCTTCCGGCTGGCCAAGAACGATCCCCGTATCCTCGGCGATCTTATGATCCTGGCCCGATCCCCCGAGGTGCCCGAAAACGCCCTGGCATTGAGGAACGACCTTGACCAGTCCCTGAAGGAAGGGATCCGGGAGGCTCTCCTCGGCATGCACGACGATCCGAGGGGGAAGGAGATCCTCAAGATGTTCGGAGCGATCCGGTTCATCGAAACGGTCGAAGAGGACTACAAGGCCGTGTACGATTACGCCCGCCAGGTCGGCCTCGATCTCGCCACCTACGATTACATCAACGACTGATGAAGAAACGGATCGTCATCGGCATGGTCGTCTATTCCCTGTTCTTCCTGATGGGAGGGGGATACCTCGTCTACACCATCGAAACCGCCAGGGAGAGGCTCGACCGGCTGATCACGCTCCACCAGGTGGAGATCCTCCGGGAGCACTACCTGATCCAGATCAAGAGGGTGCAGGCGGACCTGCTGCTCAAGGACACGATCTACGCCCGGAGGTTCGACACGATGGTTTCCCACATCCGGGGGATGGGACACATCGTGGAAACCTGTTTCGACTGCCACCACTCCGGCGAGGTCCAGGCGAGAATCGAGGGTCTCTGGAAACAGACGCAGATCTATGAAAACGCCCTGAGCCGGATTATCACCATCCGGGCGAACGCCGAGAGGATGGCCCGAGAAGAGGAGAACGCCTTCCGGATCGGCGAGGGGTTGACGGAACAGGTAGGGACCATGATCGCCTTCACCAGCTCCCGGCTGGGGGAGCGAACCCAGCAGGCCCTGGACGAGATCGGACGGACCAAGACCCTCTTTTACCTGCTGATGGCGTCGATCCCCCTGCTTTCCGGGATCCTCGTGGTCGTTCTCATCCGGGGGCTGACCCGCCCGATGGATGCGATTCTCCAGTCGACCCGGACATTGACGAACGGAGACCTGGGCCACCGGATCGAGGGCCTGAAGGACGAGTTCGGGGAGCTGGGCGACTCCATCAACGAGATGGCGGGTTCCCTCCAGGAGCAGATCCGGCGGATCGAGCTGACAAAGGAAGAGCTTGCGAAGGCCAACCGGGAGCTTAAGGCCGCCCAGGAGCAGATGGTCCGGGCGGAGACGATGGCCTCCATCGGCACCCTCTCCGCCGGGATATCCCATGAGCTCAGCACCCCCTTGAGCACCATCCTGAACATGGTGCAGCTCGTGAAGCAGGACGTCCGGCCGGAGACCCCCCTGGCCAAGGACCTCGCGGTGATCGAGTACGAGGCGAATCAGGCGATCAAGATCACCCGCAGCCTCCTCGGATTTGCCCGAACCTCCCGGACGAAGGCCGATTCCGTGAACGTGAACGAGGTGATGGAGGACCTGTTCAAGATCCTCGAGTTACAGCCCCAAGCGAAGTCGACCACACTCGTCAAAGACCTGGATGCGACCCTGGCCCCGATCCATGCCGGCGCGGGCCAGCTTCGC
This sequence comes from Deltaproteobacteria bacterium, assembly GCA_020346465.1. Taxonomy (GTDB): domain Bacteria; phylum Desulfobacterota; class Deferrimicrobia; order Deferrimicrobiales; family Deferrimicrobiaceae; genus CSP1-8. The sequence continues at coordinate 970,262 of CP070783.1, forward strand.
CAGGTATTCTTAAACGTCATCCTGAACGCGTTCCAGGCGATGCCCGGCGGCGGCGAGTTGCGGGTCGCCACGAGGAAGATCGGGGACGGGACCTTCGAAGGGGTGCAGGTAACGATTTCCGACACGGGCGTGGGGATCCCGGAAGAACAGAGAAAACAGGTCTTCCAGCCGTTTTTCACCACCAAGGAGCAGGGGACGGGGCTGGGTCTTGCCATCGCGTACGGGATCGTCCAGGAGCACAACGGGAAGATCGAGGTGGAAAGCGAGGTGGGCAAGGGGACGACGTTCCGGATCTTCTTCCCCGCCGGCCACGAGAAGGCGACATGAACCGGAATATCCTCGTCGTCGAGGACGACCAGAACCTCTCGGCGGTACTCTCCCGCGTGCTGGCGAGGGAAGGGTACGAGGTGGCCGTCTCCCACACGGTCCGGGAGGGGATTGAGCGCCTGCAGAAGGAGGCGCCCGGCGTCGTCCTGACCGATATCTACCTCCCCGACGGAAAGGGGATCGAGATCCTGGAGCACGTAAGGTCGGTAAGCAAGGAGACCGATGTGATCGTCATGACCGCGAACGCCACCGTGGAGTCGGCGATCGAGGCGATGAAGAAGGGGGCGCACGACTATCTGCTCAAACCGTTCCAGATCGAAGAACTCATCCTCCACATCAGGAAGATCTTTGAGCGGAAAGCGCTGATCGTCGAGAACCTGTATCTCAAGGAAAGGATCAAGAGCAAGTGCACCTATTCCGA
>CP070783.1:971109-973779 GCA_020346465.1 Deltaproteobacteria bacterium
AGAGGTGGCCGCCGTGATCCAGCGGAATCTGCTAGCCTACATCAAGGATCCCGCCGTGTCCGTCATCGTTTTGCAGGTAAACGCCTCGAAGTTCTTCGTCATCGGTTATGTGAACACTCCCGGTGTGTTCCCCTTGCGCGGCGACGTAAGCGTCCTGCAGGCCATCTCCCTGGCAGGGGGGTTCACGGATTTCGCATCTCCCCGCAAGATCAGACTGGTGCGCAATGCAGGGCACAGGCAGGAGGTACGCGTGATCAACTATTACGACATTATCGATCGGGGTGGAGTCGGTAACTATCTGCTCAAGCCCGGCGACACGATCGTGGTGCCGTGACCATGCGCCGCTTCATGATCGCCCGGGCCTTTGCCGTATCCGCGGTGGCGGCGGTCGCCTGCCTCCTCGCGGCACCCGAGTCCGCAGCGGAGAACAAAGCGGTTCCCTCGGTTTCGCTGGAAGGGGGCTGGGACTCGAACATATTCAACTCCTCAACCGACGACGTATCGGATGTCATCTTGCGGGCGCGTCCGGGCCTTGAGCTCTTTTTCGATGCGTTCCAGACGACGGGGTCAGTCTCCGCCTTCATCGAATTCGAGAAGTTTATCGACAATACAGAGGTGGAAGACAATCCGTCCACGATCGATCTCCGGCTTTCCGCCGCGAAGCCGATGCGGATTGCCCCGCGATTCTCCTTTTCCCCTTATCTTGGTTTTCTTGAGACCACGGATTCCTGGCGCCGGAACCAGTTGATCTCCCCGCCGACGCCCGGCATTCCGCCAGCGGATCAAATCGTAGTTGGCAGGAGCAAACAAAGATACTACCTGGCCGGTCTCAGAATGGATTATCTTGTCTCCCCCCGCGTCGACTTCTCGTTGGGAGGGGGGGCTACCAAGACGGATCGACTCCCCAGCGTCACGGACCCGGACCCGGAGGATTCCCGCACGATATTCGGAGACACGACCGTTGCATACCGGTTCAATCCGAGACTTTCCTCCGGCGTGTATTTCAGCGCAAACGTCAACAGTTGGGATAGGAGCCCCGATACCCGGGTATTGTCGGGGGGACTGACCGGCACCTACGAAATCGCGGAACAGTACACCTTGACGGGACGCGCCGGGGTTGCTCATTACAGCGAAGATGCGGGACCCGCCAGTGAGGGTACCGATGATTGGACACCCACCGCAAGTGTTTCCTTTGTATATTCCAAGAAATATTTTTCGGTAAATCTGGCGGCATCGACAGAGCCGTCGGGGGGAAGCGGATTTGGGGTGATAACGGATCGTTTGACTGTCTACCTGTCTCTCACGGACCAATTCGCCGAGGGATGGTGGTGGGACCTCTCCGGCTCCTACCAGAGGAACAAGTCGATCGATCAGCCGACGGACGAGACAATCGACACCTGGTGGGGAGGCGCCGGGATCCGGTACACCGCCACGAAATGGGCCTCCTTGTATATCAAAGGGGACATTTATCGCCAGCGCGACAGCGCGGGGGCGGGAGGAGATATCGACCGCGAAACGGTTTACGCGGGAGTGGAGTTCAGCACCTTCTTTCTCTATTAGAGGAAATGGACTGACAACCATTTTTACTTGTATATCAAAGAAAACATGAGGAAACATATATAGGATGACAATGGGCGGATCAGCACAGGAAAAATGGAAAGGGATCATCCTTGCCGGCGGTGCGGGGACGAGGCTCTATCCCATCACCAAGGCGGTGAGCAAGCAGCTTCTTCCCGTCTATGACAAGCCCATGATCTATTATCCCCTTTCCGTTCTGATGATTGCGGGGATAAGAGACATTCAGATCATCACCACGCCGGACGAACTTTCCCGCTTCCAGGATCTCCTCGAGGACGGGGCCCAATGGGGAGTCCGGTTCTCCTATGCCGCCCAGCCTCGCCCGGAGGGACTCGCGCAGGCATTCCTCATCGGGAGGGAGTTCATCGGAAAGGAGAATGTCTGCCTCATCCTGGGAGACAACATCTTCTACGGGCAGGGGTTCCAGGCGACCCTTCGAAAGGCGGTGCAGCTCAAAAAGGGAGCGCTCATCTTCGGGTATTGGGTCCGGGATCCCGAGCGGTACGGGGTCGTGGAGTTCGACGGATCGGGCAAGGTGCTAAGCATCGAGGAAAAACCGGTGAAACCGAAATCGAGCTACGCGGTTCCCGGTCTCTATTTCTGCGACAACCGCGCGGTGGAAATCGCCTCCGGCCTCAAGCCCTCGGCTCGAGGGGAGCTCGAGATCGCGGATGTGATCAACGACTACCTCGTCCGCGGAGAGTTGAACGTGGAACTGCTCGGGAGAGGATTCGCCTGGCTGGACACGGGAACGCACGACTCCCTCCTCGATGCTTCCACGTTCGTGGAAACGATCGAAAAACGGCAAGGCCTGAAAATCGCCTGTGTGGAAGAAGTGGCCTACCGGATGAGCTACATCGATGCGCGCCAGCTGGAGCGGCTGGCGGAGCCTCTCCGGAAGAACGGGTACGGGCAGTACCTCCTGGAAATGCTCAGGGAGCGAGGGGATGTATGCACAAGGCCGTAAGGAAAGTACTCTGTCCGGCGCTGATCTTCGGGCTTCTCGTTATTCCCCTGAGCGGGTGCGGGACGACGAAAAACGTTCCCTCTGCGATCGACCCACCGGCGAGGACGGGCGGCATTCCCGGCCCC
>CP070783.1:973879-992569 GCA_020346465.1 Deltaproteobacteria bacterium
CCGACTCAACCAGACCTCCTTGCCGTTCTGGATATCCGTGGCCACCGCCGTGAAGGGAACGGGGAGGTCTTCGATATTCCGGTCCCCGATCAGATCCTTGAGCACGCCCATCACCCGCTCGCCCTTGAACAGCCCGGTGCTTCCGAAGGAAAGGTCCAGGAGGCGGACGACGTCCAGGCGCTGCAGGTCGGAAACCCAGCGGGTAAAGATGTCCAGCTTGCCCGCGGCGTAGACGCCTCCGATCAGGGCGCCCATGGAGGAACCGGCAAGGGAGCGGATTTCGTACCCGTTCTCCGTGAGCCACTCGATGATCCCGATGTGCGCAAGGCCCCTGGCGCCTCCGCTGCCCAGAACAAGAGAGACGGTGTGGTTCGGGTGCTCCATGGTCGGGACTCCTCTGATCTCCCGGTTTCCCGAGAAGGACACCGGTTTCTGCAATGATATCGCATTCCGTACGGTATAATCGAATCCGGTCGAAGGAAACGACGACCCCGACAACCGGAAGGGGAGGAAGGCCGATGAAGGGAAACAGGAAGCTCATCCAGACGTTGGATTCGCTGCTGGCGGACGAACTCACAGCCATCAACCAGTACATGGTGCATTCGGAGATGTGCGCCAACTGGGGGTACGAGAAGCTGCACCAGCATTTCGAAAAACGGGCCATCGACGAGATGAAGCACGCCGAGAAACTCATCGGCCGGATCCTCTTCCTGGAAGGGACCCCGACGGTCAGCACCCTCGGGAAGATGCTCATCGGCAAGGACGTGCCCAAACAGCTCGCCGGAGACCACGCCCTCGAGATGGGCGCCATCGAGGCCTATAATCGTGCCATCGTTCTGGCCGGGGAGGTAGGCGATTTCGCCACCCGGGAGATCCTGGAACAGATCCTCCAGGACGAGGACCGCCATATCGACGGCATCGAGGAGTTGCAGGACCAGATCGGGCACATGACGCTTCCCATCTTTCTCACCACGCAGGTCAAATAGGGGCGCTCCGGGGCTGCGATGTCCTCCCGGGCGGGGGAGGCGGCAGCGCGCGGAGGGAGGAGGGAAACCTCGGCGGGGAAAAAGGAGGAGCCGTTTCGCCCTCAGCGGGTGAAGGCGAGGACCAGTTCCCTTCGATCCGGGTACTCCCGCAGCAGTTCCTCCCGCGAAGGCATCGAGAAATCCTCGAAATCGAACCCCGGGGCCACGATACAGGCCGCCAGGGTGTACTCCCCGCAGCTTCTGGCCGCCTGAAGCTCGCCCGAGGACACCACGGCGACCGGGTCCCCGCCTTCTGTTGCGGGACCAAGCCTTACCCGGCGGACCTCCCGTCCCATGAGGACCAGCTCCAACGGGTCTCCCGCCAGGTGGATCCAGGCTTCCTCGCTGCGCAGGCGGTGAAAGGCCGAGAAATCGCCCCGCGTGAGCAGGAAGTAGATCGCGGAAAACGCCGTCCGGCCTCCCGGATACCCGGGGATCCGCCCGAGAGAGCGAGGAGAGCGGTGCACCTCCCGGAACCACCCCCCCTCGCGGTGCCGTTCCATGCGGTACGCTGCGATGATCTCCTCGGGTCCCATGGCCTTCCCTCTCTTGGCCGTTTTCCTCGGGCCCGTTACCCGCCGAGGCTCTTCATTTTCTCGAAAATGGTATACAGCCGGTATGCCAGATAGGACTCGATGATCTCGAACAGACTCCATCCGAAGAAGATCCCCGCGAGCAAAATCTTTCCGGATTGGTCCTGCCGCATGCCCTTCGAGTAGAATGCCAGGCCGATGAAAAAAAGCACCGCCCCCGCAAGAAACCCCAGGTAGGGTCTTTTTGCGACGATCACGAAACTTTCAAAGAAGGTCTTCTCGGACTCGGTCAGAGGATCCATTTCCTGCTTCTCCCGGGTCGGTTTTTCGTCATTATATTCCCTTTCCCCCGCGTCATCCCGGGTGTTGTTGACCCCTGCGCGGGCGGCCGGTAGAATCACGCTCTGGAGGCGGACCGGGGGGGGTGCTGGCCAGGCGTCACATGTTGGTTGCCGAAAGGAGAAAAGAGATGAAAGTCGTTGCATTCAATGGAAGCCCAAGGGAGAGCGGCAATACGGCAATGCTCATCAACGCCGTCCTGGACGAGGTACGGAAAGAAGGAATGGAAACGGAGCTCGTTCAGCTCGGCGGCAGGAAGATCGGGGGCTGCACGGCATGCATGAAGTGTTTCGAGAATCAGGATCGGCATTGCTCGATCACGACGGACATTCTCAACGATCTGGTGGACAGGATGATCGAGGCCGACGGGATCATCATCGGTTCGCCCACGTATTTCGCCAACGTCAGCACCGAAGTCAAAGCGTTGATCGACAGGGCGGGCCTCGTTGCGATCGCCAACGGGCATATGCTCAAGAGAAAGGTCGGTGCGGCGGTGGTCGCGGTGAGAAGGGCGGGGGCGACCGACACGTTCGATGCGATCAACAAGTTCTTCTTCATCAATCAGCTCGTCGTTCCCGGATCCGTTTACTGGAACATGGGTTTCGGCCTGGGGGAGCAGGAGGTCCAAGGAGATACCGAGGGCATGAACACCATGAGAATCCTGGGGGAGAACATGGCATGGCTGCTGAGGCGGATCGGATAGGTGGGGGGACGTGAGGAACCGCCTTTCGGTCAGGCGCTCGCGAGGGTAAGCTCCTCGATGGAGGAAGAGGCCAGCGTGAGTCTCGTCGCCCCGATCAGCGCGTTCAGCTGATCGAGGGTTGTGGCGCTCGCGATGGGAGCGGTGATGCCCGGGCGGGCGATCAGCCAGGCGAGAGCAACGGCCGCCGGCGTGGAACGATGCTTTTCGGCCACACGGTCCAGGGCGCCGAGAATCCGGTATCCCCTCTCATCCAGGTACTTTTTGACGAGCTCGGCCCGGGCACGGCCCGACAGATCCTTTTCCGACCGGTACTTTCCCGTGAGAAACCCGCTGGCAAGGGGGAAGTAGCAGAGTACCCCCAGTTGTCGTTCCAGACAAATCGGCTCGAGCTCCGATTCGTATTCCGCGCGATCGTACAGATTATACAGGGGCTGCAGGCTCTGATAGGCGGGAAGCCCGGATCGCCCGCTCGCTTCCAGCGCCTGCGAAAGCCTTTCCGGCCCGTAATTCGAGGCTCCGATCGCCCGTACCTTTCCGTCCCTGATCAATCGGCCAAAGGCTTCCAGCGTCTCCTCGAGAGGCGTCTCCGGATCGTCGGCATGGGACTGATACAGGTCGATGTAATCCGTCTGCAGGCGCTTCAGAGAATCCTCCGCCGCGCGAAGGATGTAAGATTTCGAGAGCCCTTTCCTGTCGGGGGACATCTCCTTTCCGACTTTGGTGGCGATGATGACGTTCTGCCTGTTCCCGCTGCGCTTCAGCCATTTCCCGAGAATCGTCTCGGATTCCCCTCCCTTGTGCCCGGGGACCCAATGGGAATAGACATCCGCGGTGTCGATGAGATCGAATCCGGCCTCCACGAAGGCGTCGAGCAACCGAAACGAGGTCGGCTCATCCGCCGTCCACCCGAAGACGTTGCCCCCGAGTGCAAGGGGATGGATCGCCAGTCCGGAATTCCCCACCCTGCGTTTTTCCATATGTTTATGATGTGTCTGCCTGCCCGGCGATTCGGGCGGAACACTTCCCCGACCGGTCACTTCCGGGATGCCCTGCCCAGGAGAATAGATCTCGTTGCGCGCCGGCTTTCAGACGGGTCATCCCTGCGCGTAAGGCCGGTCCCCGATCGGCCTCCGCGCCTTGTTTTTCCGCATCTTCAGCCGCCATCCCAGGTTGCCGGTCAGGATATAGAGCCACCGCGGCATCAGCGGCCTTGCGAAAACCGCTTTTGCCTCGTCGGGGATGTCGCCGCCCCTGGCCAGCGCCTCCGCCGTCTTGCCGAGCGCATCGAGGATCTGTTTTCCTCCCCCCGGCAGACGCCGGAAATCCCCTTCCAGCGAGCCGCCCATCCCCATCGCCAGGGCGCCGGCCCAGCCCATGCCGGCGGATCCGGCGAACCGCCGGCAGATCCCGATGGCAGTGTCGCATTGGTGGGCCTCGGGAAAACCGCACTGGACGACGACGGCGAGCCGGGGGTTCCCCGGAGCGGAAGTGCGGCCCCTTCGCTCGGCCGCCAGTTCGAGCAGACGTGTGAGGGGCGCCGGAAGCGAGTCGACGTAAAGGGGAAACGCCAAGACGACGAGGTCGGAGGAATCGAACAGGTCCAGCAGTTTCGCGGTTCCTTCCCCGGAGCGGAGCTCGTGATGCACCATGCCGTATTGCACGGTGACGCCGTGATCCCGCAATCCCTCGGCGAGTCTGGAGCCGAGCATCCACGATGCCGATACACGGCCCTTCGGACTGCCCACGAGGATCAGGGCGTTCAAGCCGTCACTCCGATCCGGTCGAGGAGGCGCTCCGCGCATCGCCGGGCAGATGGGGGATCCGGCACTCCCACCAGGACCTCCGCTTCGAAGGTCCGGTGGAAGTTGAACCCGTTCCGGGCCACCAGACTCGCGAACAGGCGTTCGGCCTCGGCGTCGGGAGACGGCAGGGTTCCGAGGACGACCGTCTTCGGGTAACGCCGGTACCGCAACAGGTGATGAACCTCGCCGCCCACGATCGTGAACCGCGGGTCCAGCAGGGGGATGCACCGGTCCAGCATCATCTTCAGCTGGGAGGAGTATCCGCCGAATGTCACCGGGGTAACGTACGCCACGACATCCGACCCGAGATACGAGCGCAGCACCGTGGCCGCGTCATCCTGGAGCACGCACTCTCCCGGCGTACGCGTCCAGCACCCGAAGCATCCAGTGCACGCCGAAATGGCGAGTTCCCGCAATTTCACCACCTCGACGTCATCGGCCCGCCCGGCAAGCGCAGCGGTCATCTCCAGGACGGCCTCCATGGCGAGGTAATCGCCCTCGCGGCAGCCGTCCAGGAGTAACGCCTTCATGTCGCACCTCCCATTTTCATCTCTTCCGGCCTCGATCGCAGCGACGCGGGGGCCGTAAAAATATATTATATACGACATGGCAGTCGTCGCTCTCGTCCTGGCTCTTTTCGTAGCCTCCCTGGGTGCGGTGGGCATCGTTTTCCCCGCGATGCTCCTCGATTTCGTCCGCCGGTTCCAGAGCCCGGCGGGGCTCTACGGGGCTGCCGCTCTTCGCATCGTCCTGGGCACGGCGCTTCTTGTCACTTCGCCTGCCTCGCGCGCGCCCGGGGCTGTCCGCATCGCAGGAGCCGTCATTCTCGTATCGGGACTCGTCACGCCTTTCTTTGGCGTCGAGCGCTTCCGCAGGATTCTCGATTGGTGGTCTTCCCGGGGGACCGTTTTCCTGCGGATGTGGGGAGGGATCGCCCTCGCAATCGGTCTGCTGTTGGCCTACGCCGTCATTCCCTAGGTGGCGGTCGGGGACATGGCAACAGGAAACGAATCTATGGGAAAGGAGGACTTTCCATGAAAGGCAAGATCGCTATCGTTTTCTTCCTTGTCGCTTTGCTCATGATGCCTTCCGCCGGGTCCGACGCCGGCCCGATCCCGCCGGGCGAGACGGGGGCCAAGGCCGCACTGGAGCGATCCCCCCGCCACCATGAGTGGGCCGACATCTCCGTCCCCGGGAGGGATACGAAGGTGGCCGCATTCATCGCCTACCCGGAGCGCAAGGACAAGGCCCCCGTCGTGATCGTCATCCAGGAGGTCTATGGGCTGTCCGACTGGATACGGGCCGTTGCGGACCGGCTTGCCGAAGACGGGTTCATCGCGATCGCGCCGGATTTCCTCTCCGGCAAGGGTCCCGGCGGCGGAGGGACCGACAAGTTCGGGAGCCGGGACGACGTCGTGAAAGCGGTGCGCAGCCTCGAGGCGCCGGACGTCGTCGCGGTGCTCGATGCCGTGAGCGCTTACGGAAGGGGGCTGCCGGCGGCTAAGAACAAGGTCGCCACCGTGGGTTTCTGCTGGGGAGGTGGCAGAAGCTTTCACTACGCAACGGTACGGCCCGAACTGGACGCCGCCGTGGTGTTCTACGGAACATCCCCCGACCTGGACGCCCTGGAGGCGGTCCGTGCGCCGGTGCTCGGGCTGTACGGAGGGGACGACGCCCGGGTCAACGCCACGGTCGGTCCCGCGGAGGCAAAAATGAAGGAACTGGGGAAGACGTTCGTCACGCACACCTACCCGGGGGCGGGGCACGGGTTCCTGCGGGCCCAGGACGGCAGGGACGGCGCGAATCTCGCCGCATCCGAAAAGGCCTGGCCCGCCGCGATCGGGCACCTGAAAAAGTACCTGGAATAGGATATTCTCCACGGCATGAGAGGGATGCGAGCCGCCGTATTCCTTCTGTTGCTTGGGGCCGCTGCAGCGCATGCGCAGGACCTCGAGCCCAGGCTCTATACAAACTTGCCGAGGGGACTGAACTTCCTCGTCGCAGGGTACGGCTATTCGGACGGGAACGTCCTGTTTGATCCCTCGGTGCCGCTGGAGAACGGAAACGTCCGGATCCACGGTCCCGTTTTCGGGTATGCCCGGTCGCTCGATCTGTGGGGCATGTCCGGCAAGTTCGATGCGGTGCTGCCCTATGGGTGCGCATCGGGGTCCGCCGAGTACCTGGGAGAGTTCCGGGAGCGCGACATATGCGGGGCGGGCGATCCGAGGTTCCGGATCTCCGCCAACCTCTACGGTGCCCCTTCGCTGACTCTCGAGGAATTTCCCCGGTACCGGCAGGATCTCATCGTGGGAGCAAGCCTGCAGGTCTCCGCTCCTCTTGGTCAGTACGACGGCGAAAGACTCCTGAATATCGGTACGAACCGGTGGTTCTTCAAGCCGGAGATCGGCATCGGAAAGGCGTTGGGGCCGGTGACGCTGGAACTGAACGCAGCCGCGTTCTTCTATACGCGGAACAGCGATTTCCTCGGGGGGCACAAAAAAGAGCAGGAACCTCTCTATTCCCTCCAGGGGCACATCGTCTATGCATTCCGGTCCGGGATTTGGGTTGCGGTGGACGGCACATATTACCGCGGCGGGCGAACGAGCGTCGACGGCGTCAAGGGCGATGACCTCCAGGAAAACTCGCGCCTTGGCGCGACCCTGGCAGTGCCCCTGAACCGGTATCACTCGGTCAAGCTCCACGGCAGCTCCGGGGTGTCCGCGCGCACGGGAAGCGACTTCGACACGATCGCGTTGATCTGGCAATACCGGTGGGGTGCAGGTTTCTAGTGCGTTCCGGGAATATATCCTCCGGGGGGAAACCTACCGGTTGACCGCTTTCATCGCCCATTCCGGGTACCGGGTTCCCGCGGTCGCTCCGGGGGGGAAGGCCTCCTCGAAACGTGCGACGTCCTCCGGCGTCAGGCTCACACGCAGCGCCCCGGCGTTCTCCTCAAGCCGTTCTACCCGCTTGGTCCCCGGGATGGGGACGATATCTTCCCCTTTCGCGAGCACCCAGGCCAGGGCCAACTGAGCGGGACGGCATCCCTTTTCCGCCGCGATCTCCTCCAGCCGGTTCACCCGGGCGAGATTCCGTTCGAGGTTCTCCCCCGTGAAACGGGGGTGGTTGTGCCGGTAATCTCCCGCCGACAGGTCTCCGGGGCCTTTGATCCAGCCCCCGAAGATCCCTCTTCCCAGGGGGCTGTACGCGACGAATCCCACGCCGAGTTCCCGGCAGGTGGGGATCACCTCGGTTTCCGGGTCGCGGGTCCACAGGGAGTATTCCGTCTGGAGCGCGGCGATCGGGTGGGTCGCACAGGCCCGTCGGATCGTGGCGGCGGCCGCTTCGGAAAGCCCGAGGTACCGGACCTTCCCCTCCCGGACGAGCTCCGCCATGGCGCCCACGGTCTCCTCGATCGGCGTTTCGGGGTCGACCCGGTGCTGGTAATAGAGATCGATGACCTCCACTCCGAGACGCTTGAGGCTCTTCTCGCAGCAGGAGCGCACGTATTCGGGTTTCCCGCTCACGCCCAGCCAGCTGCCGTCCTCCCCCCGGACGTTGCCGAATTTCGTCGCCAGGACGGCCCTGTCGCGGCGGTCGCGGATCGCTTTCCCGACGAGCTCCTCGTTCCGGCCGACTCCGTAGATGTCGGCCGTGTCGAGGAAATTCATCCCCAGCTCCAGGGCGCGGTGGATCGTCCGGATCGACTCCTTTTCGTCCGCCGGGCCGTAGAACTCCGACATCCCCATGCATCCCAGTCCCATCCGGGACACCGAGAGCCCGCTCTTCCCCAAAGGCACATTCCTCATGGTTTCCCTCCCTTTTCCCTTCGATGAACGGTGGTCCCTTGTGGTTTCCCCTCGTTACGGGTGCCTCCGGGCCCTTCGCCCTCGTCCCTCACCGTCTTTTTCGGGAAACCGGAGGGTGTGCAAGGTCCGGTTCGCTTTCCAGGGCAAGGGTCATCCAGCCGCGGATCCTTTGTATTTCCACAGGTTCCAGGAGGTATGCCTCGAGAAAGGAGAGGAAGGGATGGAATTCCCTCTCCATGATCCCGGAAAGGATCGCGAACCCTCCCGGGTTCAGCTTCCCGGTCAGTTCGTCCATGAGCCCGACAAGAACGGGGGTTCTCAGGTTGGCGGCGATGATGTCGAACCGGCCGTCCACGGATCCGATCCCGCCTTCCGTCACAACGATCTCCCCCTCGATTCCGTTGATCGCGAGGTTCCTTTTCGCCTCCTCACATGCGGCCTTGTCGATATCCACGGCTGTTACGCGGGCCGCCCCCAGCTTGTGCGCCGCAATGGCGAGGATTCCCGTCCCCGTCCCCACGTCCAGAACCGTTTCTCCGCCCGACATCGCATGCTCGAGCGCAATGAGGCACCCTTCCGTCGTGCCGTGGCCGCCCGTGCCGAATGCGCCGTCGAAATCAAGGAGTATGACGGATCTGGTCCGATGGGAAGGGGGGACGGCCATCCCTTTTCTGGCGAGCAGGAAGCTGCTGCCGATGGCCTTGGGTTTCCTGCGCCAGAAAACGCGCCGCTCCCCTTGGTGCTCGATGAAAGGCTCCAGGAATCCATGATCTGCATCGAAAGAGTGCATGAACGATTCCGGGATGATCGTCTGCGCGGCACTAGCCGCGTTCCGGTTGACAGCGTACCGGAATACTATAGCAGGTCGCCCCTCGCTCTCCTTGCGGTAAAATCGGGGGAAGAGAGCCGAACCGTCGACACCGTGGCCACGATCCGGAGGACAGATCAGGCATGAAAAGAGCACTCCGCATTCCCGGGATCACCCGTCGCGATTTCCTGAAGACCTCCGCGCTGGCGGCCATCGGAGGCCGGATCCCGGTGGGACCCCTGTTCGCCCTGGAGAGAGGAACGGACCGGACGGCGGACCGGCTCCGGAAGGGGGGTATGACTTACCGGCGTCTCGGAAGAACGGAACTGATGGTCTCGGAGATCAGTCTGGGGGGAAGCCCCCCTCCCTCGGAGACGGTCTTCCTGAAGGCGATCGAAATGGGGGTCAACTACGTCGACACCTCCTCATCCTATTCCGGCGGAAACAGCGAGCGCCTGATCGGACGGGTCATCAAGGGTCGAAGAAACACCTTCCATGTAGCCACCAAGTTTCATTTCTACGGGGGATGGCGGGACACACGGGACGCCCTGATCCGGGAGGCGGAGGGGAGCCTGAGGAGGCTGCAGACCGACTATCTGGACATCCTGCTTATCCATAACCTGTCCGACGCCCGGGTGGCGGAACATGAGGAGGTGCTGGCCGCATTCGAACAGCTGAAACGGCAAGGGAAGATCCGGTACACCGGCGTCTCCTGCCACCAGGATCCCGTAAATGTCCTGACACCTGTCATGAAAGGCGGCCAATACGACATGATCACGGTCGCCTACAATGCCTATTCGGGCACGCCATGGGAAGAGGGCAGCGGGTCGGACGGCTCCCCGGAAGGATACGGGATCGGGAAGGTGCTCGCCCTGGCCAAGGAGAGGGGAGTGGGCGTCGTGGCGATGAAAACCATGGCGGGAGGGCAGAGGGAGGATCTTGCCGCATTGCTGGCCGAGGGGGTGAGCCTTCCCCAGGCGAAACTGAAGTGGGTCCTGCGGAACGACGCGGTTTCGGCCGTCATCACGGAGATGGACACGTTCGATATGCTCAAGGAGAATCTGGCCGCAAGCGGGAAACCGCTGACCATCGCGGAGAACCGATCCCTGAAGAGGTATGTCGAAGCCACAGGACGGGACGTCTGCAGGCTCTGCGGGATATGCGTTGCAGGCTGCCCCTCGGGGATCGCGATTCCCGATATCCTTCGTTGTCTCCAGTATGAAAGGGATTACGGGAAAAGCGGCCTGGCCCGGAACACGTATCGAACCATTCCCGCATCCGCTACGGCAAGGGGGTGTACACGGTGCGGACAGTGCGAGCGGTCCTGCCCCTTCGGTGTCCGGATCGGACTCCGTCTGCGTCGGGCAGATCGGATCCTTTCATGGAATGCCGGCGCCGGGAGACCGGATTCCTGACCCGGTGGACAAATTCATCAGGAGAAGGAATATGTCCGTATTTTCGAGTATCCCGGGGACCGGTTCGGCATCGATGCCCAACGCGAACACGGGGACGGGAGCCGACGTATGCCCGGTTGTTCCCCAGGCGACGGAGGGCAGATTTCCCGCTCCGTTGTTCGCCAATATGTGCATCCCGCCGGTCTCGTGGTCGGCGGTGACGACGAGCAACGTATCGGGGTGGCTGTCGCCCCACTCCACGGCAACCGCAACCGCGCGGGAGAATTCGATCGTCTCCCCGATGGCGCGTTCTATGTCGTTGGCGTGGCATGCATGGTCGATCCGCCCGCCCTCGACCAGGAGGAAGAATCCGTCCGGGTCGTTCTCCAGGATCTCAAGGGCCGCAAGGGTCATTTCCGAAAGGTGCGGCAATCCGCCGAGTCCGTCGGACTCGTAGGGCATATCGCCGTATCCAAACTGGCCGGAGACAAGGACTTCGGGCTCTCTTTCCAATGCCTCCAGCCCGTCGCGATCCACCACGACGGTGTACCCGGCAGCAGCGGCTGCGGCTGCCGTAAGGTGTTCTGCTCCCCCCAGGAGCACGTTCGGCCTCGAATCGTTGAGATAATCGTCGGCGATGCCGGAATAGTTGTTCCGGCTTGGCTCATGCGCGCCGAAGGCGGCCGGTGTTGCATGCGTGATGATGGTCGTCGTGACCAGGCCGGTGCTTTTCCCGGAGGCCTTGAAGCGCTCGAGCGCGGTTTCCAGCGGGGCCCCGTTCCCGGGCAACGCCATGCTGATGACGCCATTTTCCACTTTGACCCCCGTTGCCATGGCAGTCGAGGCAGAAGCCGAATCGGTCACTTCGCCATCCGCGTTGCCGGTGCGCACCGAACCGCGGAAAGGAAACGCCTCGAAGGACAGGGTACCGGGTCGGCCCGTGGCAAACATTCCTGCCGCCTCGACCTGCGCGAATCCCATGCCGTCGCCGATGAACAGGATGACGTTTCTCGCCGCCCCGGCCGGTGCGGGATGGACGGGGGGTCTGGCCCACTTTGGGCTGCAGGAGAGCGCCGGGAGAACGAACAGGGAAAGGGCGATTGCGAAGGCCTGGACGGTTCTGCAGCGGGGCCTATCCATCACACGAGTCTCTCCGTTTACGGGCTACGCACATTATCGGGGGGCTTCAGGGAGTAGGCAAGAAACAAGGAAAGACTTCGGCCTGCGGGACTCTGAACAAAAAAAAGAGCGGGGCGGAACCGCCCGACTCCTTTTCTCGGACGAGAGCTTCGTTCCGTCTCCGGTTAACGGGCGCGCACCTCCAGCCCGACGAGCATGTCTCCATCCCGTCCGTATTTCACCGTCACGGTTTCCCCCACCTTGAGGTCCCGGAGACCCACGTTCTTCCCCTTCCTCAGGACCGGGGCGTCTTTCTTCATGGTTACGCCTACCGTAAGGTCGCCCTTCGCCGTGGGTGTCTCCACAACAAGGGCCGATGACTGGATGTCGACGGCGCTCACCGTCCCCACCGCCGTGCGGACTTCCCCGGGCTGGATCGTCTCTCCGGCAACGGAAACCGCCAGCAGCAGAACAAGGAAGAAAAGCAGGCAAGCCATTGTTTTTCTCATGGGATCCGCCTCCTTCTGTCCGGACAGGCCTTCCCCGGCGGAACAGACCGGGAATCAGGGTTTACAAAAGGGCCACCATCAGCATGAAAGCGGCAAAGAGGATGGAAAGGATCACCATGGCCGCGACAGTGACGGGATTATCGTTCTCCTCCCTGAAGGGGTTCACGGGATTCTCCTCTTGTCTGATTGCAGAATGGGTTGGTTTACGGAGAGGATGCCACTTACAATTTCTAGATACGCCTGTTACCGCCCGTTGTCAAGACAAGGAGGGATGCCTGGAATATGGGCATGCTGTTTGCCCCCGACGGAAACCGCTGTACCGGAGATCGAAAGGCCACGGGTCCTCAGCGATAGGGAGATCGAAAGAACCCCAGGACGACAAAGACCGTACAGGAGAAACTTCCCAATACGAACCACCAACCGCCGTTCTTGAACCCCCACTCCAATGCGTAGAAGAATCGGTCCGAAATCGAAAAGATCTGCTCCATCGTCTCCCCCTTCAGGGTTCCTTTCTTGCTGATTTACTGATAGCAAAATCCGGTCCAAAACGGGTGTTTTACATAACAGTTTGATATATATAGGCATATTTGAGGCCTATCCGTTACGCCATGACAATTATTCTAAAGGAAATACGAGTTCACAGTGGGAACTGACAATTATCGGCAGTCCGGAAAGGTAAACCAATCGGCACCACGTAGATCGTTAGCGTATAATCCTGGAAGATGGGGAAATGTGCCGGGCATCGGGGGACGGGACGGCGGAAATGATCAACGCGGGACTTGCAGAATATGCTGCGCTTATTTCCCGCATGGGAGAAATTTCGATCACAGGGTTTGAACCCGGCATTACTTCCCTTGCGATCGTCGGGTGCGTCGTCTTCCTGTTCTGGCTGATCGTCTTCAAGTTATAAACAAACGATCGAAGGCCTAGGAACGCTCGCGCTCCCTCGCACCGGGGAGACGGGTGGCCAGTACGTTGTACAGCCAGGCGAAGACCAGTCCCCCGATGAGACCGTCCGCGAAAGCCCAGAGAAGGCCGATCACACTGCCTGCCGGGCTGATGTTGTACCCTCGATACAGATGCCCGAGGAAGGTGATCTCATTCGTTGCCCCTTCGAAGGCGATGATCCACCATGTCAGACAGAACAGGCCGATCCCCCAGACGAATGCGCATGCGAATCCGAACGCCCAGATGTTGAGCCTCATCGTTGGCCTCCTTTTGGCTTCCCCCCGATCGCGCAGCGGGTAATGCTCCGTGCATTCGGGCCTGCCTCGCCGGGATACGTCCATTATCGAAGGGAGTGGGGGGGGAGGCAACATACAATCAATGTTTGTCATGTTAAGATAAGATAAATAATGTAAATATAATATGGTCAAGATTACATATGGATTGGATAAAACAAATATAGGATAATGTTTTGTAAAGATAAGGGAAGGGGCCCGATCGGGGCCGAGCAAGGGGGAAGTCAACCCATGAAGAACATCGGCGGCATGAAACTGTACGAGGTGGAGGACCTCGTCAGGATGCTCAAGCTTTCCCGGGTGACCGTGCAGGCCTACCTGAGGGCGGGCAGGATCAGGGGGGTAAAGATCGGAAAACGATGGCACGTGACCGATTCGAATCTGAGGGATTTTCTGACGGGGAATACGAAGGGAAAGGATTCTGCCGGCCGGTCCCGGTGAGCTTCTCGTGCGGGGTACCTCAGAAGCTTTGCTTGGTCTCGACGAGGAACTGCACGCGGTCGATCGACGGGTCGCCGTCCAGGGGGAATGCGAGATCCACGTGAATCATGTTGCCGAGGCCGGATCGGGAGTTCCCGATCCGCAGGCCGAACCCCACATCCTTCAGCAGGCCCGGATCCGGAACGTTGACCACGTTTCCGCCCCACGCCCTGCCCGCGTCGAAGAATATCGCCCCCCCGATATAGAACAGGCGAAAGGGATACCACTTCGTGAAGTACCGCTGTTCCACCGTAAAAAGAAACCGCCGGTCGCCGGCCTGGTATTGCCGGGGATATCCGCGCAGTCCTGTATCTCCGCCCAGCAGAAGCTGGTGGTCGTCATCCGGGTTGATCAGGCGGCTCGCCGAGAGGGAGACAAAAGACAGCAGGCTGCGGGACAGCCGGAGATAGGCGCGCGCGTCGGCCCCCAGGGCCGTGTCCCGGACTTTCCCGTGCTCGACTCTTCCGTCAGCGACTCCATCGAACAGGAGCGTCCATCGTTCCCGGAGATGGCCCCCCTTTCCGAAAAAAGCGGAAAACGGGACGGCGTAGCGGTCCGAGCCGAACTGAGGGGTCGCATAACCGAGCGTTGCGGAAACTCGCGTACCGAGGAAGAAATCCTCGGTACGCTCGATCTGGTCACGGTTTATCGCCTTCTCGAAGTTGTCCTCGGTCAGAGCAAAGCCCACAAAAGGAAACACGAGAACGCGGTCAGGCGGAACCGGGAGTCCCCCCGTCCCTTCGGGCGGCTCCGAAAATCGGGATTCGTCCCGAGTAGCTCCCGCGAGGAATCGCCACACCCGGCGTTCCCGCAGGCCCGGTGACCATCCTCCGTACACCCGGTAAAATTTGGACTGTTTTCGGTATCGGGTTGCGATCTCCTCCACCCCGATGAGCGTGTCGATCCGGTCGTCATCGTTGTAAAAGCCGCTCCCGGCCCAGTGGGTGTCGAGGGAATAGAACGGACGCTCCAGCAGAACGCTCCGTCTCCCGCCGTCGCTGCTGTCCTCGAACACGATGGCCGTTCTCAGCCACGTTCCGAAAAGGTGGTCGTCGGCGAAATTCAGGCTTTTCGTGTCACGGTCGGGGTCCGAACTGGACGCGATGCCGATCTCCGAACCCAGGCCGAACAGATTCTTCTCGCGGAGATCGATCTTTGTGGTGTTTTCTCCCCCTTTGCGATAGAACGAAAATCCCGGCTGCAGGGTCCAGACGTCGCGCGTGCGCACCTCGATGTCGACGCGGCCATCCTCGAAGGCGATCGGCCGGATCCGGGCGTCGTAGAGATACCAGTTGGAACGCAGAATCCGCTCGGACTCGGCCAGGAGCCGAGGGTCGTAGCGGTCGCCCGAACGAAACAGGAGCTGCCCTTTGACCACCCACGGACGGGTGCGTGCGTGGAGACGATTCGCGAGACGAAAGATCCAGTTGTTTTCCCTGGGGTCCCCGATGTCGAAAATGTTCTCGGGCAGGATGCGGATGTCGCCGATCACCGCGCCGCGGTCCACAAGTTCCCGATCCGTCGGGATTTGGTTCCCGGGGAAGCCGGAAGAAGAGTCAGAACTCCTTTCTTCCGGGAATGCGGGAGCTGCGGAGAGCAGGGCGAGGGCCAGGAAGGATGCGAGAAGAGCCCGGGGGAAGGGGCGTCCCGTCGCAGCACTAAAGGGATTCCGGTGGACCAGGGAGGGCGGCCTGCATGGAATCCCGGGGTCGAGGGGAATGCGGTGCGTGATGCGGCATCCGATGAGCGCCTTGTCCGCGTCCGACTGCGATCGTTTCATCGGCCTTCCGCCCCGCCGGCAAAGAGGTTCGATCTGCCCGTAACATTGTGGCCAGAACGGGGTCGTTAAGGGAAGGGGGGTGACGTGCTCCTCCTTCCCCGGTTCGTCGGGACCGGATCTGCTGCTGCCCGGCGGACCCTTGAAGACGGGACTTCCCTGGACAAGACATCCCCGGGTAAAATACCATAGGTGTCAATGATTTCGGGCAGGATACGGTCCCTCGGGACAGGGATGACGGTGGTTTGGGCGGGGCTTGCAACGGGCCTCGTGCTCTCCATTTCCCTCGCAGTCGGCCTTTGCACCGAAGCGTGCAAGGCGACGTACACCTGGACGATTTTCGGGATGAAGTTCCCGTTCTTCGGGATCGGATTCTTCGCTCTCTGCCTGCTTCTGTTTCATCTCCGCGATCGTCCAGCGGTCCGCATTCTCTTCCCGGCGCTGATTGCCGGGGCGTGCGGAGCGGAAGTCTCGTTTCTGTATGTGCAGCATTCCGTCATCAAAAGATGGTGTCCGATGTGCCTTGCCGTGGCATTATGTGTTGGCGTGGCGGGTATTGCTCTTGCCTCCGGATATGTTTCCGGCGCAAGGAAGCATTTCGGGTCCGAGAGAGGAGCGACGATGCGGGTTCTGTTGAAAGGCGTCTTTGTGGCGGCAATAATGGCCGCAGGTTCGTATATTGCCTTCCTCGGGATGGGAAGCCCTCCCGACGTTCACGCGAATACGCTTCCGGTGGCGATCGGGAACATGGACTCCGAGATCGAAGTCTACGTGTTCACCGACTGGTTCTGTCCGGCCTGCCGAAAGGCGGAACCGGATCTGGAGAAGGCGTATCCGGACATCATGAGGCGGGCCAAGCTGATCTTCGTCGATATTCCCATCCATGCCGAGACCATGAACTATATCCCCTACAACCTGAGCTTCCTCGTACGGGAGAAGGGGAGATATCTCGAAATCCGGAAGGCGCTGCTTCAACTGGCGCTGCGGACGAAGGAACCGACGCCGGAGGACGTCCAGACTGCCGTGACCCCGCTGGGGGTAACGTTCCGCCCCCTGAACTATGCGGATGTCAACGCGGGGGTTCAATATTTCCAGACCGTGGTGAAGGCCTTCGGGGTGGAAGGGACGCCGGCCATGGTGGTATACAACAGGAAGACGCGAACCATCAAGTCGCTCAACAGCGTCCGGGACCTTTCCTATCCCCATATCCTCATGGCGGTTTCGGGAGTGGCGCCTTAGCAGCCATCGCTCCCCCGAATCTCCTTTTTCCTGTCATTCGGAACCGGTTGTCCGGTAGAATACGGACCAGTCGTTGACCGCTTCTTACCCCGCATCGGGATCGGACGAATGAAAGTTCTGGCCTTATCCACCGTGGTTGTGACCCTTGCCGAGATGGGAGACAAAACCCAACTTCTCTCCTTTCTGCTTGCGGCGAAGCTCAGACGCAAGATCCCGATATTATTGGGGATTCTCATGGCTACGCTCGCCAACCACTATCTGGCGGGGTACGTGGGCATCTGTTTGGGATCCGTTTGTTCTGCACGGACGCTGAAGTGGATCGTGGCCCTCTCGTTCTTTTTCTTTGCCGTGTGGGCGCTAAGGCCCGACACACTGGAAGAGAATCGCAAATTCCGGGGAAGCGGGGTGTTCCTGACCACGCTGGTCGCATTCTTCCTGGTGGAGATGGGCGACAAGACGCAACTTGCCACGGTCACCCTGGCGATGCGCTACGAGTCTCTGACTGCGGTGGTTCTCGGGACGACGCTGGGGATGATGATCGCGAACGTCCCGGCCGTCTGGATGGGCGATGTGCTGGTTCAGAAAGTCAACATGAAGGTCATGCGCTGGATCGCGGCAGGGCTCTTTTTCCTTCTCGGCATCCTGGCGTTATTCGCATAGGGGGGCCTCTTCTTTCTCTGCGAGGAAAGCGCGCTCGCGTGATCGTCCGGCAAAATGACGGTCTGGGTATCTGAGGGATATGCTATCGTTTGCAACGAACGGCCCGGGCTACCCGATCTGGTATCCCTTATCGGTGCTTGCGGCACTGTTGTTTGCCAGCGCCATGCTGTCGATCCGAAGCGGATGGCGCAGGATCGCAAGAAGGTTCCCTTGGCAAAAAACGCCAGGTGGCCGGAAATTCCATTTCGTGAGGATGTCCCTTGGGAGCGGGTTGTCCCCTGCGGGGTACGGGGGAGCCGTTTTCGTCCGTGTGAGCCCTCACGGCCTGGGACTGTCCGTGTTTTTCCTGCTCCGCTTTTATCATCCTCCCATGTTCATTCCGTGGTCCGATGTCACCCGTTGCGTTCGGGGCCAGGTTCGTTTTTATGACGTCACAAAGCTGTCGATCCGTGATGAGGAGAGCGAATTTTCCTTCTTCGGGAAATCCGGGGAGTCCATTTACGAAGTATTCCGGTCTGTACGATCCGGGGGGAAACCCTGAAGGAAGGCGAGCACGCCACGATCCAGCGTGACGGCTATCCCTTCAGAGCCCGAAGGAGAGTCCCACAAGAAGCTCGACCTGGCCGAATATGTCGCCCTGCACCCGCACATTGCAGACCGCACCCCCGGCCGAAACGCAGAAGATATCCGTTTGATCCGGGAGAATCGTCATGAACCCCCTTCCCTCGAGCCGCAGTCCCCATTTCTTCGTGATCGGGATCTTCGCCCCGCCACCCAGGGAAAGGGAGAAGTACGTTTTCGCGTCCAGCCCGGGACCGTCCGGGGCAAAGAACGTCAGGCCAAGCCCCCCGCCGATGAAGGGACGCACCCTCTCCCCCGGGAACAGGTAGGTTCCGCCGATGTGGAGGTAATGAATGTCCAGATCGAAGAGATTCTCTCCCCCGAAAACCCCTCCCTCCTCCAGTTCCGTCCTCTGGAAGCTGTAGAAAAGCTCGTACCGGGTCTCGTCGGTTGCTCGGAGACCCAGGATGAGCCCGTAGCTTTCCCCCTGGCTGACGTCCAGGGTTGCGCCGGTCGTGTTGTCCTCGAACCCGCCCCCGAAACGGAAACCGGCGAAAGGGGTAATTTCCACCCCCCGGTCCGCCCTGGCGGGTGAGGGCAGCAAGGCGGCGAAGGCCATGAGCAGAGCGACGGACAGGCGACACCGGTCGAGCAATCGGCTTCACCCCGACTGGGATACGCACATTATCGG
>CP070783.1:992669-1006171 GCA_020346465.1 Deltaproteobacteria bacterium
CCCAGGGGACAATGGGGCCAAACGAAGAAGGAGGCCCCATGGAGCAGTTCCTGCAAAGCCCCATCAAGGAGTTGATCGGCCGGTTCCCGGCGCTCGGGACGATCCTCGAGGACTACGCCATCGGATGCGTCCCGTGCAGCGTGGGTACCTGCCTGTTGCGCGACATCGTCGAGATCCACAACCTCTCCCCCGGGGACGAGGAGGAGCTGATGGGCAGGATCGCGGCGGTCGTGGCCCCCGGCCAGGCGGTGGCGGTCCCGCGGTCGGGCAGAGACCGCGCGGCCGGGCCCGGGAAGGTCTCCTATTCGCCGCCGATGAAGATGCTGGTGGAGGAGCACCGAAGGATCCTGCGCTTCGTCGCCCTCATCCCGGCGCTGACCGCGGGGCTCGATGTGGAGTCCGCCGAGGGACGCGGGCGTATCCTCGACGCGGTGGACTTCATCCGTTCCTACGCGGACCGGTTCCACCACGCGAAGGAGGAAGATCTTCTCTTCGCCTGTTTCGACGAGGGGCTGGAGATCCTCAAGGCGATGCACGAAGACCACCGCCGGGGCAGGGCGTGCGTGCAGGGCGTTCTCGACGCGCTCGCGCGGCGCGACGCGGGGGGGGTCGCGAGGAACCTGGCGGAATACGGGGAGATCCTGACGGAGCACATCCGGAAGGAGGACGAGATCCTGTACCCATGGATGGACCGGAACCTGACCACCCGCCAGGTGGGAGAGCTCTACGCGCGGTTCCGGGAGGTGGACGAAACGTTTCTCGAGGCGGGGGAGCGGTACGAGGCGTTCGTAAGGAGTCTGGAAGGACAATATCTCGATGCAGTGGCGGAGGTGGGTCGATGAGCGGATTTTCCGGTTGTCCGGGTTCCCGGATGCTCGAGTTCCAGAAGGAAGACACCCCTGAGGGAGCGGCGGAGGTCAGGATCGCCTCGCAGCTGCGGCAGTGGCCGATCCAGCTGCACCTGGTATCCCCGGCGGCGCCGTACTTCCAGGGGGCGGACGTTCTCCTGGCGGCCGACTGCGCAGCGTTCGCCATGGGCAATTTCCACAACGAGCACCTCAAGGGGAAGGGGTTGGCGATCGCCTGTCCGAAGCTGGACGAAGGACAGGAGGCCTACGTCGCCAAGATCAGGGCCTTGTTCGAGGAGGCCCGGATCAACACGTTGACGGTCCTGATCATGCAGGTCCCGTGCTGCCAGGGGCTGGTCGCGCTGGCGACCGAGGCCCTTCGGGGGAGCAGCCGCAAGGTGCCCGTGCGGTACGTGGTTGCGAGCCTCCAGGGTGAGGTCCTGCAGGAGGATTGGCTCTAGCCCGCCCGCCCGGGAAGTTCCCGGGGGCTTCGCGCCGTCCGGGGCGGGGTTTGGATCGTCCTCCCTCGGGTGGAAACCGGTGGAATGTTGGCCGGGCGGTTTACGAACGAAGAGAGACTTCGTTCAAGGCAACTCCCGCAATCGTCAAAAGGCAAGTGCACCGAAGAAGGCATCCGCTTTCAGGATCCGGATCTGGTTCCCCCGGACGTGGATTTTCCCCTCCTTCTGCAGCTTCTTCAGCGTGCGGGAGAAGGTCTCCGGGACCGTCCCGAGCCGGGAGGCCAGGACATTCTTGCTTACCGGGATCTCGTATAACACTCCGTCCCGGAACGGCAGTCCCCGGCTCTTCATCTCCTCGGACACGAAGAACACCAGGCGAGCCTCCACGTCCCGCAGGGCGAGGTTCTCAACGAGATCCGTCATCCTTTTCAGCCACTTGGATAAGGATCCGAGCATGCGCAGCGCCATCTTCGGATCCTTCTCGAGGAGGGCGATGAACGGCCTTTTCGGAAAGAAGAGGAGCTCGCAATCGCTGAGTGCTTCCGCGTTCGCGGGGAAGCTCCCCTCTTCGAAGATGGTTGCCTCCGCGAAGGACTGACCTGCCTCGATGATGTGGAGGACCTGCTCCTTCCCGTCCTCGGAGATCTTGCAGATCTTGACGCTCCCCGAGACGACGATGAAGAAGCCGTCGGCAGGTTCTCCCTCCCGGAAAACCACATCCCGCTTTTCGCAGCGACGAAGAGTGGAGACCCTGCCGATGCGGGCGAGGTCCGGGGGATCCAGATTGGAGAACAGCGGCGTTCTCCGCAGTGCCTCGGGGACCGTGGTATCCATGGAATCATTCTCCCGTAAATTCGGGGCAGGTCAACCCCCGCGCCGGTTCTACCGATAGTGAATCTTCTTGATCCCTTCGAACTGCTCGATTGCCCTGGCCAACTCCCTGCCGATGTCATCCTGCCGCTGCTTCAACACCATCCTGAGCAGGAGTTCGTTATTTTCCAGATCCACCTGGGAGCTGACCTCCGAAATCTTCAGCCCCCGCTCATCGACCAGCTGCAGGAGATCGTCGTAGAGGGAATCGCGCCGCCTGGCGGTAACGGACAAATAGAGGTAGCGGTCCTTTTTGATCGTCAAATCGAACTGTTTCAGGAAAAGCAGACCCACGAGGACGGTGATGGTCGAGAGGGCCCCAAGAGAGAAAAACCCCATGCCGAACGCCATTCCGAGCCCGGCAACCACCCAGAGGGTTGCGGCTGTCGTCAGCCCCCTCACGGTGGCCCCTTCCTTGAGGATCACGCCCGCTCCCAGAAAACCGATCCCGGTGACGATCTGGGCCGCCGTGCGGGAAGGATCAAGGCGCAGGAGGGACTCCGCATTATGTGCGCCGTATTTAAGGAAAAACGTCTCGGAGATGATCATCACGGTACAGGCGCCGACCGAAACGAGCAGGTTCGTGCGCAACCCCGCGGGACGCCCCCGTCTCTCCCTTTCCCAACCGACGAACCCGCCCGCCAGGGCGGCAAGAAACAGCTTCAGCAGGATCGCCAGTTCATAACTGCCGTACAGCCTGGGGTCAAAGAACATATCTCACCTCTCGGACAGGAATGAATTCCACGGGTTCCCCGACCAGGAACGGTCGCCGACTCAGTTTCTGCATTATCCCCGAATGCTCATCGCAAGTCCTGGATTTCCGGAGGGCAGGCCGAACCCCGCAAATTTCGCGGTGTCAATCTTCAAGAGAATCCCTTTTCGCCAGTTTTCTCCCGAGAACCGAAGCCGCGATGACCAGAAACGAGGAGAGGAAGATCATGATGATGCCCAGAGCGGATAACCTGCCCCAAAGGCCGTCTTCGGCAAATCGCAGGATCTGCACGGCCAGCACTTCCGAGCCCGGCCGGGAGAGCACCACCGAAAGGGTCAGCTCCCGCACGAACATGGTTGCCATGAGGATCCATCCCGCCAGGATCCCGGGGACCAGGAGGGGGATCACGATCCGGCGCAGGGTGGTGAAGGAGTTTGCCCCGCATACCCGGGAGGATTCCTCCAGGTGACTGTGGATCTGGACGAAGGCGCTGGAAAGCGGCCGGATGCCGTACGGGAGATAGGTGGCGATGTACCCGATCAGGAGCGCCCAGACCGTGGCGTACAGAGGCGTTCGGACAAAGAACCACATGAACCCCACCCCGATGACGATGCCGGGAAAGGAGAAGGAGAGAAAGCTCAGCGATTCCAGGATCCCCGACGCCGTCGTGCGCACCTTGACGATGACGTAGGAGACGAAGATCGAGAGGATCACCCCGAGGGTGGCCCCCACCAGGCCGAGCGTGAGGCTGTTTCTCAGCGCCAATACCGAGATCGGGTCCCGGAGCACGTCGGTCCAGTTCTTCCAGCCCATCTGCGAAAACGCTTTCGCCGTCGGCACCATGACGTAGGGGAGCATGGACGTGTAGAAGAGCACCAGAACCGGCAGCACGATGAGGACGAACGAAAGCAGCCCGACGACACCCAGCAACGGGACCTTGGAGTTCTTCAGATCGATGAGGGCGGGCTTGAACCCCCGGCCCGATATGGTGACGTATTTCCCGCTCTCCGAGGTCAGATAGCGGTACAGGTAGATCAGAAGGATCGATGCGGCAAGAGCGCTCATGCCCACGGCGGCAGCCTTGCCGTAGTCGGCGGCGAACCCCGTGGAGATGATCCGGTAGATGTGGGTGGCCAGAACGTAAATCCTTCCCGGCATGCCGATGACGGAGGGCACGGCAAAGGAGGCGAGGCACCGGACGATGACGAGGATCACCGAGGCCAGGATGGCGGGCCGCAGCACCGGCAGCGTCACCCGGGTGAGCGTGCGAAGGGGGGAAGCCCCGCATACCTTGGAGGATTCCTCGAGCGAAACGTCGAAGGCGCTCATGGCGGGCGCGATGATCAGATAGGCGATCGGCAGGTCCAGCAGCCCCTCGACGAGGATCATTCCCGGCAGCGAATAGATGTTGAACGGCGCGCGGTCCAGGCCAAAGAGATCCATCATGACCCGGTTCAGGATCCCGTTGCTTGGATTCAGGAGGAGAACCCAGCTGACCGCAAAAAGGATGTGCGGGATCATCATCGGAACGATGGAGATGATCCCGAAGAAGAACTTGAAGGGGATGTTGGTCCTGGTGTTCGTGTAGGACAGAAAGAGCGCGAGCAGCGTGGCGACGGCTGCCGACCCCAGGGTGAAGATCAGGGTATTCCAGAGGACGGCGATGAGCTCCGGGTCGGTATAGGCCTCGACGTACTTGTCGACCGTGAAGTTCCCGAAGGTGCCGAACCCTTCCGAAAAGCTCCCGACCGCGAGCATCAGGACGGGGCTGATCGTCAGAAGGCCGACGATGACGATCAGGGTTGGCGTGAGCGGCGGTTTTATCCGCATGGCAGCGCCTAGGCGGGCAGCAGGAAACAGTGGTCGGGGTCGAAGGAGAGGAACAGTTCGCCTCCTTCCGCGACAGGGACGGTGGGGGAGATCGTGGTGGTGACCAGCGTGTCGCCGATCCGGATCTCGCCCTCATACGCCTCGCCGGTAAAGAGAAGCGTTTCCACCTTCCCCCGGAAGATGTTCCTCCCGCCCGCCGCGCCGGTTGCCGCCAGCTTGATGAACTCGGGACGCACGCACAACACCGCCTCCTGGCCGGGGGCGATCTTCTGGCTGTTCAGACCGACGATCGTTCCGATGTCCGTGTCGATGACGGCGTGCGCGTCCTCGAGCATGACGACCCTTCCCCGGAGCAGGTTGGCCCGGCCGATGAAATCGGCCACAAACCGGCTGTCGGAGCGGAAATAGATTTTCTTGGGGTCGCCCACCTCGACGATCCTGCCGGCACGCATGACCGCGATCCGGTCGGAGAGGGCCAGCGCCTCGACCCGGTCGTGGGTCACGTATACCGCCGTGATGTTCAGCTCGGTGAGGAACCTGCGCAGTTCCTTTCGGGTCTCCTCCCGGAGCTTGGCATCGAGGTTGCTCAGGGGTTCGTCGAACAGAATGACCTTGGGCTCGGCGACCAGTGCCCTTGCCAGGGCCACTCGTTGCTGCTGCCCGCCGCTGAGCTTCGTCGACGGGCGGGTCTCGAATCCTTCCATCTGCACGAAGGCAAGGGCCTTGGCCACCCGGATCCGTATTTCCTCCATGGGGGTGTTTCGGCTTTTCAGGGGATAGGCCACGTTGTCGAACACGTTCATGTGCGGCCAGATCGCGTAGGTCTGGAAAACCATCCCCAGCCCCCGTTTTTCCGGCGGCACGAAGATCGACCTCTCCTTGGACAATACGATCTCGTCCCCGATGGCGATCTCGCCCGAATCGGGCGACTCCAACCCCACGATGCACCGCAAAAGCGTCGTCTTGCCGCAGCCGCTCGGGCCAAGAAGGGTGAATATCCGGTTGGCGGGGATGGTGAGATCGACATGGTCCAGGGCCCGGATCCGCTTGCCCTCCGAAGAGAAGTCCTTGGTCAGGCCGGCGATCCGTATTTCCATAGGTCCCTCAACGGAAAAGCTCCCGGGTCCTTGCTGTCCTGGCCCCGGGAGCGTGGATGTTCCTGTTCGAGCGTGACGCGGGGGATACCCTTACTTGGCGAAAAAGATCGTTTTGAACTTCTCCCCCCAGGAGCGGATTTCCTCATCCGACAGCTCGCGAATCGGGAGAACCTTGGCCTCGCTGATGCCGTCGATGGGCGGGAATACGCCGGGGGCCAGCACGTACTCGCCCACCTTGTCCGCAAGGAGCTTCATGGCGTCCTTCGACAGCCAGTAGTCCATGAACACCCGGGCGGCCTCGGGATGAGGCGCCTTGGCGGCAATCGCCACGCCACGAGGCGTGCCGAGCAGGGTGCCGACCCTGGCCCAGCCGAGGGGCGCCGGCGCATGGGTGATGATGTACTTGGGCATGGAAATGGCCAGGAGCTTCTCGCCGCTTTCCACGGGAGCCGGGGTGGGACTGAACGATTTGACGAACATCGGCTTGTTGGCCGCCAGCCCCTTGACGAAATTCATCCACTCTTCGTCGGTCGCGAAAATCTTCGCTTCCTTCAACCCCACGAGCCAGCTGATGGTGGTCGCGTGCGAGGACGGATCCGGCATGACGATCTTGTCGCGCCATTTCGGGTCGGTCAGATCCTGGTAGCTCCTGGGAACGTCCCCGGGCTTGACCAGATCCTTGTTGTAGATCGGGGCGACATACTCGATGCCGAACTGCATGATGGTGTCGTCTTCCCGAGCCCAATCGGGATACCCGGCGGCCGAGGGGGACCGGTACGCGGCGAGCACGCCCTTCTCCTTCAGCGTCTGAAGGATCGGCAAAGGCCCCTGGAGCACGTCGGCTTCCAGCTTGCCGGCTTCATGCTCGGTGAGCACGGTGGCGAGATACTTGGAGGTCGAGATCCGCGTGTATACGCCCTGTACTTCCTTTGCGGCGGAAAACGCCTCCATGATCGGTTCCACCGCCGTGATATTGGCGTAGAAGTTGGCTTTTCCTTCCTTCTTCGCCTTGGCGGGATCGGAGGCAAAGGCACACGGGACCAAAAACACGCACAAGAGCAGAACAGCCAGTTTCTTCATGATCCCCTCTCCTCTCCTGACGCTTGGGAACCACTCCCGATCGCAAAGGTGTCCCCGATCGGTACCGGATGCCGCCATCGCCCCAATCATAAACCCAAAGAAGAAAAAGCACAAAACCGGAGGCGGGGCCGCGGGGCGACCGGCGCAGTGCCCGGGCGCACCCCGGGCATCGGGGGCCTACCCCGACCGGATCGCCCGGCTCGCTCCCAGTCCGAAGAGAAGGCGGACGTCCTCGAGCATCATGTAGAGGCAGGGGATGAGGAGCAGGGTGATTCCGGTGGCGAAGAGGATCCCGAAGCCGAGGCTGATCGCCATGGGGATCAGGAACTGGGCCTGGACGCTGGTCTCCAGGATCATCGGCGCCAGGCCGAAAAACGTGGTGAGCGATGTCAGCAGGATCGGACGGAAGCGCCGCGTCCCCGCATCCCCCAGGGCCGTCGGAAGGTCCGAACCTTCCCTCCGCTTGATGTTGACCGTGTCGATCAGCAGAAGCGAGTCGTTCACCACCACCCCCGCCAGGGCCACGATCCCGAAAAAGCTCAGGATGCTCAGGGAGAACCCCATGATCATGTGTCCCAGAACCGCGCCCACGACGCCGAAGGGGATGGCGGCCATGATGAGCAGCGGCTGGCTGTAGCTGCGGAACGGGATCGCCAGAAGGGCGAAGATCCCGATCAGGGCCATGGTGAAGCCCGTTTTCATGCTGTCCATCGACTCCTTCCGCTCCTTCTCTTCCCCCACCAGGTCGAAGGTCAGCCCGGGATGGTCGATCGCCAGATCCGGAAAGAGGTTCTCCTGCATGTCGAGGAGGATCTCCTGGGCGTTCGCGGACGACGCGTCGACGGTCGCGGTGACGTTGACGACCCGTTTCCGATCCGTCCGGTTGATGCTCGCATACCCCCACCCCTCGGACACGTCGGCGGCGGCGGCCAGCGCGATCTCCCCCTGGTCCGGGGTGCGGATCCGCATCGATTCCAGGTTCCACAGCTTCCTGCGGTCCTCCTCCGGGTAGCGGACCATGACCTTCACCTCGTTGCGGCCCCTCTGCAGCCGGAGCGCCTCCGCCCCGTAGAATGCCGACCGGATCTGTCTTCCGAGCTCCTCCTCGGTGACCCCGAGGGTTCTCGCCTCGGGCCGGAGCTGAATCTTGAGTTCCCGTTTCCCCTGGGACAGGCTGTCGTCGATGTCTCCCACGCCGGGGTACCCCGCGAGGCTCCGCTTGATCCGCCCGGCGACGCTGTCCAGGACGGCGAAGTCCGCGTGCGCGGCACGGATATCGATGTCGGCCCCGACCTCGAAGAGGCTCGAGGTGAAGGTGACGGAGTCCACGCCCGGAAGGTCCCCGACCGCCTCCCGCCACCGTTTCGCGACGTCCGCCGCCGGAATCCCCCGGTCCTTGCTTTCGGCGAGGAGCATGGCGATCTCGGAGACGTGGGATGCCGAAGCGGTTTGCCCCGCCCCCGGCCCGGCCCGCGCCAGGGTCGTCCCCACGAGGGAGAAGATGTTGCGCATGATCGAGTTCCCTTCCGCCTTGCCCCGGTCGAATTCGGCGACGACCGTTTTCCCCTTGTCCACGATATATTTCGCCACCTTCCCCGTCTCCTTCACGGGGGTCCCCGGGGGCATCTTGATGGAGACGATGACCATGTCCCCTTCCACCTCGGGCATGAAGGTGAACTTGAGGATCCCGCCCCGGACGACCCCGAGGGTGAGGAAGAGAACCGCGATGCCCGCCGCCAAGGTCGTGTACCGGTATCTCAGGCAACGCTCGAGGAACGGCCGGTACCTTTCCGCGATGAACCGGTCCAGGACCTTCCCGAATCCGAGCCGGACCCTCTCCAGGGCCCCGTAGAACCCTCCCTTGACCCGGTTGTTCGGTTTCCCGTTGGAGAGGTGGGCGGGGAGGACGAAGAGGGATTCGATCAGCGACATGACCAGGAGGGAAATCACCACGAGGGGAATCACCTTGATGAACTTGCCCATCACGCCGGTGACGAACACGAGCGGCAGGAAAGCGGCCACGGTCGTGAGCACGGCGTAGATCACCGGGATCCCCACCTCGATCGTGCCGTCGGAGGCCGCCTCGGCATACGGTTTTCCCCTCTGCCTCTGCTCGAAGACGTTTTCCCCCACCACGATCGCGTCGTCCACGAGGATCCCCAGCGCCAGGATGAACGCGAACAGGGAGAGCATGTTGATGGAGACGTCCAGGGTCGGCATGACGAGCATGGCCCCGAAGAAGGAGATGGGGATGCCGAGCATGACCCACAGGGCCAGCCGGATCTCGAGGAACAGGCCCAGGATGATGAGCACGAGGGTCAGGCCCAGGCAGGCGTTTTTCAGGAGGAGATTGATCCGGCTCTGGTAAATCTCCGAGGTGTCGAACCAGACGGCGATCTTCACCGACGCGGGAATCCGGGAGGTTTTTCCCTCCACGTACCCTTTCACGCGCTCCGAGATCTCGATCGGTTTCTGGTCGCCGACCCGGAAGACCTTCACCATGGCGGCCGGGACGCCGTCGAACCGGGCGAACACGTCCGTCTCCTCGAAATCGTCCTTGACCCGGGCGATGTCCCCGAGCCGGACCTGCGCCCCATCGGGGTCCGTGACCACGATGATGTCCGCATATTCCGGGCCGAGGTACCTGCGCTCCTTCGTGCGCAGGAGGATCTCCCTGCCCTCGGTCTTGATCGTCCCCCCGGGCAGATCGAGGGAGGCGCGCCGGATCCGCCGCGCCACCTCTTCCAGGGTGAGGCCGTAGCGCCGCAGGTTTTCCTCGGGGATCTCGACGGAAATCTCGTAGGGGCGGACCCCGCCGAGATCCACCTGCGTGATGCCCGGCAGGGCCAGAAGTTCGTCCCGGATTTCCTCGGCCTGCTCCCGAAGGGCGCGGTCCGATACGTCCCCGTAGACCACGACGGAGATGACCTCGGCCCGGTTCACCAGCTTCGCGATGACCGGTTTTTCGGCATCCTCGGGAAAGGTGACGATCCGGTCCACTTCGCTCTTGATGTCCTGCAGCACGAGGTCGACGTCCTCGCCGGATTCCACCTCGGCGGTCACGACGCCGATCCCTTCCGAGGCCGAAGACGTGATCTCCTTGATCCCGTCGACGCCGGTCACGTTTTCCTCGATCCGGCGCAGGATCCCCTCCTCGACCTCCTCGGGCCCGGCGCCCGGGTAGGCGACCGATACCTGGACCCTGTCCAGGTCGACTTCGGGGAACACCTCCTGCTTGATGGAGAACCCCTTGATGAGGCCGCCGACGATCAGCACGAACATGAGAATGTTGGCGGCGACGTGATTGCGGGCCATCCACCGGATCGCGGCCTTCACCCCGGACGTTCCTCCTCCGCCAGGCGGAGCTGCATCCCTTCCGCCGCCCCCGAGATGTTGGTGAGAACCACCCTGTCTCCCTCTTCGATCCCGTCGCGCAGGACCACCGTGTCGCGCCCCCGCCGCACGACGGCCACCGGTGTCACCCGGAGCCTCCCTTCATCGTCCATCGTCCACACGGTGTCCCCGTCGCGCAGGGCGGAGCGGGGCACCGCGAATACCCCCGCAAGGGTTTTGCCGCGGATCTCCACGTCGACGAACATGCCGAACTCGAGGTCCCTCCGTTCCGGACCTTCCCCGCGGTCGAGGTTGTAGGGATCGGCGACGGCGACGACCACCCGCGCCATCCTCCCCCGGGGGTCCACCTCCCGCAGCGATCGGACCACCCGTCCCTTCCAGGCAAGGACCTGGTCGCCGACGGCCAGCGTAACCGATGCCTTCGACCCGTTTCCGGCGTCCCCTTTCCGGGGGATCGTGATCCACTGCATCTCTTCCAGGGGGAGGGGGACGACGATCTCCGCCGCGCCGGTGCCGGCCACCGTGGCGACGCTTTTCCCCACCGTCACGTACTGGCCCAGGTCGATCTCCTCCGACCGGACCAGGCAGGGAAAGGGCGCGTGCACCGAGGTCCGCGCAAGATCCAGCTCCGCCTGGGAAAGGGCCGCCTCGGCGGAGTCGACGTTGGCCCGGGCGTTTTCCAGCTGCGGCTCGTAGAATACCAGGGGACTCGGCTCCCTCGTCTCCGCGAGACGCAAACGCTCCCACTCGATGCGGGCGACACGGGCCTGCCCCTCGATCGTGGCAAGATCGAGCCGGGCCTTGGCGATGGCCGCTTTTGCCCTTTCGATGGCCAGCCGGTAGTCGGTATCCTCGATCCGGAAAAGAAGGTCCCCTTCCCGGAACAGACCGCCGACGACGAACCCCGGGGCCAGATAGGCGACCCGCCCGTTCACCTGGGGGGTGATGCTTGCTTCCTGCCCGGCCCCCACCGTGCCGGTCCCCACGACCGCCACCGGCAGGTCCTCCCTGGTCACCCGTTTGACCTCCACCAGCACGCCCTTGCTCTCCTTCACCTCCTTCTTCGGAGAGGACCGGGAGTGGACCATGAGCTGCATCCCGGCAAATCCCGCGAGGAGGATGGCGATGGGCAGGGCGATCTTCAGCAAGATGGCTTTTTTGCTCATTTTATCGTTCCTTTGCGGTGGGACGCCTCCCGGCGGGGTTCCATCTCCTCCTCCATCCAGTCCCCCCCGAGGGCCCGGGCCAGGCTGATCCGGTCCGAGATGAGCTGCCGTTTCGCGGCGAGGAGCCGGCTCCGGGCGGTAAAGTCCGCGGTCTGGGCCGCGAGGACCGGGAGGTAGTCGGACAGGCCGAGCAGGTACCGGTCGAGGGAGAGGCGCAACGCTCCGCCGGTGGCCTCCACATGCTCCTCGAGCCGCCGGATGCGCTCTTCGGTCGTCCGGTTGTTCACCAGGGCGTCCTCCACCTCCCGGAACGAGGTCAGCACCTTCTCCCGGTACCGGGCCAGGCTCTCCCGGAATGCGGCTTCGGTCCTGTCCACCTCGGCCTTCCGCCTTCCCCCGTCGATCACCGGTTGCGAAACGCCCGCCAGCAGGTTCCAGAAGATGCCGGTGACGTCCCCGGCGCCGAAGATGGCGCGGGACGTGCCGTAATTTCCGAGCAGATTGAACGAAGGGAAGCGGTCCGCGATGGCCTCCGCCACCCTGGCATCCCGGGCCTGCACGCGGAGGAACTCCGCCTGCACGTCGGGCCTCCGCGCGAGAAGCTGCGACGGCAGCCCTTCGGGAAACGCCTCGGAGGTCTCGGGGAGCTCGGCCATCTTCCCGGCCAGGTCCCGGTCCGGGTAGCGGCCCAGAAGAACCGAGATGGCGTGTTCGGCTTCCGCCAGGTTCGCCTCGAACACGGGACGGCTGGCTTGCGCAAAGGACAGGTTCTGGCGGGCCTGGTACACGTCAAGGGCCGAGACGAGCCCCTGGACGTACAGCCGCGTCACGAGACCCACGGTATCCTCGAAGGAGGCGATGGTCCCGTCGGTGAGATCGATCTGCGCCCTTTGCTCCACCGCAAGGTAGTAGAGATCGGCGAGTTCGGCCGAGAGGCTGATGAAAAGGGACCGGACGTCCTCCCGGGACGCCCTCTCCTCCAGCATCGCCGCCGTGGCGCCCGACCGGTTCCTCTTCCAGAGATCGACCTCGTAGCCGGCGGCAAGAGACAGGCTGTAGATGGTCCCGGTGCTGGAGCCGGTAATCCCCGGCTGCCGCGACCTGCCGGCCTCCCCCTCGACGTTGAGGGAGGGGTACAGGACGGATTCCGCCTGGCGCGTGACCGCCTGGAGCTGGGAAAGCCTCGCGAAGGACTGCTCCAGGTCCAGGTTGTTTGCCAGCGCCTCCTTCATGAGGTCGTTCAACACCTCGTCCCGGAACGTCTCCCACCATCGGCCGATCGGGAGGGCCTCGACGGGCGGTCCTTCCTGCCGGACAAACGAATCCGGGACGGGAGACGGCGGGGTTACGGCCTGCTGGCGGTGGACGCTGCACCCCGAGAGCCACGTCACGAGGAGGAGGGGGAACAGGACGAAGATCCGTGCGCGGCTCATTGCGTCTCCATTCCCGCGGTGACGAAGGAAACGATCAGGTCGGTGATCGCACCCGCGTCAAGGTCCGGGATCACTCCCTCGGGGAAGACCTTGGCGTGGCCCAGCAGGAACAGGGTGTGGCTCATCGCTCCGATGGAAAACTGGAGGCGCCAGAACAGGACGTCCTTCGGGATGTTTGGCAGGGCCTCGCAGAGGATCGCAAAGCACAGGAAAAAGTTCGGACGAAAATGTCCCATGAGGATTTCCCGCAGCCTGTCATCGGGTTCGCTGATCGTCCGTCCGACAAGGGTGATGAACGCCGCCGCTCCGGGCTCCGTTTCCCGGAAATGAAGGACGGGGGCGAGGAAGGCTTGAAGAACCTCACGGGTGGACGGCCTCAGGTTTTCCTGTCTGGCTTCCTCCCGTATCCTCTCCAGCTTGTCCCGCCGGATCCGGTTGATGGGCAGGAACCGCCGCCGGAACACCTCCTCGAAGAGCGCATCCTTGGAACCGAAGTGGTAGTTGACCGCCGCCAGGTTCACTCCCGCATCCTTCGTGATGTCGCGGAGCGACGTGCCGTGGAAACCGTTTCCGGCAAAAAGCTTTTCCGCCGTGTCCAGGATCCTGGTCTTGGTATCCCGTACATCATTCATACGTTTGATTTAAACAGAT
>CP070783.1:1006271-1040585 GCA_020346465.1 Deltaproteobacteria bacterium
GCCTCCCCTTCGCCCCCGAGTCGTTCGACCGCGTCACCTGCCGCATCGCGCCGCACCATTTCCCGGACCTTGCGGCTGCCGTGGGGGAGATCCTGCGGGTCACGCGCACCGGGGGGCTGGTCGGCATCATCGACAGCGTGGTGCCGGACGACCCGGCCCTGGACGCGTTCCTGAACGGGGTCGAGAAGGTGCGCGACCCTTCGCACGTGCGAAGCTACCGGATCGAGGAATGGAACGAGATCCTCGAGCCGGCGGGCCTGTTCCTCCTGCATCTCTCCCGCGCGTGGAAGGAGCACCCGTTCCCGGAATGGGTGGCCCGCACCGGCCAGCCGCCGGAAGTGCAGCGGGAAATCGAATCCCTGTTCCTCACGGCGTTCCCGCGGGCCCGGGAGTACTACCGCGTCCGGGTCGAAAACGGGCGGGTGGTCTCCTACTCCGACGAGAAGGGGATCTTCGTCGGGAGGAAGGAGTAGCCCCGCAGATCTCTCCCTATCCGGAGGGGCGCAATGACCGGCCCCGCCCCCTCGGAGGGGCCCCCTCCGAGGGAGCGGGGTCGCCTGCATCCTTCCCCCGGGTATCAGGTGGTGCATCGGTACGGCGCACGCCGCAGACGCCCCTCCGCGAAATGGGGAAGGCGAGGAAGTACCGCGCCGTCTTCCTGTTACTATGGAAGGGATGGATTCCGACCGGCAGATCACCGTCTCGCGGATCTTCGTCCCCGCGATGGATTGCCCGGACGAGGAGAAGGAGATCCGGACCGCCCTGGCGCGTCTGAAGGGCGTGGAGGAGATCGTCGTTCACCTCTTCTCCCGTCAGGTCGAGGTCCGCCACCGGTGCGCTCTCGAGGAGATCCTCACCGCGCTTCGCGCCATCGGCATGGAAGGCCGGCCGCTGGGCGGAGCGCTCCGCCACGCCGACATCCCCGAGGCGGTGAAAGCGCCGCTTCTCGCGTTCTGGGTCTCCGCCGCGCTCCTCTGCGCGGGGGCGCTCCTGTTCCTCTCCTCCCCTTCCTCCCCCTGGCCGGGATGGCTCTTCCTCGCCGCGATTCTCGCCGGTGGCGGCCGGATCGCCGCACAGGGCGCCAGGGAGATCCGGAACCGGTCCCTGGGGATGAATGCCCTCATGACGATTTCGATCGGCGGAGCAACCCTGATGGGGGAGTGGGCCGAGGCCGGGGTCGTCGTCTCCCTCTATGCCCTGGCCAACGTTCTCGAGGCCCGGAGTCTCGACCGCGCGCGGAAGGCGACCGCGGACCTTTTCACCTTCGCCCCGGAATCCGCCGTCGTCCGCGTGGGGGGGGTGGGGGGACGGGAGAAGGCCGTCCCCGCCGAGGAGGTCCGCGAGGGGGACATCCTCGTCATACGCCCGGGGCAGCGCGTCCCGGTGGACGCGACGGTGTACAAGGGCGTCTCGGACCTGAACGAGTCCGTGCTGACCGGGGAGTCCGCGCCCGTGGAGAAGGGGGAGGGGGATCCGCTCTACGCGGGCACCGTGAACGGGAGGAGCCTCCTGCTGGCCGAGGCGTTGCGCCCGCTGTCGGAATCGACCATCGCGCTGATCCTGCGCAGGGTGGAGGAGGCCCAGGCGAGGAAAGCCCCGATCCAGACGTTCATGGAAACGTTCGCGGCGGCGTACACGCCCGCCGTCCTTGCCGCGGCCCTCCTCGTGGGAATCGTTCCTCCCGCGCTGGGGCTCGGCGCCCTGGGCGTGTGGGCCTACCGGGCGCTCGTCCTCCTGGTCATCGCCTGTCCCTGCGCGATCGTCCTGGCCGCCCCCGTCGTCACGGTCACCGCTCTCACCCGGGCGACCCGCGACGGGATCCTGGTCAAGGGTGCGAGCCACCTCGAGGCGCTCGGGAAGGTGCATTCGGTCGCGTTCGACAAGACGGGAACCCTGACCCGCGGGAAGCTCCGGGTGACCCGGGTTGTGGCGGCGGACGGGTTCGACGAGGCGGAGGTCGTGCGGATGGCGGGAGCGGTGGAGGCGGGCTCGGCGCACCCCGCCGCGGAGGCGGTCCGGCACGAGGCGCGCCGGAGGGGGATCGCGCAGGCGGCCCGGGGGACGCTCGCGCGGACGTTTACGGTTCTCGAGGGGCGGGGCGTCTCGGCGGAGGTGGAAGGGAGACGGGTGTACGTCGGGAACTCCCGGCTGTTCGAGGAGATCGGCTCTTCTTTCGGCGCGACGGGATTGCCGCAATCCGCCGGGGGGGAGGAGGCTTCCCGGACGATCACCCTCGTGGGGACGGAACAGGGGATCGCCGGGTTCCTCGAAATGGAGGACGAGGTCCGGCCCGAGGCGGGGGAGGCGGTGCGTTCGCTTGCATCCCTCGGGGTGAGGCACGTCGTCATGCTCACCGGGGACCGCGACGACGTCGCCCGGGCGGCGGGGGAAGCCGTCGGCATCGAAGAGGTGCTCTCCGGCCTCCTGCCGGACGACAAGCTGCGGAAGGTGGAGGCGCTGGTCGCCTCTTACGGGACGGTGGCCATGGTGGGGGACGGCGTAAACGACGCCCCTGCGCTCGCCCTGGCATCCGTCGGCATCGCGATGGGGGCCGCCGGCTCCCCGGCGGCGATCGAGACGGCCGACGTGGCGCTGATGGCCGAGGACCTCCGGAAGGTTCCGGAGGCGGTCGTCCTGGGGCGCCGCATGGTCTCGGTGATCCGGCAGAACGTGGTCGCATCCCTGGCGATCAAGGCCGGCTTCCTCGTCGCGGCGGTATCCGGGTACGCCACCCTCTGGATGGCCGTGGCAGCCGACATGGGAACGACGCTGCTCGTCATCGGAAACGGCATGCGTCTGTTGAAAAAGACCGAACGCCCGGTGTGACGCACCGATGGCCCGCACCCGCCTCCCCCGCAACGTCATCGCTCTCGGGGTTGTCTCCCTTCTCACCGACTTCTCCAGCGACATGATCTATCCCCTGCTGCCGGTCTTCCTCACGGCCACGCTCGGCGCGGGGCCCGCCGTCCTCGGGATCATCGAGGGAGTGGCGGAGGCCACCGCCTCGCTCCTGAAGCTGTTTTCGGGCGCCTGGTCGGACAGGGTCGGAAAGAAGAAGCCGCTCGTGGTCGCGGGGTACCTCCTCTCCTCGGTGGCAAGGCCGCTGATGGGATTCGCCTCCGCCTGGGTGCACGTGCTCGCGGTGCGCTTCTCCGACCGGATCGGCAAGGGGATCCGCAGCTCCCCCCGGGACGCCCTCATCGCCGCCTCCGTCCCGGCGGAGGACCGGGGGCGCGCGTACGGACTGCACCGGGCGATGGACCACCTGGGGGCCGTCTTCGGCCCCTTCGCCGCGTTCCTGCTCCTCGCCGGCGCGGGGCTTTCCTACCGCTCCGTCTTCTTCCTTGCCGCGGTCCCCGGCGCGGCCGCCGTCGTCGCACTCCTGTTCTTCGTGCGGGACGACGGGGCGCGGAAGTCCCCGCCCGGAGCGGGATTCGTGCTCACCGGGGGGCTTCCTCCCGCCTTCCGGCGCTACCTGATCATCGTCTCCCTGTTCACCCTCGGGAACGCGAGCGACTCCTTCCTGATCCTGCGGGCGGTCGACTCGGGGGTGCCCGCCGCCTGGGTCCCGCTGCTCTGGGGGGCGTTCCACGTCGTGAAGTCGTCCTTCTCCACCTACGCGGGAATCCTCTCCGACCGGTGGAGCAGAAAACGGATCATCGTTGCGGGGTGGATGGTGTACGCGGCGACCTACACGCTCTGGGGAATCGTGGAGGGGGCCGCCTGGATGGTGACGCTCTTCCTCGTGTACGGGCTCTACTCGGCGGCCACCGAGGGCGCCGAGCGCGCCTTCGTCGCCGACTTCGTCCCGCCGCAGCGGCGGGGGACCGCCTTCGGGTGGTTCCACCTCGCCGTGGGGCTGTCCGCCCTTCCTGCGAGCGTCCTGTTCGGCCTGTTGTGGGGTGCCTTCGGTCCGCGTGCGGCCTTCGGCGTGAGCGCGGGGCTCGCGGTCGTCGCGTCCGCGCTTCTGCTCCTGCTCAGCCCCCCCAGCGCACCTGCGGAGAGCGGCCCGGCGCCTCGATGACCCGCAGGACGAAGGGGCGCCGGCGGCCCGGAACCTCCCCGAACCGGAGGTCGGAAAAGAGCAGGGTAACGTTCCCGCCGGCGTGGAAGGTCTGCACCACCGGGAAGCGGGCAAACCACAGGTACGTCTGCACGTCGGGGATGTTCTCCACAGCCCTGACCGCCGGTACGTCCCGGCCCCTGTGCACGCGCTGCTTCCAGGCCACCGCGCCGGACAACGGGTCCACCTCGGCCCGGAGATACGTCTTCCCGTCGTCGATGAATCCGTTCCACGCGAACGGCCCCGCCGGAAACGGATACTTCCCCGGGTGATCCGGGATCGGCAGGTTCGGCAACCCGCTGTCCCCCGGTTGCGCCCACGCATCGCCGACCAGCCGGAACATCGCCAGGCCGTCTCCGATGTCGACCTCGGGGAGGCGGGGCAGCGCCGCGGCGGAGACCACCGGGACCCCTTGGCTCTCCGCCGCTCTCCGGACCGCGTCCTCCGCCCGGAAATGCAGGAAGGTCGCGAAGGCCACGTAGACGCACAAGCCCATGATCGCCGCCCGCGCCGGTGCGGTCCGGCGGCGCGACAGAGAAAGACCCGTCACGACGATCCCCGTGAAGACCAGATCCACGACAAACAGGAGGTCGAAGGAGACCCGGGCATCGGTAAACGGCTGGAAGATCTGCGTCCCGTAGGAATTGAGCAGGTCCAGGGCGACGTGCGAGAGCTGGCCGAGGAGCGCCAGGAGGTAGAGCTTCTTCAGGTCCTTCCACTTCCCGAACCGGTAGAGAAGCAGGGCGATCAGCAGGGAGGTCACGGCGATGCCGGCGAACCCGTGGGACAGTCCCCGGTGAAGGCGGAGATAGCTCTCGCTCCCGAGAAGGGACGTCACGTTGTCGGCATCGGGCAGGAGCGACCCCACGACCACCGCCGCCGTCGCCTCCCGCCTGCCGCTCTCCGAGGGGAGGGCCCGGGAGATCAGCCACCCCGTGAGTCCGTGGGTCACCGTGTCCATATAAGGTCGGGATTATATCATGGTGCGGGGGTCAAGAATCTTCTCGATCTCATCTTCCGGCAGCACCTTCTTCTCCCGGAGAACGGCACGGATCGTCCTGCCCGTGTGGTACGCCTCGTGGGCCAGATCCGCCGCCCTGTCGTAGCCGATCCTCGCCGCCAGGGGGGTCACCATCGCAAGGCTCTGCTCGATCAGCTCCCCGCACCGCTTCCGGTTCGGGGTGATCCCCGCGACGCACCGCCCGGCGAGCAGGCCGGTCGCCGAGGAGAGAAGCCCGATCGACTCCAGAAGGTTCCGCGCCATGACCGGGAGCATGACGTTGAGCTCCAGGACCCCGAGCGAGCCGCCGAGGGTCACGACCGCGTCGTTGCCGATCACCTGCGCAGACACCTGGATCGCCATCTCCAGCATGACCGGGTTCACCTTCCCCGGCATGATGGAGGAGCCCGGCTGCAGCGACGGAAGGTCGATCTCCCCGATCCCGCACCGGGGGCCGGAGGACAGGAGGCGGATGTCGTGGGAGATCTTCATCAGGGAGGCGGCAACCCCCTTGAGCGCGCCGCTGGCCGCGACGAGCGGGTCCTGCGCCCCCATCGCCTCGAACCGGTTCTCCACGGGGCGAAAGGGAATCCCGGTGGCGGCGGCGATCGCGGCGATCGTCCTCGCGCCGAACTCCGGGTGGGCGTTCAGCCCCGTCCCGACCGCCGTCCCCCCGAGGGGAAGCTCCTCGAGTTCGGCGAAGACGGCGCGCACCCGCCGGATGCCGTGACCGGCCTGCGCGGCGTACCCGGAGAACTCCTGCCCCAGCGTAACCGGGACGGCGTCCTGCAGGTGGGTCCTCCCGATCTTCAGGACGTCGGAAAGCTCCTCCGCCTTGGCCGACAGGGCGTCCCGCAGGGACGAAAGGGCCGGCAAAAGGCGCCCCGACAGCTCCCGCCGCGCGGCGATCCGGATCGCCGAGGGGATCACGTCGTTGCTGGACTGGCACCGGTTCACGTGGTCGTTGGGGTGGACGGGGGAGTTGCTCCCGAAGGGCTTCCCCAGAAGCTCGTTGGCCCGGTTGGCGAGCACCTCGTTGACGTTCATGTTCGTCGAGGTCCCCGAGCCGGTCTGGAAGACGTCGAGGAGGAACTGGTCGTCGAACGTTCCCTCCAGCACCTCGCGCGCGGCCCGCGAGATCGCCTCCGCCAGGGGAGGGTCGAGCAGCGAAAGGCCCGCGTTCACCTCGGCGCCGAATCCCTTGATCATCGCGGCGGCGTACACGACCGGCAGCGGCATCCGAACGCCGCTCACCGGGAAGTTCTCGAAGGCCCGCTGCGTCTGCGCCCCGTAGTACGCCTTCGCCGGGACCCGGACCTCCCCCATCGAGTCCTTTTCCGTGCGATATTCCCCCATCTCCGGCTCCTCCGCAGATTCGATTCCCCGCAGGGTCCTCCGGTTTCCTCTCCTATTCGGGGACGTTCTTAAACTTTTTAATGCGGATGGGGTTCCCTTCGACGAACGGCTATCCCTCCCCGTTGGAGATCGGCTCGTACTGGCCCACGTCGGGGGAGTAGCGGAAGACCGTTCCGGTGCCGATTTCGAAGAACCAGGCGTGGACGTGAAGCCGCCCCTTCCGGGCCGCCTCCTGGACGACGGGGTAGGTGCGCAGGTTCTCCATCTGGACCAGGAC
This sequence comes from Deltaproteobacteria bacterium, assembly GCA_020346465.1. GTDB lineage: Bacteria > Desulfobacterota > Deferrimicrobia > Deferrimicrobiales > Deferrimicrobiaceae > CSP1-8. The sequence goes on from CP070783.1 coordinate 1,012,968, forward strand.
GTTCTCCTGGGAGGTCACCGCGAACTTCTTCTCCCCGGACATCCCGGGATAGTTGGCCGAGACCACCTCGAGCGTCCGCTCCCCGTTCCGCAGCCACTCCGCGAGATGGGGCGTGTCGGCAAAGTGGCTCCGGTCCTTGTGGAGGGCCTTCATCGCCCCGCAGTCGGAGTGGCCGCAGACGACGATGTCCCGGACGTGCAGATGCACGACGGCGTATTCGACGGCGGCGGCGACCCCCGTCCCGTCGAGGACGTTCTCCGTGTACGGCGGGACGAAGTTCCCGATGTTCCGGTAGATGAACAGGTCCCCCGGTTGGCCATGGGTGATCAGCGTGGGGACCACGCGGGAGTCGCAGCAGGTGATGAACAGCGCCTCCGGGAACTGGCCGTGCTCGGCCAGCCTCTGGTAAAGGCCCTTTTGCTCGCCCCAGTACTGGCTCCGGAACCGGTGGATCCCCGTGATCAGCTTCTCCAAAGTCCACCTCCCCCAGGGATGGGTTTGTGGTTCAATAGTACCGGGGAAACTCCATTCGCTCAAACCGGATTTTCCCCGGCGGGGGCGCTTGACGTACGTCAATGCGATCGGGGCGCGGAGGATCCATAGTGGACCCGGTTCGCCAGAGAAACCCGGAAAGGAAAAGGAGGTAGCCGGATGACCAAGAAGACCGCCTTCTGGATCTTTCTGCTCGGCACGCTCTCCTCGGCGGTCCTGTTCCTCGCGGCCACGTGGGACACCCACCGGCAGGTGGAGACCCTGTCGAACGTGGACAAGCTGTCCGAACAGGTCGTGGCGGGGAAACGGACCTTCGAGAAGTACAACTGCAACGACTGCCACACGATCCTGGGCTTCGGCGGCTACTACGCCCCCGACCTGACCAAGGTGGTGCAGCGCATCGGGGCCGACGGGATCCGGTACCGGGTGAAAAGCCCCGAGCTGGCCTTCGCCAACTCGTGGAGGAAGATGCCCAACCTGAATGTCTCCGATGCCGAGATCGAGGACCTGATCGCCTTCTTCACCTGGGTGGGGGAGATCAACAACAACGACTGGCCCCCCCAGGACAGCAAGAAACGGCTGTCCCGGGGCGAGCAGGCCATGGTGGCCACGGTGGGGGTGTCGCCCGGTGCCGCGGTCTTCCAGACGAAGGGGTGCATGAACTGCCATGCCCTCAACGGAACGGGGGGGACCTTCGGACCCGCTCTGGACACGATCGGGCGGGAACTTTCCGCGGCGGAGATCCGGACGTACGTCCGCGACCCGAAAAGCGTCGACCCGAAGTCGATGATGCCGGCGCAGACGGGGCTTTCCGACCGGGAGCTCGAGGAAGTGGCGAAATTCCTTTCCAATCGAAAATGAGGAGGCCCTGATGGAATACCGTTCCCAGAAAATCGCCTACTGGTACTTCGTGGCGGCGCTTCCGCTGTTCGTCCTGCAGGTTTTCCTGGGGCTTTATCTCGGCAGCAGCTACGCCTTCACCATCCCGCAGGAGATCGTGGACGTATTCTCCTTCGCCACGGCGCGGTCGATGCACACCAATCTCCTGGTCCTGTGGATGCTGCTGGGCTTCATGGGGGGCGCGTACTATATCGTGCCCGAGGAGACGCAATCGGAGATCTACTCCCCGGGCCTGGCCTACTTCCAGCTCGTCGCCCTGCTGGTCACCGGCGTCGTCGCGCTGATCGGCTTCTTTTTCGGGTGGACGCAGGGACGCCCCCTCCTGGAGATCCCCCGGCCGCTCGACCTCGTGGTGGTCGTCGGGGCGCTGATCTTCCTGTTCAACATCGGGATGACGATGCTGAAAGCGAACCGGTGGACCGTCATCCAGGGAACGCTCCTGGGCGGCCTGGTCTTCCTCGCCCTCCTCTACCTGTTCGGAATCCCCTTCTACAGGAACGAGGTGATCGACTGGTACTACTGGTGGTGGGTGATCCACCTCTGGGTGGAAGGGGCGTGGGAGCTCGTCACGGGGGCCATCCTGGCGTTCATCCTGATGAAGCTCACCGGGGTGGACCGGCACGTCGTGGAGAAGTGGCTCTACGTCGAGATCGGCCTCTTCATGTTCACGGGGATCGCCGGGACCGGGCACCACTACTACTGGATCGGCGCCCCCCGCTACTGGCTCTGGATCGGCGGGATCTTCTCGGCGCTCGAGCCGCTCCCGATCCTGCTCATGGTCATCGACACGATGCTGCACGTCAAGGAGCGCAAGACGCAGATCGTCAACCCGCTCGTCTGGACGTACGCGATCGGCTGCGCCGTCTTCCACATGATCGGCGCCGGGGTGTGGGGCTTCGCGCACACGCTCCCGCAGATCAACTACTACACGCACGGCTCCCAGGTCACCGTCTCCCACGGCCACCTGGCGTTCTTCGGCGCCTACGCCCTGCTGAACCTGACGACCTTCTACTTCGCGATGCCGAAGCTGAAAGGGATCGAGGTCTTCGATGACCGGCGCGGAAAGATCGGGTTCTGGACGATGAACGTCGCGATGATGATCATGGGGCTCACGTTCGGCGTGGCCGGGGTCCTGCAGGCGTACATCGAGAGGGTGCTCGGGATGGGGTACATGACGGCCCAGTCGTACATGCGGCTGTGGATGCTGGTGACCATCGTCGCGGGGGTCTTCTTCCTGGCCGGGCTGCTCACCACCGTCACGGATCTGCTCACCCTGAGGCCCGCCAAGCAGGAGGCATGAGGGAGCGCCGGGGGGGGGGTGAATCTTTCCCCGCGGCCGGAAAATCTAACGGGGGAGGGAGGAGACGCTCGAGGCGAGCGGGGACACCCTTTTTTCTCCCGACGAGCACCCCGGGAGTGTCCCCGGTAAGGAGGAACGATGGATCGGTACACCAAGGCATTCGTTGTCGCTTCACTCGCGTATTTCCTCCTGGCGGCCGTGCTGGGCGCCTGGATGGGGTCCGCCACGCCCGCGGGGTGGGTTCCGTTCGCCCACATCCATTTCAACCTGCTGGGCTTCATGTCGATGATGATCTTCGGCGTGGGGTACTTCATCCTCCCCCGGTTCAACGGCCGTACCCTGCACTGGCCTTCGTGGGTCCCGCTCCACTTCTACGTGGCCAACATCGGCCTGATCGGAATGGTCGCCACGGCGCCGGAGCGCCCCTCGACGGGGTTCGCCCTCTTCGCCGGACTGTCGGTCGTGTCGGTGGCGATGTTCGTGATCAACCTCGGCGCGACGATGCTCATCGCGCCGGCGGTGGAGGAGGAAGAGGAGGAGATTCCCGCGCGTCCGCAGGCGCCGCCTGCCCCGCCCCCCCCTTCTTCCCCGCAGGTGGATATCCACCCCGACATGCGGGTGGGGGAGATCCTGACCCGGTGGCCCCAGACGGTGGAGGTCTTCGTGGCGAACGGGTTCGCCTCCCTGGGGAACCCGGAGCACCGGGAGCAGGTGAAGCAGATCCCCATCACGCTCCGGATGGCGTGCCAGCGGCACAACGTCGACCTCGAGCCGATGGTCGCAAGGCTTGCCGCCGCGGCCGGGGGAGAGCCCCGGGCGGCAGCGGCCGGCGGGGGGGCGGGGACAGGCCCCTCCGGAGGGGGGGGCCGCAGGGGAGGGCTCTCCCGCGGGGAGCCGATCCGCCCGGACAGCGTCCTCGGCGATATCCTCGCCGCGTATCCGGAGACGGAGAAGGTGTTCAAGCGGTATTACGGGGCGGGCTGCTTCTCCTGCCCCGGCCAGGCGACCGAAAGCGTCAAGCAGAGCGCGATGATGCACAACGTGAACGAGAAGGAGATCCTGACGGAGCTGAACCGGGCGGCCGGTTTCTGAAGCGCCCCGTCCCGGATCCTACGGAGGGTGCGATGATCGATCGGATGCAGGAACTGCTCGAGGCGGAACGCGCGGGGGTGCAGTGCCTCTCGGCGATGGCGGACGAGGCCCCGGAGGGGGAGAAGAAGGATTTCCTCCTGTTCCTCCGGAACGAGGAGGGGCGGTTCTGCACCGGGCTGCACCGCCTCATCGAGGAGAGGGGGGGAACCCCCAACGACCGGGTCGGATCGTTCGTGGACAAGGTCCTCGCCCTCGCGGGGGAGGCCGAGCGGCTCAGGCTCCTCTTGAAGGGGCAGGCGTGGGTCGTCCGCAAGATCGACGAGATTCCGGCCGCGGAGAGGACCCCGGGGGAAAAGGCGTTCTTCGACGAGATGCGCGAGGCGCACGTGGTCAACATCGAGGCGTGCCGGAAATACCTCCCCGCGGGGGGATGACGCTGCCGCGAATCCGATCCCTGCGACCTGTCAACCGTCGGGTTTCCCCGTGGCCGTTCCCTCTGGCGAAAGGCCTTTGGCTCGCGGGGGCTTCCCCTCCGCTACGCTCGACGCAATCGAAGACCCCCTCCGAGGCGGCGAAGCCACTCTGGACGCCTTAACGACGGGCGCTCGCGCTCCGGTCCCGGTGACGTGGTATGCTGTCAGAAAATATCCGAATCCGGAGGAGACGCCATGCACACGGCGAAGTGGAGCGACATCGAGGGAAAGGCGGTCACCGACCCCGGCGCGGAGGGCGTCACCATCCGGGTCCTGATGGGGGACAACGTCGGGGCGCCCACCTTCACGATGCGGCACTTCGAGATCGCCCCCGGTGGACGCACCCCCTTTCACGCCCACGCGTGGGAGCACGAGGTCTACATCCTCTCCGGCAGGGGGAAGGTCCGGCAAAAGGACGGGGAACGGGAGGTGGGACCGGGCTCCTTCGTCTACGTGCCCGGAGACGAGGAGCACAACTTCGCCAACGCCGGCGATACGCCCTTCACCTTCCTGTGCGTGATCCCCGCCAGCCTGCCCTGTATCAAGTAGTCCCCCCTGCAAGGGGCGATACGCCACCGGGACTCCAGGCGATGCGGGGGCAAGTCCCCCCGCGAGCCGGGGTCCCGGGTCCCCTGCGAAAGGAAAACGTTCAAGAACGTCCCCGATGGGGTGACTTCATGGGCAGGTGACCCCGCGCTACGCTTTGAGGACGGTTCCCCCCGCCTCTTTCTTCATCACGCCGTGGACAAAGAGAATCAGGAGAGCAAGGAAGTTGATCGCCGTCGCCAGCGGGTGCAGGGAAACGACGGGGGCAAGATAGACGAACCGTTCGACCAGGATCCCCAGCAGGATGGAAACGGACACGGCGAACACGACGAACGGGTTCGTCTTTGACCTGCCGGGCAGCAGGACGAGGAACGGGATGAAGAAGTAGAGGGCGAGGATCGACAGGGAAAGTTCCCGCAGGGGCGACGAGGTTACCCTCGCCAGAAGATAACTCACCTCCTCGGGGAGATTCCCGTACCAGATCACGAGGAACTGGGCGAAAAAGAGCCCCACCCACAGAATGCTGAACCCGAACAGGAGGATGGCGATGTCTTTCAGGTCGGAGCGGCCTCCCGGCTCGTGGGTCGGTACGGGCCTTCCGTGGAGAAACGCGTAGAGGATGCCCGACAGGGCGAATCCCCCGAACAGGGATTCGATGAAGAAATAGCCTCCCATCAGCGTGTTGATCCACGGATACGCCAGCGACATGACCCAGTCGAACGCCATGAGGGACTGGGAGACGACGAAAACGAAGAGATAGATGCCGGCGAACCGCTCCCTCCCCTCCTCGTCCCGGTGGGAAGCGATGGCGAACCTTCTCGCCGCAAGGTAGGCGAGCAGCAGCAGGACGAAATTTCTCCCGACGAAAAACCCCTTGTCGAACCAGAGCCCCTCCCTGCCGATCCAGGGATAGGAATCCACGAAGGGCGTGAGGAACAGGAAGAGGACCGAGACGAACAGCAGGAGGGGATGGACCGAGAGCAGCTCCCTCTTCACGGAGGCCACCCACTTGGCCTTGATCAGGGTGCATGCCGCCACGACGGCGATGCAGCCCTCGATGACCGCCGCCCAGAACAGGAGGGTCAGAAGGAGCGAGCCGCCGTCCTTGGCCAGGGGGCCGAACTGGGTGAGCGCCACGATCCCCCCCGCGAGGACGAACAGGACGATCCGGCCGCCCGTCATCTCCGGGAACCCCTTCCTTCCGTCTCCCCCGGCTCCACGGTGATCACGAACGCGTTCCCGAACTCCTCCTTCGGAACGACGCCGAACACGCTCGGCAGACGGGCAAGGAGAAGAAACCCGAAAAACGTCGACAGGGCCCCGAACAGGATCGTCAGGGCGAAGGCGATGATGACGAACGGCGGGAGGGAGACGATCGGCTTCCCCCCGACGATGAGCGGCCAGCTGAGGGAGGTCAGGATCGTGAAGGCGAACCCCGTAGCCGTGCCGCTCGCGGCGCCCAGGAGAGCGAAGTTTTTCACCTTCGCCGGCTTTGGCGGCAGGATCTCGTCCACCTCGTGGACGTAAAAAGGGGTTTCCACCCGGATCCTTTCCTGCGGAACCCCTTCCCGGGCGAGGTCGCGAAGGGCCGAAAGGAATTCCTCCCTGTCCTGGAACATCATCCGATTCTCCATCAGAGGTGCTCCTTGATTTCCGTGATCGACAGCACGGGCAAGGTCTTCAGGAAAAGCAGGTAGGCCGTGAAGAACAGCCCGAAGCTCCCCAGGGTGATCCCCACCTCGACGATGCTGGGGGAGTACGTCCCCCACGCGTACGGGTCGAAATCCCGGGCAAGGGAGGAGACGATGATCACGAACCGCTCCACCCACATGCCCACGTTCACCAGCAGGGAGAGGACGAACAGGAATACGACGTTGCGGCGCAGGCCCCGGACGAACAGCGTCAGGGGGGCGAGGGAATTGCAGAAGATCATGATCCAGAACATCACGCTGTAGTCGCCCAGGGCCCGGTACCGGAACGTCTCCATCTCGAAGGGGTTCCCGCTGTACCAGGCGAGGGCGAACTCGACCACGTAGGAGTAGGTCACGATGAGGGAGGTGAACAGGAGGATCTTCGCGATGCTCTCGAAATGGTCGTCGGTGATGTACCGGTCGAGGGCCAGGATCTTGCGCATGGGGACGACGAGGGTGATGACCATCGCCGTGCCGGAGAAGATCGCCCCGGCCACGAAATAGGGGGCGAAGATGGTGGTGTGCCACCCGGGGATGATGCTCATGGCGAAGTCCCACGAGACGACGGAGTGGACGGACGCCACCAGGGGGGTGGCGAAGGCGGCCAGGAACAGGTAGAGCTGGTTGTAGTTCTTCCACTGCCTTCTCGTCCCCGTCCATCCGAGAGAGAGAAGCCCGTAGATCCGTTTCGCCGCACCCTCCTTGTACCTCCGCGCGATGGCGAAATCGGGGATCAGCCCCACGTAGAAGAAGACGACGCTCACGGTGAGATACGTGCTCACGGCGAAGACGTCCCAGACGAGAGGGGACCGGAAATTCACCCAGAGCATCCGCTGCGTCGGATAGGGGAAGAGGTAGTAGAACTTCCAGGTCCGGCCGAGGTGGATCAGGGGGAACAGTCCCGCGGCGAGCAGCGCGAAAACGGTCATCGCCTCGGCGGGACGGTTGAAGCTGGTGCGGAACCGGGCGCGGAACAGGAACAGGACCGCCGAGATCAGCGTCCCCGAGTGGGCGATGCCGACCCAGAAGACGAAATTCGTGATGTAGACCCCCCAGCCCACGGGATTCATGAGTCCCGACACCCCCATGCCGGTCATCATCTGGTAACCCCATAATCCGAGGAGGCAGAGAAAGAGGGTGGCGGAGCATCCGAGGGCCGCAAGATACCCGATCCCCGGCTTCTTCATCGCGGAGAGGACGTCCTGCTCCACCCGGGCCAGTTTGTCGGGTTTATCCATGGCTCTTCCTCCCGGGACCGCCTTTCCCTCCACTCAGATAGTACACGGAAGGATCCGTTCCCAGGCCCTCGAAAACCCGGTAGACCCTCCCGGAGTGCGAAAGCCGGTACACCCCCGACTCCGGGTCGAGGAGGTTGCCGAACGTGATGGCGCCGGTGGGGCAGCTCTGGGCGCAGGCGGTGGTTACCTCCCCGTCCCGGACCTTCCGGGACCCGTCCTTCGCCTTGTCCTTGGCGGCGCGGATCCGCTGAATGCAGAAGGTGCACTTCTCCATGACTCCCGGGCCCCGGGCCTCCAGTTCGGGGTTGAGCATCCGGTTCAGCGGCTTTTCCCACCGGTGCCAGAACCAGTTGAACCGCCTCACCTTGTAGGGGCAGTTGTTCGAGCAGTACCTCGTCCCCACGCACCGGTTGTACACCTGGACGTTCAACCCCTCGGGGTTGTGATAGGCGGCGTACACCGGGCACACCGTCTCGCAGGGCGCGGCATGGCACTGCTGGCAGAGCATCGGGAGGAACTCGACGTCTCCCGTCTCGCCGTAGAAGGGCTCGATCCGGAGCCACGACATCTCCCGCCCCTTCAGGTGGTCCTTCTTCCCGACGACGGGCACGTTGTTCTCGATGTAGCAGGCGGCGACGCACGCGGAACATCCGTTGCACAGCGCGAGATCGATGACCATGGCCCACCGGTACTTTTCGTGCGAGTGTTCCGGGTAGAGGCTTTCCCTCCCGTGGTGATGCTTTTCGTCCTTGTGGGAGGGATCGGGGACAAGCCCCCTGCCCCGCTGGGACGGGGAGCCGGAGAGAATGGGGATGGCCGCCGTTTTCCCGGATTTCGCGATCCCGACCGCCTCGATGTACTCGACCGCGCCGCCCGTCCGCTCCTCCCTCCGGAGAGGGGGGGAATCGACGAAGTCGCGACAGGCCACGACGACCCCCTCCGCCAGGCCGGGCTGGATTTTCACCGGAAACCGCTGCGACCAGTCGCCCGACGAGACGGTTACCTCCTCCCGGTCCTTCAGGCCCGAGGCTTTCGCCGTCCCCGGGGAAACCGAGAGCCAGCTCCCGTAGGAGATGGTGGTCAGGGGGTCGGGGATCTCGGAGAGGAGCGGCAACCCGCGGCTCCGACCGTCGAAGGTCCGCAGGGACGGGGCCAGCACGAGAACGGGACCGGCCATTTCCCTCCCCGTGGCGTTCTGCCCCTTGAATAGAGAGGCCGCTTTCCGCCCGTCGAGGGAGACACGCTTCCCGGGGAGGGATTCCTCGACAAATCCGGTCTTCAGGAGCGCGTCTCTTCCCTGTTCCCCGAACCGTCTCGTCCACTCCCCGAACAGGTAATCCCGGTATCCCGCCGCGGTCCCCTTTCCCGAACCCTCGCCCATGATCCGGAGCAGCATGTCGCCCTCGGAGAGCGTGTCGTGCAGGGGCTCCAGCGCCGGTTTGACGAGGGAGAGAACCCCCCGTCTCGGCTCGACATCCCCCCACGACTCGAGGGCATGGGAAAGGGGAAGGATCAGGCCGGCCTCCCGCATCGTCTCATCGAAGAGATCGCCGATCGCGACCGACAGCATCGCTTTCCCGAGATTCTCCCGGAAGGCGTATCTCCCCGGAAGGGAGAAGACGGGGTTCGTCCGGGACAGGAACAGGACCCCGACCTTTCCCCTTTCCAGCCGGGCGGAGAGATCTTCCATGTCCCGAAAGGTCCCTACCCGTTCGTCGTTCTCCCTCCCCGCGAAATCGACGAGCCCCGGGATCGCCCCCGTGACCCACTGGATCATGCCCGCCGCGGCCGCCACCCCGAGACCGCCCGGGTGGGCGGTGGAAACGCCGCCGGCGATCACCAGGGGGCGCCTCGCATGCGCAATGCGGTCGCAAACCTCCTTGAGCGTATCGGCCGGGATCCCCGTGGCCTCCGATGCGCGCCCGGCGGACATCCGGGGGAGGCTGCCCGCAACCTCCGCGGGGAGCCCCTTCTTTCCGGCCCTCTTTTCCAGAAGCTGCCGAAGCACATACAAGAGGAAGATCGTCTCCCGGCCCGGAGATACGACGATCCTCCTGTCGGCATTCGCGCCGGTGAGCGACAGATGGGGCTCCGCGTGCACCCAAAGGAATCCCCCCTCGCCCCTTGCCCTGGACACCTGCCGGGCATAGGAAACGGGGCTTACGTGCGTCTCGAGGATATCCGCCCCGACCGTCAGGAGGAAATCGGCGTTCTCGATCCGGTACCGCGGAACCTCGCGCTGTCCGAAGAGAAGACCGTTGGCCTCTTTTACCGCGGAATGGGAATAGACCTCGAATTCGGGAAGCCTTTCGACCTCCCGCGTCCGGCAGAACGAATCGATCAGCCGGGAAAGGGAGCCGGAGGTCCGTCCGGACAGGAAGAGGTTCGTCCGCCCTTCGCGGCGGGAAGCGGCCAGCGATTCCGAGACGAGGGCGAGCGCCTTCTCCCAGGAAATCCCCTGGAACTTCCCCCCGCCGTTCCGCAGCATGGGGCTTGCGATCCTCTTCGGGTGATACAGGCGGGTTATGGAAGACTGCCCGCGGATGCACAACCCCCCGTCGCTTACCGGGTGCCCCGGAGATCCCTCGAGCTTTACCGGCCACCCGTACCGCAGCGTAACCGACACGCCGCATCCGGCGGGGCACTCCGCGCACGTGGACGGGGAATATGTCGCCTCGCCGGGGATGACCCCCTCTTCCGGGGGGAGAACGTAGGAGATGAACGTTTTCGACCCCTTCGGGGATCCGCAGGAGGACAAAAGGGTGGAGCCCGACACCCCCCCCATGATTCTCAGGAAATCCCTTCGCTTCAGCCGTCGCATCATCGCCGTTCCTCTTACTTATGGCAGGTGGCGCAGTCCAGGGACGCGCCCCGGACCCTGTGGCACGAAACGCACCATCCCATTTTCAGCGAGCCCACCTTGCGGACCTTTTTCATCGCCCCCACCTTCCCGTGGCACTCCGAGCAGTCCACCTGCGCCTTGACATGCCTCTTGTGGGAAAAGTAGACGTGCTCCGGCAGGGAATAGACCCGGTTCCACTCCACGGGCCGTTTCTCCTCGTAGTGCCTCGCGAGCTTCCGGATCTCCTCCCTCTCCGTCGCGATCGCAGTATGGCAGGACATGCACTTCTCCAGGGGAGGAGCGCCCGCGTGCCTCGATCGGTCGACGAAGATGTGGCAGAAATTGCAGGGCAGGTTCAGTTTCGACACGTGGATCGTGTGGGGGAAGGCGATCGGCTGGTCCGGCGCCAGCCCCGCGCGATACCAGGAGATCCCAAGGGCCGCCAAGGCCAGGAGAAGGACCCCGAAATAGGCCGTCACGGCGAGAAGGATTGCCGGTTTTCGCACGGTTTTCTCCACCCTCTGCTCCGCCGCCGGGGAATGGGTCACGGCGACCCCCCGGCTTTGGCCTTTTCGATCAGGTACCGGGCCACGGCGTCGATCTCCTCCTCCGGGAGCCCGAGCCTGGGCATCGACGGGAGGTCCGGGTTCACCTTGACCGGGTTCCGGATGAATCCTTTCAGCTTCTCCGCGTCGCCTGCGTATTTCGGCACCACTTCGTTTAACGGCGGACCGACGACCCGGATGTCGAACCGGTGACATCCCGCGCAGCTCTTTTCGAACACGACCTTCCCCGCATCCCCGGCAACCCGGTCGGCGGCCGCAGGTTTCTCCCGGTGCTTTTCGTCCGCATGGACCAGCTCGGCCACAGGTGCCTGCATGTGCAGGAAGGCGATTTGGTCCTGGTAGGCGTTTCCGACCGCCGCGTCGTCGCGCAGAAGGATCACGAGGAAGATCAGGACGAACAGGAACGCCACCCGCGCGCCCGGCCCGCCTTCCCCCTTCCGGTCGGACAGGAAAAGGGTCAGGCACGCCGCAAGCGAAAGAAGAACGACGACCGCCGAAGAGACGAACACTTCCGCCGAGAGCGCAATGTCCGGGAGGGTCACCAGGTCCAACAGCAAAAACACGGGGAGGACAAGGGTCGCGAGAATGGCAAGGTTCGCGCCGAACCGCTGGACCAACTCCCGGTACGCGGCTTCCGCCCCCTCATCCCCTTCCGCCGGCCGGCCGCAGAGAAGGAGGATCGCCCCGCCGGTCATCCCGAAGAAGAAGGCGAGGAACAGGAGAAATTTCACCACGCCGTGCCAGGAGAGGAAAAACCGGACCTGCTTCTGGAGAAGAGGCAGCTTCCCGGGATTGAACAGGATTCCGTACCCGGCGGAAAAGAGGAAAACCGCGAGGATCACCGCCAGCAGGCCGGCGGCGCCGGTGGCGGCAGACATCGGGGAAAGGTCCAACGCGCGGCCCCGGGCCGACCGGTACGAGGAAAGAAGGGCGAACCCGGAGAGGAGGACCGCGAGGATCACGACCCAGAATTGCCAGGGCAGCGGGGATGCGTCGAAGAGGACCCGCGCGTAGATGAACCAGACGAGCAGCGGGGGGACGAGGCCGAACATGAAAAGGGCCGATTTGCTCATCAGGACGGTCCCCATCAGCTCCTGCGAGAAGCGCAGATAGGACGGGTCCCGTTTTTCCTTTCCCAGAAAGTTCAGGAGGAGAGAGACGGCCGATCCTCCGATGAGGAGCCCGAGAAAGGGGAGATGGAGAAACAGGACGAGGAACAGACCGTGCCGGAGGAGCAGGTAAAACTGCGGGGAAAGCGGTTGCAGATTCCCCAAGGAAACCATTCAGGCCTCGTCTCCGGGAGAATTCCTTTCCTGCATCAACCGGTGAGATGCCATGCGCACCCGGGGGTCGGAAAATGTTCCCCGGAACGGAATCTTGCTCCGGGCAGTCGATCCTGTCAGTAAAAATCGGATTGGGTTACTATAGTGGAATTCGATGCACCGTTCAAATCATTTGTCCACGGTCCGGGCGCCGGGGAAGAGCCCTTTTGTACAACACCGCAACGGTGCAGGAGGAAAGCGCCGATGTGCCGCATGCTGGCCTTCACCTCGGAAACGCCCCGGGACATCGCGCCGTACCTGGCGCACCTTGCGCGGCTCTCCGTCCACGGGAACCTGGTGGACCGGTGGGAGAAGCGCTCCGGAGGGAACCACCCGGACGGATGGGGGGTCTCCTTTCGCGAGGAGGGGGAAACACGGCTGCTCCGGAGCGGGGAGCCCGCCGCCGCAGACCCCTCGCTGGCCAGGGTCCGGGGACGCGCGGACCGCTTCCTCGGGCACGTCCGCTACGCCTCCGACACGGAAACGGTCAACGCCGCCAACTCCCACCCGTTCCTCGTGCGGGGGATCGCCCTCGCCCACAACGGGACGTTCCGGGGGAGGATCGGGGAGGAGGCGGGGAGGCGCAAGGTGAGCGACACCCTCGTGTTCCTCGAATCCCTGGCGGAGCGATGGACGGAAAGGAGTTCCGCCGGACTGTGCGAAGCGCTGTCGCGGATGCTGGGGGACGCGGAACTCGTGGGGGCGTTCTCCGCCGCGAACATGCTGATTGCGGCCGGGGAGGCGGTCTTCGCCCTCCGGAAATACCGCAAGGACGAGGGGTATTACACGCTCTTCCTGCGGGCCGAACCCGGCCTGGCCATCGCGGCGAGCGAGCCGCTGGACGACTCCCCCGGGTGGCGCCCGCTCGCGAACGGGGAACTCGTCGACCTGCGCCTCCCGAGCCCGCTCTCCCTCTTCCTCTCCTCTCCGGGGTGACCACCGTGACGGCTCCCGTGGACCTGCGATCCGACACCGTCACGCTCCCCTCCGCGGGGATGCGGAAGGCGATGACCCGCGCGAAGGTCGGCGACTCGCAGCGGGGGGAGGACCCTTCCGTGCGGGCGCTGGAGGAGCACGCCGCCTCCCTGTTCGGCAAGGAGGCGGCCCTCTTCGTCCCCTCCGGGACGATGGGGAACCTGGTCGCGGTGGCGTCGTGGACCCGGCCGGGAGACATCGTCGTCGCCTCCGCGGCGTCCCACATCGCGGGGCGCGAGGGGCCGGGGATCTCGAACCTCGCCGCCGTCGCGATCCTGGGGATCGACGCCCCCCGCGGGATCTTCACGGCGGACGACGTCTCCGGGGCGATCGCGTCGGCCCCGCTGCGCAGCAGGGCGAACGTGCGCCTGGTGACCGCGGAGAACACGCACAACGCGGGCGGGGGGGCGGTCTTCCCCATCACGTCCCTGCGGCGGATCCGCTCCGTCTGCCGCAAGGCCGGCATCCCGGTCCACATCGACGGGTCCCGGATCTTCAACGCCTCGGTCGCCTCCGGGGTGCCGCCCGCGGAGTACGGGAAGGTCTGCCAATCCCTGATGTTCTGCCTTTCCAAGGGGCTGGGGGCGCCCGTCGGGTCGATCGTCACGGGCACGAGGGAATTCGTGGAAGAGGCGAGGAACGTGGGGTACCGGGTCGGGGGGGGGATGCGGCAGGCCGGGATCGTCGCCGCCGGGGGGCTCTACGCGCTGCGGAACAACGTCCGGCGCCTCGCCGAGGACCACGCGAACGCGAAAACGCTCGCCCGCGCGCTCGCGGAGATCCCCGGTATCGAGGTGGTCAACTCCCCCGTGGAGACGAACATCCTCCTGTTCCGGTGGGCAACGCCCTCCGTGTCCCTCCCCGAATTCCAGGAGGCGCTGCGCGGGAAGGGCGTGCTCGTCGACGACCGGGCGTTTCCGCGCTTCCGGGCGGTCACCCATCTGGGGATCGGGAAACAGGAGATCGCCCGGGCCATCCGGGCATTCCGGGATGTCTTCGGGAGGGCAGGCGCGTAGGAGGCGTACCGCCCGGCTCTAGTGGGACCGCTCCTTCGAGCCGCGGGCGATGTCCTCGGCCACCTCTCCCACCGTCTGCTTCATCATCCGGTCCGTGATCTGTTTCGCGCTGTCGCCCGGGGAGGCCATCTTGGAGACCCAGTTTCCCCCTTTCCGGATGAATCCGCCCCCGCCTCCCACCTGCCTCGTCACTTTCCCGCCGCAGTGGGGGCATTTTTTGAGCTCCGGCGCCGTGATCCTCTGCTCCCTCTCGAACTCGCCGCACTTTCCGCACTTGTATTCGTAGGTCGGCACGTCGTCCCCCCCGTGTCGTTGCGCAATGGGTGCATTATCGCACGATCCCTCCCGCCGGTGCCACACGGATCGGTGCAACGGCTCCCCCACGGTGCGGACAGGAATGGCTGCGCATCCTCGGAGAGGCACCCGTTGCAGGGGACCCACCGGTCGGAAAGTGTCCGGGACATGTTCCCTGCCGGGCCGGATCGTGGATAATGGAGAGAAAAAACTTTCCGGGAAGGTGACGCCGCTTGCCCCTGTTCCTCATCGTCTTCTTCGTGAGCCTCGGATGCGTCCACGCGTACGCGCTCCTCAAGGCCAAATCGGCCCTCGGGTTCGGGTGGGGAACCGCGGCGCTCCTCGCGCCGCTCCTCGTCGCGCTCACCTGCGCCCCGCTGATCATCTATTTCCTCGCGAAGCAGGGGATGGAGGGGGCGGCCCGGGCCGCCTCCTGGGTCGGGTACACCTGGCTGGGCCTTCTCTTCTTCTTCCTCTGGACGAACCTTGCCGTCGACCTGGTCAACCTCGTCCTCCGCGTGGCGGGGGCGGTCTCGGGGAGGGGGATCCACGCGTTCCTGATCGCCGGGAAGGCGCCGTTCCTCACCCTCGTCTTCCTCTCCCTGGCGCTGGGGACCTACTCGTTCTTCGAGGCCCGGGAGATCCGCATCGAGCGGGTCCGGATCCTCACCGACAAGCTCCCCGCCTCCGCTCCGCGCCTGCGCGTCGCCCAGATCTCCGACGTCCACCTCGGCCTGCTCGTGCGGCACCGGAAGGCGGAGAGGATCGCCGAGGCGATCCGCCGGGCCGATCCCGACATCCTCGTCTCCACGGGGGACCTGGTGGATGCGGAGATCAACCACCTCGAGGGGCTGGCCGAGATCTTCGGGGAGATCCGCCCCCCCCTCGGGAAATACGCCGTCACCGGGAATCACGAGTTCTACGCCGGGATCGACCAGGCGATCCTGTTCACGCGGCGGGCGGGGTTCCTGGTTCTCCGGGGGGAGGCCGTCACGGTGGGGGATCTCCTGCGCGTCGCGGGCGTGGACGATCCCGCGGGAGATCCCACGGGAGCGAGGCTCGGCGGCAACGTCAGACGTCGGGAGGGGGCGGTGCTGGGGGGAGAGCCCTCCCCGCTCTTCACGATCCTGCTCAAGCACCGCCCGCAGCTGTCCCGGGAGTCGCGGGGCCTGTTCGACCTCCAGCTCAGCGGCCACACGCACAGGGGACAGATCTTCCCGTTCCGCTACGCGGTCGCGCGCGTCTACCCGAACCTGGCGGGACTGTTTCCCCTGGGGGGATCCTTTCTCTACACCAGCCCCGGGACGGGGACCTGGGGGCCCCCGATGCGGTTCCTCTCCCCTCCCGCGGTGACCGTCATCGACATCGAGCGCGGGGCGGGGCCCGGGGTCGCAGACCCGGTCCCGGCCGTCCCCTCCCTTGCGGGAAGCGGCTGACCGCCGATCTCCCGGTCGGGTATACTCTTGACCCATGGGACCGTTTCTTTACGTCACCGACCTGCACGGGGACCGCCGCAAGTACGAGCGGACCCTGTCCCTTGCCGTCGAGACCGGGGCCTGGCTGGTCCTCAACGGCGGCGACATGTTTCCCCACGGGCGCATGCAAGAGGACCAGGGGGAGTTCCTCCGCGAATTCCTCGACCCCCACTTCGCGAGGTACCAGGAGGCGGGAATCCGGTATTTCGGATTCCCCGCGAACGACGACCTCCGCGTCCACGACCCGCTGTTCGACGAGATCTGCTCGCGGTACCCGCTGGTGGAGAACATCGCCGGCCGGAAGGTCGCGGCGGGCCCTTACGAGTTTCTCGGATTCAACCTGGTGACCGATTTCCCCTTCCGGCTCAAGGACCGGGCCCGGATGGACGACGGCGCATTCGCCTTCCCGGCGCAGTTCGGCACCGGGGTCCTCTCCCGGCCCGGGGGGTGGGAGGAGATCCCCGACTGGAAAGCGTACGCGCGGACCCTCCCCACGATCGAGGAGGAGCTGGCTGCCCTCCCCCCGCCGGGCGACCCGTCCCGGGCCGTCTACGTGATCCACGGCCCCCCCGCGGGGCTCGAGCTGGACGTCGTCCGGGGGGGGCAGCGGGTCGGCTCCCCCGCCACCGCGCGGTTCATCCGGACGGTCCGGCCGCGCCTGACCCTCCACGGCCACATCCACGAGTCCCCCGACGAGAGCGGCGTCTGGATGGGCCGGCTCGGGGAAACGGTGTGCATCCAGCCGGGCCAGTCCGCCTCCGGGCTGTCCGTCGTCGTGGGGGAGCTGGAGGAGATGCGCTTTGACAGGCGCATCCTCCCGGTCGGCTGCAATGGGTAAGGGGCCGAAGAGCCGGCCCCTTCGGGCGTCGGACCGCGCCGCCCGGGTCCAGATGCCGATCATCCCGACGGTCGCGGAGTGGATCGCGCAAACGCCCGGCACGATCTCGCTCGGCCAGGGGGTCGTCCACTACGGGCCTCCGCCTGCGGCGCTGCGGAAGATCCCGGCCTTCCTGGCCGACCGTGCCCAGCACAAGTACGTCCCCGACGCCGGCCTGCCCCGGCTGCGGAAAGCCTTCGAGGAGAAGCTGCGGGCCGAGAACGGGATCGACGCCCCGTTCGCCCGGCGGATCCTGGTCACCGCCGGCGCAAACCAGGGGTTCCTCAACGCCCTGCTGTGCATCTGCGACCCCGGCGACGAGGTCGTCCTGCTCTCCCCCTACTATTTCAACCACGAGATGGCGGCAGGGCTCGCGGGGTGCCGCGCCGTCTGCGTGCCGACGGACCGGAACTACCAGCCGCGCCTGGCGAAGGTCGAGGCGGCCATTACCGGGAGGACGCGCGCCGTCGTCACGGTGTCGCCGAACAACCCGTCGGGGGCGGTATACCCCCGCGAGACTCTCCTGGCGATCAACCGGCTCTGCGCCGCGCGGGGGATCTACCACATCAGCGACGAGGCGTACGAGTATTTCACGTACGACGGCGCCGCGCATTTCTCCCCGGGATCCGGGGGGCGGGGGGCGCACACGATCTCGCTGTTCAGCATGTCGAAGTCCTACGGGATGGCGAGCTGGCGGGTGGGGTTCCTCGTGGTTCCCGAACACCTCTTCGACGACATGATGAAGGTCCAGGACACGGTGATCATCTGCGCGCCCGCGGTCTCGCAGGCCGTGGCGCTGGAGGCGCTTGCGGCGGGACGAAGGTACTGCCTCCGGCGGCTCCCCGCGATCGCCCGGGTGCGGGAGCGGATGCTCGGCGCGCTTTCCCGCATCCCCGGCCTGTTGACGGTCCCCCCTTCCCGGGGGGCCTTCTACTTCCTCGTGAAGGTTCGCTCCGTCATGGACGACCTCACCCTCGCCGAGCGGCTGATCCGGGAGCACAAGGTCGCGGTCATCCCCGGGGGGACGTTCGGGATCGGGAAGGGGTGCAGCCTGCGCATCTCGTACGGGAATCTCGCGAGCGAGGCGGCCCTCGAGGGGACCAGGCGCCTTGTCCGCGGCCTGAAAGCGATCCTCGGCGGCTAGGCCCGGGGGTCGTCGTCGAGGATGATGCCGTACAGGTTCCCTTCGGGAGGCGTCCCGCGCTTCTCGAGGGAAACCGTGCACTCTGCCGGGGGCGGCCTCCCCTTCCGGTGGTGCGAAACCAGGGCCTGGACCACTTCCCAGCCGATCCTTCCCTCTTCCGCCATCTCCGTGATGACCTCGAGGGCCGTGCGGCTGTCGAAGCTCTTCTTCCGGTACGGCCGGGGGGAGATGAGGGCATCGTAGATGTCGCAGGCCGCCACGATCTCCACGAACCGCGAGGCGAGGGGGATCCCCCGGGGGTACCCGGACCCGTCGCGGCGTTCGTGGTGGTCCCGGGCGATGACGGCGGCCTGGGTCCCGGAATCTCCCAGGTAATAGGAAAGGAGGACGTACCCGGCCAGGGTGTGGTGCTCGAGGATCGCGCGCTCGGACCGGCGCAGGTGCGTCCTCTTCGAGAGAATGTCCAGGGGGACGCAGATCTTCCCGAAATCGTGGAGAGGGCCCGCCGCCGACTCCTGGACGATCTCCTCGAACCCGTCCAGCATCTTCCGGGCGAGGTGGCTCGACAGGGCGAACACCACGAGGATGTGGCGATACGTGTAGGACTCGTTCCTTTTGTAGAACGAGAGGGAGTCCAGGACGGGGAGGGGCAGCCGGGTGATCTCCAGGAGGCGGAGGAGGCCGCGATACTCCGCATCGCTGCCGAAAATCGTGCGGTAGATCCCCTTCCTGGTCAACGCGACAAGATCCCTGCGGACCGTGCCGAATTCCATGGCGGGAAAGGAGGGGGAGGTTGCTTCCTTCCCCCGGGAGGAGACCTCCTCGAGGACGCCGTCCGTGAGGGAGGCCCCTTCGGGGAGGAGTTCCTTCCCGTCGAGCGTGTGGACCGGGTACTGCAGCGTCAGGGCCGCCACGGTCCTTCCCTCCCTTCGGGAGCCTGTCATCTTCCGGCATGAGGGGCGGCCCGGGGAACGGGTCCGCCCCTCACGTGGATCGTCAGTACCTCGGGTTGGTCAGAACGGGATCGAGCAACGCCTCGTTGTAGTGGCACCCGGCGTCGTTCGGGTGGCCGGAGGTGCCGCCGCCGCAGCCCAACGTGATCGGCCGGAACGTCCGGCTCGTCTGGTGGCAGTTCTCGCAGACCGTCCCCGCCGCCGAGGCGAGAGCATCGGACTGGTGCTCACTCCGCACGTTCGTGCCGTGGGTAAAACCAAGCGGAGCGTAGGCCCGGCTTCCCCCGGAGTCGAAATGGCACGTCGTGCAGTCCGGGTGACCGGAGATCGGATGGCAGGTAAAGCAGTTCACCACTCCGACGGGAACGGAATGGAACGAGGCCGAAGAGGCGTCCAGCCACCCCGTGGCGTGCGTCCCGGCCGGAACAACGTCGGCGTGGCACAGGGTGCCGTTGAAGCAGCCGGGCGGCGTCCCCGGCGGGGGAGCCGGAGGCGGCGGTATCGGGGAGATCGACCCTCCAGCATGGCAGTATGCGCACACAACCGCATTCCCTTCATCGGTGTTCGTATGGACATACGTGTTGTCCGTACGCCAGTCTGCCGGGTGGGGGTTGATCCCGAGCCCGCCGTGGCATGGGTAGCAGGAGACCCCCGACGAGCCTCCGGCGAAGTTCGACCCGCTCCCGTGGCAGGCCTGGCAGTAGAGGAACCCGCTGGTCGATCCGGGCGCCGCCTTCGCGTCGTTCCCGTGGGGCTGGGCCGCAGGGGGCGTCGTCACCCACGCTGTACCGACGGGGTGCGGAACGCCCGCCTCGTGGCAGAGGGTATTGTTGAAGCAGCCCGGCTCCGTCCCCGGAGGAGGAGCGGGGGGCGGCGGAAGCGGAGAGTTTGCGCCTCCGGTGTGGCAGTATGCGCACACAGCCGCGTTCCCCTCGTCAACGGTTCTGTGTACGTAGGTGTCCCCCGTGCGCCACTGCGACGGATGGGGAGCGCTCGTCCCGTGGCAGGGGTAGCAGGATACACCCGTAGGCCCACCCGCAAAGTCCGTTCCCTCCCCGTGACAGACCTGGCAGTAGGCGAACCCGCTGGACGGCCCCGGCGCCGCCTTCGCGCTGTTCCCGTGCGGTTGGGCCGCGGGGGGAGTCGTCACCCACGCCGGGCCCACCGGGTGCGGAAGCGGGTTCTCGCCGTGGCACAGGGTGCTGTTGAAGCATCCCGGCGGCGTGCCCGCGGCCGCCGGCGGGGACGGAGGCCCGAGCGGCGAGTTGTTCCCGTTGAGGTGGCACTGGGCGCACACGGACGCGTTCGCCTCGTCAGTGGTCGAATGGAGATACGCGTCCCCCGTGCGCCATTGCGACGGGTGCGGGGTGGTTCCCGGCCCGCCGTGGCACGAGGCGTTCAGGCAGGCGACCTCGGCGCCCCCGCCGGAGAAGTCGACGGCGTGGCAGATCTGGCAGGAGACGAAGCCGGAGCTGCCGGGCGCCTTCTTGGCCGAGACGCCGTGCGGCTGCGGCGCGGGGGCAGCGGCGACCCAGCCCGGAACGGTTCCGTGGTGGCACTCCGCCAGGAAGCACGACTTCCTGGAGATCCCTCCCGCCAGGTCGCTTCCGTGGCACTCCCGGCACTCCGCGGCAACCGGGAGGGCGTACGCCGGGTGGACCGATAGAAAGCCCGAAGAATGGTTCCCGTTCTGATCGACGAGGGAAGCCCCCGAGCCCTGCTCGGCGTCGGAGCACCCGGAAGCCAGAAGAACCGGAAGGATCAGGAACAGGATGAACCACAGGGAACGGATTCTCCCATTTGCCGTCATGAGCATCGCTCCTTTACGGGTTCCCGTTTCTCTTCGTTCGCGCGGCGACCTCCGCGCCCGCCCCGCCGCTACCGGTGGCAGGCCCTGCATCTGGCGTCGTTCTTGTTGCCGTGGCACCGGAAGCACGAGCCGGGGTCGAGGCGCCCGTCGATCCGGTGCTGCACGATGTAATCCCCCCGGTGCGGGAGAAGCCGGTCCGGGCGGTCCCCCATCTTCACATTCGGCTTCAGCTCCTCCTTCCGGGCGTGGCACGTCTGGCAGAAGGCGGGAGCGTGGCACGATGCGCAGAGGTTCTGCCCCTGCGTCGCGTACATCGCGTGCTGCTGGATGAAGACGAGGGAGTGACTGAACGATTTGTACGGCTTGAGCGCCCCGGTGGAGACGTCGTCGTGGCACTCCAGGCAGTCGGCCCGTCCGGCGGGCAGTTCCTCCGGGTGCTTCGGGGGAACGGATTCCGTCTGGGACACCATCGAGCACCCTATGAGCATGGCAAGGGCCATCGCCCCCGCAACGATCGCAAATGCATTGCGGCGCATGATCAGTTCCCTCCCGTGGTGGTGCCCAGGTCCAGCGAAGCCCTGATCAGCCCGGCGAAATCCTTCGAAAACTGCGGGCTGCGGGTGTACGTCAGATCCCCGGATACCTTGAGGTTCGGCAGTACCTGCCACCCGGCGGTCCCCACGACCTGGTAGGCATCGTCGACCCCGCTGATCGCTTTCTTGTATTGCTGGGTCAGGGCATCCAGGGTGAAGCGCCATATCCCGCGGGTGCAGGTCGCGAAGGCCCGGTACTCGTTGTATTCGTTCTCGTCCCGGTCCGCCGAGACGACGGCCGCCGACAGCCCGGCGACGTCCTTCTTGTCGTTATAGGCGTACCGAAGCCCCAGGTCGGCCCGGGTGGCGTCCCCGGGGTCGTCCCGGTCGTGCCGGATGCTTTTCACCCCCACCTCCACCGTCAGCCCCTCGGTGATCAGGTAGTCCACGACGGCGAACACGCTCTGGACCTCGTCGGTGTTGTCGAGAGAAGGGGAGAGGAACGCGGGATTGAGGGATGTCTGGAACAGGTCCTTGTAATTGTAATTCTCGTACCCCACCGCCACCTCCAGCTTGGTGAAGGGGGACAGGCGGAGGACGTACCGCTGCTGGGCGATCCCGCTGGTGGCGTTGTTGTAGGCGATGCGTCCCAGCAGTTCCACCGGGGTGAACGGCCTCACCCAGAGGTCCCCCCCGAGGATCTCCCGGTCCTCCCCCTGGAAATCCCCCTTCTCCATGAGGTAGGTGAAGCCGATCTCGGCGAACCCCTTCCGGGCATAGAAGACGCGCCCTCCGTAGAGCGAGTCCCCCGTGTCCGTGGAGGTGATCGACTTTTCGACGGGAACCCCTCCGTAAAGGGACAGACCGAACCCGGTCGGGGTCGTCGTCTTCAGGAATACCCCGTCCAGGATCTCCGCCGCCACCCCTTCCGTGAAGAAGAAGCGGCCCAGGCGCATCTCCGCGTTCCCGGTGGGATGGAGGTACTGGAGGTAGGCGCTGCCGATCTCGCCCCCGGACCCTTTGTCATCCGTGTCGTCCGCCAGGTCGAGGCGCCCCCACCCGTAGAAATGGAAGGCGACCGGCTTTTCGCCCAGGTTGCTCGCGTCCCCGGAGAGATACTCGTACAGGGGCGCGTACTTGTTCTTCTCCCCGCCGACGACCTCCCTCTCGTAATAGAGCAGGTACGTCCGGGAGGAGAGGGTGATGTCGGCGGCGCGGCAAGGGGCGGGAAGGACGGCTGGGAGGAGGAGAAGAAGGGCAGCGGAACACAGGCCCAGTAAAAGGCGCGGGGCGACCCCGTGTCTTGCATCTCGCATCGCTTTCTCCCGTCGTGGTTTCTTTAAAGAACCAGTCTTCGCCGAACGTACCCGGAAAACGGCTCGGGAATCTCTTCAGGCCCGCAAAGCAAGAATGATCGTTCTGCCGGTGGGGCTGGCCTGTTTGGGTCGCGATATCCCATGCAAAGTGGCTTATAATATAGCATCGCTTTTTTGGGACTCTCAATACAAAAATCGGGAGACGACGCATGCAATTGCATCAGCTGACCCTTACCGCCGCAGCGGTCCTGCTTCTCGCCTGCCCGACCGCCGCCGGTGCCTTTCCAAAGGAAGCCGCCCCCGCCAAGGAGTGCGCGGAATGCCACACCCTGACCCGGGAGGAGGCGGGCAAGCTCCTCGGGAAGGTGGCGGACAACGTCATCGGCGTCGTGCCGGGGCCGTTTCCGGGGATCTGGGAGGTGGACGTGGAGAAGGGGGGGAAGAAGTACCCCCTCTACCTGGACTACTCCGGGAAATACCTCTTCAACGGCCAGGTCGTCCGGCTGGGCGACATGCAGAACCTGACGGCGCTCCGGTTCACCGACCTGAACCGCGTCGACTTCTCCTCGATTCCGCTGGGCGACGCGGTCGTGCTCGGCAGCCCCAAGGCGAACACCCGGGTCATCGTCTTCGACGACCCCGACTGCCCCTGGTGCAAAAAGCTCCACGGGGAGATCAAGCAGGTCGTGGCGCGCGACCCCGACGTGGCCTTCTTCGTCCTGCTCTATTCCCGGAACAACAACCCCGCGTCGGTCCAGAAAATTCGCTCGATCGTCTGCGGGAAGAAGAATGCCGCGAAGCTGCTCGACGACGCATTCGCCGGGAAGGAGCTCCCTTCCGCCACGTGCCAGACGAACGCGGCGGAGGATTCCGCGAAGCTTGCCCGGGGGCTGGGCATCCAGGGAACGCCCGCGCTGGTCCTCTCCGACGGGAGATTGATCCCCGGGTACCGGACGGCCGACGCGCTGCTCGCGCTCATCCGCCCGCAGAAATAAGCCGCACCGGACGAATGCAGAGCCTGCTTTCCTCCTTCGAGACGTATCTGTCCGCGGGATCCGTCCTCTCTTACGCCGCCGCGTTCGCGGGGGGAGTGCTCATCAGCTTCACGCCGTGCGTCTACCCCGTCCTCCCGATCACGGTCGGGTACATCGGGGGAAGAAGCCGGGGGTCGAAGGGGAGGGGCTTTTTCCTGAGCGTGTCCTACGTGCTGGGGATGGCCGTCACCTACGCCGCGCTCGGCACCGTCGCCGCGCTGACCGGGCGTCTCTTCGGCCAGGCGGCGGCAAGCCCCGTGACCAACGTCGTCGTCGGAACCATCTGCATCCTGATGGCGCTCTCCCTGTTCGACCTCTTCCACGTGCCGGTCCCCGCGTTCCCTTCGGGGGTCCCCTCCGGGGAGAAACGCCGCGGGATGGTCGGCGCGTTCGGGATCGGGCTGGCGTCCGGACTCGTGGTGGGGCCCTGCACGGCGCCGGTCATGGGCGCCCTCCTCGTCTACGTGGGGGCGAGGAAGAACGTCCTGTTCGGGACCTCTCTCTTGTTCGTCTTCGCCCTCGGGATGGGATTCCTGCTGGTCCTCCTCGGGACGTTCTCGGGCCTGCTGGCCAACCTCCCGAAGTCGGGCAGGTGGACGGAAGCCGTCCGGAAAGGGTTCGGGGTCCTCCTGATCCTCGCGGGGGGATATTTTCTCCTCGAGGCGGGGAAACAGCTCCTGTGACGGAAACGAGGATCGGCGGGATGAGACGGATCGGAAAAGCAGCCCTGGCCACCACCCTGGTCATTCTGGCCATGGCGGCGCCTGGACCGGGAAGGAGCGCTCGCGGCGAACCCTCGCCGGATCGACCCGCCGCGGGCAGCGCCAGGGAGTGGACGGACTTCACCCTTGAGGACGCCGACGGCAAGCCGGTCTCCCTGGCCCCGCTCATCGGCAAGAGGCCGGTGCTCCTGATCTTCTGGGCTACATGGTGCCCCAACTGCAAGGAGGAGGTCCCCGTCGTCAACCGGATGCACAAGGAGCCCGCCAGGAACGGGAACGTGCAGATCCTCGCCCTGGACTACAAGGAGAGCCCGAAGATTGTCAAGGCCTTCATCGAGGCGAACATGGTGGCGTTTCCCGTCCTTCTCGACAGGAAAGGGAGCGTCGCGAAGGCGTACAAGGTCGTCGGCGTCCCCACCTACGTTCTCATCGGCCGGGACGGCCGGATCGCGTTCCGGGGACACGTGCTGCCCGAAGTCAATAAGGTTCTCGATTAGCCCGGCGCGGAAAGCCTTTCCGCGACCTTCGACAGCACCCCCTCCGCCTGGGCTCGGGACATCTTTCCCGACACCCCGAAGTGATACCCGTTCCTCGACATAAGCCAGAATGCCCCGGAGGGGAGATCGGCCCGGAACAGATCCTTTTCGACCCGGGCAAACCCGGGGAGGGAGCGGGATAGCTTCTCCCGGAACCGCTCGGGGGGGCCGGCATCCTCCGGCGTGATCAGGATCAGGGTGCCCGCCGTGCCGTCACCCGAGTACTTCGCCTCGTACCCCGGCGCGAGGGCCTCGTACCCCAGGACCGCGCGCCTGTGGAAGACGACGCTCCCGCCGACAAGCCCCGCGATCCGGAGCGCTTCCGTCTCCGGGGGAGGGTCGTCCGTCCCCGGGAGCAGGGCGGAGAGCTCCCGGCCCAGGCTCTCCAGGTCGCTCCGGCCCGCAGTGCGCGAGGCCGCCCGGATCCGCACGAAGTGCCTCCCCTGGAAGAAATCGAGCGAGGTGTCCGACACGATCGCCTTCGCGGCCCCCACATCCGCGACCTCCTGGTCCGGGAACCGGTGCTGGGAAAAGACGCCGAAGGCGTCGCGGGAGGTCGCGTGCCGGAACAGCTCGAGACGGACCTCGGCATCTTCCTTTCCCGCGGGCCTGACGATCCCCACCGTCAGTTCCTCGAACCCGTACGGGAGGAAGAGCTCCGCCTCCCCGTCGATCTCCTCGTACAGATTGGCGGGGCCGAAGGTGCGCGCCGGCTCCGTCGCGGTCCAGGACCGCTTGGCCAGGCGGGGGAAGAGGGAAGCGTCCCCCTCGTCCTTCAAGGAAACGCCCGCGCACAGCGATCCCGCGAGAAGAAGAGACAGCAGGAACGCCACGGGGAGCGAACGGCCCGGAAACCGATTACCCCCTGTCCGGCGCATCGCCTTCCTCCTCAAGCCAGGAGACCGTGGGCCCGCCGGGCAAGCCGCTTCACGTCGAGTCCGAGCCGGCAGGCGACGGCGCACGATCCGCAGGAGAGGCACGACCGGGCGAACCGGTCCGGGCCCAGTTCCCGGTAGGACTGGCGGGCGAGGTCCGCCTGGCGGTACCCCTCGAGGTAGGTGAGGGACCGCAGGACCGACGGGACGTCCACGCCCTGCGGACAGGAGCCCGCGCACTCGCCGCACAGGCCGCAGTGCCGGTCGCCGATCGCGCGGGCATACCGGGCCAGGGCCTTTCTCCCCCCCCAGCCGAGCCGCTTCCCGCTCGCCTTCATGTTCTCGTCGACCTGGGCGAAGCTCACCATGGAAGGGATCGTCGTCGCCACGCCGGGGTTCTCCAGGACCCACGCCAGCGCTGCCTGGTGGGGACTCAGATGGTCTCCGGGGCTGGAGTAGCCGCCCGCCTGCGTCTTCATGGCGATGATGCCGACACCCGATGCGCCGACCTCGCGGATCGTCGCCGAAAGCCCCTTCCCGGACCCGAAGGCGCTGCGGATCGCCGCCCCGATTCCCTCGTCGGACCGGAAGTTGTACGCCACGAGGACGGTCCGGTAGAACCCGTGTTTCCGGACGGCCCGGAGGACCGTCTCCTGCCCCTTGTGCGTGGTGACGCCGGGCACCCGGATCTTCCCCTGCTCGAGGAGCTTCCTAAGCGCCTCCCGGGCGTCCTCGTTCGTCACTTCCTCTTCCGAGCTGATGCCGTGGAGCTGCATGATGTCGATGACGTCGGTCTTGAGGGAGCGCAGGCTGTTTTCCACGGACCGGATCATCTCGTCGACGGGGGCGATGTGCACCTTCGACGCGAGCACGACCTTGTCCCGGATCCCCGCGAGGGCCCGCCCGACGATCCGCTCGTTCTCCCCGCCCATGTAGCAGTCCGCGGTGTCGACGTAGTTCGCCCCGTTCTCGACGGCGTACCGGATCACGTCCGACTCCCGGGTGATCATGGCGCCCACCCCCACCGTCGCGACGCGGATCCCCGTGGAGCCGAGGACCCTCGTCTCTCCCCCCGGGCCGGGGGGGGATATGGCGGCAAAGGCCCGCGCCCCGCGGACGACCGGTGCGGCGGCGGCCGCCGCGGCCGCGCAGCCGAACGCCTTGAGGATCTCCCTCCGGCTTGCGACGCCCATCGTTCCTCCTCTCCGGCTGTGATTCTCGTGCCCCATCCACGAATGCCGGTTTATGGTAGTTTACAGGAAGGGAGAACCCGAATGCACCCCGTCGCCTCCGCCGTCTACCGCCTTGCCCTGGCCCTGTGGGTCGGGGGGATGTCGGTCTTCACCTTCGTGGTGACCCCCGTCATCTTCCGGACGCAGACGCGGGAAAGCGCGGGGGAGATCGTCGGCGCTCTTTTCCCGGTCTACTTCCGCTTCTGCCTGGGCGCGGTCGTCATCGCCCTCGCGGCCCGGGCCGCCGCCGGGGAGGCCTTTTCCGGCGTTCGGCAGCTGGCCGGGACCTTTCTCATCGTCCTCTCCCTGGCGATCGTCTCGTACCACACGTTCGGGCTCGCTCCCCGCATGGCGGCCGTCCGGG
>CP070783.1:1040685-1045493 GCA_020346465.1 Deltaproteobacteria bacterium
CCTACTTCCAGCAGTGCGGGGGGATCGACCTGAAGCCCGTCTCCGGCGAGATCACGTACGGCATCGAGCGTATCGCGATGTACCTGCAGAATGTGGAGAACGTCTTCGACCTGAAGTGGGTCGGCAACGTGACCTACGGCGACGTGCACCACCGGGGGGAGGTGGAGTTCTCGAAGTACAATTTCGAAATGGCCGACATCCCGATGCTGTTTTCCCTGTTCCAGATGTACGAGAAGGAGTGCCAGCGCCTGATCGAGGGGAATCTCGTCCTTCCGGCCTATGACTACTGCCTCAAGTGCTCCCATGCCTTCAACATGCTCGATGCGCGCGGGGCCATATCCGTGACGGAGCGCACCTCCTACATCGCCCGGGTCCGTACCCTGGCCAGACTGTGCGCGACCGGATACCTGCAGTCCCGCGAGGAGCAGGGTTACCCGTTGTTGAACAAGTTTTCCGTTTGAGAAACCATCGCTAAGAAAGAAGAGGGACATGGAACAAGACTATCTGTTGGAGATCGGGTGCGAGGAGCTTCCCGCCGGGTTCGTGGGACCTGCCCTCTGGTACGGCGGCCAGCAGTTTGCCGAGGTTCTGAAAAAGGGGAGGCTCTCCTTCCGCCGGGTGGATATCTACGGAACCCCGCGCCGGCTGACGTACATCGTGCGGGAGCTCAAGGACCGGCAGGATGCGTCGGAAGCAACCATTCTCGGCCCCCCCAAAAACGTGGCCTTCGACGCGGCGGGAAAGCCGACCAAGGCGGCGGAGGGGTTTGCCAAGGGGCAGGGGGTCGCCGTCTCCGACATGAAGCTGTTCCAGACGGATCGCGGCGAGTATCTCGGGTACGTCAGGGAAGAGGCGGCAAGGCCCGTCGAGGAGATCCTTCCCCGGCTCGTCTCGGAATGGATCCCGACGATCCCCTTCAAGAAGACGATGCGATGGGCCGACCTCGACGTCCGCTTCGCCCGCCCCGTGCACTGGATCGTCTCCCTCTTCGGCGAAAAGGTCATCCCGCTGTCGTTCGGAAACGTGACGGCGGGGAACACGACGTACGGGCACCGCTTCCTCGCACCCGCTCCGATCCCGATCGCCTCTGCGGGGGAATACTTCGACAGGCTCTCGGAGGCGAAGGTTCTGGTCGACCTCGAGGTCCGGAAGGAGATGATCCGGGCCGGAATCCGGGAGGCGGAAAGCCGGATCGGGAGAAAATGGGTCGAGGACGAGCCGCTCGTGGAGACCGTCGCCAACCTGGTGGAGTACCCCGTCGTCCTGGTGGGACGGTTCGAGGAGAAATTCCTGCCCCTCCCCCGCGAAATCCTCATCACCAGCATGCGCAACAACCAGAAGTATTTCGTGTTCGAGGACGATCGCGGGAGGCTCTTCCCCGGCTTCGCCTTCGTCTCCAACATGATCGTCCCCGACAACGACGTGGTCGTGGTCGGGAACGAGCGGGTCATCCGCGCGCGCCTGTCGGACGCGGAGTTCTACTACCAGGATGACCTGAAGCAGCCGCTGTTCGAGCGGGCCCAGCTGCTCAAGAACGTCCTGTTCCAGGCGGACCTGGGCACCTACTGGGAGAAGGTGGAGCGGATGGCCGGAATCGCGGAGTACGTCGCCTCGGCGGGCTTCCCCGGGAAGGTGGAAGAGTGCCGGCGCGCCGCGATCCTCTCCAAGTCCGATCTCACCACGGGCGTTGTCAAGGAGTTTCCCGAGCTCCAGGGGGTCATGGGGCGCGATTATGCCCGCAACACCGGGGAAACCGAGGAGACGGCGCAGGCCGTGTACGAGCACTATCTCCCCAAGGGCATGTCCGATGAGCTTCCGGGAACCGATGTGGGCGCGGCGGTGGCGATCGCGGACAAGGTCGACATGGTATGCGGCTGCTTCGGCGTGGGCCTGATCCCGACCGGAACGGCGGACCCTTACGGGCTTCGCAGGCAGACCCTCGGAATCCTCTCCATCCTGGAGGCGAAGGGGCTCCGGATTCCCCTGGAAGGACTCGTGGACAGGTCGCTCTCCGCGCTCGGGGCTAAGCTCCAGTCGCCCGCGGACGAGGTGAAGCGGAAGGTGATGGAGTTCATCCACGGGCGGATCGTCAACCTCTGGACGTCGCAGGGATCCCCGGGAGACCTGGTGGATGCCGTGCTTGCGGCGGGGCTCACCGACGTGGTGGATATGCGCGCGAAGCTTTCCGCCCTCGTCACCTTCCGCCAGGAGGAGGCGTTCGAACCGCTGGCCGAGGTGTTCAAGCGGGCGATCAACATCACGAAAGGGTACGCGGGGCCTTTCGACGTGTCGGAAGCGCTCTTCGAGCACGAGGAGGAGCGCGCCCTGCACAAGGCAGCCGGGGAGGTCTCGGAAAGGGTCCACTCCGCAGCCCGGAGCGGGAAGTACTCCGAGGCATTCCGCGAGATGGCGCGCCTCCAGCCTCTCGTGTCGGCGTTCTTCGGGAAGGTCCTCGTGATGGCGAAAGAGGAAACGGTGAAAAACAACAGGCTGGCGCTCCTGAAGAACCTCTCCAGCATGTTCGCATCGGTGGCGGATTTTTCCCGGGTGGCCGTGGGCCAGCAAAAATGAGGAAACCGGAGGAATAGTCGGATGGCCGCCAAGCGGGTGTATTTCTTCGGCGAGGGCAAGGCCGAAGGCCACGGCCAGATGAAGGACATCCTGGGCGGGAAAGGCGCCGGGCTTGCCGAGATGACGAAGCTGGGCGTCCCTGTTCCGCCGGGATTCACCATCGGCACGGAAGTATGCAGCCTCTATTACAGAAACAGGGGGAAGATCCCGCCCGATGCCAACCGGGAGATCGCCGCGCATCTCGCCCGCCTGGAGAGAGTCGCCCGGAAGAGGTTCGGGGACCCGAAGAACCCTCTGCTGGTGTCGGTCCGGTCGGGATCGAGGTTCTCGATGCCGGGGATGATGGACACGGTCCTCAACCTCGGGCTGAACGACAGGACGGTCCAGGGTCTGGGAAAGCGGGCGAAGAACGAGCGGTTCGCCTACGATTCGTACCGCCGCTTCCTCATGATGTTTTCCGCCATCGTCCTCGGGATCGACAGGGAGCATTTCGAGGACATCCTCGAGCAGAAGAAGGGCGAGCGGGAAGTGATCAACGACCTCGACCTGACCGCGGAGGACCTCAAGGACGTCTGCGGGAAGTTCCGGAATCTCGTCAAGGCCCGCACCAGGAAAGAGTTTCCGCAGGATCCCCGTGCGCAGCTCGAGCTTGCCCGCGACGCGGTGTTCCGATCGTGGAACAACGATCGTGCCCGGTACTACCGGAAGACGTACAACATCCCGGACGACATCGGAACGGCGGTCAACGTGCAGGCGATGGTGTTCGGGAACATGGGGAACGACTGCGCGACCGGCGTGGGGTTCACGCGCAACCCCTCCACCGGGGACCGAGCGTTCTACGGCGAATACCTGACCAATGCGCAGGGCGAGGATGTCGTTGCGGGGATCCGCACGCCTCGCCCGATCAAGGACCTGAAGAAGGAGATGCCCAGGGTCTTCCAACAGCTCGGGAAGATCACGGACAGGCTCGAGAA
Organism: Deltaproteobacteria bacterium; assembly: GCA_020346465.1. Lineage (GTDB taxonomy): Bacteria > Desulfobacterota > Deferrimicrobia > Deferrimicrobiales > Deferrimicrobiaceae > CSP1-8. The sequence goes on from CP070783.1 coordinate 1,044,231, forward strand.
ACATTACAAGGATGTCCAGGACTTCGAGTTCACGGTGGAGGGCGGCAGGCTCTACATGCTCCAGACCCGTCCCGGGAAGAGGACCGCCGCCGCCGCGGTGAAGATCGCGGTGGACATGGTGAGGGAAAGGCTGATCTCGAAGGAAGAGGCGTTGATGCGGCTCGAGCCGAAAACCGTCGACCAGCTTCTTCATCCGGTGATCGACCCCAAAGCCCGGGGAGAGGTCATCGCGAAGGGATTGCCCGCTTCTCCGGGAGCGGCGGCCGGAGCCGTCGTGTTCCACGCCGAAAGGGCGGTGGCGCTGGCCTCGGGGGGGAAGCCCGTCATCCTTGTGAGAAAGGAGACGAGCCCCGACGACATCCACGGGATGGACGCGGCACGCGGAATTCTCACCGCCAGGGGGGGGATGACTTCCCATGCCGCCGTGGTCGCACGACAGATGGGGAAGACGTGCGTCGCCGGGTGCGATGCGATCGAGGTGGACGAGGCAACCCGACGCTTCGTCGCGGGCGGGCGGGTGATCCGGGAGGGGGATTTCATCACCCTCAACGGAGGCACGGGCGAAGTCCTCCTGGGCGAAGCCCCCCTGGTCGCGCCCAAGATGAGCGGGTCGTTCGGAATCCTCCTGTCGTGGGCCGATTCCTTCCGGAGGCTGAAGGTCCGGGCCAATGCCGACACCCCGCGCGATGCCAGGACGGCGAGGGAATTCAAGGCGGAGGGGATCGGGCTCTGCCGCACGGAGCACATGTTCTTCTCCGAGGACAGGATTCCGATCATGCGGGAGATGATTCTCTCCCGGACGAGGGAGGAGCGGAAACAGGCGCTGGAGAAATTGTTGCCGATGCAGCGGGAGGACTTCAAAGGGCTCTACCGCGAAATGAAGGGGTACCCGGTGACCATCCGCCTGCTGGACCCGCCGCTCCACGAGTTTCTTCCCCGTCGGGAAACCCTGATGGTCGAGGTGACGAAGCTGGAGCTGATCCACGCCGACCGCTCGATCGTCGAGGAGAAAAAGCGCCTGCTCGAGCGCGTGGAGGAGTTGCACGAGATCAACCCGATGCTGGGATTGCGGGGATGCCGCCTCGGCATCGTGTACCCGGAGATCACCCGGATGCAGGTGCGGGCCATCTTCGAGGCGGCCTGCGAGGTGACCCGGGAGGGGATCCGGGTGCAGCCGGAGGTGATGATCCCCCTGGTCGGCATGGTCCGCGAAATGAAGGCGCAGAAAGAGGTGATCGTTCACGAGGCGGCGGATGTGATGAA
>CP070783.1:1045593-1053162 GCA_020346465.1 Deltaproteobacteria bacterium
ACCCCCCTCACGAACATCCGCGGATACCTGGAGGCCTTTCAGGACGCGGCGGGCGAGGGGACGCCTCCCGATCCCTCCTTCCTCGAGATCGCCCTCGCCAACGTCACGCGGATGGAGGATCTGGTCAGCGGCCTCCTGACGCTGTCCCAGGCGGAATCGGTGACCGATCCGCTCTCCCGGGAGGAGATCCCTCTTCCTGCGTTTCTCGAACGGGTCGCCTCCTTCCACCGCCCCTCGCTGGACCGCCTGGGAAAGACCCTGACCGTCGAGGCGGAAGACGCCACGTTGAAAGCGGACATCCAGAACCTCACCCTTGCGCTGTCCAACCTCGTCGACAACGCGGTCCGGCACGGGGTGGAGGGGGGACGGATCCGGTTGACGGGGCGGGGCGAGAACGGGACGATCGTGCTCTCCGTGGAGGACGACGGCCCGGGGATCCCCAAGGAGCATCTCCCCCGGATCTTCGAGCGGTTCTACCGGGTCGACAAGGCGAGATCCCGGGAACGGGGCGGCACCGGCCTCGGGCTTGCCATCGCGAAGCACATCGTCGAGTCCCACGGGGGAACGATCCGGGTGGAGAGCACGACGGGGAAGGGAACCCGGTTCGTCATCCGGATCCCCGCCTCCTGAGAAGGGCTTTTTCCAGAATCACGAAGAGAATGAAGCCCGCCAGGCCGGCGGCGTGCAGTTCCATGCGGGGCCAAAGGAGTAAGCCCGCGATCCCCGCATATCCTGCCCTCTGGGGCCACGTAAGGAAACCCAGATGGTATCCCTCGAAAAAGGCGGCGAAACAGTAAAGCCCGATCAGACCCGCGACTGCCGTCTCGACCGCCTGCCAGGCCGGTCCCTCGAACAGGATCGGGGTGTAGCAGAACAGCAGAGGAATGACGTAGAGCCCTTTTGCCAGCTTCCAGGATTCCAGGCCGGTCTCCAGGGGACGGCTGCCTGCGATCCCGGCCGCGGTGTAGGCGGCCAGGCAGACCGGAGGGGTGACGTTTGCGTCCTGCGAATACCAGAAGATGAGCATATGCGCTGACAGCAGGCTTGCGCCCAGCATCGTCATGGCAGGCCCGGCCAGGACCGCAAGGACGATATACGACGCGGTTACAGGAAGGCCCATCCCCAGGATGAGGGAGGCCAGCGCGACGAGAACGATGGTGACGAAAAGGGATCCCCCCGAGAGGGAGGAGATGAGAATCGAGAACTTGATCCCCATCCCCACCAGAAGGACCACACCGATGACGATGCCGGAGCAGAGCAGGATGACCCCTGTGGAAACCATGTTGTGCGCTCCCGAGGCGAGGGCGTCCAGGATGTCCCGGAGTCCCATCCGGGTCTTCCGGTTGAGCCAGCTCGAGACGACGATCGAGGCGATCCCCACGCTGGCGGCATACGTGGGTGTGAATCCGTAGATCAAAAACCCCATGAGGACGCCGATGGGAAGGAAGAAGTTCCACCCCTCCCGGAGAACCTGGCCGACCTTGGGGATCTCCTCCTCGGGCAACGGCTGCAGCCCGCGCTTCTTGGCGCGGAAATGAATGAAGAAGGCTACAGTCAGGAAGTACATGATCGCCGGGATGAACGCCACGCCCACGATCGTCAGGTAGGGGATCTGGGTCCACTCGCTCATGATGAAGGCGCCTGCGCCCATGATGGGAGGCATGAGCTGCCCGCCGGTCGAGGCGGCCGCCTCCACCCCCGCGGCGAACTTCGGGGTAAATCCGCACCGCTTCATCATGGGGATCGTGATGGAGCCGGTTCCCACGGTATTGGCCACGGCGCTGCCCGAGACCGAGCCCATGAGCCCGCTCCCGAACACCGCGATCTTCGCGGGTCCCCCTACGGAGCGACCCATGGCGGCCATCGCCAGGTTGATGATGAACTCCCCGGCGCCCGACTTGAGCAGGAACGCCGCGAACAGGACGAACAGGAAGACGAACGTCGAGGAGATGGTGGCGATCGTCCCGAAGATGCCGTCCGGCGCGAAATACATGCGGTAGAGGATCCGCGACACCCGCACGCCGGGAAAATTCCACAGCCCGCTCATGAATTTCCCGAGCCCGAGCGCGTATGCGAGAAAGACGGCGGCCAGGATCGGGATGAGCAGCCCGGTCGTCCGGCGGGTGATCTCGAGCATCAGGACGATGGCCACCGCCGCGGCCACCAGGTCCATCGTGACGGGCACCTCGTTCCGGGCGTGAAGGGCATCCTCGAAGAGGACGAGGTAGAGGGCGACCGCCACCGACAGGATCGCCAGTCCGTAGTCGATCGGCAAGGTCTGTTCGGCATGCCGCTTGAGAATCGGATAGAGGAGGAATCCCATGAAGAGCATGAAGCCGTAGTGCACGGCGTTGCGCTGGATCTCGGGCATGATCCCGATGGTGTTCACCCAGAGATGGAACAGGGAGCAGAGGATCCCGACGACGTAGAGGAGTTTTTCGCTCTTCCCGCCGAGTACCCGCTTCACCGCCAGGACTTCGCCGCTTGCGTCCGTGCGGGCCTTTTGTCGGTCGTCCTGAGTTCCCTGGTTCGTCAAGGCGTTCGCCTTTTTCCCGCTTCATGGAAAACGGCCGGGGGCGCAGCGCCCCCGGCCGCAATTCGGGAGGACAGGGTTACTTGATGATCCCTTGTTCCCTGTAGTACTTTTCGGCCCCGGGGTGCAGAGGAACGGGAAGCCCCAGCGTCGCGCGTCTGATGGTCATGGCCATGGTCGCCTTGTGGATGTTGTGCAGGAACGAAAGATTCTCGAAGATCGTCTTCGTGATCAGGTAGACGGTCTCCTCGGGAAGATCGGGTCGGCATGCGAGGAAATTGGGCTGGGCGACGGTCCGGATATCCTTCTCCTGCCCCGGATAGGTACCCCCCTTGATCACGTATCTCGTCCAGATGGGGTACGCTTCGTGCAAACGGTGGAGCTCTTCGTCGCTGAAATCGAGGACCGTCACGTTCTTCCCCCCCACCTGGGCGTAGAGCTGGGTGACCGCCGCCACCGGCGGCCCCGCCGGCAGGTTCGCGCCGACGATCCGCCCGTCCATCATGGCGGACGCGGACGGGGAGTACGCCAGGTATTCCGATATGAAATCCTTCTCCGGGTCGATCCCCAGCGCCGAGAAGATGGCCCGCCCCGATCCTTCGGTGCCGCTTCCCCTCTTTCCGATGGAGAATTTCTGGCCCAGGTTCTTGAGATCCGCCATCGTCCCCGTCTTGACGTACTTGCCCAGCAGGGCGAAATGCTCCACGTTCTCCCAGAGCATGGTGACGGCGCGGAACTCCTTCATCGGCTTCCCTTCGTACTTGCCGGTGCCGTTGTACGCCTCCTGCCCGAACAGGGCCTGGAGGATGGCCATGTCCGCTTCCTTGTTTTTCAGCATCTCGACGTTCTCGCCCGACCCGGCGGAGTTGATGGCCGTCGCCGTGATCTGGTGGTCCTTGGCCAGCTTGATGCTGATCAGGGTGCCGATGGCCACGCCCACGGGGTAGTAGGTCCCTCCCGTGGTGGCCGTCGCGATGATGAGGTTCTTGTCGTCGGCGCGCGTCTCCCCGACCCCGAACGACAGGGCCAGCGCCGCACACAGGAGACCGATCGCGATCTTTCTCACCATTGCATCCTCCTTTCTTTCGCTTGTTTGAAACGGGGAAACCGCGGTTTGCTGGATAAAACTTATTCTATATATGCCACGGATCGAAACTTAACGCAAACTTAACATCCGCCTCATCCGCCCTTCCTATATAGTTCGTATGATTCCTCCATTCCGAAACGGAATCCGATATGGAGGAGAGGCACGATGAAGAGGCATCTGGCAATCGGGATTGCGCTGTTCGGTTTCGCTTTCCTGACCGCAGGACATGTATCGGTGCGGGCCGCGGCCCCGCTCACGGTGACCGGGGCGGGGGCGACGTTCCCCTACCCCCTCTATTCGAAGTGGTTCTACGAATACTCGAACGCCCACCCCGGCGTGAACTTCAACTACCAGTCGATCGGTTCGGGCGGCGGGATCCGGCAGATCACGGCGGGAACCGTCGATTTCGGCGCCACCGACGCCCCGATGAAAGACGCGGATATGGCAAAGCTTCCGGGCCCGATCTTCCACATCCCCACCGCGATCGGCGCGGTCGCGGTCGTCTACAATCTGAAGGGGGTGGGACCCGGACTGAAGCTCACCCAGGAAGCCCTTGCGGACATCTTCCTCGGGAAAATCACCCGGTGGAACGACCCGAAGATCGCGTCGCAGAACCCCGGCGCCAAGCTGCCCGGGGAGGACATCGTGGTGGCCCACCGGTCGGACGGGTCGGGGACGACCGACATCTTCACCAATTACCTTTCCACCGTCAATCCCGGGTGGAAGGAGAAGGTCGGCCGGGGGAAATCGGTCCGCTGGCCGGTCGGCCTGGGCGGCAAGGGGAACGAGGGGGTGGCCGGTTCGGTCAAGCAGACCCCCGGCGCCATCGGCTACGTGGAGCTTGCCTACGCGACGCAGAACAGGATGGCGATGGCTGCCTTGCGGAACCGGGAAGGAAGCTTCGTGCCCCCCACGCTCGAATCGACTTCGGCAGCGGCGGCGGGTGCGTCCCGGACAATGCCCGCCGACTTCCGCGTCTCCCTGGTGGACGCGCCGGGCAAGGACGCCTATCCGATCTGCGGCCTGACCTGGATCCTCGTGACCAAGGACCAGAAGGACGAAGCGAAGGGAAAGGCCCTCGTCGCGTTCCTGAAGTGGGCCCTGCACGACGGGCAGAAGATGAACGCTCCTCTCCTCTACGCGCCGATCCCCGGACCGGTCGTCGAGAAGGTGGATGCGACGCTCCAGCAGATCCGGTTCCAGGGCAAGAGTCTCTACTAGGCGTTCTTCCGAAGGGCAGCCGCATCGTTCAGGAATATGAATTCCCGCGGAAATATCAAGGACTTCCTTTTCGAGAAGACGACCGCTCTCTTCGCGCTGTTCGTGCTCGCCCTGACCCTCCTCCTGTTCGCGCTCCTGGTGCGGGAGTCGCTTCCGGCGATCCGGAAGATCGGCGCCTCCTTCGTCACGAACACGACCTGGGATCCGGTACTCGAGGAATTCGGGGCGCTTCCGTTCCTGTACGGGACCGTGGTCTCCTCGTTCCTCGCGATCCTCATCGCCCTGCCCCTCGGGGTGGGGGCCGCGATCTTCATCAACGAATTCGCGCCGGATTGGCTCAAAACCCCGGTCTCCTTCCTGGCCGAGCTCCTGGCGGCCATCCCGAGCGTCATCTACGGCCTGTGGGGGATCTTCGTTCTCCTTCCGATCCTCCGGGACCATTTCATGAAGCCGGTCTCGCGCGTCCTGGGGTGGATCCCCCTGTTCCAGGGGCCGGTCTACGGCCCGAGCATGCTCGCGGCGGGGGTCCTCCTCTCGATCATGATCGTCCCCTTCATCCTGTCGGTGAGCCGGGAGGTCCTTGCCACCGTCCCGAAGGTCCAGAAGGAGGCCGTTCTTTCGCTCGGCGGAACCCGTTGGGAGATGATCCGGATCGTCATCGGACAGCACTGCATCCCGGGGATCTTCGGGGCGACGATCCTCGGGCTGGGAAGGGCCCTGGGGGAGACGATGGCGGTCACCATGGTGATCGGCAACCGGCCGGACATCGTCCTGTCCCTCTTCCAGCCGGGCTACTCGATGGCCGCGGTGATCGCAAACGAATTCACGGAGGCGACCGGCGACCTCTATCTCTCGGCCCTGGTCGAAATCGGTCTCGTCCTCTTCTTCCTGACGATCGTCGTCCACCTCGTGGCGAAGCTGATCCTCAATCGGATGGTTCCGGAAGCGCGGAAAGGGGCGGCACGATGAAATCGATCTCCTTCCGCCGCCGTGCCACCGACAGGATCATGAAAACGCTCTTTCTGCTGAGCGTGTTCCTCGTCATCCTCCCCCTCTTTCTGATCTTCTTCGACCTGCTCTGGAAGGGGGCGAAGGAGCTGAAATGGTCCCTTCTGACCGATCTCCCGCGGCCCGTCGGGGAGCCGGGGGGCGGGATCGCGAACGGAATCGCGGGAACGCTTACGCTCGCCGGACTGGCGATGGCCGGAGGGATCCCCCTGGCGGTCCTGTCCGGCATCTACCTCGCGGAGTACGGGAAAGGGGTGCTTGCCTCCCTTGTCCGTTTCGCGGTCGACCTGCTGGCCGGCGTCCCCTCCATCATCATGGGAATTTTCGGGTACGTCCTGTGGGTCCTCCCGATGAAGCGGTTTTCGGCCTGGGCCGGAGCGTCCGCGCTCGCCATGATCTTCATCCCGATCGTGGTCCGCACCACCGAGGAGATGCTCAAAACCGTCCCGGTGCCGGTCCGGGAGGCGGCACTGGCGCTCGGGATCGAACGGTGGAAGACGACGCTCTTCATCACCGTTCGCACGGCATCGGCCGGGATCATCACGGGGATCCTGCTGGCGATGGCCCGGATTCTCGGGGAGACGGCTCCCCTCCTGTTCACTGCGCTGGGGAACCAGTTCTGGCAGACGGGGCTGGACCAGCCGATCGCGGCGGTGCCCCTGCAGGTATTCTCCTACGCGATTTCACCGTATGATGACTGGCACGACAAGGCCTGGGCGGGAGCGGTCGTCCTCATTCTGATGGTCCTGGTCCTGAGCATCGGAGCGAGAATTCTGACACGCGAAAGAAGCTGACGGGAGACGATGACGATGGACAATGCGATCGAGGTGAGAAATCTTTCCTCCTGGTTCGGCCAGAACCAGGTGCTGAAGGATATCACCATGGACATCCGGCGGAACTCCGTCACCTCGGTGATGGGCCCCTCGGGGTGCGGCAAGAGCACCTTCATCCGCTGCCTGAACCGGATGCACGACCTGACGCCCGGTTTCCGCATGACCGGGGAGATCCTGTTCGACGGCAGGAATATCATCACGGAGAAGATCGACCCGGTTCTCCTCCGCAGAAAGGTCGGGATGGTCTTCCAGCAGCCGAACCCCTTCCCGCGGATGTCCGTGTACGACAACGTGGCCGTGGGGCTTCGGCTCAACGGAGGAGGAAAATCCCGCGGGGAAATCGCCGACGTAGTGGAGAAATCGTTGCGAATGGCGGCGATCTGGGACGAACTGAAGGACCATCTCGACCGGGCAGGGGCGTCCCTGTCGGGAGGACAGCAGCAGCGCCTCTGCATCGCGCGGGCCCTGGCCGTCGAGCCGGAGGTTCTTCTGATGGACGAGCCGTGCTCCGCCCTGGACCCGGTCTCCACCGCCAAGATCGAGGAACTGATCGAGGACCTGGGAGACCGGTACACCATCGTGGTCGTCACGCACAACATGCAGCAGGCGGCCCGGATCTCCGATTCCGTCGCCTTCTTTCTCATGGGGGTCCTGGTCGAGATGGACAAGAGCGCGAAAATGTTCACGAATCCTTCCGACAAACGGACCGAGGAGTACATCACCGGCAGATTCGGATAATCCGGAGGCGAAAAAAGCGATGAAGAAGCACTATTCCGGGGAACTGAACCACCTGAAAGAGATGGTCTTACGGATGGGGGGACTTGCCGAAACGATGACCCACCGGGCCGTCCAGGCGCTCGTGGAGCGGAAGCGGGAGAAGTTTTCGG
>CP070783.1:1053262-1059579 GCA_020346465.1 Deltaproteobacteria bacterium
CGATCGAGTGGTACGAGATTGCGCGAAAGGAGCTTCTTCTGCCATGAAGCGGATACTGGTAACCGGCGGGGCGGGGTTCATCGGGTCGCACCTGTGCGAGCGGCTTCTCGCCCGGGGGGACGAGGTCCTGTGCGTCGACAACTTCTTCACGTCGCGGCGGCAGAACATCATGCATCTCTTCGGGAACCCCATGTTCGAGTTCATGCGGCACGACATCACCTGGCCCCTGTACGTGGAGGTGGACCAGATCTACAACCTGGCCTGCCCCGCATCCCCCGTCCATTACCAGTTCGATCCCGTCCAGACCACCAAGACCAACGTCCACGGGGCGATCAACATGCTCGGCCTGGCCAAGCGCCTCAAGATCAGGATCCTTCAGTCCTCGACCTCGGAGATATACGGAAACCCGATGGAGCATCCCCAGAAGGAGACGTATTGGGGGAACGTCAATCCGATCGGTCCCCGCGCCTGCTACGACGAGGGGAAGCGGTGCGCGGAGACGCTCTTCTTCGACTACCACCGCCAGCACAACCTCTCGATCCGCGTGGTGCGGATCTTCAACACCTTCGGCCCCCGGATGCACCCGAACGACGGGCGCGTCGTCTCCAACTTCGTCCTCCAGGCGCTGCGGAACGAACCGATCACGATCTACGGGACGGGAGACCAGACCCGCTCGTTCTGCTACGTGGACGACCTGGTGGCGGGGCTGATCGCGATGATGGACCAGGAAGAGATCGTGGGACCGGTCAACATCGGGAACCCGGCGGAGTTCACCATCAAGGAGCTGGCGCTGATGATCAAGGAGCTTGCCAACTCCTCCTCCGAGATCGTCTTCCTTCCGTTGCCCCAGGACGACCCCGTCCGGAGGAAGCCGGACATCACTCTGGCCAGGGAAAGGCTCGGGTGGGAGCCGAAGGTCCAGATCCGAGAGGGACTGCCGCGGACGATCGAATACTTCCGCAACATTCGGTGACCTGCACGGCACGCGGCGGCTCCGGACCATCCCGTCCTTGTCGGTGAGCCGTCGTTCCATTACAATCGTGGGGAATAGCGATTTGCGGACGCCTAAGATATCTGGAGCTGTCGCCGTCGACGGACATTGGCCGCGGTTGCCGCTCGACCGGAGGGCCAAGGGTGAACCCGAAATGGTACCTGGTAAAGACCAAACCCCTTAACGAGAACAAGGTATTCACCCGCCTGGACGAGGCGGGCTTCGAAACGATCTTCCCCAGGATCCGGAAGAAGTTGCGGAAGAGGGAACATCCCGACGTCCGCCCCCTCTTCCCCACCTATCTCTTCGTGCGGTTCGCCCTCGAGCAGCTGCGCACGATCCGCTACACCCGGGGCGTGGCCAAGGTCGTCTCCTTCGGCCCGGAGCCGCAGGAGGTCGGCGACGACATCATCTCCGCGGTGCGCGAGCGGATGGACGGGGAAGGGATCGTCACGCTGTTGCGGCCCCCGGCGCACTGGAACCCGGGCGACCGGATCCGCATCGGGGAAGGGCCGTTCGAGGGGCTGGAGGCGATCTTTCTGGAGGAACTGCCCGACCGCGACAGGGTCGTCCTGCTCCTGGATGCGGTGTCGAGCTTCCGGGTGACGATCGGCAAGGACCACATCGAGCGGTAGCGAAACAATAATCGTGCTTTCCCGCGGGCGAGAGAAAACATGGGATGCAATCCCCTTATGGGCGGTAGCCTGCCTGCGGGCGTCGCCCGCGGGCCCGGGAGCCGGTTTCTGAGGAAGGATCGCCCCATCCGTTTTCCCGCCGTTCGCCGGCTTGCCCCCGCTCTTGCCGCATTCCTGGTCCTTTCTCTTGCGTCCCCCGTGCATGCGGCCGACCTTTTCCTGAACGACGAGCCGGAAGTCTACGCGGCGATCGACAGGCTCTCCGCCCTGGGGTACCTGCCGGGTCTTCCCGTCAACACGCGGCCGTATTCCCTCCGGGCGGTCCGGCAGGCGACGCGGCAGGCTCCGCGCACCGCCGACCCCGACGCGTTCGAGGGGAAGCTCTTCCGCTGGCTTGCCGGGTACGTCGCCCCGAAGGCGATGGGACGCCTGACGGGCGCCGTCGCCCATGCGGATGCCCGGTTCACGCCGGGCAACAACCAGGGGCTTCCCGTCCCGAAAGGGTGGTCGGGGTGGGCCTCCCTCGCCGCCCGGGAGGAGACGACACCCCAGGTCAACGGCCAGCTCCGCTTCACCTCGTTTTTCGGGGAAGGAGGGGACAACGGAAACCGCCTCCTCGACGCATCGATCGAGGCGGGAGTCCCCTGGGCCTCCGTCCAGGTGGGGAAACTCTCTTCCTGGTACGGCCCGGGGCGCCACGGCGCGCTGGTCTTCACCAGCAACGCGGCACCGTACCCCGGCGTCCGCCTCCACAACCCCGAGCCGATCGCGGCGCCGGGCCGGATCTCCTTCCTCGGCGCCCTCCAGTACGATCTCTTCGTCGCCCGGATGGAGAAGAAAGAGCAGTTCTCCCATTCCCTTCTCGTGGGGACGCGGTTCGCCGCAAAGCCCGCCAGCCTGCTCGAGGTCGGCTTCTCCCGGACGGTCCACTACGACGGGGAGGGGAGAAGCAACGGGATCTCCGAATTCTCCAAGGCCTACTTCGGGAACAGCGAGGCGGACGGCAGGAGCAACGCGCTGACCGGGTTCGACGTCACGCTGACGCTCCCCTTCGCGGCCCAGCCCGTGCAGGCCTATTGGGAGCGCGGCGTGGACGACAACAGCCAGGTGGGGCAGATGTTCCTCCCCTGGTCCGACGTCGGGGGGAACATCCTCGGTGTCTACCTGCCCCGCGTCCTGAGCTACTCCCGGCTCGACCTGCGCGTGGAGTACGCGGACACGGTCAGCGGCGGAGACAGGGAAGAACCCTTTTACGACGACCCCTCCTACCCGCACCGGTACCGGGAGAACATCCTCGGGCACCCGGTGGGGGGAAGCAGCCGGGACTGGTTCGTCGAGTCGCGCTACTCCCTGCGGCCGGACGTGTACGCCGGGATTTCCTACGAGAAGGTGAAGCACGAAGGGGGCGACCTGGCGGGGGAGAGCCATTCGATCGTCTCCGCGGGCCTTCTCGGATGGTCCACGAAAAGCTGGCGGGGAGAGGTGCGCGCCTCCTGGGACCGCGTGAGCGACGAGGGAGGTGTCTCGGGGAGGGACGGCTCCGACTTCACCGCCTGGGTCGCCCTCACCTGGCAGACGAACGTCCTGGTCCCCCCCGACGAGGGGGAGGTCCCCCTCCGGGAGCTCCAGGGGGTACCGCAGTGAGACGCCAATGCCATTGACCGCCGCCTCCCATTCCCGGTACCTTGATGCGGGGGGAAATTCGCACATGAGATCGCGCTTTCCGTCGGTTCTTCTCCTTCTCCTGGCCTGGGGCCTGCTCGCGGCCGCACCAGCGCGCGGCGCTAACGAGGTGCCGGCGGTCCCGCTTTCCCCCTCCGTCATCTCCTCCCTGCCCCCCGGCCAGGCCCTGGCTCTCCAGGAGGCCATCCGGAAAGGGGAGCTTACCCCGGAAGCCCGCAGGATCATCGAGGCGCACCCGGACCTAAGGGTCTACCTTCCCCCGAAATGGAGGGAGGAGATCTTCCCGGAAGAGGAACTTCCCGGGGAAGCGCCTGCCGGGATGGAAGAGCCCGGGAAGGAAGAGGCGGAAAAAGCGAAGGGCATCGCGGAGAGGCCGGAAAAGGCGCTGCCCGCCCCATACGACTGGAAAGAGTCCGTCTACGTCTCCCGCCTCTTCCAGTCCCGCCTCCGGGACGAGGAGAAGGAATCGCTCACCCACTTCGGGCACCGGCTGTTCGACCCGAGGGTCGAAGGCGCCCCCGGCTTCGACGTCTCCCCGGTCCCCGACGACTACGTGATCGTCCCCGGCGACGAGATCGTCGTGCGGCTCTGGGGACGGATGGAGGGGACCCACCGGATGCGGGTGGACCGGGAGGGGAAGATCTTCTTCCCGAAGCTGGGGACGATGAACGTGGCGGGGAAGACGTTCGGCGAGCTCAAGACCTTCCTCCGCGGCAAGGTGGGGTCGATCGCCGAGGTCCGGGCCGACGTGTCGCTCGGGCAGCTGACGGGGTTCCAGGTCTCCGTCCTCGGGGAGGTCCCGGCTCCCGGGAGATACCGGGTCTCCTCCTTCCACACCGTCCTCCAGGCGATCGGGATGGCCGGCGGGATCCGGGACATCGGGTCGCTGCGCCGCGTGCAGGTCAAGCGCGGGAAGGAGACGGCGCGGGAGATCGACGTCTACGACTTCCTCCTCCGGGGGGACGTCACCCAGGATGTCCGGCTGAAGCCGGGGGACGCCGTGTTCGTTCCCGTCGCGGGGCCGCTCGTCGCCGTCGCGGGGGAGGTCCGCCGGCAGGCGATCTACGAGCTGATGGAGGAGCGGACGATCGACGAGGTCCTGGCCATGGCGGGGGGCCTTTCCCCCTCCGCCTACAAGCGGCGGGTGCAGGTGGAGCGCCTCGAGGGGAACCGCGCCCGGATGGTCCTGGACCTGAACCTGGAGGGGGCGGACCGGTCCCTGTCCTCCTTCGTCCTCCAGGACGGCGACATCCTGCGCGTCCTGGCCGTCCTGCCGGAAGAAGAGAACGCCGTCACGGTGGCGGGGAACGTGCAGCGGCCCGGGAAATTCGAGTGGAAGCCGGGGCTCACGGTGGGGTCGCTCATCCCCGACGAGAAGTTCTTCCTGCCGGAGACCTTCCTCGACTACGCGCTGATCACCCGGGAGGTGGGGCCGGAGCGGCGCAAGGAATCCATCGCCGTCAACCTCCGCCGGATCGTCATCTACCGCGATGCGTCGGCCGACGTCCCCCTGCAGCCGATGGATGAGCTGATGGTCTACAACCGTGCGGCCTTCCGGGAGGCGCAGACCGCTATCGTGGAGGGCGAGGTCCGCGACCCCGGCATGTACGAGATCCATCCCGGCATGCGGGTCTCCGACCTCGTGAAGCTCGCCGGCGACCTCACCCGGAACGCCTCCAAGGAGGAGGCGGAGCTCTCCCGGCTCGACGAGCAGAGGAAGCCCTCCCTCGTGAAGATCGACCTCGGGAAGGCGCTCGCGGGGGACGAATCGGAGGACCTCCCGGTCCGGGAAGGCGACGTCCTGATGGTCCGCCAGATCCCCGACCTGCAGGAGATCCGGTACGTGACCGTCACGGGGGAGGTCAAGTCCCCCGGCGTCTACACGGTGGTGAAAGGGGACCGGCTGAGTTCCGTCCTCGAGCGCGCCGGCGGGTTCACCACGGAGGCATACCTCAAGGCGTCGCAGTTCACGCGCGTCTCGACGCAGAAGACCCAGCAGGAGGCGATCGACAAGCTGATCGAGGACCTCGAGACGGAGGTGAGCCGGAAAGCGCAGGAGGTCAGCGGGGCGATCGACCGGGAAGACATCGAGGCGAACAAGCTGCTCCTCGAGGCCCGCCGCTCCCTCATCGCGCAGCTGAAGAAGGCGAAGGCCAAGGGGCGGGTGGTCATCCGGCTGGCAAAACCTGGGGAACTGAAGGGCACGGCCTCAGACATCCTCCTGGAGGACGGCGACCGGCTCGAGGTCCCGAAGAAGACCGACGTGGTCAACGTCGTCGGCCGCGTCTACAACCCGACCGGCGTCCAGTTCGACCCTGCCAGCGACCGGCTGGAATACTACCTCAAGAGGGTGGGCGGGCCGACCGAGAGCGCCGACCGGGACCACATCTTCCTGGTCAAGGCCGACGGGTCGGTGGTCACGCGCGATAACGTGGGGGGAGGATTCCTCTCCGGCGGTCTGATGTCGGCCCGGGTGGAGCCGGGAGACTCGATCGTCGTCCCGGAGAAGCTCATCCGTCCCCGCCTGATGAAGGAGATCAAGGACTTCACCCAGATCCTCTACCAGATCGCCGTCACGGCGGGCGTGCTGATCGTGGTGTTCTGATCGGGGAGTGATGGAAGAACGTCAACAGCCGGTATATCCCGAAGACGAAATCTCGCTCGGCGAATACCTCGCGATCCTTCGCCCCCACTGGTGGAAGATCCTCGGCCTTTCCCTTGCGGCGGGAGTCGTAACGCTTTTTTTATTGTTCCTGAAGCCGAATCTCTACAAGGCCACGGCAGTGATCACCCCGGCGGCCGAGGAGAAAAAAGCGATTCCAGCCCTGGGCGCGCTGGCCTCGTTCGGCATCGAGATCGGCGGTCCCACAAAGGTGGAAGACCTGGAGGCGTTGTTCAATAGCAAAGACCTCACGGTCCGCGTGTTCCGGAAGAACGATCTTTGGGCGGTTGTTTTCCCAAAAAGATACGATGCGAAATCGGGGAAGTTGGAGTCCTGCTGGACGGAC
>CP070783.1:1059679-1085411 GCA_020346465.1 Deltaproteobacteria bacterium
CATCAGCGTGAACTTGTGGCAATCCCCGCCGATCAGCACCTCGTACTCGTCGCCCTTGCGCTGGACGTCCGCCTCGAAGGAGGCCGTGCCGTACAGGATGGACCAGACGCTGTCCTGGACCTGGTGGGCGTCGACCAGGTACTCCTTTCCGTCCCCCCTCACCAGGTACCGGGCGACCCCGACCTCCTCCACCGTGATCCTGACCTCCCGGTCCCCGATCGTGGCAACGTAGTTCATGGCCCGCTCCTACAGGATTTTCGGAATTCCGGGACGGCCGGCGTACTTCCACATCGAGGCCGGCTCCCCCGTCCCGGGGCCCCGCTGCGAGATCGCCCGTTTTCTCTCGTCGAGGAAGAGCTGGATCGCCCCGGCGATCACGGCGACCTCGAAGTGCGGGAGCTCCCGCTCGCTCTCCTCCCGGAAAAACACCTTGTCGATGAAGTTCGTATCGAAGTCCCCGTCGAGGAAGTGCCGGTTGTTCATCACCCGGATGTGGAACGGGATCGACGTCTTGACCCCCGTCACGACGTACTCGTTCAGCGCCCGCTTCATCCGGGCGACGGCTTCCGGGCGGTCCTTCCCCCAGACGACCAGCTTCGAGATGATCGGGTCGTAGTAGATGGGGATTTCGAACCCCTCGAAGACCCCCGAGTCGTCCCGCACGCCGGGGCCTCCCGGCGTCCGGAGCGAGGTGATGAGGCCGGGGCACGGCATGAAGTTGTTGTCGGGATCCTCGGCGTAGACCCGGCACTCGATCGCGTGGCCGGTCTGCTTGATCTCCTCCTGCCGGAGGGTGAGCTTCTCCCCCGCGGCGATCCGGATCTGCTCCTTGACGATGTCGACGCCGGTCACCATCTCGGTGATCGGGTGCTCGACCTGGAGCCTCGTGTTCATCTCGAGGAAGTAGTAGTTCCGGTCCCTGTCCATCAGGAATTCGCAGGTGCCGGCACCCTCGTACCGGACGGCGCGGGCGGCCTCGATCGCCACCTTCCCCATCGCCGCCCGGATCTCGGGCGTGACGATCACCGACGGGGACTCCTCGATCACCTTCTGGTGCCGGCGCTGGATCGAGCACTCCCGCTCGCACAGGTGGACGTAGTTCCCGTGCCGGTCGCCCAGGATCTGGATCTCCACGTGCCGGGGGTTCTCGATGTACTTCTCGATGTAGACCGAATCGTCGCTGAAGGCGGACTTCGCCTCCGACTTCGCCATCCGCAGCGAGGAGCGCAGGTCCTCCTCGGCTCTCACGAGGCGCAGCCCCTTCCCGCCGCCGCCCGCGGTGGCCTTGAGCATCACCGGGAACCCGATCTGTTTCGAGATCCGGAGGACTTCCTCCTCGGTCGCGACCGGCTCGACCGTGCCGGGGACCAGCGGCACCCCCGCCGCCTGCACCGTTTGCCGGGCGAGCGTCTTCGACCCCATCGTCCGCATCGAGTGGGCGGAAGGGCCGATCAGCCGGATCTTTTCCTTTTCGCACCGCTCGGCGAACAGCGGATTTTCGGCGAGGAACCCGTACCCGGGGTGGATCGCTTCCGCGCCGCTTTGCTTCGCGGCGTGGATGATCTTGTCGATGACCAGGTACGACTCGGTGGCGGGGGGAGGTCCGATCAGATACGCCTCGTCGGCGCACCGGACGTGGAGCGCGTGCCGGTCCACCTCGGAGTAGACCGCCACGGTCCGGATTCCCATCTCCTGGCAGGCCCTCTCCACCCGTACGGCGATCTCTCCCCGGTTGGCGATCAGGATTTTCTGGAACACGGCCGGCCTCCTACAGGGGGATGTTGCCGTGCTTGCGCGGCGGGTTGGAGTCACGCTTGTTCTTCAGCATCTCGAATGCCTTGATGACCTTGGGACGGGTCTCTTCCGGCATGATGACCTCGTCGATGAACCCGAGTTCGGCCGCCTTGTAGGGCGAGGCGAACCGGGCGCGGTAGTCGGCGACGAGTTCCGCCTTGGTCTTCTCCGGGTTGTCCGACTTGACGAGCTCCTTCCGGAAGATGATGTTGACCGCCCCGTCCGGCCCCATCACGGCGATCTCGGCGGTCGGGTAGGCGAAGTTCACGTCCGCCCGGATGTGTTTGGAGGCCATGACGTCGTACGCGCCGCCGTACGCCTTGCGGGTGATGACGGTCACCTTCGGGACGGTCGACTCGGCGAAGGCGTACAGGAGCTTCGCCCCGTGCTTGATGATCCCCCCGTACTCCTGTCCGGTCCCCGGGAGGAACCCCGGGACGTCGACGAAGGTCAGCAGGGGAATGTTGAACGCGTCGCAGAACCGGACGAAGCGCGCCCCTTTGATCGAAGAGTTGATGTCGAGGCACCCGGCCAGGACCGCGGGCTGGTTGGCCGTGATCCCGACGGGGCGCCCGTTCATCCTCGCGAATCCGATGACGATGTTCCTGGCGTAATGCTCCTGGACCTCGAAGAAGTAGCCGTCGTCCACGACTTTCTTGATGACGTCCCGGATGTCGTACGGCTTGGTCGGGATGTCGGGAACGATCTGGTTGAGACTCTCGTCCATCCGGTCGGGGGAGTCCTTGGGAGGGACGAGCGGGGGATCCTCCATGTTGTTCTGGGGGAGGAAGGAGAGGAGCTCGCGGATCATGAACAGGCACTCCTTCTCGTCCTCGGCGGCGAAGTGCGCCACGCCGCTGCGCTCGTTGTGCGACATCGCCCCCCCCAGGTCCTCCTTGGTCACCTCCTCGTGGGTCACGGTCTTGATGACGTCGGGGCCGGTCACGAACATGTAGGACGTGTTCTTCACCATCAGGATGAAGTCGGTGATCGCCGGGGAGTACACCGCCCCCCCCGCACACGGTCCCATGATGGCGGAGATCTGGGGGATGACGCCGGAGTACAGGGTGTTGCGCAGGAAGATGAACGCATACCCGGCCAGGCTGTGGACCCCCTCCTGGATCCTCGCCCCGCCGGAATCGTTGAGCCCGATGAACGGCGCGCCGTTGCGCGCCGCGTGGTCCATGATCTTGCAGATCTTCTCGGCGTACGTCTCGGAGAGGGACCCGCCGAAGACGGTGAAATCCTGCGCGAAAACATAGACGAGACGGCCGTTCACCTGGCCGTACCCGGTGACGACGCCGTCCCCCAGATACTTCTCCATCTCGAAATCCGCGCACCGGTGCTGGACGAACTGGTCGAGCTCCACGAACGAGTTCGGGTCGAGGAGAAGCTGGATCCGCTCCCGGGCCGTGAGTTTGCCTTGCGCGTGCTGCGTCTCGACCCGTTTCTTCCCGCCCCCTTCCAGCGCCAGGGCTCTCTTTTTTCGCAGTTCGTCGAACATCTCCCGAAGAGACATGCCTTCCCCCTCCCCAAGGCAATGTGCGAAGCGGTAATGCAGTTTCATACCATCCCGCGCGGCGGGATGTCAACGACTCGAAAATGCTTGGAAAACGAGCTCCGCGATGTGGACGACCCGAAGGGACGGGTCGGTGCGGGCGGCCATGTCCCGCATCTGGAGGATGCAGCCGGAACAGGCGGTGGCGATCACGGCGGTCCCTCCTTCCGCCGCGACGGAAACCTTGTTTTGCCCGATCTTCGCGGACGTGGGGTAGTCGCGGATGTTGAACGTCCCCCCGTACCCGCAGCACAGATCCGCGCCCTTCATCTCGCCAAAGGAGTCTCCGACCGCCCTGCGCAGGACCTCGCGCCCCTCCCCGCCCCTGCCGAGCGTCCCGGAGAGATGGCACGGGTCGTGGTACCCGATCCGGCCGGGCCTCTCGCCTTCGCGGGGGGCAGGGAGCCGGGAGAGGACGCCCGTTTCGAGAAGGAAGCTCGCGTAGTCCTCGCACCGGTCCGCCACCCGGACGGCATCCCCGTACAGGGGGTGCTCCTTCGGGAGGAGGGAAAGCATGTTCCGCCGGAACATGACGAGACAGGATCCGCACGGGAAGACGATCCGCTCCGGCGAAGCCTCCGAGAGGCGCCTCACGTTCTCCTCGACGCAGCGCAGGGCCGACGGCCGGTCCCCCGACACCAGCGCGGGAAGTCCGCAGCACGGGGCGTCGCGGAGCACGGCAATCCCCTTCCCCGAGAGACGCAGCGTCTCGTAGGCGGCCCGGCCCACCTGAGGGAAGACGTGGTCGAACACGCAGCCGACGAACAGGAGCACCTCCCCGCGGACCGCCTCGCCGCGCGGGAGCGAGCCCAGGAAGCTCTCCCCCGACAGCGCCGGGACGGTCCGGCCCGATTGGCCGAACGCCGACGGAAACCGGTAGTGGAGCCCGCTTTCGGTGGGCACCTTGCGCAGGAAGAGCTTCTGCGAAGCCGCCGCCGCCGCGCGCGCCGCCTCTTTCCCGCCTGCGGACGGCATCACCTTCCCGAAGACCACCTGCTTCCACGCGGGAATGCCCAGCTCCTCCGCGAGGTCGCCCCGTCCCTTCATGACGATCTCTTCCACCGCCACCTGGTTGGGACACGCCCGCTCGCACCGGCCGCAGAGCAGGCAGTCGGACAGGGCCTCCTGCAGGGCTTCCGCGTCCCCGTCGAGGCCGGAGGCCGCGGCCTCCACGAGAACGACCTTCCCCCGCGCCACCGCGATCTCCGCCTTCCTCTCCGGGTAGAGGGTGCAGACCGTCCGGCACGTTCCGCACTTCGCGCAGGCGGCCGTCAGCGCGGCAAGGTCCTCGCGCCTCACCGCCGCGCCATCCCTTCTTCCACGAAGATCTTCCCCGGGTTGAGGATCCCGTTCGGGTCGAAGCATGTTTTCAGCCGCTTCATCACGGAGACGCCCAGCGGGCCGACCTCCATCTCGAGGAAGGGCGCCTTGGAGATCCCGATGCCGTGCTCCCCCGAGATCGTTCCCCCGAGCGCCACGGTCTTGCGGAACACCTCGGCGACCGCCTCGTCCGCCCGGCGCCGCTCGTCCTCGTCCGTCCCGGAGATCATCACGTTCACGTGGACGTTTCCGTCCCCCGCGTGGCCGAAGTTGACGATCCTGAGGTTTTGGCGGGAAGCGAGGTCCGCGAGGAACGCCAGCATCTCGGGGAGACGCGAGCGGGGAACGACGATGTCCTCGTTGATCTTCACGGGGTTCACCTGGCGGAGGGCCGGGGAGATCGACCTCCGGAGCGTCCACAGCCGCTCCCTCCCTTCCGCATCCGCCGCCCGGCCGACCTCGATCGCCCCGTACCGCCGGCACGCCTGCTCCACCCTCTCCGCCTCCGCGGATACGGATTCCTTCGGCCCGTCCACCTCGATGAGGAGGGCGCAGCCGGCCTCCGCGGGGACGGGCAGGCCGGCGTTCTCGCGCACGCAGTCGATCGCCGTCCGGTCCATCAGCTCCAGGGCGCAGGGAGTGATCCGTTCCCCGATGATCCCCACCACCGCCTTCGACCCGTCGTGATTGCTGCGGAAGAAGGCCAGGATCGTCGCGATCGTCTCGGGATATGGGATGAGCTTCAGGACCGCCTTCGTGACGATCCCCAGCGTCCCCTCGGATCCGACGAGCATCCTCGTGAGATCGTACCCGACCACCCCTTTCACGGTGACGACCCCCGTCCGGACGAGCTCCCCCGTGCCGAGAACCGCCTCGA
The DNA here is from genome assembly GCA_020346465.1 of Deltaproteobacteria bacterium. Classification (GTDB taxonomy): domain Bacteria; phylum Desulfobacterota; class Deferrimicrobia; order Deferrimicrobiales; family Deferrimicrobiaceae; genus CSP1-8. The sequence continues at coordinate 1,065,229 of CP070783.1, forward strand.
GCCCCAGGACGTAATCCCTTGTGACCCCGTACTTGACCGCGCACATCCCTCCCGAGCACTCGGCGATGTTGCCCCCGATCGTGCAGAACTTGAGGGAAGCGGGGTCGGGGGGGTAGAAGAGCCCGCGTTTTCTCGCCTCTTCTTTCAGGGTCTCGGTCACCACGCCGGGCTCGACGACCGCGACGAGGTTTTCCTCGTCGATCGAGAGGATGCGGTCCATCCGCTCCATCGACAGGACCAGCCCCCCCTGCACGGGAACCGACCCGCCGGAAAACCCGGAACCGGCCCCCCGGGGGATCACGGGGAAAAGGCGTTCGTTCGCCAGGAGAATGGTCCGGCGGACCTCGTCGGCGCTGGTCGGGAAAGCGACGGCATCGGGGAGGAACATCTTCCCCGTGGCGTCGTACGAGTAGCAGATGCACTGTTCGCGGGATGTATCGAGCCGCTCCCCGAAGACCTCCCGGAGCGCGGAAAGCGCCTGATTGTCCATCAGTTAAGTTTACCACACCCGCCGGCTGCGGCCCCGGAGGCGCCCCTATTTGCGCCCTCTCAGGAATTCTCCCAGGGCCTTGTCCATGCGGCCGATGTGGCTGGCGAGCCAGTCGGCGACGCGGTCCGCGAGACGGACCGTGAGCTCGGGGGTCACCCCGTCGTTGTCGAGTTCCTGCCGGAGGTCGTAGAAATCGTTGATGAAGGCCGTGTGTTCGATCTTGTGATGGGGGTAGTCCGGATAGTTGAACCGCTTCATGTACGTCTCTTCCATCTGGAAGTGGCTCTCCACGTACTCCTCGAGAAAGGCGACCGCCCTCGTCACCTCGCCGCGGCCGCCCCCCTTCCCGACGGCCTCCAGCAGGGAGTCGGCCATTGCGAACAGCTCCTTGTGCTGGGTGTCGATGATCTCCACCCCGACGAACAGGTCCTCCGTCCAGCGCACCGCCATGCCCAAAGTCTCCCTGCGGGAAATATCTTCCAGTATAGCCAATAACGGCTCCGGCGGAGGGGGAAGATTTGTCTTTACGGCGCATGCGCCGTTCTGATAGTAATAACGCCCGAACCCTTGAGAAGGAGCCCTCTCATGAAAACCGTCGGCCGGGAAATCATGTGGAATCTCCCCCACCTGGCGGCTGTCGTCATGTATTCCCTGCTCGGCGTGGTGATCTTCGTCTTCGCCTGGGGGCTGTACGAGCGGATCCGGGTATACCGCACGGGAAGGGCGGAACGGGAAGACCGGCTGGACGACCTGTGGGCGCGCACCCTGGATGTTTTGAAGATCGGCCTGGGCCAACAGAAGGTGCTCGAGAGGAAGATCGGCGGGCTGATGCATCTCGCCATCTACTCCGCATTCATCGTCCTGTTCGTCGCCACCTGCCTTGTCGCGGTCGAGTATGACCTCGGCATCCGGATTCTGGACGGCCCGTTCTACATCGCCTTCAAACTCTTCGCCAACACGTTCGGCCTTCTTCTCCTCGCGGGAGTCCTCGTCGCCCTGGTCCGCAGGGCCGTCTTCCGGCCGAAAGGGCTCACCGCCGACGGGGACGACCACCTCCAGCTCCTGCTGATCGGCGCGGTCGGGGCGACGGGATTTCTGGTCGAGGCGGTCCGGATCGCGGCCACTCGGCCCGCCGCGGCGCCGGTGTCCTACGTGAGCAACGCGATCGCTCCCTTCTTCGAGGGGACGCCCCTGGATCACCTGCTGTCTCTCCACCAGGGGCTCTGGTGGACGCACCTCCTCCTCGCGTTCGGATTCCTCGCGTCGATCCCCTTCTCCAAGATGTTCCACCTCGGCGCCGGACCCGTAACCATCTTCCTGCGGACGTCCCGCCCCAAGGGAGCGCTCCAGCCGGTTCCGAACATCGAGGAGGAGGAGAAACCCGGCGTCGTGGACGTGGAGGACTTCTCGTGGAAACAGCTCCTCTCCTCGGATGCCTGCACGCGGTGCGGCCGTTGCCAGGACGAGTGCCCCGCGTTCGCCGCCGAGATGGCGCTGTCCCCCCGGGATGTGGTCCTGAAAACCAGGGAGCAGATGAGCCGGGACCTTTTCTCCCGTCTCGTCCCCTCGGCGGCCGACCTCGACAAGAAGACGGGGAAGCCCGTCACGCCGGCCTTTACCTCGGGCGTCCTCATCCCGGACGAGATCTGGGCGTGCACGACGTGCCGCGCCTGCATGGAGGCGTGCCCCGTGCTGATCGAGCATATCGACATGATCGTCGACGTCCGCCGGGGCTACGTCGCGGGGGCCAGGATCCCCGACTCGGCCCGCACCGCCCTCCGGAAAATGGGGGACACCGGGAACCCCTGGGGACTGCCCCAGGACGACAGGATCCTGTGGGCCGCCGGGCTCGCCGTCCCCCTCGCGTCCGACAGGAAGGAGTTCGAATATCTCTACTGGGTGGGATGCGCCGGGGCGTACGACCCGCGCAACCAGAAGGTGACGCGCACCATCGTTTCGCTGCTGAACCGGGCCGGGGTGGACTTCGCCATCCTGGGTCTCGAGGAGATGTGCTGCGGGGAGTCCGCGCGACGTCTCGGCGAGGAGGGGCTCTTCCAGCTGGGAATGGTGGAGGCGGTCAGGGAGGTCTTCTCCTCCTACAACGTGAAAAAGGTCATCACCCAGTGCCCGCACTGCTTCAACACGTTCCGCAACGAGTATCCGCAGTTCGGGGTGAACGTCGAGGTACTCCACCACTCGGTCTTTCTCCGCGACCTCATCGCCCAGGGGAGGATCGTTCCGTCCAGGCCGATCAACCGGCTGGTGGCGTTTCACGACTCCTGCTATCTCGGCAGGCACAACGACCTCTACGACGCTCCGCGCAGCGCGCTGCAAGCGGTTCCGGGGATCACCGTCAACGAACCCCTGCAGAGCAGGGAGAGGGGGTTCTGCTGCGGCGCAGGCGGGGGGGGGATGTGGCTCGAGGTCCCGGGGAAGAGGATCAACCATATCCGGTTCGACCAGCTGATGCGCACAGGGGCCAACGCGACGGGCTCCTCCTGTCCTTACTGCCTCACCATGTTCGACGACGCCATCAAGTTCCACAACCTCGAAGACTCGGTCCAGGCGAAGGACATCGCGGAGTACATCGCCGAGTCCCTTTAGGGAAACCTCACTGGTTACAATTTATCTTGTATTGTTACAAAGATAATTTTTTATCTGAAATTATTTTTTGTTTTATTACAATTATATTTGTAATATGATCTCTCCAGCGGGATTCCCTTCCCCGGGGGGATTGATCAAATGGATAAACCAACCACAAATTACCTATCGAAAATATTGCGGAAACGAATTTCTATCCTCGGGTATTCCTCCCTCAGGAAATTCGCGGAGGACAGGAAGGATTTCCGGTACAGCTACGAATTGCTCCGGCAGGTCGTGTACGGCAGCAGGATCCCCCGGGCGGAAACCCTTTTGAACATCCTCCAGGCATTCCGTTTCTCCCCCTCGCAGGTCCACAAGATAATGGAATTCCATTTCGGGGGATACCCGGAACGGAGAGTCGCCTCCCCGGATAAGGCGCCCGGCCCCCTTGAGTCAGGAGAGAAGACGGAAGCCGCCCCATCGGAGAGGAAGGCAACGACGGCTGACGGCAGCGGGACACACGCGACCGACACGACCGGGGCACAAACCGGCCTTCTGGCCGACGTTCCGGAGGAGATCGCTGCGAGCCTGCAGCAATCCCTCCCGAAGATCCCCCTCGAGGGGAACGACGATTTCTGGGAGATGGCTCGCGCGCTCGCCCTCCTGGCGGAAAGGAAGATCTCCCGCATCGCGCGAAGGGAGGCGGACCAGCCGCTCCTGTTCGAGAAGGAGCCCGAGGCGGTCTACCAGTTTCTCGTCCGGAGAGGGAAGGTTCCCTCCTACATGTCGAGGGGGGAGACGTTGCCGCTCGCATTCACGGAGGAGATCGACTACCGGGACCGCTGCCGGGGGGCACTGCTCGGAGCGGCAGTCGGGGAGGTTTTGGGCCGTACGGCGCAGGGGCTTTCCCCGCGGGACATCCGGGAACTGTTCGGGGGAATCGATCGGGAATCGATGCCCGTCGCCCGGGGCGGTCCGGGACACGACCACGCCCCGCCCGCCTCCCTTCTCCTGTCCCGCGCTCTTCTTGCGCTCCGGAAACTCGACCCGGAGGAGATCGCCTCCGTCTATGCCGGATCCCGGCGGCTGCCGGGGTCGGGGCACCACGCGGCGTTCGCCCGCAATCTGGTCGACCGCGGGTTTCCGTGGTTCGAGGCGGGCGCAGGCGTCCCGGAGACCGCCCCCGCGGCGCGCATCGCCCCCCTCGCTCTCCTGCACGCGGGAAACTTCCGTCGCCTGAAACTGGAGGCCGGGATCGAGGGGGCCATCACCCACCCCCACGCAGGGGCGGTCGCGGGGGCCATTGCGCAGGCTGTCGCCGTCGCGCGGCTCCTGCACACTCCCGCCGGATCCCTCGACGTTCTGGGGTTCGCCCGGGGGCTGTCCCACGCCGTCTCCGGCATGGAAGCGGACCGGTCCTCCCGGGGGAAGGGAGGCAGGCCCGTCCCCACGCTCTGGAGAAAGCTCGGCACGGAGCTCACGGCCCTTCTTCTCCGCCGCGCGGAGATGGAGGATGTCCGGGAGGCGCTCGGGAACGGCGCCTTGGTCTCGGAGGGGATCCCCTTCGCGTGGGCCTGCTTCCTCCGATACCCCGACGACTACGCCGCCGCTGTCCTCGCCGCGGTGAACCTCGGCAACGAGGCGGATGCGAACGGCGCGATGGTGGGCAGCCTCGCAGGCGGCTACGTCGGGGCGGGGGGAATCCCGGACGCGTTTCTCGGGGGTCTGCCGTGGAGGGAGGAGCTGGAGGCCTCGGCGGACGGGCTCCTCGCGCTCGCCCGCCGGGACTCCTGACAACGGGGGGAGGGGCACCCCTACCGCATCATGATTTCCTTGGCGATCACCATGCGCTGGATCTGGCTCGTTCCCTCGTAGATCTGGAGAAGCTTCGCGTCCCGCATCAGCTTCTCCACGGGATAGTCCCTCATGTACCCGTACCCGCCGTATATCTGCACGGCGTCGGTGGTGACCCGCATCGCGAGGTCGGCGGCGAACGCCTTGGCGAAGGAAGATTCCTTCGTGTTCCTCTTCCCCTCGTCGAGCAGCCATGCCCCCTTATAGGTGAGGAGCCGGGCCGCCTCGATCTCCATCGCCATGTCGGCCAGCAGGAAGTGGATCGCCTGGTTCATCGCGATGGGGACGCCGAACTGCACGCGCTCCTTGGAATATTGCATCGCCAGTTCGAAGGCGGCGCGGGCGACCCCGACGGCGAAGGCCGCGACCGAGGGGCGGGCGTAGTCGAGCGTGATCATGGCGATCTTGAATCCCTCCCCCTCCTTGCCGAGGAGGTTTTCGGCCGGCACCTTCACGTCCTCGAAGAGCACGTCCGCCGTGTCGGAGGACCGCTGCCCCATCTTGTCCTCCTTCTTCCCGACGGAGACGCCCGGGAGCGATCGCGGCACCACGAAGGCGGACAGTCCCCTGTGCCCCTTGGAGCGGTCCGTGGAGGCGAACACCGTGTATTGCGTGGCGTAGCTTCCGTTCGTGATGAAGCACTTGCGGCCGTTGAGGAGGTAGCTGTCCCCCTCCTTCCTGGCGGTCGTGGCGATTCCTCCCGCGTCGGATCCCGCCCCGGGCTCGGTCAGGCAGAAGGAGGCGTACTGGAGCTTTTCCGCAAAGGGGGCGACGAACCTCTTCTTCTGCTCGTCCGTTCCCGCAACGAGGACCGGCGTCAGCGCCAGACCGTTGCAGGTCATGGACGTGGCGATGCCGGAGCATCCCCACCCCAGTTCCTCCTCGATGATGCAGGAGTCGAGCACTTTGAGACCCAGGCCGCCGCACTCCTCGGGGATGAACCCGCTCATCAGGCCCAGCCCGAACGCCTTTTCGAGAATATCCTCGGGAAACTTCCCCGTGTGGTCGTACTCGACCGCCTTGGGACGGATCTCGTTGGCGGCGAATTTTCTCGCCATGTCCTGAAGCGCGAGCTGCTCCTGCGTCAGTTCGAATCCGATCATGTCCTGCCCTCCCTGTTCTGGGCTGTCGTGCACAACCCTTCCGCGAACATGCGGTAGATTTCGGCCGCGGCATCGGCGGGATCGTATTTCCGTTTCCGGGACAGCACGTAGGCGAGGGCGATCTCGTCGAGGGCGCCGAACACCGCCCTGCGGGCCATCGTCACGTTCAGGTCCCGCCGGAACGTTCCCTCCCGTTTCCCCAGCTCGAGGATCTCGCTGATCACGTCGAGATACTCGAGGAATTTCACGGGAACGTACTCCTTCATGAACTTGTTGCTCTGGCGCAGCTCCACCTGGAGGACTTCGATGAGACCGGCTTCCCGGACAAGCAGGCTCATGTGGTTTTCGATGAAGATCTTCAGGCGGGAGAGCGCCCCGTTCCCTGCGGCGACTCGCCCCCTGACGTCGGCCACGACCTCCGCCATCTTCTCCTCGAACAGCGAGATCAGGAGGTCGTCCTTGTTTTTGAAGTAGAGGTAGATCGTCCCGTCGGCAACGCCTGCCGACCGGGCGATGTCGGATATCTTGGAGTTGAAAAACCCCTTGTGGGAGAAGATCTTGATCGCCGCCCGCAGGATGCGCTCCCGTTTTTCCGCCCCCCTTCCCCTGCCCCCCCGCCGTACCATCACGTCCCCCTCTTGAATGAATCGTCATTCACCAAGAGGAGTACCACCGGGCGGGTGAGGGTGTCAAGACATTCCGATGCCTGTCGGGGACCGGAGGGGAAGCGGGAATCGCCTGTCCTTCTACTCCCGGAAACCGAGGCGGGTCGAGAGTTCCTTCGCCAGCCGGGTCACTTCACCGTTGATCGCGGTCTGGACCATGTCGTCCGTGAGACGGTGCGCCGGGCCGGAAACGCTCAGTGCGCCGATCACCTTTCTGGTGTAGTCGCGGACCGGGGCTGCGATGCACCGCAGCCCTTCCTCGAACTCTTCGAGGTCGGTGGCAAACCCCTTCTCCCGAACCCTCTCGATGTCCCGGTAGAGGTCCTCGAAGGTCCGGAAGGTTTTCGTGGTGTAGGCCTTGAGCTCCGCGCCGAACCGCTTGCGAAGGTCCTCCTCGGATTCGAACGCCACCAGCGCCTTCCCGGCGGCAGTGGCATGCGCCGGCATGTGGAGGCCGAGACGGGAAACGACACGGACCGTGGCCGTCGGCTCGACCGAGTCGAGGTACACGACCTCGTTTCCCCGCAGGATCGACATGTAGCTCGTCTCTCCCGTCTTCTCGGCAAGCTCCTGGAGGATCGGTTTTGCCTGTTTCAGCATCCCCCTCTGTTGGATGAAGGTCTGCCCCAGTTCGAGGCACCTCACCCCCAGACGATAGTTTTCGTTCGTCTTGTCCTGCTCGATGTAGTTCCGCGACTGCAGCGTCGCAAGGATGCGGAAGACGTTATTCTTGTGAAGTTTCAGCTTCTTGCTCAGTTCGGTGACGCCGAGCTCGTCCACATCCCCGCGAAACTCCTCGAGCACGTCCAGCGCGTGCGATACGGACTGGATGATATAGTTCGACTTCTCCCGCCGTACCATGGGTCCTCCCTGTGCGGAATGCAAATGATATGCGGTAAAACATTGTTACATATATTCTCTGGACATAAAACTGTCAATATAAAAAATAGAACTTTTTTCTGTTTCCGGCAAGGGAAGAAACAGATCCTCAGGGGACCGGCGACGGACGGGTGAGGTTTTCCTCTTTTCCTATATGGAGTTTCCCGATAATAAAATACGTTTCATTTCGTTTTGGGCTTCATCGACTCCATCATGGTGCGCATCTTCGCGATCTCCGCCTTCAGGGAATCGCGGTAGCGGTACTCCGGGATGTTTTCCAGGAGTCCCTCCCACGCCTGGATCCCCCCTTCGATGTCGTTCTTGTCATGGATCAGGATGACGCCCAGGTTGTACCGGGACTGCGGGTGCCTGGGGTCGATCGAGATCACTTTTTTCAGCTCCTCGATCGCCTTGTCGGGGTTCCCGCTCCGCCGGTAGCAGACGGCCATGTCCGTCCTGACGTTCACGTTGCGCGGGTCGAGGGAAAGCGCCCGCCGGTAATGTTCGATGGCCGGCAGATCCTGCCGGGTGTCGAAATAGAGATTCCCGATGTTGATCAGGGCCTGGAGATTGTTCGGGTCTTTCCGGAGGATCTCCTTGTAGTTCTCGATCTCGTTCAGGGCGCTCAGGTTGATCGCCTCGCCCCCCACCCCCCGGGGCTCTTCCTTCTTGCGGCAGCCGCCTGCCGCAAGAAGGAGAACCAGCATCGCCCCCACAACCGCAACGTCCCACAGGGTCCGCGTCCTCATATCGGAGTCACCTCGAGCGGGTCCCGGCATTCCGCGAGAAGGTCCCTCACGGTCTTTCTCCCGGGTGGCACGTGCGCCTCCGGGGCGATTTCCGCCACGGGCGCAAGGCAGAACCGGCGGACGGACATCAAGGGATGCGGAATCGCGAGGTGCGGCTCGCAAACCACCAGGCTGCCCATCAGGATGATGTCGATGTCGAGCTCCCGCGGCCCCCATCGCGCCCCCGCCTTTCGACCCGCCTCCCCCTCGATCCTCTTGAGGAAACGAAGGAGGGCTTCCGGAGCAAGCCCGGTCTCCCCCCGGACCGCGACGTTCAGGTACCACGGCTGGTTCGTTCTGCCGCTCGGCTCCCCCGCGTGAATCCGGGAGACCTCCCCGACCGCCACTTCCCCGGCAAGCGCGGCAATGGCGTCCCGGAGCCGCCTGACCCGCCGGCCGGTGTTGCTCCCGAGGAGCAGGACGACCTCTTCCGGCACGCCGATCCCCCCCTTCCACGCGGGACCGTTCTAGAAACCCACGTTCCGGATCCGGGAAAGAGCCTCGCGGATCCGCGCCTTCTCCTGCGTCAGGGCAATCCGGATGTATCCCTCCCCGCTTTTCCCGAACCCGCTCCCGGGGGTGGTGACGATGCCGGTCTTCTCCAGCAGATGCGCGCAGAAGGAGGCCGACGTGTACCCTTTCGGTACGGGAATCCACACGTAGAACGTCGCCCGGGGGAAGACCGGGTCGAGGCCGATCGCCCGAAGCCCCGGGATCAGGAGATCCCGCCGCTCCCGGTAGACGCGCCGGATACCCTCCGAGGCCTCGTCCCCGTTCGTGAGCGCCTCGATCCCCGCGGCCTGCACGGCCTGGAACACCCCGCTGTCCACGTTGGTCTTGACCTTTCCCAGCCCTGCAACGAGTTCGGCGTTCCCCACGGCGAACCCGATCCGCCATCCCGTCATGTTGTAGGTCTTGGACAGGGAGTGAAACTCGATGCAGCGTTTCTTCGCCCCGGGGAGTTCGAGAATGCTCCCCGGCCTCTTCCCGTCGAAATAGATCTCCGTGTACGCCACGTCGTGCGCCACGATCAGATCGTGCTCCTCCGCCACCCGAAGCACCTTCCGGTAGAAGGTCTTGCCGGCCACCGCGGAGGTCGGGTTGTTCGGATAGTTGAGGAAGAGGATCTTCGCCTTTGCCAGGACGGGGCGCGGGATCGCGTCGAGGTCGGGCAAAAAGCCGTTCTCGCGCCGGAGCGGCAGGAAGTGCGATTTCCCGCCGGCGAACATCGTGGCGATGTGGTAGACGGGGTAGCCGGGATCCGGCACCAGAACCGTGTCGCCGGGGTTCACGAAGGCCAGCGGAAAATGGGCGATGCCCTCCTTCGAACCGATCAGTGCGGTGACCTCGGAGGACGGGTCCAGGGACACGCCGAATCGCCGCCGGTACCATTGCGCCGCCGCCTCCCGAAACGCAAGGAGCCCCTCATAGGACGGGTACCGGTGGTTGGCCGCAACGGCCGTCTCCCGCTTCATCCGGTCCACGATGAATTTCGGCGTCGGCCGGTCGGGATCCCCGACCCCCAGGTCGATGATGTCCACGCCGCGGGCACGGACCTCCCCCTTTTTCCGGTCCAGCTCGGCGAACAGGTACGGGGGAAGGGCCCTGATCCGCGTGGAAAGCGTAAATCGGCTCATCTCGTCACATTCTCCCCATGGATGATGTGTTACGGCGCTACGACCCGGTTGGTCAGGGATCCGATCCCCTCGATCTCGACGGTCATGACGTCCCCCACCGTCACGGGGCCGACCCCCGGAGGAGTGCCGGTCGCGATGACGTCGCCGGGGTGGAGGGTCATGACGCGGGAGATGTGTTCCACCAGCGAGAATACCGACGCGCTCATCTCCCGCGTGTTGCTGTCCTGCCTCACCTGGCCGTTCACGAGGCAGCGGATCCGCAGGGCGGACGGGTCGAGGTCCGTCTCGATCCAGGGCCCCAGCGGCGCGAAGGTGTCGAACCCCTTCGACCGCGCGTACTGCACGTCCTTCGCCTGGAGGTCCCGGGCGGTCACGTCGTTCATGCAGGTGTACCCAAGGATCACCGACCGCGCATCCCTTGCCGCCACGTCCTTCGCCTTCCTCCCGATGACGACGGCCAGTTCCGCCTCGTGGTCGACCCGCCGGGAAGCGCGAGGGTACACCACGTCGCCGCCCGGGTCGTTGAGCGCGGACGGGGCCTTGAGGAATATCTGCGGCTCTTCGGGGATCACCATCCTCATCTCCCGCGCGTGGTCCTTGTAGATCAGCCCGATGGCGACGATCTTGGAGGGGACCGCTGGGGCGAGGAGGCGGACATCGGCAAGCGGCCGCACGGAACCGGTCTCCCGGATCCCCTCGAACGGCGGGCCTGCCAGCTCCCGGATCTCTCCTCTCCCGGGATCGACGAGGCCGTACGCGACGTTACCCCGGAATTCGAACCGCGCGATCTTCAAGACATCACACCCCAAGCACCGCATTCATGTCATAGATCCCCGCCGGTTTTCCGATGACCCAGGAGGCGGCCCGCACGGCGCCCCGGGCAAACGTGTCCCGGCTGTGGGCCCGGTGGGTGATCTCGAACCTCTCCCCGATCCCGCCGAACACGAGGGTGTGTTCGCCCACGACGTCCCCCGCCCGGACCGCGAACACCCCGATCTCCTTCCGGGGACGCTCTCCTGTTATTCCATGCCTCCCATACACGACCGACTCCTTCATCTCCCGACCGAGAGCGCCGGCCACCACGTCGGCCAGCTTCAGCGCCGTCCCGGAGGGCGCATCCTTCTTGAACCGGTGGTGGGTCTCGACGATCTCCACGTCGTAGTCGTCGCCGAGCACGCGGGCAACCTCGGCCGCCACCCGGAACATCAGGTTCACTCCCACGCTCATGTTCGGGGACAGGACGCACGCGATCCCCTTCGCCGATGCCCGGATCTCCCCGGTCTGCTCCGGCGTCAGCCCGGTGCTCCCGATCACGATCGGCCTCCCCGCGGCTGCGGCCTCCCCGGCGTGCCGGACGGACGAGCCCGCATGGGTAAAATCGATCGCCACGTCCGCCCGGGCGATCGCCGAGGGAAAATCGCTCGTGACGACGACCCCCGACGTTCCCGCTCCCACGGCTTCCATGGCATCCTGCCCCAGCAGGGGGTGCCCCGGGGTCTCCACCGCTCCGGCGAGGAGCAGGCCGTGGGGGCGCTCCTGCAGAACGCCCAGGATCGCCCGTCCCATCCTTCCCATCGCCCCGCAAACGACGACCTTCGCCACGTCGTCCTCCCGGAGCCTTCAGGCGAGCTTCATCTCGGCAAGGACCCGTGCGAGCGCTTTCCTGTTCGCATCGGCCATGGGGGAGAGGGGAAGCCGGAACTCCTCCCGGATCCTTCCCATCATCGCCAGAGCCGTCTTCGCCGGAATGGGATTGGTCTCGAGGAACAGGGCGTGGAACAGCGGCCACAGCTGGTAATGGATATCCCTCGCCCGGGAGATCTCGCCGATGATGTAGGTGTCGTACAGCTCCGCCATCAGCCGGGGGGCCACGTTCGACGTCACGGAGATCACCCCCTTCGCACCCAGCGCCATCATCGGGAAGAACAGGGCGTCGTCCCCGGAGAGGACGCAGAACTTCCTGGGCGTCATCCGGATGATGTCGCACACCTGGGTCAGGTTGCCCGAAGCCTCCTTCACCCCGACGATGTTCGGAACCTCGGCCAGCCGGGCCACGGTCTGGGCGGTCATGTTGACGCCGGTCCTTCCCGGCACGTTGTAGAGGATGATCGGGATGTCGGTTGCCCCGGCAACGGCGCGGAAGTGCCGGAGAAGCCCGTCCTGCGTCGGCTTGTTGTAGTACGGCGTGATGACGAGCGCGGCGCTTGCCCCCGCCCGTTTCGCGTACCGGGTGAGGGCGACCGCCTCCTTCGTGTTGTTGGATCCGGTTCCGGCGATCACGGGAACGCGCCCGCCCGCGGCGTCGAGCACGAGATCGATGACGCGCTCGTGCTCGTCGAAGGACAGCGTCGCCGACTCCCCCGTCGTCCCGCACGGGACGATCCCGTCCGTGCCGCTGTCGATCTGGAACTTCACGAGTTTCTTCAGCGCTCCCCTGTCCAGTTTCCCGTTCCGGAACGGCGTTACCGTCGCGACAATGGCCCCGTAAAACATCGTCTCCCCCCCTTTAGTACCGGTAGGCTTCCTCGGTGAGCACCCCGTCGCAGGTCCACGAGGTGTCCCCCTCCAGGTAAACGTCTCCGAATTCCCTCTCTCCCGGTTCGAAGTGAATCAGGAGTTCCTCCCCTCCCCTCGTGCGGACGGTCACCGGGGGACGGGCGAATCCATGGACGGCCGAGAGGATGCCGCAGGCCACCGCGCCTGTTCCGCAGGCGAGCGTTTCCCCCTCCACGCCCCGTTCGTAGGTGCGCGCCCAGACCACGCCGTTGCGGACCTGCGCGAAATTCACGTTGGTCCCGCGCGGCGCGAACGCGCGGTGCGTGCGGATTCCCCGCCCGATGCCGACGAGATCGATCCGTTCGATCCCGGGAACGAACAGCACGACGTGCGGCACGCCCGTGTTGAGGAAGGAGTACCGAACCCTCTTCCCGCGGAGCGTGAGCGTCCTGTCCGTCGCCAGACCGCTCGGGGGCGTCATCTGAAGCTTGACCCGTCGGCCCGCAACCTCGGCGCGGATGATTCCCGCCAGCGTCTCGAACGTCATCGACCGCCCCGCGATCCTTCGCTCGGACGCGTACCGCCCGGCGCAGCGCCCGCCGTTCCCGCACATTTCCGCCACGGAACCGTCCGCGTTGAAGAAGTTCCACCGGAAATCGGCCCTGCGGGACCGCTCGAGGAAGATGATCCCGTCGGCCCCGATCGACCGGGACCTGTCGCACACTTTCCCGGCGAACCGCGGAAGGTCGATCCCCTTCATGATGCCGCTGCGATTGTCGACCAGAAGGAAGTCGTTGCCGCTGCCGTTCAGTTTGGAAAAGGGAATCCCCTTTTTCACGTCCGTTCCGCCCCTGGCCATGTTCCGTTATGGTAGCAGATTGGCCTTTCCCGTTCCAACATCGCCCGCGGATCGTCCCGCCGCCGGCTCCTACCGGTCCCTTCTCCGCCGGGCAAGAAACGACGCGGTCCGCTCGGGCCGGGTCAGGTCGCGGACCGACTCCCGCTCCCGCACCACCTCGAAGCGGGATCCGGATACCATCACCTCCGCCGAGCGGGGCCGCGAGTTGTACGTCGAGGACATCGAAAAGCCGTATGCGCCGGCGCTCATCACCGCGGCCAGGTCTCCCGAGACGAGGGCGGGCAGTTCCCGGTCCCTCGCGAGGAAATCCCCCGATTCGCAGATGGGCCCCACCACGTCCGCCACCACCTTCCGTCTCGGGCGGGCCGTCACCGGTTCGATGGCGTGGAACGACCCGTAGAGCGACGGCCGTGCCAGGTCGTTCATCGCCGCGTCGACGATGAAGAACTGCTTCTTCTTCCCTTTCCCTCCCGCCTCCTGGGAGGGCTTGGTGTACAGCATGCGCGTCAGCAGGACCCCGGCGTTCCCCACGAGGACCCGCCCCGGCTCGAGGATGATCGTGACGGGAAGGCCCCGGAATGCCCCCGCGATGGCGTCCGCGTACTGCCGGGGATCCGGCGGGATCTCGTCCTGGTAGGTGATCCCGAGCCCTCCCCCGATGTCGACGAAGCGGATGTCGAGACCCTTCCGCATCAGGCGGTCGACCAGCGCCCGGACCCGACCGGCCGCGTCCAGGAAGGGGGAGATCTCCGTGAGCTGGGAGCCGATGTGGCAGTCCACCCCGACGACCTCGATGTGCCTGCGCCTCGCCGCCCACTCGTAATCCCGCACCGCCTGGCCGATGTGGATCCCGAACTTGTTCTTCTTGAGCCCGGTGGAGATGTAGGGGTGGGTCTTCGGGTCCACGTCCGGGTTCACGCGGAGGGAGATGGGCGCCTTCTTCCGCATCCTGCGCGCGATGTCGTCGATCGCCTCCAGTTCCTGCCGGGACTCGACGTTGAACATCAGGATCCCCTGCCGGAGGGCCTCCACGATCTCCCACTCCATCTTTCCGACACCGGAGTAGACGATCTTCGAGGGGGGCGCCCCCGCCGCGATCGCGCGGGACAGCTCTCCGCCGGACACGATATCCACCCCGCTTCCGAGATTCGTGAAGGTCCGGATGATGGAGCCGTTCGGGTTCGCCTTCATGGAGTAGCAGATGATGTGCGGGATGCCGGCGAACGCCCGGTCGAACACCGTGTAGTGGTGGGAGAGGGTCGCGTGGCTGTATACGTAGACGGGCGTTCCCACGGCGTCGGCGATGCGCCGGAGGGGGACGTCCTCGCAAACCATCTCCCCGCGTTTTCGAACGAAATGATGCATCGGGTCACCTCGTCGGGAATCGAACGTGGGCCGGAGAGATCGTTCCCCACCGGGGCTCGGGCTTCGCCTTGCGCCCGCACGCGGCCAGCAGGGACAGGGCGAGGAGGAGCAGGACAAGGACGCAGCGGGCCCGGAAGGCCCCCTTCCGGCCGTTCATCGTTTTTTCAGCGCCTCCAGGCGGCTCTTCACTCTCCTCGGTCCGGTCCCGCCGCGCACGTTGCGCATCCGGAGGGAGTTCGTGAGAGACACGAAATTGCCCACGTCCTCCCCGATCCGCGGGGAGAAGGAGCGGAACTCCTTCAGGCTCAGGTCCTTGAGCCGCTTCCCGTTCTTCTCGCAGTAGCGGACGATCTTTCCGGTGATCTCGTGGGCTTTCCGGAACGGGACCCCCTTCCGCGCGAGGTAGTCCGCAAGGTCCGTGGCGGTGAGGAACCCGTCGTCGCAGGCCCCCCGCATCCGCCCCTCGTTCACCGACATCCCCCGGATCAGGAGCGCCGCCCCGATCAGGGACTCCTTGACCGTCCGCGCCGAGTCGAAGACCGGCTCCTTGTCTTCCTGCATGTCCCGGTTGTAGGCGAGGGGAAGCCCCTTCATCACGGTGAGCAGGTTCACGAGGTTTCCGTACGCCCGGCCCGCCTTCCCCCGGATGAGTTCGGGGACGTCCGGGTTCTTCTTCTGCGGCATGATGCTGCTCCCGGTGCACAGCGCATCGGGCAGGGAGAGGAACCCGAACTCGGCCGAGGACCAGTAGACCATCTCCTCGGAAAACCGGGACAGGTGCATCATGGTCACCGCGCAGGCGTACAGGAAGTCCGCGGCGAAGTCGCGGTCGGATACGGCGTCGATGCTGTTCTCGCACACCCCCTCCATCCCGAGTTCCGCCGCGACGGACTCCCGGTCGACCGGAAAGGTCGTTCCCGCGAGCGCCCCCGCCCCGAGAGGGGAGACGTTCGCCCTCCGGCGGGCGTCCCGGAAACGGTCCTGGTCCCTCGTGAGCATCTCGTGATAGGCGAGCAGGTGGTGGGAGAAGAGGACCGGCTGGGCCCGTTGCACGTGGGTGTACCCCGGCACCACGACGCCGAAGAACTCCTCCGCGCGCGCAACGATCGCCTCCTGGACCTTCTCCAGGATCGCGAGGATGTCGTCGATCGATTCGCGCAGGAACAGGCGCAGGTCCAGCGCCACCTGGTCGTTCCGGCTCCTCCCGGTGTGAAGCTTCCCCCCGGTCTTCCCCAGCTTCCGGATGAGGAACTGCTCCACCGCCATGTGGATGTCTTCCTGGGAGGGATCGAAGGAGAGCTTCCCCGACTCGATCCCCTCCCGGATGGCCGTCAGGGCGGCGACGATCTTTCTGGCATCCGCCTGCGGGATGATCTTCTGCTTCCCGAGCATCCGCGCGTGCGCGATGCTCCCCGCGATGTCCTGCCGGTAGAGCAGGACGTCGTAGGGAATCGACGCCGTGAACTCCTCGACAAAGGCATCGGTCCGCCCGTCGAACCTGCCGCTCCACGCCTTCTTCTTCGCCATGTCAGCCCTTCCTGTTCCTTCGCATCGCCCGGATCTTGAGCCGGAGCGCGTTGATCTTCACGAACCCCTCCGCGTCGCGCTGGTTGAACACGGTCTCCTTCTCGAAGGTGGCGAAATCGGTCCGGTAGAGCGACACGGGGCTCGACCGTCCCGCGACGATGCAGTTTCCCTTGTACAGCTTGAGCCGGGCGGTCCCGGTCACGTTCTCCTGGCTCTTCTCCACCATCCCCTTGAGAAGCTCCATCTCGGGGGAGTACCAGTACCCGTAGTAGATGAGCTCGGCGAACCGGGGGATCAGCGAGTCCCGGAAGTGCATCACCTCGCGGTCGAGGGTGATCGACTCGACCGCCCGGTGTCCCGCGTGGAGGATCGTCGCTCCCGGGGTCTCGTAGACGCCGCGGGACTTGATCCCCACGTACCGGTTCTCCACCAGGTCCACGCGGCCGATCCCGTTGATCCCCCCGAGCCTGTTGAGATGCGCCAGGAGCTTCGCCGGTCTCATCTTTTTGCCGTCCACCGCCACGGGAAGCCCCCGCACGAAATCGACCTCCACGTACGTCGGCCTGTCCGGGGCCCGCTCCGGCGAGCGGGTCAGGACGAACATATCCTCGGGCGGCTCCGCCGACGGGTCCTCCAGAATCCCCCCCTCGAAACTGATGTGCATGAGGTTCCGGTCGCTCGAATACGGCTTCTTCGCCGTAACCGGCGTCGCGATCCCGTGCTTCTTCGCGTACCGGATCAGGTCGGTCCGGGAGCGGAAATCCCATTCCCGCCACGGCGTGATGACGCGTATCCCGGGCATGAGCGAGTAGTAGGTGAGCTCGAACCGGACCTGGTCGTTCCCCTTTCCCGTCGAGCCGTGCGACACGGCGTCCGCCTTCTCCTTGCGGGCCACCTCGATCTGCTTCTTCGCGATGAGGGGCCGCGCGATGGAGGTCCCGAGGAGGTACGCCCCCTCGTACACCGCGTTCGCCATGAGGGCGGGGTAGATGAAATCCCTAACGAACTCGTCCTGGACGTTCTCCACGTACACCTTCGAGGCGCCGGTCTTCTTCGCCTTGGCCCGGACGGGCGCGAGCTCCTCCCCCTGGCCGAGATCCGCCACGAAGGCGATCACCTCGCAGCCGTACGTCTCGATCAGCCATCGGAGGATGACCGAGGTGTCGAGCCCCCCCGAATACGCGAGCACAACCTTCTTCACCTTTTCCAAGGGTTCCTCCTCCATCGGGTCAGTGTGGGATGAACTTCTCCAGGATGGCCATCTGCACGTGCAGGCGGTTCTCGGCCTCGTCGAACACGGCGGACCGGGGCCCCTCGATCACCTCGTCGGTGATCTCCTCCCCGCGATGGGCCGGAAGGCAGTGCATCACGATCGCTCCCTTCCCGGCGGCACGGAGCAGATCCGCGTCGATGCGGTAGCCGCGGAAAGCGGCCAGGCGCTTCCGCCGCTCCGTTTCCTGTCCCATGCTCGTCCACACGTCGGTGTACAGGACGTCCGCCCCTTTCGCCGCTTCGACCGGGTCCCGGAGCACCCGGACGTCCCCCCTCCCGATCGTCTCCGCCTCGCGCCGGATCCTCCCGGAGGGCTCGTACCCCTTCGGGCATGCGACCCGGAGCGTGAACCCGAGCAGGTGGGCCGCTTCCACCCAGGAGTTGGCCACGTTGTTCCCGTCTCCGACAAACGCGACCCGCATCCGCCGAAGATCGAGGCCCCGCTCCCGGGCCGTCATCAGGTCGGCAAGCACCTGGCACGGGTGATGGTCGTCCGTCAGCCCGTTGATCACGGGAACGGACGACGCGCGGGCCATCTCCTCGGCGAACGCGTGGGAAAAGGTCCGGATCATGATCCCGTCCGCATAGCGGGAAAGAACGCGGGCGGTATCCCGGACCGGCTCCCCCCGTCCGATCTGCGTATCCGCCGGGGACAGGAACAGGGCGTGACCGCCCAGCCGGGTCATCCCCACCTCGAACGACACCCGGGTCCTCGTGGACGCCTTCTGGAACACCATCGCCAGCGACTTGCCCGCGAGCGGGCGCGGAGGATTGCGCTTTCCCCACCTCCGCTTCCATGCCCGGCCGGAGGAGACGAGAGAGAGGACTTCCCGTCCGGAAAGGTCGAGGACCCGCAGGAGATCCCTCTTCACTTCCTTCCCTCCCGCGGCAGCGATTCCTCCAGCAGGGAGAGCGCCCGGCGGATCTCCCCGTCGGTGATCGTCAGCGGAGGGAGAAACCGCAACACCTTCTCCCCCGCGGACCCGACGACCAGCCCCGCGGAAAGGCAGCGGCCGACCGTCTCCTTGACCTCGGTCTCCATCTCCATCCCGAGCATGAGCCCCATCCCCCGGATCTCCCGCACGTCGGAGCGCCCTTTCGTGATCTCCTCAAGCCCCGCCCGCAGGAGATCGCCTTTCCGGACGACCTCCGCGAGAAACCCCGGGGCGAGGACCGTTTCGAGCACCACCTTCGAGGCTGCGCAGCAGACCGGGTTCCCCCCGAACGTGCTCCCGTGCGTCCCCGGCCCGAATGCGGAGGCCACCTCCTCCCGGGCGACGACGGCGCCCAGAGGAAGCCCGTTGGCGAGCCCCTTGGCGAACGTCGCGATGTCCGGCGCCACCCCGAACCGCGAACTGGCCAGGAACCCCCCGGTGCGCCCCATTCCCGACTGGATCTCGTCGGCCACGAAGAGGATCCCGCGCTCCCGGCACAGCGCACGGGCCCGTTCCAGGTAGCCCGGGGGATGGACCCTCACGCCGGACTCCCCCTGGATCGGCTCCACGAGAAATGCGCAGACGGTTCCGGTCAGGGCCTTTTCGAGGGCGGCCTCCTCCCCGAAGGGGACCACCCGGAACCCGGGAAGCATCGGCCCGAACCCCTGGTGGAATTTCGGCTGGGGCGTGGCGGACAGGCCCCCGTAGGTCCGCCCGTGGAACGCCCCCTCGACCACGACGAACTCGTGGGCCCCCTTCCTTGCCCCGTCGGCGGCCCATTTCCTCGCAAGCTTGATCGCGGCCTCGTTCGCCTCGGTCCCGCTGTTGCAGAAGAAGACCTTTCCCCCGCCCGCCGCGCCGGAGAGAAGCCCGCCGAGCTCCGCCTGCACGGGCACGTGGAACAGGTTGGACACGTGGGTGAGCGCCTTCGCCTGGGAGCAGACCGCGTCGACGACCCGGGGATGGGAATGGCCCAGAAGGGCGACCGCGATCCCCCCCAGCAGATCGAGATACTCCCGGCCGCCGGCATCGAACAGGCGCGCCCCCTCTCCCCGGACGAAGGCGACGGGATGGCGGGCGTAGTTTCCCATCTGGTAGGTCTGCGTCATGGCGATGATCTCTGCAGGCGTCATGCTCCCCGCTGCCCCGGTTCCGAAGGATTGATTTCCGTGCCGATCCCCGCGTCGGTGAAGATCTCGAGAAGGACGCTGTGGGGAACGCGCCCGTCGAGGATGTGCACCTTCCTCACCCCCTTGTCCAGCGCCGTCAGCCCGCACTCCACCTTGGGGATCATGCCGCCGGTGATCGTTCCGTCCCGGATGGCTGCCGCCGTCTCGCCGGCGGTCATGGTGGAGACGAGTCCGCCCTGCGCGTCCATCACCCCCGGGACATCGGTGAGGAGGATGAGCTTCTCCGCCGAAAGCGCCCCGGCCACCTCGGCGGCGACGGTGTCGCCGTTGATGTTGTACGCCTCGCCCTTCGCTCCCACGCCGATCGGCGCGATGACGGGCACGAACCCGTTCCCCTCCAGCGCGCGCAGCACCGCCGGGCGGACCTCGACGACTTCGCCGACAAGGCCCAGGTCGACCGGGGGCGCATCGGCCCCGGCGGGGGAGGGGGCGAAATGCTTCCGGGCGCGGATCAGATCCCCGTCCTTCCCCGTCAGCCCGACCGCCTTTCCCCCGTAGAGGTTGATCAGGGACACGATCTGCTTGTTCACCGTACCCCCG
>CP070783.1:1085511-1112347 GCA_020346465.1 Deltaproteobacteria bacterium
AGGTCGAAGAGCTCCTTCCCGATGGAAGGGGACGGGCCGGGGGGTGCGATGTCGCTCTTCATGACGACGATCGACTCGCCGCATTTCCGGCAGCGGATGCGGGCGCCCTTCCCCTTGATCCGGGATTCGTCCAGCTTGAAGCGGGCCCGGCAGGCCTGGCATTCGATGATCATCATATCCCTTAACCCTTTCGCGGTTTCTGGGGTTCGTCAACCCCGAATATAGTGGATTTGAAGGGAGCTCTCAACCCCGATCTGGTCCCTTGTGCAACCTGGCTCCAAGGGCGCACAGGAGGATGCCCGCCTCGTACAGGGCGTAGATCGGAACGGCGACGAGAAACTGGGAGACGGCGTCGGGGGGGGTAAGGACCGCGCCCAGGACGAACACGCCGACGATCGCCACCTTTCTCCCGCGGCGCAGGAGGTCCGGAGAGAGGATTCCCGCCCGCCCCCCGAGGAACATGACCAGCGGCACCTCGAACATCACCCCGAAAAGCAGCAGGATCCGAAGGACCAGCGAAAGGGACTCCTTCATCGACGGCATCGCGACGATGGTCGACCCCCCGTAGGCGAGGAAGAAGGTAAAGATCGCGGGGACCGCGAAGAAGTACGCGAACGCCATCCCGGCAAGGAGAGCCGCCGTCGAGCACGCGGAGAAAAGAAAGAGGATCTTTCTCTCTTTCCGGAAGAGGCCGGGGCTGACGAACCGCCACGCCTGGTAGAAGATCACCGGGCTGGCCAGGGCGAACCCTCCCCAGAGGGCCAGCTTGAAATAGGTGAGGAATGCCTCGGTGAGTTCGGTGAAGATGAGGCGGGAGTCCCCGGGGAGCTGTGTGGTGAGGGGCGAGAGAAGAGCCATGTAGAGGGTTTCCGCGCGGCTGTAGCACAGGGCGGTTCCGATCCCCATTGCGATCAGGGAGCGGATCAGCCGCTGGCGCAGTTCCTCCAGATGCTCCGTGAGCGGCAGCCGGACCTCGGTGTTCGTTTCCGGTTCCTGGCTCATCTAGGAGGGGAACCCGTTTCCGTTCATCCCTTGGGGGCGGAGGGGGGGGGCTCCGTGTCGCCCGCGGCGGACGGGGGAGGATCGGAAGGGGGCGCGTCTCCGGGAGGGGGAGGAGAAACCGTCCCCGCCTCTTCGGTTTCCGCCTCGTGTTCCTGGACGGCTTCGTCGATCCCCTTTCGAACCTCGTCGGACGCCTTCTTGAATTCGGCGATCCCCTTCCCGAGGCTCTTGGCGAGGTCCGGAAGCCGCTTCGGCCCGAAGAAGATCAGGACCACGACAAGGATGATGAGCATCTCCTGGAATCCGATTCCGAACATTTCCCGGACCTCTTTTCGTGGTCTCAAGGATTACTATACCGCGGGTTCCTCCCCAAATCCACGGTATCCGAAAGGATAACCGGCTTATCTCATCGGACGGCCATCCCGCGGAGGCGGCCTGAAGGGTCGGGACGCATCCCGTTGTCTTTCCTGGACATGCTGCGGGGGCACGGGATTTGAAAGATCCCCATGTGTCATTCCGGCGATCGAGGCTCTCCGGCTCTCCCAAGGAGGAACCTGGTGTACATCGGTGTTGACGTCGGGTCGATCAGTTTGAAATTCGCCCTTGTCGCCCTGCCCTCGGATCCCGCTCTTCCCGAGGAAACCCGCAACGCGTTTCTCACGCCCGATCCGGAGATGCTTCCGGGGGGTGCGCGCGCCTATCTCCTCTCCTACGACCGCCTCCTCGGGGACCCGAACCGGAAGGTCCCCGAGCGGCTGGGCGAGTGGGTCGGCAGGATCGGGGCCGAACGGATCCGGGGCGTTGCGTTCACCGGGAAAAGCGGGGCGCGCATGGCACAGGAACTGGAGGCCCGGTACGAGAACGATTTCCGCTGCCTGGTGCGGGGGGTGACCGCGATTCATCCCGACGTCCGGACGGTCTTCGAGATGGGGGGAGAGAACGCGAAGGTCATCCGGCTCGAAGCGGCGGCCGAGGGCGGCCCGCTGCGCATCCGGGACTACGACACCAACGGGGACTGCGCCGCCGGGACCGGCTCGTTCATCGACCAGCAGGCGAACCGGATGAGGCTTGCCGTGGAGGAGATCGGAGGGATGGTTGCGCGGGCGGCCAGTTCGGCACGGATCGCGGGGCGGTGCTCGGTGTTCGCCAAGAGCGACATGATCCACGCCCAGCAGAAAGGGTACTCTCCCGAGGAGATCCTGAAGGGGCTGTGCGAGGCGGTCGCCCGCAACTTCAAGAGCAGCATCAACAAGGGAAAGGATCCCGTTCCCCGCGTGGCGCTCGTGGGGGGGCTCTTCGCCAACGAGGGAGTGGTGCGCGCCGTCCGCGACGTATTCGGGTTCTCCCCCGACGACGTGGTGCTCCCCTGGGGGTACGCCCACCTCGGGGCGGTCGGGGCGGCGATGCTGGCCGCGGAAGACACGGCGGCGGACGGGAAACGTCGGGGTACGGCGCCCCTCCCTTACGCAGGCGGCCCCCGGGAAGGCCGCGACACCTTCCCCTCCTGGCCCCCGCTCGTCACAGAAAACGTCCTGTTCCTGAGGGACCGGGTGGCCGAACCGCCGCCCCTCCACAACCGTCCGGAGGTCTTCCTCGGGATCGACGTGGGGTCGGTGAGCACGAATTTCGCCCTCCTCGACGGCGAGGGGAACCTCCTCAAGGAGATCTACGTCCGGACGCAGGGACGGCCGGTGAAGGTGGTGACGGAGGGCCTGCGCGACCTGTGGGAGGAGTTCGGGGAGAGGATCCGGATCCGGGGAGTCGGAACGACGGGGTCGGGGCGGGAGCTCATCGGGGAACTCGTCGGGGCGGACACCGTCCAGGACGAGATCACCGCCCACAAGACCGGGTCCTCCTTCATCAGCGGGCGGTACTTCGGGCAGTCGGTGGACACCATCTTCGAGATCGGCGGACAGGATTCGAAGTTCATCAGCCTGGAGAACGGCGTGGTGGTGGATTTCGCGATGAACGACGCCTGCGCCGCGGGAACGGGATCCTTTCTGGAAGAGCAGGCGGAGCGTCTCGGCATCCGGATCAAGGGGGAGTTTGCCGAGATGGCCCTCTCCTCCCGGGCTCCCCTCCGCATGGGAGAGCGCTGCACCGTCTTCATGGAGCAGGACCTGAACACCTACCTCAACCGGGGGGCTTCCCGGGTGGACCTCGTGGCGGGGCTTGCCTATTCCGTCGTCATCAATTACCTGAACCGGGTGGTCCGGGGGCGCAGGATCGGGGAAACGATCTATTTCCAGGGGGGCACCGCGTACAACGACGCCGTTGCGGCGGCCTTCACGCACATTCTGGGAAAGAAGATCATCGTCCCGCCGCACAACGGGGTCATCGGGGCGATCGGGATGGGACTGCTCGCGCGCGACAAGGTGCGTGCGACGCGGGAGAGCACCCGGTTCCGCGGCTTCGACATGGGGAAAGTCGACTACCGCCGGCGCGAATTCACCTGCAAGGGGTGCAGCAATTTCTGCGACATGCAGGAGATCCGGATCGACGGGACGAACACCTACTGGGGGGACAAGTGCTCCGAGAGATACCGGAAGAGCGCCCGGACAGGCGTCAGGCCGGTCATCGAGGATCTGCCCGCCCGGAGGGCGGAGTGGTTCGACTCCCTCGCCGGACGGGAGACGGGGGGGCACCGCGGGATCGTCGGATACCCCAGGGCCATGTATTTCTACGAGCGGTTTCCTTTCTGGAATGCGTTCCTGACCTCCCTGGGGTTCGGCGTGAAGGTGAGCCCGCGCACCGACAAGGCGATCGCGCGGGAGGGGTCCGAGAAGACCGTCGCCGAGCCGTGCTACCCGATTCAGGTCGCCCACGGCCACGTCGCCGCGCTCCTTCGGGACGGGGTCGATTTCCTGTTCGTCCCCAACGTCATCAATGCGGAGACGACCCACACCCACACCGAGTCCCACTTCTGCCCGTGGGGGCAGACCCTCCCGTTCGTCCTCGCGTCGGTCCCCGGCTGGGAGAAGGAGGTGCGCCAGAAGCTCCTTTCCCCGACCGTCCGCTTCCGCGACAGCGAGCGCCTGCTGATCGAGGACCTCTTCGACTGCTTCGGCCCGCTCGGCGTCTCCCGCCGCGAGATCCGGGAGGCGATCCGGGAGGGGTGGAAGGAGCAGCGCCGGTTCGGCGACTTCCTCGCCGCCCGCGGCGCAGCGGCGGTCTCGGCGGTGGAGAAGGCGGGCGCCCACGCCGTCATCCTGATCGGCCGCTCGTACAACCTCTACGACCGGGACGTCAACCTGAACATCCCCGCGAAGCTGCGCGACCAGTACGGGGCGAACGTGATCCCGATCGATTTTCTGCCCGTGGACGGGATCGACATCCGGGAGATCCACGACAACATGTTCTGGAACTACGGAAGGAAGATCATCGCGACGGCGAAGTGGTGCCGGAACCGGCCCAAGGTCCACATCATCTACATCACCAATTTCAAGTGCGGTCCCGACTCCTTCATCCGGCATTTCATCCAGAAGGCGTCCGGCGCCCCGTACCTTTCCCTCCAGTTCGACGGGCACGCCAACGACGCGGGATACATGACCCGGTGCGAGGCGTATCTCGACAGCAAGGGGGTCTTGCGATGGTGGGCCCAGACGTGAGCGCGTCCCCGCTGGCCGGAAGGACGGTCTTCTTTCCCCCCATGAACGAGGCGGGGGTGCAGGCCATCTCGGCGGCGTTCCGTTCCGTCGGGATCGACGCGCGGCCCATGCCGCCCTCGGACGAGGAGACGCTTCTCCTCGGCGGACGCTTCTCCTCGGGGGAGGAGTGCCTCCCCCAGAAGGTGACGCTGGGCGACACCCTCAAGCTGCTCGTCCACGGGGAGATCGCCCCGGAAAAGATGGCGCTCTTCATGCCGTCCTCCAACGGGCCTTGCCGGTTCGGGCAGTACGGCCCCTACATGAAGATGGTTCTCGAGGAGATCGGGTACGGCGACGTGATGCTTGTTTCCCCCACGTGCGCGGACGGGTACAGCGGCGTGGGCGAGCACGCCGACGAGCTTGTTCGCACCGCGTGGCGGGCCATGGTGGCCGGCGACCTTCTCCAGAAGCTGCTCCTTCGGGTCCGCCCCTATGAAACGGAGAAGGGGGCGGCGGACAGGGCGTTCCAGGAGGCGCTGGGGATGCTGTGCCGGGCCGTGGAGGTTCAAGGCGAGAAGAAGGGGGAAAAGCTCGCACGGATCGTCGCGTCCCTGCGGAAGGGACGGGAGCTGCTGCTCGGCGTGCCGTCGGATTTCTCGTCACGGCGCCCGCTGATCGGGGTCGTCGGGGAGATCTTCTGCCGGCTCAACGCCTTCAGCAACGACGACGTCGTCCGCAACGTGGAAGAGGCCGGCGGAGAATGCTGGATCTCCGACGTGACGGAGTGGGTGTGGTACACCAACGCCGATCACCACAGGGAGCTCCGGCGGCACGGCAAAACCCTGAGCCTGGAGATGCTCGGGGCGACGCTGAAATGGCACTTCCAGCGGAAGGACGAGCATGCCCTCCTCGAGGTGTTCGGGGCGGACTTCCGCGGGTACGAGGAACCGCACGACATCCGGGAGGTGATGGAACTCGCCCGTCCGTACCTGGCGCCCGAGGGGACGCTGGGGGAGATGCTGCTGTCGGTGGGGAAATCGGTGTACCTGTACCGGAAGGGGGCGGACGGGATCCTGGACATCAACCCCTTCTCGTGCATGAACGGCATCGTCTCCGAGGCCGTCTATCCCCGCTTGTCCCGCGACTGCGATGGCCTCCCGATCCGCGTGCTATACTTTGACGGGACGCGCGTGGACCGCCGGTACGAGCTGGAGATCTTCATGGAGCTCGTCCGGGAATATTCCTCCCGGAAGAGGATGCGGCGCATCACGCCGGGGGGGGGCGGGGCGGCTGCGGAGGCCGGCGCCTGACGGTTTCCGGTCCTCATCGCGGGATGGGGCCCGAAGCGTGTCCCGCGGGGGATTCGCGCGGGAGACGGCCCGCGGCGGTGCGGGGGGACGGAGCCGGGCGTGAGGCTTGCGGTCGTATCGGATATCCATTCCAACGGCGACGCTCTCGATGCCGTGGCCCGGGAGATCGACCGGCAGCGCGTTGACAAGGTGGTCCACCTGGGCGACCTCGCGGGGTACAACGCCGAGCCCGAAAAGGTCGTTCGGTGGGCCAGGGAGAACACGGCGGCGGGGATCGCGGGAAACCACGACGCCGTGGTGAGCGGCAAGGCGAGCGGCGAGTTCTTCCACGGGCCCGCCCTGTCCGCCGCCCGGTGGTCCGCTGCGAACATCTCCCCCGACTCGCTGGGGTATCTTTCTGAGCTTCCGGAGAGCCTCCGGCTCCCCGAAGGGATCCTTCTCGCCCACGGCGCCCCCTCCGACCCGGACCGCTACCTGTTCCTGCTCGAGGACGCGGAGGAGGAGATCGACTCGCTGTCCGGGGATCCCCCGCCGAACGTGGTCTTTCTCGGGCATACGCATGTGCCGGCGGCCTTCGTCCGGCGGAGGGACGGCAGCACCGTGTCCGCTCCTCTGGAAGGGCTGCGGGTCGGGGAGGGCGAGACGGCGATGCTGAACCCCGGCAGCGTCGGCCAGCCGCGCGACCGGGACCCGCGCTCCTCGTTCCTGGTGTACGACACGGCCACCGGCTGCGCCTCCTGGATCCGGGTGCCGTATGACGTCCCGGCCTGCCAGCGGAAGGTTCTCGCCGGCGGGCTCCCGGCATTCTTCGCGGCGCGCCTGGCTGCAGGGACGTGAAGGGCCGCCGGTTCCGCCTTCTTCCCCACACGGCGGACCTCATGCTGGAGGTACGCGGGGAGGACCTTCCCGGCCTATTCTCCTCCTGCGTCCTCGCACTGTTCTCCCTCCTCGTGGACCGGCGGACCGTCCGGGGAACGGAAATCCGCTCCGTGGAGGGGGCCGGGGAGACCGCGGAAGATCAGCTCTTTTCCCTGCTGCGCGAAGCGCTCCTCCTTTTCGCCATCCACAAGTTTCTCGCCCGTTCCGCGCGTGTTACGATAGAAGGGAAGCGGGTGACGTTGACGCTGGCAGGAGAGCCTTTCGACTCCGAAAGGCATTCCGTGGACCGGGAGATCAAGGCGGTGACGGCGCACCTCATGTCCGTGGAGAGGTCGCCCGGGGGGTATCTCGCCCGTTTCATCGTGGACGTGTAGGCCTTTCCCCGACCGGGCGCCCTGGGGCACCGGCGAGTGGGGGTTCCGACATGCGGTTCCAGGATGTCGAGATCCGGAAATTGTCCGATACGATGTGGGAGATCCCCCGGGGGGGCGGGATGCGGGTCCCGGGGCTCGTCTTCGCCTCCGAGGCGATGATGGGGGATATCGTGCGCGACGAGGCCATCCGCCAGGTGATGAACGTGGCCCACCTCCCCGGGATCCTGAAGCACAGCATCGGGATGCCGGACATCCACTGGGGGTACGGCTTCCCGATCGGGGGAGTGGCCGCGATGGACGCGCGGGAGGGGGTCGTCTCTCCCGGCGGCGTGGGGTACGACATCAACTGCGGGGTCCGTCTCCTGCGGTCCGACCTCACGGCGGACGCGCTGCGCCCGAAACTGCGGGAGCTCGTGGCGGCCCTGCACCGCGAAGTCCCCTCGGGGGTCGGCTCGACGGGATTCGTCCGCCTGACCGCGGAGGACGAGGAGAAGGTCCTGACCCAGGGATCCCGGTGGGCGGCATCCCGGGGCTTTGCCTCCGCCCAGGACATCGCCTGCACCGAGAGCGGGGGGGCGCTTCCGGGTGCCGACCCCGACGCGGTTTCCGCCGTCGCGAGGAAGCGGGGGCGCGACCAGCTGGGGACGCTCGGGTCGGGGAACCACTTCCTCGAGATCGACGAGGTGGCGGAGGTGTTCGACGACGAGGCCGCAAGGGCGTTCGGGCTTTTCCCGGGGCAGGCTGCCGTCCTCATCCACTCGGGCTCGCGGGGACTGGGATACCAGGTGTGCGACGACTACCTGCGGACGATGGCCGACTATATGCGGCGCAACGCGATCGATCTTCCCGACAGGCAGCTCGCCTGCGCGCACATCCGCTCCCCCGAGGGGGAACGGTACCTGTCCGCCCTGGCCGCCGCGGCGAACTACGCCTTCGCCAACCGGCAGCTGCTTGCGCACCAGGCCCGGGAGACGTTCCTGCGGTTCCTGGGAATGGGACCGAACGACCTGGGGATGCGGATGGTGTACGACTGCGGGCACAACAACGCGAAGTTCGAGGAGCACGAGGTCGACGGGCGGGCCAGAAGGGTTCTCGTCCACCGGAAGGGCGCGACGCGCTGTTTCCCGCCGGGAAACGCGGAGATTCCGGAACCGTACCGGCACGCGGGGCAGCCGGTGCTCATCCCGGGCGATATGGGGACCGCGTCGTACGTCCTCGCGGGGGCGCCGGAGGGGATGCGCCTGTCGTTCGGCTCGACCTGCCACGGGGCGGGCCGCCGGATGAGCCGGACCCAGGCGAGGTCCAGCGTGCGGGGCAAGTCGATCGTCCAGGAGATGGAACGACGCGGGGTGATCGTCGCGTGCGCCTCCCACAAGACCCTCGCCGAGGAGATCCCGGAGGCCTACAAGGACGTGTCCGAGGTCGTCGACGTCGTGCACGCCGCGGGGATCGCGAGGAAGGTTGCCAGGCTGAAGCCTCTGGCGGTCGTCAAGGGGTAGGGGACCGGGGAATGCCGGGTGCGTGGTTCGAAACGATCTTCGACGAAAGGTACCCGGAG
Organism: Deltaproteobacteria bacterium; assembly: GCA_020346465.1. GTDB lineage: Bacteria > Desulfobacterota > Deferrimicrobia > Deferrimicrobiales > Deferrimicrobiaceae > CSP1-8. The sequence goes on from CP070783.1 coordinate 1,094,222, forward strand.
CTGTTCGGGCCGCTCGAGGGAAACGCCGAGAAGGAGGTGGAGGATATCCTTCGCCTCCTCGCGGTGCGCCCCCGCTCGGTCGTCGAGGACCTGGGGTGCGGCCGGGGAAGGCACGCCATCCCGCTCGCCCGGAAGGGGCACCGGGTGACCGGGGTGGACCTGTCCGAGAAGATGCTGGGGATCGCCCGCGCGCGGGCGCGCAAGGAAGGGGTCTCCGTGGAATGGGTGCGGGAGGATATGCGCGTCTTCCGCCGCCCCGGCGCGTTCGACCTGTGCCTCTCCCTGTTCACCTCCTTCGGGTTCTTCCGGGACGAAGAGAACCAGGTGGTTCTGGGCAACGTGGGCGCGAGCCTGAAGGAGGGGGGGTGGCTGCTCCTCGACCTGAGGAACGCCGGGAAGGGTCTGTCGCGCCTCGAGAGCTGGGACCAGACGCTCGAGGTCCCTTCGGGGAAGCTCCGGATGGCGATCCGGTTCAACCCCCGCACCAGGCGCGCGACGGCGAAGCACGTGCTGACGCGTCAGGACGGCATCCGGATCTCCTCCACCTTCGACGTGCGGCTCTACTCGGACCGGGAACTCGAGGCGATGCTGCGGAATGCCGGGATGCGCGTGAGGAATTTCTTCGGTTCCCTCTCGGGGGATCCCTTTACGGGCGATTCCGACCGGATGGTTGTCGTATCCGTGAAGGAATAGAAAGGGCCCTTTTCGCCCGGAGCGCCCCCTACAGGAGGTCGTCCTTGATGGAGCCGGCCGGTGGCCCCGTCCCGAGTCCCGGGGGTGCCTGCTCGGGCACCGTCCCGACCCGGAAGGGGAGAAGGGTTCCCTCGGGAGAGCCGGGGGGAAGCGCCTTGCCGGTGGCGGGATCGACCCGGGAGAAGGTGATTCCCGAGGGGACGGGGAAGTCCCGGTTGGGGAAGAGAGGCAGGACACGCCCCATGAAACGGGTCCAGATGGGCAACGCCACCACCGCGGCCGACTGGCGGTCCCCCAGCGGGGCCGGGGTATCGAACCCGACCCATACTCCCGCCACGAGGTCGGGCGAGTAGCCGATGAACCACGCGTCCGTGTTCTCGTTCGTCGTGCCGGTCTTCCCGGCGAGGTAATGGCCGAGACCTCTCGCGGCCCTGCCCGTCCCGCTCAGAATGACCTCCTGCATGATCCGGACCATGAGGTAGGCCGTGTCGGGGGGGATCGCCTGTTCGGCCGCCGCCGCCGTCCTTTCCAGGACGGTCCCCCGGGCGTCCCGCACCTCGCGCACGAAAAACGGTGTGGCGCGCATCCCCTGGTTGGCAAACGCGCCGTACGCGGTGCACATCTCCAGCGGGGTCACCCCGGAGGAGCCCAGGGCGATGGACAGGTTCCGGTCGATCGGGGATTCGATCCCCAGCGCCTTCGCCGTCCGGAGAGCGGCATCGACGCCCACCTCGTTCAGGAGCCGGATGGTGGCGAGGTTGCGGGACTTGGCCAGGGCTTCGATCAGGGGGATGGGGCCCAGGAACGTCCCGTCGTAGTTTCTCGGTTTCCAGAGCTCCTCCTCGCTCCGTTCGAACTCCACGGGGGAGTCGTCCGTCATGGACACGAGCGTTTTGCCGGCGGAAAGCGCGGCGGCGTAGATGATGGGCTTGAAGGCCGATCCGGGCTGCCTTCTTGCCTGCAGCGCGCGGTTGAACTGCGATTGCGCGAAATCGGTCCCCCCCACCATGGCGAGGACCGCCCCGGTGTGCGGATCGAGCGCGAGAACGGCCCCCTGCAGCCCCTCGTATTTGTTCTTTTCCTCCGTCTCCCGGATCCCTTCGATCAGCACGTCGTGCGCCGCCTCCTGCAGCCGCGTGTCGATCGTGGTGTAGATGCGAAGCCCTTCCTGGTAGAGGGACTCGGTCCCGTATCTTTCCGTCATGGAGATCCGTACCTGCTCGAGGAAGTAGGCAGCCTTCGACTGGAACGTGGAAGGGGGTGCAAGGACGATCTTTTTCGCGTATGCCCGGTCGGCGTCCACCTGGGAGAGAAATCCCGCCTCCACCATCCTCCGGAGGACGTACCGCTGCCTGCCCTTTGCGAGGTCGGGGTGTATCCTGGGCGAGTAGCGGGAGGGCGCTTTCGGAAGTCCGGCGAGCAGCGCGCCCTCCGCCAGGCCGAGGTCTTCCACCCCTTTTCCGAAATACGTCCGCGAGGCCGCCTCCACCCCGTACGCGCCTTCCCCGAGGTAGATCTGGTTCAGGTACAGGTAGAGGATCTCCTCCTTGCCCATGTTTCTTTCCATGCGGTAGGCCAGGATCAGTTCCTTGAGCTTGCGCCGGATGCTCTTTTCGCGGGTGAGGAAGAGGTTCTTCACCGTCTGCTGGGTGATGGTGCTCCCCCCCTGGGCGAAGCTTCCCCCCAGGAGATCCTTGACGGCGGCGCGGGCGATCGCCGTGAAATCGACCCCGCGGTGCTGGAAGAAGTTGGCGTCCTCGGCTGCGACGAAGGCCATCACGACCTGGGGAGGGATCTTGCGGTAGGGTGCGAGGGTCCTCTTCTCGAGGTAGATTTCCCCTACCACCTGGTTGTAGCGGTCGAAGATCTTGGAGGAGACGCTCGGCTGGTACTCCTGCACCGATTCGAAGGAGGGAAACGTGCCGAACCTCGCCAGGAGTACGAGCCCGACCACCGCTCCCAGGAGGAAGCAAAGCAGGAGGGTGCCCGCGAGAAGGAACGGCCTCCGCCGGGGTGGCCCCCCGGGGTCGGCTTCCATGGACAGCACCTGGGATGTCATCCGTTGTACGAGAAACCGATCATGTTGAGACCATTATCACCCAGGGGACCATCCCATGGGAAGGGCGGGGGGCGCGACGTATCGGGAGGGGCACCCCGGTTCCCGTCCCCCGGGCGGATAAGATGCCAATTCCCGCCCCTGAATATATAATGGGCGGTGGACGTCCATAGAGAGAACCGAGGGGAGGGACCGATGAGAAAACAGCGTCATCTCGCCGTGGCGGCGATTCTTTTTCTCTCCCTTGCCGCGTGCTCCGGGGGGGACGACCGGACCGTCTTCGTCGCCCAGATCCTGAGCGACCAGCAGGCAGACGGGGATATCGCCTTTTTCCCGTTTTCTTCTCTCTATGCGATTACGAATGGCCCGGCCACGCTCTTTTTCGGGATCGATGCATCGGACCCCGGAGTTCCCGAGTATCGGGCCTTCCTCGATTTCCCCCTCGACGGGGCCACCGGCGGGGATGTGGTCCCGGCAGACGCTAGGATCCGGTCGGCCACGATCGAGCTGTTCGTCAGCGAGGTCAGCTTCGCCTTCACGGTCCCCACCCTGATCGACCTGGTGACCTACCCGATCAGCGGCCTGAGAGCGGTCGACTACGACTCGCCCCCCCTGACCTACCCGGACGGCTCGTTCGCCTTCCGGACCCTGGAGTTCTTTTCGAGCGACGAGGGGAATTACGTGCTCATCGACGTCACTCCGCTCCTGGCGGAAGCGCAGAGGCGGGGCCTCCCCGATTTCCAGCTGCGGCTCCTGCTCGACTTCGTGTCGCGTGCCGAAGGACTGGTGGGGATCGAGGACCTGCCGAGCGCGGTCATCACCGCGCCTCTCCTGACCGTGGAGTACGAGTGATCCGCCGGGGGCCGTCCGCTCCCGGCGGCCAAGGGCGAAGACGGAGCCCGGGCAGGCTCCGGCGCCGTTTCTCGCGGAATTGTTGTAGAATCTTCTCGTGCCTGCCACGGGGACGAGGAAACGGCTAGCTGACCTCGGTGCGGTCGCGTCGGGCCTGGCCCACGAGATCCGCAATCCGCTCAATTCCCTCTACATCAACAGCCAGATTCTCGCGGAGATCGTCGCCGCGCTACCGGAGGCGGCGGACCGGAAGGAGGAGCTCCTCTCCCTCGCCCGGGCCAACATGAAGGTCACCCGGCGCCTGAACGACATTCTCTCCGAGTTCCTGCGGTTCGCCCGCCCGGCCGCGACCGAGTTCGTGGTGGCGGACCTGAACCGGGTCGTGTCCGACACCCTCCGGTTCCTCGAGGTCGACTTCGCGCGTCGGGGGATCGAGCTCGTCGCCTCCTTCCATCCGGAACCGCTCCCGCTCTTCGCCGACGAGAAGCAGCTGCGGCAGGCGCTGCTCAACATCCTCCTGAACGCCGAGGAATCCATGGACAAGGAGCGGAAGGTGATCCGGGTGACGACCGGCCTGGAGAGGGGAAGGCCCCTCGTGCGCATTGCCGACAACGGCCGGGGAATCCCCCGGGCGGACCGGAAGCAGATCTTCCGGCTCTTCTTCTCCACGAGGAAAAGCGGCACCGGCCTGGGTCTCCCCATCGTCCGGAAGATCGTGCGCGAGCACGGCGGAAAGATCGGCATCCGCAGCCGGGAGGGGCGCGGGACGACCGTTACGATCTCCCTCCCCCCGGAAGAGCAGTCCAAGGCGAGGTTCGCGCCGCGGGACGCGAACCGGCCGCTCCCGGAGAAGGTCCGGTGAAAGAGAAGGCGACCATTCTCGTATTCGACGACGACGCCGACAGCCTGTCGAGCATCGCCGCGGCGCTGCGGCGGGACGGGTTCGACGTCCATCCCTTCGCCGACCCGAAGGAGGGGCTTGCGCACCTCGCCTCCGGGGGGGGCGACGTGGTGGTGACCGATCTGAAGATGCCCGGGATCACGGGGATGGAGGTGGTCCGCCGCGTCGTCCGGGAAAACCCGGCCGTTCCGGTCGTCGTCGTGACCGCCTTCGGCACCGTCGAGAGCGCGGTGGAGGCGATTCGGGCGGGGGCATCCGACTACCTCCTCAAGCCCGTGGGGATCCCGCAATTGCGGGCCGCCGTCTTCAAGGCGGTCAAGGAGCGGGGCAAGAACGTGGATCTCGAGAGAAAGGACCGGGAGATCCGGCGCCTTCGGGAAGAGAAGAAGCGCAGGCACGGGGTGGGGACGATCATCGGCGATTCGCGGAAGATGGAGGAGGTCATCCAGAAGATCCACGTCGTCGCCCAGACCCGGATGAACGTGCTCATCCAGGGCGAGAGCGGCACGGGGAAGGAGCTGGTTGCCCGGGCGATCCACGACCAGAGTCCGAGGTGGGACATGCATTTCCTGCCGATCAACTGCGCGGCGATTCCCGAGAGCCTCCTCGAGTCGGAGCTGTTCGGCCACGAGAGAGGGGCGTTCACGGGCGCCGTCGCCGCCCGCCAGGGGATGATGGAGATCGCGAGCGGCGGCACCCTCTTTCTCGACGAGGTGGGAGAGATGTCTCTCTCGCTGCAGGTCAAGCTGCTGCGCGCGCTCGAACAGAAGGAGGTGATCCGCGTCGGCGGATCGGAGGTGATCCGGGTCGATGTCCGGATCATCGCGGCAACCAACCAGGATCTCAGGGCGAGAGTCGCGGAAAAGAGGTTCCGGGAGGATCTCTTCTACCGGCTGAACGTGTTCACCATCACGGTGCCCCCCTTGCGGGAGCGGCGCGAGGATATCCCGAAACTCGCCGGCCATTTCCTGGGGGAGATCGCCCGGGAGAACAATGTGTCGCCCAAGAAGCTGTCGGCGGGGGCCCGCATCGCCCTGCTCACGTACCGGTGGCCCGGAAACGTCCGGGAGTTGCGCAATGCCATGGAGACCGCCTCGCTCGTCGCCAAAGGCGAAACGATCGAATGGGGGGACCTGACGCCGGAGATTCTCGACAACATCCTCCCTCCCTCCCCGGCCGGTCCGATTCCCCTCCCCTCGCCACGGACGCTCGAGGAGATCGAGCGGGAGGCCATCGTGGCTGCCTTGCTGGAGACGAACGGGAACAAGACGCAGGCGGCGAAGATGCTCGGGATCGGGCTGCGCACCCTCCACAGGAAGGTCAAGGAGTTCGGGATCTCCTGAAACGTCAAAATGGCACTCTCGACAGGAGAGCCCGCATGCCATTTTGGCGCAATTCATTTCCTCCGGTTATCCTCTACCTGGCCTTTGGTGAAAAAATCATTGAAAATCATCTATCTATAATCGTCAGGCATCGGCAGATCCTCGGGCACGGATATTGTTACTTATAGGGGTGCAAGGAGGAGAGAGTGGCCCGAAGAGTGGTTCTGATCGCGGATGCGCAAGGGGACGAGTTCGGCCCGATCGCCCCGCTGCTCGGCGCGCTTTCCGAGGCGGGGGCGATGACGGAGCTCTTCAGCGATTGCGCCGCGGGCCTGGTCAGTGCGATCCGCGGGGGGACCGATCTGCTCGTGATCGATATGGACACCCCGTCGTTCGGGGGGATGGATACGCTGGTCACGATCGGGCGGATCGCCTCCCGGGTCCCGATCCTCCTCCTGTCCGCCGAGGAGAGCAAGGCGAGGCGGATGTGGGCGGTCGAGGTGGGCGCGCTGGGGTACGTCACCAAGCCGGTGGACGGGCAGGCGCTTGCGGTGTTCCTCACGAAGGTGCTTCAAGGGTAGGGACGACAAAGGCAGAGAGGAGAAAAGGCGACATGGCGAAGATTATCGGGATCGACCTGGGAACCACCAACTCCGTGGTTTCCGTGATGGAGGGCGGAGAGCCCAAGATCATCATCAACGAGGAGGGAAACCGGCTGACGCCGTCGGTTGTCGGTTTCGGGAAGGGGGGCGAGATCCTCGTCGGCCAGGTGGCCAAGCGCCAGGCGGTCCTGAACCCCGAGAACACCATCTTCTCGATCAAGCGGTTCATGGGACGCCGGTACGACGAGGTCACCGAGGAGATGAAGCTGGTCCCCTACAAGGTGACGAAGGACCCGAGCCAGAAGGCCACGGTGACGGCCGCAGGGAAGGAGTACACCCCGGAGCAGGTCTCCGCGATGGTCCTGGGAAAGCTCAAGAAAGCCGCGGAGGCGTACCTGGGCGAGGAGGTGAAGAAGGCGGTCATCACGGTGCCTGCCTACTTCAACGACTCCCAGCGCCAGGCGACCAAGGACGCGGGTGCGATCGCGGGGCTGGAGGTCATGCGGATCATCAACGAGCCGACGGCCGCGGCGCTTGCGTACGGCCTGGACAAGAAGAAGAACGAGCTGATCGCGGTCTTCGACTTCGGCGGCGGCACGTTCGACATCTCGATCCTCGAGGTCGGCGACAACGTCGTCGAGGTCAAGTCGACCAACGGGGACACGCACCTGGGCGGCGACAACATCGACCAGCGGATCATCGAGTGGATCGTGGCGGAGTTCAAAAAGGACCAGGGGATCGACCTGGCCAGGGACCGGACGGCGCTGCAGCGGCTGAAGGAGGGGGCCGAAAAGGCCAAGATCGAGCTCTCCTCCACCATGGAGACCGAGATCAGTCTCCCGTTCATCACCGCGGACGCCACGGGGCCGAAGCACCTCCAGCAGAGACTCACGAGAAGCAAGCTGGAGCAGATGATCCAGGACATCCTGGAAAGGACGCTCAAGCCCTGCGAGGTGGCGATCCGGGACGCCGGGATCTCCGTGGACAGGATCGACGAGGTGGTTCTCGTCGGAGGCTCCACCCGGATCCCGAAGGTCATCCAGATGGTGAAGGAGTTCTTCCGGCGCGACCCGCACCAGGGCGTGAACCCCGACGAGGTGGTGGCGGCGGGCGCCGCCGTCCAGGCGGGCGTCCTCGGGGGCGAGGTGAAGGACATGCTGCTCCTGGACGTGACCCCGCTGTCGCTCGGGATCGAAACCCTCGGCGGCGTGATGACGAAGCTCATCGAGAAGAACACGACGATCCCGATCCGGAAGAGCGAGATCTTCACGACGGCGGCGGACGGGCAGACGAGCGTGGAGGTCCACGTCCTGCAGGGGGAACGGGAAATGGCAGGCTCCAACCGGACCCTGGGGAGGTTCCACCTCGAGGGGATTCCCGCGGCTCCCCGCGGCGTTCCCAAGATCGAGGTGACGTTCGACATCGACGCAAACGGCATCCTGCACGTCAACGCGAAGGATACGGCGACCGGCAAGGAGCAGAAAATCACCATCACGGCGTCGACCGGCCTCTCCAAGGAGGAGATCGACAAGATGGTCCGGGAGGCCGAGACGCATGCCTCCGAGGACCGCAAGCGAAAGGCGGTCATCGAGGCACGCAACCACCTCGACTCGCTCATCTACAACACGGACAAGACGCTCCGGGAGAACCGGGAGAAGGTGCCCCAGGAGCTGGCGGCCGAGGTGGAGTCCGCCGTCTCCGAGGCCAGGGAGGCGATGAAATCCGAGGACGAGACCGTGCTCAAGCAGGCCGCGGAGACGCTCATGCAGCGGTCGCACCGCCTCGCGGAGCACATGTACAAGGAGGCGGCATCCTCCGCCCCCCCGCCCCCGCCGGGAGGCGAAGCGGAGAGCAAGGGGCAGGAAGGGGAGGTGGTCGACGCCGAGTACGAGGACCCCGCCGCGAAGCAGTAGGGGCGGGAAGGCGGCAGGCAACCAACCGGACGATGGGCTCGACCCACTATCCGGCCGGGGAACCGGACCGGGGGAAAGGAGGACACATCATGGCACTGATTCGTTGGACGGATCCATTTCGGGACATCGCGGTCCTGCAGGATCGGATGAACCGGCTGTTCGGAGACTTCCTCGAAGGCGGTCATCCGCACGAGGAAGGGTTGGGAACGGGCATCTGGATGCCCAAAGTGGATATCTACGAGACGAAGGACGCCATCTGCGTCCGGGCGGAGCTTCCCGGCGTGGAGAAGGCCGCCGTCAACGTCGAGGTCAAGGACGGTGTCCTCACCCTGCGCGGAGAGCGAAAGCTCGAGAAGGAGGTCAAGGAGGAGAACTACCACAGGATCGAGCGGTCCTACGGGACGTTCCACCGCTCCTTCTCGCTGCCCTCCTCGGTGGACGAGGAGAAGGTCACCGCCAGGATGAATGACGGCGTGCTCGAGGTGGACCTGCCCAAGAAGGAGCAGGCCAAGCCCAAACAGATCAGGATCGCGGCCTGACCGGACGATCATCGACTATTGCCCCCCGGGCCCCGCTTCGGGGCCGGGGGGGGCACAAGGAGGAGAACGATGGCGATTGTACGATGGCTGGACCCGTTTCGAGACCTTTCGTCCATCCAGGAGAGGATGAACCAGATCTTCGAGGATGCCCTCGCCCGCTCCCGCGGCCGCGAGGAGGGGCTCCGGTCGGGGATGTGGACCCCGGCCGTGGACATCTACGAGAGCAACGATTCCGTCGTGGTCAAGGCGGAGCTTCCCGGCGTGGAGAAGGACCAGATCTCGGTGGAGGTGAAGGACGGGATCCTTTCGCTTCGCGGGGAGCGCAAGTTCGAAAAGGAAGTCAAGGAAGAGAGTTACCACCGGATCGAGCGGTCGTACGGGAGTTTCCAGCGGTCCTTCTCGCTGCCCGTTTCCGTCGACCAGGAAAAGGTGACCGCCCAGTTCAAGAACGGCGTCCTCGAGGTGACGCTCCCGAAGAAGGAGCAGGCGAAGCCGAAGCAGATCCAGGTGAACGTGAAATAGATCGGGGGTTCCGGGGGCCGGGAGGCGGTGCCGCTTCCCGGCCCCCGGAGGGCTCTCCCGGAGAGGGCGATCGCGCAGCGGATGGATCCGAAGACGAACTATTACGAGGTGCTGGGCGTGCAGGAAAGCGCCTCCTCCGGCGAGATCCGGAAGGCGTTCCGGCGGCTGGCGAAGAAGTTCCATCCCGATGTGAACCCCGGGGACCGGGCGGCGGAAACCCGGTTCAAGGAGGTCAACGAGGCGAACGAGGTCCTGGGGGACGAAAAGAAACGGGCGCAGTACGATGCGATGCGAAAAGGGGTCTTCCCCGGGGGGTTCGGGGGGGGAGGACCGTTCCGGTGGCAGTCCGGTCCCGGGTTCGATCCCAGGGTCCACACCGGCGGGGAACCGTTCGACTTCGGGGACATTCTGGGGGATCTCTTCCAGGGAGGCGGCCTCGGGCAGGATGCGGTGCGGGGGGCCGACCTCACGATGGAGCTCTCGGTCGATTTTCTCGACATGGCGAAGGGGGCGGTAAAGGACCTGCGGTACCGGCGTCCCAGGGCGTGCCTCGCGTGCCGGGGATCCGGCCGGTCGGGGCGCCGGGGATGCCCGAACTGCGGGGGAAGCGGGGGGACGCACGAGGACGAACGGATCAAGGTCAAGATCCCCGCAGGGGCGAAGGACGGATCCACGATCCGCGTGCCGCGCAAGGGAGCGGAGGGAATCGGTCCGGGGAGGAGCGGGGACCTCGTCGTCCGGCTCCGGATGATCCCTCACCCGTTCTTCCGCAGGGAGGGGGCTGACATCCTGATCGACGTCCCGGTCTCCTACTCGGAGGCGGTGAAGGGGGCGAAGATCTCGGTGCCCACGATCGACGGACCGGTCACGGTGGCGGTTCCGCCCGGCTCTTCCGGCGGCAGGAAGCTCCGCCTGAAAGGGCGGGGGGTCCCGATGCCGGGGACGTCGTCCCGGGGCGACCAGTACGTGGTGCTGCAAGTGGCTGTTCCGAAAGAGCGATCGAGCGAGTTTCTGTCGCTGGTCGAGCAGCTCGAGGCGTTCGAGGACCCGAATTTGCGGGGTGGCTGGAACTGAATTGGATATAATGGAATCAATACGCATAGGAAAAGATGGAGGAGTGGCATGGGCAATACCCTGAAGACCGGTTTCCTGCTTGCCCTTCTTACCGTCCTGTTCGTCGCGATCGGCAGTTACGTGGGCGGCCAGGGCGGGATGGTCATGGCGTTCGCTTTCGCCGTGCTGATGAACGCCGGGACCTACTGGTTCTCGGACAAGATCGTTCTCCGGATGTACCGCGCCCGGGAGGTTTCCGAGGCGGAGGCTCCGGATCTGCACGCCGTGGTCCACAGGCTGGCGACGGCGGCCGGCGTCCCGATGCCGAAGGTCTACATCCTCCCCACGGAAGCCCCCAACGCCTTTGCGACGGGGAGAAACCCGCAGCACGCCGCGGTCGCCGTGACCCAGGGGATCCTGAGAATCCTCAATCCGGACGAACTGGAAGGGGTGCTCGCCCACGAGATGGCCCACGTGAAACACCGGGATATCCTGATCGGGACGGTCGCCGCGACGCTCGCCGGGGCCATCATGATGCTGGCCCGCTTCGCCCAGTTCGCCGCGATCTTCGGCGGCGGAAGGGACAGGGATGAGGGGGGCGGGGGCCTGGGTCTCCTCGCGATGGCGATTCTCGCCCCGATCGGCGCGATGCTCGTCCAGATGGCGGTGTCCCGGTCCCGGGAATACCAGGCCGACGCCAGCGGCGCGCGCTTCTGCGGACGGCCCGAATCGCTGGCCCGCGCGCTGGAGAAGATCGCCGGCGCGTCCCGGCGGGTTCCCCTGGAGGCCTCGCCGGCGACCGCCCACATGTTCATTCTCAGCCCCTTGTCCGGGAAGGGGATGATGTCGCTGTTCAGCACCCACCCGCCCGTGGAGAAGAGGGTGGAACGGTTGCGTGCGATGCGGGGTACCGCCTGATGGCCCGGTCGCCGGAAGGCGGGAGAGGAGCGTCGACCCCCTCATGATGGAGATCTCGTTCTACCGGGAAAAGCTTTCCGAATCGGGGCACCGGATGCTGAACTCCTCCATCGAGGAGTCGCAGCGCCGGCACCACTACTACCTCGGTCTCGAGCACCTGTTCATCGCGTTCGCCGAACAGGAGAAGACGGTGTTCCGGGACCTCATGGCGTCCGTGGGGCTTTCCGTCGAGGCGGTGCTCTACTCGGTCAACGAGCACCTCAACATCTCCCGGCAGTACCTCGGCGTGGGGCTCAAGGTCCCCCCGGCCACGAAGCAGGTCTTCCGGGTCGCCTGGGAGACGGCGCAGAGAAACCGCAGGCCCCAGATCGACGCCGCGGATCTCTTCCTCGGGATCTTCCACGAAGTCCATTCGATCCCCGCCCGGATCCTCAAGAACTACGGGGTGGACCCCGCCGTCGCCCTTTCCCGCTTTTCGACCCAGCTGCGCAGCCGGGAGGAGAAGGTCGAGGAGTTCCGCAAGCGGTACGAGCTGCCCGCCAACCTGCGGACCTTCGGGGTGAACCTGAACCTTCTCGCGCGGGAGGGAAAGATCCCCCCGATCGTGGGGCGGGACCGGGAGATCGACCGGACGATCGAGTACCTCTGCCACAAGGACCGGAGCAACTCGGTGATGATCATCGGGGACCCCGGCGTCGGGAAGACCGCGCTGGTCGAAGGCCTCGCGATGCGGCTGGAATACGAGCCGCACCGGGTCCCGGAACGCCTGCGGGCCCACCAGATCGTCAACCTGCAGATGAACACGGTGGTGGCGGGCACGGTCTTCCGCGGGATGTTCGAGGACCGCATCGAGAAGGTCATCGCCGAGGTCCGGGAGCGCAGGAACCTGATCCTGTTCATCGACGAGGCGCACACCCTGATCGGGGCAGGCTCCGCGATGGGCGTCCCCTCCGACGCCGCCAACATCTTCAAGTCGACGCTCGCGCGGGGGGAGGTCCAGATCATCGGGGCCACCACGGTGACCGAGTTCAAGGAGATCATCCAGGAGGACGAGGCGCTTGCGCGCCGTTTCCGCGTCGTCAGGATCGAGGAGCCGACGGTGGAGGAGACGCGGGAGATCCTCTTCGGGCTGAAGCCGCGGCTCGAGAACAACTACGGCGTCGAGATCACCGACGATGCGATCGATTTCGCCCTTTCCATGTCCAACCGGTATGCGAGGTCGCTGCGGCTCCCCGACAAGGTCATCAACTGGATCGACACGGCCTGCGTCCATGTCGAGATCCGCGGGGACGAGGAGAAGACCGTCCGGAGGGGGGACGTTCTCGGGGTGATCTCCGAGGAGACGAAGACCCCCGAGGACATCGTGCGGCGGGACGTTCTCGACCGGTTCCAGGATCTGGAGGAGAGGATCGCCCGGCGGCTGGTCGGCCAGCACGAGGCGATCCGGGCGGTCGGGAAGGCGCTGAGGCTGAACAAGGGGCCCCTCAAGGAGAACGTCTACCGGCCGGACGGCATTCTGCTGTTCCTCGGGCCCACGGGCGTCGGGAAAACGGAAATGGCGAAGGCCCTCGCGGAGTATTTGTTCGGCGACGAGCACCACATGGTGCGCGTGGACATGTCCGAGTACCGGGACGGGGCCCTGGCCGTGGACAAGCTGATCGGAATGCCGCGCGGCATCGTCGGCTCCGAGAGGGGGGGGATCCTGACCAACCAGGTGCGGGACAATCCCTACACGGTCGTCCTGCTCGACGAGATCGAGAAAGCGGACTCCTACGTGCACAACCTCTTTCTGCAGGTCTTCGACGAGGGGTGGCTCACCGACGGACGCGGGAAGAAGGTCTACTTCTCGGATGCGATCATCATCATGACGAGCAACCTGGGGGCGGAGGAGCTCTCGAAGCTGACGCGCCCCCTCGGGTTTGCGACCGGCGCGGAGGATTTCGAGCCGGTGAAGAAAAGCGTTCTCCGGGCGGTGGAGAACCGGTTCACCCCCGAGTTCATCAACCGCCTGGACGACGTGATCGTCTTCTCGCCGCTCACGTTCGACGAGGTGAAGCGGATCGCGGGGATCTACCTCGAGTCGATCCGGAAGTCGATGGCGGCCTCGGGCAAGACGCTGACCTTCTCCGACGCCTCCCTCGACGCGCTGGCCGGGACAGGCTTCAGCGTGAAGTACGGGGCCCGTTTCCTCAAGAGGTTCATCGACGAGAAGGTAAAGATGCCGATCACGCTCAAGTGGAAGCAGTCCGATCGCTTCTTCGTCGAAGGGGAGGGCGGGGAGGTGGTCGTCATCGCGGAGGGGGTGCCGATTTAATGTCCGAACAGGAGAAGAAGGGGTTCAAGGTCGTCGACAGGCGCGGCATGCCGGATGAGGAGCGGGAGAAGGAGAAGGCGCCCCCCCTCCCGAAACCGCCCGCCGATGCCGGGAACCGGAAGGACCCGGGGGTTGTCCATGGAACGAAAGGCCCCGGGGAAGCGAAATCGCCCGTGGGGGGGCCGTCGTTTCTCGATCTCGTGATGTCCCTGCAGATGGGGGCGATGGTCAGTCTGGGGATGGTCCAGGACGCCGATGGCCGGCGTTCCCCGGTCAATCTCCCGGGCGCCAAGGACTCGATCGACCTCCTCGATGTTCTCAAGGAGAAGACGAAAGGGAATCTGACCGAGGAGGAATCGGGCGTTCTCTCGGAGGGGCTCTACCACCTCCGGATGGCATACGTGGCGGCTTTGAATGCGGGGGTTTCCGCACCCGATGCGGGACAGGGCCCGGGAGGGAAGAAAGCGTGATCGGAAAAGGCAAGGTCGTCGTTCTTTTGGTCGCGGCGGTGGCCGCGGGGGTGCTCCTGTCGGCTGCGCTGAATCTGTCCCCCCTGACCAGCGCGTTCCGGGGGGAAAGCGGGGAGGGGAAAGGTGGCGAGGTGGGGGCCGTCCCGGCGGGCAAGGTCCTCCCGGTCGAGAACATTCCCGCCCTTGCGAAGGAGGTGTCGCCTTCGGTCGTGAACATCAGCACGACGCAGGTGGTCAGGACTCGAAGGCCGCAGATGCGGTCCCCCTTCGGGCCGCAGGACCCGTTCGAGGAGTTCTTCCACAACTTCTTCGGGAACATCCCGCAGGAGCAGAAGAGGAGGAGCCTCGGCTCGGGGTTCATCGTCTCCGACGACGGGTACATCCTCACGAACAACCACGTGGTCGAGAAGGCCGACGAGATCACCGTGGTCATGCTCGACAAGGAGGAGTTCCGGGCGGAGGTGGTCGGCAACGATCCCAAGACGGACATCGCCCTGATCAAGATCAAGGCCGAGAAGAAGCTCCCGTTCGTGCAGCTTGGCGACTCCGGGTCCCTGGAGATCGGCGAATGGGTCGTGGCCATCGGGAACCCCTTCGGCCTCGGCCACACCGTCACGGCGGGGATCGTGAGCGCGAAGGGAAGGGTGATCGGGTCGGGGCCGTACGACGATTTCATCCAGACCGACGCCTCGATCAACCCCGGGAACTCGGGGGGCCCGCTGTTCAACCTGAAGGGGGCGGTCGTGGGGATCAACACGGCGATCATCCAGGGGGGGCAGGGGATCGGTTTCGCGACGCCCATCGATCTGGCCAAGGCGGTTCTGGGCCAGCTGAAGGAGAAGGGGAAGGTCACCCGCGGGTGGCTTGGCGTCTACATCCAGCGGCTGACCCCGGACATGGCGGATGCGCTCAAGGTCCCGGGGAAGAAGGGCGCCCTCGTGGCGGACGTCACGAAGGACGGGCCCGCGGAGAAGGCGGGGATCAAATCGGGTGACGTGATCGTCTCCTTCGACGGGAAGCAGGTGACAGACGAGCACGAACTGCCCCAGATCGTGGCCTCCACCAAGCCCGGGAACAAGGTGGACGTCGTCGTGGTCCGGGACGGCAAGTCGGTTACCATCCCGGTCACCATCGCGGAGATGGAGCCGGAACCCGGGGAGCG
Organism: Deltaproteobacteria bacterium; assembly: GCA_020346465.1. Classification (GTDB taxonomy): domain Bacteria; phylum Desulfobacterota; class Deferrimicrobia; order Deferrimicrobiales; family Deferrimicrobiaceae; genus CSP1-8. Next base: position 1,109,539 of record CP070783.1, read on the forward strand.
GCGCGCGGGGGGCCCGGACCTCTCGAAGGGGCTGGGCCTGGCGGTCCAGGACATCACGCCGGATCTTGCCAAGCACCTCGGCATCGAGAACCGGAAGGGCGTGCTGGTCTCCTCGGTCGAGTCCGGAAGCCCGGCGGACGACGCCGGATTCCGCGAGGGGGACATCATCCGCGCGATCAACCGCATCCCCGTCAAGGATTCCGGGGAGTTCAAGAAGCAGATCGGGAAGGTGAAGGGGGACAAGACCGTCCTCTTTCTGGTGGAGCGGGGGGATGCGCGGATCTTCCTCGCGGTGAAGACCGGGTAGGGTTCTCTTCGGGCCCGCCCCCGCCCGGGGGCGGGCCGCCATCCGCCCATGTCGACGCGCCGGAGGCGGGAATGATTTCTCTGGACAAGCTGACCGTAAAATCCCAGGAAGCCCTGCAGGATGCCGTGCGCATCGCCGCCGAGGCGGGACATGCGCAGGTGGAGCCGGAACATCTCTTCGTCGCCCTGCTCCGGCAGGAGGGGGGCGTGACGGCGGACCTCTTCGCCCGGGCGGGGGTGCCTGCCGGGAGCCTCCTGTCCGATGCGAATTCCCTCCTCGGCTCCTTCCCCAGGGTGTCGGGAGCCGTGAGCCGGGGGCTCTCCCCGCGGATGGAGCCCCTGTTCCAGCGGGCGCTGACCGAGGCGGACGCGTTCCGGGACGAGTATCTCTCCGCGGAGCACTTCCTCCTCGGTTTCGCCTCCGAGCCGGGGGCCGTTGCGGACCTGCTCCGCAGGCACGGCGTGACGCGGGAGGGGCTCCTCACGGCGCTGACCTCGATCCGGGGGACGCAGCGGATCACGGATGAGCATCCCGAGGCGAAGTACCAGGCGCTGGACAAGTACTGCCGGGACCTGACCGAAATGGCGCGCCGGGAGAAGCTCGATCCCGTGATCGGCAGGGATGACGAGATCCGGAGGGTGATCCAGGTCCTCTCCCGCCGGACGAAGAACAATCCCGTGCTGATCGGAGACCCGGGCGTCGGGAAGACGGCGATCGCCGAAGGGCTCGCGCAGCGGCTGGTCTCCGGCGACATTCCCGAGGGGCTCCGGGACAAGAGGGTTCTCGCCCTGGACATGGGGGCGCTGATCGCCGGCGCGAAATACCGCGGCGAGTTCGAGGACCGCCTCAAGGCTGTCCTGAAGGAGATCGCGGCCGCGGAGGGGCGGGTGATCCTGTTCATCGACGAGCTGCATACCCTCGTGGGGGCAGGCAAGGCGGAAGGGGCGATGGACGCCTCCAACATGCTGAAGCCCGCCCTCGCCCGGGGGGAGCTGCGATGCGTCGGGGCGACCACCCTGGACGAGTACCGCAAGTACGTGGAGAAGGACGCGGCTCTGGAGCGGAGGTTCCAGCCCGTGGTCGTGGAGGAGCCGTCGGTCGAGGACACGATCGCGATCCTGAGGGGCCTCAAGGGGAGGTACGAGGTGCACCACGGGGTCCGGATCAAGGATTCGGCGCTCATCGCGGCGGCCACCCTGTCGAACCGGTACATCTCCGACCGGTTCCTGCCCGACAAGGCGATCGACCTGGTGGACGAGGCCGCCTCGAAGCTCAAGATCGAGATCGATTCCGTACCCACCGAGATCGACGAGCTCGAGCGGAAGACCATCCAGCTCGAGATGGAGAAGCAGGCCCTGTCGAAGGAGACCGACGCCGCCTCGGGGCAGCGTCTCGCCCGCATCCAGGACGAGCTGGATGGGATCCGGGGGAAGGTCGCGGGGTACCGGTCCCGGTGGGAGGAGGAGAAGAGGGGGATCGGGAAGAGCCGCGAGATCAAGGAGAAGATCGAGCGGGCCCTCTCGGAGATGCAAAGGGCCGAGCGGGAAGGGAACCTCGGGAAGGCGTCGGAGCTCAAGTACGGGGTCATCCCGGAGCTTCAGCGGGAGGCGGAGAGCCTGGCAGGAAAGGCCTCCGGCGGGTCGGAAGGGCGGCTCCTGAAGGAGGAGGTGGACGAGGAGGACATCGCCCAGATCGTGTCGCGCTGGACCGGGATCCCGGTTTCGAGGCTGGTCGAAGGGGAGATCGAGAAGCTCGTCCGGATGGAGGAGCGGCTGGGAGAGCGGGTCGTCGGGCAGGACGACGCCGTGCGGCTGGTCGCGAACGCCGTCCGGCGGGCGAAGTCGGGGCTGAAAGACCCCCGGCGCCCCATCGGGTCCTTCCTGTTCATGGGCCCCACCGGGGTGGGAAAGACGGAGCTGGCCCGGGCCCTGGCCCAATTCCTCTTCGACGACGAGGCGGCGATGGTGCGCCTCGACATGTCCGAGTACATGGAGAGGCATTCCGTGGCGCGGATGATCGGGGCCCCGCCCGGATACGTGGGGTACGAGGAAGGCGGTGCGCTGACCGAGGCGGTCCGCCGGAAACCGTATACCGTGATCCTGTTCGACGAGGTCGAGAAGGCGCATCCCGACGTCTTCAACATCCTTCTGCAGATCCTCGAGGACGGCCGCCTGACCGACGGGAAGGGCCGGACCGTCGATTTCCGAAACGCCGTTGTGATCCTGACCTCGAACATCGGTTCCCACTGGATCCAGGAGCTCGCCGGGAAGGGGGAGGAGGCCGTGCGGGGGAAGGTCATGGAGGAGCTCCGCCGGGAATTCCGCCCCGAGTTCCTGAACCGCCTCGACGAGATCGTCCTGTTCCGGTCCCTGGGAAAGGGGGAGCTGGCCCGGATCATCACGATCATGTTCCGGGAGCTCAACGAGCGTCTTGCGGACAGGAAAATCACGGTGGCGCTTACCGATGCCGCCCGGGAGAGACTCGCGGAGATCGGGTACGACC
>CP070783.1:1112447-1152254 GCA_020346465.1 Deltaproteobacteria bacterium
CGGATCCACCAGGTGGCGTAGGTCGAGAACTTGTAGCCGCGGCGGTACTCGAACTTGTCGACCGCCTTCATCAGGCCGATGTTCCCCTCCTGGATGAGGTCGAGGAACTGCAGCCCCCGGTTGGTGTACTTCTTGGCGATCGACACCACCAGGCGGAGGTTCGCCTCCACCAGCTCGCGCTTCGCCTCCCGGACCTTGCGCTCCCCCTGCTCCATCAGCCGCAGCGTCTCGATGAGGTGGGCGGCCCTCAGGCCCGCCTCCCGCTCCACGGCGCGGATCTGCTTCCGCGCCTCCAGCAGGATCCCCTCCATGGCGAGGAGGCGGTCCTTGCTCACGTGGTGCCGCATGGCCGCCTTCGCCAGCTTCTCCTTCTTCCCCCGGACCTGGCGGATGAGAGCCAGCAGCTCCTTCTCGGGCAGACGGGTCCTCCCCACGCAATCCCGGATCCGCCCTTCCGCCTGCTCGATCGTGTCGGCGTACCGGCGGATCTTGTCGCCGATGACCTCGATCTGCCGCTCCTTCAGGTGGATCTCCTGGATCGACTCCTCCACCCTCCCGTAGAGGACGCCGACCTTCTTCTTGATCTGCGCACGTTCCTTTTCGGGGATCCTGCCCTTCTTCAGCCGCGCGTCGAGCTCCCTGGCGGACTGCATGCTCTTCCGGATCCGCCCCACGACGCGGAGGACCTTCTCCTGGGCCTGCTGCTCCTCCTCGTCGCTGGAGTCCTCGTCGAGGTCCTTGATCACGTCGCGGATCTGCAGCTCGCCGGACCGAAGCTTCTCCCCGATCCGGAACAGCTCGTCGAGCGCGACGGAGCAGCTCTTCACCGCGGCCATGATCCCGCGCTCCCCGTCCTCGATCCGCTTGGCCAGGGTCACCTCCCCCTCGCGGTTCAGGAGCGGAATCGAGCCCATCTCCTTGAGGTAGAGACGCACCGGGTCGTTCGCCTTGATCCCCCCCGCGTAGTCGACCTCCTCCTCTTCCTCCTCCTGGGCCTCCTCCTGGGACTCCTCCTCCCCGATCAGGGCGCCCTCGCCGGAAAGGGGAACCTTCTGGAACGCGTCGACGACCTCGATCGCGTTCTCCCCGAAGATCTCCATCACGTCGTCGATCTGGTCCCCCGTGAGGATATCGGGGGGAAGCGCGCTGTTCAGCTCGTCGTAGGTCACGTACCCCTGCGCGCGCCCCTTCTCGAGCAGCTCGTCGATTCCGACCGGTTTTCCCTTTCTCGCCATCTGCGCCTCACCTCATTTCCTGGATCTTCTCTGCCGCTCCAGCGCTTCCAGCTCGTTCCGCACGTCCACCATCCTCGTGAACAGCGCATCGGCCGGTTTCCCCTGCGCGGCCTGGATCTCGTCGCGGAGACGGGCGAGCTCGCGCCGCGCCTTCCGGATCCGCAGTCCCAGGACCACCTCGGGGTAGATCCGCCTCGCCTCCCCGGCAGGCAGATCCGCCCGCAGCATCTGCTCGGAGAGGTGCCCCCGGACCTCCTTCCCGTCCGCCTCGCCCAGGACCGACAGGAGGTCGGGACTTCCCCCCGAGGCCGAAACCCCGGACAGCCTTCCCACCACCTCGCGGGCCGCCTCCCCCTCCAGCAGACCCTCCACCCCGTCCTGCCGGACGTCCTCGATGAGGGAGGGATCCCGGGAGAGCAGCCCCAGCAGCATGTCCTCCTCCGGCCTCAACGAGGAGGGCCGCGGGGGGATCCCGGGGGATGCGGGCGGGGGAGCGGTCTTCTTCCCCCGGAGCCGTTCGAGCACCGTCTCCTCGGGAAGTCCGGCCGCCTTCGCCACCCGCTGGACGTACATCCTCTCCTCGGCCGCGTCGGTGACCCACCCCAGATATTTCCCCATCAGCTGCAGATACGACAGCTTCCCGGCGATCTGGGAAAGATCGTATTTGCGCGCGGCCGCTCTCTCGATGTACTCCATCAGGGGGATCGCCCGGTCGATCTTTTCGGACAGCTCCCCCGGGGAGGTCTCCTTCGCCCAGTCGTCCGGGTCCATCCCCTTGGGGGGGAAGAGGACGAAGGGGCTGATCCCCGCGGCGTACAGGGGACCCCCCGCCCGGACCGCCGAGCGCTTTCCCGACACATCCCCGTCAAAGAATAGGATGACGTCTTCCGTCATACGCTTCATGGCGCGGGCATGGCTCTCCGTGAGGGAGGTGCCGCACGTCGCGACGACGTGTTTCACCCCCTTCTGCCAGATCCCGATGAGGTCCATGTACCCCTCGACCACCACGACCTTGCGCTCCCTCCGGATCGCCGGAAGCGCCTGGTGGAGCCCGTACAGGACGGAGCTCTTCCGGTACATCGGCGAGTCCGGGGAGTTGAGGTACTTCGGGACCGCGTCGTCGATCGCGCGTGCGCCGAAGCCGCAGATCCTGCCCCTGGCGTCCGCGATGGGGAAGATCACCCTCCCCCGGAACCGCTCCCGGTATCCGCCGGCCTCGCGCTGCGCGATCAGGCCCGCCGCCTCCGCACGCGGCAGGTCGACGCCCTCGCGGACCAGGGCCTCGAGGAGGTCCTGCCCCCTTCCGCCGTACCCGAGGAAGAACTCCTGCTCGGCCTCCGGGGTCATCCCCCTCCGCCGGAGGAATTCCCGGGCGCCCTTCCCGGCGGGGGACGACCTCAGGAGCTCCCGGAACGTTTCCGATGCGACCCGGAGGATGCGGTACAGGTCTTCCTGGGGACGCTCCGGGGCCGGCCCCTTCTCGTACCGGACCGGAATTCCGTACCGATCGCCGAGATCCTCGACCGCCTCCGCGAACGACAGGCTGCGGGCTTTCATGAGAAAATGGAACACCGACCCCCCCTCCCCGCATCCGAAGCAATGGAAGATCTGTTTGGCCGGATGGACGAAGAAGGAGGGGGTCTTCTCCCGGTGAAACGGGCAAAGGCCCCGGTAGCTTGCCCCGCTGCGCGACAGGGGAACGGTATCGGAAACCACCTCGACGATGTCCGCTCTGTCCCGTATCTCGCGCAGCGTGCTTTCGGAGATACGACCACCCAAGTCTGGCCTGGCCTCGCTCTCCCTGGTCGGAAAAAATCCCCGGAGCCCCAGCCGCCGGGGAACAGCCGTCTTCCCGCTCCGGCTATCCGGTAAGCAGGCGCCGTACGATCTCCTTGACGATCCTGCCGTCGGCGCGTTCCGCCACCTTCGGCATCAGCTCCTTCATGACGCGACCCATGTCCGCGGGGAGTTTCGCCCCGACCGCGGCGATGGCCTCCCGCGCCATGGCCTCGATCTCGGCGTCCGGGAGCGGCTCCGGCAGGTACGCCTCGAGGACGGCGATCTCCCCGGCCTCCTGTTCGGCGAGGTCGATCCTCCCTCCCTGCCGGAAGAGGTCGATCGACTCCTTCCGTTGCTTCACCATCGTGGCCAGCACTTTCCTGACCCCCTCGTCCCCGATCTCCCCCCGGACCTCGATCTCCCTGTTGTGGGTCGCGGCGAGGGCCATCCGCAAAGCAGAAAGGGCCAAGGAGTTCTTCTCCTTGGCCGCCTTCTTCATATCCTGCTGGATCTGTTCCTTGAGCCCCATCCGTCACTGGCTCATCTTCTTCATCTTCTTCAAGGCACGCTTTCGGGCCGCAAGGGCCTTCTTCTTCCGCTTGACGCTCGGCTTCTCGTAATGTTCCCGCTTGCGGATTTCGGAAAGGATTCCGGCTTTCTCGCACTGCTTCTTGAACCGTTTCAGGACGCTTTCAAAGGGCTCCTCTTCCTTCACGCGGACGCCCGGCATATCGCGATCACCCCTTCCCGCGCAGACGTGCTCCAGAAATAAATAATGTTACCATTCTTTGTCGCCAAGTCAAGGGAAACTCCCGAGAGGGAGTCCCCCGGGTCACCCCAGCTTCTGGTCGAGGGCCTTGCCCCCGATCAGGTGCAGGTGCAGATGAGGAACGAGCTGCCCGCCTTCGTCCCCGTTGTTGATGACCACCCGGTACCCGGTCTCCGCCACGCCCATCTCGTTGGCGATCCGGGCGGCGAGCCGGAGCATCCTGCCCAGGACCGGCACGTCCTTGACCCCCGCCTCGTTCAGGTTGACCATGTGCTCCTTGGGCACCACCAGCACGTGAACCGGCGCGATGGGACTGATGTCCGGGAAGGCGAGCAGGTCATGGTCCTCGTGGATCGGCTGCGTCGGAACCTCCTTCCGGATGATTTTGCAGAACACACAGTCGTTCGCCATCGTCATCTCCCTCCGCGCCGGTAGGCGCTCCGATAGAAACAGGTCCGCTCTCCCGTGTGGCAGGCCGGACCGCTTTGACGCACCCGGTACAGGACGGTGTCCACGTCGCAATCGTAGAGCACCTCCTCCACTTCCTGGACGTTGCCCGACGTCTCCCCCTTGACCCACAGGGTTTTCCGGGACCGGCTCCAGTACGACGCCCTGCCGCTGGCCAGGGTGCTCCGCAGCGCCTCCGCGTTGGCCCAGGCCACCATCAGCACCGCGTTGTCGGAAACGTCCTGCGTGACCACAGGGACGAGACCCCTCTCGTCGAACTTCACCAGGGCGAGGAACTCGTCCGCCTTCACCGCTCTCCTCCCCCCGTGGCCCGTCCCGGCCCGGCGCCCTCTCCCTCCCGGACGTTCCTGCCGGGCGGGAAGGAGGACCGTCCGACCGGGCGGAACGACGGACGCACCGGGACGCCCCGCCGGGCGAGATACTCCTTCGCCTCCGCCACGGTGTGCTCCCGGTAGTGGAAGATGGATGCCGCAAGCGCCGCGTCCGCCCCTCCCGCCGTGAGCCCCTCGACCAGGTGCTCGAGCGTCCCGACGCCTCCCGAGGCGATCACCGGGATCCCCACCCGGTCCGCGATGGCCCGCGTCAGGAGGAGGTCGTAGCCGTCCCGCGTTCCGTCGCGGTCCATGCTGGTGAGCAGGATCTCCCCCGCCCCGCACTCCTCCATCCGGGCCGACCACTCCACGGCGTCGATCCCCGTCGGGGTGCGGCCCCCGTGGGTGTACACCTCCCACTCCCCCGGCCTCCCCGGGACCGACCGTGCGTCGATCGCGACCATCGTGCACTGGCTCCCGAACCGCTCCGCGGCCCTCTTCACGAACTCGGGGTCGGCCACCGCGGCCGTGTTGATCGACACCTTGTCCGCCCCCGCGACAAGCAGGTTCCTTACGTCATCGAGCGTCCGGACGCCCCCGCCGACCGTCAGCGGCATGAACACCTGCTCGGCGGTCCGGCGCACCACGTCGATGAGAATGTCGCGCCTCTCGTGGGAGGCGGTGATGTCGAGAAAGGCGAGCTCGTCGGCCTCCTCCTCGTCGTAGCGGCGGGCGATCTCCACCGGGTCGCCCGCATCCCGCAGGTCGACGAACCGGACGCCCTTGACCACGCGGCCGTCCTTCACATCCAGGCACGGGATGATTCGCTTGGCGAGCATCGCGCGGGGTCACCCCCTCTCCCGCTTCAGGACGTCGGCGAGCGAAAGGGAGCCGTCGTAGATCGCACGCCCGACCACGGCGCCGCACACCCCGTCGCCTTCCATCTCCCGCAGCGTCGCGAGATCCTCCATCGTGCTGACGCCGCCGGAGGCGATGACGGGGGTCGAGACGCCCCGCGCGAATTCGCGGATGCTCGGGAAGTTGGGCCCCGCCATCATGCCGTCCCGGGAGATGTCCGTGTAGATGAAGCAGGAGATCCCGCTCTGCTCCATCCGGCGCGCGAGGTCGACGGCGGTGATCCCCGTGACCTCGACCCATCCCCGGATGGCGACGAACCCTTCCCGGGCGTCGATCCCGGCGGCCACCCTGCCGGGGTACGCCTTCGTGATCCGGAGCACTTCCTCGAGGTTCTGGACGATCGAGGTGCCGAGGATGACCCGGGAGACGCCCGCCCCCAGATACTGCGCGGCGATCTTGAAGTTGCGCACGCCTCCTCCCACCTGGACCGGACAGCGGACCGCCTTCACGATGCGGCGGATGATCCCTTCGCTGACCGGCCTGCCGGAAAACGCCCCGTCGAGATCGATCACGTGGATCCTCTCCGCCCCCGCCTCCGCGAACCGCCGCGCCACCTCCACCGGGGAGTCGTCGAAGACCGTGGAGTCCTCCTGCCGCCCCTGGCGGAGCCGGACCGCCTTCCCCCCCTGGATGTCGATCGCGGGGATCACCTGGAACCCCATCAGACCGCCTCCCGTTTCCCGGCCGGGGAGCCCCCCGCCTCGCGGCAGAGCCGGCCGAAGTTGGACAGGACGGCGAGGCCGGCCCCCTGGCTCTTCTCGGGGTGGAACTGGACCGCCATCAGGTTCCCCTTCCCCACGGCCGCGGCGAAGGAGACGCCGTACGACGTCCGGCAGGCGACGATGGACGGGTCCTCCGGCTCCACGTAGTAGGAGTGGACGAAGTAGAAGTGCGCGCCGGACGGGATCCCGCGGAAGACCGGGTGGTCCATGGCGACGTCGACGCGGTTCCACCCCATGTGCGGCACCTTGAGCGCGCACGCCTCCCCGCCCGGCGGCGCCTCCCGCAGGCCGGACGGGAACCGGACCACCTTCCCGGGGAAGAACCCGATCCCCTCGTGGCGGCCGAACTCCTCGCTCTCGGAGAAGAGCACCTGCATCCCGAGGCAGATCCCCAGAAACGGCCGGTTCTCGCCCAACACGTCGGCAAGGAGCGGGAGAAGCCCCTGCCGCCGAAGGTTCTTCATGCAGTCGCGGAAGGCGCCCACGCCCGGAAGGACGATCCCGGCGCAGCGGGAAAGCGCCTCGGGACTTCCGCTGACGACGGTCGGGAACCCGAGGGACTCCAGCGCCTTGCTCACGCTGCGCAGGTTCCCCATCCCGTAGTCGACGACCCCGATGACGCCGTTGTCCGTCATCCGAGAACGCCTTTGGACGAGTGGACCCCCTTCACCCGCGGGTCGATCCGCACCGCCTCCGCCATCGCCCTCCCGAGACCCTTGAAGATCGCCTCCACGGTGTGGTGCGCGTTGGACCCGTACGGGACGTTGACGTGGACGCACACCCCGGACGCCTGGGAGAACGCGCGGAGGAACTCCTCCACGAGCTCGAGATCGAACGCCCCGACCTTCTCGTGCTTCAGGGGGCAGTGGAAGACCAGGTGGGGGCGGGCCGAGACGTCGACCGTCACGTGGGCCAGCGCCTCGATCATCGGGATGCTCGCGTGGGCGTACCGCGCAATCCCCCCGAGGTTCCCGAGGCTCTTCCGGAACGCCTCCCCGAGGCATATCCCCACATCCTCCACGACGTGGTGGAAATCGACGTCGGTATCGCCTTTCGCCGCGACGGTCAGGTCGAAGAACCCGTGACGCGAGAACAGGGTGAGCATGTGGTCGAAGAACGGAACGGAGGTGGAGATGCGGCCGTGCCCCTCCCCTTCCAGCCTGAGCGTCAACCGTACGTCGGTCTCCTTCGTCGCACGAACGACCTGCGCTTCCCTCGGCATGTCCCTTATGGTGCCCCCTTTCCGGTCCGTATCCGGACGGCCTGGGCATGGGCGAACAGCCCTTCCTTCTCGGCGAGACGCACGACGTGAGGAAAATCGTCCGCAAGTGCCCGGAATTGATATGATACCACGTTCATCCGCTTGAGGAAGGTGGCAACGCCCAGGGGGGAGGCGAATCGGGCGGCCCCGCCCGTCGGCAGCGTGTGGTTGACGCCGGCCAGGTAGTCCCCCATCGCCACCGGGCTGTCGTGCCCCACGTACACCGTCCCGGCGTTCCGGATCCGCTCGAGAGCCCCCCACGGCTCCTCGAGCATGATGGACAGGTGCTCCGGCGCCAGGCGGTTGACCACGTCGATCCCCTCGTCGATCCCCCGGACGAGGAATCCCGCCGCCCGGGAGAGCGACCCGGCCAGGATCCCCTGCCGGGGGAGCCTCTTCCTCTGCGTCGCCAGTTCGGCGTCCACCTTCCGCGCGAGCCGCGCGGAGTCGGTCACCAGGGCGACGAAGGCATCCTCGTCGTGCTCGGCCTGGGAAAGGAGATCCGCCGCGACGAAGCCGGCCCGGGCCGTCCTGTCGGCGAGGACCACCAGCTCGCTCGGCCCGGCGAGCATGTCGAGCCCCACCACGCCGTACACCTGCCGCTTCGCCTCCGTGACGTAGGCGTTCCCCGGGCCGGCGATCACGTCCACCCGGGGGATCGAGCGGGTCCCGTAGGCGAAGGCCGCGATCGCCTGCGCGCCGCCGATGCGGAAGACCCCCTGGAGCCCCGCGACTTTTGCGGCGGCCAGGACCACGTCCGGGAGCTCCCCCCCCGGAGCCGAGCAGGCGGCGTACACTTCCCGCACGCCGGCCACCTTCGCCGGGATCGTGTTCATGAGCAGGGTGGACGGGTAGGCCGCCTTCCCGCCGGGCACGTAGACGCCGGCGCGGGCGACCGGCAGGATCCGCTGGCCGAGGAGGGCGCCCGGGAGCTCCGCGGTGAAGCCGGATTCCGCCTGGTGCCGGTGGAACGATTCGATCCGGGATGCGGCGAGCGCGAGCGACGCCCGGATCGCCTTCGGGGTGCGCCTCCACGCCGCGTCGATCTCCCGGCGGGAAACCGCCGCGCCCCGCCTCCGCAGGTCGAACCGGTCGAACCGCCGGGTGAACTCCGCCAGCGCGTCGTCGCCCTCTTCCCGGACCCGGGCCAGCACCTCGGCAACCACCGCACGGACCTTCGCCGAATCCGTCTCGCCGCGCCGCTCCCCGTCGGCCAGAGCCTTCCGGAACGCCGTCGTCCCCGATTTCACCCAGCGCACCCGCCCCCCCTACTCCTGCACCCGGGCGATCTCCGCGCCCAGGGAGGACAGTTTTTTTTCCAGCATCGCGTACCCCCGGTCCAGGTGGTAGATGCGGAGAATCTCGGTGGTCCCGGACCCAGCCAGACCCGCCAGCACCAGGGAGGCCGACGCCCGCAGATCGGTCGCCATGCACGGGGCGCCGGAAAGCCCCGGGACCCCCTTGACGATGGCGGCGTTCCCGGAGATGTCGATCAGGGCCCCCATCCGGCGAAGCTCCGCCACGTGCATGAACCGGTTCTCGAAGATCGTCTCCCGGATGATGCTGGACCCGTCGCCAAGACACATGTAGGCCATGAACTGCGCCTGGACATCGGTCGGAAATCCCGGGTAGGGGGAGGTTTCGACGTTGACCGGGCGGATCGGCCCGTCCCTTCGGACCCGCACCCCCCCCGGCGGGAGGGAGACGTCGGCCCCGCTCTCGCCGATCTTCTCGAGGACGGCGTCCATCGCCCCCGCGTCGGCCCCCTCGGCCGTCACGTCCCCGCCGGTGATCGCGCCCGCCAGCAGGAGCGTCGCGGCCTCGATCCTGTCGGCCATCACCTCGTGCCGGACCCCGGACAGGGAGGTCACCCCCCGCACGACGATCTCGTCCGTCCCCTCCCCCTCGATGTCGGCGCCCATCCCGCGCAGCGCCCGGGCGAGGTCGCACACCTCGGGCTCCCGGGCGGCGTTTTTCAGGACCGTGGTTCCCCGGGCCGTCGCGGCGGCCATCATCAGGTTCTCGGTTCCGGTGACCGTCTTCACGTCGAAATAGATCGTGGCCCCGGTGAGGCGGCCGGCCTTCGCCTCGATGTACCCCTCCGAGAGCCTCGTCTCCGCCCCCAGGAGCGAAAGCCCCTTGAGGTGCTGGTCGATCGGGCGGGCGCCGATGGCGCACCCCCCGGGGAGGGAAATCCTCGCTCTCCCGTGCCGGGCGACCAGGGGCCCGAGCACGAGCACGGAGGCGCGCATCGTCTGGACCATGTCGTAGGGGGCTTCCGCCCGCCGGGCCTCCCGCGTGTCGATGCGCAGAACGGACGGCTCCCCCTCCCCGGCCTCCCCGCGCGCAACCGACGCCCCCATCCATCCGAGCAGCTTCCCGAAGGTGTGGATGTCCCGCAGGAGGGGGGCGTTCGCGATCTCCACGGGCCCCTCCGCGAGCAGCGACGACGCCATGATCGGGAGGACGGCGTTCTTCGCCCCCGACACCCGGACGGCGCCCGAAAGCGTCCTGCCTCCTTTGATGTGGAACGTGTCCAGGATCCTCTCCCTACCCGTCCTTGATCCCGCGCCGCCTCCCGTCCGCCGGGAGAATCCAGCGGGCCACGCGATCCCGCCCCGCCAGGTCCTTTTCGATTCCCGCGAACCGCAGCCGTCCGCAGGGGAGCCTGCGGACGGCGTCCCCCTGGGTCTCCCCGATCTCGAGCCAGAGTCTCCCCCCCGGCTTCAGGTATTCCCCGGCACCCGCCACCAGGGGGCGGATCATCGACAACCCGTCCGGCCCGGCCAATAGTGCCTCCGCCGGTTCGAATCCCCGGATCTCCCGGGGAAGCGAATTCCATTCCATATCGGAAACGTATGGGGGGTTCGACACCACTACATCAAAACGGTCCCCTCTTTTCAAGGCGGAATATCCATCCGCGCGGCAGAACAGGATCCGGCCCGCAACCCCGAGGCGCTCCGCGTTTTCCCGGGCGACGGCCAGGGCTCCCCCGGACACGTCCACCGCGAGAACCTGTGCCCGCGGAAGCTCCGCCGCGAGCGTCACGGCGACGGCCCCGCACCCCGTTCCGATGTCGAGCATCCTCCCCGGCCCCCGGTTCTCCGCCCGCCACGCGTCGACGACCGCCTCGACCAGCCCTTCCGTCTCGGGCCTCGGGATGAGCGTGTCGCGCGTCAGGCGGAATTCGCGCCCGTAGAATTCCCACGAGCCGAGGATGTACTGGAGGGGCTCCCCGCCGAACCTGCGCCGGAGGAAGGACCGGAGCTTTTCTTCCGGGTCCCCGATCTCCCTTCCCGCCTCCATGAGGAAGCGGGAGCGGGGGATTCCGGTCAGGTGGGAGACGAGGATCTCCGCTTCGTGCGGGCCGCCGCCACGCCCCTCCATCTCCCGGCGGCAGAGCGCGAGGAGTTCCGAGAGAAGCATCGACGGGAGCCGCCTCAGCCGGCCTGGTTCAGCGCAAGGGCGTGGGCGCGCTCGATCAGGGCATCCACGAACACGTCGATCGCGCCGTTCAGTACCTGGGAGAGCTGGTGGACGGTCAGGCCGATGCGGTGGTCGGTCACCCGGCTCTGCGGGAAATTGTACGTGCGGATGCGCTCGCTCCGGTCCCCCGTTCCGACCATCGACCGGCGCATGTCCGCCCGCTCGGAGCGCTGCCGCTCCCTCTCGAGGTCGTACAGCCTCGACCGGAGGATCTTCAGCGCCTTGGTCTTGTTCTTCAGCTGGGACTTCTCGTCCTGGCAGGAGACCACCAGCCCCGTCGGGACGTGGGTGATGCGAACCGCCGAATCCGTCGTGTTCACGCTCTGTCCGCCGGGGCCCGAAGAGCGGAACACGTCGATGCGCAGATCCTCCGGGCCGATCTGGACGTCGACCTCCTCGGCCTCCGGGATCACCGCCACCGTGACGGTGGAGGTGTGGATCCTTCCCCCCGCCTCCGTGGCGGGAACCCGCTGGACCCGGTGGACGCCGCTCTCGTACTTGAGCCGGCTGTATGCGCCCTTCCCCTCGATCATCGCGATGACCTCCTTGGTCCCCCCGAGGCCCGTCTCGCTGTGGGAAAGCATCTCCACCTTCCACCCCTTCATCGCGGCGTACATCGAATAGGAGCGGAAAAGCTCGGAGGCGAACAGGGCGGCCTCCTCTCCGCCGGCCCCCGCGCGGATCTCGATCAGGATGTTCTTCTCGTCGTTCGGATCCTTCGGGAGGAGAAGGATCCGGATCTCCTCCTCGAGCCGCTCCTTCTCCGCGGCGAGCCTCGCGACCTCCTCCCTGGCAAGCGTCCGCATCTCCGGGTCCTTCTCCGACTGGGCGAGCTCCCGGTTTTCCTCCAGCTCCTGTTCGATCTTCCGGAGGCGCGCGTACGCCTCGGCCAGGGGCCGAAGCTCCGAAAGCTCCCGCCCCAGCCTCTGGCGCTCCCGCGGCTGGGACGCCACGGCGGGGTCCCCCAGGAGCCGCGTGATCTCCTCGACGCGCCCCTGGATCGTCTCGAGCTTATCCCACAAGGCGTTCCTCCGATCCCGCTCCCCGCGCCACCCTGCGCAGGGACGCGATGGCCACCTCGATCTGGGAGAGATCCGGTTCCCGCGTGGTCAGCCGCTGGAGCAGAAGGCCGGGTGCGACCAGGGCCCGCGAGAACCCGGAATCGCCATGCTTCGCGGACAGGCGCAGGACCTCGTACGAGATCCCGGCGACCGCCGGGAGCAGCACCAGGCGCATGAGCGCCTTCGCCAGGAGCGAGCTCTCGTGCGGGATGAGGGAGAAGACGGCGATGCTGATCACCATCACGAAGAGCAGGAAGCTCGTCCCGCACCGGGGGTGCAGGCACGAATACCTCGCGACGCTCTCCGGGACGAGCTCCGCCTTCCTCTCGTACGCATGCACCGCCTTGTGCTCGGCGCCGTGGTACTGGAAGATCCGCCGGATCTCTCCCATCATCCCGATGCCGAGGACGTACAGGACGAAGACGAGGACCCGGATCACGCCGTCGACGATGTTGAAGGCGAGGCGGCCCGACAGCGCGGGAAGAAAAGCGGCCGAAAGGCGGGTCAGCACCAGAGGCAGCCAGAAGAAGAGCCCCAGGCCCAGCAGGAGGGCCAGGGCCATGGCCCCGGCCATGGCCAGGCTGCCGTCTCTGCCCTCCCCCTTCGCCCCGGCCGCGCGGTCCCGCCCGGTTTCCCGGGGCTCCGCGTCGTCGATCGCCTCGTCGGCCGAGAACCGGAGGGCGCGGTAGCCGATCGAAAGCATCGCCACCATGGTCACCACCCCCCGCAGGACGGGCATCCGGGCGAGGCGCTTCCCGGCCCCGCTCTGCGGCAGGGGAAAGTCCCTCACGCGGATCTCCCCGCTCTGTTTCCGTACCGCCACGGCGTACGTTCCCGTCCCCTTCATCATCACGCCCTCGATGACGGCCTGTCCCCCGAGGACGAACTCCCCCCGTCCCGGAGCGCTCATCGCGCGTCCCCGCGCAGCGCAGCGATCTCCTTCTTGACCCCCGCGGAATCCCCGCAGCTCATCTTCCCCTCCGGGCAGCGGCCCCGCACGCACCCCGGGCCGGCGCTCTCGAAGAGAAGCGGGGCCTTCCCGTGCGCGATCACGAGCATTCTCTTCGCCATCTCCCGGATCTCCCACTGCGCGCGGCGGCACAGCCGCAGCGCGAAGAAGTGATGGAGCTCCCGGGCGTTCATGCTGACCAGGATCTTCGTCCCGGTCGCGTTGGGCAGCACGAACCGGGCATCCTCCGCCGGAATGCCGGCCGCAAGCATCTCCTGGTAGAGCTCCGCGCACCGTTTCATGTGCCGGTCGAACCGGTTCGCCAGCCGGCCGCCCTTCCGCCGGCCGAGGGACGGCGGCGTCACGTACCCGAACGTCGCCGCGACGTACCGCTGGCTCTGCTGGGAGTAGGAGGCGATGCGGTGGCGGACCAGCTGGTGCGAGGTCGCCCGGGAGATCCCCTCGACGCCGTAGGTGAGGGTCACGTGCTCCAGCACCGAAGCGTGCCCCATCGAGAGAACGCGGCCGACGAGATCGCGCACGTCCTTCCGGGAGATCTCCTGCTGCAGGTCCCCGATCGAGGCGGGAGAGTAGCACAGGCGCGCGGCCAGGGCCACGAGCCGCTCCGGCTCCGGGGTGCACTGCAGGAGGATGACGTTCACGGAAGGTAGGGCGCCGGGCACCCCTTACTGGGCCTTGTTGTACTTCTTCTGGAACTTCTCGATCCGCCCCGCGGTGTCGACCAGCTTCTGCTTTCCGGTGTAGAACGGGTGGCAGTTGGAGCAGATCGCCACCTTGATCTCCTCCACCGTGGACTCGGTCTCGAAGGTGTTCCCGCAGGCGCATTTGACCGTCGCCTTGAGGTATTTCGGGTGGATGTCCGGCTTCATCGGGTCGTCGCTCCCTCTCTCGTCACGTATTCATCGAGTCGAGAAATTCCTGGTTGGTCTTCGTCTTGGAGATCTTGTCGAGAAGAAACTCCATGCTCTCCGCGGGCGACAGCGGGGAAAGGAACTTCCGGAGGATCCAGATCCGCTGGAGAACGGCCTTCTCGAGCAGGAGCTCCTCTTTCCGCGTGCCGGACTTGTTGATGTCGATGGCCGGGAAGATCCGCTTCTCGGAGATCTTCCGGTCGAGGACAAGCTCCATGTTCCCCGTTCCCTTGAACTCCTCGAAGATGACCTCGTCCATCCGGCTGCCGGTCTCGATCAGCGCCGTCGCGATGATGGTCAGGGAGCCGCCCTCCTCGATGTTCCGCGCGGCGCCGAAGAACCGCTTCGGCTTCTGGAGGGCGTTCGCGTCCACCCCGCCGGAGAGCACCTTCCCCGAGGGCGGCACCACCGCGTTGTAGGCACGCGCCAGTCGGGTGATGCTGTCGAGGAGGATCACCACGTCCTTCTTGTGCTCGACGAGGCGCTTGGCCTTCTCGAGGACCATCTCCGCCACCTGCACGTGCCGCTGCGCCGGCTCGTCGAACGTGGAGGAGATGACCTCGCCGTTCACGCTGCGCTGCATGTCGGTGACCTCCTCGGGCCGCTCGTCGATGAGCAGGACGATGAGGACGACTTCCGGGTGGTTCTTCGTGAGTCCGTTCGCGATGTTCTGGAGGATGATGGTCTTGCCGGCCCGGGGAGGGGAGGTGATCAGCGCCCGCTGCCCCTTCCCGATGGGGGCGATGAGATCGATGATGCGCGTCGAGTAGTTGTCGTGCACGTGCTCCATCTGGAACTTTTCCTGCGGGTAGAGCGGCGTCAGGTTGTCGAAGATGATCTTGTCCTTGGCGATCTCCGGGTCCTCGGTGTTGATCTTCTCCACCTTGAGGAGGGCGAAATAGCGCTCATCCCCCTTGGGCGCCCGGATCTGGCCCGTCACCGTGTCGCCGGTGCGCAGTCCGAAACGGCGGATCTGCGAGGGGGAGACGTAGATGTCATCGGGCCCCGGCAGGTAGTTCGAATCCGGGGAGCGCAGGAACCCGTAGCCGTCCGGAAGGACCTCGAGAACGCCCTCTCCGGAGACGATGACCTCCTGGTCGGTCTGCGCCTGCAGGATGGCGAAGATGAGCTCCTGCTTCTTGAGCCCGGCCGCGCCGTCGACGTGAAGGGTCTTCGCGATCTCGGTGAGATCCCCGATCCGCATCGCTTTCAATTCTTTCAGATTCATGCACGTTCCCCCGAGTTTGTGGGCTTTTTCGGTTTTCATGGTGCGCCTGGTTCTACTGATGGGTAGAAGATCTCCGGCGGGTTGCCTGTCTAGCTGTATGATTCATTTTCCGCCCCGCGGTTTCGTGATGTCAAGGAAAATCGCCGCGCGTCCCGCACGCGACTAATCCGGGTAGATGGTGAAGGCGTTTCCCCCTTTCCGCACCGACTCGTGGACCATCGCCTCGGTGTGGGGGATGAGCACCCGCTCCGTGCCGCCGTCCTTCGGGTACTGGGCCACGCCGATCGCCACCGTGATGAGGATGTCCCCCTTCCCGACCGGGGAGGCGTTCATCGAGTCGACGATCCGCTTCGCCACGCTGGCCGCTTCCGTCTTCGCCATCTGGGACAGCACGAGGTGGATCATTCCGCCGGAGCGGGCGGCGTAGTCCACCTCCCGGAGAGTCCCCTTGATCCGCTCCGCCACCTCGGCGAGGGCGGCGTCCGCCGCCACGTGCCCGTACACCGCGTTCATCTCGCGGAGGTTCCGGACCTTCAGGTACAAAAGGCTCACCGGGTGGCCGAATTTCTCCCCCCGGGACAGCTCGCGGTGCAGGACCTCGTGGAACACCTTGAAGCTGTGGAGACCGGTGACCGGGTCCACCCCCGGGACCCGCGAGATCATGCCGCGCAGGGTCCGCAGGGCGAGAAAGAAGGTGACGAGCCGCGCGTAGACGAGAAACGACTCCTTCGTCTCCGGCGTGAGGAACCCGGGATCGTCCGAATCCGCGAGGAAGACGCCGAGCGTCTCTCCCTGGAGCCGGCAGGGGACGGCGTACAGGCTCCGGTACGCGTGCTCGAGACGGAACGAGGGGTCCCGGGCGCGTTCGTCGTCGCCGCCGACGAAGACGGGATCCTTCCGCGCCGCCGCGATGACGGGAAGGGTCTTCCTCGCGTACATCCCCTTGATGAAATTCCCGGACAGGCCCCGGTGGGCGAAGACGGACAGCCCCTCCCCCCCGGGATCCACCGAGACCGTCACGGCGGAGAGAAGGGGGTAGCTGTCCATGAGGAGGCTCATCAGGTAGTTCGCCAGCTCCTCCTCCGAATACTTCCTCTCCATCCGACCGAACATCTCGCTCACGATGCGCTTCCGGATGCTTTCGCCGTTCATGCGGTCTCCTGTGGTTTCGGGAAGGGGGGATTTATGGATACGAACCAGTACTATAGATAAAGCTTAGTTGCCTGCCGGTCAAGGATTTTTCCCGTCGGTAGGAGTGGAACGCGTGCGAGCAGACCGTGCAGGGCCCCGCGGTCTCGCAATTCCCGGGGGGCACCCCCGCGGCGGCGAGCCCCTCCAGGGCCAGGGCGGCGAGGTCCGCCGTCCATTTCCCTTCCGGTCCTCCCCGGGAGAGGGACCGCTCTCCCCCGGGTAGCGGCCGGAGCAGGTCGGCCACCTCCTCCCCGATCTCGTAGCAGCAGCCGCGGGCCGACGGGCCCGCTGCGGCGACGAGCCCCCGGATCGCGTCGGGGCCGAACCGTTCGCCCAGACGGCGGACGGTCTCCCCGATGATCCCTGCGGCGAGCCCCCTCCAGCCCGCGTGGACGGCCGCGCACGCCGGCACCTCCGGGAGGACGATCAGGACCGGTACGCAGTCGGCGGTGCGGACCCCGACCCCGGTCCCGGGGATCGCGGTCCACAGTGCGTCCCCCTTCCGCCTCCCTTCGCCCCCCGGGACCGCGTCCCCCTCTTCCCACTCCAGGACGGTCGCGGTGTGCCTCTGCCTCAGCGTGCCGACGCGGGACGGGGGGACGGAAAAGACGGTCCGCAGCCTCCCTGCGTCCCCCCTTCCCGGAACGGGGTCGACGCCCAGGAAGGCGTGGTAGACCCCGGCCGCGGAGCGGAGCAGGGGGGACTGGACGAAGCGGGGGAGGATCACCGGGGCCGTCCCTCCCGTTCCGGGGAGGCCGCGGCCACGACGGCCTCCCGGAACTCGCCGAATGCCGGCGGGTCCGGCACCGTGAACTCCATCGGCTGTCCCGTGCGGGGGTGGAGAAACCCCAGATGGAAGGCGTGGAGCAGAAAGCGGGGGACCGTCACGGTCACCACGTCCTTCCCCCGTCCCAGAGCGACCTTCCGCGGCCTTCCATACACGTCGTCCCCCACGATCGGACAGGACAGGTGGGCGCAGTGCAGCCGGACCTGGTGCGTGCGGCCCGTCTCCAGCCGGAACTCGAGGAGGGAGAACCCCCCGAACGACTCGAGGCACCGATACCGGGTGACCGCGATCCGCCCGGCCCCTTTGCCGCCGGGCGAGCCGCCCCCGGCCCTCGTCGCGGTTCCCGCGCGGGAAGACCGCCGGGGTTCTTCCGGGAAGACCGCCATCTTCTTGCGGTGAACGGGATGCCTGCCCACCCGCGTCCGGATCTCCCCTTCCGCATCCGGTGGTCTTCCCCAGACGATCCCGTGGTAGCGGCGGGTCATCCGGCGGGCGGCCAGCTGCGAGGAGAGGCCCGCGTGGGAGGCATCGTCCTTCGCCACCACGATGAGCCCGGAGGTATCCCTGTCGAGCCGGTGGACGATCCCCGGCCGCTCGACGCCGCCGATCCCGGAAAGGCTGCCGGCGCGGGACAGAAGGGCGTGGACGAGCGTCCCGGCGCCGTGCCCGGGGGCCGGGTGCACCACCATCCCCGCCGGCTTTTCCACCACCATCAGGTGATCGTCCTCGTACAGCACGGGGAGGGGACGGTCCTCGGGGACGAGATCCAGGGGACGGGGGGGGGGGATCGATACCGTGATCTCCTCGTATCCCTTGAGCCTTGCGGACGGCCGCGCCTGCCCCCCCCCAAGCGAGATGAGGCCCCCGCTGATCAGCTGCTGGATGCGGGCGCGGGACAGCCCGGGCAGGGCGGCCGAAAGATAGCGGTCCAGCCGCTCCCCCGCACTCCCCGGGGGAACCGTGAGACGACGGGTGACCGTCAAGGGCCTGCGGCTACCAGGCTTTGGAGGGTATGCGGCCCCAGGGCTTCACCAGCAGGTCGACCAGGGCCCTGTTGTAGAAGTTCGTGCTGCTGGCGACCTCGGGGTCGACGCGGCTCAGGTAGTAGTTCCTCCCCTCCTCGATCTCGTGCTTCAGGAGATCGAACAGGGTGTCCTTCCTGATCCCGTCCTCCACTTTCCTGGCGTTGTACAGGGCGATGTCCGACACGACCGCACGGGCGATGCGCCGGGCCACGTCGGGATCCTTCACGAACCCCATGGTTTCCTCCTTTGCCTGTGTTCGTCTCTCTTGCCTACCTGTTGCGGAACGCCACGTACACCTGTCCCCCGTCCCGGTCGACCAGAACGGACACCATCTGGCCGCGCGGCAGCCTGGCCAGAGCCTTCCGGTAGGACTCCGGGTCGCTCACCGGCTCCCTGTTGATCCGGAGAAGGATATCCCCTTCCCGGATTCCCCCCGCGCCGGCAGGGCCCGACGGGTCGACGCGCCGGACCTCCACCCCTCCGCGAACGCCCGGTGCGCGCGCCACGCCACCCGGAAGGGGGCCGACGGAAAGTCCCCAGGCGTCCAGCGGGGCCTTCCGGGGAACGGCGCGGGCCGTCGGACCTTCCAGCTCGGCCAGCTTCACGGTGACCGACATCCGTTTCCCGTTGCGAAGGATCTCGAGGACGACATCGCTGCCCGGGGAGACGCCCGCCACCATCTTCTGGAACTCCTTGACCCCGGCCACCCGCGCCCCGCCGAACGAGATCACGATGTCCCCCCCGCGAAGACCCCCTGCCGCCGCCGGACTTCCGGGGACCACGCGATTGACCAGCACCCCTTTCTCGCCCTTGACGCCGAACGACTCCGACAGGTCGGACGTCAGGGGCTGGATGCCGACCCCCAGCCACCCGCGCCGGATCGTCCCGGTGCTCGCCAGCTCCCGCTCGATCTCGAGGACCGTGTTGATGGGGATCGCGAACCCGATCCCCTGCCCCCCGCTCACCATGGCGGTGTTGATCCCCACCACTTCGCCCCGGCTGTTCAGGAGAGGCCCTCCCGAGTTGCCGGGATTGATCGACGCGTCGGTCTGGATCAGGTCGCCCGTCGGGTCGGCCCCCAGGTCCGTCCGGCCGGTGGCGCTGATCACCCCCAGCGTCACCGTGCTCTCGAGACCGAAGGGGTTCCCCACGGCGATCGCCCACTCCCCGACCTTGATCCGCGCGGAATCCCCGAGAAGGGCCACGGGGAGCTTCCGGGAAGGCTTGATCCTCAGGAGGGCGACATCGGAGCGCGGATCCGCCCCGACGACCTTCGCCCGGTACTCCGTGCGGTCCGAGAGCCGGATGACGATCTCGTCGGCGTCCCGGATGACGTGCTCGTTCGTAACGATGAGCCCGTCCTCGCCGACGATGACGCCGGACCCGAGGGAGTTCTCCGGGAACCCCCCGTTCTCCTCCAGCAGCTCCGCGAGATAATCCTGCATGCTCATCCCGCCCTCGGGGACGCCCATCCCCCCTCCGTGCGGCGAGCGGGTGACCGTCCGGATGTTCACCACGGCGGGAACCGCGCGTTCCACGGCGGCGACGAATCCCTGCTGCAGCCGGACGGCGTCCGGCGTCCCCGGGGACGGTTTCCCCTCGTCCCTGGCGCAGGCGGCCAGGAGGAGAGCCAGGACCACGGCTGCCGCAGCGCGCCCCGTCCTCATGCCGGGGAACCGCTCGCGGCCGCGGAGTCCCGTTTCGCGACGTCCGCCTCCCGCCTCACGGGAAGCTTCGCCTCCCTCGCATACTGCACGTCCTTCCCGATCTGGCGCACCAGGTCCCGGACGCTCTTGAATTTCCTCTCGTCCCGGATGCGGTCGCGGAAGAACACGGAGATCTCCTCCCCGTAGATGTCCCGATCGAAGTCCATCACGTGGACCTCGAGGCCCAGGGAGTTCTCGCCGAACGTCGGGTTGAAGCCCACGCTCGCGACCGCCCTGTGGAGCCGCCCCCGGATCTCCGTCTCCACGACATACACCCCGGGGAGGGGGACCAGATCCTGGGAAAACCGGATGTTCGCGGTCGGAAATCCCAGATTCTTCCCCCTTCCCGCGCCCGTCACCACGGGTCCCGACATCCGGTAGGGCCGACAAAGGAGCTCCTCCGCCTCCCGCACCCTCCCGGCCAGCAGGAGGTCCCGGATGCGTGTCGAGCTGACGATCAACCCGCCCCGGACCAGGGGAGGGACCACGTCGACCTCGAATCCGAGCTCCCGCCCGACCTCGAGGAGCATCGCGGGGGAGCCGGTCCGGTTTCTCCCGAAGGTGAAGTCGTAGCCCACCGTCACCCACCGTGCCCGGAGCCGGCGCGAAAGAATCTGCCGGGCGAACTCGTCCGGCCACATGCGCCCGACGTCGCCGTCGAAGGACTCGACGACCAGCACGTCGATCCCCGTCCGGGCGATGAGATCGGCCTTCTCGGGTTCCGCCGTGATCTCGTAGAACCGGGCTCCCGGGGAGAAGAAGCGAACGGGGTGCGGCGAGAACGTGAGGGCAACGGCGACCGCTCCCGCATCCCTCCCGCGGGAGACCGTCCGCCGCAGAAGCTCCCGGTGCCCCAGGTGCACCCCGTCGAAGTTCCCCACCGTGAGGGAGACATCCTTTTCGGAACTGAATTCGGAGGAGCCGCGGACCACGATCATCCGCGCGACCCCATGCAAGCTGGCACCCTGGCCCTCTCCCTCCTCGCCCGGCGGCAAGAAAATGTCCCAATTATTATGATACTATACATCCATTCCACCGTTTTTCCCGATTTATCAGGAAGGGGCTCCCCCGGGCCGCACCCGGCATCTGCGGGCAGTTGGTCACGAGGAAAGGGGCCGGCCGGCAAGGGGCGCGGAGGGGGCGGAATCGAAGCGATGAAAGTCATCCACAGATACATCCTGGCCGAAATCTGGGGACCCTACCTCATCGCCCTGTTCACCTTTACGCTCCTGACGCTGCTGCAGCGTTTCTCGCGCCTGGCCGACCTTGTGATCGCAAAGGGCGTTCCCGCCGGGCTCGTGGGGAAGCTCCTGCTCTCCCTGTTCCCCCTCTTCCTCGAAATCACGCTCCCGGCCGCCCTCCTCCTCGCCGTCCTGCTCGCCCTCGGACGCCTGGGGGCCGACTCGGAAACGACCGCCCTCTGCTCCGCCGGGGTGGGAATGCGGGGGATGGTGCTTCCCGTCCTCCTGATCAGCGTGGCGACGGCCCTCGCGAACCTCTTCATCGGGTGGTCCGGAATCCCCTGGGGCCAGCGGGTCCTCACGGACTCGATCGCCCGCATCGTCTCGGTCCGCGCAGGCGCGGGAGTGGAGGAGCACGTGTTCCGGGAGGTGGCTCCGGGCGTTCTGCTGTTTCCCGACCGGGTCTCTCCCGAAGGAACCGGCATGACCGGGGTGATGCTCTCCCAGGCCGTGGGGGGGCAGGAACCCCTGCTCGTCTTCGCGAGGGAGGGAACCTTTCTGCCGGAAAGCGTCGAGGACCCCGTCTCGCTCATCCTCTCCGACGGAACCATCCACAGCGAGGACAAGGACGCGGAGGCCTACCGGATGGCATCGTTCCGGAAGATGGAGTTCCGCCTCCCCCGGAGGACCGTCGGAGAGAACGGCGGGAGCGGTCCCCGGAACCTCACCTTGCCGGAGCTGGCGCGGAAAATCTCCGAAACGGGGGGGACAGGACCCGCGGCGGCCTACCGGTACCACTTCCACAGGCGCCTCTCGCTCGCGGCTTCCTGCCTGGCGTTCGGCCTTCTCGCGATCCCGCTGGGCCATTCCCGGCGCACCCGCGGGAAGTCCCCCTCGCTCGCGCTTACCCTCGCCCTCATTCTCTTCTACTACCTCTTTCTCGCCGCCGCGAGGGCTCTCGAGTCGTTCTCCCCCCCGCTCATGACGGGGCTGCTCTGGTTCCCCAACGCCGCCGGGTTTGCGGCGGCGTGCTGGCTTATCTGGCGGTCCGAGACCCGCCTGAATCTCCTTCCCGACCTGTTCGGGCGGCTCGCGAAGAAACGATGACGATCGTCACCCGCTACCTGGCCCGGGAGTTCTCCAAGATGGCCGCCCTGGCAACAACGGGGTTCCTGGTCCTGTTCATGGTGATCGACTTCGTCGAACGGGCCGATGAATTCATGAAATACAAGACCCCTGCGGCGGAGATGGTCCGGTACTACCTGTACAGCGCGCCGAACATCTTCCTCCTGACGTCTCCCGTCGCGGTTCTTCTGGCGGTGCTGATCACCGTCTCCCTGCGGGCGAGGGCGAACGAGTTCACCGCCATCTTCTCCGGGGGGATCAGCATCTTTCGGGCATGCGCGCCGCTTCTCGCCGGGTGTGCGGTCTTTTCCGTCCTCTCCCTGGCCGTTTCGGAGACCGTCGCCCCCTGGGCGAACCGCAAGGCGAGGGAAATCGCGCGGGTCCAGGTGAAGCCCGGGAGGGTCGATGCACAGTTTTCGCTGAACCGGTACTGGATCCGCGGCGAGAACGGCATCCTCTCCGCCCAGGTGGTCCATCCCGACCGGCAGGAGCTTCTCGGCTTCCTGTACCTGGAGGTGGACGAGGAGTTCCGGCTCGTGCGGCGGATCGACGCCCGGTCGGCCACGTTCCTTTCGGGAGGGAAATGGATGCTGCGACGGGGCACGGAGCGTCGGTTCTCCGAAGGGTTCCACGTCGCCCGCTTCGCGGAGAGGGAGTTCTCCTTCCCGGAAACGCTTCTGGTGTTTCTCGAGGGGGAAACGCCGCCGGAGGAGATGACGTACGCGCGGCTTTCGGGCTACATCCGAGATTCCGTCGCCCGGGGGTACGACGTGCACTCCCACGAGGTGGACCTGCACGCCAAGCTTTCGTACCCGCTGCTCAACGTCGTCATCAGCCTGGTCGCCATCCCCTTCGCCCTGCGCTCTCCCCGCTCGGGGGGAGTCTGGAGGAGCATCGGGGCGGGGCTGCTGATCGGCTTCGTGTGCTGGATCCTGCTTTCGACGTCCCTTTCCCTGGGGAAGAAAGGGCTTCTCCCCCCGTTCCTGGCGGCCTGGCTCCCGGACATGGCGATCGTCTTCGCGGGTGCGTATCTGTTCCGGGGAGCGATCCGGTAGCCGGGTTCCACCCTGCCGGGGAGAATCAGGTCCCCATCTCCCACGAGGCGAGATACTTCCTCTGCTCGGTGGTGAGGCGGTCGATCCGGACGCCGATGGCTGCGAGCTTCAGCCTCGCGATCTCCCGGTCGATCTCCTCGGGGATCGGGTAGACCGCGTTCCGGAGGGATTCCCTCTTCCCGACCAGATACTCGACGCCGAGCGCCTGGTTGGCGAAGCTCATGTCCATGACGGTCGACGGATGACCTTCCGCGGCGGCGAGGTTGATGAGCCGTCCTTCCCCCAGGAGGTGAATCGCCCTCCCGTCGCGCATCCGGTACTCCTCGACGAAGGGCCGCACGGTGCGGACCGATCGGGCCATCCTCGCCAGGGCGGGAATGTCGATCTCCACATTGAAGTGCCCGGAATTGCAAAGGATCACCCCGTCCTTCATCTTCCGGAAGTGCTCCTCCCGCAGCACGTTGACGTTTCCCGTGAGGGTGCAGAAGATATCGCCCGCTCCGGCCGCCTCGCGCATCGGGAGCACCTCGAAGCCGTCCATGACCGCTTCGAGCGAGGCAAGCGGGTCCACCTCGGTGATGAGGACGCGGGATCCCATCCCCCTGGCGCGCATCGCCAGCCCGCGCCCGCACCATCCGTACCCCGCAACCACGAAACAGGATCCGGCCAGCAGCCGGTTGGTGGCCCGCAGGATTCCGTCGATCGTGGACTGCCCCGTCCCGTACCGGTTGTCGAAAAAGTGCTTGGTCTTCGCCTCGTTCACCGCGACGATGGGGTAGCGCAGCACCCCCTTTTCGGCCATGGCGCGCAGCCGGATGACGCCGGTCGTCGTCTCCTCGGTGCCCCCGACGACGCTCTTCAGGTACTCCCTCCGTCTCGTGTGGATCACGGAGACCAGGTCGGCCCCGTCGTCCATCGTCACGTGGGGCGCAACCGACAAGGCCTGGAGAATGTGGCCGTAATAGGTCTTCCGGTTCTCCCCCTTGATGGAATAGACGGCGATGCCGTCGTCCGCCACGAGCGCGGCGGCGGCGTCGTCCTGCGTGGAAAGGGGGTTGGACGCGCACAGCGCGACCTTCGCCCCGCCCGCCGCGAGCACCTGCATGAGCGCCGCCGTTTCGGTGGTCACGTGGAGGCATGCGGAGATCCGGATCCCCTTGAGGGGCTTCTCCCTGGCGAACCGCTCCCCGATGGAGCGGAGCACGGGCATCTCCTTTTTCGCCCATTCGATCCTGCCCCGCCCCGCGCGCGCGAGGCGGAGATCCTTGACATCGAATTCCTTTCCGCGACCCATCGTCGGCTCCCCCCTTCTTTTCGTCCCGGAAACCCTTACAGGTCCGCGGATCTGCGCAGCACCTTCACCATGTCGGTCCGTTCCCACGTGAACTCCGGCAGCTCCCGCCCGAAGTGCCCCAGCGCAGCGGTCTTCCGGTAGATCGGCCGGAGGAGGTCGAGCTTCCGGATGATCGCGGCGGGCCGGAGGTCGAAGGCCTTGCGCACCGCCCGTTCGATCCTCTCGGGGGATACCCTGGACGTCCCGAAGGTCTCCACCATGACGGACACCGGCTCCGCCACGCCGATGGCGTACGCAACCTGGAGCTCGCATTTCGACGCCAGCTCCGCGGCGACGATGTTCTTCGCCACGTACCGGGCCATGTACGAGGCGCTCCGGTCGACCTTGGAGGGGTCCTTCCCGGAGAAGGCCCCGCCGCCGTGACGGCTGTACCCGCCGTACGTGTCGACGATGATCTTCCGTCCCGTCAGCCCCGTGTCGCCATGCGGACCGCCGACGACGAACCTCCCCGTGGGGTTGATGAAGAACTTCGCCTTTCGGGAGAGGAGATCCGCGGGGATGCTCTTCCGGATGACCTCCTCGATGATCCCCTCCTTAAGCGTCCTCATCGGCACTCCCGGGGCATGCTGCGCCGAGCAGACGACGGCGGTCACCTCGCGGGGGACGCCGTCGACGTACCGCACGGTCACCTGGCTCTTCCCGTCGGGGCGGAGCCACGGCAGCACCTTCCGCTCCCGGGCCTCGGTCAGCCGGCCGCATATCCGGTGGGCAAAGGCGATCGGCATCGGCATCAGCTCCTTCGTCTCGTTGCAGGCGAACCCGAACATCATTCCCTGGTCTCCGGCGCCCTGCCTTTCGACCACCCTCCGGTCGACTCCCCGGGCGATGTCGGGGGACTGCCTGTCGACCGCCATCACGACCGCGCAGTTGCTCGCGTCGAATCCCTTCGCGTTCTCCGTGTACCCGATCCCTGTGATGGTCCTGCGCACCAGGGCGGGGATGTCGAGAAGGGCGGTCGTGGTGATCTCCCCGGCCACGATGACCAGGCCGGTCGTCACCATCGTCTCGCAGGCAACCCTCCCCCGGATGTCCTTCCGGAGGATCTCGTCGAGAACCGCGTCGGAAATCTGGTCCGCGACCTTGTCGGGATGCCCCCCCGTCACGGACTCCGAGGTAAACAGGTATTCTTGCATGCCAGCGTACTCCCCTGGAGGATGAGGTGCAAAACGGACGAATTATACGTCAGAACCGTTCTTCCGGGAATAGGTCTTCCAGCTTTTTCCTCAGAGCCGAGCCGATATCGGCCGCGGTGGCGTGGGCGAGCAGCTCCCCCACGAAATCCCGCGCCTCGTACGCCACCGACTTCCGGAGGATCCGCTTCACGCGCGGGATGGACGTCGGGCTCATGCTCCATTCGTCGATTCCCAGACCGAGGAGGACGTACACATAAAAGGGCTCGCCCGCCATCTCCCCGCACATCGCCACCGGGATTCCCGCGTCGTGCCCCGCGTCGACGACCCGGCGGATCAGCCGCAGGATCGCCGGGTGCAGCGGCTCGTAGAGGTACGAGACGTGCTCGTTCACGCGGTCGATGGCCAGGGCGTACTGGATGAGGTCGTTCGTCCCGATGCTGAAGAAGTCCACCTCCCGCGCCAGCTGGTCGGCGCAGATCGCCGCCGACGGGATCTCCACCATGATGCCGACGCGCATCTGCCGGTCGAACGAAATGCGTCTCTTCTTCAGCTCCGACCGCGCCTCCTCGACGACCGCGAGGGCGGCACGCAGCTCCCCGACCCCCGAGATCATGGGGAACATCAGCTGCACCTTGCCGTGCGAAGAGGCGCGCAGGATGGCCCGGACCTGCTGCTTGAAGATGTCCCGCTCCCGGAGGCAGAACCGGATCGCCCGCAGCCCCATCGCGGGGTTCATCTCCTCGGCCAGCTCGAGGTGCGAGGCGAACTTGTCCCCCCCCAGGTCGATGGTGCGAATGGTGACGGGGTGGCGCCCGAACTTCTCGGCGACGCGGCGGTACGTCAGATAGTGCTCCTCCTCGGAAGGCAGATCCTTGCGGTTGAGGTACAGGAATTCGGTCCGGTACAGCCCCACCCCGTCCGCGCCGCTCCTCAGGGAGACGTCGGCCTCTTCGGGGAACTCGATGTTCGCCAGGAGCCGGAGCGTCTTTCCGTCCCTTGTCACGGCGGGAAGCTTGGCGAACTTCGCGAGATCCCGGATGCGGAGGGCGTACGCCTTCTTCTTCTCCGTGTATTCCCGGACCTTCTCCGGGGTGGGGCGGATGATCACGACGCCCTCCTCCCCGTCGAGGATCGTCTCCTCGTTCTCCGCGAATTCGCCCGTCACACGCTCCAGCCCGACCACGGCGGGGATGCCGAGGGCGCGGGCGGTGATCGCGGTGTGCGAGGTCTTGCTCCCCACGTCGGTCGCGAAGCCCAGAACCGGGCTATTCAGGATCTGTGCCGTGTCGGCCGGGGAAAGGTCGTGCGCGATCACGACCACCGGATCCCGGATGGAGGCCACCGACTCCATGAGGCGGCCGGCCAGGTTCTCGAGCACCCGGTGGCCGATCTGCCGGAGGTCGTGGCCGCGCTCCCGCAGGTACTTGTCCTCGATCCGGCGGAAGGTCTCGAGCAGGCCCTGCAGCACCTTGTTGAACGCCCAGTCCGCCTTGAACTGGTTCTCGCGGATGAGGCGGACCGTCTGGTCGACCAGCATCGAGTCCTCGAGAAGGGCCAGATGGACGGAAAGGATCTGGTAATGGTCCGAGGACTGGTCCTTCACTCCCTCCCGGATCGCCTGGATCTGCTCCCGGGAGCGGGCCACGGCGTGGAGGAACGCGGCGACCTCATCCTCCGCCCGGTCCTTCGACACCGTCGAGTGCACGGACCGCGGAAGCGCCCGGTTGATGAGGAACGCCCTGCCGATGGCGATTCCGGGGGAGGCCGGAATGCCGTTCAGAACCTTCATCCGGGATCGCGGGTCGGTCACGGCGTCTACTCCGCCTCCTCGAATTTATCGGCGATCAGTTCTCCGATCGCATCCACGGCCTCGGAGGCGTCCGGCCCCTCGGCGCGCACCGACACGAAAGACTCCCTGTGGGCGGCCAGCATCAGGACGCCCATGATGCTCTTGCCGTTCACTTCCACTCCTTCCCGCTCCAGCCGGATCTCCGAGGAAAAGCGGTGGGCGAGGCGGACGAGCTTCGCCGCGGCGCGGGCGTGGAGCCCCAGCTTGTTCATGATCTCGAACCGACGCTCCACTTTCCGGGATTCCACGCCCATTTCATCCTTCCCGTTCTGTACCGGTTTCATTGCCAAAGGATCAGCATCCCGACGATGAGGAGCAGGAGGAGAACCTCGGAGGGCGACACCGCCTTCCGGAACAGGACCGTGATCAGGTGGACAGCCAGCGCGGCAAGGAGAAAGACCCCCAGCTCCAGCCAGGCTCCGCCGAACCGGAATGCCGTGTGGCTGGCGATCACCCCCGCATAGGCACCGCCCAGAATGGCGGCGACCATCTTCCTGTTCTCCGTCTCCCTCGCGAACCCCGCCTCCTTCAGGAACCGGACAGCGCTCTCCTCGCCTCCCATGCCGGCCGCGAACCCCCGGTACCGCACCGCGAGGTGAACCGCATTGTAGAGGATCAGCAGCGTTGCGATCCCCAGAAGCGGGTGGACGAACGCCAGGATCGCCCCCGCCACGGAGGCCATGGGCTTGAGCGCCCCCCAGAAGTACGAATCCCCGATCGCGCCGAGGGAACCCATCAGCCCCACCTTGAACGTCCCGATCGCCCGCGGATCCGCTTCGCCCCCCGCAACGCGCTCCTCGAGCCGGATCGCCGCCCCCAGGATCACCGCGGCCATCGCCGGGTGGGTGTTGAAGAACTCCAGGTGCCGCTTCAGCGCCCGGGAGAACTCCTCCGGCCGCCCTTCGTAGCGGTCGCGGAGCGCAGGCAGGATGCTGTAGGCGAATCCCACGTTCTGCATCCCCTCGTAGTTCCAGCAGCCCTGGAGGAGAAACTGGCGCAACCAGACCTTCCTGCGCACGTGCAACGGGATGCCTCCCATCAGCCCAGCCACCGGAAGAAGAAGATCGAGGCGAAGACGCACCCCATCGTCAGGTAGAACGCGGGGGAGGTCCGCTCCGTCCTGCTGCAGGAGAAGACCGACGCCGCCCCGAGAAGGGGAAGCGCGGGCAGCAGGGCGGCGAACTGGAAGTGGCTCTCCGGGCCGAACCGGGGAAGGAGGAACCGCGCAAGGGAGACGCCGACGCCGGAAAACAGGAGTGCGAGCGCCATCCCGAAGACCCCGAAGAGGGTGATGCCGGCCATCAGGCCGTGCTCCACCGCCCGGGGATCCTCCCTCTCCGCGAGGTCGACGGCCAGGTCCGCGATCCTCCCGTTCATCCGCCGCACGAAGCGGTCTGCGACCTTCCCGATCTCCGCGCACGGCACGGAGAGAAGGAGGATCGCGGCCAGATTCCCCGGTTCGAGGCCGATGGAGGAGGACGCCGCGGCCGCGGCCGCTCCCCCGAAGACCGCGGCGCCGGTGTCGTCGGGGGGGATGGACGCCCCGACAGGGAGGCGCACGAGGTAGAAAAGCTCGAGAACGGCCCCCACCTGGGCTCCCGCCGCGAGGTTCCCGAAGATCGCCCCCACGACCGAGGCCACGACGAGGGGACGGTGCAGCATCACCTGGAACGCGGCCGTCCGGTCGAGATAGCAGACCCCCCCGAACGCAGCGACCAGCAGGAATTGCATCGCCATCGCCGCTACCTTTCGGGGTCGAACGAAGTGCCGGCCTCGAACGGGGTCGCCCGGACGGTTACGGCAACACCTTGGTGGGACAGACAATGAACGGCCTCGAAGTCTTCCCGGGCGAAATACACCGAGGGGGTAATCTCCACCTTGCCCGCCTCGTAATGCAGATTGCCGATGTTCAGGGCGGAGAACCGGACCCCGCGACGGAAGATGTCCAGGGCGTCGCCGAAGGTCGCGCAGAGCAGAATCGCCCTCTCCCCCTGGCGATCGACCTCGGAAAGGACGCCTCCGACCTCGTCCACGCGGCAGAAGACGGTGTGGATCCCCGGCGGAACGGCCATCTCCATGACCGACCGGAGAACCGGGTTGCCGACGAGGCCGTCGTTGGCCACGAGAAGGCAGTTGGCCCCCGTGTGGGGAACCCAGGTCTCCACGATCTGTCCGTGGATCAGCCGGCAGTCGACACGCACCAGGACGAGGGCCATCGCTTCTATTTCTCCGCCTTCTTCTTGAGCATGTCGCCCGGATTCGTGATGTTGCGCTGGCCGTATTCGAGGAGGTGCTTGGCCAGCTCGGGGAGGGACATCTCCTGCCGCGCCATCGGCAGCTTGACCATCATCGGCAGATTCACGCCCGTCACCACCTCCACCTGATGGGTCGCGAGAAACGACAGGCCGATGTTGGAGGGGGTGCCGCCGAACATGTCGATGAGAAGGAGGACGCCCTTCCCCGCATCGACCGTGCGGATCGCGGCCTCCACCGCCGTGTGGATCTCCTCCATCCCCGTCTTCGGGTGAATGTCCACCGTCACCGTGTTTTCGATTTTTCCGACGATGATTTCCGCGGCGCGCAGGAGCTCGTTGGCAAGCTGTCCGTGGGAAATCAGTACGACGCCGATCATCGGGACCTCCTTGCCGGAGGAGATGCCCTGCCGATGTCGCGATGGACCACGATCGGGACCACCGGCCCGGTGAGAGACCGCTTCACCGCCTCCGCCAGGACCACCGACCGGTGCCTCCCCCCCGTGCACCCCACGCCCAGCGTGAAATAGGCCTTTCCTTCCTTTGTATAAAGGGGGAGGAGGAATTGCAAGAACGAGGTCAGCTTCCCGAAAAACGCCCGGCTGGACGGATGCTTCATGACGTACTCGCGGACCCTGGAATCGAGACCCGTCAGGGACTTCAGACCGGGGGCGAAATTGGGGTTCGGAAGGAACCGGACATCCACCACCATGTCGGCCTCGAGGGGGATCCCGTATTTGTATCCGAAGGAGATGATCCCCACCTGAAGGGTCGACGCCGCGCTCGCGCGAAATCTCCGGATGATGACGTCCCGCAGCTGGTGAACCGTGTACTGGGAGGTGTTGAGGACCGTGTCGGCCATCTCCCGGAGGGGGGAGAGCATCTTCCGCTCCCTGCGGATCGCCTCCTTCGCCCCGCCCTTCACGGCAAGCGGGTGCTTCCTCCTCGTCTCGCTGAACCGGAGAAGGAGAACGTCGTCCCCCGCATCGAGGAACAGGACGTGGACGTCGTGCCGCCCCCGCCGAAGCTCCTCGACGACCCGCGCGAAATCGGGCAGAAATTCCCGTCCCCGCACGTCGGCAACGAGCGCGATGCGGGCCCCGTTCTCCCTGGCCTCGGAGACCAGGTCCACGATCTTCGGGAGAAGCACCGGCGGGAGGTTGTCGACGCAGAAATAGTCGATGTCCTCGAAGACCTTGATCACCGTGCTCTTGCCCGATCCCGACAGGCCCGTCACGACGACGATGTGGGCGTGGTCTCTCCGGGGGACCGTCATTCCGGCGTCCCCCCCTCCGCCATCTTCGCCTGCCGCTCCAGGAGCTCCGCCGCGGAGAAGACCCCCTGCCTCTTCAGCAGGAAGTTCCGGACCGCCACCTCCACGATCGTCGCGAGATTGCGGCCGGGAGAGACGGGGATGAGAACCGTCGGCAGGCTCACACCGAGCAGGTCCGTGCGCATGTCCTCCACACCGAGGCGGTCGTACTCCTTTTCGGCGTTCCATTCCTCGATCCGGATGACCATTTCCACCTTCTTCTGGTCCACGATCGCCATGTGGCCGAACAGGTCCCGGATGTTGATGATCCCCAGGCCGCGGATCTCCATGTGGTACCGGGTCATGTCGGCCCCGCTCCCCAGGATGGTCGCCGAACCCCGTTTCTCCAGGAGGATGACGTCGTCCGAAACGAACCGGTGCCCGCGGAGGATGAGGTCCAGCGCGCACTCGCTTTTCCCGACCCCGCTTTTCCCGAGAAGGACGACCCCCATGCCCAGGATCTCCAACAGGACCCCGTGGATCGTGGTGGCCTCGGAGAAGACCCGCTCGAGGTGTCCCAGGATCTCGGGGATGAGTTCCGAGGTGGGCAGATCGGAGACGAGCAGGGGGATCCCCCGGCGCTCGGCCGTCTCCGCCATCAGGGGGGGAAGGGGGAGGGCCACCCCCGCGACGGCGCACGGGATCGCCCGGGAAAAGAAGAGGTCTGCGATACGGGCCTGGCGGGCGGCAGGCTGGCTCCGGAAATAGGCGATCTCCGTCTCCCCCAGGATCTGGATCAGCCCCGGATGCGTGGAGTCGACCTCTCCCGTGATCCCGAGCCCGACCTTCTGCACCCTCCTGCTCGTGATCTCGCGGGACAGGCCGCCCGTCCCGGAGACCAGCCGCAGCCGGAGAGGTCCGGAACACGATTTCAGGAAACGGTCTACCGTAACCGGCACGTCACACGCCTCCTTCGCCGGACCGGGCTCCTTTATGAACGGGCATCCTCCTCGCGGAAGATCCTCCGCAGCTCGTCGGCATCCGCCGCCTCGACCAGCGACCGCCGGAACCGTTCGTCCTTGAGCAGCCGGGAGATGCGCGCGAGCGCCTTCAAATGCATCCCGGCCGAATATTCCGGGGCCACGATCAGGAAGAACAGGTATGCCGGCTTGCCGTCCAGGGAATGGAACTGGACGCCGTTTCGACTCCTGCCGAACGCGGCGACCAGGCGCTCGATCCCGGCCACTTTCCCGTGCGGGATCGCCACCCCGTCCCCGATCCCCGTGCTGCCCAGGCTCTCCCGCTCCATCAGGATTCCGGTCAGGGAGTCCGCGGAAAGCTTCGGAACGATCTTCGCGATCACCTCGGACAGCTCGCGGAGGACGCCCTCCTTCGTCTCCGCCCGCAGGTCGTCCAGAACCGCCTCCTGGGAAACGATGTCCTGTATCTTCATCGGGCCATCGGCTCCGTGAACCCGATGTTCCCGTCCTGCTGCCGGAATACCACGCTCGGCTGGTTGGTCTCCTGGTTGACGAACATGAACACGTCGACCCTCAGGATGTCGAGGTAGTGGGCGGCGTCCTCGACGCTCATCGGTTTCGGAATGAAGTTGTCGTGGCGGACGATGCGGGGACCCTCCTCCCCCTCGCTGATCGTGAGCGAGGAGCCGGAAACGATCGGCTCCGCGGGGACTCCCGGGCTCTTCTCCTTTTTCTTCTCCCGGTACTTTTTGGTCTGGCGCTCCACCTTGTCGCAGACCAGGTCGATGGCGGAATAGAGGTTGTCGGTGGACTCGAACGCCTTGATCGTGATCCCCCGCGCCGTCAGAAAGACTTCCGCGATGTGGCGGTATTTTTCCACGGAGAGCGTGACATTCGCCTCGAAGGAATCGTCCAGGATCTTCTGGACCTTTCCCAGCTTTTCGGAAACGTAGTCCTTGAGCGGCTGGCTCGGATCGATGTGACGGAACGTCACGGAAATGTTGCTCACGCGGTTTCCTCCTTTGTTCCGAACGGATCGGTTCTTCCTAAAACAGCTTCTTTCTCTTGGATGAGGGGAGCACTCCCATCGCCTGGCGGTACTTGGTGACGGTGCGGCGGGCGATCCGGATCCCCTGGCCTCGGAGAATCCGGACGAGATCCTGGTCGCTCAGCGGCTTCTCCTCCCCCTCGCTCCGGATGACCTCCAGGATCTTCTCCTTCACCGACTTGGAGGCGATGTTCTCCTCCCCTCCGTCCCGGTTCAGGCCGGAATTGAAGAAGAACTTCAGCTCGAAGATCCCGTGGGGAGTGTACACGTACTTGCTGGTCGTCACCCGGGAGACGGTCGATTCGTGCATGGAGATGTCCTCCGCGACATCCCGGAGCGTGAGGGGCTTGAGGCTCTTCGGACCGGCCTCGAGAAAATCGCGCTGGAGCTTCATGATGCTTTCCACGACCTTGTAGATGGTCCGCTGGCGCTGCTGGATGCTCTTGATGAACCAGAGGGCGGAGTTGATCTTCTGCTTCAGGAACTCCTTTTCCTCCTTGCCCAGCCGCTCCCCGGCGGAGAGGAGGTCCCGGTAATAGGCGCTGAGGCGGAGGCGCGGCTGCCCGTCCTCGTTGAGCGTGATCACCCACTGGTCGTCCGTCTTGAAGACGTAGGCGTCCGGGGTGATGTAGTGCACGTCGTCCCCCAGGAACGCCCTGCCGGGCTTCGGCCACAGGGTCACCAGCTTCTGGAAGGCCTCCCGGACGACCTCTCGGGAGAGCTTGAGCCGCCTTGCGATGCCCGCCACGTCCCCCCGGGTGAAGGAGTCGAAGTGGTCGGAGAGGATCTTCAGGGGGAGGACATACTCTTCCCCCTTCTCCCGGGCCTGGATCATCAGGCACTCCCGCAGGTCGCGGGCCCCGACGCCGGCAGGATCCAGTGTCTGGATCTTCGCGATCGCCCGCTCCACCTCGCCGAGAGGCTTCCCGAGCGTCTCGGCGGTCTCCTCGGCGGATACCTTGAGATACCCGTTGTCGTCGATGTTCCCGATCAGGTAGGGGGCGATCTCCCCGACCGCCTCGTCCAAGGGGGACAGGTTGATCTGCATCTGGAGGTACTCGGCGAGGGAGGGCTTCCGGGTGAGAAGGTTCTCGTAGTAGGGGCGACCGTCCTCCTCCTCGCGGTCGCGCTCCCCCCCGGTCCCGGACGACGTTGCGCCGTCCCCGAAGTAGTAGTCCCAGTCGACGCGGTCGATCAGCTCCTTGGAGGGGGGGGTATCGGACACCTCCGGGCTCTCCGCCTCGGCCGCCGGGGGAGACGCCTCGGCCACCTCCTCCTCCCCTTCCGTCGACCCCTCCATCTCCTCCTCCAGGGCGGGGTTGACCTCGAGTTCCTCCCGGATCGCCTGCTGCAGCTCCATGCGCGACAGCTGCAAAAGCTTGATCGCCTGCTGCAACTGCGGAGTCATGACCAGCTGCTGGCTGAGCTTCAGGGACTGTCGCAGTTCTAGGGCCATCCGTCTCCTGACTGCCTACAGGGAGAACTGTTCTCCCAGGTAAATTTCCCTTACGCGCGGGGACGAGGCGATGTCCCCGGGGTTTCCTTCGAGGAGAATCTCCCCCTCGGAGATGATGTACGCCCGATCGCACACCGTGAGGGTGTCGCGGACGTTATGATCTGTTATTATAACCCCAATTCCCTTCTCCTTTAAGCGAAGGATCACCTGCTGCAGGTCCGCGATCGAGATCGGATCGATCCCGGCGAACGGCTCGTCCAGAAGCAGGAAGACCGGGGAAATCACCAGGGAACGGGCGATCTCCACGCGCCGCCGCTCCCCTCCCGACAGGGAGTACCCCATGGAATCCTCCACGTGGGATATCCGCATCTCCGCGAGGAGTTCCCGAAGCCGCTCCTCCCGCTCGCCCGAAGGCAGGCCCGTCTCTTCCAGGAAGGCGAGGATGTTCTCCCGGACCGAAAGCTTCCGGAAGACCGACGGCTCCTGGGGGAGGTAGCCCAGCCCCAACCGGGCCCGCCGGTGCATCGGCAGCCGGGTGATGTCCTGCCCGTTGAGAAGGACCGTGCCGGCGTCGGGACGGACCAGCCCCACGATCATGTAGAAGATCGTGGTCTTCCCCGCGCCGTTCGGGCCCAGCAGGCCCACGACCTCCCCCGGCGCGATCCCGAGGGAAACCCCCTTGACCGCCTCCCGGCGGCGGTATCTCTTTTTCAGGTTGCGGACCTCCAGGGATTTCAACGGTCTTCTTTTCCCTTCCCTTCCAGAAGACCTTGCGGGTGGAGGACGGCCCGGACGCGTCCCCCCTTCCCGCCCGTGATCACGGACCGGTTCTCCCGCAGGTAGATGGTCACCGTGTCCCCCTTGAGGGTGTTCTCCCCCTGCTCCATCTCGGCCCCCCCCGTAAGGACGATCCGCTGCTCCTGGTTGTAGAAGACGGCGCGGGCGGCACGGGCCTCCTTTCCCGCCTGGACCACCCGGACGTTTCCCTCCGCCGTGATCTGATCGACGGTGCGGGTCTCCCGGGAATATTCCGCGCGCAGCCGGTCGGCATGAAGCGTCACATCCGCCTGGATCGCGACGACATTCCCCTCGAACGTCACGGAATCCGTGGCGCTGTCGGCATTCAGGCGATCCGCCGTGATCTCGATCGGCCGGCGCCCCAGTTCGCCCGGACGGACCGCCTTCTGGTCCTCCGCGGCACCGGCCCGGAGCGCCGGGGGCAGAACGACCAGAAGGGCGGCCGCTCCCGCCACCGCCACACGCATGACGATCCGCAGACGCTTCTTCCGAGCGCTCATCGCCTCACCCCCGCTTTTCCGGTATCCGGACCTTCTCGGGAAGGATTCTGCTCTTCGGGGAATCGAGCACCACCGTGCCGTCCTGCCACCGCCACCGAAGGTTGCTTCCTTCCACCGACAGGCCGGGGCCCTCGACACGGGCATCCTCCGCGGTGATGACCTCGGCGTTGAGGTCCACGCCCGCACGGGGGGAAACGGCGGTCCACCCGAACCCGTCCTTTGCGGAGGCCCCCTTCCCGAGGTCGATCCGGCCTTCGTTCATGTCCCAGGACGCCTCGGGGGCGGTCACCACGACGTCCCCTTCCCGCTCCTTCAGCAGCAGGGTAACGTTCGATGCAAACGCGTATCCCGACCGGATCGAATAGGAGGCGTTGTCCGAGACGAGCCGGTAGACCTGCCCCTCCCGGCGCATCTCGACCATCTCGACGCCGCGCAGGATGATCTGCGGGCCCACGGCGTCCCCCGCCTGCGAATCCCCCGGTGCGGTCCGGCGCGCCTCCCTGGCCACGTTCAGGGCCATCAGGTAGGCCCCCGCGAAGAGCAGGACAACCGCCACCCCCGAAAGCAGCCTGCCGATCACATCCCCCCCCCCGCGTCGAAATATTTCGCGGAGACCTTCTCCCACGCCCCGCACGACTTCAGCACGAATTCGACGATCTCCCGGACGGCACCGTGCCCTCCCCTGCGGGACGAGATGAAGTCGGCCTCGGACAGGACGTATTCCTCGGCATCGTCCACCGCCGCCGCGAAACCGACCTGCCGCAGGAGGGGAACGTCCACGATGTCGTCCCCCACGTAGGCGCTTTCCTCCGGGGAGAGCCGTTTCTCCTCCAGGATCTCCCGCCACGCGGACACCTTGTCGTAGACCCCCTGCCGGACGACGGATATCCCCAGTTCCTCCGCGCGGATCCGCACCACCTCCGACGTTCTTCCCGTGATGACCCCGACCTCGATCCCCGCCCGCTGCATCATCTTGATGCCGTGCCCGTCGCGGACGTGGAACCGCTTCGTCTCCACCCCGTTCCCGTCGTAGACGATCCCCCCGTCGGTCAGCACCCCGTCCACGTCGATCAGGAACAGGCGCACCTTCGCCGCCTTCCCCCCGGCGCCCTGGCGCACCCGCGGCCCGCTCATCCGATCCCCGCCTTCAGGAGATCGTGGATGTGGATGATCCCGACCGGCTTCTCCGGATCGCCCTCGTCGAAGACGAACAGGCTCGTGATCGAGAACTCCTCCATCTTCCGCATCGCGGAGGCGGCCAACTCCGACGACACGAGCCGCTTCGGCCCCGGGGTCATGATCTCCCCCGCCTTCGTCGCGTACAGGTCGACCCCCCGGGCCATCGCCCTTCGGACGTCGCCGTCGGTGATCACCCCCACGAGGACCCCGCTGCCGTTCACGACACCCGTGACCCCGAGCCGCTTGGAGCTGATCGTGAAGAGGGCGTCCTTCAGCGGGGTCTCCTGGAGAACCAGCGGGATCTCCTCCCCGCGGTGCATGACGTCCTCCACCTTCTGGAGCCTGTGTCCCAGCTCCCCTCCGGGGTGGAGCATGGCGAAGTCCTTCTCTGAAAACCCCTTCTCCTCGAAGAGGACGACGGCCAGGGCGTCGCCGAGCGCCAGCGCGGCGGTCGTGGAGGCGGTGGGCGCGAGGCCGAGCGGGCAGGCCTCCTCGCGCACCCCGACGTCCAGCGCCGCGTCGGCGTATCGTCCCAGGGTGGAGTCCGGGTTCCCCGTCAACGCGATGATGAAGAGCCCGAGCCGCTTGAAGATGGGCAGGAGCCGGACGATCTCGTCGGTCTCCCCCGAGTTCGAGAGGGCGATGACCACGTCCCCTTTCCGGACCATCCCGATGTCGCCGTGCATCCCCTCCGCCGGGTGAAGAAAAAAGGCGGGGGTCCCGGTGGAGGCGAACGTCGCGGCGATCTTCCGGCCGATCAGGCCGGATTTCCCCACACCCGTCAGGACCACCTTCCCCGGCGCCTGCAGGAGGATGTCGACGGCCCGGCAGAACTTCTCGTCGATCTTCTCCCGCAGCCCGGCGATCCCTTCCGCCTCGATCGAGAGGACACGGGACGCCCGCTGGACAAGCGCCGCGAACCGGCCGCGCTGGTCACGCACCATCGTCCCTCCCTCCGTTCCCGCCGGTCGCGCTCCCCGCCTGCCCCACCGCCGCCCGGATCGCCAGGAGCGACCGGATTAGCGGCTCGACGTCCCCCAGGGGGAGACTGTTCGGCCCGTCGGAAAGTGCGCGTTCGGGGTCGGGGTGAATCTCCAGGAACAGGCCGTCCGCTCCCGCCGCCACCGCCGCGCGGGCCAGGGGGGCGACGAACCGCCTCTCCCCCGAGGAGGCGGTCCCCGCTCCCCCCGGAAGCTGCACGCTGTGCGTCGCATCGAAGATCGCCGGGCAGATCGTCTCCCGGATCGAGGCGATTCCCCGGAAGTCGACGACGAGATTGTTGTAGCCGAAGGAGGTGCCCCGCTCCGTGACGAGGACGGCGCGGTTTCCCGTGGACGCGACCTTCTCGACGGCGTTCGCCATGTCCCACGGGGCCATGAACTGCCCCTTCTTGATGTTGACGGGAAGACCCGTTTCCCCCGCGGCGACGAGAAGGTCCGTCTGGCGGCAGAGGAACGCGGGGATCTGCAGGACGTCCACCACCTCCGCGACCGGCGCCACCTGCCGCGGCTCGTGGACGTCGGTGGTCACGGGCAGGCCGTACCGGCTCTTCACCTCGGCGAGGATCGAAAGCCCCTCCCGTTCCCCGGGGCCCCGGTAGGACCGCACCGAGGAGCGGTTCGCCTTGTCGAACGAACCCTTGAACAGGACGGGAACCGACAGGCGGGATCCCAGGGAGGAGAGGAACGCCGCGACGGAGAACGCCAGCTCCCCGGATTCGAGGACGCAGGGACCGGCGATGAACACCGGGGGGTTCCCGTCCCCGACGCGGAAGCGACCCGCGATGTCAACCTGCCGGATCACACCCCGACCTGGCTCGAGAACGCGAGGGCCGCCCCGATGAAGTCCCGGAAGAGCGGGTGTGGCGAAAGCGGACCCGACTGGAATTCGGGGTGGAACTGGCATCCGAGGAACCACGGGTGGTCGGAAATCTCCACGATCTCCACGAGGCGCCCGTCGGGCGACAGGCCGGAAATACGCATCCCCCGGGCGGAGAGCTCTTCCCGGAACTCGTTGTTGAACTCGTACCGGTGGCGATGCCGCTCCGAGATCTCGGTCGCCCCGTACGCCCTGCCGGCGAACGAATCGGGGACGAGACGGCAGGGGTACGCCCCCAGCCGCATCGTCGCCCCCTTTTCCTGGATCTCCCGCTGATCGGGCATCAGGTCGATGACCGGCCACTCGCACGCGGGATCGAGCTCCCGGCTCGTGGCCTTCGGCAGCCCGCAGACGTTGCGGGCGAACTCGAGCACCGCCACCTGCATCCCGAGGCAGATCCCGAAATAGGGGACGCGGTTCTCCCGGGCGTACCGGACCGCCGCGACCTTCCCCTCGACGCCGCGCACCCCGAACCCTCCCGGGACCAGGATGCCGTCCGCCCCCTTGAGAAGCGCCTCCGCTCCCTGCCGCTCCACCTCCTCGGAATCCACGTAGCGGTGGAGGACCCGCGCCGAGTGGGCGATCCCCCCGTGCGTCAGGGCCTCGTTGAGGCTCTTGTACGACTCCTTCAGGTTGACGTATTTGCCCACGATGGCGATGGTCACCTCGTGCCGGGGATTCTTCCATTTCTCCACGACGTCGGTCCACGGCTCGAGCCGGGGCTCGCCGGCCCAGATATTCAAAAGCTCCATGATCTTGTCGTCGAGCCCCTCCTGATGGAAGACGAGCGGCACCTCGTAGATCAGGTCGACGTCCCGGGCCGTGATGACCGCATCCTCGGTGACGTTGCAGAACAGGGCGATTTTCCCCTTGATCTCCTTCGGAAGCGCCCGGTCCGTGCGGCACAGGAGGATGTCGGGCTGGATGCCGATCGAGCGG